>NZ_LMJV01000001.1:0-1135000 GCF_001429445.1 Bacillus sp. Root920
GCATGTCCCGTAAAGGGACGCCCGCTGATAATGCCTCCATCGAATCGTTTCATTCCTCGCTAAAGTCTGAAACGTTCTATCTTAACAGCATTGATCGAACTACAACCAACATTGTAGAACGCACTGTCAAAGAATACATTTATTATTATAACAACATTCGTATTCAAACGAAACTAAACAACCAATCACCGATCAACTATCGGCAATTGGCTGTATAAAGGTGTTTTGATCCCTGTCTCAAAAACGGGGGTCAGTCCCNCACTGTCAAAGAATACATTTATTATTAAACAACATTCGTATTCAAACGAAACTAAACAACCAATCACCGATCAACTATCGGCAATTGGCTGTATAAAGGTGTTTTGATCCCTGTCTCAAAAACGGGGGTCAGTCCCGATGCCTGTGCTTTTTTATTTGCCTTCATGTGTAGACATTTTTTGAGATTGAAAGGTCTCAATGATTTGAATGGCGTCGATAATCTTTTCTTTAGCATAGTCTCCAATCAAACAAAAGGTTTCATCTTTACGTGCAGCATGGTTTGCCACTGTAAATGCCGCCTCGTCCAGCTGAGTTGTAATACCAAGATCGCGCATATTTTTAGGTAATCCGAGTGTTTGGTAGAGTTCAAGTAATTCCTCTACCTCGGACATTCGGTTTTCTGCGGCAAGCTGGACAAGGATGCCATAAGCCACTTTTTGTCCATGTAACACATGATGCGTTTCTTCAATAAATGTCAATCCATTATGAACGGCATGGGCTCCTGCCATTCTTCCATAACGCCCCCCATAGCCTCCGACTGTTCCGGCTAACATAATAATCGTATCTGTCACATCTGCAAATGCTTGTGAAAGCTGACCTGTTTTTAAGCTGTTGACCGCTTCTTCACTATGAGAAAGAAGAATGTCTCGTACATATACCGCCTGCTTTAGTGCAGCATGCACCATGAGCGGCAAGGCATTTTTTGTGTTACGAATAATCGCTTCCGCTTCATACCATTTTGCCAGCGTATCACCAATTCCGCTTTGAAGGTAGGGAAGAGGAGAGGAAAGCAAAAAAGTATGATCAATTACAGTGAGGTAGCTTGATCGTTTATGATAATCGACTCTCATGAAATTGCCCTTATCATCATAAATGACGCTGAGTGGTGTAGAGGCAGCACATGTGCCGGGAATCGTTGGTACCATGATAACTTCGATTTGAAGAGCATCTGCAACTGATTTTGCGGTATCTAAAATCGTACCGCCTCCGATACCGATAATCACATCTGACCCGTTAAGCTCTTCTGCGATCCATGTGACCGCATTGGGTGAACTGTATCCTTTGTGCTGAATGACAGGCCACTCGGGCGGCAGCTTTGTGTATTGTGAAAAAGCTTGGTATGAATCATATCCTGTCACCACAGCAGGTGACTGAAAAGCAGATACAAGGGAATCTAGTTCATGATATATTCCCTTTTGAGAAATAAATTGGTTAGGACCGCTTCTGACAATATCTTCTGGCTGGATCATGATCATTGCTCCTTTACTACATCATATCATTCATAAATCATCTCATTTAACAGAAAGTTCTGTCAAATAAATATGAGAAGAAAGGCCCTTCCGTTTTATGGAATTGAGCCGCCGACATTGCCTTTAGGTATGTATTTCCTGTATGATAAAGAATGGTATGTTTTGATTAAATTTAAGAGGTGTTTATATAGATGGAAAAACAATACCGCGTTTTACTTTACTATCAATATGTCCCCATTGAGGACCCAGAGACGTTTACAGCAGAGCATTTAGCATTCTGTAAGGAGCTTGGTTTGTTAGGCCGTATCCTTGTATCAGCAGAAGGCTTGAACGGAACGGTTTCTGGAACCATTGAGCAAACGGACAAGTACATGCAAGCGTTAAAAGAAGATCCGCGCTTTGCGTCTATGCCGATCAAAATTGACGAAGCAGATGGACATGCGTTTAAGAAAATGCACGTCCGCCACCGGAAGGAACTCGTGAACCTCAGCCTTGAGGATGACGTGAATCCGTTAGAATTAACGGGGAAACATCTTAGCCCGGTCGAATTTTACGAGCAAATGCAATCACCTGATACGGTTGTGATTGATGCACGTAATGATTACGAGTTTGATGTTGGTCACTTTAGAGGGGCAGTCCGTCCTGATATTGAGACATTCCGTGAATTACCTGAGTGGATTCGTGACAATAAAGAGATTCTTGAAGGGAAAAAAATCCTGACTTATTGCACAGGCGGTGTACGCTGTGAGAAATTCTCAGGCTGGTTAAAGCGTGAAGGCTTTGAAGATGTCTCTCAGCTTGACGGCGGAATTGTTACTTACGGAAAAGACCCAGAAGTGCAAGGGAAGCTATGGGACGGTCAATGCTATGTGTTTGATAATCGCTTAACAGTACCAGTGAATCAAACAGAGCATGTGGTTGTCGGAAAAGATTTCTTCACTGGTGAGCCTTGCGAGCGTTATGTGAACTGTGCGAACCCTGCATGTAACCGTAAGATGATTGCCACTGAAGAGAGTGAGCGTAAATATATGCGCAGCTGCAGTCATGAATGCCGCACAAGCGAACGGAACCTGTATGTGAAACAACACAATTTATCTGAAGAAGAAGTACAAGAAAGACTAGCTGTCATTGAAAAAGAACAAGCGATTTCACAAGGATAGAGGGAATCCCCTCTATCCTTTTTTTCTATACATGACGGGGATTAGAAGATAGAGGAAGTCATTTCCTCTATCTTTTTTGTTTTGTTTTTTTCAAAATAAGGGTAAAGGTAGTTATTCAGTCTAATAGATTGAACAGGTGAAAAAGCGCTTTCTTTTGAAATAAGCATGTTCGACTATTTCAGAAAATGAAGAATTGAGAGATAATATAACAGGCGAAAAAATGAACAAAGGTAAAAGTTCAATAGAAGAAATATTTGCCAGTGAAATGAAAAGTGAGCTGCTTTGAAAGAAAGACGCTTACTTGACACATGCTCTGTATTTTAATCGAAAGGTGTTATGAACATGAATCATTTGCATCGTAGGATGGGAACTTTCGCTTTAATGATGGTAGGTCTTGGCTCAATCATTGGTTCAGGATGGCTCTTCGGTGCTTGGCGTGCAGCTCAAATCGCCGGTCCTGCTGCTATTTTATCCTGGTTGATTGGGATGGTTGTGATTTTATTTATCGCTTTGTCTTATAGTGAACTCGGATCGATGTTTCCTGAGGCAGGCGGAATGGTCAAATATACGCAATATTCACACGGATCTTTTATTGGGTTTATTGCAGCTTGGGCGAACTGGATCGCCATTGTCTCCGTGATACCAGTTGAGGCGGTTGCTTCCGTCCAGTACATGAGCTCTTGGCCTTGGGAGTGGGCAAAGTGGACATCTCATTTGGTCACCAAAGGGGTATTGACGACAGAAGGTCTTATGGTTGCCAGTGTACTTCTTGTGATTTACTTTCTGCTTAATTATTGGACAGTTGGGTTATTTTCAAAAGCAAATACATTCATTACCGTGTTTAAAATTGTCATTCCAGGATTAACAATTGGTGCGCTCTTATTCGTAGGTTTTCATAGTGAGAATTTTACTTCTGGAACAAGTATTGCCCCTAACGGCTGGGCGAGTGTGCTGACAGCTGTTGCGACATCTGGGATTGTGTTTGCCTTCAATGGCTTCCAAAGCCCGATTAATATGGCCGGTGAGGCAAAAAATCCAGGCCGGTCGATTCCAATTGCCATTGTCGGATCGATTTTCATTGCAACTGTGATTTATGTCCTTTTACAAGTCGCCTTTATCGGTGCTGTTGATCCATCTATGATTGTGAACGGATGGGGTCATTTGAATTTCAACTCGCCATTTGCGGACCTTGCCATTGCGCTTGGGATTAACTGGCTTGTTCTGATTTTATATGCGGATGCGTTTGTGTCACCTTCTGGTACAGGAATTACGTATACCGCAACGACGTCTCGTATGATTTATGGAATGGAAAAAAACAAATACATGCCAAGTGTGCTTGGCCGTCTGCACCCTATTTACGGCGTGCCTCGTCCAGCAATGTTTTTTAACTTAGCCGTATCGTTTATCTTTCTGTTTTTATTTAGAGGCTGGGGTGTACTTGCAGAAATTATCTCTGTCGCTACACTCATTTCTTATTTGACTGGACCAGTGACCGTCATGACGCTGAGAAAGACAGGGACAGATTTATATCGTCCGCTTCGAATAAAAGGACTCAGCATCATTGCTCCTCTCGGTTTTGTCTTTGCCTCATTGACGCTGTATTGGGCAAGATGGCCGTTAACAGGTCAGGTGCTGTTCATTATTCTCATCGGTCTACCTATCTATTTTTACTATCAAGCAAAAGCGAAGTGGAAAGGCTTCGGCCGCAACTTTAAGGCGGGTGCTTGGATGGTGGTGTACCTGCTTGTCATGATGACGATTTCCTGCCTTGGCAGTGACAAATTCGGCGGTTATAACATCATTCATTATGGCTGGGACATGGCACTGATTACAGTGGTAGCTCTGCTATTTTATATGTGGGCACTCAAAAGTGGATATGAAACTGAGTTTTTAGAGGATGCGAAAAAAATCAATGATGAGCTGCGTGCTTCTCAGAAAGAAGCTGCAGCAACCAAAGAATAAAGAAACGGCTGCCTGAACACTCGGGGCAGCCGTTTTTATTTGGATGAAAGGTGCATCACATGCCGTTTCAGCCAAGTGGTGACGCCGCGCAAAACGGCTGCTGTGACAAGTGAAATGAGCACATATCTCCAAAGCTGGCCTAAGCCTTGTCCACTCAGCCAGAACACGATGCCTAAAATGATGAGGGTGAACATGAGCAAGAATAAAAATGATGCAGACCAGAAAAAAGCTTTCACAGAAGGTCACCTCCTCAGGAGTATTGTATGCAGGCTGATGCACGATCAGACCAGCAATGAAGAGGTTGACTATTGATGAGAACTATTGCTAAAGTCAGATAAAAATATCAAGTGATTTGACAATTGTGTTAAGATGAGAGCATATTTTGAGTAAAGTTGTTGGTCATAGACGGAGGTGTTTGGAAATGCAGATTCAAAAGGTTCTAAACAATAATGTCATTAGTGTCATAGATGAACATGGAAAAGAAATCGTTGTCATGGGCAGAGGCATCGCTTTCCAGCGACGTCCCGGGGACCCGGTGGACGAAGCGTTGATTGATAAAGTCTTCCGCCTGGAGGATCATTCCGTTCACGAGCGGATGAAAATGCTGCTTCAAGAGGTTCCGTATGATGTGGTCAAGGTGACCGAGGAAATGATCCAATATGCACATACAAAGCTGAACCGAAGATTAAACGAAAGTCTGCATGTATCGCTGGCAGACCATATTCATTACGCCATCGAACGGCTGAAGAAAAATCATCTGATTGAGAATTCGCTTATTTGGGAGATTAAACGCTTATACAAAGATGAATTTCTTGTGGCAAAGGACTGTCTTGAGATGATTGAAGAGCGTCTTCATATTGAATTGCCGGAGGATGAAGCAGGCTTTATTGCGATGCATATCATTAACGCAGAGCTCAATGAGGATATGAATACGACGGTCAATATCACAAAGGAAGTCAATGCCATTCTCACCATTGTGAAATATCATCTCAACATGGAATTTGATGAAGACTCGCTTAACTTTTACCGTTTTCTCACGCATTTGCGCTTTTTCGTCCAGCGTCTGATTAACGAAACACTGCTTGTCAGCGAAGATCAGGACTTATATCAGCTGATCAAAGTGAAATATCCGAAAGCATACGATTGCGCAAAGAAAATCGCAGAATATGTCTATCAAACCTATCACCGGGATCTCACATCAGAGGAGATGCTGTATCTATCCATTCATTTGAATCGACTGATCAAACGAGAAAAATAAAGATAGATTTTAAAAGAAAGCGTTGACATGAGAAAAGGTGAGTGGTACTATTTGCTCATAAACATAAAAGAATACGGTTTCACAATGATCGTCTTAGAGGATTGTGACTGTTCGGCAGGCAAAACCTAAACGTTCACTGAAAAAGCGCAACAGCAAGCTGCGACTATTTTTGGTGCCCGTTTAGGTTTTTATTTTGCCCAAAAACGTATTTTTTTGAAAAAAAGGGGGTTTTTGCATGAGTTATCGTCAATTAGCAGAAGACATTATTAAACACATTGGTACAGAGAAAAACGTCCATTCATTGGTGCATTGCGCCACAAGGCTTCGTTTCACCTTAAATGACAGATCAAAAGCAGATAAAGCGGCCATTGAAAAATTAAATGGCGTCGTTACTGTTATGGAAAGCGGCGGCCAATTTCAAGTGGTCATTGGCAATACCGTACCAGAGGTTTATCGAGAAATTGGAGAGTTTACGAATCTATTAGAGGATTCCGCTGCTTCATCTGCAAAATCAGGTGAAGAGAGCACAAGCCTTTTCGGGAAATTCGTCGACATTGTATCGGGGATTTTCACACCACTTCTCGGTGTCATGGCGGGTGCAGGTATTTTAAAAGGTCTATTAGGCATCTGTATCAACGCGAAATGGTTATCTCCTGAAGATACATCGTATCAAATTTTATTTGCTGCGTCAGACAGCTTGTTCTACTTCTTGCCATTATTGCTCGCATTCACTTCTGCTAGGAAGTTTAAAGCGAATCCGTTTGTCGCTGTGACGATAGCAGGTGCACTGATTTACCCAACCATTCAAGAATTGTCAAAAGGCGGCGGAGATGTGACATTCTTCGGGATTCCAGTCGTCTTAATGTCTTATACATCTACGGTCATCCCAATCATTTTGGCAGTGTTTGTCATGGGATATATCGAACGTTTCTTTAACAAAGTTATTCATGAAAGTGTCAAAAACTTTATTACTCCACTGATTTTGCTTGTCACGGTTGTTCCGCTGACACTCATCGTATTCGGACCATTTGGTGTGTATGCAGGGAATGGCATTGCAGCTGTTTTGCTGAAAGTATTCTCCTTTAGTCCTACACTTGCAGGTGCTTTAATTGCGATGGCTTGGCAGATTCTTGTCATCTTCGGTATCCACTGGGGACTTGTGCCAGTGATTTTAAATAATATCGCAGTCCATGGGAAAGATCATATCAAGCCGGCCACTGCGCCAGCTGTATTTTCACAAGCCGGTGCTTCCATCGGTGTTATGCTGAAAACAAAGAATAAAAAACTGAAATCACTGGCTGGATCAACAGCAGTTTCTGCTGTGTTTGGGATCACAGAGCCAGCTGTATACGGGGTCACACTTCGTTTGAAAAAACCATTTATTGCAGCCGTTATCTCTGCTGGGGTCGGCGGTGCGATTATCGGTTATTCACAAAGTATTGCAATTGCGTCAGGCCTTCCAAGTTTACTGACACTGCCGATTTTCTACGGTCAAGGATTTACAGGGTTCATCATCGGTATCTCGGTCTCGTTCGTCCTTTCGATCATCCTAACCTATTTGATTGGATTTAAAGATCCAGTAGATGAAGATGAAACGCCAGCAGCCGCTTCTGCACCGGTAATTGAAAACGAACATGGGGTCAAAGCAGCTCATGTGAAAAGTCCTTTAAAGGGCGAGGTCATCAAGCTGGAGGAAGTGCAGGATAAAGCATTCTCATCTGGTGCATTAGGAAAGGGCGCAGCCATCATTCCATCAGAAGGAAAGCTGTTTGCACCAGTATCAGGAGTTGTGACAACGGTGTTCCCAACTGGACATGCGTATGGTCTAACCTCAGAAAGCGGAGCAGAGGTACTCATTCACATCGGATTGGATACCGTACAATTAGGCGGAAAGCATTTTACCCCGAAGGTTGTTCAGGGGCAAACTATCACAGAAGGCGAACTGCTTGCTGAGTTTGACATAGAAGCCATCCAAGCTTCAGGCCTGTCAGTCACAACACCCGTTATTATTACCAATTCAGGTGAGTTTAGCGATATCATTGAAACAGAAGAGAAACAAATCACACCAGGCCAATCATTTTTACATCTAGTTTAATCAAAAGGAGGAAGAAATCATGAGATATTCAACACTAGCATCATTTCCAAAAGACTTTTTCTGGGGCGGATCTACTTCCGCCTATCAGGTAGAGGGTGCGTGGAACGAGGATGGCAAGGGGCCTTCTGTCATTGACATGAGAGCAAGTTATCCTGAAGGGACAACGGATTTTAAAGTGGCAAGCGATCACTATCACCGTTATAAAGAGGATGTGAAGATGTTTGCGGAAATGGGCTTGAAGGCTTATCGCTTTTCCATTGCGTGGACACGGATCATTCCAGATGGAGATGGGGAGATCAATCAAAAGGGGATTGAATTCTATCATTCACTCATCGATGAATTGCGCCGCTATGGCATTGAACCAATCGTGACAATGTATCATTTTGATCTGCCTCATGCGCTTCAAGTAAAGGGCGGGTGGTCTAACCGCGGGACAGTGGATGCGTTTGAACGCTATGCAGAGGTGCTATTCAAGGAGTATGGTCAGAAGGTAAACTATTGGCTGACCATTAATGAACAAAACATGATGATCTTACATGGATCAGCGCTAGGTACACTTGATCCAAATTTAGAAAATCCGAAAAAAGAACTGTATCAGCAGAATCATCATATGCTTGTTGCACAGGCAAAAGCCATGACGCTTTGTCATCAAATGCTGCCTGAAGCGAAAATTGGACCAGCGCCAAACATTGCGCTCATTTATCCGGCTTCTCCAAAGCCTGAAGATGTGCTTGCTGCGGCGAATTACAATGCGATCCGCAACTGGCTTTATCTTGATATGGCGGTGTTCGGCCGTTATAACAACCTGGCTTGGGCGTACATGAAAGAAAAAGACATTCTTCCTGTCATCGAAGAGGGAGATATGGATATTTTGAAAAGCGCGAAGCCAGACTTCATTGCCTTTAACTACTACACCTCACAAACAGTTGAAGCGAGTAAAGGAGATGGCAACGACGAATTTGCACGCGGCGGAGATCAGCATTTGAAATCAGGTGAAGATGGCGTCTACAAAGGCGGCAACAACCCATTCTTAAGTAAAAATGCGTTTGGCTGGGAGATTGACCCTGTCGGCTTCCGTTCAACGATGCGGGAGATTTATGACCGCTATCAGCTGCCGCTTATTATCACGGAAAATGGATTGGGTGCATTCGACAAGTTAGAAGAAGATGGATCAATTCAGGATGATTATCGAATTGATTATTTAGAAAAACATATCGAACAAATCAAGTGGGCGATCACAGACGGCGTCGAGGTATTCGGATACTGCCCGTGGTCAGCCATCGACTTAATCAGCACACACCAAGGATGCTCCAAGCGCTACGGGTTCATCTACGTCAATCGCGACGAATTTGACCTAAAAGACCTCAAAAGAATTCGCAAAAAGAGCTCTTATTGGTATGAAACCTTGATTCAGCAAAATGGAGACAACATCGGGAAATAACGATAAAAAAGCCAATCACCTTATGAGCGGGTGGTTGGCTTTTTTTCGTTCACTTTATTGGCAAGATCATATTGTTCGAGTTGTTCTAAAAGGATAGTCTGATCTTAACAGCCTAATAAACTGCTTTCTTTGCGTATTTCTTGCCTCCTCGGATGCTGTCCGAACCAGTCGGGGAAATCTTCCCCGAACTTCATAAGTTAACGAATTCTACCACAGAAATTTTCACCAAAACGAAGTTCTAAAAAATAAAAAAATGATTGCGGACACCGCAAACAAAAAAGGAATTTTCTTAAATCTATCTTAAATCCATTGATACACTCATTTTGATTTGATAACCTTTATTTGGGATTTAATACAAAAGGAGGAATGTGAACAAAATGTTCAAAAAAACACTTTTAACCCTAATTACCCTAGCTCTAGTCATATCAATATGGACTCCATTTTCATCGGAAGCATCAGCAGAAACACACTTTATCAATTCACAAGAATTAGAAACGTTAGTAACACCAACAGTTCTACAAAATGAACAAGCTACCAAAGAATTAGACGAACTTGAAATGAAAATGGGAGAATACATAGAAAACCTTCCATTTACAGAAAAAGAATTTGAAAACATGTCAGAGTCAGAACAATATAAAGTGATAGATCAATATTTCAACAATGAAGAATTTTTAGCTCTAGAAAACCGAATGAAACAACTTGATTCCAAAAGTAGTCAGAGTGAAATCACAACACAAGCACTACCAATATTTTTCGTACCAATCGCAATGACCGTAGGAAGAGTTGCTTTGTGGGCCATAAGATCAAAAGGCGCAAAAGTTGCACTGAAGTATTTGAAGAACAGAATAAAAGGTTTTGGGAAGAACTATCATATCGATTGGTATGTAAAAAATAGAAAAGGAAAAGTCGAGAGTCTCGTAAAAGTGTTCCATAAAAAAGGAAAAAAGAAAATACGAGTATTTGCAGTTGATAACGGAGTCATACCACTAAAACCAGGATCATCAAACTGGTACTGGCATTTTCATGTAGCTCCAAAAATTCAAATACACCATGCTCTTAGAGCATCAGTACCAAGTAAACACAAAGCTGTAAAAGGTAGAACAATACTCCACTAAAAAAGAAAAGCCCTTTTATAAGGGCTTTTCTTTTTTAGCATCGTAATCTTTAATAATTTCAATTGGATCAATTGCATCATCATCTTGTACATATTGCTCTACATAAGGAGTCATCAACTTCTCAAATTGATTTTCATCGTCTACTAAAGCAATACAAGTTTCATATCCTTCAAAATCAGATGGGTATAAATTTGCAACAGCACTACCAGTTTTTAAAGCCTGATCTATCGCATTTTTTAATTCCAATAAACCCTTCCTGTTTCCTAAAATCAATGCTTCTCTATGATGAGTTTCTTGAGCATATATATTACACATCTCTAAAACATCATCATCATCAACTTGAATAGACATACAAAAATCACCTCCGAAGTAAAATTTAGTTAATTATATAATTATTGATGCCAACATGCCAAGACCTCAAACGTCTCATTGGCTACTTAATCCTCATCCTGTTCCATTGCCGCAATTCATTTTTTAGTTTCTTGAGTTTTTCTTATGGCCTCTAACAGCTTTTTATCTCTTTCAAGCAGACGGCTTTGTATGTATTCTTGCTGTTTTTTCAACTTACTGGAGCTTACACATCTTACTCTCTACTATTATTATACCCCGAATTTAATGAAATTTATAGACTGTTTCTCGCCCATATCTAGCCGTATACTGTTATACGCAAGTCAAAAACGATGAGGGGTGTGGCTGTATGAATGACAAGCAAAAGGTGTTAGATCCCGGGCCATTTTTTCATGGGACCAAAGCGGAATTGAAGATTGGAGATCTGCTTGAACCGCTGCATTTATCCAATTATCAGGATAAAAAATCGAACCATATTTATTTCACCGGAACACTAAACGCGGCCAAATGGGGTGCTGAATTAGCTAGGTCTGATGCGAAAGAAAGAATTTATATTGTAGAACCGTTAGGCGAGTTTGAAAATGATCCAAATGTGACTGATAAAAGATTTCCCGGCAACCCAACACGTTCTTATCGATCGAAATCTCCGTTGAAAATAGTCGCAGAATTAGGTTCTTGGGAAAGACATTCCGATGAAGAAATCAATCATATGCTGAGCTCCTTAAAAAAATTAAGTGAAGAAGGAAAAAATGTCATCTACGATTAATGATATATATCTAAATAAAAAGGTCGCCTCATGAATTGGGCGGCCTTTTGTTTGATCTTATTGAAACAACGCATCCATCAGCTCATCAAATGTGTTGGCTTGCTTGAGGGCGCGAATGCGGTCTGGATTGTCTAGTAAATCGACGGCCTGTTCAAAGAATTGGTTCATGCAGGCAGCGTCATCCTTATGAATCGCTAATAAAAAGACAAGTGATACTTGGTCTCCCTGCCAGTCAATCGGCTGTTTTAAGTGTGCGATGGCTACAGAGGAGGTGCCTTCATTTGTGATGAGCGGGTGCGGCATTGCAATGCCGCTGCCAAGATAGGTAGACGACATTTGCTCCCGCTCAAGCACCGAGGGCCGAAAAGAAGACGATACTAGCTGATGCGCCTCTAAATGGCTGCATAATATATCTAATACCTCATCCTTGCTGCTTAGATCAGCATTCATGAAAGTCAATCGCTCTTGAAAAAACGCCATCAGCTCTTTTGAGGGTGCCCCGTGTCCATTTAATAAATGAATGACTTCATTTACACGCTGTATATCATGATGTTCAAAAAAGGCGCTGACCTGAATGACTGGTTTCCCCTTTGATGTGAGAGGCACGGTTGTGATGATGACGTCACACGGCAAAGAGGAGCTCATGAGATAATCCTGATAGGAATAGAGCTCAACAATGTCAAGCTCGTGCTGAAAGGCTGCCTTCAATTTAATTTCAAGCAGTCTGGCCGTCCCTAGTCCAGACCCGCACACGATAATCGCTTTCTTTTTTTGCGAGGTGTCGAGCTGACTTCTTTCAAATGAAGCAGCGATATGCAGGGCAACATATGCCGCTTCATCTTCATTTGGCGTCCGTACCAGCTGTAATGCATTCAGCCCGCTGACAGCCAAATCAAACGGGTAAGGATAGGACGTTTTGATCTCATGCAAAAGCGGATTTTGTAATGATACGCCATATTGGATGCGATTTAATAACGGCTTCATATGAAGCATCAAGTCTTGCTGTAGGATGCTGTCATCAGCAAAACGATGACCGCTTATTTTTTCAATGTGCTGTAAAAAGACTGTAACCGCCTGCTGAACTTCCACTGTCGTCTGATGCTGGGCGGCTTCTTTCCACGTTTGATTCGCCAATAGATGCATGACTAAGTAATCTGTTTCATCCTCTGATAAGGTCACACAAAAAGTGTCACTCACCTGCTGTATGATTTTTTGTGCAATTCTCATCAAAACGGGTGATCTTTGTGTGCGGGCGGTACTGGCGGATATCCGCTGGTTTTTTCGTGTTTGCTGAATCGCAATGGCTAAGTGAATGACTAAATTTTTTAAGGCAATATCTTTAATGAGCAATGACTCTTGATGCAGGTTCGTCAACACAATAGATCGAATGGTTTCAAGAGAAATATCAGGAAAATGGAGCTGCTCCCGCTCGGTGATATGAGAGAGTGCAGGCTCTTCCTCAAGAAGTAAGTCTGCATAGCACGTTCTTTTTTGCAGCTCATCTCCTTCAATCTTTAAGCCAAATCCAGGCTTTGATACAAGGGTCATGCCGTAACGGGCTAACAGCTCTCGTCCTTTTTTTAAATCGCTGCTGACCGTCATGCGGCTGATAAACAGTTCTTCAGCCAGCTGGTCAATTTTTAAGTAATCTGATTGAAGCAGCAGCTTTCTCATCATAAATCGTACACGCTCTTCTGGCATGACGGGGACAAGAGAGCGGGCAGGAAGCTTTTGCTGATGAAGCCAAAGTAAGAAAGCATCTTGGTCACTCGTTAAAAGAGTATATCCTTTCCCGCGAATCGTTTTAATCATGGCCCCAGTTTCCTTTAAATACTCATTTGCTTCCTTGATTAAATTGCGGATAGAGCGGTCAGATAAGCGAAAAGAGGCAGTGAGCTCCTCCAGCTTCACGAACCCCTTCGTTTCAAATAGCCGCTGAATCAGCTGATAGGTTCGAGGATCTGCCGTCATCATCATTGCGCGGCTCCTTGCGCCTGTAAGGCATCAGTTCCAAGAGCGATGGCGCCCATTAAACCAGATAATCCATCAAAGGATGGTTTTGTGATAATTTCATGTAAAGGCTTTGGCAGCTGCAAATAGCCGTGAAGCCGTTTGTCTGTTTCATCAAGAATAAGCGGCAGCATAGCGGGCTGTTTCATCACGCCTCCACCTAGAATGATGCGTTCTGGTGAAAGGGTGAGCAGCAGGTTAGCAGTCATTTGCCCGAGATAGTAAGCATGAAGTGACCAGGCTGGATGATCCTCTGGCAGCATTTGTGCCAGTGTATGATAGCGTCCTTCTATGGCAGGACCAGATGCCAGTCCCTCTAAACAGTCATGATGTATAGGGCAGCAGCCTCCGTAAGTGTCATGAGGATGCCGCTGAACAGTGATATGACCCATTTCTGGATGGAGCAATCCGTGAATCAGGCGATGTTCAATATAGGCACCGCCGCCTATTCCAGTCCCAACAGTAATATAGACCAAGGAGGCAGGCTTTTCTGCTTCAGTTGAAAAACGGGCTTCTCCGAGTGCTGCACAGTTCACATCGGTATCAAGCTTCATCGGGATCCCGAGGGCTTGTTTTAAGGTAGAGAGGAAAGGGAATTGGCGCCAGGCTGTTTTGGGTGTGTCTAAAATCGTCCCATAGCTTAGGCTTTGCTCTTTCACATCGACAGGCCCGAATGCCCCAATTCCAATGGCATCGACACGATGCTTTGTAAAGTAATCGATCACTTGCCGGCATGTTTCAACTGGATTCCCTGTTGCAAAGGAAGTCATGTGTTCAATCGTTCCGTCTGTTGTTCCGTAGCCGCAGACAAATTTCGTTCCGCCTGCTTCAATGCCTCCAATTCGCATGATCAATGCCCTCCATTAAAGAGGGGCGGAATCCAATGGATCCCGCCCCTACATGTTCATTTTTTCTTTACAATGTAGGTTTGTACCTGACAAGGTGTAAGCGGTTCAATGTGTAATGATCCATGTTGTGCTTTGAGTATATGTCCTTCAGGTGTTTCTCCTAAATTCGCTGTTTCTCCGTGTTGTAGAGATGAACTATTGATTGAAGCGGCTGTTTGACGCGTTAAATATGGATTGAAGAGACGAATGACAATGCCTGTTCCATGCTCTTCTTTTTTCAGAGCGCTTAGAATGGCTCCATCTGTCTCGATGTCAAGCAGGCTATAAGTAGATTGTAAGTCTTCTTTTTCATCTCGGAAAGAGAAAATTAAACGACCGTTTAAAAAGTCTGCCCGCTCGTAGCATTGAACAGGGGTGGTGTACCGTTTGGCAAGCTGTGCTAAGTGTCCCTCGCTGACTGCGTCCTTGCTATAGTGCATTCCAAATGAGAATGACAGTGCACCTTGCAGCTGAGCGTCAGGTGTATCAACAATTTTTTCCCCAGATGCGCGTCCTGGACGGTAAAGAAGGTTTTCTTTCCCCATTTTTCCGAAGCAGCGGAAGAGCGTATATGCAATCGTTGTATAGCCTTCTCCTGTGATCTGATATTCTCTCACGCAGTCGGTCAACAGAGCGGCACCATATGTTTCATCACGAAGTGCGACAAATGATTGCATCGGTTCAATGGTGATCGGTTTTTCTTCCCAATGTTCATTGTTCCACCATTCTAGCTCTTGCGTCAGCTCTGTTGGGCGTTCGATTGTACCAAACTGTTGATCGCTCAGTGATACGTTTGATGCGATGCCTGTATCAAAAAGAACGCGCAGGCGATGATCTAACGCATGGTTGTCTACATCTACATGAAAACGGATGACAGCATCGTCTTTGTTTAATGCTACCTTCGCTGTGATCGGAAGTGAAGTCGCAGCCAATTGCTTAGAGCGCTCCTCTAGGTCGTAAGGGACAGTGAGCTGAAGCTTGATGGTCAGCTCTTGCTGCAGGCCGCTTTTAGCCACTGAGATGTCTGCTGATGAAAGATCCTTGGATGACACATACAGGTCCTCACGAGGGGGTGAATAGTTGTAGGAATCCCCATCATCTCCGTTGTCTTCAAAGATCATTTGCTCAGAGAATGTCCGGCCAGTTTGTTTATCTGTGATGTCCAGTGATCCGTTGTCATTTGCCGCAATGCGGTAATACATATTTTCAATCACGCGTCCTTCAGTTTGTTCCCATGCCGATTCGCTTGATTCATCGAAGACCATGCTGACCTGTGTATAACCAACTGACGGTAAGTCGAGGGCTTCAATCAGCAGCACAGCTTTCCATACTTGCTTTGGCATGTACACTTCTTTACTTGGGTTAAGAGAAATTTGCTGTGCCAGCACATAATCTGTGACATCGGTTTTGCTTTTCACTGTGTACTGAAGCGTTCTTCCATTAGCATCCTTTAACGTAAATGGACGTTCCGTGATAAAGGTTTCGACTTCAATGACTTCAGAACGCTTTGAAGGCAGGGTATTGAACACGGTGAATGTGATTTCTTGCTCTGTTTGCAGTCGAATAGTGATGAGACGCATGTGCAAGTCCACAAGATTCTCAACGATTTCCTTTGCCTGTTTGTAGCGGAAGAAGACGTCTTGATTTGTCGTGTCGCTATTACAGCCGCCAATGCTGTCATGTGCTGCATTTTCAAACATGAGGTACCAAATATCTCGAACCGTATCATGCGGATAGTCGTGTCCGAGAGAATAGCTGATCGTTAGGATGGGCTCCATCACATTCACGAGATAGTTTTCAATTTGATTGTTTAAGATTTTTAAATCCGCTCGTGTTGAAAAAATAGATTTATGAATCCGCATATGCTTCGCATGAATGAGCTCTCCGTGTAATGTCTCAAAAGATGTCCGCTCTTTTTTCACGGCTGCAATATAATCTTCTAAACTGCTGATTTCATAGTGATGCTCGTCAAGTTCATTGGCCTTTTCTAATAAATCAGGCAGGTTTTTGCGAATCGGTGCTTGGTCAAAACCATTCGGGAAATAGACATTCTTTGTGGTTGCCTTTGCTTGCAGCGCACCGATTTTTTCAGATAAAAAGGCTTGTAAGTCATCATCCTTCTCAGGGATATTACCACCGTAGTAGTAGCCAAATGGCAGATTCACAGCAAAGACTTCACTGCCGTCAGCACCGCGCCAATTGAATTCAGTATGGTTCGTCATATGGTCAGAAACGCCGCGCCAAAATGCTGTATCGACAATACCGAAGCCGCGATAAATTTGAGGCATTTGTGCGGATTGACCGAAGGAGTCAGGGACATAGCCGACTTTCATCACGTGGCCGAACTGCTGACAGCGTTCAATCCCATATTGCAGGTTCCGCACAATCGATTCACCTGAAATGACGAGCTGGTCGGTTTGGGTATACCATGGGCCGATGATGAGACGTTTCGCTGTGACAAGCTTTTTGATTCGATTCTCATCCTCTGGCCGCCATTTCAGATAATCATCTAATAAGGAAGCCTGGGCATCGAGCATGAAGTAATGGAACCTTTCATCTGTTTCAAGGGTATCTAAGATGTCCATTACGCTTTTCATTAAGTAAATACGGGAGCGGGAGGTGGTGAAATACCATTCCCGGTCCCAGTGAGTATGTGGAATCACATGTACATTGACAGTCATTGATCAACGACACCTTTCTTCGTTCAAATTATCCTTCTAGCACAAGGTCAAAATCGTCTTCTTCTTTCTGCTTCTGATCATGTTCCGGCGTTTTTGGCTCTTTTTTCTCAGAGAAATTCACAAGTAGGTTGGCGCCAATACCGATGACGAGTGCGCCAGTTAGAGCTCCAATTAAATAAGCCCACCAGTTTCCGACTGAGAAGAAGCCGTATAGCCCGCCAATTGGCGGCATGATGTCATGAACTCCTAATAATGCAGCGACCCCGCTTCCAACAGCACATGCGACAACATTGAGCGGAATCAATTTCAAAGGATTGACGAGGGTAAAAGGGATCGCCCCTTCCGTAATACCGATAATGCCCATGACAAGGCCGCCACGTCCGGCTTCTCTAAAGGTTGGGGAGAAGTTGCGTTTTCGAATCAATGTCGCAAGCCCGTATCCAAGCGGTGGAATGACAATCGCAATATTGACGAGAATGGCAGGGAGGTAGACACCTGATAGAAAGAGGGCGTTACCAGCCATCCACGCTGATTTATTCACCGGTCCGCCAAGATCGAAGCCAATCATCGCACCTAAAATGAGAGCGAGTGCGAGTGTGCTTGTTCCATCAGCGACCATACCTTTGATCCATTCAATTAATGCCGTGTTCAAAGCGCCTAATGGGCCGCCCAGAAGAACTGACATAAGAAGTCCGGTTAAGCCAACGGTAATAAGCGGCAGGATGAGCAGAGGGACGAGCCCAGCTGCAGAGCCTTGAATTTGAATTTTTCTTTTTACAAAAAGAGCAACATATCCTGCGAAGAAGCCTGCAATGACGGCACCTATAAATCCGGCATTTGTTGAGCTGGCGAGAGCACCGCCGATAAAACCGGCTGCAAGACCTGATTTATCCGCAATGGAATAGGCGATAAATCCAGCGAGCAGAACGTTCATTAAGCCAATGCCTGTCCAGCCGACCTGCTCCATTAAATAGGCACCGTGCAGTATGCCGCCAGCATCCTTATAGGTGTTTAAATCTGAAACACCAAACCCTAACCCGACCAGTTTTGCTAAACCAACGATAAGTGAAGCACCGATGATTACAGGAAGAATATAAGAAATACCGGTCATGAGATGGCCTTCAATGACTTTTAATTTTGCTTTCATTTTCTTTGCTCCTTTCTATATGGCATTGCTCATGTTTATTGAGATTCAGACTTTTTCTTTTCAACAAGTGCTACAGCTTTAGTGATAATTTGCTCGGCATTTTTTAGGGCACGTCCGATTTCGACACGTACAGTGGGAATGCCTGAGAAGCGTTCCGCATCGTTGATATGCTGATTTGAGGCAATGATGCAGAGGTCTGCCTGCTGTGCTTCCTCTGCTGTAATGCCGTTCACCTGTCCCATAATCCCCTGCTGTTCGATTTTGATCTCGTGTCCGAGCTGTTTACCTGCATTTTCTAACGCTTTGGCTGCCATTGGAGTATGAGCTAACCCTGCTGGACATGAAGTGACACCGACAATTTTCATTGTGTAATCCCCTCTTTCAATTGTTGTTCAATGACTTCGTAATAGTAATCAGCTGTTTGACCTGGTTGAATCTTCTCGATAAAAGCAGGTTCCATTAGACTGGTCGCAATACCTGACAGTAATTTCAGATGTGTGACATTTGCTTCTTCTAATGGAACGAGCAGTGTAAATAAATAGCTTGTGGGCAAATCATCGAAGCTTCCCCATTCAATGGGTTGTTCAAGTTCTAAAAAAAGAAGTGAAGCCGTTTGTACAGCGGAGCTTTTTGTATGTGGAATGGCGAAGCCTTGCTGAAGTCCTGTTGAGACTTCGTCTTCGCGTGTCAACAAATCTGCTAATAGCCCCGCCTGATTGTTTGTAATCTGAAGGTCTTCAGCTTTCTCGGAAATGTATTGTAAAATCTCATTCTTTGATCGTCCGTTTACTTGTGTGAAAACATGATCTTTTTGGAACAAGCTGATCCCTTCTCTCTTATTTGTTAAGCGCTTACAAGTTGATTGTAATGTACTTTTCAGCATGGTTAAATAGCATCATTTTCCGTTTGAAATGGCAAAAAGTTTATGAAGCTATCCGTCTTGCTGACTGAATATCTCAAATCCTAGCTTAAAACGAGTTTAATTATGTAAAAAACAGATTCTACTATATGTATTTCTGTGATATTCTTCCAAGGTATCATAAAAGATAAGGGGGTCTTTTCATGTTCAAAAAGCAGGTCAAATCCTGTGTGATCGTACTCATGGCCATCATTCTATGTATGGCAGCACTACCTGGATACGAGGCAGCAGCTGCCAGTCATGGAACAAGTGTCAATGAAGCCATTGGGTTAAAAAATGGTGAAGTCATCTCAGGTACATTACAGAATGAAAAGGAAGAGTCATGGTATGAAATCACGCCATCTGCACAAGAGGTGGCAAAACATACACACATGCAAATTTCTGTGAAAAGTAAACAAGTACTGTCCGTATCGGTCTATCCAAGCAAGGACAGAGCGATGAAGGATGACACATATTCAAGATATCGCGTGGACACAGCGAGCGGAGAGACAGAGATCAACTTCCCGCATGCATGGTCAGGTCCCTATTATGTCAAAGTGCTCTATTTAGGGTCAGAGGAAGACAGCCGTGATGAGGAAGAGGATGCGGCATATACAATCGGATATAAAGGAGCTAATCTTCCGCCTTCTGAACCTGTTTTTCCTGAAGAAGATGAGCCTGAAATCATCATTATTGAGAAAAAGTACGGGCGTGAAATTCTTCAATCGATTCGTACAATCGAAGATAAACGATTCAATGAAACGGCAGAAGGTCAAAAGCTTTCGCGTCTGCTCCAAAAGACAAAGCCGTTTCTCAAATCAAAGCTCATCAAACATCAAAAAGAGCAGCAAAAGGTTTACAACCATCTGCTCACAATAAAAACACTGCTAAGTGACGTAGAGAAAAATGGTGCATTTAGTGGTCATATCGTAACAGAAAAAGAACAACAGGCGATCGGCTCCCTTTTTGATATGCTCAAAGAAGCAAGTCCGGCATATTTAAAAAAGGAATTAGAAGCTGTCAGTCAAAAAATTGGCATTGATCAGCTTGAAGGAAAATCAGCTGGTTATGTATTAGAGAAACAAAAGCTTGTAAAAGAAGAGAAGGTTAAAACGAATAAGATCATTTTTAAATTAAAGGATGGCCAAACACTTCAATCTGCGAAAAAGAAGATGAAAAGCTACGGCATCCAAGAAAACCGTGTGACATCACAGTCAGTTAGTCCTTTATTCAAAGGAATGTATGTCTATGATGTGCCAGCAGGGCTAGAATCAGCTGGAAAGACACTAAAAGCAGGCAAAGCGGTCATCAAAAGCACGGCAAGAAAGCTTTCCAGCATGCCGAATGTTGAATTTGCAGAGCCTGTTCAAACCTATCGTGCGCTAAGCAACGACGCCCAGTATGGTTATCAGTGGCCGCTGAAAAACAGTGCGCAAAACAGCGGGAAAAAAGGCGCTGACGTCAAATTTGAACAAATGAATACACTGATTGGCACAAGCAAAATGAAGCAAACATTAATTGCTGTTGTGGATACAGGTGTAGACAGCCGTTTGACAGATTTAAACGGGACTGTTCGTACAGACTTAGGTGCGAATCTCATTGGACGAAACAAAGATGCGATTGATGACAATGGACACGGTACGCATGTGGCAGGCATCATTGCCGCAAAATCCGATAATCATTACTCAATGGCAGGTCTCAATCAACATACGGGCATCATTCCGGTGAAGGTGCTGGATGCCTATGGCTTTGGCGATACAGAGCATATTGCACTTGGGATCAAGCATGCAGTGGACAAAGGCGCAAAGGTCATCAACATGAGCCTTGGCGGCTACTACAGCAGAGTGATTGAATATGCCATGAATTATGCTGCTCAAAGAAATGTACTAGTCGTCGTGGCAAGTGGAAATGATGGCGTACCAGAAATGGGCTACCCTGCGACGTCAAAATACGCAATGGCGGTTGGCGCAAGCAACCGTATGGATATTGCTGCTGAGTTCTCAAGCTATGGCAAAGGACTGAGCATGTCAGCACCAGGGTCGGATATTCCGAGCCTCATGCCTGATGGGAATGTCTCATACCTGAGCGGGACATCAATGGCGACACCATATGTGGCAGCAGCAGCAGGGTTACTGCTTTCTAAAAATCCATCCTTAAAGCCAAATCAAGTGAGAAATCTTTTGCAAAGTACAGCAGATGACATCTCATTTAAATCTATTGATGGAAAAGACGACGTTTTCTATGATGAAAACGAGGAGCCAATTGTTGATCCGAAAATCCCAGGAATTGATTGGATGACAGGACATGGCAGACTGAATGCATTTGCTGCATTAAGTGCTGTCGAATTGAATGCATCAGTGAACAAAGTGGAAGATCAGCATCAAAAGGTGACAGGTAAAGCAAAAGCCGGTGCTGCTATTTCTGTGTATAGAGGCAAAACGCTGCTTGGAAAAGGCACAGCAGGCAAAAAAGGAACCTTTAGTGTGAAGATTAAGCATCAGAACAAAAACAAGGTCCTTCACATTAAAATGTCAAAAGGAAAGGCCGCTACGACGCTCAAAACCGTCGTGAAAAAAGGCAAAGCACCAGCTAAGCCGAAAGTGAGCAAAGTAACCGTCAAAAGTAAAGCGGTCAAAGGGACTGCGGGTGCAGGTTTGACCATTAAAGTGAAAAACAAATCAAAGAAAGTCATCAAAACAGTCAAAACCAATAGCAAGGGCGCATTTACTGCCCAAATAAAACCACAAAAAGCCAAAACGGTTTTATATGTGACCGCATCAGATGTGAGAAAAAGAGAAAGCAAAGCGGTAAAAGTGGTTGTGAAAAAATAAAAAAAGGACTTCCCTTTTCAAAAAAAGGGAAGTTCTTTTGTTTTATACTGGAAAAATACCAATTCTTGTCGATAGTAATATAGTAGGAAAAAAAAGGAGGAATTATCGATGAAAAAAATCATGTTTGCTTTCGTTCTATCATTGCTTCTCGTATTCCCAAGCTTTGCACATGCTGAAGAAACAGGTGCAGTACCAGCATCAGTAGAAGTAACAAGTGTCACAGCAGCCGATAGTGGAATAGTGAATTACGGCTATGGCAGTAAATATCGCGTGGGTTCTTATTATCCAGCTACGTTTAAAGGGACACTAAAAGATGCAAGCGGAAACCTCATGCCTAATCAGCCGATCAAGCTTTATTTTGAAGCAGCCATCAAATCATATGCTCAAACAGCGACAGGCACAACAGATGAGAATGGACAGTTTTCGCTGACGTTTCAAGTTCCTGCAGGTGCAGGCTACCAATCATACAATAATGCAGGCTGGTCAACACATTACTACGATATCGTTCCAGTGACGTTCACGTCAAACGACATCAAACTATCTTCAAATGTCACAAGTGTGTACCATTTGGCGTATACATCACGTTACTAATTTTATAGAAAAAAAGGATGTCATCAGGTGACATCCTTCAGCGTGTAGACAAACCCTCGCATTCTGTTTCAGGTCTGCGCTCTGGTACTCACGAATGTCAAATTCGCTCCGTTCCAGTGCTCGTCCTTCTTAGACTGCAAAGGTTTTCTATCACGCTGAAAAAAAACAAAGGGCTAAAATGAAAATCATTTTAGCCCTTTGTTTTTTGTTAGCAAACCTGCTGGGCGGCAACCGAAAGAGTCGATAAACAAACACTCATTAGCCGTTCTTCCCAGATTCGATCGAGCGTTTAACTTTTAATCTTGAGCTTTGATAGATAAGAACTTTCACACTTGAACTTTGATCCTTGAACGTTCAGCTTTGAGCTTTTATCAAGGATCATCCTAAGATGATCATCAGATGAGGAGGGAATGACCTTTCCCTCGGAGGTGTTTAGTCCTATCGATTTTCGGCTCACTAACAAAATCAATTAATCGATCTGTATTTTCGTTAGTGTATTGCTTTCAGACAAGGAAAAATCAACTTCCATTTGAAAATCTTCAATTTCTTTCGAAAGCTGTTCAATTTTCACTCGAAGACGAAGCGGATCGATGATCACCGCCTCATTTTCAGCTAGAAAAGACTTCACGATCTCTTGGTTGGCGGCCGCTTGTGTCTTTCCATCTTTCCCAAACAAGGTCTCTAAATGCTGATCAAGTCTTATTTTCACATCTTCATTCGTTTGTTCAGCTTTGTCGACCAGCTCTTTGTACACCTGTTTCATTTTCCGTAAATAACGAATATCGTAGTCTATCGACGTCTTTCGTTCAATCGCCTCTGCCACCGTCATACGGACACCCGCCACATCAATCATTGTGGTCGCATTCGATACAACGATGGCTGATTTGATGGCATTCCGGCGTTTGATTAAAGCTCGAATCGATTGATCATCAGCCTTTGCCTTTTTTTCAATCTCTTCTTGATTCTGAAATCCATGCTGTATATGTTTGCCGATCATTAATCCACCAAGTACGGCTTCATCAACGGTTCGGTTGATTCTTTTATCTAACATTTTCAGTTCACTTAATGCTCTTGTAATGGTCATTTCCATATTCACGACAACTCCCTTGGTTCATCCTGAAAATCATAGATTCCTATCATATACCAAAGTGTGCTTCTTTTACTAGCGATATCCTTTTTTGTCAATGAAAAAACCTGATGCTTATACACCAGGTTTTTCTCGTTTTTTCTGAATCCAAGCTGTCACGTAATAGGCAGCATAGCAGAGCGCAATGAAAGGAATGCCGCAGATGAGGGCAATCCGCTGATTTGGATCAAAGGCAATGCCAATGACAGATGCAAGACATAGGAGGAAGGCTGCAATCGGAACTACTGGATAGAGCGGTGTTCGAAAGGATAAATCATGAAGCTGTCCGCCTTCCTGTAAAAATCTTTTCCGAAACATAAACTGTGAGGCAGCAATCCCCATCCATACAACCACAACGGCCAGTCCAGAGATTGACACTAGGACAAGGTATACCGTTTCTGGTGCGATCACGCTCGATAGCAAAGAAAGAATACCACCGATCATACTTAAAATGAGTGCATTCAAAGGAATGCCTTTTGACGTCAGCTTCGCCAGTTTTTTAGGAAGTGTCCGTTCCTCAGAAAGCGACCAAAGCATACGAGATGATGCGTATAATCCTGAGTTTGCGGCAGATAAGATCGCGGTCAGGATGACAAAATTCATGAAATCTGCGGCATAAGGAATCCCGATACGATCAAATACCACGACAAATGGGCTTTTGATCACCCCGGCTTCTTCTACTGGAATCAAGCCAGCCAACACAACGATCGTTCCAACGAAAAACAGGACGAGACGCAGGACGGTTGTGCGAATTGCTCTTGGAATGGTCTCGTCAGGATTGACGCTTTCACCCGCAGCAATCCCAATCAACTCTGTACCTGAAAAAGCAAAATTGACAGCAAGCATCGTCATTAAGATCGGTAAAAAGCCGTTTGGGAAAAGTCCGCCTTCCCCAGTGAAATTAGAAAAGAACGGAGCGGCCTCACCGCCCTTTAATGGGATCAAACCAAACATTGCAGCTCCGCCAAGAATAATAAAGAGAATAATAGCCATCACTTTAATACTGGAAAACCAAAACTCTGATTCTGCAAAAAACTTGACTGTAAATGCATTCAGTAAAAAGATGAGAAGAGCAAAAACGCCACTCCACATCCAAACCGAAGTGTCTGGAAACCAGCGCTGCATTAATAGTCCTGCCGCTGTAAATTCCGAACCGAGTGCCACTGTCCATGTCAGCCAGTATAGCCAAGCGACCGTATAGCCTGTACCAGGTCCAATGTATTTTGTTGCATACGTATGAAAAGCCCCTGTGACCGGCATTGCGACAGACAGCTCGCCTAAACAAAGCATCACGAGGTAGACAATTAACGCCCCGACAAGATAGGCAAGAATGGTCCCCGCAGGTCCGGCCTGATTGATGGTATACCCCGAGCTTAAAAAGAGCCCTGTTCCAATGACACCGCCTAGAGAAAGCATGAACAGGTGCCGGCTCGTCATTTTTCGTTGATATTGTTGTGACTGATCTTTTGCTTGTTCCATGTCTTCCCGCCCTTTTGCTTAAAAGTATGTGTGATGATTCATGGTGCTATGATGTGGTTCGTTTTAAGATGTCATTGATATCTTCTGGGGTCGTCCGGCAGCAGCCGCCGATGATATGCGCGCCGTCTTTGTACCATTGATGTGCACATTCCCCAAAAGTAAGATGTGACGTATCTCCGCTCCATACCTTTTCTTCAGGATCATATATTTCACCTGAGTTTGGATAAACCACAATCGGTTTGCTCGTTCCCTTTTTCATTTCTTGAATGAGAGAAGTAATAAATTGCGGCGGCGTACAGTTCACGCCGACAGCAGCGATTTGTTCATAAGGCTCAAGCGCCTGTACACAATCTCGTATGGAATCACCTTCACTAATGTGCAGGCCATCCTTTGCACTGAATGTAATCCAAGCAGATGTCCCGCTGAATTCATCTTGCAGCAGCTTTGCAATGGCAGTTGCTTCAATCAGACAAGGAATCGTTTCGCAGGCAAGAATATCTGCACCCGCTTCTACTAATGCCTGAATTCTTGGTCTGTGAAAATCAATGAGAGCCTGCTCTGAGAGTCCGTAATTTCCTTTATATTCTGAACCATCAGACAAATAAGCGCCGAATGGCCCCACAGATCCAGCGACAAATGGTTTTGTCCGTCCTTCACGACGCGCTTCATCCTGCCAAAAAAGATCGCGTGCCTCTTTCGCTAAAGTGACAGAGCATTTCATGAGTTCAATCGCTTCTTCTTTTGTATAGCCTTTTTCAGCAAAGCCTTCAATCGTTGTTTGGTAGCTGGCGGTTGTTGCGCAGTCAGCACCTGCTTGGAAGTAGTCCAAGTGTACTTGCTGAATCAATTGTGGCTGTTCAATAAGTATTTTGGCTGACCATAAACGATCGTTTAAGTTACAGCCCTTTCGTTCAAGCTCTGTTGCTAATGCACCGTCTAAAATCAAAGGTGCGTGAGCCTGTAAACGGCTTTGAATAGGATTCATGGAATCAAACAGCCTCCTTTTTAGATCGGAAATGATGGATATGATATGAGGCAGTAGTTTAAATGACTAAAGTGTTTTTGTCAAGGAGAGGAAAAAGCATCGTAGGGCGGAAAAACCCAGAAAACATGCGGGTTTTGATGCATAAAAATGCAGTCAAAATAATAGAAAACCAAGTCATTGACAGCCTCTAAAAAGAGATATATATTATGGAAAGATTGATTTCAGAAAGCTTCATCAAAAGGCACGCCGTCTTTTGATTTTTATGTTGTCCAACGACTGTCTTCTTTCGTGCAGAAAGAGGGTTTTTTATATGCTTAAAAAAGGAGGAAAGAAGAAATTGAAAAAATGTGTAAAAGATATAGCGATGATTCTAGTTGGTTCTTTTTTATTTGCCGCAGCAGTGAACATGTTTGTCATTCCGCTTGAATTTGGTGAAGGCGGTGTCACGGGGCTGTCCATCATTTTTTATTATTTGTTTGAAATAGCACCGTGGCTGACGAACCTTGTGTTGAATGCGATCTTATTACTTGTGGGATATAAATACTTGGACAAAAAGACCACGATTTATACGGTGGTTGCCGTTGCAAGTAACTCCCTATTTTTACACCTGACCACAACATGGGTCGTGAATGTACACGAATTGATCATTGGAGCGATTTTTGCAGGAATTATCATCGGAATTGGGATTGGTCTTGTGCTCAGAGCCGGTGGAACAACGGCGGGTTCTGCCATTCTCGGAAGAATTGCCAACAAGTATTTAGACTGGAACGTGAGCTATGCCATCTTGTTCTTTGATCTGATCGTTGTATTTGCTTCCTATTTTATTATTGGTGCGGAAAAATTAATGTTTACCATTGTGATGCTGTACGTGGCGACAAAGGTGATGGACTTTGTGATAGAAGGACTTAACACGAAAAAGGCAGTGACGATTATTTCTTCATGCAAAGATGATATTGCGGAAGAAATCAATCACACCCTGGACCGAGGCGTAACGATTTTAAACGGACGCGGTCATTATTCAAAGGAATCGAAGGAAATTCTGTACGCGGTCATTCAAAAGCAGGAGCTCATGCGCCTTAAGAAAATTATTAAGAAAATAGATCGAGACGCATTCGTTGTTGTCCATGACGTACGCGATGTGTTCGGAGAAGGATTTGTAAATATATAAAAATGAAAAGTAGACAAAGAGCTAAAAGACCCTAAAACGGGTCTTTTTTTATTCTCTATACCTCTTGTCACACAATACTATGTAATGTATAGTATAAAGAGTTAGGAGTTGTAAACATGAATGCACAATTAAAAAAAGGATTACTGGAATTTTGTGTACTGGCGGTATTAAAGAAAGGCGATTCCTATGGTTATCAAATCATTAAAGATATGTCCCATTGTATTGAGATTTCAGAATCGACATTGTATCCGATTTTAAAGCGTTTAGAGCAAAACAATTATGTGGAGACCTATTCCCAGGAACATAACAGTCGATTAAGAAAATACTACCGCATGACAGAAAGCGGGCGGGAGCATATGGCGCAGTTTTTAGAGGAATGGGATCAGGTGATGGCGATTTACGACTTTATTTCTGGAGGACAGGGCAATGAATAAAAAAGAATTTTTGAGCAGCCTAAAGAAGCATCTGCATCTTCTAGGCGACAAAGATAGTGATCGGTTTATCGAATACTACGATGAAATGATTGAGGATTATCAGGAAGATGGCTACAGTGAACAGGAAGCGGTTCATCAAGTCGGGCAGCCTGCTATGATCGCTGAAGGAATTATGAAGGAACAAGGAATCAAAACCGTTCAGGTGCCGACGTTTGGAGAAAAAGCCACAAGACTCTCCATTCTCATTTTAGGTTTTCCGTTATGGGGCAGTATTCTAGCAACAGTCTTCCTGCTGATTCTTTCTGTGTATATGGTGATTTGGTGCATTCCACTCGTGACAGGTGCGTTGACAATTACTGGTCTGCTCGGCGGTTTTTGGAGCATCATTGGTTCTCCATTTATTTTTCAGGACGGTTTGCATGTGGTGGTGACGCAGGTTGGTGTTGGTATTCTTCTATTAGGTGTCGGATTATTAAGCGGCATAGCCACGGCGTACTTGACAAAGCTATTTGTGCAAATGACTATTCAAACCACTAAGGCATTCATGGGAATGTTTAAAAAGAAGGTCGTGAGAGTATGAACTTGAATGATTTAAAAAAGCAATGCATCAAATGGGGGATCATCTTCACCGTTGCCGGAGGAATTGTCATGACAATTGGTTTTGGACTATCAGGCTTTGATTTAGATGCATATCACAACAATGACCAGAGTAACGTGTTCCGCACCATCAATTGGAGCAAGCCATAATAAATGAAAAAACCCGCTTATGCGGGTCTCAGCGTGTAGACAAACCCTGGCAAGATTGCCAATACATTTAAGGTGAACAAATCTGTGTTCATGATGGATCTTGTAAAGTGAAATTATAGAATATGAAGACAACAAAAAAGAGCTTGCATAAGCTCTTTTTTATTCTGCCTTGACTGAAGGCAGATAACCTGTCTTTTTTTGTTTGTTTACTTACTTTAGTATTGCTGGTGTTAGGATTAAATACCAAGAAGGGATAGTTGAATTTGACGACGAATTTATCAAAATAAAACACTTTGTGAATTCCAAGATAGGCAGTCATGAGAGGAGGGGAATAGTGATGAGTGAGGAATTGAATAGTGAACAGATACTATATCTTAAGAGCTACGAAAGAGAAAAGAGATTATTAGCCTTTAACAGTGTGCAGGCTGGGGAAGAGTTCGAAGGGAACTCTAGTTTAAATCTTGAATCACTAATAGGCAGATGGGTACTCATTGATTACATTGACAATGGTTTTGTCAATTCAGATACCCGGTGTGAATGTGGAAGACCATTAAGGTATCAGTACATTGTAAAACACAACCAGACTGGTAAAAGCAAAAGGCTAGGAATAAAACATTTTGAAGATCATATTGGATTGAAGAAAGCTGTTGTCAATCGAATTAAGAAAGAGTTTGCTTCCATACAAAAAGAGGTTGAAGAAATTTCTAATAGAAGAACACAATTAACTTGGTCCTTGGTGAATGAATTGGGTTATGTTCCAAGCATGAGTGAAGATATGAAGAAACAAGTCAAACTGGGTTTATCTCTTTCCAACAAGCAAATGAAAAAAATTAAACTGGAAATGGAACAGAAACATCAGTACAAAGAGAATGATCAATATAAAACTAATTTTGATCGAGATCTGTTCAGCTTTGATTCAGTCATTGAAACTGGTGAGCTAACGACAATCCAAAAGGAGAATATCCTGGCTTATATGGGAAAGGGAATAGAAAGTCCAAAAATCATTACTGACATGCTAATCGAGTATAACTTGATTAGTAATGAAAGATATTCTTCGGGTACACCCAAGGCTTATCCTTATGTATGCAAGTTCATGGGGAAAAAGGGTTTTTATTAAATTAAACGAGAAAAATGGTATTTAGGAAGTAGAATCGAAAATGAAAGAAGTGGTCGACAAACTAATCACTTGAAGTGTGAAAGAAGGTCAAGTACTAACATTATAATGTGTTACCGTTGAATGATCCCTCTGGTGTCTTTTTTTATTGTAAAAATGTTATTGAAATACAGGTCACTGTACAATACCTGAATTCAATTGAAACTAAACAGCCAGTCATCGAAAGATTTTCGACAACTGGCTGTTTTTATAAAGGTATATTTATCCCTTAGAGAGGATTTACTTTTTATCACTTAAGTGATTCAAACGTTTTCGAAGAACTAGGGATGAGACAGTGAAAACTGTGAATGCGCCAGCTGAACCAGCAGCAAACATCAGCACAAAGTTTTCGTTTGGGTCTTTGAATAACAAAGAGACCGAGAGAACTAAAGCCGCACCACTAATTCCTAATCCTAATATTGACATCGCTAATAATTTATTCATAGAAACACCCTCAGACTCACAATTTGAAACAAGCAACTACTGCACCCATCCCACCAGCTCCAAGAACTGCATATGCGCCAATACATGCTGCACATATTGGAGCAGTAACCGGCGTTGGAGCTGCACATGAACCAGCACAACCAACCGCAATTAAATAAGCCGCACCACTACCAATTCCAAGCACTGATGCAATGCAAGCTGCTTTTGCTTTTACGCCCTGTGTTTGAATTTCAGGAGGATTTTCTGCAAGTAATTCTTCATCTGACATATAAGATAGCTCAGTATCAACTGACTTTACAAGAGAACCATCCACATAAGTCTCAACCTTGAAATTACCCTTATCATTCTTTGTCACCAACATTTCATTTGCCTGTAAGACGGTATGATCCTCATCAATGAAAAGAGTGATATTACTAGGAAGGCTATAATCTCCATTTATAGGAACTGTAACAGCTGTAACTCCACCACCCACTTTATAAACACTGGATTTTTTCAATCCGTATGTATCTACAGGTGCTATAGCTTTAACTCCCCCGTTCTCTATAGTATCAAGCGCTATATTGACCATTTCAGCGGCAGCATCTCCCTTGATTGGAACAATTGAAGAATCACCTTCTTTCGCAGAAACCCCTGCAGTTGAAGAAAAACTAAAACAAATCAGGGAAAAAATCAATATTAATTGCAAGAATGATTTTTTCTTCTTAGACATAAAAATTGCCTCCTATTTAATATTTTTGTTGCATTTAACTATTTATATGTAAATATTACATTTACCTTCCTTATTTGGTATTTTTGCAAAAATGAGTAATAACGCCTAATTATTGTCCGTACAATCGACATTAATAATAGTATTTGCTTTTAAGAGAATAATTCTAAATCACTAGTAAAAGGTGTAGAGATCACAAAAATTATGTGGAATATAACTTGTAATGATTCAGAAGAGTTGTGGAAAGAGAAAAGGGCGCTGTAAAAAAAGACATATTTATGAAGTACTTAGACATGTTAGGGTGTATCGATAAATACCATGATATTTCTTTATAGAGAAGTAAAAGGAGACTTTTAAACTTCACAGCTGCAAAATGGAGATTAAAACTCGCTATATTCTTTCTTCAGACGCAATTTTAAATTGCGACCTAAATTAGGGAGCTAGCTATTGATTTGCCAGTAGAAACTCAGTATCCGTATATGATATGTGGTGTTTCGCATTCTTTGTCAGTTCTGCGCTCCGGTGCTCACGAATGTCAAATTCGCTCCGCTCCGATGCTCGTCCTTCCTAGACTTCAAAGGTTTTCTATCACGCTGAAAAGAAGACAAAGAGCTAAAATCAAGATCATTTTAGCCCTTTGTCAACAGTCTAAAAAACCCGCTTATGCGGGTCTTTTTTTCGCTCGGGCCACAAAGAAGAAATAACAGCAAAGTGCGCCTAGATCACAAAGCATGATGATCAGACCCATTGGAAAGGCTGTTTGGCTTCCGGCTAGTCCGACAAGAGGTGTCATGCAAGCGCCTAGCAGCATTTGCGCAACACCGATCAGTGCAGCTGCACTTCCTGCATGCGCTCCGTGATGCTGCATCGCAAGAGACGGCGCAGAGGTGCCGACAATTCCAACACTTGAAACAACAAAAAACAGCGGAATCAGAATGCCGTACAATCCTGCATCAATCGAGATCATCAAAAATAAAGTGACTCCGCCTAATGCAGCTGTCAGCAATCCAATGCGAAGGACTTTCTCTTCACCGATTTTCGCAGCGACTCGGGCAAATACTTGTCCAGCCGTGATGATTCCAAGACTATTTACCGCAAAGGCTGCACTAAATCCTTGTGGAGAAAGGTTGAAAATTTCCTGAAGCACAAACGGTGAACCAGAAATATAGGCGAACATCGCTGCGAATACAAGACCTTGTGAGAGAGCATATCCAACAAAGAGACGATCACTGGCTAAAATTTTCATCGCGCCTGCAATCTGTTGAAAGCCCCCGGTCTGTCTACGCTCTGCGGGTAAGCTTTCTTGCAGTGAAAAAATCGATCTCAGCAGCATCAATGCCCCGAGAATTCCGAGTAGTACAAATACACCCTGCCATGTTGTGAATCGTAAAATCTGTCCGCCCGCAATAGGTGCTGCTGCCGGAGCAACCCCGTTGACTAACATCAGCAGTGCAAAGAATTTCGTCATTTCTGATCCTTCATAATGATCTCGGACAATGGCTCGTGCAATGACAATGCCTGCAGAACCAGCAAGTCCTTGAATCAATCTAAGAAGAATGAACGTCCAAATCGATGTGACCACTGTACAAAGAAGGGATGCCGCAATAAAGATGGTCAAGCCAATCATCAGCGGCTTTCTTCTGCCAATGGTATCGCTGATCGGACCTGCAATCAGCTGGCCAAGCGCCAGTCCAATAAGACAAGCCATCAGACTTAATTGGGACAACGCCGTGCTCGCCTCAAAATCACGAGCAATATGAGGCAAAGCAGGTAAATACATATCCATTGCCAGCGGAGCAAGGGCTGTTAAAGATCCGAGCAATGCGGCAAGGAGAAATCGATTTTTTTTCGATTCTTGGGGATAAGATAAAGAACTCATATGATGACAACACTCCTCGTATACTTCCTCAACACAGCATAATGAATCAAGCGTTCCTTTTCAATGAAAAATTTTCAAAGATGATTCCGTGCAAAATGATTGATCTTTCGAATGAGACTCTTTACATTAAATGAGTAGAGAAAAGAGTAAGGTGATCGCATGCAGTGATTGCATGATGCGTATACCCACTAATAGAGAGCAGGAGGTGCTGACATGAAGCAGCAAGAGCTAATCATTCGTCAAGCAGTCAAAGAAGATCATGAGGCCATCACACGCGTGCTGATCAAATCCTATGCACAGTATGAGCCTCAATTTACAGAGGAAGGCTGGCAAAATTATTCTGCCGCGCTTGCAGCAGCTGTAGATAATCCGAACATGGAGCTGATGCTTGTGGCGGAGCTTGACGGCAAGGTCGTGGGGACGCTTCAAATGTTCCGGTCATCAGAGCAAGCGTATGACAAATCTGAAATGGGCATTACATCAGCCATCGTCCGGTTTTTAGGAGTAGATCCCGATGTGAGGGGAAAAGGGATTGCTGAGTCATTGTTGCGTAAAAGTATTGAACTGACGCAATCATGGGGCGAAAATGTCCTGTATCTTCATACATCTGATAAAATGCAGGCTTCCATTCGCCTATATGAAAGAATGGGCTTTGAGCGTGCGCTTGATAAAGAATTTGTGAACCAAAATGGGACACATGTCAAGAGCTATCAATATGTGATCAAGAAAGAACAGCCGGCAGGTTCATAGTATAACGTGTAATCAAGGAAGAGCTTACCTCCATGGACAGCTCTTCCTTTTTTCAATTTACGCCCACAGTGCCAGCGCCCAATAGGATACCACCCACGAGATGAAACCGAACATGACAAAGAATTTTAACATGCGCTCGTAAGGAGACAGCTTTCGTTCTTTCTTCGTTTTCACCAGCTGCCAATAAAGGACATAGCCGCAAATCATGAGGATGATTTGTCCAATTTGTGTAAAGTTTTCAAGAATCGTGATTCCGTTCATTTATTTCACCTCATCATAGGTCTTCCATAAGTAAATGAGGCGATCCTTTATTTCTTCAGAAAAAATCGGTGTATACTGGAAAGAAACGAGATGTTTAGAGGGAGTTGTGACATGTTGTTTTCGCTGCATGCGGATCGTTGGGATAAAGTCATCGAGAGAAAAATCAAATACGATCAAAAAGTTGTGGAACATACCTGTCAGCTGTTAGACACAAAGGAGCAGCAGGTTGTACTGTTTCACAAGATTGAAGACCCATTTACGATGAAGGCAGGTGCTGGTTTTTTGACCATTCCAAAAGGGAGCTATACGACCGCTTATTATTGGAAGGATCGTCCTTATAACATATATTTCTGGAGAGATGATCAAGGGAAGGAACTAGGATCTTATTTTAATATGGTGGGAGATACACAGTTCAACGGGCAGTTGGTCATGTTTGAAGACCTCATTATTGATCTTCTCGTTCTTCCGAATGGTGATGTCTTTGTGCTGGATGAAGATGAATTGCCGGAGAGTTTAGCGGATTTTGAACACGGTACAGTACGGCGGGCATTAGAGAGCGTGACGGCTTCGTTAGAAAGCATTCTCGGTCAAGTGAGGGCAGATGCCGAAGGGAAATATCATCACAGCTTGTTTGAGCCAATGTTGAAATAGAAAAAAACGATTCCTCGCTGAAAGGAATCGTTTTTTCTGTTAAACCTTAATACGGTTTAATCGTTTTTGTAAATTGGTTTTTGTTTTGGAGGCTTTTAGCTGTTTGACAGCGCTTTGAGCCGCTGCTTTTGTTTTCTTTGTTCGTTTGGCTTCCGCTTTTTTGACCTTTTGTTTAGCGTCCGTCACTTTCTTTTGATAAGCGACTTGTTTTTTGACCTTGTCGAGCCGGTTTTGCAGGCTTGTTTTTTCTTTGCCTTTATTTAGTTTTTTGATGGCCGTTTGAGCACTTTTTATAGCGCCCTGTGTTTTGTTTTTTTCGGCTGTTTTGACCTTTGCACGTGCCGAGCGGATATCAATGGCTGCTTGGACTTTCTTCACCCGTTCTGTGAGTGCTGTTTTTTGCTTGCTTGCAGTGAGCCGGCCAATTCTCGTTTTGGCTTGATTGACATCTGCCTGCTTTTTAGATGTTTCGGCTGTTTTGACAGCACTGGCCGCAGCCTTTAAAAAGGTGGATTGCGGCACATATTGCACGCGGCCATAGCCGAATTGCGGATCCTTCCCTTTTGCGCCAAGATCCACTGTATAGCTGCGCAATAAAGTGCGAAGCTGTGCATTTGTTTTCTTCGGATGAAGCTGCTTTAACAGGGCCAGCATTCCTGTGACATGCGGTGCAGCTTGTGATGTCCCCGTTGCATACCAATATTCATTTTTTAAATAAGTGCTGATAACGTTCTCGCCAGGGGCAGAAAATTCAATCCCTTTTCCTGTATTCGAGATAGACGCGAGTTTATCTTTGGAAGTTGTTGCAGAAACGGCAATGACACTATTGTAAGCAGCAGGGTAGCTAATATAATTCTTTTTCCCATCATTTCCGCTTGCAGCAACCACGAGCAGGCCCTTTTTATAGGCTTCATCTACTGCTGAACGCAAGATGGGGATATTGTCTTCAAAGCCTAAACTTAAATTAATAATGTCCATCTTGTTGGTAATCGCCCAATCGATGCCTCGAAGCAGACTATACAGGTCGCCTTCTCCCTTTTTATCTAACACTTTCACAGCATACAGCTTCACACCGGAAGCGACGCCGACTGTTCCATAATCGTTATTAAGCGCACCAATCGTGCCGGCGACATGTGTGCCATGTCCTTCATCATCTTTATAAGAGGATGTGTAGTTCACGAATGATTTACCGCCGGATACCTTTAAATCCTCGTGTGGGAAAATACCAGTATCTAAAACGGCTACTTTTACATTTTTACCAGTGACGCCTTCTTTTATTGCTTGCTTTATATTTAGTTTTTGCAGATTGTAAGATTTTTGTACCAATGCATCTTGATTAGTAGCAGCGGCTGTTTTCTTCACAGTAGAAGCCGCGAGTTTGACCTTTACGTTTTTTGAGACGTAAGCGATGTTTGGGTCTTTTTTGAGTGAGGTGACCGCTTGTTCATCTGCTGTCACAGCGACAGCGGGAAGATGTATGTACTGTGCGTTTACTTTCTCACTTTCCTCAATAGCTGTTTGTTTTCCTTTTTGATTTTTATAGACGATGATGACATCTGTTTCTTTTGGCGGTGCAGCTGCCTGCGAATGGAAGGGCAAAGCAGTTGTCAACGCAAGAAGAAACGCAATGACGATAAGTAATTTCTTTTTCAATGCGTGGCTCCTCTCATCCGATGACCTCGGTCTTTTTTTCTCTATTATATCGGAGAAAGCAGAGGGATGGGATAGTAGAATTGTCGTCTTGTTCAGAAAGTTATTTTTACAAGTAACCTGAAATTGAAATTCATAGAATTCTAGTAGACAATAGAGACATCATGATAAGAGAAAGAAGGACATGCTGATGAACGTAAAAGAGTATATGACGTATGATGCGACTGGCTTGGCAGCACTTGTGCGAAATAAGCAGGTAACGCCCGAGGAGCTTATGCAGGCGGCATTTGATAGATTGAATGAGGTCAATCCAGAACTAAACGCTGTGATACGGACGAGACAAGAACAAGTTTTAAAAGACATCAAGGAGTTACATGAGTATCAGCCATTTGCGGGCGTTCCGTTTGTGCTGAAAAATATATCACAAGGGATAAAAAATGAACCGCTGACAGCAGGAGCTTTGCTGTTAAAGGATGTAAAAGCAAATTCGGATTCGCACTTTGTTGATCGGTTGAAGCAGGCTGGTTTTCTCATGATCGGACATACAAATACACCGGAATTCGGTTTAAGAAATGTGACGGAGCCTGCGTTACATGGTCCAACGAGAAATCCTTGGAATACGGACTATTCTCCGGGCGGCTCAAGCGGCGGGACAGCAGCAGCTGTTGCAAGCGGCATTGTACCTGCTGGCGGAGCAAGTGATGGCGGTGGTTCCATCCGGATTCCAGCATCCTTTACCGGTTTGTTCGGCCTTAAGCCTACGCGGGGAAGAACGCCGGTAGGCCCAGGCGCAGGAAGGCAGTGGCAAGGGGCTTCCATTGACTTTACACTCACAAAAACAGTGCGGGACAGTGCAGCCCTTCTTGATCTTCTTCAAGTCATTCAGCCTGAAGCTGCTTTCCAAACCCCATTATACGATGGCAGTTACCAAGAGGATCTGGTGAAACGTACATCTTCTATGCGAATTGCTTACAGCGTAGAATCTCCAGTTGGTACGAAGGTCAGTGAGGAGGCGAAGCAGGCGGTTCAGCAAACAGTGAAATGGCTGAGTGAGCAAGGCCATCAAGTAGAAGAAGCCAAGCCGGAAATTGATGGGATTCATCTCATGCAGCAATATTACGTGATGAACAGCGGAGAAATGTCTGCGTTATTCACTTCCTTGGCTCGTTCGTTAGGGCGTCCAGTAAAGCCGGAGGAAACGGACATCGTGGCATGGGTGCTGGCGGAGGCTGGCAAGAATGTGACCGCTGCTGCTTATACAGAAAGTCTTGATGCGTGGGATCGGGCTGCTGCACAAATGGCGTCATTTCATCAAACCTACGATCTCTATGTGACACCAGCTACTGCCTATTCAGCTCCAAAGGTAGGTGAGCTTATGCATTCAGATCAGGAAACAGCCGCACTTTTACGTGTGTCATCTCTTTCCATGCAAGCACAGCAAGATCTTATTTATGACATGTTCCTTAAGAGCTTGACCTACACCCCATTTACACAGCTTGCCAACTTAACAGGTCAGCCATCAATGAGTGTTCCTGTTCATCTGACTAGCGCGGGCTTGCCTTTAGGGGTACAAGTGACAGCACCTAAAGGAAAAGAGGACTGGCTGCTCAGGCTTGCGGCAGAAATGGAGACATCTTCGATTTGGAAAGGAACTAGTCAATTAAATCGATAACGCATGATAAGCGACTTTGGTCTATGGAGGGAAAAGAGTGTCACACGTGAGTACGAAGGATAAAATCATTCAAACGGCAGCACTTCTTTTACGTAAACAGGGATACCATGCGACAGGATTGAATCAAATTATCAGAGAGAGCGGCACACCTAAAGGCTCTCTTTATTATTACTTTCCAAATGGAAAAGAAGAGCTGGCCATTGCATCTGTTGAATACATTAGTCAAAAGGTCATCAATCAAATTGAAGAAGGCTTTGCCTATTCGGATGACCCATATATCGCCATCGATCGTTTTATGACAAAGATCATTCGAGGATTTATGGAGAAAGAAAGTGAAAGAGGGATTCCAATTGTCTTGCTTGCGGCAGAGTCCAAGCCTGAAAACGCGCAGCTTCATGCTGCATGCAAACAAGAAATGATCCGCTGGCAGGAGCTTGTAAAAGAAAAGCTAATGAACAGCGGGTATGAAGAAAACAAAGCGGATGAGCTGGCTTCTCTCCTTCACTCAATGGTCATCGGGGGTTTATCGATGACCACTGCACTCAAACAAACGACCCCTTTAGAACACGTAAAAAGTTACCTTAGACACTTATTTATGCGAGAAGAGTAAAATCTCTCGCATATTGTCTATCTATTATATCAATTGGTCTATATAATATAGATAGTCAATTTGTCATGAGGAGTGATGGGATGTCGGAGCAACCGCAATCGATGAAGCAATCCGAAGGTACCTCTTTTTATACCGTGTCTGGTTCCGGAAAGCTGTATGGGCTGGAGAATCAGCTTGTTCATATGCTGGCAGAAGCAAATCAAACGAATCAGCTGTTTGAGCTTGCCTTAATCACAGGTGGGAAAGGAGCATATTTCCCGCTGCACTGTCATGAGCACTTATTTGAAACCATTTTTGTGCTGGAAGGAAAGCTTGAAGTGATGCTGGACGGTAAAAAATACATGGTCACAGCCTTTGATTATATTCATATCCCGCCCAAAACGATTCATGGCTACAGAATGCATAGTCATAAAACAAGATTTATTTCATATACGCTGGGCGGAAAAATGACAGATGTCTATCAGCAAATTGGGAAAAGGCTTTTTCAGAATGAATGGTCTATGACTCATCATGCTTTCGATGCAGCCAGTTTTCAGCAGGCTGAAAAAGAAAGCGATATCATCCTGATGCATGGAATCAGAGAACTGTCTAATACAACGAGGCCCTCCGTTTTATTTCATAGTCAGCTCCCTCACGAGGTACAGCCTTATGTATTAGAGGCTGGTGAAGGGAAGCAATACATCATTGATGGTCAGATTCATGAGCTGATTGCAACAGTAGAAACAACAGGAGGCGGATTCAGTCATTTTGTGGTTGAAGGAGCGAAGGAGAAATATTTCCCGCCGCATTATCATCAAGTTCATACAGAAGCAATCTATTGTGTTGAAGGGAAGATGAACCTTCATTTGAACGGAGAGGATATTTGCTTGATGCCGGGTGACTTTGCCTATATCCCGCCGGATACGATCCACTCTTATGAATTTGTGTCTCATTCAAATAAAATGTTGGTTTTGCTGCTTCCAGGAGAAATTGAGCAGGTGTATGAGCAGTTTGAAGAATCTCCAAGCCCAAGTATATGCCCCTATTTTATTCAAGAAGGGAATTTCATGTTCAATCGGGAGACTTCAACTCAATATGATTTGTTTTTTGTCGAAAAGGAATAAGTGTGTAACGCGTTACACGACATCATGAGTCTGTCGAAACAATCGACAGGCTTTTTTTGTTTTTTGCCTCCTCCACATAAATTTCTCATTTGATGAATGAACCATTCATTCAAGGTGAAGCTATGTAAAGATGACTTGAGCTAAAGGAGGAAATCCATGTGAGAGCTGTTACTTATCAAGGGAAAAATAGCATTGCAGTGAAGAAAGTAGATGCACCGTCGATTCAAGATCGGGAAGATGTGATCATACGTATTACATCAACAGCAATTTGTGGATCAGATTTACATTTGTATCAGGGGAATTTCCCCCTTCCAATCGGCTATGTGATTGGGCATGAACCAATGGGGATTGTGGAGGAAGTTGGCCCGGATGTCACAGCCGTAAAAAAGGGAGACCGTGTCGTCATTCCATTTACAGTTGCATGTGGTAAATGCCAATATTGCGATCATCACTTAGAAAGCCAATGTGACAACTCAAACCCGCACTACGATTCGGGTGGACTTTTTGGCTATAGTGAGAAATATGGGAATTACCCCGGAGGACAGGCAGAGTATTTACGCGTACCTTTTGGCAACTATACACCGTTTAAGATTCCAGAGGATTGTGAGCTGGAGGATGAACAATTGCTGTTCTTATCAGATGTCCTGCCAACCGCCTATTGGAGTGTAGAGCACGCAGGTGTGAAAAAAGGCGATACGGTCATTGTGCTAGGCTGCGGACCTGTTGGGTTAATGGCGCAGCAATTTGCTTGGCAAAAAGGAGCAGAACGTGTGATTGCCGTCGATTACATTGATTACCGCCTGCGGCATGCAAAACGAATGAGCGGCGTTGAGGTCTTTGACTTTACAGAAGATCCCGACATGGGAGAAACGTTAAAGGAGCTTACCAAGGGCGGGGCCGATGTTGTGATTGATTGTGTGGGAATGGACGGGAAGAAGTCGCCGCTTGAAAAAATTGAGCAAAAGCTCAAACTCCAAGGCGGAACGATTGGACCCATTCAAATTGCCACAAAAGCCGTTCGCAAATGTGGAACAGTGCAGATGACGGGTGTGTACGGCGGCCTGTACAACATGTTTCCATTAGGCGCTTTTTTCGCAAGAAACGTCACCCTGAAAATGGGCCAAGCCCCGGCGAGAGGATACATGTCAAAGCTCTATCAAAAAGTGACAAGCGGTGAAATTGATCCTAGAGCCATTATCACTCACAAATTACCATTAGATGAAGCAGCTCATGCGTACCACATCTTCAATGACAAACAAGATGATTGTATAAAGGTCGTTTTAAAGCCATAAAAAAGAAGGCTTAGGAGTATTCCTAAGCCTTTAATGTGTGCTCGTCCATCATTTTTTCGATTAATTCAAAAAATGTTTTTTTATCTTCCTCTGAAAGGTGGTTGAACAATTGATTCACAAGCAGCTGGCGATTGTCGATCATTTGTTTAGCAATTTGTTCACCCGATTCAGAGAGTTCAATCCACACAGTACGGCGGTCATTATTATTTCGAGAGCGGATGATCAGCCCTTCGTCTTCTAAGTGATTGAGAGCGGTTGTTGTTGCAGAGGGAGATAATGAAACTTCCTGCAGAATATTTTTCACAGTACATGATTGATGGCGGTAGATGATACGTAAAATAAACCCTTTAACATTCGTGACGTTTTTCGGAATATTTTCTTCATCTATTTGTTTCGTCGCCTTTAAATACTTTGTCAGTGCATGGTCTAACAAACTTGCCTCTAGCTCGAAATGTTGCATTCTCCATACCTCTTTTCCTATTGCATTCGCATTTCCGATCAATTACTAGGTCTATCTTATCATAATAATCAACATGATTTAAACCAAAATGGAAGACGGCTATAAAATTACCTATATTATCAATTAATATAAAGAACAATTCCAAAATGAAATGATTTTACTTTCAGCTGTTTTTATTTTAGAATGTGAATGAGATAAAATCTGCCAACCCAATTCGCTGGAAATTGGCTATTGGAAATCAAACGTTTGGAGATGAAGATATTGAATACTTTACAGGCATTACTAAACGACAGAATGGAACGCTCTTCACAAATTGAGGCGGTAACTGGCGGAGGGGTGTCTTATACATTTGAAGAATATGCAAAACGCATCGACCAGCTTGCTCATTACTTAAATCAAAAAGGAATTCGAAAAGGTGACCGCGTTTGCTTTATTTGTCAAAACCATCATCACTTTTCAACGATTATGCTGGCAGCCATTAAAGCAGGTGCAGTCGCAGTTCCGCTTAGCTGGCAGCTTACTTCATTTGAGCTGGAGGGTATTTTGAAAAAAGCAGAGCCAAAGGCTTTATTTTTTGACCGAGAATTCCGTGAGATTATTTCTGCGGTGAATGTGTCTTTAGACAACTGTCTCATGGTGGAATCTGGTGTAAATGCGAAAACAACGCAGCTGTTTGAAGACATATTGGCTTCAAATGATGGCAGTGATCTTGCGGAAGAGGTATCAGAAGAGGATCTAGCGATGATCTTATTTACCTCTGGGACAACGGGGAATCCAAAAGGCTGTATGGTCGGACATGGACGAATCTATCAATTTTTAACAAGACGCGGGAATCGAGGATTTGACTTGAAAGGGAAACGGTACTTGGCGAGTCACCCTCTCTATCATATGAGTTCAATTAATCATCTGATCGCTGCAGCCATTGAAGGGTATACACTTGTTTTCTTACATGATGCAACGCCGAAGCGCATTTTAGAAACGATCGAAAAAGAAAGAATAACGTTCATGATGGCTTTCCCATCAGCTTATACGTACATGCTGGAAGAAATGAAGCGCGGTTCGTATGACCTTTCATCGTTTGAAATTGCGATTTCTGGCGGTACGAAGGTGCCGGTCCGTTTGATTAAGGACTACAAAGAAGCAGGCATTCAGATGATGCATGGCTACGGAAGCACGGAAGCATGGGTTGTCAGTGCGTGGCATCCTGCGATGGGCGAGGATAAAATGGGCTCTGCTGGTAAAGTGGATCCAGATGTAGAAGTGAAAATCGTTCATCCTGAGACTGAGGAAACACTGCCAGCTGGAGAAATTGGCGAAGTTGTCATGAGAAGCCCATTTTATTTCTTAGGCTATTATCATCAGCCTGACGCTACTGCGAAGGTACTCAAAGATGGCTGGTTCCATATGGGAGATGCAGGCTATCTAGATGAAGATGGTTTTCTATTTATCACAGGCAGATACAAAGATGTGATTTTATACGGCGGAGACAATATCTATCCTGACCAAGTAGAAGAAGTCATTGAACAAATACCAGGTGTGATTGAATCAGCTGTCATCGGGGTGCCAGACGAATTATATGGTGAAGTGCCAAGTGCGTATATCGTAAAAGACGAATCCGCCGATTTCTGCGAAGAAGATGTGGTGAACTATTGTCAGGAACGTTTGGCAGATTACAAAGTGCCATCCATTCATTTCATCAGTGATCTGCCAAAAAACAAGCTTGGTAAAATTATGAAGAAAGATTTACGTGAATTGGTTGTGAATGCTTAGTACCTATTCTGCTATAATGAAATTTGAATGATTTTTTGTTTTTCTAACGTTTTGGAGGGAAAGGGTTTGCGACATATTCTTCGTAAGAAACACGTTCACGATTTGTTGGAACAGAGCAGACAGCAAAAGGTAAAGAAAACACTGGGCGGGCTAGATCTCACGCTTCTTGGTATAGGGGCAGTGATTGGCACAGGGGTTATGGTGTTAACTGGTATAACAGCGGCTAAGGATGCAGGACCGGCTGTTATTTTCTCCTTTGCGATTGCAGCCATTGTGTGCAGTTTGGCAGCACTTTGTTATGCAGAAATGGCTTCAGCGCTTCCTGTATTCGGCAGTGCGTACATTTATTCATATACGACCATGGGCGAGCTTGTAGGCCATTTGATGGGCTGGACCTTATTGTCTGTTTATATGCTGACTGCTTCAGCTGTCGCCAGCGGCTGGTCGAGTTATTTCAACAGCTTGCTTGAGGGATTTGGAATTTCGATTCCGCATCAATTCTTAGCGGGGCCGGAGCAAGGCGGATATATGAATCTGCCGGCGATTATCATTGCTCTACTGATTGCGTGGATCTTATCTAGAGGAACGAAGGAAAGTAAAAAATTTAATAATATCATGGTGTTTGTGAAACTCGGTATTATTGTTCTTTTCATTGTAGTAGGCGGCTTTTATGTACAGCCATCCAATTGGCAGCCGTTTATGCCGTTTGGCGCAGAAGGTGTCATTGCCGGTGCTGCTGCTGTATTTTTTGCCTTTTTAGGGTTTGATGCAATTTCTGCTTCAGCAGAAGAGGTGAAAAATCCGCAGCGGAACCTGCCAATTGGGATCATAGGTTCATTACTTATTTGTACGATCATTTACATTGTCGTTTGTTTGGTCATGACAGGCATGGTGCACTATACACAGCTGAATGTCACAGAGGCTATGTCATATGTCCTGCAAAGTGTACATCAAAATAGCGTGGCTGGTATTATTTCTGTTGGTGCGGTCATTGGATTGATGGCTGTGATTTTCGCCAATAATTATGCAGCAACTCGAATTGCCTATGCGATGGGCCGAGACGGACTTTTGCCTAAAGTGTTTTCAAAAACAAACAAAAGCGATACGCCTGTTGCTAGCATATGGATGATTGGCGGAATGACAGCTGTTATTTCAGGCTTTATTGATTTGAAGGATCTGTCCAACTTAGCGAATATCGGTGCGTTATTAACGTTTGCCATGGTCAGTTTATCTGTGCTTATTTTGAGAAAAACACATCAGCAGCTTGAGAGGGGCTTCAGGGTTCCTTTTGTGCCGGTTTTGCCGATTATATCAATGGGCTGCTGCTTGTTCCTTATGCTCAATTTACCAGGCCGGACATGGCTTTACTTTGGGGTTTGGCTGTTAATCGGTGTCGTCATGTACGCAGCGTATTCAAACAAACATAGTGAATTAGCGAAATCTTCATGAGAAAAAGGTGCAAATCCGTTGACGATTTGTGCCTTTTTTCATACGATTTGGGATAAGCTATAAAAGAGATAATGGACGGAACAAGAGGAGGATGAGGGATATGATTAGTGTTAGTCCTTATATTGTTGTAGAAGATGTGAAAGAATCTCTTCAATATTATCAAGGGATTTTTGGTGGGGATATTCAGATCTTAAATGAACATCAAGACCGTGTCCTGCATGCTGAATTGCATCTTGGGGAATCACTGCTTCATTTTTCAGATACATTTGGACGCACGCCAAAGCCAGAGAATCTCAGATTGATCATGCAGTTTGACAATGAAGAAGAACTAAAGGCTGTCTATGAAGCGCTGGAAGCTGATGGAGATGTACTGGTCGAATTACAGGATACCTTCTTTGGCGCACTTCACGGACAAGTACAGGACCGGAAAAATGGGTTGATCTGGGTTCTGAATTATATGAAATAGACGAAGACCTTCACGAGTGTGAAGTTTCAGCGTGTAGACAAACCCTCGCATTCGGTGTCAGGTCTGCGCTCCGGTGCTCACGAATGTCAAATTCGCTCCGCTCCGATGCTCGTCCTTCCTAGACTTCAAAGGTTTTCTATCACGCTGAAAGGAAGACAAAGGGCTAAAATCAAGATCATTTTAGCCCTTTGTCAACAATCTGTACCTTCACGAGTGTGAAGGTTTTTTTGTGAGTGTTTTTATTTTCTGAAAAATGGAAAATATGCTATGTTGGAAGAATAAAAGGACAAGGAGAAGGGTGGCAAAGGAATGGAACAAATTGAGTTTCAATCAATCCAAACAAATGGTGTAACACTTCATACAGCAATGGCTGGACCAGAAAATGGCCCGCTGCTTGTGCTGCTCCACGGGTTTCCTGAGTTTTGGTACGGCTGGAAAAATCAAATCATCCCCTTGGCTGAGGCAGGCTATCGTGTTGTTGTTCCTGATCAAAGAGGCTACCATCTAAGTGACAAGCCAGAAGGAGTCGAATCCTACGTATTAGATAAACTGAGAGATGATATTGTGGGTTTGATTAAGACGCTGAGCCCGAACCAAAAGGCGATTGTCGGCGGACATGACTGGGGCGGAGCTGTTGCTTGGCATTTGGCTTCAACCCGTTCTCAATATGTCGAGAAATTAATCATTGTCAATATGCCGCATCCGCGGGTGATGATGAAGGTTCTTCCTTTTTATCCGCCGCAGTGGAAGAAAAGCTCCTATATCGCTTTTTTTCAGCTTCCGAATGCTCCAGAGGCAGCACTTCAAGAAAATCATTTTCAAAAGCTGGATGAAGCCATTGGGCTGACGGCAAGACCACATTTGTTCACGAAGGAAGATGTCTCAAGCTACAAGCTCGCTTGGACACAGCCAGGCGCCTTGACCTCAATGCTGAATTGGTATCGAGCCATCAAAAAAGGCGGCTTTGAAAAGCCAATTTCCAAACGAATTCTCGTTCCTGTTCGCATGATCTGGGGGATGGAGGACAAATTTTTAAGCAGAAAGCTGGCGAAGGAAACGATAAAGATCTGTCCAAATGGCCAGCTGATCTTTGTCGATGATGCCTCTCATTGGATCAATCATGAGAAACCAGAGGTTGTCAACAAACTCATACTTGAATTTTTGACATAAAGAAAAAAGCTCTGATCAGTTGACCAGAGCTTTTTTGATTTATCCGATTTGATTCTTTTTCAATGCAGCAGGTTCGTCGTCCCAGCATTCAATTTTCTCATTGTTTGGAACGGCATTTTTATAGAAAACAGGATCTTTGCCTTCTTTTTTCTGTCTCGTGTAGTCCTTCAGTGCTGCGAAGGCGACCTTAGACAGCATGGTAATGGCGATGAGGTTGACGATGACCATGAGTCCCATGAAGAGATCGGCTAGACCCCAAACGAGAGGAACAGTGGCAACCGCACCGAACAGAACCATTCCAATAACGGCAATTCGATAGATGTTAAGCCAAATTTTGTTCGCTCCAAGGAATTCAATGTTCGTTTCCCCATAGTAATAGTTACCGATCAATGTACTAAACGCGAATAGGAAAATCATGATGGCAAGGAAGCCAGAGGCCCATGGTCCAATATGCTGACTAAGAGAAGCCTGTGTTAATTCAATTCCTTGCAGGTTTGTTGTTTTATACGCATCAGAAAACAGAACAAGGAAGGCTGTGCTTGTACAAATAATTAACGTATCTGTTAACACGCCGAATGCTTGGATTAATCCTTGTTTAACAGGGTGGCTTGTGACAGCCGTTGCTGCTGCGTTAGGTGCACTACCCATACCGGCTTCATTTGAGAAGAGACCGCGTTTAATCCCTTGTAATAAGGCACCGCCTAGCGTACCGCCAGCAAACTGTTCAAACCCGAAGGCGTGTTTCACAATCGTGCTGATGACACCAGGAAGTTCCGTGATATTTGTGACAATAACAAAGAACGCAATTCCGATGTAAGCAACCGCAAGCACAACGACAATGTATTCAGAAGCCTTTGCGATCGCTTGGATTCCTTTGAAAATGATCGCTGCAAAAATGACAGCCATCACAATACCGACGGTTAAACGGTCTAAACCGAAGGAGTTTTTAAAAGCGACAGTGATCGTATTTGATTGAACCGCATTAAAGACGATTCCAAAAGAAATCGTAATCAGGATCGCAAATAAAATCCCCATCCAGCGCTTGTTTAACCCTTTTTCCATGTAATAAGCAGGTCCACCGCGGAAACCTGTTTTGTCTTTTACTTTATATACTTGAGCTAGTGTACTTTCAACGAAACTTGAAGCAGATCCGATAATGGCTACGATCCACATCCAAAAGATGGCACCAGGGCCGCCAATGGCAATAGCGATAGCAATCCCTGTAATATTCCCTGTCCCTACGCGTGCTGCCATACTGATGGCAAATGCTTGGAACGGTGATATTCCCTCTTTTTCTTTTCTTCCTTCCTTCAGGACACGCAGCATTTCTTTGATCATTCTCACTTGCAGGAAGCGTGTTCTATATGTGAAGTACACCCCAACACCAAGTAACAGAGCAATCACAATATAAGTCCAAATAAAATCATTTGTATGTGTTAAATAAGATAGCAAAGCTTTTTCGTTCATAACATCACCTCTTCGAATTCATCACTGTTCTTTTTAAAAAATACTGAGATCCCACTCTTTGGCGAGCTTTTTCAGCATCATGACACCGGTAATACTATTTCCGCAATCGTCAATGGCGGGACCGTAAATGCCAATTCCACAGCCTGTCTGAAACGGGAACTCTCTTCTTGCGCTTGGCGGAACGCAAGCCATAATTCCTCCAGACACACCACTTTTGGCTGGAACGCCTACAAAAGCAGCAAAATTCCCAGACGCATTATACATGCCGCATGTCAGCATCAATGCCTTTGTTAGTCTGGCGATATCCTTTGGGATGACTTGGACTTGTTTAAAGGGATGGTAGCCATCACTTGATATAATCAGTCCAATCAAGGCGATGTCCTCTGTTGTGACCTCGATGGAACATTGCTTTAAATACACTTCTAACGTGTCCTCGACATCCGATTCTAAATAATTGGTTTCCTTTAAATAATAAGCAAGTGCCCGATTTCGATGTGCAGTTGCCCATTCTGATTGATAAACCTCTTCATTAACAGAAGGACGCTTACCTATTAAGTTTTCGATTAAATCGAAAATATATGCTAGCTTTTCTGTAGAAGTCTTTCCGGGAAGGATGGAGGATACGGTAATAGCTCCAGCATTAATCATTGGATTAAAGGGCTTCCCTGGTTTATGCATCTCAAGACGGTAGATGGAATTAAATGCATCACCAGTTGGCTCTACATCTACCCGATCCAAGACGTAAGGTACGCCTCTTCCTAAACAGGCAGCTATAAAGCTGATGACTTTTGAGATACTTTGCAGGGTAAAGGGAACGTCCCAATCACCATATCGTACAGATGATCCATCTGGGCCTATCACGCTGATACCAAGTTGAGAGGAATTCACTTTTCCAAGTGCTGGAATGTAGCCAGCATTCTGCCCGTTTGTGTAATACGGACGTATTTCTTCTGCCCATTGATCAACAGAAGACTGGCATGCGTGTTGTGTATTTTTAGAAATTGCTGTTTTCATACGATTCCTCCAATCAAAAATCAAAAAGTACCCTATTGAATTGGCGGATGACAAAAAATGCGATCAAATAGGCACGAAAACATGTTACACATCTTCAAAGAACTTGTCATGCGCTGCTTGCACCACTCCTTTACACCTAAATATATGTACAAATGAAGGCATTGTCGGCGGAAAAACAAAAAGGGTTTTTAGTGAAAATTCAGAAAACGCTTACATATAGTTTCACTAAAATTGTTCATTCAATTTATCTTGGAAACTACACAATCTGACGTAAATCTACAGAAAAACTTACAAATAAAAATCAGTCTGTCGATAATTGTCTAAACAATTCCTATTATTGTCGTCAATGATCAAAACAGTGAATAGCTGAAAGGTCACCTTGCTGTCCCGGAGAATAGTCATAAAAACGGATTTTGAGGATAAAAGGAGCAGTGAAAATTATTTTTTTGTACATTGTGGAGAAAAGAGTCTCCTTGTATACTGTGGCTATGCAAACAGGGGAAGGGATGTCAGTCATTTGAGTTTAAATCAGCTTGTCAAAAAGGACGCATTCATTTTAATTTTTATGATAGTCATTGTGCCGCTTGCAGGAGAGCTGAAGTTTTATCCTGTGAATGAGACGTTTCGCATCAGCTTTGGCGCACCTGCGTTTTTCTTTTGCTTATTACTCTTAAGAAAATCTAGACCGCTATTGCCGGGATTTTTAACAGGCGCAGCCATTGTGCTTTTTCGGGTAGGTTTAGATTTGATTCAGCAGAATGCTGATCTGGCTTCATCATTTTATCAGCAATTCCCAAGCTTCTTTTTCTATTTCACTTATGCTTTCCTGTTTTTTGCCGTCCGTACGGGACGCTTTAAACAGCGCTCTATTTTCATTGGGATCATCGGTCTGATGATCGAATTAGTTGCTGATTTTGTCGAGCTGTTTGTACAATTTCTAGTGTTTGATACAACGATGACCTTATCAAAGCTGAGCGATATGTTCCTCATTGCGTTTGCTCACAGCTTTGTGGTGATCAGTTTTTTTAATATGATGAAGCTGTATGAGGCTCAATCAAGAGAAAAGCAGATCATGAAACAAAATGAGCATATGATGATGGTCATTTCGAATTTATATGAAGAAACGGTGCATTTAAAGAAAACGTTAAAACATACAGAGCATATTACACAGGAATCATACCGGCTTTATCGTCTGCTGCATGAACACGAAGCAGGGAAAAAAGTGAGTCAGGAGCTGTTAAAGCTCGCAGGAGAAATTCATGAAGTGAAAAAGGACAATCAGCGTATTTATGCTGGGCTTTCAAAGCTGATTTCGAAGGAAAATATGCAAGACTATATGAAGGCGGAAGAGCTCGTCCAAATTGTCATCCGCATTCAAGAGAAGTATGCTTTATCTCTTGGGAAAAACATCTCCTTTACATCTGATATAAGGGGCATTCATCTGCATGATTATCATGTGTTTATTTTCTTATCGCTGATTAATAATTTAATGGCCAATGCAGTCGAAGCAATAAAAGATACCGGGATGATCTCACTCGAATTGAAAGGAAGTCATGATAAAATAGAGATTCGGATTGAAGATGACGGACCAGGGATTCCTAAAAAAATGAGAGAGATTGTGTTTGATCCAGGGTATACCTCCAAATTTGATGCATTTGGAACACCGTCTACAGGGATTGGCTTATCCTATGTGAGAGAGCTGGTTCAAGAGCTTGGCGGTCAGATTCAAATCGAACCAAAAGAAACAAAAGGTACAGCTTTTCTGCTTGTCCTTCCTATACAAAATTTAATACAGAGAGGGTGAGTGTATGCGATTTTTCATTGCAGATGATGATCGTGCAATACGCTCGATTTTAGGTCAAATCATAGAGGATGAGGATTTGGGAGAGGTCGTAGATGAAGCGGGTGACGGAGTTGGATTAGAGGCTCATTCCCTGAACCTCAAGAAAGTAGACATCCTTTTGATTGATCTTTTAATGCCTGCTAGAGATGGCATTCAAACCATCCGCCATATCCACCCTGAATTCAAAGGTAAGGTCATTATGATTTCCCAAGTAGAGGCGAAAGAGATGATGGCAGAAGCATATGAACTAGGGATTGAATATTATATCCATAAGCCTGTCAATCGCATTGAAATCGTCAGTGTGATTCGAAAAGTCATGGAGCGTATCAAGCTGGAAAAATCGATTTACGATATACAAGCCTCTCTTCGCCACGTGCTGCCATTAGAGCCTGTCATTTCTCAAGGTGCGGGCGCTGGGGCGAAGAGAAGAACGATGAAAGAGGCTGGGGAATTCCTCTTATCTGAGCTGGGAATTGTCGGTGAGAGCGGCTCTAAGGATTTACTGGAGATACTCATCTACTTACATGAAACACAGTCAGCTAATTCTCATGAGGTCAATTTCCCGCCACTAAAGCAGCTGTTTATCAAAACAGCAGAAAGAAAACTGGATCATGGTGCAACCGATGTAGAGGTGATGCGGGAAGTGAAAGCGGCGGAGCAGCGGATTAGACGAGCTATTCATCATTCCTTGAATCATTTTGCCTCACTAGGATTAACAGATTTCTCAAATCCTAAGTTTGAGCACTACGCGTCGAAGTTTTTCGATTTTACCGATGTCAGTCAAAGAATGAAAGAAATGCAGAAGACATCTTCTCCCTCAGGATCGACAGGCAGAGTCAATACGAAGAAATTCGTTCAAATCTTTTATTTTGAGGCAAAGCAGTTATTCGAAGGAATGAGCTGAGGAAAATCTGTTGGTATGATTGGAGAAAATAAACAGAGAAAGTCTGTCTTTCCTATGATCTATCGTGATCTTCAGGTGATTTTATAATTTAACTGATCATTCAGATTTTTCTTTTTTCTTGAAAATAAAACCCTCCTGTGCAATCGTTTGTTAAAATAGTGAGGTTAGACTAGAATGTCGGAGGTTTTATTTTGGGAAAAATTAAACGAAATGCGCTCTGCCCATGCGGAAGCGGAAAAAAATATAAACATTGCTGTGGTCAAAAATCAGGCGGAGAACAAACGTCTGAGCTTGTGTTTAAGGAAGCTGTACAAGTTCAAAAGGATTTAATGAATTATGCTTTTTCTAAACATCAGAGAGCGATCAATCAATTCATTAATGAGTTTTCTTTCCTTGCAGATATGGATAAAGAAACGCAACAAATCTCAGTTTTCCATTTGAGTGTATGGGGCATCTTCTTCCGTCCATTAACTGATCAGAAAGAGACCATTTTCCAAGAGTTCCTGACAAAGAAAGCAGAAGATATTACACGTCCGAAAACAAGACAAGTGGTCCAATCTTGGACAGACATGGAGCCATCTTTGCTTTTATTAAATGAAAAAACGGACGAGTCTCTTTACTTTGAGAATATGGTAACAGCGGAGAAGGTTGAAGTAGATGTAAAACCTGATCAAACGGTACTGCCTGAAAAGGGAAGTCTCGTGCTTGGTTTTCCTGTTCAATTTGAAGAAAAGGCAGAGTTTTTCATTCAATATACGATGTTTGCGAAAGAGTTTACAGATACTCTTCTTCTTCAAGTTCGCCAGCTTGTTGACGCATATGAAGCAAATGGAGGGGCGCGCAGCACATTTATGAGAGAATCATTCCCTGATGTGCTGAAGTGTATGTTTGCGAAGCAAGAAGTAGAAGAATCAGAAACACCTGCTCAAACAGAAGGCGATGCAGGTCTATCAGCAGATCGTATGGACTGGGCAAGTGACGTCCAGCTGGAAACTGCTAAGCTGATTGAAGACGGAATGAAGGAGCACGGTGATCAAAGCCTGACAGATGGTGCTTTAACGGTTTGGAAAGCCTACTGTGATCAGAAATCACCTGTGATCCGTAAAGCAGCGTCATTTGCTGCCGGAATCGAATACTACATTCATTCACTTGCAAGCGATGCCCCGCTTTCTCAAGCACAAGTAGCGAAAAAGTATGGCATTAGTGCGTCGACTGTATCGAGCCGTTTTAAAGATATCGAAAAAGCGGTGAAAGAAGAGCAAGAGGCGACAATATAATCTAAAAAAGACGCGGCTCCTTCAGAGGCCAGCGTCTTTTTTTAGATTATCTCGTTTTAATAAAACCGCTCATGTACTGCTCTGTATTATAATCATTGAGGTCAATTTTCCATTGACCATCCCCATTACGTTTCATTTTCACTTCATATTCAGCTGGGCTGGAAACGGGAGGAAGTTTTTCGAATTCAGATGCGTACATGTTTAAGCTTTTTTTATACAATTCTTCTTTAGAACGGATTTTCCCGTTGTAAAACTCGTCTCTTTGCTTGTCTAGCTTGTCTTTTAAGTTAGAAGCATCAATGCCTGTTACTTGAGCGACAACCTTTGCTTCGTCATCAGAGATGGTTTTCACACTTGTTTCTACTTTCGCTTTATCCTTCATGGTGTTTTGAATGCGTTTGTACATCGACAGAATATCTCGGTCACTCACTTCATTTCCGTATATTCCTGCACTTCTTTTGAAGTCTTTTACAAACATCTCATGGTATTTATTGACGACATCCGATTGGTTGTCACCCGTTAAATCTGCGAATTCATCGTTCTTTTTATCAAAAACAATAATATCGGTATAAGCGGATAACGCTTTTGCTGGGTTATCCAGCTTTTTTGCTGAATCGAGTATTTTGTTTCCATCTAGGTCGATTTGGATGGAATCACTGTTTTTCTTGATACTGTCCTGATAGACGAACTGATATTTTTTCCCTTTGTCTACTAGGAAATAAAGAGCTCCTGAAAGTGACTTGCCTTTGTTCAATGAACCAAGGTCAAGACGATCTTTGCTGCCGTAGAATTTTAAATCAGATACTTTGGCGTCGTCCTGATAAAGGGAGAAGTCAGAGTTATATAATGAAAGGGCTTTGTCACCTTTGTTTGTGATCGTCAGATTGACTTTTAGCACCAATTCATTATCTCTCAAGGTAGTTGTTGAGTCTTCTGGTAACGTATATTCGTAGCTATTGACTTTTACCTCTGCTGTTTTCGTTGACTTTTGATCAGCGTCGGTTGATTTGGCTGAGCTCTGGCAGGCTGCAGAGATGATCATCACGAATGAAATCATGAGGAGTGCACTTATTTTTTTAAGATTCACAGTTGAAGCTCCTTTGCTTTTCTTTCGTCATTTCATTCCCGCTATCTGACTAAGAAAAAAGAAACAGATAGATTGGTATATTCGGGTGTTAAAGGGGAAAATATCCTAATGACGATTTGCACTATTCATTCTATCGAAATTCATTCATGATGAGGAATAGGTTTTAGTCCCTATTTTTGATAGTTTTTAACACAATCACCTATAAAATAAGGAATTAAATAAGCATAATATACTAGTTAATAAGTATTAATTTATAGATTTATTTTAGGTTTTAAATGTTTTTTGTATAAAAATCTTGAAGTGAAGGCAGTTTTTATTTCACGAGGCGGTGCCGGATGGCGAAGACGACAGCCTGTGTACGGTCTTGTGCATTGAGCTTTTGTAAAATACGGTGCACATGCGTTTTTACCGTACTTTTGCTGATAAATAATTGATCAGCAATGTCTTCATTCTTTAAGCCATAGGCCATTTGCTGTAATACATCGCGTTCACGTTCTGTGAATGATTCGTGAAGCAGATGAGTGTGATGTGTATCATTTGCCTGCTGAAGAGCTCGTGCCATCATGTGCTCAGAGGCTGCCGTTCGAAATACAGATTCACCAGCAAAGGCGGTGCGGATGGCCTCAATTAATTCCTCGGGCATTGTATCCTTCAGCAAATAACCGACTGCCCCTGCACGAATTCCGTCAAAGACGTATTCTTCCGTATCAAAGGTCGTGAGAATCACAACTTTTACATCTGGATGCTTTTTTAAAATGTGCTCTGTTGCTGTGATGCCATCCATTCCAGGCATTTGTACATCCATCAGCAGTACGTCTGGTGTGTTGATCGAGCAAAGCTCAACCGCCTCCTGACCGTCTGACGCCTCCCATATGACGTCAATATCCTCTTGAGCGCTTGCAATATAACGAAATCCTTGGCGGATCAGCGGCTGATCATCAATAATGCCAATCTTAATAGGGTTTGTCATGTCTCGGAGTCCTCCTTGATAGGAATGTGAACATGGATACAAAAGCCGTGCGGCTCGCGTATGGACGTCTTGAGGGAACCGCCTGCTGCGTCACACCGTGCCTTCATGCCTGACAGTCCAAAGCCAAATGAAATATCTTTTTCGCTGGTCAAATATCCATCGTCTTCAATGTTCATCATCAGCTCATGCTGGTCGTTAGATAGTGTAATGGTCATTGCGGTGGCCTTGGCATGGCGAATTGTATTGGTGATGGCTTCTTGTAAAATGCGGTAAAGCAGTTCAGATACGGAGAGCGGCCATTTTTTATACGTAAGCTGCTCTGTATGAAAGTGAATGTCAAGCTCACCCGATATCTCTCCTTGCTTGATGAGGCTGCGAAGTCCGGCAAGTCCGAGACCTGCATCATCTGACGCCATATGATGAACCACAGAACGAACTTCGGTGAGACAATTTTTAGAAATATGGATCAGCTCCTGAAACGTCTGCGTCATCTGCTCTGGTTCTTCCTGCTTTAAACGGTAGGGCAAAGACTGCAGCTGGACAATCATCGAGGTTAATTGGTGACCGATACTGTCATGCAGGTCACGTGCAATTCTGCTTCGCTCCTCGAGCACTGCAAATTGGAGTGACTGAACGGTCGCTTCTTCAAGCTCCATATGCGCCTTTTTCAATTGTTCATGGGCTTCTGATAATTCCTTGTGAACCAATTGCAGTTCTCCGAAGTGTTCTTCCTTTAATTCCTGTTCACGCCGACGCATTCTAGAAATCAAAACAAGTGTATACACAAGCAGCTGGAATAGCGGGAGAGTGATCACCATGTTCCAAGAAAAATCGTTTATATAATAGCTGATCCCACTGGTGAAAAAGATGATAGCAAATAGATAGGGATGATGCGCCTCTGAAAAACGAAAAGCGATAAAGCCGATCATAAAAAAGGTCAGTCCAATACTGTCTTGAATCTGACCTGTCACCAGCCACAAAAGATGTGTCAAAATCCACATCAAGAGGAGCATAGAAAATTGCTTTTTAGGTGACAGCTTGCTTTTTGGAAAAAGACAAAGGAGAAACACCAAATAGACGAAGGTGCGAAACACCAATTCGCCTAATGAAAGGGGCTCATACATTTGAATATACATATAGGTCAATACAAGGCCTAATACAAATTTCCGCCTTATTTGACCTAAAAGCTTGAGTGGCTGCTGAAGGTTCATATCAAAAACTCCTGTCTGTCAGTTAATAGCAGCAGATGCCTTGATGTTCATATATCTTTTTAAAAGAATAAAACGTAAGCCGATCATACTGCCGATTGGAAGGAATGTCAGGCCATTTGCGAAAATGATCAGGGAATGACCGCCATCCTGTACAATTGAACCTACTGTCATCCGGATAAGGATGATTCCGATGAAAAAAAGTGTTCCATAAAGTGAGCTGGCGGCGGTGATACGCCCCGACTGTTGATCATATGTTACTTTGTATAGTTTACCTCTCCATAGCCCGATTGCAAAACCTGCGAGTGCAAAGACAATCATTGCAAGCAGGCTCATCGCCGTGATTTCAATATGCTGGGTAAAGGAATAAGAGAGTGTGCCTAATAAAATGAGCGGTCCTATGAGAAGCCTGATGGGGCGGATTTCTTTTTCCTTGCCTGTTCTTAAAAGCAGAATAATCATAATGATGACAATTTGAATGGTCATGACAAGATCTCCTTTTCGTTTTAGTCTATCTTCATCATACGCATCTTCTATTTTCGCCGCGTCCACCTGCAGGTTGATTTTAGAGAGCGGTATACTTGAATGTTGGAAATGATTCGTGGGAAAATAAGGATGATTATGTAGATAAGGGAGATGAGCTTTTGAAAAAGGTAACGCTTGGACGAACTGATTTGCAGGTAAATCCGATAGGGCTTGGTACGAATGCAGTAGGCGGGCATAATTTATTCCCGAATCTTAGTGAGGATGCTGGACGGGAGCTTGTGGAGACGGCTCTTGATCAAGGTGTCAATTTCTTAGATTCTGCTTTTATTTATGGGCTGGGCCGTTCAGAGGAATTAATCGGTGAGATCATTGCCAAAAGAGGCGGCAGAGAAAAGCTTGTCCTTGCGACAAAAGGAGCTCATAAGGAAGTAAATGGCCAAATTGAACTTGATAACAGCCGTGATTTCTTAAGAGGGCAGGTCGAAAATAGCCTGAAACGACTGCAAACTGATTATATTGACTTGTACTATATGCATTTCCCGGATGGACGCACGCCGCTCGAAGAAGTAGCAGGCACATTAAAGGAATTGAAGGATGAAGGGAAAATCAGGGCAATCGGTGCATCAAACCTTGATTTTGAACAGCTTCAAGCCTTTAACCGAGATGGCTACTTAGACGTGCTTCAATCGGAGTATTCTCTGCTGAAACGTCAGGCAGAGCAGGATCTTCTTCCATACTGCGTCGAGCATGGGATATCTTTTATTCCTTATTTCCCATTGGCATCAGGCTTGTTGACCGGGAAATTTACAAAAGATGCGACATTTGATGATATTCGAGCAAAGGATCCGCTTTTCCAAGGCGATGCATTCCTTTCAAATCTCGAAAAAGTAGACAAGCTGAAAGCCATTGCTCAATCAAAGAATGCAGAAACAGCACACGTCGCACTCGCTTGGCTCTTAGCGCAGGATGGCATTGATGCTATTATTCCAGGGGCAAAACGAGCAGACCAAGTGCTGCAAAACCTAAAAACAAACGATGTTCAACTAACAGAAGAGGAAATCAATCAAATCGATAAGATCTTCTCGTAACACTAAAAAAAGGTGCAGCTATGCACCTTTTTTTTATGACATGGTGAGAGGGATTTTGATGACGAGCCGCAAATTTGGAGAACGGTAAGTGAAATCAAGTGTACCGTCTGCCTTTTCTACAAGCTGTTGAATGATATACGTCCCCATGCCTTGATGATCGCCGCCTTTTGTCGAACGGCCAAAAGTTTTGAATAAATGATCTAACACGTGTTTTTCCATACCTTTTGTGCTGTTTTCACAATGGATTAAAAATAGCCCGCTCCGAATAGAGGTCGTGACCGAAATGCTGCCCTCTTTTCCGGCTTGCTTCGCTTCAATCGCTGCATCTAGAGCATTATCAAGCAGGTTGCCAGTAAAACTAACCTGATCCGCCTTTGAAAAAGGAAGCGATGAAAAGGGTGCTTGAAGGTCTAGTGAAAGTGCAATGTCCTCTTTCTCAGCCCGTTGAAAGAAGGGGTGGAGGGTAGCGGCCAAATATGCATTTTCTCCTTTCATCCATGGGAAATGTTTGACGTATTGCTGAATCAAATCTTTGATTTCATGCTCGTCGTTCGACGCGGAAAAGGCATTTAAATGTCTGGCTGTTTCATGATGTTTACTGCGCAGCTCAAGAAGTAATTCGTTGGTTCTTGATTCCGCGTTTATGAGCTCTTGAAGCCGCCCATTTAACTGTTTCTCTGTCTGCATCACCTTCAATGAGAGGATATCGACTGTCACCATCATGATGAGCGCCAAAAGACAGCTCAGCCCATTCTGTTGCGTTAGAAACAGCAAAAGGCCTGTGCAGGTAATGAGTATAAAAGCGCCTAATATCACATCACCGCTCGTATGAGGCAAAAATCTTTTGTACATGAAAAATGTATAAACACACACCGCGCAAAAGGTAAGAAGCCACAACACAATGGATGATAGCGGCAGAAGGGCTTCAGCAGCCGCATGAAACGCAAGACCTAACCATATGAGGGCATAAATGCGAAATCCAAGATAGAAAGCGTTCACGTTCGTTCTCCTTAAAAATAGTATTTCTTAAAGAATTCTAATTGCTGCTTGGTCATCATGGCTTTTTTATCTGTACCTTCAAAAGACACGATATACGAATTTTTAGCATACGCCGAGAAATTCTTAATGTAATGAATATTAATGATAAACGATCGGTGGGAGCGGATAAAATCCTTTTCAGCCAGATCTCCCTTTAGCTCATTTAATGTCTGATAGGTTTGGATATCTCCTGTCGTTGTCACGATAGTTGTTGACCGGCCCGTTCGCTCAACAAAAATAACATCCTTTTTCTGCAGCACATGAATATTTGACTGCTGTTTAATGAGAAGCCGTCCATGAATGCTTTTCTCCTGCTTGGTGGACATATAACGCTCTAAGCATTTGGCAATTCGATCAGCTTGGTAGGGTTTCATAATATAATCATGTACATTCAAATCAAATGCATGGACTGCATATCCACTGTTTCCTGTCACAAAGACCACATCGACATTCAGTGCGTGAGAATGAATGAGGTCCGCTAATTCATAACCGGACATTCCGGGCATTTCAATGTCAGCAAACAGCAGATCAATGTCTCCTTTTTTGACCTTCTCATATGCATCCTCTGCTGACTGCGTGACAAAGACGATGTCCACAGCCTCCATCCTGCCTACAATGGCGTGCAGCTTTTCTAAATCTACTCGGTAATCGTCGACGAGACCTACTTTTATCATAAAAATCACCTATGACTATTCTTATTATTTGTCTATTTTACCATTTGTTTTTTTGAAATAGATCATTTCAAGACAGAAAAAGGACGTTTCGCGACATTTTTATATCAGGCAAGCGTTATTTTTTCTATCATAGGATTAGAAAGTTGAAAGGGGCGAACCAAATGATTACACTCAGCGATTGCAGCTGCTGGTTTAAAGATAAGAAAAAAGTCGTGAAAGCGATGAAACACATGACGTTCTCCGTGAAGGAAGGGGAAGTCGTTGGCATCCTAGGAGAAAATGGTGCAGGAAAAACAACATTATTGCGCGCCGTAGCCACATTATTAGAGCCTACACACGGAACAGTCACTGTCGCAGGCTTTGATACAGTGAAAGAAGCAACAGAAGTGAAAAAGCGAATTGGTGTCTTGTTTGGTGGAGAGACGGGGCTTTACGATCGTTTGACGGCAAGAGAAAACCTTGAATACTTTGGCAAATTATATGGCTTAGATCAGCATGAAATCAAAGCAAGAATAGAGGATTTGGCAAAGCGTTTTGGGATGAGACAATACATGGATCGCAAGGTGAAAGGATTCTCAAGAGGAATGAAACAAAAGGTGGCGATTGCCAGAACGTTAATTCATGATCCTGACATTATTTTATTTGATGAGCCGACAACAGGCTTAGATATCACGTCGAGTAATATTTTCAGAGATTTTATCCATCAGCTCAAGCAGCAAAATAAAACGATCCTCTTTTCAAGCCACATCATGGAAGAAGTCAGCCAGCTTTGTGACAGTGTCATGATGATTCATCAAGGAGAGCTTGTTTACAAAGGGACACTTCCAGAATTATATGCACAGGAACAAAGTGAAGACTTGAACTATATCTTTATGTCGAAGCTCGCTAGGGGGATTTCATAATGTGGAAAACCGTCTTTTTGAAAGAAATGACAGATGCGCTAAGGGATCGAAAAACGTTGCTCTTAACCGTACTGATTCCTCTTTTGACCATGCTTGGACTGGTGTTCTTTTATGAAAGCATGATTGCAGATCCAGGGGATAAAGCCTATACAGTCGCCATCAATGAACAGCTTCCAGCCGAAATGAACCAAATGATCAAAGAGGTGAAAAACCTACACCTTGAAACATTTGATGATCCGCAGCAAGCCGTCAAGGATGGGGAGGCAAATGCTTACCTAGAAATGCCGATAGAGGCTGGCGATATGCTCAAGCATCAAAAGCCATTCGCCATTAAAATTCACGGATATACGACAGATGATGATTCGGTGATCACAGTTCAAATGCTGCAATCATTGCTGGAGCAGTATCAAAACCAGGTGGTCGAGAAGCGTTTAGCAGCGGATCAAATCGATACGTCCGTTATTCATCCGTTTGAAGTGCAGTCCGTTGATGTAGAAGAAGGTGATGAAGGGGAAAACGGTGTGACCGCTATGCTGTTGTCGATTCTCCTTCCGATGATTTTGGTAACCTCCGTCATCTCAGGTGCTTTGCCAGCTGCGCTTGATATTGTAGCGGGTGAAAAAGACCGAAAATCCATTGAAGCCTTATTCCTGACACCGGCCAGCAGACTCCAGATTCTCATCGGAAAATGGCTCGCTGTCTCCATGTTTGGGATTTTAAGTGGAATTGTGGCGATCGGGATGCTGCTTCTATCCACTTTGCTCTTTACAGAAAAGCTGAAGCAGGCTCTGAACTTTGGTGATCAAATGTGGAGCATTATCGGCGTCATGTTTGCGGCGTTAATCATCTTCTCCTTCATGGTATCCATGATTGAACTGCTGCTCAGCGTGATATCGGGCTCAGTGAAAGAAGCACAGTCGTACATGTCCATGATCATTACACTCGGTGTGCTCCCAATGTTCTTTACTATGAGAGCAGGTGCTACGCAGCTAGATACGTATTACTTTGCCATCCCATTCCTGAATATTCATGCGCTGTGTAAGCAACTGATGTTTGGGATCATTGATCCAATGTCCATCACCCTGACACTCGGTTCCTCGGCCTTGGCAGTCGTTATCCTGTTTGTCATCGTCAGAAGCTTGTTTATGAAAGAGAAATGGATGCTTGCGAAATAAAGAAACGCCCTCTTTGATAGAGGGCGTTTTCAAGTGAATGCCGATCATCGTATTTTTCAGTTTAAGAAACCGAATTGATCCAAGTTCTCTAAATAAAATTGAAAATACTCGTCATGAATACCATCAGGATATTCTTCTAACCCATTTTCGATAAGTGCACCTACAATTAAAGCATTTATATACCTATTAAGCTTTTCGCAACTATCTCTTACGGTAAATTCTGAAACATATAATCCATCTTTACTTTCTAAAATGATATCAATTCTTCTACCTTCTTGTTCATCAAGCAATAAGTGATTATACTCCCATTCTTTTACTCTTTTAGGGTTTAACGGATGAAGACGATTATGAAGTACTTGTTCACGATGATCCTTTTTTTCCTCATTCGAAAACAATTGAATCAATATACTCGGATCATCAATGACAAAACATTTATATATCTTAGTATATTCAAAGTGATCATCATTTACTAAATCTAAAATCTTTGTTTTTGAAAATTCTCTAGCTTGAAATTTAGACGTTATCATCTCAACGACTCGTTCTTTAGTAAAAATCAATTGATCTTTTTTATATAAATATTGTTTAAATAGCTTTTCGTAATTGAACATTATTCACCTCTATTAACTATTTAACGGATCTCCGTAGAAAGCATGAGCTTTTGAAGTTCTTTATGGGGATGCCAGTAATAATAATACCCTTTCTTGATTTCATTCTAGCAATTGCTTGTGACTTATTTATTCCTTTTCCAATATATACTCAGCCTCGGATAATAGCTTCATAATGGTTATATTTTTTATTCCTGTGCTTGTTGGCTTCTGTAGCAATTACATAACCAGCTCCTGCAACAATAATCACCGCACCAGTATGAAATAAAGAATGAGGAGTACCTTTTTTACTTCGAGTTTACACTACATCTTTAACTCAAATAAGCAGAAAAAAATCTTAAGTACAAAAAAGAATAATCAGGATTGAATATCTCATAGTGATCAAGCTAAAGAAATGGAACACTGATTATAGAAAGAAATGTTGTCAAGGGTAAGATAACTTGACTATATTCTGGTTTTTGATGATAGAGGGGGTTCACGATCACCAAACCAGGTGATAAATCATAACAAAAAACCCCCGGAATCGGGGGTTTTTCTTTAGTTCTTGATGAATTTCTCAACTAATGAGCTTGTTTTGTAGTCGTTCAAATCAAGTTTCCATTGGTCGATATCATTTTTCTTCATGTTGACTTCTACTGTTTCTTCAGAAGATGATGGTCCTAATTTTTTAAACTCATCTGGGTAAATTGATAGTAAGTATTTTTGCGCTTCATCATAAGAAGCTGAACGGTTTTTGCTGTAGAACTCAGTCGCTTTCTCTTTCAAACGATCGACAAGCGGACTTGCATCGATTGGTGTCAGAGTCACAGTCACGACAGCTTTATCACCACTGATGGATTTTGTTTTTGTTGAAACTTTTGATTTTTCAGCTAATGTTTCTTTCACAGCTTTCAGTAGCTTATCAAGGTTTTCGTCCTTCGCTGAGCTAGAAGAAATACCTGAAGAAGTGATGTAACCTTGTTTGAATGATTTATCAAATTCGTTCACAACAGTTGATTTGTTATCACCTGTTAGTTTTTCGAAATCATCGTTTTTCTTACCAAAAATCATCACATCAATATAAGAAGAAAGAGCTTTTGCAGATGCTTGTAGTGTATCTGCTTTTTTCATTAAGTCTTTTCCTTTAATATCGAATTCTAATGTTTTGTCATCTTTTTTCGATCCGCTTCCTGGCTCTGTGTAAACAAGCTGGTAGTCCTTGTCTTTGTCAACAACAAAGAAAAGACCGCCTTTTGTCACTTTGTCTGCATTTAAAGAGCTTGATGATAATACTTCGTTGTAGTCATCTGGAGAGATTGTAGATACCTGTGCGTCATCTTGGTAAAGCGTGAAGTTGCTTTTATCAACATTGAGAGGCTCTTTGCTGATATTTTTTACAGATACATTCACTTTTAGTACATACTGATCATCCTGTACAGATGTATCGTATTGAGGTGGTAATGTGTACTCAGCACTTTCTACCTTTACCTCTGCTGCATCAAGAGATTTTTTGGTATCGTTTTCTTTCGCAGCTGTTTTGTCTTTTCCACCACTACAAGCAGCAGCGACAACAGTTACACACAAGATCAGAAGAAACAGGGATAATTTCTTTTTAAACATGGCGTGTTTTCCTCCTCGGGTTTATGGTGAATTTCATTGAAAAGCTGTAGTTCATATCATTCTTTTTGCACAAAAAGAAAAATACTGTATGTTTTTTACTGTAGAATGAAGCGAAAGTACTGTCAATACCTCAGTGCGTTTCCGAGGTTGATTGGCTTCAAGTAGTAAAAATGACACTAAGTTGAGAGGAGAAACTTGTAATTTATTATTTGATATCTCCTGTAGAAACTCAACATTTTATATTTTAAGGTTTTGAGTCGGATTATTGAATAGGTTCAAATGACTGTTTTTGAAGATGATGTCGCAATTAGAAGGATTTTTATGACTTGTAAATGAGTATATAGTAATGAATATTTCTTCCTGTTATGTATATGGTCACTTGGTTTGAGTGTTGTTGGCAGCGAGACACATGTCCAGCAAATTTAGACAGGCTGCCGACACTGAACGTGCTTTTTCATGTCAAAATGGCAGTCATCTACACAGAAACGCTACATAAAATAAAAGAGAAACGAACTGGAGGTGGATGTATGGCAGTGGTAAGAGCGACAAGCTCTGATATTGATTTAATGGCCAGACTGCTGAGAGCGGAGGCAGAAGGTGAAGGGAGGCGAGGGATGCTGCTCGTAGGAAACGTGGGCATCAATCGTTTGCGTGCCAACTGCTCTGACTTTAAAGGGCTGCGTACGATTCCACAAATGATTTATCAGGAGCATGCATTCGAAGCGGTCACGCATGGTTACTTCTATCAGCGAGCACGAGAAACGGAAAAAACACTTGCGCGGAGAAATATTAACGGAGAACGTTTTTGGCCGGCAAAATTCAGCCTTTGGTATTTTAAACCGCCTGGCGATTGTCCGGCGACTTGGTACAATCAGCCGTTTGTGGCAAGGTATAAGTCACATTGCTTTTATCAGCCAACTGCCGAAACGTGTGAAAATGTTTATAACACCTTTTAGCTTGATGAAACGCACAACCCTCTTCGAGTACAAATGCAGAGGGTTGTGTTTTTGTTTTTTCCAAAATGGGTAACCATTGTGTATCAGCAAGATGAAGCACGTGAATGGAGGAAATGAAGATGTATCAAGATTTAAAAGGGAAAACAGCCATTGTCACAGGTTCTTCAAAAGGAATTGGACAAGCGATCGCATTGCGGTTTGGACAAGAGGAAATGAATGTGGTTGTGAACTATAAAGGCGATGAAGATGGAGCTGAAGAGACCGTACAAGCCATTCAGAAGCACGGAGGTGGGGCGGTGAAAGTACACGCAGATGTCTCCAAAGAGGAAGGCATCCAAGCCATCATGGATACAGCACTGGAGCATTTCGGTACAGTAGATGTATTCGTCAATAATTCAGGCTTCAACGGGGAAGAAGCGCTGCCGCATGAGATGACGCTGGAGCAATGGCAAAACGTCATCGATGTCAACATAACAGGTGCATTTTTAGGCGCAAAGGCTGCGCTCGCCTATATGATGGAGCATGACATCAAAGGATCTATTTTAAATATTTCCAGTGTCCATCAGGAAATTCCGCGCCCGTTCAATGTTCATTATTCCACTTCAAAGGGCGGAATGAATATGATGACGAAGACGCTGGCTCTTGATTATGCCGAAGCAGGTATTCGAATCAACGCGATTGCGCCGGGTACCATGGCAACCGAATCGAATGATGATTTACAGGATGAATTGAAAAAACAAAAGCAGCTTGAGAAAATTCCGATGAGAACCTTTGGTGAACCGAAGGAGATTGGGGCCGCTGCTGCATTCCTCGTTTCTAAGGAAGCGGCGTATATCACAGGCACCACCTTATTTGTAGATGGTGGAATGACACTTTATCCTTCTCAAATCAATGATTAATCCAAAAAACATCCGCCTGTTCATCCGGCGGATGTTTTTTGTTCGTAGCGTTGAGCGGCTTTGGCTGGTTTGCCGAGCAGCATCGGGTATTTGCTCAGGAAGGAGATACATGGCACCATGAGCAGCAATGTGCCAATCGTATAAAAAAGTGTCCAAGAGAGCTGTGCTGTATCAGCAATATTGATACCGAGTCCATAAAAAACAAATGCTTTCATGATATCGATACCGGCAAACTGCAAGACAAGAATGACAATAGAATTACGTCCTAGATACGTCAAAATAGGGGATGTTTTCAATTTAAAGCTTAAATAAATCACGGCAGCTGAACCGAGCAGAGCACATGCGTAGAAAATAAAGAGATCACCGTAGTCGTTGACGCGCATATCGATCCGTGAATTAAAGCTTTGCATGTAAGCCGTTAGCACAAGCAGACCTGTACATAAAAGAAGGGTTGGATCTGTTTTTAATTCCACAAACCATTGCTTTGCTAAAAATCCAATCGAATAAAACACAACAGCCGTCAAGGCAACATTGGCGTTCCAAGGAAGACTTTGATCTAAAAGCAAGGTAGAGGCATATCCAGCACCGCCGCAAAGAACAGTCAGCAAGATCACGGCAGCGGGTTTTCCTTTAGAAAGACGATGCATAAAGAAAAATAAAATTTCCACTAAAAAGAGCGTCGTTAAAAACCAAATCGCTGGGTTATGTGTGAGTCTTGCTTCATCTGCATTGGATATGAAAATACCTGTAAACGGAACGAAAGGATCAATATCCGTTTGTCCCTTGAATGCGAAAAAACGGGTAACGGAGAACCAAAATACATACGTAATGATGGAGAAATAGAGATAGGGCAAGAGTAAGCTTTTGGCTTTTTTCTGAATAAATGACAGAGCAGGGGATGAGGATGATCGAAACATCATGCCTGATAGTAAAAAGAAAAGCGGCATATGAAAAGAGTAAATGAATTGCTTGAGCGAATCTGGAATGGGCACATGCGCCATGACCACGAGCAGAATGCCAATTCCTTTAGCTGCATCAACCCAATCGAGTCTCTTTTTCATGTCTGTCATCTCCTTCTTTCTCAGCGTCGTAAACCGTTCATTGAATATGTACCTCTACTATATAAAAGGTACACCTCTTATGCGTTTACAGTTCGCTAACGATTAGAAGACACATTTGCGATCAGATGACAGACGGAAGGATTTTGACATCTTGATGTTACATTTCCCATTTTTTATGACAATGTAAAAAAGAAGCCTGGAAAGCTGGCTTCAAAATAATTCTGCTATTCGCTTGAAGGAACGTTGTTTTTCGATCGGATCAAATGAATTGTTCAGAATCATGATGTCATCCGTTTGATAGCGGTCCATCAAGGTTTGTAATTGCTCTTTCACCGTTTTCTTCGAGCCGACAATCATCCGCTGGCGGTTTTGCAGCACTTTTTTCTTTTCCTGTGTGGTGTAGTGATAGGCGCTTGCTTCTTCTATAGAAGGAACGCGGCTGTCCAGTCCCTTTTCAACACGAAGCAGCCATAAATCTGTACTGCTGGCGATCCTGTCTGCTTCTTCATCTGTTTCACCGCAGATGACAAAGACGGCAAACATAGATTGTGGCTGCCTAGAAAAGACAGATGGAGAAAAGTGTGATCGATACGTCTCAAATGCTTGTGTGCCGCGTGCAGGATGGATAAAGTGGCCAAAAATATAGTTGATTCCAAGCTCCGCCGCCTGCATGGCACTATTTTCTCCCAGCCCAAGCAGCCAAACCGGCGGATGAGCATCAACGAGCGGAGCAGCTTTCACGCCTGCATGCGGATGACCAGAAGGCAGGCTGTCTGATAAGTAAAAAAGAAGGTCCTTCAGCTGGCGGTCAAACTGAGACAGATCTTTAGGCACGCCGTCTGTCAAAGCGAGCCTCGTCCTTTCGATCCCGCCTGGAGATTTGCCGACACCAATCTCAATCCGTCCAGGATAAAGGGCTTCAAGCTGCCGCGTGACCTCTGCTACTTTAAAAGGACTGTACTGAGGAAGTAAAATACCGCCAGATCCGGTACGCAATGTCGTTGTATGAGCCGCAATATGAGCCATTAATATTTCAGGCGCTGTACTAGCGAGCCCTCTTGTGCTGTGGTGTTCAGCGAACCAATAGCGCTCATACCCAAGCGTTTCAGCCAGCTGAGCCAGCTGCGTTGTATGAATCAATGTCTCCTGAGCAGACTGACCTTTAGGAATGGCGACTTGATCTAATATATGAAGTGATGGCATCATCAACATCCTTTCATCAACATGCTGAATATAAGTATAAAGAAATCCATAGGTGGAAGGAAACGAAAGGTTTTATCCTTTGCTTTTATCTTTTCTATATCAACATATGAAACCACATCAATACGCTCCTTATCAGCAAGAGCTGTTCATCGGGAACTTTCGACAATGTTTCACATGAAACACTTCATTAACGACATGAACCATTTCCAATGTGCATCTTTCGTTAAAAAAATATAAAGTGTTTGAAACCTATCTTGAACATAGATCGTATATACTAGTAAATAGAAAAAAGAGTAAGAGGCTCCAATGTCATTTCATGAATTTTGTCGAATTTTCATGTATGATGATTTTAATAGGGTCCATCGCTTAATAAATAGATTTTTATTATGCTGGAGGAGTGATTGATTTGGCGATTACATTAGAAAAAGGTCAACGTATTGATTTAACAAAAGGGAAAACAGGGCTAACAAATATTCTTGTTGGACTTGGCTGGGACCCTGTATCACAAGGCGGCGGATTTTTAGGAAAGCTGTTTGGCGGCGGAGGCGGCGCTGATGTTGATTGTGATGCTTCAGTGCTCATGCTGAAAAATGATAAGTTTACGGAAAATAAAGATTTGATTTATTTTGGCAACCTAAAGAGCAAATGCGGCAGTGTTGAGCATACAGGTGACAACCTGACTGGTGAAGGAGACGGAGATGATGAACAAGTCCTCGTCAACTTGAGCAAGGTGCCGGGTAACGTGAATAAATTGGTGTTTGTCGTGAACATTTATGATGCCCTTAGAAGAAACCAACACTTTGGTATGATTCAAAATGCTTATATTCGCATCGTTGATCGTTCAAACAATCAAGAATTAGTGAAATATAATTTAAAAGATGACTATGCAGGAAAAACTTCGTTAATCGTCGGAGAGCTTTATCGTCACGAGAATGAGTGGAAGTTTGCGGCGCTTGGAAATGGCACAAATGATGCGAAGCTTGCAGATATTACGAGAAACTATATTTAAACAGAAGGGAGAGGTTCCTAGTGGGAATTTCTTTAGCGAAAGGTCAAAAAATTGATTTAACAAAAACGAATCCGGGTTTAACAAAAGTAGTCGTCGGTCTTGGCTGGGACGTCAATAAGTATGACGGCGGACATGACTTTGATCTAGACGCAAGTGTATTCCTTTTAGATGCGGCAGGTAAAGCAAGCTCTCCATCTGACTTTGTCTTTTACAACCAAACAACTGGAGGAGGCGGAAGTGTCGTACATACAGGCGATAACCGCACTGGTGAAGGGGACGGAGATGACGAGCAGGTCAATGTTGACCTTGCAGCTGTACCGGCAAGTGTTGAAAAGATTTCATTTGTCATTACAATTCATGATGCAGAAGCGCGCAGTCAAAATTTCGGACAAGTGTCTAACGCATATGTACGTATTTTAAATGCAGCATCGAATGAAGAACTCATTCGCTACGATTTGGCAGAGGATTTCTCAATTGAGACAGCCATTATTGTAGGTGAATTATACCGTCATGGCGGGGAATGGAAATTCTCAGCTGTCGGATCAGGCTATCAAGGCGGTCTTGCCCGCATTGCAACGGACTTTGGCTTAGATATCGGATAAAGCAATAGTTTCCTATTTTCAAAGACAGGAGAGATACGAATATGGCTATTCAGCTTTCAAAAGGACAACGTGTCGATTTAACCAAAACCAACCCAGGGCTGACGAAAGTGATGATCGGTCTTGGCTGGGATACGAATAAATATTCTGGCGGAGCCGAATTTGATTTGGACGCTTCGGCTTTCTTGGTGGATGCAAACAATCGTTGTCAGCAAGATACAGATTTTGTGTTCTATAATAACCTTCAGCATCCGAGCGGCAGTGTCACTCATACAGGTGATAACCGGACGGGTGAAGGAGATGGAGATGACGAGCAAATTCTCGTTGATTTCTCGAAAATTCCTGCTAACATTGATCGTATCGGAATTACAGTTACGATCCATGATGCAGAGGCGCGCAGCCAAAATTTTGGACAAGTCTCTAATGCATTTGTTCGTGTTGTAAATGAAGAGGGCGGGGAAGAATTGATTCGCTTCGATTTAGGCGAAGACTTCTCAATTGAAACAGCTGTTGTGGTATGTGAATTGTACCGACACGGAAGTGATTGGAAGTTTAACGCGATCGGAAGCGGATTCTCTGGCGGACTTGCAGCTCTTTGTCAAAATTATGGGTTAGAAGTGTAAATAAGAGAAACAAATCAATTCAAGAGATGCTGTCAAAAGCTCATATGAGGGTCTTTTCCTAAGTGAGAAAGAAACAGCGATCAAGAATAGCAGCAGGCGAAAGCCTGCTGATGCTTCTACACTTATAGGAGGAAAACCAGTTGGACATTTTGAAACATATGTTGGATACATATGCCTCGTTTTTTGATTGGCATATGTGGGCAGAGGTATTAACAGACCCTGTCTCTTGGGGGCTTATTGGGACTCTTGTCGTGCTTGAAGGATTGTTATCAGCAGATAACGCACTTGTATTAGCTGTGATGGTGAAACATCTACCAGAAAAGCAGCGTAAAAAGGCATTAACCTACGGATTAATTGGCGCTTATTTCTTCCGTTTTCTATTCATTGGCGTAGGGATGCTGCTTATTAAGTTCTGGTGGATTAAGGTCCTCGGAGCTGCTTACTTAGCATGGCTTGTTATTAAGCACTTCTGGTTAGGTGACGGCGATGATGAAGCGAAGGAACTGAAAAAAGAAGGCTGGTTGATTCGAGTCTTTGGTGTGTTCTGGGCAACTGTTATTTCTGTTGAAATTATGGACCTTGCCTTCTCGGTTGATAGTATTCTTGCAGCATTCGCTGTATCTGAGGAAGTATGGATTCTACTATTAGGCGGAATGCTTGGAATTCTCATGATGCGTACAGTCGCACAGTTATTCCTTGTTCTCATTGACCGTATCCCAGAGCTCGAGAATACAGCGTTTATTCTCATCGGGATCATTGCCATCAAGATGGGCTTGAGTGCTGCTCACATTGAAATCCCGCATCTTGTATTCTTTGCGATTATTATCCTAGCATTTATCGGAACGTTTATCGTTCATAAAATCAATAAAAAGAAACATCAAGAAGTGACAAACGAAGCTGCGGCTTCAAAAGAAGAATAGGACGATCAAAAAGGAATGGAGTTGATTAGCGGCTCCATCCTTTTTTGAATCATCAAGTCATTTGTTCGATTTTCTCTCAACAACAGGAGGTGGCACAGCATGCGGTATTTTCAGTTTTTATCAGAGGCGAGGCAGCACGATATTTTCTTCAAACGGCCGGGGTCGATGCATTTGATGACGCCAAGGCACGTACTTGCGCATGCATTAGGTGCTACTTTGTATATGCCTGCGACAAGACAGGATATAGCAGACATGCTGCTGTCGCAGAAATATGAAGCGCTTTGCTCTGTTGTATTTTGTTTAGAGGATGCCATCGGTGATCAAGAAGTGGAAATGGCTGAACAGAATCTAGTGGTACAACTCGCCAAACTGTCGGACAAATTAACGCATACACCTGAAATGGCTGAACAAATGCCGCTTTTATTTATTCGGGTTCGTTCGCCGAAGCAACTGCTCAAAATGGCAGATTTGCTTGGTCCATCTCTTCGTTTATTGACGGGTTTTGTATTTCCAAAGTGTTCTATTCATAATGCGAAGGATTATTTGGACAGCTTGAAACAGGCGTCCGTACAAACGAAGACAACGCTGTACGGTATGCCCATTTTGGAAACACCCGATTTATTAGAAAAAGAAACAAGATATACGGTGCTGTCTAAGTTAAAGCAGATCATGCTGAATGATGAAGAATATATTTTGAATATTCGTATTGGGGCAACTGATCTTTGCGGCTTATATGGCATTCGCCGTGATCGCGACACCACCATCTATGAAATCAGATTGATTGCTGATTTGATCACAGATATTATCAATTATTTTGGCCGTTCCTTTGTTGTATCAGGTGCTGTATGGGAGCATTTTGGTCCTGCACGAAAGGAACAAAAACCATTCATCCGTGCGCTTTCTAAGGGCGGTGAGCTGTCCTTATCTGAATTCGATGACGTACAAGGTTTACTCAAAGAGACAAGACTCGATGTAGCCAACGGCATACATGGAAAGACAGTGATCCATCCAACACATCTCAAGCCAGTGCAAAGCATGTACGTTGTGACAAAGGAAGAGTACTTGGATGCATTAAGCATTCTGGAACATGCCGACGGCACAGTTGGCGTGATGAAGAGTGCTTTCTCTAATAAGATGAATGAAACGAAGCCGCATTACAGGTGGGCAGAGCACATTTTAATGAAGTCAGACATTTACGGGGTGTTTCATGAAAATAGAAGCTATATCGACATACTCACAGAATCAGAAGCGGCATACGCTGAACATCTTGGAACATATGGAGGTTGAGCTTGACCTTAAAGAAGGTGCGCTCCAGCTTGAAAAAGAGCATCTTTTTGAGATGGCGGCAAGGGTGAACAAAAAAAGAGCCTTTTTATTCGTTAGTAAGGTGCTTGGAAAGCATATTCCTGTTCATCCAGTAAAACCGCTCCTTGTCTCGGGTCTTTTAGCGATGGCATATGCCAAAGAGCAAACGGGAAAGACGCCCCCGCACCAAGATCTTCTTGTAGAGGCACTCAAGACGGATGATCACACGGTGTTAACGGCAGCCTATGAAACACTCAAAGAAGAAAAGCTTTCAGTAGGCAATGAGCCTGTCGTCATCGGCTTTGCGGAAACGGCAACAGCCCTTGGACATGGTGTGTATGATGTGATAGAAGGCGCATCATACATTCATACGACACGTGAACAGCTGCTGGATCTTGACCCGTCATTGGTATTTGAAGAAGAACATTCGCATGCAACAGATCAGCTTTGTTATGCAGACGAAGCATTCCTTCGCACAGACCGCCCCATCGTGTTAGTAGATGATGAAGTCACAACAGGTCGTACCAATATCAACATCATTCGTGACCTTCATGCAAAGTACCCAAGGCATTCTTATACCATTCTTTCCATTTTGGACTGGCGGACGGAGGAGCATGAGATAGCCATGTGCCAGCTTGAAGAGGAGCTTGGAATTCACATCACATCATTGTCTTTATTAAAAGGGCAGATGATTTTTCGAGGCAAAACGCTCGATGAACCAGCTTATTCGTATGAGATTGCGGAGCAAGAGAAGCAGCCAAGTCTCTCTTTTCACTCTCTTCAACCTTTCTTTAAGCAAGTGCCATATTCACTTTCTCATGCAACAAATTCGGCAGGTCATTCGCCATATATACATGAAACGGGTCGTTTTGGTTTAAATGCAGCAGATACGGAAGCGCTCGACCAAGCAGCTGCTGAAGCGGGATTGAGGCTGCGGCAGGAACGTAAAGGAAAACAAACACTTTGCTTAGGGACAGGTGAGTTGATGTATGTGCCAATGAGATTGGCTGCACATATGGGGGAAGGCGTTCTCTTTCATTCAACGACGAGAAGCCCCATTCACCCAGTCGAAAAGGATGGGTACGCTGTCCAAAATGGGTTTACCTTTATAAATCCAGAGGATGCCCGAATTCAGCACTACGTGTACAACATTCCAAAAGGTGAATATGATGATGTATTTCTCTTTTTTGAGAAAAAGGTTTCTCAGGAGGCATTGCTTCCACTTGTTCACTTATTTGCTGAGCGGCATGTGAAGCATGTGCATATTGTGACTTTATCAGACGAGGTGAAGGTGAATGGCTAATGTGTATACAAAGATGGGGAGCTATCCAGAGCAGGATGTAACCTTCTTACTCAAAGATTTATCCTCTATTGAGATGGAGAAAAGTACAGAGGAGCGGGAGCGTTCGATTCAGAGCGGTGCGCATTATTCAGAAATGCTGCCAATTGAGTACAAACCAACGGCATCTTATATGACTTTATTCTATCAATCTCTTGAAGAAAGTAAGAAAAAGGTAGCAGAAGCAGTAGCTGTTGTAGCAGAACAGATTGTGAAGAAGCGAGGTTTCCAAACCGTGCTTTGCAGTTTGGCGCGTGCGGGGACACCGATCGGGGTGCTGATCAAACGATATATTCGAAAGGCGTATGGTGTCGATCTGCCTCATTACAGCATCTCTATTATTCGCGACCGCGGAATAGACGAGAATGCACTGCATTACATGCTGAAAGAACATCCAGGTTTTGAAATTGCTTTTATCGATGGATGGACTGGAAAAGGGGCGATTTCGAAAGAGCTCCAAAAAGCTGTTCTTGATTTTGAAAAAAAGTATGGTGTACGTCTCTCGAGTGAGCTGGCTGTGCTGGCAGACCCCGGCTATTGTACACATGTATACGGAACGAGGGAGGACTTTCTCATTCCAAGTGCCTGCCTGAATTCGACAGTATCAGGGCTTGTCAGTCGTACGGTATTAAACAACCGCTGGATCAATGCCGATGATTTCCATGGGGCAAAGTATTATAAAGAGCTGCTTGATGAGGATGTGTCCAATCTATATGTGGATACAATTGAAGAAGCATTTTCCAGCCTCGGACCAAATGTACAAGAGAAAGCAGAAAACATACTTACGCAAGGAGCACCGGCAGATTGGCGGGGAATGGCATCCATTGAAGCAATCGGTCAGGAGTTTCAAATTGAAAATACCCACTTGATTAAGCCGGGTGTTGGTGAAACGACCCGCGTGCTGCTTAGAAGAATCCCTTGGAAAATCTTGATTCAGCCTGGATCTCAGGAGAAGCTGAAGCATATTTTGCTTTTGGCAGAGGACAGAGGTGTTCCTGTCATTGAATATGCCAATATGTCCTACACGTGCTGTGGATTAATTCGTCCGCTGGAGCAAACGTCATGAAGACATTTGCATTTGCCAGTGATTTAGACCGGACGCTGATTTACTCACATCGAGTGCTTGACCAGTATGCGTATGAAGGAGAGTATGATTTAGTTGAGGTGCTGGACGAACGGCCGCTTTCCTATATGTCTGTTAAAACGAAAAAATCTTTGCAGACGATTCATCAAGCAGGCTGGTTCATTCCAGTGACGACAAGAACAACCGCACAGTATGAACGAATCACCTTCTTTGAGCAAGAGCTTAAACCGGAGTATGCTGTCACAACAAATGGGGGCTGTATTCTTCATCATGGCAAGCCGCTTGAGGATTGGCAGGCCATTGTTGATGAGAGACTTAGGGAGTGTATGCCAGTCAGAGAGATGCTGAGGGCGATCTCCGAGCTTCCAGTTGCGGCATGGGTGAAGCGTACCCGTACAGCAGAGGGAAGATTTCTTTATTTGATTATGAAAGATGAGTATCTATCTCACATTCCGCTTGCTGAATTGAAGCTGTGGGGCGAAGAGAGAGGCTGGCAGGTTTCTCTTCAGGGACGGAAGCTTTATTTTATTCCACAGCCGCTTAATAAGTGGGATGCTGTTTCTTTTCTAAAGGACAGGCTGCAGCTTGAATACGTCTATGGTGCGGGTGATTCTCTGTTAGATGCAGGGCTCATTCGTCAATCAGATATGGGCTTTGCCCCAAGGCATGGAGAAGTTCTGGACTTTGACCCATCACTTGAGCCGACAGCAGCATCTGGCATGGCCGCAGCGGATGAAATCACCGCTTCTGTCATCGATCAGATGATGAACGCAAAAAAGCCTTCGATTCGATAGCAGAAGTAGAAGGCTGAATGATATGATAGTAGTAGCTTTCGAGAAAATATAGGAGAAAGGAAGGAGCGGCGTGAGTTATAAAGAAATCAATGTCACCCATACACGGGCGGAGCAGGAAGCCTGGAAAAACGTGCTGAAAAAGCCGCTCCCTGAAAGAGACGGTTATGTAAAGGACGAGCATACGTTGTCTTTGCCGCGTCTCGCCGCCCGGGTCCTTGGAACTCCGCATGATGCAACCGATTATTTTATTTATTTACATGAATTATACGAAACAGACGGCATGCATATTTTAAGTGAAACACTCAATCGTCATATTGAGCCGGAGCATTTTCAAGCGCTGCAGCGCATTCATTTGATTAACCAAGAAGAAAAGGGATTGTCCGTGAATCGCTTTGTTGCTTTTTTAGATGGTGAACAGCTGATTGTACGCCATCCAAACCCTGTGATGAACCGGCATATCCGTCTTTCATTGATCAAGGTATTTGAGCATTTCAAGCAGCTGCACGAGGGTGGATTTCAGCATCCTGATTTCCGCCGGGTCCTGCTGGATGTCGTGAAGTTTTCAAATAACCATCTAGGTCCATGGCTGAAGGAAGTCAATATCGAAGAAAAAATGCCGGCTGTCATTTGGTATGGAGAGGCGAATAAAAGTCAGCTTTATTTTCTTTACTATGTCATGCTGATTGGCTGTGATGTTGTGCTATTTCATCCAGAAGGCGAGGATTCGTTCCGCGAATTAGATCCAGAAGAAAAGCTGACTTTTATTGATCAGTACCCGGGGACTTCAAAGCTTGAGCCGTTCCCTACTGAAAAGCCTGAGAGGAAATCAACGGTGGCGTACCGCTCGACAAGAGAGCTTGAAGAGGTGCTTCACACGGAAGATTCAATGCTGTATAAGCCGTGGCAATTCAGAGATCATACTCCTCATTCCATTACACTGAAGACCACGTATGATGAGCTGTTTTTAATTGCAAAGGAACGATCCTTTATCCGCCCGAATTTCAAAGCAGACCGGGACACGATACAGATTCCAAATCTCTTTGCGAAAATGATGGGTGTCACACGAGACAAGCGTGAATACTGGGATCGCATTCACACGTTAATGGAAGGGAAAGAGACGAAGACCATTCGCCATTTTCCTTTTACGAAAGAAGTGACTTCGAATTATCAATTTCATTATCAGCATGCACTTTCTTCTGCTGGAGAGATTGATCCTGACTTATTAATGAAAAGCAATGTGTGGCAGTTTTCTCATCTATATGAGGGTACGCAGCGTGCGATAGCAGAGGCGATATCTCGAATCTGTCAGCATCCGAAGCTATTAAAAGAAGGCAATGAGACCGAATTAGATGTCCGCATTTATTTATTCAAGCAGGTTCTGCATATGAGCCAGGACCTCGTTGAACTGATTCAAACCTTTGATTATGCACAAACCGTACCGAAAGTGATTTTATACCATACGGAATATAATGGTGAGCTGACACGTTCTGATGCGGCCGCCCTGATTTTCCTAAATGAAATGGGTGTGGATCTCTTCGTATATCATCCGGCGGGATATCAGTGTATCGAACGGTATATCGATGACCAATTATTTGATACCCATTGGCTTGATGAGATGGTCATGAACCAGGAGTTTAAAGAGCCGTCCATCGTTAGAAAGTTATTTCAATCCATCAAAAACCGATAAGGAGATCAAAGCTTATGACAAATACAAACGGAAATGACATCATTTCAATTGATAAAGAGGAAATCACGATTGAGAAGGCAGACGATATTCGCGTTCAGCTTCGAAACGAACCAGAAGTGCAAAATATCGCGAGACAGATCGATGCAAAAAATCAGCTGGAACTGCTTGAATACGGAAAACAGCCAGCCGTTGAAATCTCTAAGTTCTCTGATCGTATCCTTTCGATGATGCGTTCAACAAGCGTCACTGACTCAGGAACAATGCTGACGCAGCTTGGCAAGATTATGGATCGCTTTGATAAAAATGATTTTGACGAACCGAAGGGTGGTTTGTTGTCAAAAATCTTTAAGCGCGGCGGCAGCATGATCGAAAAGATTTTTAGTAAATATCAAACGCTTGGTGCAGAAATTGAAAAAATTAATGTGGAAATTAGTAAATATAAAGATGAAATGACCAAATCGACTGTGACGCTTGAAGAAATGTATGAGCATAACATTCAATACTATTTGGAGCTGGAAAAGTATGTCGTAGCCGGTCAAATGAAAATCGAAGAATTAAAGCAATTGGTTCCTTCATATGAAGAAAAAGCAGCTAGTGGAAACCAGCTGGCACAAATGGAGCTTGATACGCTTCGTAATGGCATTCAAGCGCTTGAAGAGCGTGTGTATGACCTTGATATGGCACGAATGGTGGCGCTTCAAACGGCACCGCAAATCCGTTTGCTTCAGCGTGGGAATACGAAATTAATCGGTAAAATCAACTCTGCCTTCATCATCACGATTCCAATTTTCAAAAATGGGATCATTCAAGCTGTTACAGCGAAGAGACAAAAGCTTGTGGCTGATTCTATGAGTGAGCTGGATAGAAGAACAAATGAAATGCTGAAACGAAATGCTGAAAACATTTCAAGTCAAAGTGTGGAGATTGCCAAATTATCTGGCCGTCCAAGCATCGACATTGAAACGATCGAATCATCCTTTAATACAATTGTACAAGGGATGAAAGAGACGAAACAGATCGAAGAAGAGAACAAGCGATTACGCGAAGATGGAACAAAACGTATGCTTGAGCTTCAAGATAATATTAAGCGGGCTGCCCTAGAGTCCTAAAAAACAAGCTGTCTGTAACTAAAGTTGCAGGCAGTTTTTTTATGAATTTAAATAAAATTTGAGGAAAAAGGTTTTTATGTGACCATTTTCGGGTAAATCCTGTTAAGGGGAATGGTTCGCCCATGATTCAAAAAAACCGCTATGACGAGGATTCGACTTATTTTTTAGCACAATTAGGAATTTCCAGTAAAATATTGTCTGATGAGAGGAAATACCCCGTAAAATATGTAGTTTATGAAGCATTCTATAGGATTTACGAGTAATACGGCGTATAAACTCTAATGACCTGACCTCTATATGGAATTCATACATATTGTGGGGAAATAAGCGAATTCTAAAGATTGTTCGCATCATAACGCTTATGTTACGGTTATAAAGATGCTAATTTGGAGGGAAAATATGAATTCTGAAGAGAGAAATATCAAAATCAAGATAAATAATGTATCTAAAATTTTCGGTAAAAATGCTAAAAAAGCATCTCAAATGCTTGAAAAAGGGAAAACAAAAAGAGAGATCCTAAAAGAGACCGGCGCAACAGTTGGTGTCAATCGAGCAAATTTTGATGTGTATGACGGCGAGATATTTGTCATCATGGGGCTATCAGGGAGCGGAAAGTCCACACTTGTGAGGCTGCTAAACAGGTTAATTGAACCAACCTCCGGCGAAATATATATTGATGGGGATATGATAACAAATATGTCAAAGGATCAATTGCGTGAAGTCAGACGGAAAAAAATCAGCATGGTTTTCCAAAACTTCGCATTGTTCCCGCACCGTACAATTCTTGAGAACACAGAGTATGGTCTTGAATTGCAAGGTGTAGATAAAGAAGAGCGCAGATCAAAAGCGCTTGAATCTTTAAAGCTTGTTGGACTTGAAGGCTTTGAAGAGCAATACCCAAATCAATTAAGTGGTGGTATGCAGCAGCGTGTTGGATTGGCACGTGCGTTAGCAAATGACCCTGACATTTTATTAATGGATGAAGCATTCAGCGCACTAGATCCATTAATTCGTAAAGATATGCAGGATGAATTGCTTGAGCTTCATACATCTGTAGGAAAAACGATCATTTTCATTACCCATGATTTAGATGAGGCGCTTCGTATTGGTGACCGCATTGTACTCATGAAAGACGGAAATATCGTTCAAATCGGAACACCAGAAGAAATTCTGATGAACCCATCGAATGAATATGTTGAACGCTTCGTTGAAGATGTTGACCTTTCTAAAGTATTAACCGCTGGTCATATTATGAAACGTGCAGAAACAATTCAGATCGATAAAGGGGCACGTGTTGCGCTTACGCTCATGAAAAACCTTGGGATTTCATCTATCTATGCAGTAGATAAGAAAAAGCATTTATTAGGTGTTATTTCTGCCCAAGCAGCGAAAAAGGCAGCAGAAACGGGAGCGTCACTTGAAACTGTTCTTGATAAAGAATTTACGACAGTGTTGGAATCTACGTATTTGACAGAGATCTTTGATGCGGTATCTGATGCGAACATTCCGATTGCCGTTGTCGATGAGAAAAACAGAATGAAGGGCATTGTGGTCAGAGGTGCATTGATTGGTGCATTATCAGGAAATGATGAGTATATCAACATGTCTTCTAACAAGTTAGAGGAAATTAAAGCACAAGAGCCTTCTGCACAGGAGGTAGAATAAGATGTTTAGTATGAGTGATTTACCTAGAATTCCGTTCGCGGAATATATCGATCAATTTGTTGACTGGTTAACATTAACGTTTGGTGGTTTCTTTGATGGCATCACAAATGGATTATCAGGAACAGTAAATGGGATTGTGGCAGCACTTGGCGTCATTCCATCCATTATTTTAACCCTTATCTTTGCCGGCATTGCTTGGTGGATCAGTACAAGAGGAGTTGCTCTTTTCACACTTATTGGATTTTTACTGATCGACTATTTAGGCTACTGGCATCCAATGCTTCAAACACTTGCGCTCGTTTTGACCGCTGTGGTCATTTCCATTGTGATTGGGGTTCCGATCGGTATTTGGGCATCACAGAAGGAAACTGTGCGTAAAATTGTGACACCTATTTTAGATTTAATGCAGACAATGCCTGCATTCGTTTATCTATTACCAGCGATCTTCTTCTTTAATATTGGGGTTGTTCCTGGGGTTGTGGCATCGGTTATCTTCTCCATGCCGCCAACGATTCGTATGACCATTCTCGGTATTAAACAAGTACCGGCTGATTTAATTGAAGCTACCGAAGCATTTGGTTCAACGACATTCCAGCGTTTATTCAAAGTTCAGCTTCCACTTGCAACAAAAACCATCTTAGCTGGTATTAACCAAAGTATCATGCTGGCTCTATCAATGGTCGTCATTGCGGCAATGGTAGGTGCACCAGGACTTGGTTCAGAAGTATATAGTGCGGTAACGCAGCTGAAAACAGGTATTGGTTTTGAAGCAGGTATTGCCATTGTGATTGTGGCGATTACACTTGACCGTATTACACAAAACATTAAAACGAAAAAATCCAGGGGGAATGCTTAATGTGGAAAAAGTCTCTCTACATTGGGATGACCGCCCTGCTTGTCTTTTTACTAGCCGCTTGCGGTGCGCAGACAGATTCAAATGCGAGTGCCGCACAGCAGGTGAATAAAACCATTATCGGAATCGATCCTGGTTCAGGGATTATGGCACTGACAGATCAAGCGAAAAAGGATTACGGCTTAGAGGATTGGACGGTTGTGTCTGCATCAAGTGCAGCCATGACGGCAACGCTTAAAAAATCTTACGACCGTAAAAAGCCAATCATCATCACTGGATGGAATCCACACTGGATGTTTTCCCGCTATGATTTAAAATATTTAGATGATCCAAAAAAATCTTACGGTGAAGCGGAAGAAATTCATACGATTTCACGTAAAGGATTTGCGAAGGATCAGCCGGAAGCAGCCAAAATGCTTAGTCAGTTTAAATGGTCTCAAGATGACATGGGCGAAGTCATGATTGATATCCAAGATGGTGTGAAACCAAAGGATGCCGCCTTAAAATATGTGAAAAAACATAAAGACCAAGTAGCGAAATGGACAAAAGGCGTGAAAAAGTCGAATGGTGGAAAAGTCAATCTGGCCTATGTTGCATGGGATAGTGAGATTGCAAGTACCAATGTTGCGGCAGAAGTATTGCGTGAACTCGGGTTTACGGTGACTTTGACTCAGGTTGAAGCAGGTCCAATGTGGACAGCAATTGCAACCGGAAGTGCGGATGCATCATTATCCGCTTGGCTGCCAAATACGCATAAAACGTATGCAGCGAAGTTTAAAGGAAAATATGATGACCTTGGTACAAGTATGAAAGGTCTTCGAATGGGGCTAGTTGTTCCAACATATATGAAGAACGTAAACTCCATTGAAGATTTGAAAAAATAGTCAATGATGTAGTGGTTCCCTTATAATAGAAGGGAGCATGTTGAAAAAGCAGTCTGCTCAAAAAGCGGCTGCTTTTTCTTATATAGAAGGATGGAGTTGTCGGGCGATGGATAAGTCAATTATGATTTTTCTGCATGGTGGAGGAGTAAGCAGCTGGATGTGGCAGGAGCAGGTTGAAATATTGAAGGACACGTATGAATGCTTTGCCCCTGATCTCATTGGACACGGGACAAGAGCAAAAGAACAGATATTTTCAATGAATGAAAGCACCCGTGAAGTCATCTCATGGATCAAGGAAAATGCGAATGGCCGTCAAGTGATTCTGATTGGATTTTCTTTAGGTGCGCAGATTGCCGTTGATGTGTTATCAAGAGAGCCGGATATCGTAGACATAGCCGTCATCAATAGCGCCCTTGTGATGCCTTTGCCATGGCTCCATTTCATGGTGAGACCCCTCTTGCCACTGACGTATCCATTATTAAAGAAAGATTGGTTTATCCAGCTCCAAGCCGAAAAGATGGGGCTCTCGCAACATGTACTGCATCATTATGCGGCGGAATCGAAACATCTGCAAAAGAAAACCCTTCTTACGATGTTTCAAGAAAACCTCCATTACAAGCTCCCTGACACGTTTCAACAAGCGAAGGCACGCATTCTTGTCACAGTGGGAGAAAAAGAAAAAGGCATTATGAAACGGTCAGCAAAAAAAATAACGAATTCACATCCGAAGGCAACAGGCTTCATCGTTCCCGGTATTGGACATACATTTACTTTTGAGAAGAAAGAACTTTTTACAGAAATGATCAAATGCTTTATAGAGGCACGTGCATTACCAGTCGAATTAAGGGAAATCCAGTAGCCGCGTCAATCAATAAGTGAAGACGAGCATAAAAGGGGCGCCGGTCTCTTAGAATCTGTATGATATAGATATAAAACGCTTACAGTTTGTGTTTCCTAGAAGGAGGAGCTATGAGTAAAAACTATATCATATTCGGTGCAAGTCAAGGATTAGGAGATGCTTTTGTAAAGGGTCTCCCTTCAAGTGGAGATACAGTCTGGATTGTATCGCGAAGTGAACCTAGCAGTTTGAACATAGATGACGGTGTTCATAGAATTTGGCTGAAAATCGACTTATCAAGCCAAACGCATATCCCTTATATGCTTGAAGCCCTTGAGAACCAGACGATTGATGTACTCATCTATAACGTCGGTTTATGGGAAAAACGAGGCTTTGAAGGCGATTATTCCTTTGATCACGATCAGCCAGAGGATATTGCACATTTAATCAATGTGAATGTCACCTCAACCATTACATACATCCAGGCACTGCTTCCGCACGTAAGGAAATCAGAGAATGGGAAAATCATCGTGATTGGCTCAACGGCCGGACTCGACCATACAAACCTGCCGCAAGTCTCGTTTGTTGCATCTAAATTTGGCCTGCGCGGAATTGTGAATGCACTAAGAGAGCATGTGAGGAAAGATAAAATATCCGTCACCTGTATCAATCCAGGAGAGCTGGCGGCGGAGGTTCCGTATGAGGATGGAGCCGAAAAGGCCATCACTCTATATGATGAAACGAGAATCCCTGTCCAGGATATTGTGGAGCTTGCGAGATGTGTGATTCATTTATCAAGGGTATCTTGCGTAAAAGAAATCAACGTTCCAGCCATGGCAGATCTGAATGCATAATATAAAGCAGACCACCCGCTTGATGAGAAGGCGGGTGGCTTTTTCATTTATGATGAATGCTGCTGGAGTGTTTGATAGACAGCTTCGGTCAAAATCTCGATGCCGGTAAAGATTGCCGAGCGGTCGAAGGTCATATACGGATGATGAAGACCAGGCTTTAAATCACAGCCTAAACCGAGCATTGTGGATTTGATATGCGGAAGCTTTGCTGCATAAAAGTGAAAGTCCTCTCCACCTGTTGTGACAATCGGGGGATCAAGCGGCTCTTTACCTAAAACCTGTTCAATTGCATGAGACATGATCTGGACAGCTTCCTCATTTAAGGTGGCGGCAGGCAGACGATGGTCTGTTGAAAGTGTAATGGAAGCGCCAAAGGCATCCGCTACAGAATGAACGGCTCTTTCAATTTCTTTTTCTAGTTCATCCATCACTTCGTTTGTTTGCGCCCGTACATCTAATGTAAAAGAAGCTTTGCCTGGGATGATGTTTGAGCTGCCCCCGCCAGCATGTAGATTGGTCATTTTGACAGAATGCGCGACTCTTGGATCGACATGGATATGCGCGAGTCTCTGCACAAGAGTTGAAGCCACTTCTATTACGTTGATGCCAAGGTGTGGACGTGCACCGTGCGCTTCCTCGCCAATAATGGTGCCGACATAATGATTACTTGATCCGTGCAAAATAGCAGGAGCGCAGCGTCCGTTTAATGTTTCTTGAATTGGACGCACATGTACGCCATATAAGTAATCGACATCTGCCAGCACACCTTTTTCAATCATTTTCAGCGCACCGCCGCCTCTTTCCTCAGCAGGCTGAAAGATGAAACGGATCGTGCCGTTCGGTCGTTCTTTTTCCTTTAATGCCATGAAGGTGCCAAGAGCCATTGTCATGTGTGCATCGTGGCCACATGAATGATTGGCTTGAAACTCACCATCTACTTCCTGCCAAAGTGCATCAATATCAGCTCTCACAGCGACCACTGGTGCGCCTTCTCCAATTTCACCGATCACCCCTGTACAGTCGTCAAATGTTTGAGTTTTGCAGCCCAATTTTTTCAATATATCTTCAATATAAGCGGTCGTTTCTGTTTCTTCCCAGCTGATTTCTGGGTGGGCATGCAAGTGTTCAAAGATGTCTGTCACGGTTTGTTTCATTTCGTTTGTCAAAGTTGTCATGAGAATCCTCCTTGCTGACAGATAATCTGCCAAAACATTATTTTAATGAAATAATATTGCTCTTAAATATCAACAGTGTTTATAATATAACACATCATTTGATTATTCAGAAAATTAAGTGAAATTCCGATCGGGACAAAGGGGTTTTGACACATGAAAACTGCGACAGTATCAGCACCAGAGAAACAAAAACGAAAACTTCAAATGCCAGATGCGTATGTTCTCTTATTTATGATTGCACTGATTTGTACGATAGCAACGTATTTTGTACCAGCGGGTGAGTTTGACCGAAAGACATCTGGGGAGATCACAACAGCCGTTCCTGGCAGCTATCACCGTATTGATCAATCACCAGTGAGTCCAGTTGGCTTTTTTACAGCGATACAAGAAGGAATGGTAGGGTCCTCTTCTATTATTTTTCTGATTCTATTTACAGGCGGAACCATTGCCATTTTGGAGAAGACAGGTGCTATTAACGGGATGATTCACCATGTCATCAGCCGGTTTCAAACGAAGCAATTATTGTTTATTTGTATTGTTGGGGGATTATTTTCAGTCCTTGGAACGACCGGAATTGTCGTGAACTCTGTCATTGGATTTATTCCAATCGGCATCATTGTAGCACGATCCTTGAAATGGGATGCTGTAGCAGGAGCGGCTGTCATATACATCGGCTGTTATGCAGGATTTAACGCAACGATTTTATCTCCATCTCCATTAGGTTTATCACAAACGATTGCAGAGCTGCCGATCTTTTCCGGCATTGGCCTGCGTGTCATTATTTATCTTTGTTTTCTTATTTCTAGTATTGTGTACATCTATTTATATACAAGACGTCTGAAGAATAAAGAAAAGGGAAGCATTCTTGGCGATCAATGGTTTCCTGCTAAGGGGCTTGGCGGAGCCGATGCGGAATCTGTGGACAAGCCTGCATTTACTGGCAGACATAAGCTGATTTTAGCAGTGTGCGGATTGTCACTTGGAGGTTTCTTATATGGCGCACTTCAGCTTGGCTGGACCGATAAGGAAATGGCGGGTGTGTTCATCTTTATGGCTATCGCTGCTGGACTGCTCGGCGGATTAGCGGCCAATGATATTGCGAAAACGTTTATTATCGGGTGCCAAAGCCTTGTATACGGCGCACTTATTGTTGGGATGGCACGCTGTATTTCGGTCATTTTAGAAAACGGGAAGCTGCTTGATACAGTGGTCAACGGCTTGGCGAGTATGCTGACAGGCTTTAGTCCAATCGCTGGTGCGATCGGGATGTATATTGCGAGTGCGCTTCTTCACTTTTTGATTTCATCAGGATCAGGAGAAGCCGTTGTCTTTATCCCGATTCTTGCGCCGCTCGCTGATTTAATGGGCATCACAAGACAGGTAGCTGTAGAAGCAGTGATGCTTGGCGAAGGGGTAGTCAACTGTATCAATCCGACTTCTGGTGTGTTGATGGCTGTGCTTGCTGCAAGTGGTATTCCTTATGTAAAGTGGCTGCGTTTTATGGTGCCTCTTGCTCTCATTTGGTTTGTCATCGGTCTTGTATTTATTTGTATCGGGGTCATGATCAACTGGGGACCTTATTAAATATGTAGGAAGCTGCCGACGAGCGTTTGGCAGCTTTTTTCTTGTGGAAATATGTATGGAGCCAGCGCTTTGAAAGCACAATAAATGTGTTCACAAATTCGCTACATATTTTTTTTGAGCAGTCCCCTTGCAAAAGTTTGTGAAATGTTGCACAATAATAATGTGAAATACTTCACATAAGAAAAACAGCCTAGTTTTACTCAGGAGGATGAGATAAATGACAAACGAAAAAGTAAACAAAGTAGCCCTTATTGGAGCAGGTTTCGTCGGCAGCAGTTATGCCTTTACATTAATAAATCAAGCAATCACAGATGAATTGGTTGTCATCGATTTGAATCAAGACAAAGCAATGGGTGACGTGATGGATTTAAACCACGGAAAAGCATTTGCCCCGCATCCTGTGAATACATGGTATGGAGATTATGAGGATTGTAAGGATGCAGATATCGTCTGTATCTGTGCTGGTGCAAACCAAAAGCCAGGTGAAACAAGACTTGACCTTGTTGAGAAAAATTTAAATATATTTAAAGGCATTGTAGAAAACGTAATGAAAAGTGGATTTGATGGCATTTTCTTAGTGGCCACAAACCCAGTGGATATTTTGACATATGCGACTTGGAAATTCAGTGGTCTTCCAAAAGAACGAGTGATTGGCAGTGGTACGACGCTTGATACGGCAAGATTTAGATACATGCTCAGTGAGTACTTTGACGCAGCGGCACACAACGTGCATGCGTACATCATTGGCGAGCATGGAGATACAGAGCTTGCTGTCTGGAGTCATGCGAATATCGGAAGTGTACCAATTGCAGAATTAATGAAGAGAAATGAGCAATACAAACAAGAAGACTTAGATGAAATCATGGAAAATGTTCGTCATGCCGCTTACCAAATCATTGAGAAAAAAGGCGCCACTTATTACGGCGTAGCAATGAGTTTAGCCCGCATTACAAGAGCGATCCTGCACAATGAAAACAGCATTTTAACTGTCAGCACTTACTTAGATGGAGAGTACGGAGCAGAAGATGTCTACATTGGTGTACCTGCCCTTGTGAATCGAAATGGCGCGACAGAAGTAATGGAGCTTGCATTGAACGACACGGAGAAAGAAAAATTTGCACACAGTGTAAATGTGTTAAAAGAGATTTTGGCTCCTCATTTTTAATCAATCAAAAGCAACCTATCTGAGCAGAAAAGGATGAATCACTATGTGGCAGCAAATATATGATCCGTTTGGTAATGAATTCGTCAGTGCATTGGTGGCAATGCTCCCAATCTTGTTTTTCCTTCTTGCATTAACCGTTTTTAAGCTAAAAGGTGTTTTAGCCGCTTGTTTTACCTTAATCGTCAGTTTTGTAACAGCTGTTTTCTTCTTTCATATGCCGGTTGAAAAGGCATTATCTGCTGTGCTGCTCGGTATATCTAATGGGCTGTGGCCGATTGGATATATCGTCATCATGGCGGTATGGCTCTATAAAATTGCCGTGAAATCTGGTAAGTTCGATGTCATTCGATCTAGTATTGCAGGAATTTCTCAAGATCAACGTCTTCAGCTCTTATTAATTGGTTTTAGCTTTAACGCATTTTTAGAGGGAGCTGCTGGTTTTGGTGTACCGATTGCGATCAGTGCCGCTCTCTTAACAGAGCTTGGGTTTAAACCGCTGAAAGCTGCGATGCTCTGCTTAATTGCCAATGCTGCGTCTGGTGCATTTGGTGCTGTGGGCATTCCAGTGATTACAGGGGCGCAAATGGGCAATATGACGCCGCTTGCGTTATCTCAAACTCTTGTATATACGATCCCGTTTATTTCATTCTGTATTCCGTTCCTCCTCATTCTGATTGTAGATGGATTCAAAGGAATCAAAGAAACTCTGCCAGCCTTGCTTGTTGTGAGTGGAACCTATGCCATTTTGCAAGCTGTCACAATGGTGACGATGGGTCCTGAGCTTGCCAATATTATTTCTGCCTTAGCAAGTATGGGAGTTTTGGCTTTATTTCTTCGGAAATGGCAGCCAAAACACATTTATCGTGAAGAAGGAGCGCCAGATATTGAACAGAAACAAACGTATCGCGGCGTTGAAATACTGAAAGCATGGTCTCCGTTCTATATTTTAACTGCTGTTATTACGGTATGGAGTCTGCCAGCATTTAAAGCATTGTTTGCTGTAGGAGGACCGCTTAACTGGACGACCATTTTAGTGAAAATGCCATTTTTACATCAGCAAATTGTGAAATTACCACCAATTGCACAAACGGAAACACCTATTGATGCGATCTTTAAAATTGATGTCATCAGTGCAACGGGGACCGCCATTCTGATTGCGGTCATGCTGACAGGGATGTTTAGCAGACATATTACATTAACAGAAGGCGCTGTCTGTTTAAAAGCAGCGGTGAAAGAGCTTTGGGTTCCTGTTCTCACTATTTGTTTTGTCATGGGCTTTGCCAACCTTGCAAACTTTGCTGGACTAAGTTCAGCGATTGGACTTGCTCTTGCCAAAACAGGCGATCTGTTCCCCCTTGTCAGCCCAGTGCTTGGCTGGATCGGTGTGTTTATTACGGGGTCTGTCGTGAGTAACAACGCCTTATTCGGTAACCTTCAAGCGGTCACTGCTTCTCAAATCGGCTCACAGGCAGGTTTGTTAATTGGGGCGAATACGACCGGTGGTGTGATGGCGAAATTAATTTCTCCACAATCAATCGCTATCGCTACAGCAGCTGTTGGAGAAACAGGGAAAGAATCTGAGCTCTTCAAAAAGACCGTGAAGTACAGCTTCATCCTGCTCGGTATTGTATGTATATGGACATTCATTCTCGCTCAATTTGTATAGGTTGATAGACTAAAAAAGACTGAGAGAGATCTCAGTCTTTTTCTTTATGTAGATTCTCTTGTCACGAGCCGGGTAGGCAGCTGGATATGTTCGCGCTGTAATGGTTTTTGGTCTTGCAGGAGTGCGATCATTTGCTGCACAGACCGCTGGCCAAGCTCTACGATCGGTATGTCAATTGTGGTGATCGTTGGAGCTGTCACCTCACATATGTCTTGGTTGTCATAGCCGATGACCGCTAGATCCTTGGGGATTTGATAGCCATATGAAATGGCCTGTTTAATGAGCCCAGCTGCGACTTGATCATTGCCGGTGAAAATGGCATCAGGCGCTTTCTTCATGTGATGGATGACATCCATTAAGCGAAAGCCGTCTTCAATGGTAAAGGCCTCTCCAAACAGCCAATCGTCTTGCAGCGGCAAACCGTGAGCAGAGAGTGCATCAAGATAGCCCTGTTTCCTTTGTTTCTGCGCTTCACTGCTTTCTGTATCAAAGCAAAACCCAATCGATTTTCGCCCCGACCGAATCAAATAGTCCACCGCTTTATAGGCGGCTTCCCGTTCATCGTATCCAATAATCGGGATGTTTGCTGTTTGGTGATATTCATTTGCCATGACAATGGGGCCGTTCGTTAAAAATGGCTCAATTTTCTCCCACGTATTTTCTAACGCACCCAATATAACCCCATCGACTTCTTTTCTTTTTAATAATTGAAGCCCTTCAAGTTCTAATGCTTCTTGATAAAACGTCTGGAGCACGATGGCTTTATATCCTTGATCCAGTGCTTCCTTTGAAATGCCTTTAATCAATTGTGCAAAAAAAGGATGGTCCACAGCTGGAACAGACACAGCAATGGTTTTTGTCTGATGTGACCTTAGTGTGCGGGCTGCTGAACTCGGTGTATATTCCATTTCTTTCATCACCTGTAAAATGAGCTGCCGCTTTTCTTCTGACACATATGGGTGATGGTTTAGCACTCTGGAAACGGTGGTGGTTGAAACCCCGCAGCGTTTGGCAATTTCATAAATTGTACACATATTAACAAATCCTTTACACAAAGTTATTGTTCTGAAATCGATAACATCATTTACAATGTGAAACAAGTTAAATATTAACAAAAGGAATTGATTAATTGGAGGGAATGGTATGCAAATATTGACGAAGATATCAGGTAAAAGCAAGGATTATCTTCCTTTGCTGGATATGATCAATCAAGGTGTTCAAGTAAAGGCCGATTCAATTGAAAAGCATCTAGCAAATGAAAAGCTGGTGACGTTCCTTGAGCAAGATATAGAGCGCACAGGTTTGGAAAAAATTCTCTTCCATTATAAACAAAATAAGGAAAAAAAGATACCGTTTCTGCCAGTTGACAAACTGATTTCAGAAGATGAAATCGATGATATTATGCAGGTGCTGAAGGAAGTATTGAGCTCTGGCCGTTTTACTTCAGGGCCATATATTCCGACATTTGAAAAGGCGATTGCTGAGTACTTAGGGAAAAAATATGTCATTGCCACGTCAAGTGGAACAGATGCATTAATGATCAGTCTCATATCAGCAGGCGTCCATCCAGGAGACGAGGTGATTTTGCCGGCCAATAGCTTTGCTGCAACAGAAAATGCAGTGCTTGCCATTGGGGCTGTTCCGGTATATGCCGATATTGATCCTGAAACCTACTGCCTCTCACCGAGTGAAATAGAGAAACATATCACAGATAAAACGGTATGCATTCTACCGGTTCATTTATATGGAAAGCAAGCGGATATGAAGGAGATTTCGGCGATTGCGAAACAGCATGGACTGAAAATCATTGAAGACGGCTGTCAGGCGATTGGCAGCAGCGGCCTTGGCGCTTATGGAGATGGACTTGTTCTCAGCTTTAATCCATACAAAAACCTTGGGGTCTGCGGAAAGGCAGGAGCCATCGCTACAAATGATGAGGCCTTAGCGGAAAAATGCATGGAGATCAGCTATCACGGCTTTGAAGCTGGAAAGAAAAATGTCAAACGCAGTGACTATGGCTTTAATTCGAAAATTGATAATTTGCAGGCAGCGATTGGACTCGAACGAATGAAGTATTTAGGACTGCAAAATTTCAAACGTTTTTACTTAGCCAAGCGATACATTGACCAGCTGCAAACGCTTGAGGATGAAGGATATATGAAGCTCCCGACGCTGACAGATGATCATGTATGGCATCTATTCCCGATTAGAGTGCTGAAGGGAGAACGAGATGAACTGGCATCGAAATTGCTGGAAATGGGCATAGAGACGGATGTCTATTACCCGGTTCTATCGCATCAGCATCAAACAAATCTTGTTTCTCAAAAATATAGACAAACGACACTTCCACACACGGAAAAAGCTGCGCAGCAATTACTTCACTTGCCGCTTTATCCAGGAATGCCGCTGCAAGATCAGGAGAAGGTCATCGAGGGGGTTCATCATGTTATCAAGTCTTCCATTCAATAAAAAACTGCTGAATCAGCCGAAGAATCCGCAGTGGATCGTCTTCTGTGACTTTGATGAAACGTATTATTCTCACGGAATGACAGAGGAGCAGAGAGAGGATGTCAAGCGGCTGGAAGCCTTTGTAGCAGAAAAGAGTGAAGCGGGACAGCTCTTGCTGGGCTGGGTGACGGGAAGCAGTCTCGATTCTGTCACGAGCAAAATGGAAAAAGGCGAGTTTCATCAATTCCCGCATTTCATTGCGTCGAACTTAGGAACTGAGATTGTATATACGTCGGATGCCCATTTTGGACAGCCAGATGCAGAGTGGATGAAGCGGCTGGATGCGCAGGGCTTTTCAAATGAAAAAATCGAAGACATCCTGGAAACCATCCGAGAAAAGGGAATTTCCCTTAGGCCGCAAACGCAGCTGGGCAGCTCAGGGTATAAGAAGAATTTCTATTATCAGGAGCAGGATGAACGGACAGATCTTCATCATCTATCATTTATCCAAACACTGGCTAAAGAGCGAGGCGTGGCGGTCAATATCAACAAATGCAACCCGCTTGCAGGAGATCCTGAGGATTGCTATGATGTCGATTTTTTACCAGTCGGAACAGGGAAGGATGAAATTGTCCGTTTTATGCTGAACCAATATGATTTATCGAAAGATCAAGGCTTTGCCTTTGGTGATAGTGGGAACGATTTGCGGATGCTTCAATCCGTCACACACGGTTTCCTTGTCCAAAATGCGACAGCCGAAGCCAAACGGCACCATCACCAAATTTGTCATCATGGGTATGCAAAAGGAATCTATGAAACACTGAAAACAGTGATGTATAAACATGAGGAGGCACATTCATGAAGAAAATTGGAATTGTTGGAGCAGGGAATATTGCAAAAGCACATGCAAGAGCATTATCAACGATCAAAGGTGCAGAATTATCCGGTGTCTATGATTTGCACGAGTCAGTTGCACAGGGATTTATTAAACAGTACGGCGGGCGTGTGTATTCAAGTATTGAGACACTGGCAGATGCATCTGATGGGTTGATTATTGCTTCTCCTAATTTTTGTCACAAGGACCATGCTCTTCAGTCGCTAAGAGCAGGACAGCCGATTTTATGTGAAAAACCGATGGCTGTGTCGCTGAAGGAAGCGAAGGAAATGGTGGAGACAGCCAAACAGTTCCAAGTTCAAGCCAGTATGGGCTTTAACTATCGTTATTTATCCTTTGTGAATATATTGAAGAACTTGATTGCCAACGGTGAATTAGGCCGCATTTTAACTGTCAGAACTCATTTTAAGAAAAACAGTGCCCTTAGAAGAAAGACTTTTTCATGGAGAGACAGCGGTGAAAGTCTGCGTACGAGCGGTGCACTAGGGGATCTTGGCATTCATTTGATTGATATGCTGTGGTACTTATTTGGCAGTGAAATGAAGAAAGAATCACTTAACACCAAGGTGCTGACACATGTAAAGGAAAAAGAAGAGAAAAAGGTTCAGGTGGATGATCATACCGAAATTTTTGGGCAGATGGAGAATCAAGTGTTCTTTCATTTAGTGACATCCAAAAGCACGCAGCCTGAGGAATGTGGATTTAGTGTAGAAGTCGTTGGTCATGACAAGGTATTCAAATACCATACGAACATGAAAAACGAATATGAGATCAGTGATGGATTGTGTGTGGAGCGTCATCAAATGCCGCAAACTTTGCTGACAGATCCGCCAAATGAATTTTACGGATGGTCCGATACATTCCGCGATCAGCTGATGCATTGGGTGAATACTGATCCATACCCATCTCATATGAAGGTCGCTGATTTTGAAGATGGTTATCGCGCTCAGGCTGCGCTCAATACATGCTTTGAAAGGGAAGAGGCAGTCGTCTCTGCCCAGGCATATTAAAGAGGTGGAGCGGAGGATATCATGACTCCGCTCCTTTTTAGAGGAAGTGAGAAGATGAAAAAGGTATTTTATTTTGGCTGTGTCTTTTATTTTTTTATTGGGACCATTCATGTATTTTTTGGCAGCTTAACACCTTATTTGCTGTCTAGTTACGATAAGGGCCCAGGGGAATTATCATCTTTAATTTTTTTTCAGTTTATTGGTTTTTTGACAGGTGTTCTGTTATCCCCCATTTTAGTGAGAAAAAAAGGCTATGGCGCTGTGCTGACGATGGGTCTTTTGCTGATGATCGGCTCACTTCTGCTGGGGCTATTGGTGCCGGGCTGGACAACGCTTGTGCTGGCAGGTTTTTTTCTTGGGAGCGGCGCTGGCAGTCTTGAGACAACAGCCGGTGCGTATGTCATTTCGATGGCTAATAGTGCAAAGCGAATCAGTATTATGGAAGTCTTTTTTGGACTAGGTGCGCTGTTATTCCCGCTAGTGATTCTGCTGACCGTCACAGAACAGACATGGCAGTATGTGTTTTTATTTCAGGTGGGTGCGCTGACATTTTTCCTCATGCTCTGGCTGGTTTTTATGAACAAACTGCCTCATGGACAGATGGATGCTCCCTCCACAAGGGGGACGCGGAAACCGTCTTTACTTGTTGATCGAAATAATCGAATGATTGTGGTGATCATGATTTGCTTTGCCTTTTTCTACGCAGGGATTGAAACGAACTTTGCGAATTTTTTGCCGTCGATCATGCTGGAAAAAGGGGGAGAAAATTGGGGACTCTTTGCGGTCTCTACTTTCTGGACAGCGATCGTCATCGGCAGAACCGTGATCGCGAGAAAAGCTGATCAGCTGCATCCGCTGCGTTTTTTAAAGCTAAGTGCATCACTGATGATTTTGCTGCTTGTGATATTCGCTCTGACAACCCACATTACCGCGCAGCTGATTCTCATCTTTTTCATCGGCCTTTGCGCAGCTGGCATGTTCCCAATCGCACTGACAGCGTCTGCCTTAATGATTGAAAATGCCATCGATGAGGCGACAAGTTATTTTATTGCAGCTGCGAGCTTAGGCGGAGCCTGCTTGTCCTTTTTGATTGGATTTAGTCTGGAATGGGCAGGAGCGGCTAGTGCCGTCTTTGTATTTGCTTTCTTAGCTGTTCTTCTGTTCGCAGCTGCGATTCAAATGAATCGTTCTAAGAAAAAAGAAACGGTACACGCGCAGCAGTCAGCACTGAAAGCAGACCGCTAAGCCTCCACCTGAAATGATGACAAAGGACTTGTACTAAAACGCAGAAAGTTTGAATAACATGTACAAGTCAGCATCAAAAGGAGGACGTCTATGTGGCGGTGTTTTTTGGTTATATCTTTTTAGGGTTGTCACTTTCAGCGCCTGTTGGGCCAGTCAATGCAGCCCAAATCGACAGAGGGATTAAAAGTGGATTTTGGCATGCGTGGATTTTTGGTGTGGGGGCTATGGCTGCGGATATTGTCTATATGCTTCTCATCTATTTTGGTGTCGCCCAGCTTTTGACTGCACCTCTTGTCAAAACCTTTTTGTGGCTGTTCGGCTTTTTCGTTTTGACCTATACCGGCATTGAAAGTCTGCGTAAAATCAATTTACAGGAGAGTCCGAAAAAGGACAGCGAAAACACATCAATTGGCAAATCGTTCATGACCGGATTTTTCATTTCTCTATCTAATCCGCTCAGTATTTTGTTTTGGCTTGGCATCTATGGCAGCATCTTAGCCAATACGATCGAAAAGTATGGAGCTTCCCAAATGCTCATGTACAGTATGGCTATTTTTATCGGCATGCTGATCTGGGATTTCAGTATGGCGCTGCTTGCTAGTTCGTTTAGGCGTTATTTAAGTGAACGTGTTTTACATGGCTTATCTGTTCTGGCAGGTCTATCTTTACTTGGTTTCGGCGCCTATTTTGGATATCAGGGGATCATGGCGTTGATTGGGTAGAAAAACAGACTGACACATTCAGTCTGTTTTTTTTGTAAGGATTGACAGATATAACACATTATTAAATAATGATGGAACAGAAAATGATTTGAAGGAGCTTCTGCTATGCGTCTGTTTTTGCCAGTATTCAACTATGTGTGTATGTTGATTTTATCAGTCATCACAGCAACATTCGTTTATACGTTTTTATTCATGCCGCCTGAATTGGGCTTTAGTTATGTGGAGATGACCAGTCTGTTCATTTTGCTCGCTTATGTCATTTTTGCTGCACCGATTCAGTTTGTTTTACACCGGCATCCGAAGAGGTTTCGAAGCCGTGACTTACTGATTTATTTTATTGCGGCATGGCTGGTTTGTTCGGCTTTGGCTTTATGGATTGATTATGGGCTTGTTGTGTTCATGAGCTATAAAGTCTATCTGTTTAGCTTCTGCGCAGCCCTTATTTATTGGGTGCTGGATTCCGTCTTTTTGATGAATAATCGATCGTAGGTATGACGAAAGGCTCTCTATTAACTTACACTAGTCTGATCATACATAATAGAATAAAAGAAACAAATACCTGCTCAATTTAAATGGAAACCCCATTTTGTCATGCGCTAGGAAAGTCGTGGAAGGACAGTCACCACAGCCATTTGCACCTCATAGGCTATGGAGAAGACGCTAAAACGAGGTGTAAAGAAATGGCCCAGCTGTATGCAAAAAGTTGCCTTGATCAAAATCTACGATCACTAGAAGAATGGAAGCAGGATGCTTTCACACAATTTGGCGAGATGGTAGGAGATGAAGCCGATACATTCCCTTGTGTACCCGGAAGACAGGGATTTTTTCTCGATCATTTACGCTATGGGTTTGTTGGTGACCCGAGGAAAGAGGAAGCGGTGGATGAATTAGCCCAGCTGCTGAGAGAATATCAAGGCTGTGCGAAAGAAACCGGTCAATATGCTTCATTTATCTGTTTTTTTGAAACACCGCAGGATTTAAAGGAAAGCTCGCTTGAAGAATTTGAGCAGCAGTTTTGGTCGCTGCTTCAACGGCTGCATCATAAAGATGAAGAACCGTGGCCTGAGGAGATTCCGCTAGATACTCATCATCATGAGTGGGAGTATTGCTTCCATGGGGAAGCGTATTTTATTTTGTGTTCCACACCTGCCCACAAACTCAGAAAAAGCCGCCACTTCCCTTATCTCTTGATGGCATTTCAGCCTAGATGGGTGTTTGAAAAATTGAATGGATCGACCAAGTTTGGACAAAAAATGAGCCAGCTCGTTCGCAAGCGGCTCAAAGCATATGATGAGGTCAGTGTTCACCCATCATTAAAATGGTACGGGGACCCGACCAATCATGAATGGAAGCAATACTTTCTCCCAGATGAAGAGGCGGAGAAACCAGCCTCCGCCAAATGTCCATTTACTGCATTAAAAAACATGATGAAATTATGATGCGGTCTGATCCTGCTTCCACTTTTTCCTCATAAATAGCACCATGATGGCAATCACTGCAATGATCCCAAGGCTGATAAAAAAGCCAGGTCGTCCGCTTGCCTCTGTTAATGTGCCTGATACAGCGGCTCCAATTAAGAGCAGCGCAAGAATCATTTCGCACGTTTGGCGGGTGGATGGCTTGGATAGCTTTTTACTTGAGAACAGAATAAAAATCCATGTGTACAGCAGGGTAAGACCGGCTGCTGTTGTGAGATGCTCGTAGATGTGTTTGGACAAAAAGAGTGCAAGCAAAATCGAGACAATTAAGCCAGCAGCAGTTAAGATAATCGAAGACCATCTCACATGCGATGGATCTTTTTGTTTAAAACAAGCAGGTGCATCCTGATGCTCTGACATTGTGCCGAGCAGCGTTGTGACCGCATAGAGAGAGGCAACCAATGTCGAAAAGCCAGCAATAATGAAAATGCCATTAAAGATATGAAGAAAGATCGATAAATGAAACGGCTCTAATGAAGTAATAAATGGACTGCTGTTCTCATTAAAGGCTGTCACTGGGACAAGCAAGAGAGCAAGTCCGATCGAGACGATATAGATGACCGCTAGAATGATCAGCATGACACGTCCAGCTTTTGCCGCATCCTTCGGGTCCTTTAAATGAACCGCCATCAGCCCCATGACTTCAATTCCCCCAAATGCATAAAACGCATAAATCAATCCATTCCAAAGACCAAGCGGACCAAGAGGCATCCATTCGTGATCCTTGTTAGGCAGATGAAGGGTCGGTTTATGTTCTGTCAAAATGCCGAATAATACAAGCACCGCAAGAATCATAAATAGAAAAATCGCCGCTGTTTTCAGTACCGCAAGAACATTTTCTGTCTTTTGAAAAGAAGAAAGCCCAATGATAATGACGAGCAGGGCAAGAGCGGAATAAATCGCAGAAAACACCCAAAGCGGAACAGAAGGAAACCAGTGGCGGGTAAACAGAGAAATGGCGGTTAACTGACTTCCTGTAATCAGCATTTCTGCAAACCAATACACCCAGCCATTGCTAAACCCTGCCCAGCGTCCGTATGCTTTACGAGCATAGGAACAAAATGACCCTTTATCAGGATTATCGGCTGTCATCGCAGCTAAATGTTTAAAGACGAGATACGTTCCGGCCGCAGCAAGCAAAAAGGAGATGCAGACGGAATAACCGGATTTTGTAATGGCGATGCTGGAACCAAGGAAGAACCCAGTGCCAATTGTACAGCCGACTCCGATGAGAGAAAGCTGCCACCAAGATAAAGATTGTTCTTCTTTCAATGCAAGTGCAACACCTTTCTATTTCAATGACATTAGCTTGTGACCGCGTCTTTTTTTTATACATGATCAAGGGGACATTTTGGGCATACTGTCATGGAAAGGAGTGCATGTGATGAACGGAGAACACGTCATTTTACCAAAGGGTAGACTCGGCTTTCGTTTAGGAAAAGGCCAATGTATGCGAGTGGTTGATGTCGAAGGCCAGCAAGTAGCAGATGTGATGGCCTATCATGAAAAAGATTTTTATGAAAAATTTGACCAAGGTGCGACGATGGACAGTTTGTTCTCGTCTAAAGTGAAAAAAGGCGATAAGCTTTATTCTAATTTATATAAACCGATGTTTACGATCATTGAAGATACAGTGGAATGCCATGATTTATACATGCCCGCCTGCCGGCAAGAGATGTATCAGCTTTTATACGGCCGGACGCACTTAGAGGTTATGCATACATGCTACGACAATTTGCGGACTGCCTTTGAGCCCTTTGGAATTCCAAAGGAGGATATGTACTATCCTTTTAACGCCTTTATGAATACAGTCATTGATGAAAAAGGAAAGCTGTCTGTGGAGGAGCCAAAATCGCTGCCCGGTGACTACATTCGCCTGCGGGCTGAAATGGATCTCATTGTGGCCGTGTCTGCATGTCCTGCTGATATTGGGAAGTGTAATGGATCAAGCTGTACATCTATACGGGTAGAAATTGATTAAAAAAGAAAAAGGACCAGTCCATAAAGACGTGGTCTTTTTCACTTGTGAATGTTTGATCATCTAAGAAATAGGGGAACGTCTAACAAAATGTTCTTGATGAAAACATGGTATAATGGAGATTCAAAAAACGTTGTTAAATCAATGAATTGTGAGTAAAACCTGTTCTCTTCATGTAGAGGATGCTTAGGAGGAAAAGTGTATGAGTTTGCAAAAAAAGATCAGCCAAGAGTTGCATGTGCAGCCCTCAATTGACCCAAAGCAGGAGATCGAAAAACGGGTTGGATTTCTAAAGGAATACTTGAAAAAAACCGGGGCAAAAGGATTCGTTCTCGGCATTAGCGGCGGGCAGGATTCAACGCTTGCCGGACGTCTTGCACAGCTTGCTGTCAGTGAGCTTCGTCAAGAAGGAAAAGAGGAGGCGGTCTTTATTGCGGTACGCCTTCCGCATGGTGTGCAGCAGGATGAAGATGATGCACAGCTCGCCCTATCATTTATTCAGCCAGACAAGTCGTGGAAATATGATATTGCACCTGCCGTGTCAGCATTCAGTGATCAATATCAAAAGGAAACGGGCGGCCCATTGTCTGACTTTAATAAAGGGAATGTCAAAGCACGCATGAGAATGATCGCGCAATATGCTGTTGGTGGTGAGGAAGGATTGCTTGTCATCGGTACAGATCATGCAGCTGAAGCAGTAACCGGCTTCTTCACGAAGTATGGTGATGGCGGTGCAGATGTTCTTCCGCTAACAGGTTTGACAAAACGCCAAGGCCGTGCGCTTTTAGAAGCCCTAGAAGCTCCGGAACGCCTGTATTTAAAGAAACCAACAGCCGATCTGCTGGATGATAAACCTCAGCAAACGGATGAAACAGAACTCGGCATTACGTACAATGAAATTGATGATTACTTAGAAGGAAAACCAGTGTCAGATCAAGCCGCCGAAGCGATTGAAAAGCGTTATGTTCAATCAGAGCATAAACGCCAAGTACCCGCTTCCATGTTTGATGACTGGTGGAAATAAAAAAGAAACCTCTCCAGAAGATGGAGAGGTTTCAGCGTGTAGACAAACCCTCGCATTCGTTGTCAGGCCTGCATGCCGGTGCTCACGAATGTCACATTCCGAACCGGTACTCATCCTTCCTAGGGCTGCAAAGGTTTTCTATCACGCTGAAAAGAAGACAAAGGGCTAAAATAAAGATCATTTTAGCCCTTTGTCAATAATCAGAGACCTCTCCAGATGGAGAGTTTTTTTTATGTCGAATTTCAATTGAGTTTGACAAAATAACCAAAAATTCATTAAATTAGTAGAACGATCTACTTAAGTCCATTTAACTAAATATCAATTTTTTTGATCAAAAAAAGCAAACATAATTAGTTCGATTCACTTAATTTCGCTCCTATTGACAGTATTTTCAGAAAAAATAATTGACGAATAAAAAGAATGCGCTTACAATGAAACCACATTCCGAAAAGTGAAATTAGATTCCACTGGATGGAATAAAGGGGTGGTTCACCTCCAAATAAGAAGCTAAAGGAATGATTCACACAATGAAAAATCGAAGTGCACTGGAAATTTACAAAGAGGGAGGCGCTTGGTGGGAGACTGAGATTAGTCATATTCAAAAAAATTCAATTGAAATTCGAGGGTATCCGATTGAAGAACTGATTGGTGAATTGTCTTATCCACAAATGCTCTATTTACTGCTTGTTGGTGAATTATTGGATGATTCAAAAGCAGCTCTTTTTGAAAGTGTTCTTGTCGCAGGTGCGGACCATGGACCAAGAGCACCATCTATTGCAGCAGCTAGAATGGCGGTGACTTGCGGCATTTCGTTTAATTCCTCTGTAGCAACAGGGGTGAATCTATTAGGTGACATTCATGGCGGAGCTGGAGAGAAGGCCATGCGCATGCTATACGAGGCTAAAGCGATCTACGATGATCAAAAGGATATACACTCTGCGGCAAAGCAAGTGTGTCAAACATGGTTAAATCGCAAGGAAAAAATCCCGGGAATCGGCCATCAGCTTCATGATGATGATCCGAGGGTGAGACGTCTATATGAGCTGAGTCACAAACATGTCCAGCAAGGTCTTATCAGCGGCACATATTTACGGTTAGCCGAAGCGATTAGGCATGAGCTTGAACAACTGAAAGGGAAGAAAATCACGATGAATATAGATGGTGTATCTGCTGCCATCCAATGTGAATTAAACATTCCAGCAGAAGCAGCAAAAGGCATTTTTTCCTTATCCAGAGGAATGGGCATCGTGGCGCATGCATATGAGGAGCTGACAAAGGGAGCCCTCGTGAAAGGACCTTGTCCGAATGAAGAAAGATTGGTTCGTTATGCAGGACATGGAACGCGGCACTTGAAGGAGGGAGAGAAAATTTGAGTAGTTTGAGAGCGTTGTCATATATAAACGGCGAGTGGCTGGATACCGGTCGTGTGAAAACAGATATCATCAATCCTTACTCAGGAGAAAGGATCGGTACATCCTATCTCGCCTCATCAGAAGACATAGAACAGGCACTTTCTAGTGCGCAGCATGCTAAAAAACAAATAGCGGGAATATCGGCAATCGAACGCTCAAAGCTTCTAACAAAAGCAGCCACCTTGCTTGAAGAACAAAAAGACCATTTTGCAAAACTGATTTCGCTAGAATTAGGCAAACCGCTTAAAAATACAAGAGATGAAGTTTCGCGGTCAATCGAGACGCTGGCGCAATCGGCGGAAGAAGCGAATCGATTAATAGGTGAGACCATTCCTGGCAATGTATCATCGCGCGGACAGGGAGCAATGGCCATGACATTTAAAGTACCAGTCGGAGTTGTGCTGGCGATTACCCCTTTTAATGCACCGCTCAACTTAATTTGTCACAAAGTCGGTCCGGCCTTTGCGGGAGGGAATGTCATCATTTTGAAGCCTGCACCGCAAACATCAGCTGTTGCCACAGCGTTTGTCGAACTCCTTCTCGAAGCAGGATTTCCTGAGGCTGGTTTGCAGCTTGTGATTGGCGGGGTCGACGCCGGGAAACAGTTAGTCACTGATGATAGAACGAATCTCATCTCTTTTACCGGCGGGGCTGCCGGAGGCGAACACATTACAACCTCTGCGGGATTAAAAAAGGTACTGCTTGAACTCGGAGGGAATGGAGCGACGATTGTTCATCACGATGCAGATATTGAACAAGCCGCATCCATGTGTGCCAAAACAGGCTTTAGTAATTCCGGTCAAAGCTGTATTTCTGTTCAAAGAATTTATGTCCACCAGGAAATGATGCCGTTGTTTACTGAGGTATTAAAACAAAAAGTAGAGCAGCTTGTTGTTGGAGATCCGCTGTCCAGTGAGAGTGATATCGGCTGTATGGTCGATGTACAGGCCGCACAGCGTGTTGAGGCATGGATACAAGAGGCAGAGAGCATGGGTGCCCAGCTTTTATGCGGGGGGAAAAGAAATGGAGCGAGCATCACACCGGCTATTTTGCTAAACCCTCCGAAACAGGCCAAGGTCGTCTGTGAGGAAGTGTTCGGCCCAGTTGTCAGCATTCTCCCTTATGAGGAGCTGGAGGAGGCAATTAAAGAAGCAAATGATAGCCGATATGGTTTGCAGGCAGGGATCTTTACGAATCAGCTGGATGTGGCATTACACGCAGCAAAAGAGCTTGAAACTGGCGGCGTTGTCATCAATGGGACATCGAATTTTAGACTGGATCATTGGCCTTATGGCGGGATTAAACGAAGTGGCCTTGGAAGAGAAGGTCCGCGTTTCGCCATCGAGGAGATGACCGAAACCAAAATGGTCGTGCTTCCAAATGGTCTGTGAAAGGGGCGTATGGATGTGAATGCATTTCAGCAAAAGGTAAAAAGTGTGCAGGCAGGCGGTCAGCCAATGATTTGTACGCCGCTCATCGGACAAACAAAGGAAGAATTGTTTCATGAGATAGAGGTGTTAACAGAGAAGAAGCCTGATGTGATAGAGTGGCGGGCGGATTTTTTTCATCACCTTCATGACAAGGATCAAGTGATAGAAACCCTTAAGGGAATGGTAGAAAAGGCAAAGGGCATCCCATTTTTATTCACCATTCGTTCTGAAAAGGAGGGAGGCGAAAGGATATCACTCTCAGAATCTGAGAAGGTTTCTCTGCTTGCCGAACTTTGTTCCACACAGCTTGTGGACGCCGTTGATTATGAATTCATGCATGATGTGACACATATACAGCAAGTCAGTCAGGCAGCTAAAAGACATGGCGTTACCTTGATTGTGTCGTATCACGATTTCGATCGCACCCCTGAGGTGGATCGCCTCGTGCAGCTATTCGTCAATGCAGAATCAGTCGGCGCCGACATCGCAAAGATCGCAGTGATGCCGCATTCCTATGACGATGCATTAACACTGCTCTCGGCGACCAGCCATGCGAAAAAGCAGCTGTCAATTCCCGTTATTTCCATGGCAATGGCGGAATACGGGGCTTTTACAAGAATGATTGGCGGGCTTTTTGGTTCTGTGATGACCTTTGCTGTAGGGAAAGAAAGCTCAGCTCCCGGGCAAGTGGCGATACAGGATTTGAACAATGTTCTATCTATTGTGTTTTCAAAGAATAAGTGAGTAGCAGATTCATAGCTGCACCGTGAGAGGAGAGAAACATGAAGAAGAATATTTCTACACAGGTTATTCAGTACTTAGAAAATCGGGGAGTCGAGCATATTTTCGGCCTCTGTGGTCATACGAATATTGCTTTTTTATCAGCGCTTGAAAAAAGCTCGATTCAATTTGTAAATGTCAGACATGAACAGATAGCGGCACATGCAGCAGATGGTTATGCGCGGGCGAAGAAACAGACGGCTGTTGTTCTCAGTCATCTAGGACCTGGACTCACCAATGCCGCAACAGGGGTAGCGAATGCAGCACTTGATTCCATTCCAATGGTTGTTATTGCAGGAGATGTCCCAAGTCACTATTACGGAAAGCACCCACACCAAGAAATCAATCTTCATTCCGATGCCTCTCAATACGAAATTTACCGGCCGTTTGTGAAAAGAGCATGGCGAGTCGATATTCCAGAATTATTTCCAGAGATTTTATCAAAAGCATTTCAGTTAGCTGAAAGCGGCCGTCCTGGCCCGGTGCTTATTTCTGTTCCAATGGATGTGTTCTCAAAAGACCTAGATGTGTCCCTGTTTGAACAAATCAACCATCATACACACACCATTGAAAAACCTTCTATTGATGATCAAACGGCCAATCGGATATTAGATCGATTGCTGCAGGCAGAAAGACCGCTCTTATATGTTGGGGGAGGCATTTTATTAGCTGATGCAGCTGAAGAACTAAAGGCTTTTTCTGACCATCTAAGTATCCCTGTCGCCCATTCTTTAATGGGGAAAGGAGCCATGCCGGATGATCACCCAATGACCCTTGGAATGACAGGGTTTTGGGGGACGAAATTTATCAATGATCAGTGCAAAGAGGCGGATTATATATTGGCTTTAGGCACTCGTTTTGCTGAAGCTGATGCGAGCTCGTGGGAATCGGAGTATACGTTCAATTTCCAATCAACCAAGCTCATTCATATCGACATAGATCCGAATGAAATTGGCCGTAACTACCCTGTTGAAATTGGAGCGGTAGCCGATCTTAAGCAAGCCTTGACTGTACTCAATCGAGTGGCGAGAGAAAGGCTGCCAAAAGGGCTGAATCGTCCTGAATTGAAAAAGGAAATTGCGGCATATCGTAAGGATTTTCAGGCTAGCAATCTGACGAATGTTCAAGATGAATCCTTCCCAATGAAGCCGCAGCGTATTTTGCAGGAAGTGCGGGAAGTATTGCCGCCAGATGCGTTTATTACAACGGATGTTGGCTGGAACAAAAATGGGGTTGGACAGCAATTTCCTGTGTTGACGCCAGGAACCATTTTAACGCCAGGCGGCTTTGCAACGATGGGATTTGGAGCCCCTGCCGCACTTGGGGCAAAGATTGCCCAGCCTGACCGTGTTGTTGTGTCACTCGTTGGAGACGGCGGCTTCGGTCAAAATCCATCCGTTCTCGCAACAGCCGTTGAAGAGAACATTCCTGTTGTGTGGATTGTGATGAATAACAGTGCATTTGGCACAATAGCCGGCTTGCAAATGGCGCACTATGAAACGACGTACGGCACTGTTTTTAGAAAAGATGGAGAAAGCTATTCACCGGATTTTGCTGCCATTGCGAGAGGTTATGGAATGAAGGGGATTAAAATCACCTCTGCTTCTGAATTCAAAGAAGCTTTAGCTGAAGCCATTGCTTCTCAGGAGCCTTGCGTTATTGATGTAGCAATGAAAAATGATCCTGTTCCTACGGATGGACATTGGAATATTAATGACATTTATTCACCAAATTCAAAGCGCTCACATGTCAGCGTGAATTAATCAGAATGAGGGAGGAATTAACAATGAAAATTAAAGTATTGAATCCGTTTCAAGATGGGAACCCATTATGGTTAGGCTTAGATCGTCCAGAGGAGCAAATGGTTCGAAAGGTATTTCAAACCATTACACCGGATACAGTTGGTTCAGAACATATGATGGCGGGTCTCACCATTTTTGAACCAGGGGAAGCAAGTTCAGTGCACAATCACCCGGGTTCAGAGGAATTTGATTTTGTGATTAAAGGATCTGGCGAAGTCATTTGTGATGGAGAAAGGCAGTCCTTTAAACAAAATGATTTTATGTTCATTCCTGACGGTGTCCCGCACCAGCATGTGAATACAGGAGATGAACCTTTATGGCTCATTTGGCTCTACACACCGCAAGGGCAGCTTCCAAAGGATTAAAAACCTGCACCGGTAAGCCCTCTTTTTGAATCATCAAGGCTTTCCGGGTCAATCAGAAAGATGAAAAGGGCTAAAATTAGGAATGATTTTAGCCCTTCATCACTTGAATGAAAGGGAGTCAAGCAATGAATATGAATACACCGCTCGAAGGAATAAAAATATTAGACGTCTCTACGATGATTGCTGCACCCTATGGCGCGGTGCTTCTAGGGGATTTTGGAGCAGAGGTCATCAAAGTCGAGATTCCTGGCAAAGGCGATACGCTGCGGCATGTCGGCCCTTTTGCAGATGGGGAACCACTTAGATGGTCTGGTCTCTCACGGAATAAGAAATCCCTTACACTGGATTTGCACAAAGACGAAGCAAAAGACATTTTTAAAAAACTTGCGGGCCAGGTCGATGTGCTGATTGAAAATTTCCGCCCTGGAACACTGGAAAAATGGGGCGTTGGGTACGATGTGTTAAAAGAAATCAACCCTCGTTTAATTATGATTCGTGTATCGGGTTATGGTCAAACGGGCCCGTTTAAGGACAAAGCCGGATTTGGAACACCAGCGACGGCGTTTAGCGGCTTTACATATATTCAAGGGTTTCCAGACCGGCATCCAGTCAGCCCTTCCTTTTCTCTCACTGATTATATTGCTGGCATCTATGTGGCGTTTGCTACTGTGACAGCGATGTATTACAGGGATACACATCCAGAAGGAACTGGGCAAATGGTGGATTTGGCCCTCTATGAATCTGTGTTTCGTATGTTAGAGTTTTTGGTTGCAGAATATGACAAGCTTGGGAAGGTGCGTGAGCGTTCACCGGGGCTGAGCGGACATTCAAGCCCTGCCGGCACCTATGAGACAAAGGATGGTCATTATTTGGTTCTTGTGACGAGTACAGATTCGACCTTCAATCGATTGGCAGAGGCGATGAATCGATTAGATTTACTAGAGAATGAAAAATTCGCGGTCAATGCATCCAGGCTGAGGCATAACAAAGAAATGGATGCGATCGTCTCTGAATGGATCGCGTCGAAAACAAGGGATGACGTATTAGAAATTTTAGATAAACACGGTGTTCCTGTGAGCCCAATCTTAAGTATTCGGGATATTTTTGAGCATCCGCAATTTAAAGCACGAGAGAATATCGTCGAGGTGCATCACCCTCGTCTTGGAAAAGTGAAGGTGCCTGGGATCATTCCAAAGTTTGAAAAAACACCTGGAAGTATCCGTCACATTGCACCTGATTTAGGCGAACATAATTATGAAATTTTAACAAATATGCTTGGCTTAACAGAAGAAGAGTGTAAGCAGTTAGAAGAAAAAGGGGTAATTTAATACGCTCAACCGAACCGCACGCTGCGGAAACAAAGGAGGATGGTTATGAAAGTGCATTCAGAACTGAAGGGGAATGAATTGCAGCCCGCATATGTGAAACCAACGAAAGCCCGTTTTGGCATATTGATTCTGTTGTTTTTTATTACCGCTATTAATTATATTGATCGAGCCAGTGTATCCATTGTTGCTCCTGCAATTCAATCTTCATTGCAATTAAATCCTGCCTTATTAGGCTTGATTTTTTCAGCATTTAGCTGGACATATACAGCGATGCAAATACCAGGCGGTTTTATTCTCGATAAATTTGGCTCAAAGGTAACGTATGGGATATCACTCGTTACTTGGTCTATTTTCACATGCTTACAGGCGTTTGCGAACAGCTTTGCCTTTTTATTTGGCTGCCGTTTGTTTATTGGGATTACAGAATCTCCCGCTTTTCCTGCAAATAACCGTATTGTTACCACATGGTTTCCAAGGCGGGAACGGGCTTTTGCAACAGGTGTTTATACTGCTGGAGAGTATGTGGGTCTTGCATTTGCGACACCTCTTCTATTTTGGATCATGACGACTTTCGATTGGAGAACCGTCTTCATTACGGCAGGTGCGCTCGGTATCATATTTGCTTTCTTTTGGTACAAGTATTATCACGAACCGAAAGAGCATCCGAAGATAAATGAAGATGAGTTAGGATTAATCCGGCAAGGCGATGGGCTGACAGTCGCATCACAGGAGAAGCTGAAATGGGCAGACTTTGCCGCCCTTCTAAAATATCGTAAATTGATCGGGCTTTATATTGGCCAATTCTCTGTTGCGTCTACCCTTTTTTTCTTTTTAACATGGTTTCCGACCTATTTGGCAGAGGCGAAAAATATGGCGTTTCTCAAGGTAGGTTTTGCTGCTTCTCTTCCTTATATTGCTGCATTCTTTGGGGTCTTGTTTGGAGGTTATGTGTCTGATTGGCTGCTTAAAAAGGGCGTATCAGTGAATGTAGCGAGAAAGCTGCCAGTAGTGGTTGGCTTGCTGATGACGAGTACCATTGTTTTAGCAAACTTTACAACAAATATCCCGCTTGTGCTGACCATTTTATCCATCGCTTCATTTGCGCAAGGATTGTCTAATATCTCTTGGACGATGCTGTCTGAGGTGGCACCGCGGGAAATGGTTGGGCTGGCTGGCGGCGTATTTAACTTTTTTGCTAATTTAGCTGGGATCATCACTCCGCTGATTATCGGATTCATCGTGTCGGCGACAGGCTCTTACAATGGAGGAATTTTATTCGTCAGTTTAGTTGCTTTAGGCGGGGCATTGTCGTACATCTTTATCGTAGGTAAAATTGAACGTATTCAATTAAAACCATAGAGAGAAAGCAAAAGAGAACTCAAGGGTGAGTTCTCTTTTCAGCGTGTAGACAAACCCTTGCATTCGTTGTCAGTCCTGCGTGCTGGTGCTCACGAATGTTAAATTCGCTCCGCGCCCGTGCTCGTCCTTCCTAGACTTCAAAGGTTTTCTATCACGCTGAAAAGAAGACAAAGGGCTAAAATCAACATCATTTTAGCCCTTTGTCAACAATCTGAAAAGAGAACTCAAGGATGAGTTCTCTTTTTTATGTATAAAAGATAACGGTGATGATCGCTGCACATGCGATACCCATGCTGATATAAAGGCTGGCAAACCATATATTCCAGCGAGTGATACGGTAAGGGTTGACCTTCATCAAATCAGCTAATAGGGAGACAGAAACATTAAAAGGACTAAACATAACAGTCGATGTGCCAGCAACGATCAGCATGATGGCAATGGGAAGAGCAGGCAGTTCATGGATGACTGGTGCCATCATGCTGACTAACAAAGCAAGTGAGACGAGCGGGTGAAAGCCGCAAAGGGCAGTGATCAGAAAATACAACCCAATGACACAATAAACCCAAATGGCATGGTCTGATATACTGACAATAAATGCTTGAATCGGCTGCATACTGTTTGTCGCAAGGAGCATATCGACAAAGAAGCCTGCACTTAAAAATAGACACATATAGTTGGAGAGCTGACGGGTTCTTTCTTTCCAATGAGGCACAGAGACAGCGATATACTGTTTTCTTTTTTTGATAACAGAAGAGAATAATAGAGCAAATGGAATAATCGTCAGTACTACAGCGAATAAATAGCCTTTCCCAATCCATGCATCGACAAGTGAGACGACTGTCATAAAACCTAGCAGCATGAAAGCGAGCTGAAGGGTTTTTCGCTTAATTCGATGAGGATTGGCGTTTGTTTCTGAAGACTGAATGATGTTTGGTAATCGTTTGCTTTGACGAGAAAAAAGCATCCAATCTATCGCCAGCACAACGACCATTAAACCAAAAGTAATAGGTGCAATTTGATAATATTTTAGTTTGGTTGCATCAATGGTGACGCTTACCAGCACTTCAACAGGACTCCAGCTTAAACATAATGCATATGACCTTAAGAGGTTGCGTGTATAAAGATGTTGTTTCACTTGTTCTTTTAGGGATTCGAGCGACGGTTTGAGCGATGTATATAGTAAAGGAATCGTCGCGATATTTAAAAACATGCCGAGTATATGAGTGACAAATGAACTCTTGCGATAAAGCTGATTTGAGCTCGTTGTATGCAGTGTGAGCAGTTTATTTAATTGTGTATCGAAATGTCCAACATGTATGAGAGAATGAATAAAAGGCAGCATGAAAAAGAGAGAAAGCAAGCCCAGCATGGAATGAAAGTGAAGAAAAAACGTGTGCAATGGCTGGCCGGATAAGAAGAATAAGAACAACCCAATGATGAGAAATACAGCACCTGTTTTCAAATAAAGACCGCTTGCTTTCTTAAAAGAAATGGTGAGCGAGATAGCAGCCAGCAGACCAACAAAATAGGAGAGTATGAGAGCAGGAAATAGTTGATGAACTATATATAGACTGATAAGCAGTGTAAAAACGAGCAGGTACATTCAAATATCTCCTCCATCAAATATCTTCAATTGATTTTATTCTGTCTGGTGGAATTTGTTTTCTTTTAGTGGAACGTTTAAAATGGATTATAGCAAAATCGATCGTTGATGTCGATAAGAAATCAAAGGGGAAAAGGAGAAAGTGAATATGGCTGATAAAAAGTCAAAAGAAGAATCAGGACTGCGTACAGTTCAGCGTGCTTTGGATATTCTTTATTGTTTTAGTGAAGAACGTCAAGAGCTGACGCTAACGGATATTTCAAAAGAGATGAATTTAGCAATGTCTACGACAACGAGACTGCTCAAGGCACTTGAAATGAATCATTTTGTGGAGAAGAATCAAGAAACAATGAAATACCGATTGGGTCAAAGGCTTTATCTCCTCGGATACATTGCAGGGAAGTCCATTAAATTGAGGGAACTGGCTAAGCCACTCATGTACTCACTTCGTGATGAAACAAAGGAAACCGTCAACCTGTATGTACTGGATTCAACAAGCAGGGTTTGTATTGAACAAGCGGAAGGGCTGCAATCGATTCGGCATCTTGTCAAGATTGGTGAAAAGCTGCCATTGTACGCAGGTGCAGGCGGAAAGGTATTATTGGCATTTCAAAGTGAAGAATTTCAACAAAAAGTATTAGCGTATGAGGCTGATCATGTGATGAAGGGTGACTGGCAAAAGGAACGTAAACATATTCTTGACACATATACTTCTTGCAGCATCGATGAACGCGAGGTAGGATCTGCGGCAGTAGCGGCACCAATCTTTAACATTCATGGTGAAGTGAAAGCCTGTTTATCCATATCTGGTCCAACCCATCGGTTTACTGAAGAAGTCATTCCCGAGCTGCAGCAAAAAGTGAAAGAACAGGCACAGCGGCTTTCTGAACAGCTCGGCTACGTCGTCAAACACAATTTTTAAGATTGCCTATCTTTTCGCGCTCCATTTATCATATAATAGAAACATTATGTAGCATTCCTTGTCGTAGGGAGGACGTGTCACGACCATGAAAATCAATAGAGAAATTCCTGTAAGACAGCGGAATATTGTCCTCATTGGCTTTATGGGTGTTGGGAAAACAACCATTGGGCAGCTGGTTGCCAAAAAGCTATATAGAGATTTTATTGATGTCGATCAGGAGATTGAGAAAAAGTACAACATGACGATTCCAGAGATGTTTCAGCAAAAAGGAGAAGCATTCTTCAGGCAGGCTGAAAAGGATTATATCGTCGATTTATGTGAACATACACAGCTCAAGATCGTTTCCCTTGGAGGCGGTGCATTCAAACAGGAAGAAATCAAACGCGCCTGCTTGAAGCATTGTACCGTTCTTTTCCTTGATCTATCGTGGGAGAATTGGAAGCAGCGGCTTGATATTTTAATCGAAAACCGCCCTGTTCTTCACAACCGGACGCTTGATGAGATGAAAGAGCTGTTTGAAGAGCGCCGGGAGATTTATTCTCTTCATAACTCAAGAGTGGAAACAGATCATTTAGAGGCTGAGGAAGTCGCCAATTATATTGTGGACACACTCAAGCTTGGCTGGGATTTATATTCGAAATAAAAAAAGTCTACCGTTGAGGGTAGACTTTTTTCTATTGAATTCTTTTCCTTCGTACATATGATGATGCTTTGACAACCAAAATGTATTTATCCTTTTTTTGGTGTGCAGCCGTTTGGAAAAAGCGGTGATCCTCCTTCAATCAGTTCATGATGATGAGGTTTTTGATATAGATCATTTTCTTTTTCGGAAAAATAAAATAGTATCTAAATTTCAATAAGAGTTTTTTGAATTATGATAATCTTTAAAAAATAATGTTGACAACTTCCGTGAGGACATTCTATGATTGTTTACGTAAACGCTTACGGTAAACGTTTACTATAATCGAATGGGGAGGAATTTGTTGATGAAAAATAAAGAAAAATGGAGCGGTGTATTCCCGGCGGTCTTAATTCCTTTTAAAGATGACTATTCAATTGATGAACCTGCTTTTCGTAAACTTGTTCGCTGGGTGGCGGAGCACGAAGGAATTAACGGGATTGTTGTCAATGGACATACTGGCGAGATTATGACTTTGCTGCCACATGAACGAGCTGAGGCTGTGCGTATTGCAGCCGACGAATTAAAAGGGGAAGTACCTGTCATTTCCGGGGTATCAGCTGAAGGGACAATTGAAGCGATCCAGCATGCAAAAGCAGTTCAAGAAGCTGGCGGAGAAGGTATCCTTCTCATGCCGCCGCATTCATGGCTGAGATTCGGTATGCAGCCTGAATCACCTGTCCAATTCTTTAAAGATGTTGCAGAAGCGATTGACATTTCAATCATCGTCCATCAATATCCAACGTGGACAAAAACCTCATATACAACGAATCAATTACTAGAAATGTCGGAAATTGAAAATGTTGTCTCATTCAAAATTGGTCAAAGAGACATGGCACAATATGAAGTCGATGTGCGCGCACTGAAAAAGCATGCACCAGATGTATCGCTGCTCACATGTCACGATGAATATTTATTGCCAACATTAGTTCAAGGGATTGATGGGGCGCTTGTCGGTTTCGGCTGTTTTGTGCCAGATTTGATCGCTGAACTTGTGAAATGTGTGGAAAAACAAGACCTTGCAGCAGCTAATAAAGTGTACGATAGAATCTTTGAATTAAAGCATGCTGTATATAAAATGGATGAACCTTCCTCTACCTCTCATCTGCGAATGAAGGAAGCGATGTTCCAGAGAGGTTTGATCAGCAGTTCGCTTGCTAGAAAGCCGGTATTACCTTTAACTCAAAAGGAAAAAGAAGAGATTCGCCAAGGCCTTCAAAGTGTTGGTTTGCTTAAGGAAAACGTCAGTAGATAACAGACCATTGATTTCATGATGAAGGTGAGTCAGGTTATAATAGGGTATAAAACAACAGACTCCCGGAGGTATGAAATGTGTCAGTAAGTATTAAAGATGTCGCATTGAAAGCAGGAGTGTCTATAGCCTCTGTTTCCCGAGTATTAAGTGGAAAACCAGGAGTAGGCGCTCAAACGGCTGAAAGAATCAAACAAGTGATTGATGAGTTAGGCTACCGCCCTAATTTAGGAGCGAGAGGGCTCGTGAAAAGAAAGACTGGGAATATCGCTGTAGTGGTTCCCCGCGGTTCATATATTTTGAATAATCCATTTTTTTCAACGATTTTAGACGGCATAGCGAAGGAATTAGATGAGACCGAATTCAATATGCTGATGTCATTTACATCTGTGCAGCAGCAGCGGTTACTTGAGACGCAGGCTGTAGATGGTGCCATTTTATTTTCTCCAAGAAATGAAGAATTGAGCATGGATTGGCTAAAAAGTTTGGCTATTCCCATTATCGTTGTCGGAAGTTACTTAGAGGATTCACCATTTCCATGTGTCAGGCCAGATGATGAAGAAGGTGTTTGTCAATCTGTAACGGCCTTATTTGATAAAGGTCATCGAACCATTGGGCTGGTCAATGGTCCAATGAGTTCGATGCATAGTGTGAGGTATTACAAGGGGTATGAGCGCACACTGAAACGTTTAGGATTAACATTGAACAAAGAGCTTGTGTTTGAGTTAGATGAATTTGATGGGGGAAAAGTAGTAGAAGTGGTTTCTCAATTTCTCCAAGGAAACCAGCACATGACTGGAGTTGTTTGCTCTTCAGATTTTTTGGCGATAGGGGTCATGAAAGCGGCAGAAAACGCAAATGTGTCAATACCTCATGATTTGTCTGTCGTTGGTGCCGATGATGTGCCCATTGCAAGTTTCCTAACCCCTTCTTTATCTTCTGTTCATGTTGATTTAGTTGGAATGGGAAGAAAAGCTGTTTCTTTACTAACACAGTTATTAGAAGGAGAACAGTTAGAGGCGATGGAACATATCTTCCCTATGTATTATATAGATCGGGGTACCACGGGAACGCCAAAAAAGATTTGATAGATGCTGAAAACTCGTATGAACGCTACAGAATTTCAGCTTGATTTAAAATGTAAGCGATTTCTTCAGCGCTCTTCGGCATGTACTTTTGCATCATTTCCTCTAATAAGGAGGAGATACCATGACGTTAGAACTCAGCGGAAATTCAAATTCTCAAGGTGGGCAAGTTGTTGATAGAGCTTCACAACTATTGACTAGGATGGAAAGTGTACCTTTTTCGAGGTGGCATTTAAAACCTCGGATCATTATGGGATCTGCTACCTTTTTTGATGCTTTTGATGCGCTATCTTTAGCGTTTGTTCTCCCGGTCCTCATCGGCATGTGGAATTTATCACCTGCTCAAATTGGCCTTCTTATTGGGTCTGGTTATATAGGACAAGCGGTTGGTGCTATTTTCTTTGGGTGGTTAGCAGAAAGGCGCGGCCGTGTATTTAGTGCAAAGTGGACGGTGTTCCTCATGTCTATTATGAGTATCGCATGTGTATTTTCAGGTAATTTTATGGCCCTTTTTATTTTCCGCTTTATACAAGGGATTGGAGTTGGAGGAGAGGTGCCGGTAGCAGCCTCATATATTAATGAGTTGTCCCGAGCCCAAGGAAGAGGCAGATTTTTTATGCTTTATGAGATGATTTTTCCATTAGGATTAATGATCTCAGCTCAAATTGGTGCATTTGTTGTACCTAGCTTTGGGTGGAAATGGATGTTCTTGATTGGAGGCATTGGAGGTTTAATCGTCTTTGGATTCTTTTTCATGCTGCGTGAATCGCCAAGGTGGCTTATTTCGAAAGGCAGGTTAGATGAAGCCGAAAGAATTATTGAAGAAATTGAAGCGAGTACTGACAAACGAATGCCTGTCGCAAATCAAGTATCCAGCAGTACTGAAAAAGGCGACTGGAAAGAGCTATTTTCAACTTTTTACCGTAAAAGAACATTGGTCGTATGGGGACTATGGTTTTCTGCCTACTTTGTATCGAATGGTTTAAATAACTGGTTACCGAGTCTTTATAATACTGTTTACCATTTGCCAGTCGGAGATTCATTAAGGGCAGCATCTCTCACAAATATTTTACAGACCGTAGGGGTATTCGCTTGTGCATTTTTAATTGATAAAGTGGGACGGAAGCGCTGGGCAACCATTGCATTTGTATTAACAGGTGTGTTATTAACGGCTTTATGGATCAGCGGAGCGACTTCACCAGAAAGCGTCATCTATTTAGGGTCTGCTGCTTACGGAATGATGGGGACAATTACAGTTCTCCTCTATCTATATACACCTGAAATTTATCCGACACGTATGAGGGTGATTGGAACGGCATTTGCTACAGCGTGGCTTAGACTGGCCTCAGCGATCGCTCCTATTATGATAGGCTTTATTTTAGAGGTAAGCGGTGTTTCAACTATTTTTATTCTTTTTGCAAGTGTGACGGTAGTGGGAGCAATTCTTGCTTTTAAAATGATAGAAACGCGCGAGAAAGTATTAGAGGATATTGCACCGTAAGTTACGCATGCAGTAAAGAACTTATTCCAAAGAGGGTAGGTTCTTTTTTATTCAGAGGATCTAAAATGCCTCACCTATCTTCGTTCAATTATCATATAATAGAAACATGATCTATTCGTGAGAAGAGACGTGTCACGAACATGAAAAGCTACCTGTGAAACAGTGATAGATTAAAAAAGTCTACCGGCGATGGTAGACTTTTTCTATCAGTTTAATTTTTGATTCCTTGAAGCAGTGCAGCTTTTAAACAGAAGGAAATGGGCTGATGCTGTGCATCGAATTGAAGCTGAAATAGTTGCTTTGTGTCAGGGTCTGCGGCTTGAAGGTGGGAAACGATCTCCTTTTGAATGTTCTCTGGCGTGCGTCCGCGTATAATCCAGTCCTGATAATCAATATGCAGGTCCCAGTAACGAATCTCTTTCTGAGTCAATTGGTTGTCATCGAAAAGCTCTTTCCATTCTGATAACGAGCTTTCCCGCACATGAGAAGGGTCTCTCAGTCTATTTAAGTGATTAATAAATGAATCCTGTGCAGGGTTTTCAGGTGCATAATGGTCGACGAGCAGAAATTGGCCGCCTTTCTTTAAGACTCGGCTGATTTCCGACATGGCTGCCGGAAGGTTTGGAAAGTGGTGAGCAGCAAATCGGCACGTCACTAAATCAAATGATTCATCAGAGAAGGGCAATGCTTCTGCGGCTGCCTGCTCAAAAGTAATGTGGTTCAGGTGGCGTTCTTCCGCTAGTGCTGCTGCAATCTCGATCATTTTTTGCGTGACATCAATGCCTACCCCTTTAGAGATAACGTCTGAAAAGGAAAAAACGGTATGTCCTGCCGCGCAGCCAATATCAAGTAAATGCTCATGTCCCTTCGCATTTGCTGTTGTTTTCATCCATTCCAGCTCTTCTCCGGCTGCAAATATAGGTGAATCTCGATAGTTCTCGGCATTTTGTGAAAATTGGTTCTCGGCTTTAGCATATGGATTCATTTCTTTTCCCCCTTTGTGGTCTCTTTATCGTAGAATTCCTTCTGTTATTTGTCTAAGACATAAAAGATATGACATGGATAGTTAAAACCTATGAGGTGATGAAAGTGGATATACGAATGATGGAATATGTCATTGAAGTGTACCGGCAGCAAAGTTTTACAAAAGCAGCTGATCAACTTCATATTGCACAGCCTTCTTTAAGCCAGCAAATGAAGAAGCTGGAAGAGGAATTAGACACACCGTTATTTATTCGAAATTATGGACAAGTAACGCCCACACCTCAAGGGAGACGATTCATTAAAAGGGCTGAGAATATTTTGAAGGAAAGAGATGATTTGCTGCGTGAAATGGGAGAAGCAGCTTATGAAATCGGGAAAGAGCTGAACATTGGAGCGCCAGCAGTGACAGGGGGATATGTCTTGCCCGGTTTATTAAAAACCTTTTGTCAAACGTATCCTCATGTTCACGTTCAACTGATAGAAGAGTCTCCTCGTGAGCTTGAAAAACGTCTATTGGCTGGAAAACTGGATTTGGCTATTTTATCTATGCCTGTCGAGCATGAATCATTGAAAACGAAACAAATGCTGACAGAGCCGCTCCTTCTTGCAGTTCCGCAAGCTGCTCAGCCATGGTTATCAGAGGAATTGAACGAGATTATCAAGCAAGCAGGGCAAAAAGAGTCCGGTCACGAAATCGTTCCCTTTCAACTTCTTGAAGGTATCCCATTTATTATGCTGAAAGAGGGATACGGTTTTCGGCAAGTGGTCATGGAACTGTGCCGTCATCACGGTTTTCAGCCAAAAGCGGCTTTTGAAACAAGCCATATTCAAACAGCACAGGCATTGGTCAAAAACGAACTAGGTGTGACCGTTGTGCCGAAAATGGTGGCACAAGAGGATAGGAACCAAGTTATTTATTTAAACATTGATTCATGCCCAACCCGAACACTTGTATTTGCATATGTTGAAGAAAGGTATTTAACGAAAGCCGCTCAAGCCTTCATGGACCTTTATCAGAACCAAGGGAAAGCTTAAACAAACGTTTAATTAAACGCAAACAGCAGGGGAGCACCCTGCTTTAAGATTGGTGACAAAGGGCTAAAATGATCTTGGTTTTAGCCCTTTGTCTTCTTTTCAGCGTGATAGAAAACCTTTGCAGTCTAGAAAGGGCGAGCAGCGGAGCGGAGCGAATTTGACATTCGTGAGCACCGGAGCGCAGACCTGACACCGAATGCGAGGGTTTGTCTACACGCTGAAAGCAGGGGAGCACCCTGCTGTTTAATATAAGTCCAGACGCTGATCCGTCATAACCGGAATTTGCTGTCTGACTTCATCCACTAGCTGAAGATCAATTTCCGCATAATAAATGTCTTCGTCATCTTTTGTTTCAAGCAGGATGCGGCCGAGTGGATCAATCACCATAGAGTGTCCAGGGAATGCCGTGTCTCTGCTTGTGCCAGTTCTGTTAACAGCAATCATAAATGACTGGTTTTCAATCGCTCTTGCGATGAGCAGGCTGCGCCAATGGTCCACTCTTGCTGACGGCCATTGCGCCGTATTGACGAGCACCTTCGCTCCTTTGTTCACAAGTGTTCTGGAAAGCTGCGGGAAGCGGAGGTCATAGCAGATCATCGCACCAATCGTCACATCTTCACCATAGTCAAATAAACCAAGCTGATCACCAGCGGTTAAATAGTTGTGCTCATCCATTAAGCGGAATAAATGAATTTTATCATAATCTAACAAAAGCTCACCTTGGCGGTTAAAAACATACATTGTGTTGGTGATGTTTTCATTCTCTGTCCGCTTATTTAACACACTGCCTGCGATGAGATACACTTGGTGCTTGCGGGCAAAGGAGGAGAAGAGCTGCTTTGTGCGTTCACCGTTTATATCTGCAAGCTGCTCGGCTTGTTCAAGGGCGTAGCCGGTATTCCACATTTCGGGTAAAATGATCAGATCAGGCTGCTCGCGAACTGCTTCTTCTAAAAACGCTTCTGCTTTTTTAAAATTCACTTCAGGTTCTCCAATTTGTACGTCCATTTGGACAAGGGCGATTTTCATATGGGTTCCTCCTTTATTCGCTATATGTCATGTGAAAATCATGAATGTATGTAATGGTTTATTCTAGTCTTCAAGGCCAGTTTCTTTATCATAATGGTTTCCATCATCTTTGCCAATAGAAATGTCAGAAGGTTTTGTTAAATGACTTTCTCAATCAAGAAATGAGTGGTATGATACCTATAACTAATAAAACAAAGGGGAATAGTATGATATGCAATTGTTCGATTTATCACTAGAAGATCTAAAAAAATATAAACCAAAGAAAACTGCACGTCCTGATTTCTCAGACTTTTGGAAGAAATCGCTCGAAGAACTGCGCCAAGTGGAGGCAAAGCCAACACTTGAACCGTATGACTATCCAGTGAAAGGCGTTAAGGTGTACCGCCTGACGTATCAAAGCTTTGGACATTCTAAAATTGAAGGCTTTTATGCTGTACCTGATCAAACTGGCCCGCATCCAGCGCTCGTTCGTTTTCATGGCTATAATGCCAGCTATGACGGCGGCATTCACGATATCGTCAACTGGGCGCTCCACGGCTATGCCACATTTGGTATGCTCGTCCGCGGTCAAGGCGGCAGTGAAGATCAGACAGTGACACCAGGCGGTCACGCTTTAGGGTGGATGACAAAAGGCATTTTATCAAAAGAGACCTACTATTATCGCGGTGTTTATTTAGATGCGGTTCGTGCACTCGAAGTCATTCAGTCCTTCCCTGAAGTAGATAAACACCGGATCGGCGTAATTGGTGGAAGCCAGGGAGGCGCATTAGCGGTAGCAGCTGCAGCCCTTTCAGATATTCCGAAGGTCGTCGCGGCAGATTACCCTTATTTATCAAACTTCGAGCGTGCAGTGGATGTGGCATTGGAGCAGCCTTATTTAGAAATCAATTCGTACTTTCGGAGAAATAGTGACCCGGAAGTGGAAGAAAAGGCATTTGAGACATTAAGCTATTTTGACTTAATCAATTTAGCTGGATGGGTCAAACAGCCAACTTTGATGGCGATCGGTCTGATTGACAAAATTACCCCGCCATCTACTGTGTTTGCGGCATACAACCATTTAGAAACAGATAAAGACCTGAAGGTATATCGCTATTTTGGACACGAGTTTATCCCGGCTTTTCAAACAGAGAAGCTTTCCTTCTTACAAAAGCATTTGCTCAAATAAAAGAACAAAGAGGCCGCTCTAGGAGGGCCTCTTTTTTAATAACTCGTATTTTGTCTCGTTTTTTCATCAGGTACTAACGCGGTGATAATAAGGGCAAGAGCTGTGATGATATGAAGGATGAATCCAAGTATCGGAATCCAGGCGAGGCAGGATGTGATAATCCCAATGATGCTGCCAATCATTGGTCCTTGGTCTCGCTTCGATAAGACGAGTGTGATAATATGCAGAATAAGCATGACCATGAGCGGTGAATAGCCATTGCTAATAATAAATAGTCCTCCGATGACAGGGATGGCAAGACAGGCTTCAAAAATCCCGGTGATCCATTTCATGATGCGAGATATAGACATGAGATCCAACTCCTTTTTCATATATGTCTTATTCGTATTTTACCAAAACGTGAAGAAGTCATGCAGATTTCTATAGAAAGAGTTGATGGATGATGAGAGAGAGAATCAAGGAAGAGCTGAAAATCATCGAAGAAACGTATGACGTAAAAATTTGCCTCGCGGTTGAATCAGGCAGCAGAGCATGGGGATTCCCCTCGACTGATAGTGATTACGATGTCCGTTTTTTATATGTTCCTCGAAAAGAATGGTATTGGGCAATGGAAGAACATCGTGATGTCATTGAACGGCCGATTGATGATGTGCTTGATATCAGCGGCTGGGAGCTTAGAAAGGCACTTCGCTTATTCAATAAATCGAATCCATCCATCATGGAATGGCTGTCTTCTGACATCATCTATGCTGAATCCTTCTCTTTGGCAAAGCAGCTAAGAGAATTAAAGGACCGAGCGTTTTATCCTCCAGCATTGATGTATCATTACCTCAATATGGCGAAGCGGAATGAAAGCCGGCATTTACGAGGAGAGCAGGTGCGAATCAAGAAATATTTCTATGTGCTTCGTCCGCTGCTTGCCTGTCAGTGGATTGAACGGTACCGGACGGTTCCGCCGATGGACTTTCATGAACTGCTCGAAGAACTAGTGGAGGAAGGTCCGCTTTTAGGGGAAATCCATGAGCTGCTCAAACGTAAAATGGACGGAGAAGAAATGGATGTAGAAAACCGCCTCGCTTATGTCCATCCATTTATCGACAAAGAGCTCGCGCGATTTGATGAATTGGTGAAAAGCTACAATCAGCCGAAAGACAACCTGTTGCAAGAATTAAATGAGCTGCTGCAGTCTACCCTTGATGAGGTGTGGGCGTAAGCAGGGAAGAGCCAGCCGGATCACGGCAGGCTCTTTTTTATCTCTTATTGTGATAAAACCACAAAAAAAGTCAGAATTTTTGTCATCTTCAAATATTGTAGCGGACAGCTTATGAGCTTTACAATAAAGACATAGCTTACAAAGAGTGGGAGGTGCCCTTTATGGAGTCGGTCACAAGAAATTTCTTCTTGTTTTTGTCAAAGAGCAGTCTCTTGAACCATATTGCTCGTAATTGGGGAAGTGCTGTTGCATCTAAGAAAATCATCGGAGGGAAGGACTTTGAGAGTGCCATCCCTGTTATCAAGCGATTAAATGACCAAGGAATGGCCGTGACAGTTGATCACCTTGGTGAGTTTGTCACAAAGGCAGAGATTGCCAATGAACGGACGACTGAGTGTATTCAAACCATTCAGCGGATTGCTGAGGCGGGACTCAATTCCCATGTGTCACTCAAAATGACATCCCTTGGCCTGGATATTGACGATGACCTTGTGTATCACAATATGAAACGTATTTTAGATACGGCAGAGAAACACCGTATCATGGTGACAATCGATATGGAGGATGAACAGCGCTGTCAAAAAACGCTGGACATTTTTAAAGAGATGAAATCTCAATATGAGTATGTCAGTACGGTCTTGCAGGCGTATTTGTACAGAACAGAAAAGGATCTTGATGACCTAAATGAGCTGCAGCCATTTTTAAGACTTGTAAAGGGTGCCTATAAGGAATCCGCCGAAGTGGCGTATCCAAACAAAAAAGATGTCGATCTGAATTATCAAAAGCTGATCGAAAAGCAATTGCTCTCAGGGAACTATACAGCCATTGCGACACATGACGATCAAATGATCGAGTTCACAAAAAATATTGTGAAAAAACACAATATACAGACAAGTCAGTTCGAATTTCAAATGCTGTACGGCATGAGATCAGAAACGCAGCAGGCACTTGTGAAAGAAGGCTATCAAATGAGGGTCTATACTCCGTATGGACGAGAGTGGTATGGCTACTACATGAGACGCCTTGCAGAACGGCCGGCAAACATTGCCTTTGCTTTAAAAGGGATGACGAGAAAATAATTTGAAACGGGAGCGTGACAAAAATGACAACACCTTACAAGCATGAACCATTCACGGATTTTAGCCAGGAAGAAAACCGCAAAGCGTTTGAACAAGCATTAGCTAAAGTAACAGAATCACTTGGTCAAACCTATCCGCTCGTGATTAATGGAGAAAGAATTGAAACGAAAGACAAGATTGTTTCGATCAATCCAGCGAAAAAGGATGAAGTGGTTGGAACCGTATCAAAGGCCGGGAAGGAAGAGGCAGAGCAGGCGGTTCAAGCAGCAGCGAAAGCATTCGAAACATGGCGCTACACGTCTCCAGAAGAAAGAGCTGGCGTATTATTCCGAGCTGCGGCAAGCATTCGCCGTAAAAAGCATGAGTATTCAGCCCTTCTTGTCAAAGAAGCAGGTAAGCCTTGGAATGAAGCAGATGCAGATACAGCAGAAGCGATTGACTTCCTAGAATATTATGCCCGTCAAATGCTGGAGCTGGCAAAAGGCAAACCAGTGAACAGCCGCGAAGGCGAACGCAATCAATATGTTTACACACCAACTGGCGTGACGCTCGTGATTCCGCCGTGGAACTTCTTGTTTGCGATCATGGCAGGAACAACAGTAGCCCCAATCGTCACTGGGAATACAGTTGTTTTAAAACCCGCAAGTGCGACGCCTGTCATTGCAGCCCGTTTTGTGGAAGAGCTTGAGCAAGCCGGTCTTCCAAAGGGCGTTGTCAACTTTGTACCAGGAAGCGGAGCAGAGGTCGGGGATTACTTAGTAGATCATCCGAAAACAAGCCTGATTACATTCACTGGATCAAGAGAAGTAGGGACACGTATCTTTGAACGCGCGGCAAAAGTGCAGCCAGGCCAGCAGCATTTAAAACGTGTCATTGCTGAAATGGGCGGTAAGGATACAGTGGTTGTCGATGAGGATGCAGATGTTGAATTAGCGGCTAATGCCATTTTCACATCAGCCTTCGGATTTTCAGGTCAGAAATGTTCAGCTGGATCTCGGGCTGTCGTCCATGAGAAGCTGTATGACCAAGTGGTTGAGCGAGTGAAGGAAATCACAGAAACGAAAACAACAGCCAACCCACTTTCTGCCGATGTTTACATGGGACCTGTCATTGATCAAGCGTCCTTTGACAAGATCACGGATTATATCGAGGTTGGCAAACAGGAAGGCCGCTTAGTCACTGGCGGAACGAGTGATGATTCGGAAGGATACTTTATCCACCCGACCATTTTTGCAGATCTTGAGCCAACTTCCCGTTTAATGCAAGAAGAAATCTTTGGACCAGTCTTGGCTTTCTCGAAAGTCTCTAGCTTTGATGAGGCACTTGAGGTAGCCAACAACACAGAATACGGTTTAACAGGTGCTGTCATTACGAATAATCGTGATCACATCAACCGTGCGAAGCAGGAGTTCCATGTAGGGAACCTTTACTTTAACCGTAACTGCACAGGTGCCATCGTTGGTTATCACCCATTCGGCGGCTTCAAAATGTCAGGAACGGATTCAAAAGCAGGCGGTCCAGATTACCTAGCTCTGCACATGCAGGCAAAAACGATTAGTGAAATGTTTTAATATGGAAAAAGCATGAACCTGCACTGATGGGTTCATGCTTTTTTTGCCTGCTTGCGACTTGTTTCTATACAAATCTGACTGGAAAGAAGTATGATAAATGTATCACTTAATCAGGGAGCAATCGGGATGGAAGAGATATTAGAAAAGCTTCATACATTTTTTGATGTCGATAAATTAATTGCATTTATTAGCGGCTATTTAAAAAAACCAGTCATTTTAGAAAGCACAGAGTGTCAGCTCCTTGCTTATAATTCTTACAGCATTCAGCAGTTTGACCCAGTCAATCAGCAAACGATTTTCTCCAAGGAATGTCCGGGGTCTGTGGTCGATTGGTTAAAGAAAACAGGGGTAATTGAGCGGCTTCACAAGGAGTCAAAGCCTTTTTATGTGAGCGGCCATGACGAGCTCGGATTTAATCGGCGGGTGGCTGTGAGCGCCAAGCATAAACAAGAGGTAGTAGGCTTTATTTGGGTGCAGGACATTGAGGACTCCCTCTCTCAGGAGGAGCTGCAATTTTTACACGAAGCTTCCTTTCAGGTTGGAAAAGTGATTTATAAGAATAAGAAACAGCTTGAGAAAAAGGAAGGCAAGATTGAAGAGTTTTTCAAAAAGGTCATGGATGATCATTTTTATACAGAAGAAGAGCTGAAATGGGAGGCTGAGAACTTAAGCATTCCACTGCCAGCCGTATTTACCGTTATGGTCGTGCACGCTGCCGATAACAAAAGTGAGACGGCAGAAGATGTGAAGGATGTCATTCGAACGTATTTGCAGCTAGAGGATAAAGTGAATCACGTCTATTCGGTTCAAGCAGATATTGTCGTTATATTAGGCAGCCTGTCAGACCGGCACTCACCGAAAGCGACTGCCGCTGATGTCATCGCACATCTGCAATCAAAAACGAATGCCCATCCTTCCCCTTTGTATATTGGGATGGGAAGAGAGTATCGTGATGTCATGAAAATGAGTACAAGTCGATTTGAAGCGATAGAGGTCGTCAAGGCAGTAAAAATTGTCGGAGGGCAAGAACTGATTCCATATGATTATGAGAATTTAGGGGTCTTCCGGTTTTTAGACTCTATTTACAGCCATCAAAAAAAGAAAAACGACTTCAATCCAGATTTGTTACGTTTGAAGGAAAAAGACCGCGAGAGTCAAACTTCGTTTTTAAAAACGCTGGAAGTCTACTTATTGAATAACTGCAAGCTAAAGCCAGCTGCGGAGCAGTTGTTTATTCATCAAAATACATTAAACTATCGAATGAAACAAATTTTTGACATGACTTCGATCGACTTAAGTCATTTTAGCCAGAGATGTGAGTTATTTATTGAATTGATGCTGATGAAAAAAGATCAATAATGATGATGGAATCCGCAGGTGCACGGGATCACCTGCGGGTTTTCATGTGACATGCGAAAATGGCATACAACTGATGCATTTCGTTGTATGATAGATAAAGATTTTATGAGAAAAGTGAAAGGGGGGCCACCTTTGGGATCAGTCACCTTAGCCATTTTGATTTTCATCATGACCCTCGTCCTTGTCATTTGGCAGCCAGGACGTGTCACCATAGGATGGTCAGCGTGTGGAGGCGCCATTCTTGCACTTGCCTTTGGTGTCGTTCATCTAGGCGATGTGTGGGAAGTCACGCAAATTGTATGGAACGCGACCTTTGCCTTTATTGGCATTATTATCATTTCGTTAATTTTAGATGAGATCGGTTTTTTTGAATGGGCTGCACTGCATATGGCAAAAGCCGCAAGAGGCAACGGTGTCCGCATGTTTATTTACTTAACATTGCTCGGCGCTGTGGTGGCTGCTTTTTTTGCCAACGATGGAGCGGCACTGATCTTGACCCCAATCGTTTTATCTGTGGTGAGAGCGTTGAAGCTGGATGAGCGCATGGTGCTGCCTTTTGTGATGGCAAGCGGTTTTATTGCAGACACAACCTCCTTGCCATTTGTCATTAGTAACCTGGTCAATATCGTATCAGCCGACTATTTTCATATTGGTTTTCTAGAATATACAGCGAATATGTTCGTGCCAAACCTTGTGTCGCTTGGAGCGAGCATGCTGGTTCTGTATGTATTTTACCGAAAGCTTATCCCAAAAACCTACGATCTGTCACAGGCAAAGGAACCGGCGTCAGCTATTCGAGATATCCGTATGTTCCGTTTGTCTTGGTATGTGCTCGGCTGTCTGCTTGTGGGTTATTTTGCGGGGGAACTGATCGGTATTCCAGTGTCCATCATCGTAGGCGGGATTGCCCTTGCTTTCTTGTGGCTGGCGAGAAGAAGTCCACAAGTAGCGACAAAGCGAGTGATCAAAGAAGCGCCGTGGTCCATTGTGTTTTTCTCAATCGGTATGTATGTCGTCGTATATGGACTGAAAAATGTCGGTCTTACAGAAATATTGGCGGCATGGATCCAGCAAGGGGCTTCACATGGCTTGCTTGCAGGAACGATGTTTATGGGCGTGCTTGCCGCAGTGCTGTCCTCTGTGATGAACAATCTGCCGACCGTTTTAATTGATGCGATTGCCATTGGACATACAGATACAGCAGGTGTCATGAGAGACGGACTGATTTATGCCAATGTCATCGGCTCCAACCTTGGACCGAAAATGACCCCAATCGGCTCATTGGCGACATTGCTGTGGCTTCATGTCTTAAAGAAAAAAGGCGTCCATATCTCTTGGGGGGCGTACATGAAAGCCGGGATCATCCTGACCATCCCAACCTTGATTCTCACATTACTCGGGTTATATGTATGGTTATGGCTTATTCATTAATTATCGTGTAGACAAATCCTCGCATTCGCCCGCAGGTCTGCGCTTCGGTGCTTAGGGCTGCAAAGGTTTTCTAACACGCTGAAAAAGAGCAGATCCATGAGATCTGCTCTTTTTTTGCTACAGATATTTCGCATAGCGTTTTTCTAAAAAGTCCTGAAGCAATGAGACGACACTACAAATGCCCCAGTAAATGAGTGCGACCAAAATATACATGGTCATATAATCGAATTCTCGTCCGCCTACAATTTTTGCTTGCTGGAAGAGCTCTGGTACAGTAATCATTGCTGCCAGTGAGGAAGCTTTGATTAAATCGAGCATGACATTGGTCAATGGCGGCAGGGCGATGCGGACGGATTGAGGCAAAATGACACCACGCATCGTTTGCCAATAGCTGAGACCTAATGATTTAGCAGCTTCCACCTGTCCACTTGGAACAGAGGAGAGAGCCGCCCGGTTAATTTCTGCAATATAGGCAGCACTATTAAAGCTGAACCCAATAATGGCGGCAGTGACCGCTGTGAACTCAATGCCGATATAGGGGAATCCAAAATAGAGAATAAACAAAATCACTAGAATGGGCACGCCTCGCATGAATGAGATATACAGTCGTGCAGGCAGCCGAAGAATCCATGAATTCGCCATCCTGGCAAGAGCGATAAAAAAGCCAAGAATGGTACCAAAAAACATGCTCACAAAGGAAATGAGCAGCGTCAGCCAGATGCCTTTCATAACAAACGGAAATGACGCCTTTGCCAGTGCAGGATTAAATATATATTCTAAATGAATATCTCCCACGATTGCAGCTCCTTATTTGGAAATGTCGACATCTTCGACATCAGCATCAATTTTCTTAGAGACGTCTGCATGATTAAAGAATTTCTCAGAAATCTTTTTCATTGTTCCGTCTTTTTTCATGTCGCCTAATACACGATTTAATTCTTTTTGAAGCTCTTTGTTGTCCTTCTTCATAACAAAACCTTGTTCATTCGGCATGTACTTCAAGTCAGGGTGAATTGTAATATTTAGTTTAGGAAATGCAGCAAGAGCCAGTGTCTGCAAGTAATAATCATTTAGAATGACATCTGTACGGCCGTTTGCAACATCTTTTAAGTATTGCTCGTTTGTCGCATTATCATAAATGACTTCCTTTGCACCGTACTTACGAGCAACATCCATATAAATCGTTGTGGCAGCCCCTGCTGCTTTCTTTCCTTTTAAATCTTTTAAAGTTTTAATGCCAGATAAATCATCTTTCCGAACGATAGCCGTTCCGTAGGAATATTTATAAGGGGTTGAAAAGGCAAACTTGTCTTTTCTGTCATCTGTGATGTCGATATCATTCGCAGCGGCATCCACTTGACCAGAATTAATGGCGCTCAGCATCCCATCATAGCCCATTTCTTTAAATTCTACTTTCACATCAAGACGTTTAAACGCTTCTTTGACGACTTCTACTTCATAGCCAGTTAATTGATCCTTGCCATTAGAAGTATCATGATAAGAAGTTGGATAAAGGGTGCCTGAAGTTGCAACCACGATTTTCCCTTTCTTTTTAATCTGATCCCACTTTGTGTCTTCAGATTGAGATGAGCCTGATTGACTGCAAGCAGACATAATAAGGATGAAAGCAGATACAACAAGCATGATCCATATAGGTTTTTTATGATAAAAACGACTCATTTAAGAATCCTCCTCTATTTTTTATACAAAACAAAACATAGCACGCTTTCTCTATAAGGACAACGTTTTCAGAAGAAAAGTGAAAAAGTAAGAATATTATAAGCAATTTGCGTGTTAGAAATAATGTATAAAAAAGGAAAGTGAGCGCAAAATAAAGGAGAATAAAGGAGGGAACAACAATGATGAAAAAAATAAGTAGTTTGATCATCTTGTCGATGATGCTGTTATTTGGTTTTCATATAGAAACGGCTCATGGAGAAACACCTCAAATGGAAAAGCGCCCGGTGACACATCAAGTGAAATTAACAGCAGAACAACAAAAACAAATTGAAATCCTTGAGCAGCAAATTCTTTCTAAGCGAAAAGAAGTCATTGAGAAATATGTACAGTACGGCGTGTTAACAAAGGAACAAGGCACACACATCACGAAACGAATGGATGAGCATTACACTCATTTGAAAAAGAACGGATTTGTTCCATTGCTGAAAAAACCACAGCACCATCGCCCATGATAATGATGAAACCGGCAGCGAAGTGCCGGTTTTTTATTGTCGATCAGAAGGTGAGACTTTCCCCATCTTGAGGGACAAAAATGGCTTGATCTGCATGATGTTCTTGAACGTAAGCTTCTAAAGCAGCTCTTGTTAACAGGCAATGATTCACTGCTTCAAGATGACAGACGACAATTTGAGCTTTTGGCTGAGAACGGTGAATGTCTAGAATCTCTTCCTTGGTCATTGTAATAGGATCGCCTTCTAAAAATTGAGCAGCCCCGCTATTGACCACAATGACGTCTGGCTTGCTTGTATTCACAACCTCTTTCGGTTCATCACACCAAATGGTATCACCTGCAATATAAAGGGTAGGTTCATCAGGGTGAGAGAAAACAAAACCGCTCACCTGCCCCATCCGCTTCGCCGTTTCTCCCGTCCCATGCTGTCCGCCTGTACGTTTAATATGAACGCCGCAAATGTCCATTTCATCTTCAATGCATGTGACATGCTGAAATCCAGCTTCTTCAACTTCTTTTCGATCCTTCTCCGATTGAGTATAAATTGGTTGATCCTGAGCTAATTTCCTTTTGGCCTCGTCGTCAAAGTGGTCCACATGTAAATGAGAGAGTAAGACAGCATCTGGGTGTAACAGACTGTCTAAATCTATATTTACAGGAAGCTCCACCATAGGATTGTTCAAATGTTGATTGGCTGTATGAGGGAACGGTGGATATGTTCCTTTTGCTGCTAAAAAGGGATCGATTAAAAAAGTTGAATGACCATAGTGAAGGTATAAAGTCGCATTGCGAATGAGTGTAATTTTCATAAAAAGGACTCCTTTTTTTCTGATTAAGTTTACAGTATATTAAAAGAGTTCTACGTGACAGAGGATTATGAAAGTCTTTTGGCAGAAGGGCTTGATTTTTGAAAGAGGTGAGCCAATGCTAGACCAAACAGATATGAATATTTTAAAAGAACTATCAAAGAACAGCCGATTAACGATGAAAGCTCTAGGTGAAAAAGTTCATTTAACCGGCCAAGCTGTTGCAAATCGGGTGTTAAAGCTAGAAGAAGAAGGTGTGATTGAAGCATATACCATTTCAATTGATTGGCAGACACAAAAGACGATTCAAACCTTTTTGCAGCTATATACCCGTAGTCATCATCATGAACCACTTCTGTCGTTTCTTTATAAAAAGGAAGAAATCAAGAATTTGTTCAAAATAAGTGGTGAAGGCTGTTATATGGCTGAAGGACATTTCTCCAGTCATGATGAACTTGATCAGTTTTTAACGGAGCTGACGAATTACGCAAATTACAAACTGTCTATTGCGGTTAAACGTCTCATTCATCAGTAATAGAAGAGACGCAGGAGGAAAAGGAACGATGCAAAAATTAATCGAAAATCAAGCTGAACCGATGACAAAGGAAAGAATCAAAGCAGACTTGGTTCAACTTGGTGTAAAAAAGGGCATGATTTTATGTGTTCATTCATCTTTATCATCAATCGGCTGGGTAAACGGAGGCGCTGTAGCCGTCATACAAGCATTGATGGAAACCTTAACAGAAGAGGGGACACTGATTATGCCGGCACAAACGTTAGAGCTTTCTGATCCCGCCGATTGGATCGATCCGCCTGTTCCTTATTCATGGTGGAAATCGATCAAAGAAACAATGCCCGCATTTGACCCAGCTTACACGACACCAGCAGCAATGGGAAAGGTGGCGGAAACATTTTGGAAATACCCAGGCGTGGCGAGAAGCAATCATCCCCATTTTTCATTCACCGCCTGGGGGAAAAGAAAACATGAAATTCTGCAACACCATGCACTTTCCTTTGGATTAGGAGAGCAGTCACCTCTTGGCCGCATGTATGATCTTCATGCTCAAGTGCTGCTGCTTGGTGCATCATTTGAGAGCATGACAGCTTTTCATCTAGCTGAATACCGAATCCCTCAGCAGGACCTCATGACAAGAGGGGCCCCTATTTTAGAGAATGGGTGGAGGGTATGGAAAGAGTACCAAGATATCATCACAAGAGAAGAACTATTTGAACAGATTGGCCGTGATTTTCTGCAATCAGGAGGCATCCATCAGCACAACAAAATTGGACTTGCCAGTTCATATTTACTGCCCATGAGAGAATCGGTAGACTATGCGGAACAGTGGCTTGATCTATACGATCAGTCGTAATCTACACTGTTTGGAAATTTACATAATAAACGTCTTGATCAGGCTGCTGTGAGGTGTAGCAGGTAAGCTGATAGTTTCCTTTTGGAATGGAGAAAGACAGCACATTGGCCATGACGCTTGTGATATAAACTTGATCATTTGTAAGCGTAAAGGGAACTGTTATGGCTCTATCAACCGAGACTTGGGGCTCATCGCTATTTAATGTCACAATAATAGACGCCTTCCCATTATTGATTCCTTCAAAGGAAACTCCTTGATCTCCTGTTGCAAATCCTTGAAGAATGTCCTCATCTGTCCAATCAATAACAGGTGGTGTTTCGCTTCCGGTGTATACCGTGATTTGGTGGTAGGAGATAGATAGGGAATAGGCTTGATTTAAGTGATTCATATAAAAAACTCCTTTATTTATGGATTTTTGTTGGAACGTGAATGGTTAAAGAGTGATTCTTGAGGAGAAAGTTAGGCAGCAAGACGATTGTCGCCGTCTTGCGCTATTTGGTGTGGGATCTAGATGTGAAATTGCGAGACCATTGCTTTTAAATCTCCTGCTAAATGGGCAAGCGCTTCTGATGAAGCTGTTACTTCTTCCATTGCAGCAAATTGTTCTTCTGTTAAACCGGCTACTTGCTGTGAATGTTCACTCGTTCGTTTCACGCCTTCTGTAATAGACGCAAAAGACTGTTTCGCATCGTTTGTATAAGCTGCGATTTTTTGTGATGCACTTGATAAATGCTTAATGCCATTCGCCATTTCTCTCATCGACTGCTGGATATCATGAAATGATTCCTCTGTATGAGAGATAAGTACAGCCCCTTGAGCCGCTTCCTCTCTTACTCGTTTGATGGCATTCGTCGAATGAGTCATCTCTTTTTGTATTTCAGAAATGAGATGGGAAATCATGTTTGATGATGCTTGAGATTCTTCTGCAAGCTTTCTCACTTCGTCTGCGACAACAGCAAATCCTTTTCCGTGCTCACCTGCCCGTGCTGCTTCAATTGCTGCATTAAGAGCTAGCAGGTTTGTCTGGCTGGCGATATCTGTAATGACTTTGGAAATATGATCAATTTCAGCTGAACGTGTTTCCAATGCTTGAATCGCTGTACCATTTTCTTCAATTGATTTGGCAATAGACGTCATTTGTGAATGAACTTCACCGATATTGTGTACACCTTTTTGGGCCACTTCTTGTGCGGAGTGACTTCTTGAAGCCATTTGTCCTGCATTTTCAGTGATGTTTGCCAGCTCGTTTGATACTTGAATCATTTTGTGCTCACTAGCTGTCATTTGAGTGGACTGTTCTTCTGAAGATTGTGCCACTTCTTGAATCGTGTATGTGATTTTTTCTGATGCTGCACTCGTTTCTTCTGCGCTAGCTGACAGCTGCTCAGAGGATGTGGCCACTAATTCAGACGTGTTCATGACATTTAGAATGGTTTGATTTAATTTTTCACGCATCTTATTGAAATGGCCAGCCAGATCAGACAATTCATCACCAGCAGTATCCGTCACATTGATGGTTAAATCACCTTCGCCTGCACTCTTAATGGCAGAAGCCATATGCTTGAGACGTGCCTGAATCCGCTTAGTGAAAATAGAAATAATGATGACCGAAACGATCAGACTTAACAAAAGGACGATGACAAATTGTATATAGAATGACTGAAGCATTTGTGAAATCATGCTTTGATTGGCGCCAGTATAAAAAATACCAATTGTTTCGCCTGCTTCATTTTTGATCGGCATATAAGCCGTTTGATAGTCTTTCCCGGCAACATTTGCAGTGCCGTAATAGTTTTCTCCTTTATCTAAAACAGTGGTCTTCACTTCAGGAGAGACTTCTGTACCTACAGCTCGTTTCCCGTTTAACATGACATTCGTAGCAACGCGGGTATTTCCTTGAAAAATCGTGATGGTATCACCGGTATATTCGGCTAATTGGTCAACCAATGTGTCATGATCATTCATTTGCGTATTTCCTTTGAATAGCTTGTCCTCTTTAATCTGCCACGAGCCTTCTACTTTTTCATTCAGGTAGGCGTAGCCTAGTTTTAAATCACCTTTTGCTTTTTCAGTTGCCATTTGCTTGATGTTTTCTGTCATCTCGCGATTCACCACATAACCAACAACTGCGGAAAAGATGATGAGGACACTTAAAAAGATCAGCAAAATTTTGGCGCCAAGCCTCAGTTTTCCCTTTTTCTTCATGCTTTTTAACTCCTTTAGGTATAAGGTAGGATATCCCTCCTTAAGGATTATCGGCATGAAAAAAGTGTTTAAAATACCTGCATGCAGTCATGTGAAAATTTTTTTAATATAGAAAAGGGAAAGGCTGCTAATCAATGATAAATTGAATTCTTGTGCCGTCAGGATCATCCGATAATTGATGACTTATCCACGAGCCTGCGCCTCTATTATCAGAAGGGCGTACATATTTGACAGAAGCTCCTGTGCCTCCTTCTTTGCACATTGCCATTGGCCATTCGTCACGATCATACCCGCGCTTTGTTGGAACGCCATGTAATGATCGATCCCTCTGCTCATCACTATGTTTACGGTCAATTGTACAAATGGATGAATGACCTTCATCAATGGCTTCTTCTATGTGCTTGGCTGTTTCGGGATAGCGGTCTGATGGAAAATGAATCGTTTTGTCATAAGATGAATTCGCTGTCTCTTGTTTCCCTTGCTCCAGCTGGATATAGCCTGTTGCTACACCAATAACAATCAATAAAAGCAAGAGAATCATTTTAAGAAGTTTCATAGGTGCTGGCTCTCTTTCTTGTTTGCGTATTTTGTAAACAGAAGTATAGCAGAATTACTTACCAATTTCTCCTGGTTTTGAAAAAACGCCTTTTAAAATTCAAAAAACAGATTTTACTTGATTTCTTGTTTTTCATTTTTGTAGAAATTCATAAAAATTTTAATTTTGTAGATCATAAAACGATTATGCTCATCCAAAATGGCTTTATCACTGCTTTTTGAGCTAATTTCAAGAATTTAACACACAGAAATTTCAAAAAAATAAAATTGACTAGACCGATCTGCTTTAATAATATGGAGTCAAATATCAAAAAATGTCGTAATTTATCAAAATATGATTCTAATTACATTGTAGGAGGGGAGTACAAATGGCGGATGTCTCATACCGGCTCGGAATAGACATAGGCGGAACATTTACTGATTTATCGTTGATAAATGAAGCAACAGGGGAGCTGACTGAACTCAAGACACCCACAGTGACTGATGACCCAGCCCAAGGTATTATCAATGGGTTAAATCTTCTAAAAAAAAGAGGTGTTGATTTATCCAACATCCAATACCTCGTTCACGGAATGACAATTGGTCTTAATACATTATTGCAGCGAAAAGGAGCAGATTTAGCCCTTTTTGTGACAGAAGGATTTCAAGATATATTGTCACTTCAACGTTTACGACTACCCATTCCTTATGACTTCAATTCTCGTTTGCCAGAACCATTGATACCTCGGAAGCATGTATATCCAATCTCTGAAAGGTTGATACACGATGGTACGATCAAAAACCCTCTCCATCTGCAGCAGTTAGATGATGCAGTCCAGCATGTTATATCTAAAAATCTAGCAGGTATCGTCATTTCTTTTTTACATAGTTATCAAAACCCAGTTCATGAATTACAGGCAAAAGCCTATATCAATCATCATTATCCACAGTTAGAAGTCCTTACTTCATCTGAATTATGGCCTCAAATGAGGGAATACGAGCGTACAGTGATGTCTGTTGTTAATTTGTACATTCAACCAAAGGTGAAACAGTATTTACAAACACTGAAAAGTCGTTTGAAGGAAGAAGGTGTACCAATTTCTCCATACATTACACAATCAAATGGTGGTTTAATGGATGCAGAAAGTGCGGCAACTTCGCCTGTTAAGACTCTCTTTTCTGGTCCGGCAGCTGGTGTCATCGGTGCGGCGAGAATTGCAGCATCAGCTAGTGAACCCAACCTGATCACTTTTGATGTCGGGGGGACGAGTGCAGATATCTCGATTATTCAAAATGGACAGCCTACAATGGCGCAATCCAATCAGCTTTCAGGCTTTCCAATTATTCTCCCATCTGTTGCGATGTATTCAATAGGAGCAGGAGGAGGTTCGGTAGCATGGATTGATCAGGGCGGACTTCTAAAAGCGGGGCCAGAATCAGTTGGCTCAAATCCGGGACCAGCTTCGTATGGAAAGGGAGAAAAAGCAGCTTTAACTGATGCGTTTCTTATATGCGGTTATCTCAATCAAGAACGTTTTGCCGGAGGACATTTACAATTACAGTTGTCTGCGGCGAAAAAGGCCTTTCAGCCAATTGCTGATCAGCTCAACAAAACGGTTGAAGAGGCTGCTGACCAGCTCATTCAAGTAGCCGTAGCCAATATGTACACAGAATTAAGCAATGTGATGGAGCAGCAAGGATTTGACCCTAGAGATTTTAGTTTGCTGGCGTTTGGCGGAGCAGGGCCGGTTGTAGCGAATTTTCTTGCGAGAGAAATTCATGCGAAAAATGTGGTTGTTCCTCCAAGTCCGGGTACATTATGTGCATTAGGTGCTCTGACCGCTGACTTTATTCATGATGCGGTGCTGTCGAAGAAAATATGCTTACAAGACTATTCGATCAACCAACTAAAACAAGATTATGAGAAGCTGTCGCGAAAAGCGACTGATTGGGTCAGCCAGCAGGACATTCAGCATATCAATCAGACATCCATTCTATTATTAGCAGACGCACGTTATCAAGGACAGGCATTTGAGATTGAATTGCCATTATCGATTGATTGGCTAAAACAAGAACAAGACATCCACCAACTCATTGAAGCCTTTCACAAACTGCATCAACGACAATATGGTCATAGGGATGATCAGGCAAACATCGAGTTTACTCATTTACGCGTTCGAGTCATAGGCGAGACGCCTCCGCTGCCTTTTTCACCTGTTCATGAAAGCAGCGGACAGTCTTTGAAACCATATGAATATAGACGAATCTTTATAGAGGAAAAAGAATACGAAGCATCGGTTTATAACCGGGATACTCTGTCAGTAGGTTCTATTGTAAATGGACCAGCCGTTATTGAGCAGGATGATACAACAACATTAATTTTGCCAAACTGGGCAGGCAGCATTGATCCATCAGGTAACTTAGTGATTTCAAAGGAGGCGGCTTTACATGAGAACTGATCCAGCAAAGCTTGAGATGATGCGCAGTTATTTTAATGCGATTGCATCAGGCATGGGACATGTCATTGAACGAACGTCATTTACGACCTTCGTCAAAGAATCTGCTGACTTTGCGACAGCATTAGCCACGCCTTCTGGAGATTTCTTTGTTTATCCGAAGACAGTGGGTGTGACGATCTTTTTAGGGCTGAGTCTAAAAAAGGCGATTGAAGAAAGCGGGCCGATGCAGCCAGGAGACATTATCATCACTAATGATCCTTATACGACAGATGGTTTGGCGACTCACCTGCCAGATGTCCATATCATTAAGCCGATTTTTGTAGATGATGAAATCGTAAGCTATGCTTGGTCTTTTGTTCATGTCAGTGATGTGGGTGGACTTGTGCCTTCGAGTATTTCACCGACAGCAACGGATGTTCATCAAGAAGGATTAAGAATTCCGCCAGTAAAAATTTATGAAGGCGGAAAAGAGAATCAGGTCGTACGTACCTTTTTAAGAGCTAACAGCCGCGCTAGTCATCTAAATGATGGTGATATCAATGCGATGATTGCTGCAGTGAATACAGCAGATATTCGGTTAAAAGAAATGATTGAGAAATTCGGAAAAAACGAAGTGAAACAAGGAATGATAGACTTGCTGAAGCAAGCCGAGGATCGTGCTGGAAAGGTCATTGAAGCTATACCGGATGGAACGAGTGAATTTGCTGATTATTTAGATGATGATATGATCTCAGACGTCCCTATTCGGTTGAAAATCAAGCTAACGATCAAAGGGAAACGGCTGAAGCTCGATTTTTCTGAGTGTGATCCCCAAGTAAAAACAGCCTTTAACCTTGTTACCAATGGTCAGAAACATTCCTTTCTTTATCAAGGGTTGATTAATTACATCATTAGTAAGGATCCTTTTATACCGATTAATGGTGGAATAACGTATCCAATTGACGTGATCTCTCCTAAAGGAACGCTGGTGCATCCAGAATACCCGGCTTCTGTCGGGATTCGTCACTCGATTACGATGAGGCTGTACAATGTCGTGCTAGGCGCGATTGGTAAGCTGCTGCCTGAAGCAGTGCCGGCAGCAGGTGCAGGTCAATCTGCCATTGTGGTTCTCTCTGTACCTGATGATCAAACGGGTGGAAGGAAAATGTCCGTTGTCGAACCATTAGGAGGAGGTGGCGGTGCTCAAAATGGTACTGATGGAGTGGACGGTATTGATCATTCGTCAGGCTTTTTGAAGAATACCCCAATTGAGAGTTTGGAACAGCATATTGATATTCATGTTCACCGATATGAGCTTCTGCCGAATACAGGTGGAGCTGGTGAAAATCGAGGCGGACATGCGATTGGTTTGGAATTTGAAATGATGAAGCCTGAATCGATGGTGACAGCACGAGGAATGGAACGGATGAAGTTTCAGCCTTGGGGGTTAATGGGCGGCCGAGCAGGAGCGGTTGGTGAGGTCAAGCTGATTACAGCTAATGGTGAGAAACAAGACCAGCCCAAAATAGATGTCTTGCGACTTGATAAAGGCGATATCGTTCAATTGATTTCACCAAGTGGAGGCGGCTGGGGGAATCCATTTGACAGGAAGAAAGAAAAAGTCCTTCAGGAAGTGGAAGCAGGTCTATTAAGTGAAGAAAGAGCGCTGCAGCAATATGGTGTGAAAGTATATTTAGACCAAAATGAATGGAAGATTGATGAGGAGCAGACGAGCAGGGTGCGTGAAAAGGTTAATCATTCTCCATCTACTGACGTGTGGGATTTCGGAGAACAAAGAGCAGCTTATGAGAAAGTATGGACGGACGAAGCCAGCAGTGAGCTTGCCGTTCAGCTTCGTTCCTATCCGGCTAATGAACGTACGCACTATAAACATGCAGTTCATCAACATTTCAGTCATAGAAATGAGCCGTTAACAAAGGAAGATATTACTCAAGCACTTCGTCAAATGAATGGACAAAAAGGGGGAAATGAATCATGAAAAGAAGATTAATCGCTATTTTTGCAGGCATCCTATCAATCGTTGTACTGCTGACCGCTTGTGGTGGAAATGGAAAGGATCAAGGCAAACAGCAGCAGACTGTGATTGTTGGCGTATATGGAGGCGATTGGGAAAAGAATATCAAACCAATCCTTGAAAAGTTTGAAAAAGATACAGGAATTAAAGTGCAAACCGTCTCTGGGGCGGATTCTGAATGGTTTACAAAATTAAAAGCGTCAAATGGGAAAAATCCACCATATGACTTACTAATCTTACAGCCTGATACGATTCAAAGAGGTATCGCGGCAAACGTTCTTGCGCCTATTGATGAAGATCAAGCGCCGAACGTCAAAAAGCTTTACCGTTCTGTCCAAAAGAAGCTTACTGTGAATGGAAAACAATATGCAGCAGGCTTTAGTATGGGGCAGCTTGGTATTGCTTATAGAAAAGACCTCGTCAAGCAGGAACCAAACAGCTGGACTGACCTATGGAGCAGTCAGCTGAAAGGGAAGGTAGCCATTTCATCTCCGACTTATTCAGCCGGTTTGCAATTTTTCTCTGCACTTGTTCATGCGCAAGGGGGGACAGAATCAAATCCTAAGGATATTGATAAAGCATTTAAAAGTCTCGCGCAGTTAAAAGGTCATGTAGCTGCTTTTCCAGATAACCCAGGATCGATTCAAACTTTATTAGAACGTGGGGATGTCGCGGCTGTTCCATATTGGGACGGGCGAGTATTTGCACTTGAAGAAGAAGGCATGGATATTGGTTTCTCATATCCGAAAGAAGGTGCTGTTGCAGCTGTTGCGAGCTGGGCTTTGACGAAGGGAAGTCAGCATGAAGAAGCGGCGTACAAACTATTAAACTACTTAAGTGGAAAAGAAGCTCAGGAGGCTTTCTCGGAAAAATCTTATTATGGCATGTCGAATTCTGATGTGAAATACGATGACAAGATTAAGGGGAAAGTGAAAGTTGGAGAAAATTATTACAGCAAGCTGACGTGGGTAGATTATGAAACAGCGACCTCTGAGCTTGGCAATTGGACAAACCGATGGAACGAAGTATTAGGCGGAGGAAAATAGGTGATCGCATGAGTGGAATTCATTTAGAACACATCAGTCAGCACTTCGGTGAGCAGATTGCTCTCAACGATGTCAGTCTTACGGTGAATGAGGGAGAGTTTTTCTCCCTTCTTGGTCCTAGCGGCTGCGGAAAATCAACATTATTAAACATCATTGGCGGTTTTTTAGAACCAACAAAAGGCGTCGTCTATATTGGTGATCAGGATGTGACAGCTTTGCCGCCTTACCAAAGAAAAACAGGTATGGTCTTTCAAAGCTATGCACTTTTTCCACATCTGACTGTATTTGATAATGTGGCGTACGGGCTAAAGGTTCAAAAGAAAAAGAAGGCGGAAATTAAAGAGAAGGTGATGGAAAGCTTGTCTCTTGTTCAATTAGAGGCATTTGCGAAACGGATGCCCCACCAATTAAGCGGTGGTCAGCAGCAGCGGGTAGCGATTGCAAGAGCGCTGGCGATTCAGCCGTCTGTTCTCCTTCTTGATGAACCGCTCAGCAACCTAGATGCCAAACTAAGAAAAAACATGCAGACAGAGCTGCGAAATATTCAAAGGAATGTCGGGATTACAACCATTCTTGTGACACATGATCAAGAGGAAGCCTTAAGCCTTTCTGATCGGGTTGGAATTTTAGGAGAGGGAAGAATTCAGCAGATTGGGACGCCTTTAGAGGTGTACCGCCAGCCAAACAATCGATTTGTAGCTGAATTCATCGGACAGGTGAACATCTTTGAGGCCGTGTACAATGAAGCTGATGCGGCATTTACAGTTCCGCATGTAACCCATTCAAACGGTCAGCATCTTCAGCTGCAGGCTGCGGCACATCAAGAGAAGAGGGAAAAGCAACTGCTTATGCTGCGTCCTGAAAGAATCAGCATCTCTTCTGAGCGGGAGGAAGTAAAGCCGAACCATGTATCAGGCGTGCTGTCAGATGTGAGTTATATTGGGCATTCATTACGTTTGGTTGTGGGGCTTGATAATGGTGAAATCATTGTCCATGCTTCTGATGCGGCATTTCCCGAGCTGCCTGAAGTTGGAGAAACCGTCCATATCCATTGGCAGCCTGAAGATATCGTTTTCTTAGATTCGAAGGTGCATACGTGATGCGAATCAAGAAAAAGAATCAACGATTTCATTGGTTTATGCTGCTGCCAGCCTGTTTGTTTCTTGTAGTATTTTTACTAGCTCCTCTGGTGATGATGCTCGTTCTCAGTTTTCGCGATGTCGATTCGATGATGAATACATTACAAACGTATAGCTTTTCTCAATATATTCATGTGTTCACGACAGATGCATATGTAAAGGCGATTGGAAGTACTGTGTGGGTGGCTTTGCAGACAACGGTGATTTGTTTATTGATGGCATACCCCGCAGCATACGTGCTCGTCAAAGCACCTAATCCGCGTCTGCGGGCATTTTTCTATATCCTACTTGTGTCGCCGCTTTTGACAAGTGTTGTGATTCGGACATTTGCATGGATTGTTCTTCTTTCGCAAAATGGTCTGATCAATGGCATGTTACTAGATTTACAGGTGATTGAGAAGCCGCTCTCGATGCTGTGGAATATGAATGCGGTCATTATTGCCTATGTCCAAGTCATGCTGCCATTTGCAGTACTGCCGATCGCAACAAGCTTAACCGATATGGATCGTCACTTAAGACCGGCTTCTATGAGTCTTGGAGCTGGCCGGATTCGAACCTTTTTTCATGTCACCTTACCACTGACCATTCCAGGCATGGTGACTGGCGCGATCATCGTCTTCTCACTGGCAGCAGGAAGTTATATCACCCCGCTGTTAGTCGGCGGACGGATGCAGCCGCTGCTGCCGCTGTCAATTTATCAGCAGGTCATGCAGGTGTATAATCTGCCTCTTGCTGCGGCTATGTCTTTTACATTATTGGTTTGTGTGCTTGTAGTAGTCAGTCTATTAAGCTATTTATTGAAGCGTTGGGAGGCGAGGATGCATGCGTAAAAAGTCAATAGGTGACCGCTTGCTTTCCATCCTGATTTGGACTGCTGGGTCATTGGTTTATCTTTTTTTAACCATACCTGTTCTTGTGATCGTCCTATCTGCTTTTAGTCCAAATGCCTTTCCTGAATTTCCACCGACTTCGTTCTCTGTGCGCTGGTTTCATGAGGTCGTCTCAAATCCAGAATGGATGGAATCTCTTCGGATTAGTGTGATTCTGCTGTTCATCGTGACACCTCTCACGGTTCTTTTAGGGACAATGGCTTCGTATGCTTTAGCAAGGCTTTCCTTTAAGGGAAAGGAGGCTGTCCAAGCTTTCATTCTGTCACCTCTCATGATTCCTCAGGTGGTGTTAGGGATTGCAATGCTTTACTTGTTTACGGCTATGGGTTTTACAGGGTCTTTGTGGGCGCTCGTCATTGGTCACGTCATCATTGGTTTTCCCTATGTGGTTCGAACGGTAGGCGTGAGTGTTTCGAATTTAGATCCGCGGCTTGAGCTGGCTTCAATGAATCTTGGCGCAGGACCCATTCGCACGTTTTTTCGAGTCACATTGCCTTTGATTAAGCCGGGAATCATTGCAGGAGGGGTGTTTTCAGCTGTGACGTCATTTGGGGAAATATCGATCAGTTTGTTCGTTTCCTCTCCTCAAACCATTACAATTCCTGTCAGGACCTTTAATTACATTGAGCAGACCTTTGATCCAAGTGTCAATGCGATATCTGTCATATTTATTATCATTTCTATCATTGCGCTGCTCATTATTGAAAAAACGATTGGTCTGTCTAAGGTGATGTAAATATAATGAAGAAACAAGGAGTTGTCATTTGAAATGACAGCTCTTTTTTTGTTGTTTTTACAGTAAAAAAATTCATTTTTTTAGGGAATATAGTTCTTAAGATTTAAGAATTTGCGGGGAACGCAAGGAGACCTCTATCCTACATTTTCGGTCATATTTTCAAAATTTAAGGGAAAATATGAAATTTTTGCGGTATTTAGTCGATTATTTTCGGTTGAACGCAACTATTATTAGTTATTTTCGGTAAATATCGTCAATTCTCACAGGATCCCTTCGGTATAACGCATGAATCTTTACACCCATTTTTCGGTGAAAAAAACAATATTTTCATATAAAGTGGACGTAAATAGAAAATATCTAAAAGAAAAGAAGAAAAAGGCAAATCTATGGAAACATAGAGACGCAAAGCCATGTCCTAAGGTAAATGATTCTTTTTTTGCTAAGGTCGGCAGGCTACCGAATGAAAATGGGAGTCCCTCCGTTTTATTCGGGGTGGGCTCCTTTTCGGTTTAACCGTCTATTTTAATGAAATAGACTTGGTTCTTTTGATATAGAGGGTGCAGGGTGAAATTGGTGGAGAAAACATAGAAGAGGCGGAGGATGAGAATGAATACAGTTTATTACCCCTTAACACATGCGCAAAAGCGAGTATTCTACACGGAAAGATTTTATCCAGGTACAAGTATTTCTAATTTGGGTGGATTCGCCAGGTTGAGATCAGCATCTGGTCTCGATCCTTCTTTGGTCGTCGATGTGCTTCAAGCGTACATTCGACAAACTGACTCTCTTCGGCTGAGGCTCGTGTATCGAGATGAAGAGGAGGAGCCTGTTCAATATATCAAACCTTATGAAAAACAGCCGATTCGCATGGAAAAGGGCTGGAGTGAAGAGGAAGTAAGGGTTTGGGCAAACGAGCAGATTCGTGAGCCAATGCCATTGATTGACAGCCCTTTGATTGAATTTACGGTGTTTCAAATCAGTGATCAAGAGTGCTGGCTGTTCTGTAAAGCACATCATATTGTCGCGGATGGTATTTCCATCATTTTAATGGGAAATCGCATTATTGATTTATATCATGACATGCTGCAAGGAGTAGACATCTCGCCAGTTGAGGAGATTTCCTTCGTTGATCACATCATGAGTGAGCAGACCTATGAATCTTCTAAACGTTTTCAAAAAGACCAAGCTTTTTGGAATGAGCAATTTGCTCATATTCCAGACTTCGCATCTTTAAAACCGCATAAGGGATACGAGATGAGTTTGCATGCGGAGCGATTTTCAGGGGATGTTCCAGATTCTTTAAAGGAGAAGCTTCGTGTTTTTTGTGAAGAACAGAAAGTCAGTATGCTTTCGATGTTTATGTCCACTGTCTATATTTACTTACATCGCTTTAGCGGTATGGAAGATGTCGTTCTTGGAACCTTTATGGGCAACCGGACGAATGCCAAAGAAAAAAAGATGATTGGGATGTTTGTATCTACGATTCCAATGCGTGCTTCTGTTCAAGGGTCGCAATCGTTTCTTGATTTCGTAAAGCAGGTCATGGCGGATCAAATGAAGATCTTGCGACACCAAAAGTACCCTTACAATTTGCTCATGAATGATTTGCGGGAAAGAGAAGGGTTTACAGGACGCCTTTTTGATATTTCTTTAGAGTATCAGGTGATGCAGTGGCAGAAAAAAGAGAATCTGTCGTTCATTACTGAACCGATTTTTAGCGGGAGCGGAATGAATGATATTTCAATACATGTGAAAGACCGCTGGGATACTGATACATTGACCATTGATTTGGATTACCGTACAGATGTATTCACAGAAGAAGAAATGAGTAAGATGTTTGATCGATTCTTGATATTACTAGAAGCGGCCGTCTCTCAGCCTGATCAGCTGATCGGGACACTGCCTTTACTTTCAGCAGGTGAACAAAAGGAGCTGCTGCAATTATCTGAAGGAGAATCGTTTGAAAGGCCAGCAGCAAAACCGGTTCATCACCTGTTTGATGAGACAGCCAACAAATATGCAGACCGGACAGCCGTTGTAGCAGAAAATGGAACAATTACTTATGGAGAGCTGCAACAACAGGCAGAAAAGCTGGCACGTTTTTTACAAATGAAAGGTATCTCACGTGATGTGCCTGTTGCTGTTTTGATGGAGCGGAAGACAGATGCCATGGCAGCAGTCTTCGGCATACTAAAGGCTGGCGGGGCATATGTACCAATTGATCCGGCATTACCTGAGGAGCGCATTCAATTTATTGTGGAGGATTCAGGTGCTTCTATTGTGTTAACAGAGGAATCGTTCATTCAAGAGTACCCAGCCCTCTCGGAAAAATTGATCGTGCTGCAGCAAATATTATTAGATGATGGACAGCTGCCTGAGCTCGCCGATCAGACGGCACCGGAGGATTTGGCCTACATGATTTATACATCGGGTACAACTGGAAAGCCGAAGGGCGTCATGATTGAGCATCTTCAGCTTCATCATTTGGTCCATGCTTTGCATCATGAGATTTATCAAGGGGCGAATGAGCTACAAATGGCGCTTCTAGCCCCATTCCATTTCGATGCATCGGTCAAACAAATCTTTGCTGCCCTTTTATTTGGACATACGCTTCATATCATCCCGCGAGAAACGACGAGAAATGGCATGCAGCTAGCGGCTTATTACAGAAAACATCAAATTGAAGCGGCAGATGGAACACCGGCGCATGTGCAGCTTTTACTTGCTGCGGATTTGGACGGGCTGTCATTGACGCACATGTTGATTGGGGGAGAAGCGCTGCCTGCGAAAGCAGCACGTTCACTCATTGAAGCAGTTCGTATGAGTCAGCCTGATTTTACTCTGTGGAATGTGTATGGTCCAACTGAGACGTGTGTGGATGCGGCGGTGCATCGCCTGAATCTCAGTGAGCTGAGCGAATCAACTGAACAGCGCTATGTGACGATTGGAAAACCGCTTGGTCATCATCGTATTTATATTTTAAATGAATATGATCAATTGCAGCTGCATGGGGCAGCAGGAGAACTGTGCATTGCCGGTATAGGTGTTGGGCGAGGCTATGTGAATCAGCCTGAATTGACGGAGAAGGTATTCACAGCAGATCCGTTTTCTCCGCATGAGCGGATGTATCGAACGGGGGATCTAGTCAGATGGCTTCCGGATGGCACGATTGATTATCTTGGCAGAATGGACGATCAAGTGAAAATAAGGGGTTACCGGATAGAAACAGGCGAGATTGAAGCTGTGATGGAGCAGGTAGATGGAGTTGATAAGGCAGTCGTGCTAGTGGTTGACGAAGCGGATGGAGAAAAAGCGTTAAGTGCTTATTATCAAGCTCGTCATGAAGGTGTGTCTGTTGACATGCTGCAAGCGGCTATCAAACATCAGCTTCCAGCGTACATGATGCCTCTTTATTTCAAACAGCTCGATGCTTTTCCACTCACAGTCAGCGGCAAAGTCGACCGTCGTGCACTTGCTGCGTTAAAAGGTGATAGAGCGGTACATGCTGTTTATACGGCACCTAGAAACGATATAGAAACGAAGCTTGTTCATTTGTGGGAAGACATTCTAGATCAAGAGAAGATCGGTGTATATGATTCTTTCTTCGATCGAGGCGGGCATTCGCTCAAAGCAATGACCGTACTTACCAAGGTTCAGCGAGACTTTGAAGTGGAGGTGCCGCTCTCCGTTTTATTTGAACAGCAGACAATTGCTGCTCTAGCTGCTTATATTGAGAAAGCAGAAAGGTCTTCTGAAACGGTGATACCAAAAGCGCCGGCTGCTGATCATTATCCATTGTCGCCTCCACAACAGCGCGTCTATATGGTGAGTCAATTGGAGCAAAGCACTGCATATCATATGCCTGCTGTTGTGAGGTTAAAAGGAACTCTGCAGCTTGAGAAGCTGACTGAAGCCTTTGACAGGCTGATCTCACGTCACGATATGCTGCGCACTTCTTTTCATACGATAAAAGGTGTTCCTCGTCAGCGGATCGTTTCATCAGTGTCCTTTCAAATAGAACAGCTGACAGGCGGTACGATGGAAGAAAACATGCAGCAATTTGTCAGACCTTTTGATCTTGAGTGTGCGCCGCTTCTTCGAATTGGTTTGCAGTCATTGCATGATCAGGAGCATTTGCTCTTTTTCGATATGCATCATTTGATTTCAGATGGTCTTTCGATCGATTTGATGCTGCGTGAGCTGTCAGATGCTTACGAGGGATCGGTTAAAGCACCATTGAAGCTTCAATATCAAGATTATGCTGTTTGGCAACAGCACCAAGGCTTTCAAAAAGAAGAGGCATTTTGGCTGCAAGAATTTTCGGGTGATATTCCGGCTTTACAGCTGCTGACCGATTATCAGCGTCCAGCTGTCCAGTCTTTCGCAGGTGATCGCGTCATCAAAGAAATAGATGAAGCGTTAAAGAATCAATTACAGGAGCTTGCAGCAAACCATCACACGACACTGTATACGGTCTTGCTTTCTGCTTACTATACATTGCTTGCCAAATATACAGGTCAAAAGGAATTTGTGGTCGGCACACCGGCGGCAGGGCGTGTGCATACAGATTTGAATGACATGATCGGTATGTTTGTCCAGACACTTGCTTTGCGGTCTGAGGTAGACCCGAATGGAACCATGTCTCAGCTGATTGAGCAAGTAAAGAAAAAGACAATGCAGGCATTTGAGCATCAGCAATATCCATTTGAACGGCTGCTTGAAAAGCTGAATGTGCCAAGAGATTTTAGCCGTCATCCATTGTTTGACACCGTCTTTACACTCGCGCCGGATCATGGAGCAGCCCAGCATATTGGAGACATGCTGGTCGAGGTTGAAGAAACCAATTTCCATATTGCGAAATTTGATTTAACACTGCAAGCGATGGAGTCCGATCGAGGTTTATCCTTTGTACTTGATTACAGTACGGCGCTATTTAAACGAAGTACGGCAGAGCAGATGATGAAACATTATGTTTATCTGCTGGAGCAGATGGTTCAAGCGCCGCAGGAAGCTATTCAATCCTATCGATTACTGTCTGAACAAGAAGCAGAAGCTCAGTTAAATAAGTGGAATCCGTTACCTTCGCCTTATCCAGCAGAAGAAACCATTGTGACGCAGTTTGAAAAACAGGTGCAGCAGCATGGTCATCAGCCTGCATTGCAATGTGAAGATGAGATTCTTTCTTATCAAGAGCTGAATGACCGAGTGAATCAGCTGGCTCATTATTTGCGTGAAAATGGTTTTGAAAAAGGGATGAAAGCGGCCTTATTCTTTGAACGTTCCAATGAAATGGTGCTCTCTGTTTTGGCTGTGCTTAAGGCTGGCGGTGTCTATGTACCAATTGACCCCGATTTCCCTGATGAGCGCGTGAAGCACTTTTTAACAGACAGCGGTGCACAATTCTTACTGACACATCAAGTGCTGTGCCATCGCTCAGTGCTCACTGCATTTGAGGGAACCATCATAGAAACAGAAGATCAAGCGATTGCTCAGCAGTCAGACAGCCCTATAGATGCTCATATTTTACCTGAGGACTTGGCGAATTTGACCTATACATCAGGTACAACCGGTAAGCCTAAAGGAAATATGGTGACACACCGGAACATTTTGAGAACTGTGAAGCAATCGAATTATCTCACCATTCATCCTGAAGACACGGTGATGAGCCTCTCAAACTATGTATTTGATGCCTTTATGTTTGATGTGTTTGGTGCATTATTAAACGGAGCGAAACTCATTGTTCTGCCAAAGGATCATATTTTAAACATGAATGAGCTTTCTGGAGCGATTGAGAAGGAAAAAGTCAGTATTTTAATGATCACAACAGCTCTTTTTCACTTACTCATCGACATGAAAAAAGACAGCCTGAAAAACGTAAGAAAAGTGCTGTTTGGCGGAGAACGTGCTTCTGTGCCTCATGTAGTGACTGCACTTGAGACAGTTGGGAAAGACAAGCTTGTTCATATGTACGGACCTTCTGAGAGCACAATTTTCACCACATATTATCCTGTGAATCATATTGAGAAGCAGGCGTTATCCATCCCAATCGGAAAGCCAGTGAGTCAAACGGCTGTTTATATTGTAGATGAGTTTGGACATGTTCAGCCGCCGGGTGTGGCGGGAGAGCTATGTGTCGCTGGTGATGGACTGGTGAAAGGATATTATAAGCAGCCAGAACTAACAAGCGAAAAGTTTGTCAACAATCCTTTCCGTCCTGGAGAGGCCATGTATAAAACGGGCGATCTTGCACGCTGGCTGCCGAATGGAGATATTGAATTCATTGGACGGATCGATCATCAAGTGAAGATTCGCGGACAGCGTATCGAGCTTGGTGAAATTGAACACCAGCTGCTTCGGCATCCTCAGGTGAAGGAAGCTGTCGTCATTGCTGCTTCGAATGACACCTTATGTGCGTATTTCACAGCGGAAGGATCTGTTTCATTATCTGATTTGCGCGAGCAAGCAGGACGTGAACTGCCTGTATATATGATGCCGGCATTTTTCATGCAATTAGACGAGCTTCCTTTGACGAATAATGGCAAGGTCGATAGGCGGGCGCTGCCAGCACCTGATCTCAGTGAGCAGGGGGCAAATGAATACACCTCTCCTCAAACAGAAACAGAGCGTCTGCTGTCGAACATTTGGGAGGAAGTTCTTGAAGTGCCGCGAATCGGCAGGCACGATCATTTCTTTGAATGCGGGGGCCATTCGCTGCGCGGCATGAAAATGCTGAACAGGCTATATGAAGAGATGCAGGTGGAGCTCACATTGAAGTCTTTATTTGAATCCCCAACATTAGAAGCGTTCGCCCTTGCGGTTGATCAAGCGGATCAAACGGAGATCAAGCGAGTAGAAGTTGCCAAAGAGGCGTCCTATTATCCAGTGACATCTGCTCAGAAAAGACTGTTTGTTTTGGAGAAAATGACTGATGCGGAGCAAAGCTATCATATGCCGGCTGCCTTAAAGCTAGAAGGAGCCTTTGATGAAAAACGATTTGAAAAGGCAATTGATCAGCTAGTCCAACGTCATGAAGCTTTCCGAACGAGCTTTGATTTTGTTCAGAATGAACCTGTTCAACGGATTGAAACAAATGTCTCTATAGACATTGAAAAAATTGAACAGAACGGCCGAGACATACAGGAATTAATGAATGACTTTATCAGGCCATTTGATGTAGAAAAAGCGCCTTTACTCAGAATAGGGCTGGTTTCCGTCTCCGTAAATGTCCGTTATTTACTGATTGATATGCATCATATCATTTCAGATGGTGCGTCTGTTGGCATTTTAATTGAGGAGCTATCAGCCCTGTATCGAGGAGACAAACTAGAGGAATTACCTGTTCAATATAAGGATTATGCAGTTTGGTCAAAAAGTGAGGCATCTGCTGCGCAAAAAGCAGCTGAAGAGGCTTTCTGGCTGGATCAATTACAAGGGGAGCTGCCTGTACTGGCACTGCCAGAAGATCTGCCAAGGCCAAAAGTGCAAACATTCGCAGGAGATCGTGTCTCATTTACAATCGAAGGTTCGCTTAAAGCGAAATTGGACGAACTCGTTAGAGCGCTCAACAGTACGACCTATACAGTCCTGCTTACTGGCTACAGTATTCTTTTGAGCAAGCTTTCAAGACAAGAAGATATCATCATTGGTTCTCCGGTTGTTGGCAGAACCCATCCTGATATTCAATCTGTGATCGGCATGTTTGTGAACACGTTGGCACTTAGAACAAGACCATCAGGACATCAGACAGCTGCTGAATTTGCTTCAAATGTTCATCAGCTTGTGTTAGAGGCAAATGAGCATCAGCTGTACCCATTTGAAGAATTGGTAGATCAGGTGCAAACGGTTCGCGACACAAGCCGTCATCCAATTTTTGACGTGGTATTCTCAATGGAAAATGCGGATATTCGTGATTTATCAATGGATGGGCTTCACATTGTACCACAGCCATTCGAAGAGAATATTGCCAAATTTGATTTGACCTTAACTGGAAACGAATCCGCAGATCAAATTGAACTCGTGTTTGATTTTAATTGTTCTATCTTTCAAAAGACGTCAATTGAAAAGTGGAAAGAATATTTCCTTCATTTGCTGGAACAAATGGTGTCAGCGCCAGATCAATCGTTAGATCAAATGCAATTATTGTCACCGCAGCAGCAGCAAAAACAGCTGAACGAATGGTTAGGTCCTGTTCTAGACTTCCCGTCAGATCAAACCGTCCATGCCTTGGTTGAAGCTAAGGCACAAGAAGCACCGCACCAAAAAGCGGCAACCTTCTGCGGAACGAGCTGGACGTATAAAGAGCTGAACAGCCGGGCGAATGTAGTCGCTTCAAGACTCATCGCAAACGGCATAAAACCAGGCGACCGCGTCGGTATTTTCACTCGTCCGTCCCTTGACATGACGGCAGCTGTTCTTGGTGTTCTCAAGGCAGGTGCGGCATTCGTTCCAATTGATGCAGACTATCCAGCGCAGCGTATTGCGTACATGCTGGAAGACTGCGGGGCAGAAGTACTTCTAATGCAAAAAGAGCTTACTGCACCAACTTCATTTACAGGTCAAGTGCTGTTCATAGAAGATGCCGTAGAAGGAGAAGCTCACGAGATTCAGATGCATGTGAAGCCAACAGATCTCGCTTATATGATTTACACGTCTGGGACGACGGGGCAGCCGAAGGGTGTCATGGTCGAGCACCAGTCCCTTGTGAATCTTGCATTCTGGCACAATGAAGCCTTCCAAGTGACAAAAGACGATCGAACCGCGAAATATGCCGGCTTTGGCTTTGACGCCTCCATTTGGGAGATGTTCCCGACGTGGATCGCCGGCGCAGAACTGCATATCATCGACGAAGCAATTCGTCTCGATATGATCAAACTCAATGCGTATTTCAATAAAGAAAACATCACCATTGCCTTCCTGCCAACGCAGTTATGCGAGCAGTTTATGTCAATGGACAATCATTCTCTGCGTTATTTACTAACAGGCGGAGATAAGCTGAAACAGGTAAAGCCAGTCCCATACAAACTAGTGAATAACTACGGTCCAACTGAAAATACAGTAGTAGCGACAAGTGGAATGATCGATCCAGAACAAGGCACGATTCCGATAGGAACAGCCATTGCCAATACACGTTTTTACATCATGGGTTCTTTATACGACCTGTCGCCGCCAGGCGTACCAGGTGAGCTCGTGATTGCAGGAAAAGGACTGGCAAGAGGCTACTGGAATCTTCCAGATGAAACCGACAAACGATTTGTCCCAGATCCATTTTATCCAGGTGAGCGCATGTACCGCACAGGCGATCTAGTGAAATGGACAGAGGATGGAGAGCTGATTTATCTCGGCAGAATAGACCATCAGGTCAACATCCGCGGCTTCCGTATTGAGCTGTCAGAAATTGAAGCGCAGCTCCTGACGCTGGATTCGGTCAAAGAAGCTGTTGTGACCACGGTCAAAGGTGCGGATGATCAGGACGCTCTTGCCGCTTACGTGATTACGGAGAACGATACAGATACAGAGGACTTAAAAGAAAGCCTGAAAGATGAAGTGGAAACACTGCTTTGCGGCATTTGGGAAGATGTCCTTGGCGTCAGCCAAGTCGGCATCAACGATCACTTCTTCTTCCTTGGCGGAGATTCGATTAAAGGAATCCAAATGGCAAGCAGACTCACGCAAGCGGGCTGGAAGCTCGATATGAAACTTCTATTCCAGTACCCAACGATTGCGGAGCTGCGCCCATATATCGAAGAAGCTGATCTTCTCACAGCTGACCAATCACCTGTCGAAGGAGAAGTCATTTTAACACCGATTCAGCGTTGGTTTTTTGAACGAAACTTTACGAATCAGCACCATTGGAACCAATCGGTTATGCTCCAAGCACCAAATGGTTTGGATGAACAAATCGTTCAGCAAGTGCTGGAGCAGCTCATGATTCATCATGACGCATTGCGAATGGTATATCCGCTCGAAGAAGGGCGCGTCATCCAGCGTCATCGAGGAATCGAGGAAAATAATGTGGCAATTGATGTGGTGGAAGTAAAAGGAGAGCTGTCGCAGCAGATCCAGCAAGTAGAAAAGCTGGCAAATGAAGTGCAGGCGAGTATGTCGTTAACGGAGGGACCACTAGTGAAACCTGCCATTTTCCGAACAGATCAAGGAGATCATTTATTGCTCGCTGTACACCATCTTGTGATTGATGGTGTGTCATGGCGCATTTTCCTTGAAGATTTCATGGCTCTTTATGAACAGTCGAAGCGCGGGGAAACTCTTACCCTTCCTGAAAAAACACACTCCTTCCAAGAATATGCCCAGAAGCTGACTGAATACGCTGTGTCAGATGAGCTGCTATCGGAAAGAGAGTATTGGAAAAAGGTGCTTGCACATTCCGTTCCTCCGCTTCAAAAGGATCATGTCACGGAGGATCAACGAATGCTTCATACACAGACCATTCGTTTTGCATTGTCTGAAGAGGAAACACGCAGTCTGTTGACGGATGTACATGAAGCCTATCAAACAGAAATCAACGATATTTTGCTGACGGCATTAGGATTGTCCATGAAAGAGTGGACAGGTGAAGACAGACACTTTATTCATCTTGAAGGGCACGGGAGAGAGGACATCCTCCCTGCGGTTAATGTATCACGGACCATCGGCTGGTTTACTAGTATGTATCCTGTGTTATTGGATATGTCGCATGCAGACGATCTTTCTTATCAGATCAAGTATTTAAAAGAGGAACTCAGACACATTCCGAACAAGGGCATCGGCTATGGCGTTTTAAAATACTTAACGCCTGACAAGATGAAGGACGATATCGATTTTCAAGTTACACCAGATATCAGCTTTAACTATCTTGGTCAGTTTGATGAACAGATCGGCGGCGGTGAACTGAGACGCTCTGCATGGCATGCAGGACAATCGCTGAGCCCTGAATCCGAGAAACCTCATGCGCTAGATATTGTTGGTTTCGTAGAACAAGCAATGCTCCATGTGACGATTTCCTATCATCACCTTGAATTCGAAGAACGTACGATGGAACAGTTCAAGGAACTCCTAGAAAAGAATGTGAAGGCATTAATCTCACATTGTCTATCACAGGATGAGAGTCAGATCACACCTAGTGATGTGGGGGATGAGGATCTCACCATGGACGAACTTGAAAAGCTAATGGATCTATTTTAAGCAAAAATGAAGAGGTGGACTTATGAGCAAGCAGAAAATTCAAAAGGTATATCCTTTAACACCAATGCAAGAGGGCATGCTGTATCATGCCATGCTAGACCCTAATTCCTCCTCTTATTTCACACAGCTTGAGCTTGGAATAAGCGGAGATTTTGATCTCGATCTTTTTGAAAAGAGTCTCAATGAACTCGTACGGACATATGACATTCTGCGTACAGCCTTTGTCTATCAGCAATTACAAAAGCCTCGTCAGGTTGTACTGGCTGAACGTCATATAGATGTGTATAGAGAAGATCTATCTCATCTGAATCATCAAGAGCAGAAAAAGGTATTGGATCAATATAAAAAGCAAGTGAGAAAGCAAGGATTTCACTTAACGAATGATCTGTTGTTGAAAGTCGCTGTTTTTCAATTAAATGAAACAAACTGGCACCTGATTTGGAGCAACCATCACATTATTATGGATGGTTGGTCCATGGGTGTTTTAATGAAAAAACTGTTTCATTACTATGAATCTTATCGGAACGGTCGAACGCCGGATCGCTCACAAGGTAAGCCTTATGCGGACTATATCCAGTGGCTTGGAAAGCAAAACAAACAAGAAGCGGAAGACTATTGGACGGAGCGGCTGGATGGTGCTGTTCAGCACCAAGGGCTGCTGCAGCAAAAAGAAGCGAACGGACAATATGACCATCAGGAATGGACGTTTACATGGGACGCTCAAACCGTACAAGCCATTCAAGAAGCGGCAAGACAATGCCAAGTGACAGCACCGAACCTTTTTCAGGCTGTCTGGTCCGTTCTTTTAGGCACCTATCATGCAGCAGATGATGTCACATTCGGAACAGTCGTATCAGGCAGACCTCCAAGTGTGTCTGGGATTGAGCGGATGGCAGGGCTGTTTATCAATACGATACCTGTTCGGGTGACATTAGATCAGGAGCAGACCTTTAAACAGCTGTTTCAAAAGGTTCAGCAGCATGCATTGGAAGCGGAAAACTATGATTTTATGCCGCTTTATGACATTCAGCAGAAAACGGCTGCTGGAGGAAAGCTCTTTGATCATTTGGTTGGGTTTGAAAACTATCCTTTAGATCAGGAGCTGTCTGGTGACACCATGTCTGCACGTCTCGGTTTTGCCATTGATGTAAAGGACGGATTTGAACAAACGAATTTCGATCTCAATGTACTTGTCTATCCTGGTGAAACGTGGACATTGAAATTCAAATACAATGCGATGGCTTTTGAAGAAAAGGTCATTGAAAACATATCAAAACATCTGACCAATCTCATGAAGCAAATCATTCACAATCCTGATGTGCGTCTTCATGAAGTGACATGTATTACAGAAGAAGAAAAGCAGCTGATTGAAGCGTGGAACCAGACGGAGCGAGATTATCCGAAGCATCTGTCCATTCCTGAGCTGCTCGATGAACGTATCAAGGCGCAGCCTGACCATCCGGCATTAGTCGAAGGCGAGCGAACATTCACATACGAAGAGCTTGGACAAGAAATCCGTCGTTTAGCGAGCAGTCTTGTAGAAAACGGCGTTCAGCGGGGGGATGCTGTCGCGGTATATATGAACCGATCAGCAGATGCGGTGATCTCTATTTTAGCCATTTTACATGCAGGGGCTGCTTATGTACCGATTGATCCAGCTCAGCCTGAGGAGAGAATCCGTTGGATGCTTGAAGACAGCGGCGTATCCGTTTTGCTCTATGCTGACAGCCAGCCGCCAGTTGATGAAAGCATCAAAGCTGTTCATGTGACCGGCATGTCTCATCACTCACAAGCGGAGTTATCAGTCGAGACGTCTCCATCTCAATTGGCATATATCATGTTCACTTCGGGATCAACTGGACGGCCAAAAGGAGTTCAAATTGAGCATCAGCATATTGTGAGGTTAGCATGCTCTCAGGAAAAAATAGGGTTGAACACGTCGGATCGTATGGCGCATACAGGAGCTGTCAGCTTTGATGCGATTACCCTTGAAATCTTCACTACGCTTCTGAATGGGGCGACGCTTTATCCTGTTGACCGTGATACTTTATTGGATATTCACCGATTTGAACAATTTATCCAAACACATCAGATCACAGCGCTCTTTTTAACGACTGGTTTATTTAATCAGCTCGCTCAGCAGCGGCCGCAAATGTTCAAAGGGTTAAAAACATTATTCACCGGCGGTGATGTGATCAATGTGAAAAGTGCGGAGCTTGTGAAAAAGCATCATCCATCAATTACCTTGCTGAATGTCTATGGCCCAACTGAAAATACAACCATCTCGACCATTTACGAAGTAAGAGGAGATGAAATGGGCCCGATCCCAATTGGTCAGCCGATCAATCATACGTCAGCTTATATTTTAGATGACTATCAAAGACTTCAGCCAATTGGAGCCCCAGGAGAGCTGTATGTGGGCGGAGATGGTGTTTCAAGAGGGTACATCAAACGTCCAGATTTGACTGATCAAGTATTCATGGCAGATCCTTTTAAGCCGTCAGGACGGATGTATCGAACGGGGGACTTGGCTAGATATGGTGCAGATGGTCAGATTGAATTCCTCGGCCGGGCCGATGATCAGGTGAAAATTCGTGGTTTCCGTATTGAGCTTGGTGAAATTGAATCAGTGCTTCACCAAGAAGTGGGCATAGATGAAGCAGTTGTACTTGTTCAGCAGCTTTCTTCAGATGAAAAGGAAATCATCGCTTACTTCACAGGGTCACTGACAGAAGAAGAGGTACGAGATGTATTCAATCAAAAACTGCCAGCTTATATGGTGCCGCACCATATGATGAAGCTGGATACCTTTGCACTGACATCGAACGGGAAGGTAGATCGAAAAGCTTTACCTAAGCCTGACGAAGTGCATCGCAAGGAAATCAAAATCATTCTGCCTGAGACCGAGACAGAAAAGGCACTCGCTGACATTTGGGAGGAGCTTCTTGGGAAAACGGTTGGGGTAGACGAGCATTTCTTTATGGCTGGCGGGCACTCGCTCAAAGCGATGATGATGTCTGCGAAGGTTCAAGAAGTGCTTCAAAAGGAAGTGCCGATTCAAGTGATTTTCGAGAAGCCGACGATTCGTTCATTAGCGGCTTACATCGATCAGGATGGTCAAGAAGAAGCCGGACATCCTATTTTGCCAGCAGAGCAGGCGGACGAATATCCGGTATCACCAGCTCAGCGACGTTTATACATTTTGCAGACACTTGAACCTGACAGCACGAATTATCATATTCCGATCGTCTTAACGCTTGAAGGTACACTCGAATATCAGCGGCTCAAATCAGCATTTAATCAGTTAATCCAAACACATGAAATCTTAAGAACGAGCTTTCATATGAACGGGGAAGACATTGTCCAAAGGGTGCATGAATGGACTGAATTTGACCTTCCTGTTCATGACATCAAGGAAGAAGAGGCGGAGGCATTTCTTAATGAACGTCAATCGCCATTTGATTTAACAGCAGCACCCCTTTTGCGAGCTCAGCTGCTGAAAGTCAGTGAGAACCGTCACCTTCTCGTCTTGGAAGCACATCATCTCATTACAGATGGCAGCTCCATGAAGACATTCATTCAAGATTTGGCGAAGGCTTACGGTGGAGAAGCTCTTGCTGAACGAGCCCTTCATTATAAAGATTACGCTGTCTGGCAGCTAAGTGAAGAAGAAACGGAGAAACAGAAGGAGCATGAAGCGTATTGGCTGAAGCAATTTGAAGGAGATTTACCGATTTTAGAGCTGCCAACTGATTATCCGCGTCCAGCAGAACGTGATTTTACTGGAGAACGATTCATGTTTGGCTGTGATCAAGCAACGACTCAGCGAATTCAGGAACTGCTTCAGAAAACCGATACGACCATGTATATGTTCTTGTTATCCGCCTTTCAGGTGCTGCTTGCCTCCTATAGCGGGCAGGAAGATATCATTGTGGGTTCCCCTGTTGCTGGACGGACACACCCTGATATCCAAGACATGCCGGGGATGTTTATCAACACCATTGCGATGCGCGGAAAACCAGAACAAACCAAAACATTTTTACAGCTGCTTGAAGAAATAAAAGAAACAAGTGTTGATGCTTTTGCACATCAAAGCTATCCGCTCGAAGAGTTAATTGCACATCTTCCATTAGACCGTGATACAACTCGGAGCCCGCTTTTTAGCGTGTCATTTAACATGCAGAACATGGAGGTACCGGCGCTAAAGCTCGGCGATCTGCACATTTCGCCTTATGCCATTCAGCATCACTCGGTCAAATTTGATCTATCTTTAGAAGCATTTGAACGCGAGGGAGCATTAAAGCTGAGCTTTGACTATGCAGCGGCATTATTTAAAGAAGAGACCGTCCGCAGGTTCGGAACTCATCTTCTGGCGATTATTCGGGAGGCGGTTCGTCATCCAGAGGAACAGATCGGCTTGCTCCATATACTGGATCCGCATGAACAAATAGAGCGTCTGGAGAAAAAAGCCGAAGGACAAACGAATCGTCATGAGCCATTCCATGTCCAATTTTCACGTCAGGCGAAGGAAACACCGGATGCTATCGCCGTCATGGATGATCAAAGAAAACTCACCTATCGCGAGCTTGAGGATATGTCATATGCACTTAGCTGTGAGCTTAAAAAACGAGGCGTCGAGAAGGAACAAACTGTGGCACTGATCCTTGATCGCTCTGTCTATGTCATCGTCTCCATGCTTGGTGTGATGAAAGCAGGAGGAGCGTTTGTCCCGATGGATCCGGCCTTTCCGGCTGAACGAATCCGCTACACATTAGAGGATTCAGGTGCACAAGTCATCGTGACAAATGAGTCTCTAGCAGATTCCTATCAAAATCATAAGTCGATTCAAGTGGTGCAGGTTGAACAAGCAGTGCATCAAAGCCATCCACTAGAATTACCGGAAGTATCGGTTGATCAGCTTGCTTATGTCATTTACACATCTGGGACAACGGGGAAGCCGAAGGGTGTACAGCTCACGCATCGTAATCTATCACACTATGTCAGCTGGCTGATAAATGAGGTGACATTGCAGGAATGTGATCGGACGGCACTGCTTTCTTCTTATGCATATGATCTTGGTTACACAAGCATTTTCCCTGTTTTAAAAGCAGGGGGGACACTCTATGTTCCTCATGAAGACGTGTATACAGACCCTGTACGTCTGATGCGGTTGATTGATGAACAAGAGCTGACTTATATCAAAATGACACCATCCTTATTTCATATGATGGCAGATTCTAAGGAACATTCATTTAATGCTTTACGCCTGGTGGTACTTGGAGGAGAACCGGTGATCCCTGAGGATGTTGAAACATTTATGATGCAGCATCCATGCGTGGCAGTAATGAACCATTACGGTCCGACTGAGACAACCATTGGTACAGTGACCAAGCTGATCACACCGCAAGAGCTGGACGCTTTGAAGGAACGATCTTTGATCGGACAGCCAATTGCTCACACAAGAGCGCTCGTATGCAATCAGCAGCAGCGGCTTGTTCCTTATGGCGCGCCGGGAGAGCTTTATATATCTGGAGAAGGCGTGTCGAGAGGATATTTGAATCAGCCTGAATTAACAGCAGAACGTTTTCTTGAAAATCCATATGATCCTCAAGAGAGAATGTATCGCACAGGGGATTTGGTCAGACAGCATGTAAATGGAGATATTGAGTTTCTTGGACGAGTCGACGATCAAGTGAAAATCCGCGGCTATCGCATTGAGAAACAGGAAATTGAGCATGCCGCACGTGCTCTGGCATCTATTCAAGAAGTCTATGTAAAAGTCCTGCACCTGTCCGGGTTGCCGGAGCTTGCACTCTATTACACAGCGCCTGAACACATTGGAACACTGACGTTTAGAGAAAATCTTGCGGAGACACTGCCGGACTATATGATTCCAACGTACTTTGTGAAAGTCGATCACATTCCACTCACCCAAAACGGAAAGGTGGATGCGAAGTCTCTGCCGCTTCCGCATGAGGTACATATGAACCGTACGGCGCATGTGGCACCAGAAACGGAACTTGAGCGGGTGCTGTGTGACATTTGGTCAGAAGTTCTTGGGGTGGAACAAATAGGTGTTCATGACCACTTCTTTGAATTAGGAGGTCATTCCCTCAAGGGCATGGTGCTCATTTCGAAGGTGCAGGCGAAGCTGAACAAGCATGTGCCGCTCAAAGTCCTTTTTGAAAAACCAACCATACGGGCAATGGCAGCCTACTTGGAAGAAACGGATTCTTCGGTGGTGACATCCATTCAGCCAGCGGAAAAGCAAGATTTCTATCCCGTCTCTTCTGCTCAAAAGCGTATGTATGTACTGCAGCAGCTGCATCCAGAAGCAGTCACTTATCATATGCCAGCCGTTTTAATGATGGAAGGCAGCCTTGATGTGAAGCAGCTGGAAGCAGCGCTTCAAGCCTTGATCGACAGACATGAATCCCTTCGGACAGCCTTTGTCGAAATTGACGGCGTGCCCGTTCAAAAAGTCTATCGCCAAGTGCCTTTTACATTAGAGGTTGATGAAATAGAGGGCGATCAGGAGCAGTCTGTCATCGAGTCATTCATTACACCATTCTCATTACATCAAGCACCATTAATGAGGGCAAAAGTGGCGAAGCTTTCTGATGAGAAATATGTATTCATGATGGATATGCACCATATCATTGCAGATGGTGTCACACGCAGCCTGCTCATTCAAGAACTCGCAGAGCTGTATGAGAAAAAGACGTTACCGCCAGTTCAGCTGCATTACAAGGATTTTGCGGTATGGCAGCAGGAAGAAAAGCAGCAGTCACTGCTTGAGAAACAGCGGCAGTATTGGCTGGAGCAATATGCACAGCCGCCGGAAGACTTAGCACTGCCCCTTGATTTTCCGCGTCCTCAAGTTCAGTCATTTGAAGGAGGACGAGTCGATAGATGGTTGTCTGCTGAAAAGGTGCAGTCCATCAAAACGCTTATGGCGGAAAAAGGTGTGAGCTTGAACATGGTGATGCAAACGGCATTTGCCATTTTCCTTTCCAAGTTAACTGGGCAGACAGATATCGTCATAGGCGCTGTGACCGCAGGACGTACGCATGCTTCGATCGAACGGGTTCCAGGCATGTTTGTCAATACACTGGCTCTTCGAAACGAAGTGCAGCCAGAAGAAACGACAGCGCAGCTGCTTGAAAAAATGAAAGATCGCAGCCTATCAGCCTATGAACATCAAGAATACCCGTTTGAGGAATTGGTGGCTCAGTTAGATCTTCCGAAAGACACGAGCCGCAATCCATTGTTTAGTGTCATGCTGACAACAGATGACCGTGACCTGATGTTACCGGATTTGAATGGACTCAAGCTGTCGCAAAAGCAGCAAGATACCGTTCATGCAAAATTTGATATAACGCTCGGTGTATTTGAAGAAAATGACCAAGTGGGCTTGCGCTTTGAGTATGCAGCGGCCCTGTTTAAAAAGAGCACCATTCAGCGCTGGAGCCGATATATTGAAAAAATCATAGATGATATGCTGGCTAAGCTGAATCAGCCAATTTCAGCGCTATCTCTCATAACTGAAGAGGAAAAACGAGAGCTGATCAATGAATGGTCAGGACCTGCCCTAGACGTCCCGTTAGATAAAACCGTTCATGCCTTGATTGAGGCTAAGGCACAAGAAGCACCTCACCAAAAAGCGGCAACCTTCTGCGGAACGAGCTGGACGTATAAAGAGTTGAACAGCCGGGCGAATGTAGTCGCTTCAAGACTCATCGCAAACGGCACAAAACCAGGAGACCGCGTCGGCATTCTCACCCGTCCGTCCCTTGATATGACGGCAGCTGTTCTTGGCGTTCTCAAGGCAGGTGCGGCATTCGTCCCAATTGATGCAGACTATCCAGCGCAGCGTATTGCATACATGCTGGAAGACTGCGGGGCAGAGGTACTTCTAATGCAAAAAGAGCTTACTGCACCACCTTCCTTTACAGGTCATGTCCTGTTCATAGAAGATGCCGTAGAAGGAGAAGCTCACGAGATTCAGATGCATGTGAAGCCAACAGATCTCGCTTATATGATTTACACGTCCGGGACGACAGGACAGCCGAAGGGTGTCATGGTCGAGCACCAGTCCCTTGTGAATCTTGCATTCTGGCACAATGAAGCCTTCCAAGTGACGAAAGACGATCGAACTGCGAAATATGCCGGCTTTGGCTTCGATGCCTCCATTTGGGAGATGTTCCCGACGTGGATTGCCGGCGCAGAGCTGCATATCATCGACGAAGCGATTCGTCTCGATATGATCAAACTCAATACGTATTTCAATAAAGAAGACATCACCATTGCCTTCCTGCCAACGCAGTTATGCGAGCAGTTTATGTCAATGGACAACCATTCTCTGCGTTATTTACTAACAGGCGGAGATAAGCTGAAACAGGTAAAGCCAGTTCCATACAAACTAGTGAATAACTACGGTCCAACTGAAAATACAGTCGTAGCGACAAGTGGAGTCATCGATCCAGAACAAGGCACGATTCCGATAGGAACAGCCATTGCCAATACACGTTTTTACATCATGGGTTCGTTATATGACCTGTCGCCGCCAGGCGTACCGGGCGAGCTCGTCATTGCAGGAAAAGGACTGGCGAGGGGCTACTGGAATCTTCCAGAGGAAACCGATAAACGATTTGTCCCAGATCCATTTTATCCAGGCGAGCGCATGTACCGTACAGGGGATTTAGTGAAATGGACAGACGATGATGATCTAATTTATCTCGGCAGAATAGATCATCAGGTCAACATCCGCGGCTTCCGTATTGAGCTGTCAGAAATTGAAGCCCAGCTCCTGACGCTGGATTCGGTCAAAGAAGCTGTCGTGACCACGGTCAAAGGTGCGGATGATCAGGACGCTCTTGCCGCTTACGTGATTACGGAGAACGATACAGATACAGAGGACTTAAAAGAAAGCCTGAAANCGCTCTTCCGATCTCGCAGCTCCTGACGCTGGATTCGGTCAAAGAAGCTGTTGTGACCACGGTCAAAGGTGCGGATGATCAGGACGCTCTTGCCGCTTACGTGATTACGGAGAACGATACAGATACAGAGGACTTAAAAGAAAGCCTGAAATGCACGTTGCCTGAATATATGGTACCAGCATGGATCGTAAAACTAGACCAATTTCCAATGACGGCCAATGGAAAAGTCGATCTGAAAGCATTGCCAGCTCCTGATATGGAAGCGAACCAAACGGTATACGAAGCCCCAAGAGATGAAGTGGAAACACTGCTTTGCGGCATTTGGGAAGATGTCCTTGGCGTCAGCCAAGTCGGCATCAACGATCACTTCTTCTTCCTTGGCGGAGATTCGATTAAAGGNATGAAGTGGAAACACTGCTTTGCGGCATTTGGGAAGATGTCCTTGGCGTCAGCCAAGTCGGCATCAACGATCACTTCTTCTTCCTTGGCGGAGATTCGATTAAAGGTATCCAAATGGCAAGCCGACTCACGCAAGCAGGCTGGAAGCTCGATATGAAACTTCTATTCCAGTACCCAACGATTGCAGAGCTGCGCCCATATATCGAAGAAGCCGATCAAATGACAGCTGACCAATCACCTGTCGAAGGAGAAGTCATTTTAACACCGATTCAACGCTGGTTCTTTGAACGAGCATTCAGCGATCAGCACCATTGGAATCTCTCGATGATGCTTCATGCACCAAATGGATTTGACCTTTCCATTACAAAACAAGTCATGCAAAAACTGCTTTCACATCATGATGCACTGCGTATGGTATACAAGCAAGAACATGGCGGCATCCTGCAATACAACCAGCGGGAGCTCACGGAACCGCTGGAGATTATTTCTCAAGATGTCTCAAAAGAGCACGACGTGAAAAAGGCTATTTCCACATATGCCAATGAGTATCAGCATCAGCTGAACCTCGAAACAGGTCCGTTAATGAAAGTGATTTGTTTCCATGCAAAAGATGGCGATCATTTACTCATCGTGACACATCATTTAGTCATTGACGGTGTCTCATGCCGAATTTTACTAGAGGACTTTATGTCTCTATATCAGCAGGCAGCTCAGGGACAAATGCTTGTCCTGCCGCTGAAAACTCATTCCTTTAAAGAATGGGCAGAGGCCATTGAACGTTATGCACAGTCACAGCCATTAAAAAATCAGCAGGAGTATTGGGTAGAGATTGAAAGCAAACCATTAACCACATTACCTGTTGATCATGAAGTGACAAAAAGAAAAGTTGCCGAAACCAAATCAGTTCAAATGCAGCTGACAGAAACAGAAACTGAGCATCTTTTGACCGATATTCATCTGCCGTACACAACGGAAATGAACGATATTCTTTTATGTGCTCTCGGTCTTGCTGTTCAAGAGTGGACAGGTGAGTCCCATGTACATGTGCAGCTTGAAGGTCATGGTAGAGAGGATATTTTATCAGGGCTGGATGTCTCTCGCACGATTGGCTGGTTTACGAGTATGTATCCAGTTGTACTTGAAGCGAAGCCGGATCAGACCATAGCTGATGCTATTAAAGGAACGAAAGAAATGCTGCGGCGTGTGCCAAATAAAGGAATTGGATACGGAATCTTAAAATACATGACAGCCGCTGAACCGTCAGGACAGCACGTACAGCCTGAAATCAGTTTGAACTATCTTGGACAGATTGATCAGGAAGTGACGACAGAACTCTTTGGGCCGTCGACTTATGATATGGGACGACAAGCAAGCCCTGATTCGGAAGCTGTTTATAAGCTGAACCTTAGTGGTCTTGTTCAACAAAATCGATTCATTTTGTCTTGTTCCTATTGTGCAAGTGAATATGAAGAACAGACGATACAGCAGTTCATGGCATTGTTGAAGGGGAAAATTCAATCCATCATCACCCATTGCTTAGCGCAGCAAGAACGGGAATTTACGCCAAGTGACTTCTCTGCGGCTGACCTTGAAATGGATGAAATGGACGACATTTTTGACATGCTTGAGGAGAAATTGACTTAACAACACGAGATGAATCATAAAAAAGGAAGGGAGGATGAAATAGATGAGTCAATTTAAAAGGGATCAAGTTCAAGACATGTATTATCTGTCACCGATGCAAGAAGGAATGCTGTTTCATACCCTCCATCATCAGGAAAAGGGCTTTTATGTAGAGCAAATGGATATGAACGTTAAGGGCACACTGCGTTATGACTTACTTGAGAAAAGCATGAATATCATCGTGGAGCGGTACGATATTTTTCGTACCGTGTTTCTCCACGAAAAAGTAAAGCGCCCTGTCCAAGTTGTACTAAAAGAACGTCCTTTTACACTTGATGTTGTGGACTTGCAAGATCTTTCTGAAGACGAACAGCTTGAACGTATAGAGAAATTCAAACAACAGGATCAGCTGAGAGGATTTGACCTCTCGAAGGATTCTCTCATGCGGGCGTCTGTTTTCCAAACGGGCCCTGCCAGCTATCGCTGGATATGGAGCTATCATCATATCCTTCTGGATGGCTGGTGCTTTGGACTTGTGGTGCAGGAGTTATTTGCGATTTATCATGCACTTTTACATGACGTCCCTTACAAGTTAGAGCCGGTCAAACCATATAAAGAATATATAAAGTGGCTGGAAAAACAAGATAAGCAAGCATCACTTCAATATTGGCAGCAATCATTAGCAGGGTTTGATGGACAATCGACCTTTAAAGAGCAGCGGAAACAAACGAATGAACATGAATTAGGCGAAATTAAGTGGTCCATGAGCAAAGAAGAAACGGCCGCTTTATCAGAGTTAGCGCTGCAGCAAAATGCAACGTTAAGCAGTGCGCTTCAATCCGTTTGGTCGATTCTGCTGAGCAGGTATCAGCGGTCAAATGATGTGCTGTTTGGAACAGTTGTGTCAGGACGTCCGGCAGACTTGGCTGGCGTTGACAGGATGGTTGGATTGTTCATTAATGTCATCCCAAGAAGAATTCAGCTGACAGATCACATGACATTTCGTACACTCCTTTCAGAAACACAGCAGCAGTCTCTTGCAGCCGAGCCGCACCAATATATTCCGATTTATGATATTCAGGCAAAGACAGGTCAGCAGCAGCTCATTGATCATATTGTTGTGTTTGAAAATGTTCCAGCTGCAAAGAAGGACGAGCAAGAAGCACGGTTAGGGTTCACGGTGGAGGACATGAATGTCTATGAAAAATCAAACTATGATCTCAATCTGCTCGCATCGCCTGGAGAAGAATTACTATTGAAGCTGGCCTTTAACCAAAGAGCGTTTGATCCTCAATTTGTTCATAAGTTAAAGGAACAGCTCAGCCTATTGATACATGAGGCGGTCAAGCATCCTGATCAATCGGTTCATACACTCCCATTCGTCACAAAACAGGAAAAACAGCTGATTCTTGAGGAATGGAATGCACCTGAGCTTGAGCATGACCAGCTGTATTTATCGAAATGGTTTGAGCATAATGTCCGCAAACAGCCAAATGCAGTGGCGCTATCAGCAGAAGAGCAAACGATGACATATGCTGAACTGAATGAACAAGCCAACCGATTGGCAAGGCATTTGCAAAAAAATGGGGCCGAACATCAAACGGTCATCGCCATTTTAGCCGATCGAACGCCTGAACTCATTGTCAGTCTGCTTGCTGTCTTAAAAGCAGGCGCAGCCTATGTGCCAATTGATCCCGACTATCCAGAAAGCCGCATTCAATACATGCTTAAAGACAGCGGAGCGACGCATCTTCTGACTCACTCATCCTTTATTGGTCAGGCGAAGGGACTTGGGTTTGCTGGCACGTATCTGTTTGCAGATGATCAGGAGATTTCACTAATGAGCTCAGAGAATCTGCCGCTGGAAGCAGGTTTACACGATACGGCATATATCATGTATACATCAGGCACAACGGGTCAGCCAAAAGGCATCATGACAACCCATTCCAATATTGCCCGGGTGGTCAAAAATACGAACTACTTAACCATTTCAGAAACAGATACACTACTGTCGCTATCCAACAGCGTATTTGATGGCTTTACCTTTGATGTATACGGTGCACTTTTAAACGGAGCAAAGCTTGTCCTGCCGAAAAAAGACACCATTTTAGATATGCATGAGCTGACGGAGCTGATTAAAAGAGAAAGCATTTCTGTCATGTTTGTTCCAACTGCTTTATTTAATCTTCTTATTGATGAAGAAACCGATTGGATGCGCAGTGTGCGCAAGGTGCTGTTCGGAGGTGAGCGTGCATCTGTACAGCATGTGAGAAAAGCCTTTGGTGTCATGGGGAAAGGCAGACTAATCAATGTCTACGGCCCAACTGAATCAACGGTTTTCGCCACCTATTATCCTGTAGATGAAGCTCCGCCGATTGAAGCGCATTCTATTCCAATCGGAAAGCCGATTAACCAAACGGGTGCTTATATATTGAGCCAGCAAGGACAGCTTCAGCCGATTGGAATGGTTGGAGAACTTTGTCTCAGCGGCAAAGGGCTTGCGAAGGGGTATTTGAATCGTCCTGATCTGACAAAAGAAGCCTTTATCACACATCCATTTGCTGCGGGAGAAAGGCTGTATCGTACGGGAGATTTGGCTTATTTTCGAGCAGATGGTCTGATTGAGTATGCAGGCAGAGTGGACGATCAGGTGAAAATTCGCGGCCACCGAATTGAGCTGACAGAAATTGAAGCCCACCTTCTCATGCATCCAGGCGTAAAGCAAGCTGCCCTTATGACGGATCAGCATGGCTCGCAGCATACAAGACTGCTCGCCTATATGACGTGTGAGGAGGAATGGAAAGACAAAGTTGATGTGATCAAGTCAGGGCTGAAGGAGAAACTTCCGGCTTACATGCAGCCTCATGAGCTGATCAGACTTGAGAAAATGCCGCTGACACCAAACGGTAAGATTGATAAACGTCAGCTGCCAAAGCCGGAGACGCCTCAAGGAAACCGCCATGTGAAGCTTCCGGCCAATGAGATAGAACAAAAGCTGCTTGTCATGTGGCGTGAAGTGCTTGAACGAAATGATATCAGTACAGATGACCATTTCTTTGAGCTTGGCGGACATTCTTTAAAAGCGATGTCACTTTTATCAAAGGTGTCGAAGGAATTCGATGTTCAGGTGCCTATTCACTTGCTGTTTGAGACGCCGACAATTGAAGCCATCAGCCGTTATATTCAACAGCAGGATCATGAAGCTGCCGGCTATCTTGTATTCAATGAATCTCAAACGCCAACAGTCTTTGCTCTTCCGCCATTACCGGGCTACGGCTTTATCTATCAGGAAGCTGCCAAAACGCTTGATAGCGTTCGTTTGATCGCCTTTGACTTTATTGAAGCTGATCAACGCATGACGCAATACGTTCAGCATATTCAGCACCTTCAGCCTGAAGGACCGCTGACTTTGATGGGCTACTCTGGCGGGTGCTATCTGGCCTTTGAGCTCGTTCAATCGCTTGAACAAGTAGGACGGACGGTGGAAAAGGTCATCATGATCGATTCCTATAAGAAAATTGGTGAAAGTGATTTAGAAGGACGATCCATTGATGACGATATCGCAGCGATTGTCCATCAATCAAAGCAAAGTGAACTTGCCCAAGAAGAGCTCGTTCAAGAAGCGCTTGCTCAAAAAACGCGGGCCTATTATGAAACATTTGTTAAGGGGGTGAATCAAGGAAAGATACAAGCAGATATTGATTTCATCCAATCAGAAGAGCAAATTGATATTCCAGACTGGATGGATCATTGGGAAGATGCGACGACCGGTGCTTATCGCTATTATCAAGGCTATGGTCAGCATGCTGACATGTTCAAAAACAAAGAATGTGCAGCCCAAAATGCCCAGCTGATCCAAAAGATCGTCAATCAAAAAAATAGAGAAGCCGTTTTGTAAACTTTAGATCAGGCAGGGGTGCACATTAGCAGTCCTGCCTGATAAAAAAGGAAAGGAACTCATATGAAACCATCAATTATGAACCAATCAAATGTACATGAATCAATGGATACGATTTTACAAGATGTACAGAGAACCATTTTACAAACCAACGAAATCGAACGCTTCGCTGTTTTTTCTCGTGAAAAAACCATTCGACCGCGGCCATATCACCTCTCTCATTTATTTCTCGACAATCACATGGAGCAGGAGGCCGCATCTGAATCAATACAGACGCAAACGGCTTCCCCTGCTTTAGCGGACATGCCGCCCGCCCTTTCCTATGGAGGGGATCTAGATGTTAAGGCAGGAGCCCAAACCTTGCAGGACGCCTTAACGGAGGCGGCAAAAACGACAAATGGGCTGACTTATATCGTCAATAGTGAAAATGAACTCACACAATCCTACGCGCAGTTAAAGGAGGATGCCGAGCGGGTTCTGACAGGTTTAAGGGCGCTCGGACTTGAACCGGGTGATCCTGTGTTCTTTCAGTTTTCATCCAATCATGCGATGGTAACAGCCTTTTGGGCGTGTGTGTTAGGGGGATTTGTTCCAACATTAGTGTCCGCTGCACCGACCTATCGGGAAATGAATGCCTCCGTGAAGAAGCTTCATCATGCGTGGAAGCTGCTGGAGCATCCGCTCATTTTAACAGATGACTGGCTGGTTGATGAGGTGCAAGGTTTAGCTTTATTGTGGCATACAGACAAGTTACGTGTCGCAGCCGTTGAGCCGATGCTTTCTTTAGCAAGAGATATAGAAGCTTATCCCGCGACACCGGATGATTCAGTCTTTTTTATCTTAACGTCTGGAAGTACAGGGATGCCCAAATGCGTAGAGCATTCCCATCGAAGCGTGCTGGCGAATGTCAAAGGAACAGTGGCAGCCAATGGGTTTACACAAAAGGATGTGTCGTTAGACTGGATGCCTTTAGATCATATTGGCGGCATTGTGATGTTTCACCTTGTCAATGTGTACACTGGCTGTGAGCAGGTTCGGGCAAGAACAGATGATTTTATCGCTCAGCCGCTGCGCTGGCTTGACTGGATGGACCGCTACCGTGCAACGAAGACATGGGCGCCTAACTTCGCATTTGCGATGATCAATGATTATGAGAAAGACATTTCATCAGGATCTTGGGATCTTTCTGCTATGACTTGTATGATCAATGGGGCTGAAGCGGTCGTACCGAAGACGATTCACCGATTTTTACACTTGCTTGCTCCGCACGGCTTAAAGGGAGACGTCATGAGACCGGCATTTGGCATGTCTGAAATCTCTTCAGCCGTTGTCTTCTCTTTTGCGATAGAGCGGGGAGATGAGAGCAGCGGGGTTCTAACCTTTGAGGAAACATCACTCACAGAGCAGCTAAGACCAGCGGAGGCACGTGAGACAGGAACTGTCAGCTTTACAGAGCTGGGAAGACCAATTCCTGGTATCACGATTCGTATCGTTAATCATCAGAATGAGCTTCTTCCCGAAGATCATATTGGCAGTGTGCAAATTAAAGGGCCGACGACAATGAAGGGCTATTACAAGAATGACGAAGCGAATCAAGAAGTCTTTCAAACAGACGGCTGGTTTCACACGGGGGATTTAGGTTTTCTGCACGATGGAAGGCTGACATTAACCGGAAGAGAAAAAGACATGATCATCATCAACGGGAAAAATTATCACAACTATGAAATAGAAGTCATTGCAGAGGAAGTACCCGGCGTCGAAACGAGCTTTGTAGCCGCTTGTTCCGCCCGGATGGAAGCATCTGCATCCGACGAGCTGATTCTCTTTTTTACACCAAAGCTGTATGAACCTTCTTATATCATGAGGGCAAGTCAGAATATCAAATCCCATATTGCAACAAAAATGGGGTTGTCTGCATCTCGTGTGATCCCTGTCCAGAAGCACGCCTTTCCGAAAACAAGCTCTGGAAAAATAGAAAGGGCACAGCTTAAGAAGCGATGGCAGGAAGGCGAATTCGATGAAATCATCAAGGAGCTGGACATCAGACTTGAAAATGAACACACCTTGCCTGATTGGAGTTTACAAAAGAAGTGGACACCTGCTCCGCTTCATGAAGCGGAAAAACAAACAGAAGGGAATATGGTGATCTTTGCAGACACATTAGGGCTGGCAGATCAATTGAGATCCCTTTCAAGCAATGAACAAACATATATTACGGTTGAACCGGGTCAAGCATTCACACAACTTACACATACACACTTCATCATCCACCCGAATCGGCCGTCTGACTACGAACAACTCTTTGAGACGCTCCGTTCGTATGGCGTTTCGGTGAAACAAATCATTCACCTTTGGAACTACACAACTCAAGAAGACACACTTCATGCAGCGTTGGCGAAAGAAGCGCAGAAAACAGGCAGTATGAGTGCACTATATGTAACTAAAGCGGTCGCTGCCTATGATGAGCCGGTAGAGATCACCTTTGTCTCTGCCAATGCGATGAATTTGCCGGAAGATCAAACACATGATGTGGAGAAAGCAACGACAGCAGGACTGATGACAGCTGTTCAGCATGAATGGCCGTTTATCAAGGTGCGGTGTCTTGATTTTTCTCTGACAGAAACGGATGCTGGCCGTTCTCATGCATCATCGATCATGACAGAGCTCACACATGACACAAGCCATCATATCGCCGCTTATCGTGAAGGTGTTCGTTATACTCCTCTTTTAACACCGCTTCATCTGGAAAAAGAACAAAGGATGAAGAAACCGCCATTTGAATCATCCGGGCTTTACGTGATGACAGGCGGGCTTGGCGGCATTGGGAGGATGCTTAGTGAGTACCTGCTGACATCCTATCAAGCGCATCTTGTGCTGGTTGGAAAAAAAGCGAGAGAGGCTTTATCTGAGGAGCAGCAAGACGTATTGATTTCACTTGAGAATCAAGCGGAAAAGCACGGAGGTACAGTTCTATATGAAAAGGTGGACATCACTGACGCACAAGCCATTGAAGCCCTGATCTCAAGAGAGGAGACGGCATTAGGTAAAAGGCTGCATGGCGTTATTCATTTCGCTGGCATCATTCAAGAAGAGCTGCTTCGTGATATGACGTCTGTATCATTAGATGCGATGTACGAGGCGAAGGTATATGGCACGATTGCGCTACATGAAGCAGCCTCTAAACGGCAAAATGTCTTATTTCTTTCTAGCTCGTCAGCTCGAACGTTAAAGGGCGGGATGACCGTTGGCGCTTATTGTGCGGCCAATGAGTTCGTTGAACAATTTGCTCATTATCAGAGGCTGACATCTACAGTAAAGCCATATTGCTTTAGCTTTAGCATGTGGGATGAGACCGGAATGAGTGAAGGGTCAATGATCAAAGGCATGCTAAAAGAAAGGGGCTATCTCCCGATTCCAAAGCGGGCGGGCATTCAAACAATGCTTGCATGCATGATGACAGAAGTTCCCCTCATTTATATCGGGCTGGATCGATCGAAGCAGGAAATTCAAGAGATGATACAGGGGGAGACTCAAACAGAGCAGGTCATATATGTCTTTTTCAAAACCGATCAAACAAAGGCTGTTGAAGAAAGGCTGTATCAATCCATTTATACGTGTATACAGTCTCGTCTCTCTGGTGAATATTTCGTCCATCTATATCCTGAAGAATACTGGAAAGAAACAGAGGATGGGATGCCGGACGAAGTGCATTTCAATGAATTAATAGAGGAAAGTGGACATGCTTCAGAGGACAGAGCACCTCAAACTGAGACGGAGAAACTCTTGGCACACATTTGGTCCGAGCTGCTTGATGTCTCAAACATCAGCTGTGGTGATCATTTCTTTCTACTCGGAGGTCATTCGCTCAAGGCAACGCAAATGCTGTCTGCTGTTAGACAGAAAACGGGATTTGACGTGCCGCTCGCTGTTCTTTTTGAGCATACGAGACTTGGAGAGTTAGCGGAGTGGATTGATTCACATGCCAAAGCCGATGAAGCGATTCTGATACGGAAAATAGAAAAGGGTCAGGAGCTTCCGATGTCCTATGCCCAGCAAAGACAGTGGTTTCTCTATCAATTACAGCCTGATCTGCCATTATACAATAATACGATTTCCTTTCGGATGAATGGACCTTTAGATGTAAAGGTGCTTCAGCGCAGCTTGCAGCAAATGGTGCAAAGGCATGAATCGCTCAGAACATCCTTTGCGATGAACGGCGATGAACCGGTACAGATCATACATGAGCATATGACTCTTCCAGCGCTTGAGGTGGTCGATGTATCAGATTTGGCATCACAGGAAGAAAAAGAACAAAAAGCGGCTGAGTGGGCGAAAAAAGAAGCGGGCACGCCTTTCCGCTTAGAGCATGATGCACTTTTTCGCACGAAGCTGATTCGGCTGTCAGAAACAGATCATTTGCTGCTGATGTCTATTCACCACATCGTGTCAGATGGCTGGTCGATTGGCATTGCCGCAAAGGAGCTGTCCGAATGGTATACAGCGATCATCGAAGGGAGGGAGCCTGATCTCTCACCGCTGCCGATTCAATATGCAGATTACGCACTATGGCAGAAGGAGTATTTGACGGGAGAAACGCTTCAGAAGCAGCTTTCCTATTGGAAGGAGCAATTTGCGGTACCTGTGGAAGAGTTGATGCTACCGTATGACTACACGCGTCCGGCCGTTCAATCCTATAGGGGAAAAACGAAAAAATACCGCTTATCGAAGCCGCTGTCTGACCAGCTGGCTGCTCTTTCTCAGAAAACGGACAGCACCCTTTATATGACATTACTTTCGGCTTTCTCTACCTTGCTGCATCGATTGTCTTCACAGGATGAGTTTGTCATTGGATCCGTCATTGCCGGGAGAAATCGGACGGAGATGGAGCAGCTCATCGGATTTTTCGTGAATACGCTGGCACTTCGGATCGATCATAGCGGGAATCCGGCTTTCACAGAGCTATTAGAGCGAGTGAAGGAAACAACAATGGGTGCCTATGCGCATCAGGATGTGCCGTTTGAGATGGTCGTAGATGAGCTGAATATTGTACGTGAGGCTGGGAAGCAGCCGCTGTTTCAGGTCATGTTCGTTCTGCAAAACCTGCCCCTTGAAGCTTCTCCGATGGGTGAGGTGACATCTGTTTTAGCTATTGAAGATAATGATACAGCCAAATTCGATCTCTCTCTGTTTGTTTTTGAAGGGGCGGAAGGTCTTCAATTAAAACTAGAGTATGATGCAGACTTATTTTCTGACGACACGATGGAACGGTTCCTTCGTTACTACGAGCAGCTGCTTGCATGTATTTGTGAAAATCCAGCACAGCCGATTAGACAAATGAATTACCTGCCAGAAAAAGAGTGGCATCAGCTGCTCTATGAATGGAGCGGCAAAACAGATCAACCAGCAGGCCCGCTTCTCATCACAGAACGGTTTGAAGCACAGGTGAAAAAGACACCGCATGCGATCGCCCTCGAATCTGGGGGAAAACAGTGGACGTATCAGGAGTTACAAGAGAAAGCCGACCGGCTTGCCGCTTATCTGCAGCAGCGAGGAGTGAAGCCGCATGAACCAGTAGGGCTTCTGATCGACAGGTCGCCTGAAATGATTTTTGGGGTGCTGGCGATTGTAAAAGCAGGCGGGGCCTACGTCCCAATTGATCCTGAATATCCAGATGCACGCATTGATTATATGCTGAGGGATACAGGTATTCAGCTGTTACTGACAAAAAATGAATGGCTGAAACAAGTCTCGATCAGTCAAACCGAGCTCATTTGTCTTGATGAGGGGTATGAAGAGTTTTTATCAGAGGCAGAACTCAAGTCTGCTGCTTTAAAACCTGATGGACTCGCTTATATCAATTACACATCAGGATCAACCGGTCAGCCAAAAGGGGTTTTAATTCCGCATCAAGCGGTCATCCGGCTTGTATGCGAAACAGATTATGTCACCCTTAATGAACAAACGCGTATTTTACAAATCGCGAGCTTTTCCTTTGATGCCTTTACGTATGAAATATGGGGAGCCCTGCTCAACGGGGGAAGGCTGATACTGACCGATCGAAATACGATCTTATCAATGGATACACTGGCTGACACGCTGACATCTTACAAGATCACAACAGGATTTCTGACAGTGCCGCTGTTTAACCGATTAACAGAGGAACATCCAGAAGCTTTATGTGGATTCGATGCCTTATTGGTCGGCGGTGATGCTTTGTCAGCTGCTCATATCCGTAAAGCGCTGCCGTATTTACCTGAAGGCCTTTTAAACGGCTATGGACCAACCGAGAATACGACGTTCTCCTGTGTGCATCACATTCGGGCAGTGGATGAGGGGCAGGCAACAATTCCTATCGGTCAGCCAATTGCGTATTCTCAAGCCTATGTACTAGACGACCAGCTACAGCCGGTTCCGCAAGGTGTCATTGGAGAGATTTACGTAGGAGGTACAGGGCTTGCACTCGGATACCTTGGAGATGAAGAAAAAACATCGCAATCATTTATCCCGCATCCTTTCCAAGAAGGAGCGCGTTTATATAAAACAGGCGATATGGGCCGCTGGCTGCCAAACGGCATCATCGACTGCCTTGGAAGAATCGATCATCAAGTGAAAATTCGCGGACACCGCGTCGAATGCGGAGAAATTGAAGCTGCTATGCTGCGCTTTGAAGACATCATAGAATGTGCGGTCATTCCGCATCAGCATGAGAGTGGTCATAAGCGATTGATCGGTTATTTTGTCCAAAAGGGCAGCATGACCACGCAAGACATTCGCCATCAATTAAAAGAAATACTGCCAGATTATATGGTGCCAAGCCTATTAATAGAGCTGGAGGAACTCCCGCTCACACCAAATGGCAAGGTAGACCAAAAACGTCTCCCGCCGCCAGAGTGGAGACAGGAAGAAGTGGACAAACCGGCTGACAGGGCACTCAGTGAGGAAGAGCGTGTACTGGAAAAAGTATGGACTCAGCTGCTCGGTACGCCTTCGATTGGCGTACATGATAACTACTTTGAGCTTGGCGGAGATTCGATTATTGTCATACAAATGGTGGCGCGCATAGCACAGGAAGGCTATGTCATTCAGCCGAGAGATGTATTTGAAAAACAGACGATTTCACAGCTGGCACTTGCTATGAAAAGGTCAGATGCTGCTGCGTTCTATGACCAGTCACCTGTCACAGGAGCTGTTCGTCTGCTTCCAATCCAATCATGGTTCTTTGAGCAATCAATGACAAACCAAGATTATTGGAATTTATCAGCGCATATGGAATTCAAGCAATCCATACAGCTAAAGCAGCTGACACAGGTTCTCTCAAAAATTGTCGATCATCACGATATGCTGAGAGCGATGTATACAAAAACAGCAGATGGATCATGGATTCAAACCATTCGTGCGCCTGGCATCCCCCCTTGTGTCTCCTTCTTTGATTTGACGGGTGTTTCTCAGGAGGAAGCGCTGGAACAAATCCGCATGGAGACCGCCGCCTGTCAAGGAACGTTGTCATTAGAACGGGGAGAAGTCATCAAAGCCATTCTTTTTCACACAAGTGATGGCACGTCTGAACTCTTTATCGCTGCCCATCATCTTGTAATGGATGGAATCTCATGGCGCATCATACAGGAAGACCTATTAAATGGACTGAAGCAGCTTGCGGCAGGGCAGGAAATCGAGCTTGCAAAGAAAACTGCGTCCTATCAGCAGTGGGCAGATGCTCTTTATGAATATGCACAAACCGATCAATTACAAGAGCAGGTTCCTTTTTGGCAAAATATCATCAGTCAAGAGGAAGAGGGTTCTCCTTTTCAAACACCTGCGCTTTTCAATATAGAAGAACATGCAGAGATCCTGTCTATTCAATTGACGAAGGATCAAACAGATATTTTATTAAGACAGGCATCACAAGCGTACCGAACAGAGGTAAACGATTTACTCTTATCAGGACTCACACAAGCCGTTGGAAAGCCGCTGCTCATCACGTTAGAAGGGCACGGACGCGAGGATTTATTTGAACAGATGGATTTGTCACGAACAGTCGGATGGTTTACAAGCTCTTATCCTATTTTTATTCCTTTTATTCAAACCGATATTGAGAGACAAATCAAAGATGTCAAAGAAACCTTAAGAGCTGTGCCGCAAAAGGGAATCGGCTATGGCTTGCTTCAATATATGACAGCATCTCGTTTCCTCAAAAAGGTAGCGCCGCAAATGAGCTTTAATTATCTTGGACAGTTAGATCAAATAGACGGTGAAGCACATCTTTATTTAGCAGATGAACGAAATGGACTTGTACATGATCCAAAAGCAGAAAGACAGCATTTGATCGATGTGTACGGATATGTTGTGAACGGTCAGCTTCAGATGAATTTTATGATAAACCGTGAACTGCTTCAGTATGAAGAGGTGCGCCTGTTACCTGAGCGGTTCAAAGAAAAAATGGAGGATATTTTGACGCATTGTGTAGAGACAAAAGGCGGCTTTACGCCATCTGATTTTCCAATGGTTCAGCTGACGCAAGAGCAAATCGATGAGCTTCCAGACAATGTAGTGGATGTGTATCCACTATCTCCAATGCAGCAAGGGATGCTGTTTCATGCTCTATTAGATCAAGCGTCACAGGCGTATTTTGGTCAAGTGCATATGACACTCGAAGGCTTAACGGACGGCGCAGCCTATGAAAAGGCCTGGAATCTGCTTGTAGAGCGTCATTCGATTTTGCGGACAACATTTGCTTGGGAAGGGCTAAAGGAGCCTGTTCAGTTGATTCAATCAGAAGGAAGCATTCATCTCACTCAGCACGATGTGCGCCACCTGAGTGAAACGGATCAGAAGGAAGCTATCCAGCAATATTTGCAAACAGATCGTTTAAAGGATTTCAAACTAGAAGATACGGATGAACCGCTGATTCGTATTGCTTTATTCCATCGTGATGAAAACACATGCACGTTTATTTTTAGCTTTCATCATATTTTAATCGACGGCTGGAGCTTGTTCAGCTTTATTGAAGAATCCTTTTCTTTGTACCGCTCTCTTGTGGATGAACGGGAGGTGGATCTTCCTGCTGTCCGTCCATATAAAGATTTTATCGAGTGGCTGCAAAAGCAGGATCAAGAGAAGGCGCTAGAGTTCTGGAAAGGTTATATGTCAGGAGTAGAAGAGGCTACACCACTTCCAGGAGACGGCGGGCAGGCTTCGGATGAAGATGCAGGTGTTGATCAGCTAAGTATCAAACTAACGCCCGAGATGCAGGAGAAACTCGAAAAGATGACAGGCGCGCAGAAGGTGACAATGAGCACATTGATTCAAACAGCATGGGGGCTGCTTTTGCATCTTCATTCAGGATCAGAGGATGTTGTGTTCGGAGTGACAGTATCAGGCCGACCGGCGGACTTACCACAGGTTGAAAGCATGACAGGGCTCTTTATAAACACATTGCCGCTCCGTTTGCCGATTACGCCAGAGTGGACCATTTCCAAGCTGCTGGCACATACGCAGGACACAGTTTTTCAAATGCGGGAATTCGAATATACCGTACTGCCAGATATTCAGCAGCTGACCCACATCCCGAATGGAGATTCATTGTTTAACAGCATTGTCGTGTTTGAAAACTATCCGATTGAATCTATCGAGCCATACGGGGTACGCATTTTAGACATTGCAAGTCATGAAGAAACGAACTATGACCTGACCCTTGTGGCAGTTCCGGGAGATACGCTGGAGCTTCGGGTCACATACCGCTTCAATCAATATACAGAAAAGCAAATACAAGCGCTGATGCAGCAGCTGATCCACACACTTGAAGCGATGACAGAACAAATGGAGACACCCCTCTCTTCCTTCACGATCGTGACGAATGAAGAAAAAGAGCGGATAATCACCGATTGGGCGAAAAATGCACAAGTCAACGTGCTGTACCCAGATCAAGAAGAGGTCTATTCAGGTGTGCATGATCCTTCCTGTGAGACGGAAATATATGTCCTGAGCGAAGAGCATCAGCTCATGCCGGTAGGATTTTCTGGAGATATTTTTATCGGTGCAAAGGATATCAAAGCAATTTGCGGGGAGCTTGCCGATTGGATGGAGACGCATAAAATTCCGCATCCATTCAAACATCAAACTGGCGAATACCTCTATCCGACAGGGGATGTCGGCGTTTGGACTGAAGAAAACAAGATTCAGATTTTGGATTGGATGTAGGAGGAGAAGAACGATGCTAGTGAGTAGACGAAAAGGACATGCAGCAAATCATATCGTCAGAATCAACGGAAAACGGATGGATCTTAAAGCATTAGAGCAAGTCATGATGCTTCATTTTCCACTAAAGGAATGTGCAATCATTCCGAAGAAAAATCAAGAAGGCAGTCTATCGCTTGTGCTATTTGCACAGGCGAAGGACGCTTCGTTGACAAGAGAGCATCTGAAGAAAGGTCCGCTTCATCCTCATGAAGTGCCAGCCGCTCTCGTCTTATTACCTTCTTTGCCAAAGACAGAAAGTGGAGCAGTCGACAAAGAGGCACTGCTTTCAATTGAAATCATAGATCAAGAGGAATTAAGAAAGATAGAAGAGCGTACCAAAGCTATAGATGGAGTAGAGGAAGCGGCCGCTTTCATTGAAAGTCAGTCAGAAAAACGCATGCCCTATCATCTAGATGACCTGTTTCCTGATCGACAGCGTACTCAAGGGAACGAACCGATTTCGAAAAGTGAAGCGGGCGAAGCAAAACCATCATCTCTACATGAGAAGCCGCCCGCACTTGTGTATGGCGGAGATGTGATCAAAAAACCAGGCACGCCTGTCACACTGACAGAGGTGCTGATTCGATCAGCCTTTATGTCACCAGACCGCGGGGTGACTTATTTGAAAGAAGGCGGGCGTACGTTGACCCAAACATATCCTGAATTACTAACAAGCGCTGAACGGGTTCTGTCCGGCTTAAGGGCAGCAGGACTGACAAACGGTGATCAAGTGTTACTTCAATTGAAAGACCATCAAGATTTTATCACGGTGTTCTGGGGCTGTATTCTCGGAGGAATCATTCCGACCCCAGTCTCTGTGCCGCCTGTTTATGATGAAGTGAATCAAGGTGTGAATAAGCTGAAGGGCGTGTTTCAGCTGCAAAATGAACCTTTCATTATTACGAATGAAGCAAGTGCTGAGGACATTGCTGGGCTGCGTGAGACATTTGAAGCAAAGGTCATGCCTATCTTAACAATTGAAACATTGCTGGCGTATGAACCAGATGAACAGCATTATGAGCCGGAGCCGGATGAGCCTGTGCTGCAGCTGCTGTCTTCAGGAAGTACGGGTGTACCAAAGTGTATCCGTCATCATCATCAAAGCATTTTATCTAGAATTATGGCCTTTGAGCAGGTAAACGGCTTTACACATGAGGATGTGTCGCTTAACTGGATGCCGCTTGATCATGTTGGTGGAATTGTCATGTTTCATGTACATGACGTCTACCTTGGCTGCCAGCAGATAAGTCCATCCATCGATCAATTTATCGAGCGGCCGATGGTGTGGCTGGATTGGGTAGAAACATACGGTGTCACAAGGACATGGGCACCAAACTTTGCCTTTGCCATGATGAATGAATATGAAGACGACATTCGTAAGGGAAACTGGGACCTGTCCACTCTGACTTATATCATGAATGCAGCCGAAGCGGTTGTTCCGAAAGTCACACAGCGCTTCATGCACATCATGGGACAGCACGGATTAAGCCGTCATGCGATGGTACCTGCTTACGGTATGTCAGAAACATCCTCAGCCATTGTTCAGTCAAAGAAATTTATGCGGAACAGTGAACAGGATGGACAGCTGACGATTGATCAGACCTCGTTAACAAGTGAGATTGAATATGTGACGCACGATCATCCGAACAAGATGACGTTTACAGAAGTCGGCACGCCGATTCCGTCTGTATGGATTCGAATTGTAGATGAGCATCACGAGGTGCTGCCAGAAGATCAGGTTGGGCGCTTGCAGGTGAAGGGTCCAACAATTATGATGGGCTACTATCAAAATGAAGAAGCCAATCAAGAAGTTTTTGCGGAAAACGGCTGGTTTCACACAGGGGATTTAGGGTTTATTCATGAAGGGCGTCTCGTTCTGACAGGTCGAGAAAAAGACATCATTGTCATCAACGGCGCTAACTATTTGAATTATGAAATTGAAGCGGTTGTAGAAGAGGTGGACGGGGTCGAAGTCACTTTTGCCGCTGCGTACGGCATTTATAATCCCGAATCAAGCAATGACACGCTTGCCGTCTTTTTTGTCTCACAAAGGGATTCAATAGAGGAACAAATCGCGATGATTCAACAGATTAGAGAGGCCATCATTCGAAAAATCGGCATAGAGCCTGATCACATCATTCCGGTGAAAAAAGACCAATTTCCAAAAACGGAGAGTGGGAAAATCCAGCGTGCCCAGTTAGGCGCAGCACTAAAAGATGGAGCCTTCCGTGACATTGAACAAGCACTGGATCTTGCTTCTGAAAATGAACAAACACTCCCAGACTGGTTTTTCAAACGCATTTGGGCTAAGGAGCATATCGGTCCAACTCAGCCTTTTACTGATCATGTACTCGTTTTCGAGGATGAAAAAGGGCTGTATCAATCGCTTTACACACAATTTGAGCAAAAGAAACAGCCATATATTTCTGTGAGAAAAGGGCATGAATTTTTGCGTCTGTCCAAAGGGATGTACCAGATAAATCCGAGAATCAAGGGGGATTACGTCAGGCTCATTGCCGCACTTGAAGCAGATGAACTAAAGATCGGACGTATGCTCCATCTGTGGAATGTGTCAGACAAAGAAGACATCGTTGATCCTGCGCAGTTCAAAGAGCTGCATGCCAGCACCAATCAATCCATTTTGTACTTGTATCAAGCATTGAGACAAGCAAATAAAGAGCCCATCCGTCTTGTCGTTGTGACAAAAGGTGGTCAATTTGTGAAGCCTGAAGACGATCTTCATGTGGAGAAAACGCCGCTTGTAGGTCTGCTAAAAACCATTCCGCAAGAATGGGAAGGAGCAGAGGTGTCTCATCTTGATATTGAAGCGGAGAATGCAGAACAGGATGCCAAGCATATTGCGGAAGAATTGTCTGCGATTCATATAAAAGCAGAGGTTTCTTACCGAAATGGGGACAGATTCGTACCAAAGCTGGAAAAAGTCAATATGATCGAAGCGCCTCAAACAGAAGGTTTTTTAGAATATGAAGGTCTTTATTTATTAACTGGAGGACTTGGCGGGATTGGGTTTGAGCTGTCTAAGCAAATGCTCCAATTTGGCTTAAAGCTCATATTGATTGGACGGACATCTCTGGAAGACAGCTTGGAAAAGAAAGAAGCCTTCTCACAGCTTAAAGATGTTGGTGACGTCATTTATATCCAAGCAGATGTGACCAACTTACGTGACGTTGAACAGGCGATTTATGAAGCAGAAAAGCATTTTGGACAATCAATCCGGGGTGTGCTGCATTTGGCCGGTGCTGGTAATGTGTCTGAGCATTTTCAGCAGGCGGACAAGTATACACTGGCTCATACGTCAGAAGAGGATTTCACAAAAGAAATGTCAGGGAAAGCAGACGGAGCATGGGTCCTGCAGGAAGCCTTTAAGTATGATCCGACAGTACCGCTTGTCTTTTTTGGATCGGTCAATGGCTTTTTTGGCGGCACAACATTTGGGGCATACTCTGCGGCCAACAGCTTTTTAGATGGACTCGCGCATGCTCTCACCTTTCAAGAAGGAAGACGAGCGATCTCTTTGAACTTCAGTATGTGGGATAATCTCGGTTTGTCTAAGGGGCATACCGGAGCAGCTCTCACCGTTCGCAAAGGATTTCAATTGATTGGAAAGAAGCAAGGTCTCCATTCATTATGTTTAGGTGTCCGGCTCAATGAAGCGCATCTATTTATCGGTCTGGACGAAGCAAATCCAGACATCGCCGGGTATCTTCAGCCAGCTCCAATACCGGTCTTTGAGAAAAAGCTTTTTTACACCGTTCAGCCTGGCAAAGAAGTGCATGTTGAAGAGATCACGAGCGTCTCAAAAGGCAAATGGGACATTCAGCAAGTAAAGGAAATACCGAAAAAGCAAGATGGCTCTATTGATTATGAAGCACTCAAATTGAATCATGACAAAAACGGACAAAGCCTTGAAAAGCTATTGCCAGAAACGAAGACAGAGCAGCTTCTTGCCGCCATATGGGAGGACATTTTAGATGTAGATCGTGTGTATAAAGAGGATCAATTCTTCGACCTTGGCGGGCATTCACTAAAAGCGACTCAAACCATTTCCCGGATCAATCATGAATTTTCAATGAAGGCGCCTTTAAAAATATTATTTGAAAGTAAGCATCTGGCACATCTGGCGCAAATGGTTGATGACATCAAAGGGGCGCCAGCCGTTCAGGAAGCTAAAATTCCAAAGCTTGAAAAGCAAACAAGCTATGAACTGTCACATGCCCAGAAGCGTATTTGGTTCTTATCCACATTAGAAAAGAGCCATCATTACAATATATTAGGTGCTTGGAAGCTGACAGGACCATTACACGTTCAAGCATTAACAAAAGCGATTGGCCTTTTAACAAAGCGGCATGAAGCACTTCGGGCAGTATTTAAATCACTTGGCGGCAAGCCGGTTCAACTTATTCGCGAAGACCTTCCGCCATCTGTGACTGTGGCAAATTTCTCGTTATTTAATGAAAAAACAAGAGCGAGAAGACTCAAGCAGCTCATTCAGCAAGAGGCAGACCGCGTTTATGATTTAGAAAGAGGACCTCTTGCGCAGTGGACGATAGTAGATATGGGCAAGGAGGAGTATTATCTCCTTTGCGCGCAGCACCACATCATTTCAGATGCATGGTCACTCAGCCTGCTCATTCAGGAATTAGAAGTGGCATATGAAGCGCTGCTTGCAGATGAAACGCCGCAGCTCCCAGCCTTAGAAATCGAATGGACAGACTATGTACATTGGGAAAATGAACAATTAAAGCATCATCAAGAAGACCAAGCCTATTGGCTCAATACGTTACAAGGTGAACTTCCAGTGCTGGAGCTGCCGTTTGACCGTCCTCGTCCGCCGGTTCAAACATTTAACGGTGCTACAGAGCAAATCGTACTGGATGAACCGCTTATCCGCCGCTTGCAGGCTTTGTCCAAGCAGCAGGGCACGACATTGTTCATGACGATGCTGTCCGCGTACTACGTCCTGCTTCACAAGCTGTCCGGACAGACAGATATCATCATTGGATCGCCTATCGCGGGCCGGGATGCCAAGCAATCAGAGCAGCTCGTTGGGATGTTTGTGAATACACTTGCGCTGAGACAGGACGTCTCAACAGCAGAGACGTTTGCCGATCTTTTGGAAAACGTGAAAGAGATGACATTAAAAGCGTTTGAGCATCAGCATTATCCATTTGACAAGCTTGTCGATGACCTTTCGTTAGATAGAGATTTAAGCCGGTCCCCTATTTTTCAGGCGGCCATGGGGTATGTCACCGATTCGCTCGATGTAAACCTTAAAGGGCTGACAAGTGAACATGTGATGGTCCATCATACAGTATCTAAATTTGATCTCACCCTGCATGTATTTGAACAGGAAGAGCAGCTGTCGATTCAGGTGGAATACAATACGGATTTATTTGATCAAGAGACCATTTATCGTTATATGAACTATTATCTCCATGTGCTAGATGGCATGACGGCACAGCCTGAGCGTACATTTGCGGATTATTGCTTAATGGACAAAGCGGAACAGGCGGCGATGATTCTAGGCAAAAATCAAACGGAAACGCCATATCCAAAGCGAACGCTTCAAGAATTGTTTGAAGAACAGGTGCAGCGTGATCCGCATCGTATTGCCTTGTCCTATATGGATGAGCATATGACGTATGAAGCTTTGGATAAGAAGGCGGCAAAGCTTGCTGCTTACTTGCAGTCAAAAGGAATTGGACCAGGTTCCCTTGTACCGATGCTATTTGATCGCTCCTTTGACATGATTGTGTCGGTTCTAGGAATCATCAAATCTGGTGCTGCATATGTTCCGATGTCACCTGAATATCCTGATGCACGCATCCGTCTCATCGTTCGTGATACGCAAAGCGATGTGATCATCACCCAGTCTCATCTTGCAGATCGTCTAGTAGGCTTTACAGGTACAAGGATTATCATGGACAAGCCAATACCAGAAACAAATGCAGGTTATCAAAGAGAATCATCGATCATAGGTGAAGACCAGATCGCCTATGTCAATTACACATCAGGCTCAACAGGTACACCAAAAGGCGTGATGCTTCCTCATGCAGGAGTTGTCCGCTTGGTTAGAGAAACAAATTATATAAAGCTCGGTCCAGATGACAAAATGCTTCAGCTCTCAAACTATGCTTTTGATGCCTTTACATTTGAATTATGGGGGGTGCTGCTGAATGGCGGTCAGCTGATTCTGCTCCCAAAATATGCAGCACTGAATATGGAAGAATTAACGCAATTCATCAAAACGTATCAAGTGACAGCCAACTGTCTGCCAACCGCTTTATTTAATCGACTGGTAGAGCATGATCCGAAAAGTGTGGCAGGCTACCGCACATTACTCGTTGGCGGGGAAGCCATGTCTAGTGAGCATGCACGAAAGGCACTGCCGCATATGGAAGGTGTGCTCGTCAATGCTTACGGTCCAACAGAAAATACGACATTAGCCACAACACATCAAGTCACACACGTGCCAGCAGGCGCAAAATCAGTTCCAATTGGTGTGCCGGTGTCGAACTCAACTGTCGTCATACTGGACGATGCGCTCAATCCAGTACCAGCAGGCGTCAAAGGAGAAATTTATATCGGTGGAACTGGTCTTGCGAAAGGCTACCTTCATGATCCAGAGCAGACAAAGGAGCGGTTTATTGACAATCCTTTCCCTGAACTAAAGGGAGACAAGCTGTATCGTTCAGGCGACCTTGGTACATGGCGATCAGATGGCACCATTGAATACCTCGGCCGAAAAGATCATCTAGTGAAAATTAGAGGCTACCGAATTGAATGCGGAGAAATTGAGACAGCCCTGCTCAAGCATCCGCAAATCAAAGAATGTACAGTCATCGCCAAAACGTATGGCAGCTCAAAACGGCTGGCGGCCTACCTTGTGACAGATGGAGAAAATCCTGTTCCGGGCTGGAAAGCCTTTTTGCAGGAAAGCCTGCCAGGCTATATGATTCCAAGTTACTTTGTCGTACTGGATGAAATGCCGGTGACAACGAACGGGAAGGTTGATCAAAAAGCACTGCCAGAGCCAACAGAAACAATTTCCCTTTCCGATGATGACGACAAACCGGTCACCGAAACGGAGGAGCGGATTGTCGCAGCTTTCAAGGAAGTGCTTGGTGTGAAGCAAGTAGGTATGCATGACTCCTTCTTTGATCTGGGCGGCGATTCCATTATGAGTATTCAGGCTGTGGCCAAATTAAAAGAAAAAGGTGTTCGTGTTGATCCAAAATTGATTTTCATGCACCCGGCGCCTGCGCAATTAGCCGCCCATTTGGACGCAGTGCCAGAAGCCGCTGAGAACGTTGAAAGGTCTCCGAAGGACTACGTGATCGAGCTGAAAAAAGGCGATCCAGCCGAACCGAGAATATTCTTTGCGCCGCCTGCTGGTGGAACAGTGATGGGCTATATTGATGTTGCTAAGCTCATGACACATCAAGGGGCTGTGTACGCCTTGCAGTCTCCTGGCCTATATGAGGATGAAGAGCCGCAATTCCTCCATTACACGGAGCTTGTAACCCTTTTTATTGAAGCTATTGAGACGTTCTACCGTCCGGGCATTGACTATCTCGCAGGGCATTCAATGGGCGGGCATCTTGCCTACGGAATGAATCAGCGGCTCTGCCATGCAGGAAAAGCACCGAAAGGACTCATCATTTTAGATACGGTGCCAGTGCTAAGAGATGAGGCAGATCAGGCACTTCATGCCGATATGAACGAAGAAGAAGTAAAAATGCTCGCACTTGTCCTTGGAATGGGGAACCTGGTCGGCATTCAGCCAGAAGCTTTACAAGGATTGAGCTTCCAAGAAGTGAAGCAGAAAATACTCAAAGAGGCAGAAAAGGATGAAGTTGTTCATCAATTCATGAATGATCAATATTTAGATAAATATTTGCAAATGCAAACGCATAATACGATCATGTCACAAGCCATTGAATTAGAAAAAGAACCATTCCCTGTGCCATTTTATATTGTCCAAAGCAGTGATCACGCAAGCGATTTCCAGAAGAAGTTCGCAGATTGGGAGGCTTATACGAAAGAGTCGTGCTCGTATTACCACATCAAAGGCGACCATGTCACCATGATGAAAAGACCGCAGGCAGATGAACTGGCACGGATTCTTCAAACGATTATAAAGGGGTAAAGACGTATGAATCAGTTATTGAAAACCTTTGAAAAAAAATCAGATCTCATTCAGCTTATTTGTTTTCCTTTTGCCGGCGGATATTCCGCCTCATACCGTCCGCTCTTTGAACAGCTAAAAGACGTGGCCGAAGTCACAGCAGCAGAGCCCCCAGGGCACGGCACCAATCTCATGCCGCTTGAATCAAGCATTGACCGGCTGGCAGAGCTGTATAAAGAAGGACTTACGGACAAATTGAACCGCCCATTTATTCTGTTTGGACATTCAATGGGAGGGCTTGTGGTATACAGACTAACCCAGCTGCTAGAAAAGGAAGGAATTTATCCTGCAGCAGTGGTGATCTCAGCCATTCAGCCTCCGCAAACAAAACGGCAGATGCTGACGCATTTATCCAACGAAGCATTTGTACAGCATATTGCCGAAATGGGCGGGATTCCAAAGGAATTACTAGAGAACAAACCAATGATGGATTACTTTACACCGTCATTGCGTGCAGACTACAAGGCACTAGAAACCTTCCAGCACACAGATCAATCGATTATCAACACACCTGTTTATTTATTCAATGGAAAGCAAGATGAGAAATGCATGCAGGATGCAAGCGGCTGGTTAAAATGGGCAAAAACCATCGAACGCACCAATTTCGATGGAGGCCACATGTACATCAACACACACCTCGAGCCATTTGCAGAGCAGATGAGACAGGTGATTGAGCTTACAGCCAAGCAGCAATTGATCAAGAATTAAGAAAAAACGACCCATCAATAGGGTCGTTTTTTACTGAGGAATAATACTTGAAAACGCTGATATAGCTAATGAAAATAAGAATAATAAAACGAATGGGAGGTAAAATTTATAACTTCTATTTTCTTGATCTTTTAAGTAAGAATAGCACCACACACTAAATGCGACTATAACGAAAATGTTGATGTTCCATAAAAATGGAAGTGTAATCGTGCGTTCAGCATTAGATACCTTAAATAGGTATAAAATAATAACAATCAAGTTGCCTAGTAAAATGTAATAGTAAGCTAATATCCCTTTTTTAAAAATATTTTTATAGGAATCTTTTATTCCAAAAATAATAAAACTTAAAAAAATGACTAATGAAAAAAATAAAACTTCAATCATTGGCTTGAATATTTCTCCAATCACAGCAAGTGAAATACCTATCCACTTACTAACTTCAATTACATCTTGATTCCCTTCAAGTTGTAGCTCTAGTAGATTTTTATTTATTTCATCCATTTTTAATATAGAAAGGATGAAAGCTATTATACCAGAAAGCATACATACTAATAAAATGTGTTTTTTCATAATAGCACCCTTTAACAATATCAAATTTTTATAAAATAAAATTCAATCATCGAAGCAATAAATAATAAGAAAACACCGGTTATAAGCTGACTAGCATAGATTTTCCCTTTTGTTTTAAATGAAATTTTGTTTTTAGATATGATATATCCTATAATCTGTCTTGATATATCAAAAGAGACAAAATAAAAAAGGAACAAACCGACAATCTCCATCGGAGCGTGGAAAATAATATAGTATAATGCTATATCAAATCCATATATATAGGTATACGATATAAAAAATGCACCTAAGAAAAAACCATTTAGAAAAATAATCATGCTAGATAACAAACCTAAACTAACTATTCCAGATATTAATATTAGGAGTGACACAAAAAGATTATTAAAAAAAATGTCTAGATAGCTATGAATCTCAATGTTGTTTTTAAAATCTATACTATCTATAAATGTTGAAGCAAAAATACTTAAACTAAAACCTCCTAAAAATAATATGATAAAAACTGAAAAATTTTTAAGATAATTTTTCAAAAAATTTCTTTTCGAGCTGATCCTCATGAAAAGTCACTCCTGAAGATTTTTTTTCTGAGTGAATAATACTACCATTATCAATAAAAAGGATTTCATCACATAAGTCTGCTGCAAATTGAATGATATGTGTGGAGAGCAAAATGATTTTGTTGGCATCTCTGAAATTTCTTAAATGTTTTTTCATGTCAGCCATGTTAGTAGGATCAAGCCCTGTAAATGGCTCATCTAATAAAATAATGTTTGGATGATGTAATATTGTTAATATAAAAGACATTCTTTGTCTCATACCTCTTGAAAGAGCAGAGGAACGGCGGTGAATTTGTTCTTCTAATCCATATTTGCTCAATAAATCCTTGATTTGTTCATTTTCTAAAGGTTGTTCTACAAGCATAGATTGATATTTTACAAGTTCAAAACAGGTTAAGTTTTCAAATAGAGTTGGATCGTCTTCCATATATCCGACAGAAGAAAAATTTTGCTTACTATGATTTATTAATATTTGACCTTCATCAGGATTTATCAATCCAGCTACCATTTCTAAAATAGTCGTTTTTCCAGCACCATTTTTACCTAATAGTCCGATAATTCTACCCTCTTGGAAATGCATCTCAGGGATCATAACTTTAAAGTTAGACTCTTTGTACTCTTTAATTAGACCTTGAATTGATAACATACAATCCCTCACTCAAATAATGTTTTAAATGATTTGTAGTTTTTGTTGATTGTTCTATCCCAAAATTTAATCATTAAAAATAAAATGATGAATGAACAAGCAGCCATAACAGAATTTGTTAAAATGAAATATACTGTGCTGTATGAGGAAATCACTGATAAAGCTAGAATAAATCCATAACAAATATTTAAAGTCAATTTACTAAGAGAACTTGGAACTTGATAAACAAATTCCCAATTAAAATAAGGAAATACAACAGTAGAACCGACAGTACAAATACCGACGAGAATGCAAGTGTTTATTAAAGTAATCATCACGTAAAAAGGCTGATCTAGTTTTAATACAAAGCTTGAAAAAATGATATATAAAATACAAAAAAACAAGTGTAATATAATAGATAAAATTATCTTATTTTTAATTTTATTTTTCACTAAGTTAGGTAGATTCTGTTTTAAAGGAAGAATGGGTCCATCAATATCAAAAGAGACATATGGTTGTATTGCATTCGATATAATAATCATTGGAAAAATCACACTAAAAATAAACAAAAAATCATTTTCTATATTCAATGTTTCAAGTTGATTTGTATTAACACCATAAAGAATTAGACCAAATAACCCCCCAGATAAGGTTAATATGAATAATAATACTGACCATTGAATAGGAGGATTTCTCATGAGAAGCGTAATTTCATAAAACAAAATATGATTAAACTCTCTAGATGTTCTTTTTCGTTTTTCTTTTAATTTTTTTTGGGAATTAAAAATTGGTACATTACGAACATTTTTCTTCCAATTCATCAATAACAATAAACTAATGAATGTGAAGGTTAAAATAAAATATATTGAATAACTAGATAAAGAATTTGTTAATAAATTGAATCTAAATACAGTGAATACCCATAGAGCAATGAGGCCTGTAGTTATATAACCAATGCTCGATGAAATTGAGAAAAACTTTGGATTAGAAAGTAGCAACAAGACGTGTAATCTAAGTAAGTAACCTAAAATAAAAGAAGTGGCGGCGAGAGCTGCTATTGTAAAAGCTCCCTCATACCCATTTATAATTAAGTTTGCTAAGTAGGACCCTAATATGAAGAATAATACACCCACAATAGTGCTGAAAAACTTACTCATATCTTTGCCGAAAATGTATTGATCAAGATGAACTTTTAAAATAGCCATCTGTTTTTTATCAGAGGAGAAAAGTATTCTCATCAAACTCTTATCAATATTAACTGTAAACATAAATATAAACAGCGATAAATAAATTATTGATAAATTCTTAACGAAAAAAGGAGTTAATATACCTAGTAATAGTGGTGTTATTATGTATAAAAAAGCAAAAAATACAAAAATGAGAGCATTTTTTCGATGATGTCTTCTTAAATCATTGATTAACAAGATTTTTGTATATGTTAAATATTTATGCATTTACAACACTTCCATTTTAAAGGTGTATAGAGAAGGCTGTTACACCTTCTCTATTAAATCTTTTTTAGAAAGAAATAGCGTATTTCACTCCGTATTTTCTAGCATAACTAATGACCAGAGAAGCAATAGCACCAAGTCCAAAAGTACCTAAGACAGCAGCAACAGCACCCACTGTACCTGCAGCATTTAGAATTGCACTAACAGAAGTTATAGCCCAGCCAGGTATTTGAGGATAGTTTGCTACTAGATTTGCAAAAGGTGTAACTGGTTCAAGAGTCAATAAAATCATAGTTGTCAAAGTTAGAGTGAAAATAAGACTCAAGCCTACAATTGCAAAAAATCTATTTTTTAAACTCAATTCCATAATTAACACCCCCTCCCTTGCTTATATGCCCATATTATACAAAAAAAGGATATTTAATAAATGGGTTTTTTATACTGTATTTTATTTCTCTGTAACGAAAGATTTAGTAGTAGTTTGATGGAATATGAGAAAAGGTAGTAAAATCACTCGAGAATTAATAGCCCATAAATCTATTTTTTATATTGATAATGACATTACTTCAGTAACTAGCTATGAAATACAAGGTGAAATCACTTATTATATTAAATATGATATTTAATTTGGACGAAAAAAGAAGCTTATACAAGACTATCAATAATTAATAGGACATAAGAAAAGCGGCTCTTTTTAAAGAGGCCGCTTTTTCTTATGAATGCTGTTTCTTCACCACATTCCCGCCAATCACCCCGCCAATGACCAGCACCCCTCCGAGGAGATGATACCAATCAATCGTTTCGTGTAAAATGAGAACCCCGGCGGCGACCGTGATAAACGCGGATAAATTGTTAAAGATGCTGACCTTTGCCGCTTCAAGCTGCGAGAGTGCATAGTTTGATAAATACGCCGTGAGAAGCGATGAAAGAATACCTAAAAAGAGCATCGACCATACAAAGGATGCTTCTGTAAAAGGACTGAAAAACTGAGGCAATGACCCATTGATCGAATGCCGAATAAGCGCAGCGGCATTAAAAAAGACAAAGCCAAAGAAGGTCATCACAAAGGTGAGTTCGATCACATGGAAGCGTTTTGTAATCACTCTGGCAAACACACTATATGCACTGGATGACAAGGCTGAAAGTAAAATCAGCACATAGCCGATGAAGTGAGAATGCTTGACATCGATTCCCTTCATGACAAAGAGAAGCATCACCCCGCACACAGAAAGAAAGGTAAACAGCACTTGTATCCATGTCGCACGTTCCTTTAAAAACCAGGCTGCCAGCAGCATTGTCAGAATGGGAATCGTCGCTTGAATGATGCCAGCCTCTGAAGAAGATGTATACATCAATCCCCACACTTGAAAAGCAAAGAACAAAACAGGGTAAAGCAAGGAAAACGGTACGATATAAATGAGATCACGCCATTGAATGGATATGCGATACTTTTTTCGTAGAAACGGATACAGCAATAGAGCGGCTGCAAAAGAAACAGTAAAGCGGTGTGCCAATAAATCGATTGGGTTTGCTGATTCTAATGCTATTTTGACAAACAAAAAGGAAAAACCAATGATAGAGGCGTATGCGACCGCGGCAGCATACGCTTTTTGTTTTGACATATTCATAACGTGACTCCTTACATGAGCATGCATGCTTCAAATGAATTGACCGGTTCTGTTCTTCTATCGTAATCGGATCATCTAACGTGTACAATAAGAGAACATGATATCTGTACCGGTACAAGGAGGAAAAGGCGTGAGGAAATATGATCAGCTTGTCTTGAGTTTAAAAAGAAAAATGGATTCTGGTGAGTACAGTGCTGGGATGAAAATTCCATCCATTCGCCACTTAGCGGCTCAATATGCAGTGAGTAAAAGCACTGTCATCAAAGCGCTGGACACATTGGAGCGTGAACATCTGCTGTATTCTGTAGAAAGGAGCGGCTATTATGTCGTGAAAACGAAGCAATCAGCAGGTAAGCAGGACGGCACATGGATTGATTTTGCTTCATCTGCACCTGATCCCGTTGTGTTTCCATATGTCGATTTCCAGCACTGCATCAACCAAGCGATCGATTTATATCAAAATGACTTATTTATTTACGGCACAGCCAACGGCTTACCATCCCTGCTGCCAGTCATTTCAAAACGATTAATGGATTATCAAGTGTTTGCTCATCCAGAACAGATCGTCATGACCTCTGGTATTCAGCTCGCGTTATCCATTTTAAGCACCATCCCTTTTCCGAATGGAAAACAAACCATACTAGTCGAACAGCCGGGGTATCACTTATATCTCCAATATTTAGAGAAAAACCAATTGCCTGTGCGCGGAATTCAACGGACGGAAAAAGGGATCGATCTGATCGAATTAGAACGTATCTTTCGAGAAGAGGAGATTCGTTTTTTCTATACGATGCCAAGATTTCAAAACCCGCTTGGAACGAGTTTATCAAAGCAAGAAAAAAGAGCGATTGCAGCCCTTGCTGAGAAATATGATGTCTACATTGTTGAGGATGATTATCTAGCAGATTTAGAATTCGACACAAAAAGAGACCCGATCTATTCATACGATCAGGCAGGAAAGGTTATTTATTTGAAAAGCTTTTCTAAAATCATTTTTCCGGGGCTGCGAACAGGAGCTGTCGTCTTACCTGAAGAACTGATTACACCTTTTAGCGAACACAAACGGCTGATTGATATCGACAGCTCCATGCTGTCCCAGGCAGCCTTAGAAATCTATTTAAAAAGCGGGATGTTTGAGCGGCATAGAGACAGGATGCGGGCGAGCTATCGAAACCGCTCCAAGCAGCTCGTGGCAAGTTTAAAAAATGATCAGAGCGCTTATCAGCTGGGAGAACAGGAGCCGGCTACCCATACACATGTACGAGTCGACCGGTCGATTTCCATGAACCAGCTCATTCAGCAGCTGAAAAAGGCATCTGTTTCCATTCAGCCAATTGACCGCCATTACCTGAAGACTTATCAAAAGGACCCCATTCTTCAGCTGAACATCTGGCAGGTGAAAGAAGAGCAGATCACACGTGGAGTCGATCTATTAAAGACGGTATTTCAGCAAAGCACGCGTTATTAAAGACGGGACAGCACATCACTGCAAGTGATTTTCTCTACACTTTCAGCCGCAGCAGACTTTCGTGTGCATACCGCCATTTGGTAGGCAGGGTCAAGTGAATAAGTTTGAACAAAGCAAGGTGCTTCATGATCAGGTAATGTCAACGCAGCCTGTCCATCCTCTGACAGACGGGCTGTAAAGGACGAAAGCCCATAGGATAAGCCTTTTCCAGTCAGCTTGATAAAGGCCTCCTTCATTGACCATAGATGAAAGAAATACGCTTCCTGCCGTTCTGCCGGCTGTGAGAGTAAATCCTGATACTCATCCGCTGAAAAAAATCGTTTGGCAATCGCGAGATCAATGGGTTTGATTTCCTCAATATCAATGCCAACAGGTGCATCATCTACTGCGCAAACGACCCAATCGCCAGAATGAGAAAGATTAAAATGAAAAGAAGGTAGCTGCCGGACAACAGGTTTGCCATTGCCCTCAGTTTCAAAAACGATCTGATCCATAGGCAGATCGTACATATCATGGATCGTTTGACGAACCAGCACCTCACCTAACAAGGTTCTTCTTGCATCGATCAAAAAACGAAAGCGTTCAGCCGCAGCACGCTTTTCAGATGAAACAAAGGGTTTCAGCCGCTCTATTTGTTGTTGTGCATCAATTTCATCTAAGTGTTGTAATTGGATAGCAAATATCTTCATAACGAACCTCTAATTTTTTACATTGATTGTACCATTGAAGAGTGCCGCGTAAAAGGGTCCATTAACGTAAAGAGGCAGCGAGCCTCGCTGCTTTACGTCTGTTTCACGATGTGAACACCATTCGGATCAGTTGTATCAACTCCATCATCATCTGTCATGACCACGTTAAGCAGGGAAAGCTGTTCACCTTTTTGCCAGTGAATGGGCTGATGCAAAGGTGATAGCAGCTGATCCACTTTAGTTGTCTGTGACAAATCAGGAACAGCAATTGTCATAGCGTGCAGCGCATCGTTTCCCGTTTCAATGACATCTGTACGCCGCTGTAACTCAAGCCTTAAACGAAGAGGTGTCGAAAGAAACGTTCTCCGTTCCCCAGCTTGGATTGGCCAGTTTAGTTCTTTAGCTTGTGCAAGCAGCTGATCATATTCTTCGTCTGAGACAAGAAAGCCGATGTGATCAAAAAGGACTTTTTTGCTACAGCCAAAAGTGATATTGATCTGGCCTTTTCTCATTTCGATGATTCGAAAGGTCGGCTGCTCTTCTCTAAAATCTTCCCAAGTGAGCGGGGGATGAAAGGAGCCACTTTTTGTGAAACGACCTTTTACCTCAAAGCCTAGCGAACGATATGCTTGCTCTGTCTCTTCAACAAATGGTGTCCAGTAATGATAGTGGAAAAGCTGCATAGGTCTCATCTCCTGTGTGTGAATATTCTGTTTATTTATTTTAGCACAAGAAAAGCCATTCTAATTATAGAATGGCTTGTTCTCATCTAGTCAGGGTTTGAACAGGTTTTTCGGCTGTTTTAGTAATGAGCAGCTCCAGAAGCCGTGTTGATTGAGGCAAGGAGAAACGAAGGACAAGACCTGTGAAGATCGCAGTCAAAATCGTTCCAATGCCAATCGGTCCACCGAGCATCCATGCAAATAAAAGCACTGTTAACTCAATGCCATTTCGAACCCACTGTACGTTCAGTCCCGTTTTTGCTGAGATGAGCAGCATTAATGAGTCCCGTGGCCCAGCGCCAAGATTAGCTGAAACATAAATGCCAACGCCATATCCAGAAACAACAACACCTGTAATAAATACATATAAGGCCGGTAAATATCCGTGCGGCGCAGGTAATATCGCATTAAAGAAATCAATAAACACGCCAATCAGCACCATATTCAGTAAAGCGCCGATCTTTGGAAATGATTTCGTAAAAATAGAAGTCAGTGTCACAATAAGTGCACCAATAATAATGGACCATTGTCCAATTGTGAGTCCAAAATGCTGAAACAGTCCGTAGTGGAAAGCGTCCCAAGGACCAATCCCAAGGATCTTCCCTTTCACTGTCAGCGATAGTCCAAAAGCTAGTACGATCAATCCAACAAAATAAAAAAACCAACGTAAAAGATGTTCCCGCTTCAAAAGCATTCCCTTCTTTCTTAAACACTCGATTTCCATCGTAACATACTCTCACACCCCTTTAAATGGCTTAGCCTAATTGTAATCGCTTACTTCAAAAATAATTTTTTCGAATTGTAAAGGTCAAAACGGCAAAACAAGCAGTATGACTTTCGGATTGTTTTTTTTGACAAACCAAGCCATTAATTTCCTATCTTTAAGAAAAAAAGAAAATAATTCAATATATTTTGCCAAAAAAATAATCTACACCCAATTAAAGAATATTTATCTTTAAATAGAAAGGATTGTATGTAATTCACATCATAAGACCTGTTTATAAAGATAGATATATGAGGGGATTTAAGATGAAAAAAGGCTATTTTTTTGGAAAAAACATAGACAGATCAAATGACGAGAGGTGTATAGTTCTAAAAGTCTATTTTTGTCGAAAATAGTCATTTAGTCATGTTGAGGCATTTCGAAAGTTACTGATATTCTTTACCAAAGTGTGGGAGGTGAACTGGTACATACCTTTATGATATGAAGCAGGGAAAAGAGGAGGTCAAAGAATGAATATATTGAAAAGAACGAGTCAATTATTTCTTATATTGGTGCTGATCGTTGGAAATTTATTAACGGTCTCACCAGCTGTTACGAAAGCCGCTGGGACGGTGGTTGTCAATAACACGGATTCATATATTATTGGGAGTAGACCGCTAGTTCTTCAGCAGCTTGATGGAAATAATCCAACAAATGTAAAAGCTAGTGTACAGGTGAAGGGAATCGATATAGGTGCAGTGAATGGTGTTGCTGTAAGTGATCGAGAAAATGTTGTGTATGCATTTGCGAATAGCACTACCCCTACTCTATATAAAATAAATGCGACATCAGGACAAGCAGAGAGTGTAGCCCAATTACCAGAAGGTGCTTCTAATGCCGTTGTGTATCAAGATAAATATATATATTCTTACGCTTCTAATGGTGAGTATTTCCTTGGAACATACGATTTAGTTACGAAGAAAAAAACGGCCAAAAAAATTGTAGGCTATGACATTGGCTCTGGCGTTGGCGGAGATCTTGTCGTTGATAAGGACGGCTATCTTTGGTTCGCATCAAATGGCAGTGGAGCCATTGCGCAAATGAACCCTGATACAGCAGAGGTCATTCGTGTCATTCCGATTAAAAATGCGGATGGTAAAACGATTGAAGGAGGCGTTCGGGGGATTAGCTTTTTGCCAAATGGACAAATGCTATTACAGTCAGGGTTAAATGAATCCATTGGTCATTCAACTCTTTTTACACTTGATGCGAAAACATTAAGTACAACATATATGGGCACTGTAGGTGATTCATTATCTTACGACTTAGCATCACGAGTAAAGCCAGAATTTGATCCATATCCTCCAGAGCTTGAATCTGAAAAATCAGTTGTCTTACAGAAAAAAGCAGAGGGTAACACAGATGAGAAGCATCCAGAAGTAGGCGACACGTTACTTTATACAATTAAAACAAAAAATACTGTGCAATATGGTATTGTCAAAAATCTGATCATATCTGATAACCTGCCAAGCAGCTTAACGTATGTTTCAGGGTCGCTTAAGGTGGATGGAACAAGCGTAACAGATGCAAAAGATCAAGACAAAGGTGATTATACAAACGGCACTGTTTCAGGTCAAATAGGTGACGTGAAAGATACCGATTGGCACACAGTGACATTTGAAGCGACGGTAGGCAAAGGTCAGGCAGGCAAAGATATTCAAAATACCGCGAATGTCAAAGGGGAAAACACACCACCGGACAAACCAACAACAAACATAGAAATTTACCCGCGTGACCCAAAGCTTGAATCAGAAAAATCAGCCGTCTTACAGAAAAAAGCCGAAGGTAACACAGATGAGAAGCATCCAGAAGTAGGCGACACATTACTGTATACCATTCAAGCCCGTAATGCTGTTGAAGACAGCGTCATTGAAGATCTTGTGATTTCTGACAAGTTACCTCAAGGGTTATCATATGTACCAAATTCTCTACAGATAGATGGAAATCCAGTCACAGATACAAAAGATGATGACAACGGTGATATGACAGACGGAACTGTCATTGGAACGTTCGGTGAAGTGAAAGATGCGAAATGGCATACAGTGACGTTCGAAGTGACGATTAACAAAGGGCAGGCAGGCAAAGACATTCAAAATACAGCCAATGTCACAAGCGGCAACACACCGCCAGATGAACCGACAACGAATGTAGAAATTTATCCGCGTGACCCGAAGCTGACCTCTGAAAAATCAGCCGTCTTGCAGAAAAAAGCAGAAGGTAACACAGATGAGAAGCATCCAGAGGTTGGTGACACTCTTCTTTATACAATTAAAACAAAGAATACGAAAGAAGACAGTCTCGTTGAAAACTTAGTGATCTCAGATGAACTGCCGGAAGGATTGGCGTATGTACCGAATTCACTACAGGTGGATGGAGATACAGTCACAGACGCAAAGGATGACGATAACGGAGACTTTACAAACGGAACCGTTTCAGGACAATTTGGCGACATTAAGGATACAGATTGGCATACGGTGACGTTTGAAGTGACGGTTGAAAAAGGACAATCTGGTAAAGACATTCAAAATACAGCCAATGTCACAGGCGGCAACACACCGCCGGATAAGCCGACAACAAAAACAGAAATCTATCCGCGTGATCCAAAGCTTGAATCAGAAAAATCAGCGGTCTTGCAAAAAAAAGCAGAAGGTAACAAAGATGAGAAACACCCAGAAGTAGGTGATACCCTTCTTTATACGATTAAAACAAAGAATACGAAAGAAGACAGTTTGATTAAAGATTTAGTGATTTCAGATCAATTACCAAAAGGACTGAAGTATGTCACGGGATCTCTTCAGGTTGATGGAGAATCTGTCACGGATGTAAAAGACGATGATAGCGGAGACTACACAGATGGAAAGGTTACAGGTTCTTTTGGTGATGTGAAGGATACGGACTGGCACACGGTGACGTTTGAAGTAACAGTTGAAAAGGGACAGGCTGGTCAAGACATTCAAAACACAGCCAGCGTCACAGGCGAAAACACACCGCCAGAAGAGCCAACAACAGAAACAAAAATTTACCCTCGTGACCCAAAACTAACATCAGAAAAATCAGCGGACATTCAAAAGAAGGCAGAGGGCAACACAGATAAAAAGACACCACAGGTAGGCGATACCCTTCTGTATACAATCAAAACAAAGAATCTTGAAGAAGACAGCATCGTCAACAATCTCGTGATTTCCGATGAACTGCCAGAAGGTCTTCAATATGTCGAAGGGTCATTAAAAGTAGATGGACAAGCTGTTACAGATGCAAAAGATGACGACAACGGAGATTACACAAAAGGCAAAGTAATTGGTCAATTTGGCGATATCAAAGATAACGATTGGCATACCGTAACGTTTGAGGCGAAGGCTGTCAAAGGATCTGAAGGTAAAACCATTCAAAATATTGGAGTCGTGAAGGGTGAGAATGTAGATGAACCAGACAAACCTGAAAACTTAACGACAGTAGAACCACCGAATGTGCCAGAAGTGCCAGCAAATCCAGATCAACCTTCTGATCCACAACAGGATACACCTGGACATCATCTTCCGAATACTGCAACTGCGATGTACAACCTTTTACTAGCAGGATTTGCACTCGTATTAATAGGTGCAGCCCTGATTTTTTGGAATAGAAGAAAAAGAAACGGATAACCAGTCATGTTTCAAAAATTCATCTCAGCGATAATGATCATAGCAGGGCTTTGTCTTGCGATTGTAGGATATTTGAATATCGTTGATGGACAAAAAGAAGTAGATCAGTCATTTCAGTCTGCACAAGCAGCCATTCAGCAAAAGGGGCAAACAGATTCCCCTTTTGCGCCGCAGACTGGTGAAGCGATTGGGCTTTTGCACATCCCAAAGCTAAAAGCTGAGTTACCGATTGTAGAAGGAACAGAAGCAGATGATTTAGCAAAAGACGTTGGTCACTTTCATGACAGTTATTTTCCAAACGAGCACGGACAAATCGTTCTATCAGGGCATCGTGATACGGTGTTTAGACGAACAGGAGAACTTGTGAAGGGAGATCAATTGATTATTGAGCTTTCATATGGACGTTTTGTCTATGAAATCGAGAAAACAAAGATAGTGAAGAAAGATGATCAAACAATTATTACTTTACAACAGGAAAAGGAAGAACTTGTCCTCACCACATGTTACCCTTTTTCCTATATTGGTCCTGCACCAAACAGATATATCATATATGGGAAGCGTATTTAGTCACTGGAACAGCCTGCAGATTAACCGATTTGATCGCTTAATCCCTTCATAAAGAGGGAATCTTTTATATCATATCTAGAGATGCAGGAGGGGGCAATTTGTTAAATAACGATTATGTTAAATATATAGATAAATTTGGAAGAATCGTCCTGCCGACAGAGATGAGAAAACGGTTGAACATTCATCCGCAAGATTTTATGGAGATTTATCGAGAAGAAGACCAAATTGTGATGAAGCCGTATTGGCAGGACAAACCTTGCATCGTAACAGGACAAGTGACGTGTTCCAATAAGGTGCTATCCGGCGGGCTGGTTATCAGTCCAGAGGGAGCGAGACTGCTCCTGCAAGATTTACTGGCACTTCGCCTGCAAAAAGAGATATAAAAAAAGGCTGTCCTCACCACGTGAGAACAGCCTTTTTTCATCATACTGGATTTAATATCCGGTTTAAGAATTGTTTTGTTCGTTCTTCCTTTGGTCGTTTGAAGATTTCTTCCGGGGGACCTTGTTCGACGATGACGCCGCCATCAATAAAAATCACTTCGTCTGCTACTTCTTGGGCAAACTTAATTTCATGTGTGACAACTGCCATGGTCCAGCCTTCCTTCGCTAGATCCTTCATGACCTTTAAGACTTCCCCGACAAGCTCAGGGTCAAGCGCAGAGGTTGGTTCATCAAAAAGCATGAGCTCTGGCTGAATGGCAAGTGCACGGGCAATCCCGACACGCTGCTTTTGACCGCCTGAGAGCTGGAATGGATACAGATCCTTTTTATCTTCCAGACCGACCTTTTGCAAGAGCCGAATGGCTTCCTTTCGAACCGTTTCCTTTGGACGGCGCTGCACCTGAACAGGACCTTCCATCACATTTTCAAGCACTGTACGGTGAGGAAACAGGTGATAATCCTGAAACACCATTCCTGATTTCCGGCGTAACTTCAGGAGATCAGCTGATTTATTTTTTTTCGAAAAATCAATCGAGAAATCATCGAAGGTAAAGGAGCCGCCATTTGGTATTTCAAGTGCATTTAAACAGCGAAGCATCGTTGTTTTTCCTGAACCAGATGGACCGAGAATGGCCACAACCTGCCCTTTGTTGATCGAAAAATCAATCGACTTTAAAATTTCGTTTTCACCAAAGGATTTCTTGAGACCTTTGACTGTTAGCATGTCGTTCCCTCCTTACCTTGCGACATATCGATCAAGTCGTTTTTCAATTTGATGCTGAACGAGCGATAGAATGAAGCAGAATACCCAATAGATGAGGGCTGCTTCCATATAAATAAACAAGATTTGATCCAAGTTCGCCGCAGCAATTTCCTGTGATTTACGGAACATCTCTGCCACGAGAATTTGGGAGGCAAGGGATGTATCCTTCACTAAACTAATAAATGAATTAGAGAGCGGTGGAATCGATACACGCACAGCCTGCGGTAAAATCACGCGGACGAGCGTTTTGCGATGCGTCATTCCGATTGAATAACCAGCTTCCCATTGTCCTTTTGGAACAGACAGGACAGATGCACGGATAATTTCAGACGCATACGCACCTACGTTTAAAGAAAAAGCAATAATGGCACTTGGATATGGATCAAGTGTGATATTAAATGTCGGAAAGAAATAGAAAATAATAAACAATTGCACAAAAAGCGGCGTTCCGCGAACGGCCGACACATAGATGGAGAAAATCCATCTGAGGGCTTTAATCTTAGACATTCTAGCAAGAGCTGTCACAAGCGCGATAAAAATACCAATAATAAAGGCAATGATGGCGAGGGGAATTGTATAATAAATCCCCTGCATCACCATTGGCCAAAAAGATTGCTGAAGAAGATCCCAAGGAATGACGACTCCTAGGATATTATTTTGTAACATCTTCACCAAACCATTTCTTAGAAATCTTAGCAAGTGTACCGTCTTTCTTCATTTCTTTTAATGCGCCATTCACTTTGTCAACGACTTCGCCGCTGCCTTTTCTGAATGCGAAATACGTTTCTTGAGGATCTCCTGTTTCAAATGCAACTTTTAGGTTTTTGTTACCGCTTGTTTTCAAGTAATTCAATACAGCCAATTTGTCATTGAACGTTAGATCAGCACGTCCTTGCTGAATCAATTGAATGGATTGTGCAAGACCTTCAACGCCTTCAATCTTAGCGCCAGCATCTGTTGCTAATTTATTGTAGTTACTTGTTAACGATTGTGCTGCTTTTTTGCCTTTGACATCAGATAGTTTCTTGATGTCGTTGTTATCTGATTTTGTCACAACAATAGCTTGAGATGTCGTGTATTTATCAGAGAAATCATATTGATTTTCACGTCCAGTTTTCCCAACTTGGTTTGCTACCACGTCAAAACGTTTTGCATTCAGTCCAGCAAACATACTGTCCCATTGTGTTTCTTTGAATTCAGGTTTTAAGTCAAGACGTTTTGCTACTTCTGTGATGACTTCTACATCGTAGCCAGTTAATTTATCTGTCTTTTTGTCATGGAAGGTGAAAGGAGCATAAGTTCCCTCTGTTCCGATGGTTAATACACCTTTATCCTGAATGGATTTCCAAAGGTCTCCTGATTCCTTAGACCCAGATTGTTTATTCGCGTTGTCGCTTGCACCAGATCCACATGCCGTGATCAATGCAACACAAACGCCTAAAATAATGGCAAAGAACATTTTTTTCATTTTATTCCCCACTTTTCTTGTTGGTATTTACAACATATGATCTTACAGAGAAGCAACCTAAAAGTAAAGCATTTGAAACTAGCTTGAGCGAATCTCACCAACTTTATGCCCTCAAACGGTCGAACGGACAAACGATAGAACTATACCCAAGTTAAAAGGTGAATAAAACCAATCACAAGTTCAAGATGATTAAGATGATTTGATTGGAGGAACGTTAGATAAACGATTCGGGTAAAATATGCAATGATCATCCCAACGAAATTTTCCAATCGATTCAATTGACTTCTAAGAAACAAAAGGGAAGTGTGAACATTTGCATACATCGAAACAAAAACCTGTCATGATCTTAATACACGAAATATACGGAATAAATGATCATATGAAGAGTATGATCCATTATTTCGACACAGCTGGTTTTGAGGTTTATTGTCCTCATTTATTGGGACAGGCGAAGCACTTCCCTTATGTCAGTGAAAATGAGGCTTACGACTACTTTATGAATAAAGTTGGTTTTGATAAGCCGGTAAAGAGTGTACTGAATCTGGCAAAAGAGTTAAAAACGAAGAATGCCGCGATAGACATATTTCTGCTAGGTTTTAGTGTGGGGGCAACAATTGCCTGGCGATGCAGCCAAAATGATCAGCTGTTTAGAGGAGTTATTGGATTTTATGGTTCAAGGATCAGAGATGACGTCGATCTTGTGCCCGCCTGCAAAACGCTGTTATTTTTCCCGGAGATCGAAGCATCCTTTCATCCAAGGGAGATTGCGAGTGTTTTGGAGAAAAAGGAAAAGCTTTGCGTGACAATAGTAGAGGGTGAGCATGGATTCGCCAATTCATATTCTGCGGCCTTTCACGCTGAATCTAAAAATCGCTGCTTTCAGAAAATAGATGAATTTATCAAAGTGTGTTTGTTAAAAGCAGAATGACTTGTGACTAAAGTGATCATAAGAACTGTCTAAAATGAGACTTGAAAAGAATGAAACGAAACCAGTGTGCAACGATAAAGTTTCAAGCTGGTTTTTTTGTGCAATATTTTAGATATATCGCATCCTATCAAATGACCAGATCCACCACATAGTTGTGCGAACATTACTAAAATAAAGACTTTGAGACAGTGACCATAGAAGGAAGCATATTTATTATAAAAGATGTATAATTAGTAGGTTGTTTTGAAAATGGAATGAATCACATGGAGACATGTTTTGATAACAGAGCATCTTAGAAGAAGGAGGGCATCATTGTGGATGTTGGACAAAATCAGCCTGAACAATTGAAAAGGGCGATGACCTCCCGCCATTTATTTATGATTTCACTTGGCGGTGTCATTGGGACAGGCTTTTTCTTAGGAACGGGCTATACGATTGGACAAGCAGGGCCAGTCGGAGCTGTTCTTTCATATATTGTGGGCGGATTGATCATGTATTTAACCATGCTGTGTCTTGGTGAGCTGTCGGTTGCACTTCCTGTGTCGGGGTCGTTTCATACGTATGCGACGAAATTTGTCAGCCCGGCAGCGGGTTTTGCTGTCGGCTGGATTTATTGGCTCGGCTGGGCAGCAACGGTCGCCCTTGAGTTCTTATCAGCAGGGCAGCTGATGAGGCGCTGGCTCCCGCAAGTGGATGTGTGGATTTGGTGTCTCATATTCGGACTCTGTCTTTTCTTATTAAATGCCCGGTCAGCGAAAGCGTTCGGGGAGTCGGAGTTTTTCTTTTCCACCATTAAGATTATTGCGATTTTACTCTTTATTGGCGTAGGTGGAGCGGCGATGTTTGGGTTTATTGAAACAACAAGCGGTGAACCCGCCCCATACTTCAGCCATTTTGTGAGTGACGGGCTGTTTCCAAATGGCCTGCTCGCTGTTGTGGTTACGATGATAACAGTAAATTTTTCGTTTCAAGGAACAGAGCTGATCGGGATTGCGGCAGGTGAAAGTGAAAACCCTGAGAAAACCGTTCCCCGCTCGATTCATCAGACCGTATGGCGTACACTCGTCTTTTTCGTCTTATCGATTTTCGTCTTAGCGGGTATGGTGCCTTGGAAGGAAGCTAGTGTGCTGCAAAGCCCATTTGTTACTGTGTTTGAGAGAACGGGCATTCCTTTTGCGGCAGACATCATGAACTTTGTCATTATCATTGCTTTATTATCTGTTGCGAACTCTGGCTTGTATGCATCAACGAGAATGCTGTATTCCTTATCGAAGGAAGGAATGGCAGGAAAAGCGTTTAGACGCGTCAATCAGCGCGGTATTCCGATGAATGCCTTACTGCTCACGTTCCTGTTTACAGGGATTTCGCTGTTATCCGGGTTTTTTGCAGAGAAAACGGTATTTGCCTGGATCGTGTCCATTGCCGGCATGAGTGCCCAGACAGGCTGGATCACGATTACATTATCACAGCTGCTTTTCCGTAGAAAATACTTGAAAGCAGGCGGAAAGCTGGAAAACTTAAAATTTAAAACGCCTCTTTATCCGGTGCTGCCAATCATTGCGATCACACTGAATACCATCGTATTGGTCAGTCTTGCCTTTGATCAAGAGCAGCGCATCGGGCTATATGTCGGTGTACCGCTCATGATCATTGGGTATATTGTCTATCACCGCTATGTGAAAAAGCATCAGGCACAAAGTGAGCCACTGAAGCTGCAAATCCATGGAGATGATGAGATCCGGTTTTAAAATATAAAAACACTAAATGTAAGATATTTAAAAACACCTCTGATATCAATCTGAAGGTGTTTTTTTTGAAGTGCAACTAACAACAAAAGTTAGTTCATATCCTGTTTAAAATCTTGTTGTTCAAAATGTTGGCGCTTATTCTGATATCCTACGTTATTATTACCCCAAAGCTTCTCGTAATCCCATCCTGTTAGCGCTTTCAAAACACTTCTTGTTTCATCATCAGCCTGTTCCATTGAACCATTATTCTTTAACCTATTAATTTCATTAATCATAATGGAATGAGTTTTCTTAGATAATTTAAATTTAAATGAAATAACTAAACTAATCCCGACTAGCCCTACAGTTCCGAAAAACAGAATACCTACAATCCCATTTATTGCTGTCGTAGACTGTGTCGTCGCACTTGCAACAAATCCACTTTCCTGTAAAATAACTCCTACCAAAAATGTGGCTAAAGCTGTAGTACTTTTGCGTGTAAACGTCATAATACCTGCAAATATTCCTTCTCTTCTTTTACGAGTGACCATTTCATCTACATCAGGAATGAAAGTGTAAATATTCCATGGTATATAATATAACCCACTCTTTCCGATGCCTAAGATAACAGAGAAAGCATACAGCGCTATAATCATATAAGCTGGTTGTGTGAAGTATAAAAATATATAACCGCTGATACATGTAATAATCGCAATATAAGATATTTTCAAAGATGGCGCAGGACCTATTTTAATCACGAGCCAACCAAACAATATTGTACATACCATTTGAAGTAATGAACCAATAGATAATAAATCGGCTGCCAGCACTGCATCTTTATTTAAAGAAAACACAACAAAGTAGACAAAGACAGCGTTTAAAATATCCATGGCCGTAAACGAACAAATATACATCGTGAGGTGCTGACGGAAACTTCTTATTCTAAAAGTAGATGTTAAGTCAATGATGACTTTTTTGATGGATTCTATAGCAGGTACTTTTTCTACACCATCAGGTTCTATCATGTCTTCTTCTATTTTACGTTCCCATGTTGTTCTATGTGTAATTAATAATGCAGCCATAAAAATAAAGGTGAAGATAATCCCATTGTAAAGAAAAACTTGAGGTGAATCTTTTCCGAATATTTCGAATAATCTGCCTGGAATAAAGGTAGCTAAAAATGTTCCTAGTCCTGAATAGATTAATCTTATTGTTGAGAGCTTGGTCCGTGCATTAAAATCATTCGTCATTTCAGCTCCAAGAGTTTCAAATGGAATTAATACCATTGCTGCAAGGAATTCTAACAAAATATAAACCGTTAAATAGTACCAGTAATTCATATCAGAAATCCAAAGAAGGGAATAAATAATCATCAAAGGGCTTCCAACTAGCAAAAAGAACCTGCGTCTTCCAAATTTTTTCCCAAGTTTTGTACGACCGAAATTATCAGTGATATGGCCCATAATTGGGCTTGCTATCGCATCAATAATACGAGCAATTGCAATAATAGATCCTGCTTCAACAGGGGTAAGACCGCAGTATGTAATGAAAAAATATAACATCCATGCGCCTATTATAGCGAATGCTCCCCCTCCAAATAAATCCATTGTTCCATAACCAATATAATTTTTGAGTGTTAGTTTCCTGTTCTCAGTCTGCATTCTTATTTCTCCTTTCCAAGCCTACTTATAAATTTAAAAAAACATATAAAATAAAGATGTATGACAAGGAAAAAAATAAAAATATTAAACACCTGAATACGCCATAAAACCTCCATCAACAGGAATTGTCACGCCGGTAACAAATGCTGACATATGATCATCAACAAGCCATAATAGGGTACCAAGAAGATCTTCTGGCGTACCAAACCTTCTCATTGGTGTGTTCGAAATAATCTTATGAGACCTCTCTGTATAATCTCCTTCTTCATTTAGGAGAAGGTTTTTATTTTGTGAGGTTAAAAAGAAGCCCGGTGCAATGGCATTTACTCTAATTCCTGCCTCAGCCATATGAACAGCTAACCATTTGGTGAAATTTTCAATTGCTGCTTTTGCCGCGCTGTAAGCAGGCACTTTGGTCATTGGAGAAGGGGCACTCATAGATGACATGTTGATGACAACTGCTCCCTTTTGATGAACCATATGTTTAGTGAAAACTTGTGTAGGAATGAACGTCCCCATAAAATTTAAATCAAATACATTTTGTACACTATCTGTACTTAAATGAAAAAAAGTATTTACCTTAGGATTAGTAAGATCTTCTGTTTGAAATATTTCGTTGGTTGTATTTGCACTGGAGTGGTTACCACCAGCTCCATTTATCAATATTGTACAATTGCCTAATTCCTCTGTTACAATCTTCTCGGCTTGTTCCACACTATCTTTATTCAGAACATCACATTTAATCGCAATCGCTTTCCCACCCATAAGGTTAATTTCTTCGGCTACCTTTTCGCCCTTTTCGACTGTTCTATTTAAAATAGCCACAGACACGCCATGTCTAGCAAGTTCCTTTGCCATGGCGCTGCAAAGTACGCCACTTCCTCCTGTTATGACAGCTACTTTACCAGCTAAATTTTTATTTTCTTGTATGTTTACCATGTAGCTTCCTCCTTTGCTTCTTTTCGTACAGACTGTTTATTTTTTAAAGCATCCCAAGCTCCCCACAAATACATAATTCCAAGTGCTCTATCATAAAGACCATATCCAGGCCTGCATTGTTCATCCCAAATGTGTCTTCCATGATCGGGTCTGCAATAACCTTTGAATCCGCTTTCATAATAAGCATGTATAATGGCTGAAACGTCTACTGATCCATCTTTTGATCGATGCGATGTTTCAACAAAGTCCCCGTTATCATATACACGTACATTTCTTATATGAGTAAATGGTATTCTATCAATAAATTCGTGAATCATAGAAACTAAATCATTTTCTAAATTTGCTCCTAAAGATCCTGTACAGAGCGTTATACAATGAGATGGGCTGCTATTTAGTTGTAAAATTTTTCTGATGTTTTTTTGGTTAGTTACTATTCGCGGTAGACCAAAGACAGGCCAAGGTGGATCGTCAGGATGAATAGCCATTTTAATATCATGAAGTTCTGCAATTGGAATAATCTGATCTAAAAAATATTTCAAGTTGGCCCATAAATCATCTTCTGTTATATTTTTGTAGGCTTCAAAAAGTTGGTGGAGGTGATTTAACCGCTCTGGTTCCCAACCTGGCATGGTTAAACTGGAGTTCTCACTAATTTTATTTACTAATTCTTTCGGATCAATATCTTTAATTCGACTATGTTCATAAAATAGAGCTGTAGATCCATCAGAAAGTGTTTTATTTAAGTCTGTACGGATCCAATCAAAGACAGGCATAAAGTTATAACATATGACTTTAACACCTACCTTTGCTAGCTTCTGAATTGTTTTCTTATAATTTTCTATGTATCGATCTCTAGTTGGAAGTCCGAGCTTAATGTCTTCATGAACATTCACGCTTTCAACTACTTCAATATGAAGGTTATGTTTATCAGCTAATTTTTTCATTTCTAACATTCTTTCTATTGGCCACTCTTCTCCTACGGGCACATCATGCAGTGCCCAAACAATTCCTTCCACTCCTGGAATCTGCTTTATTTGTTCCAGTGTGATCGTATCGTTTCCTTCTCCAAACCATCTGAATGTCATCCTCATCTACCATCACCCCTAATGTTATTTAAAATAATTTGGATATTCTTTCTTCAATAATTCTTTATCAACAAGTGCAATTTTCAAATGCTCTTCCATGATTTTTTCAGCTTTATCAGCATCTTGATCTTGTATAGCTTTGAATATATCCACATGTTGGGAAAGAATATTATCCCAATTATAATCTGTTACTAGCCTTAACATGCGGCTCCTATTAAAGTGTACATTCATCTGTTGAATAACTAACCATGTTTTTTCTTTTTTACATCGTTTGAAAATAGTTCTATGAAACTCCTCATCTAATTCAAACATTTTTTTATAGTCTTTTTTCTTAACGCAAATTTTTTGCATACTTAAATTCATATCTAAATCATTAATCAGCTCTTCCGAAAATTCCTGACAGGCTAGTCTAATCACTGCCTTCTCGAGATGTTCTCGCATAAACCGTGCTTCCTCCACAAGGTTCAAATCAATTAAAGAAACAAAAGTACCTCGTTGAGGATAGATACTTAATAATCCTTCTTGAGATAATTTTAAAAAGCTTTCTCTTACAGGAGTTCGACTAACATTAAATTGAACGGATATTTCTTTTTCAGAAATATTTGTCCCAGGTGGAAGCTTCAGGCTTAATATTTGATCTTTTAGCATATTGTAAACTTGTTCCCTCGTAGAGAGGTTTTGGTTTTTAAAATCAATATTCATTATTCTAATCTCCTTTCTCTAACATACTACCATACAAGTAGATTAGAATGGTAGACATTCATTTCATTTTTCTGAATACTTTCACTGTAAGCATCTCTTGATGATTCCACTATGTAAGCCATAATCAATCATAAAAGTGCGGGATATTAAAAAGAAAATTCAAAAAACTATACAAAATTCAAAAAGATTAAGTTATAATGTTTTTGAGCTACCATACTAGTATAACTAGAATATTAATAAAACGAACGGTACTCTGATCTATCAGCTAGGTGAATTATTCAGTTTTTTGAAAGCGCTATCTCATTATTAGAAGTGAAAATTTATCTTATTGCAGAAGGGAAAGATTGATATGTCCAACATCGCCATTATAGGAACTGGATCTATTGCAACTGCCCATATCGAGGCTTATCTTGCAATGCCTGAAATCAGTAAAATTGTAGCTTTAGCTGATATTTATCCTGAAAAAGCAATGTCTGCAGCAACAAAATATAACCTGGAAGCACGAGTTGTCGCTAACTACCAAGAATTATTGAATGATCCTACGATTGATGCCGTTTCCATTTGTACACCTCCTTATATGCACGCAACCATTGCCATCGATTTTCTTAAAGCAGGCAAACATGTTTTAGTAGAAAAACCTATGGCTTCTTCTCTAAAAGAATGTGACGAAATGATAAAAGCATCTATTGAAAGCCAGAAGCTTTTATCCGTTGTTGCTCAAAACAGGTTTATGACGCCCATTATGAGATTAAAACATGTCCTTGATCAAAACCTAATTGGAAAAATCGCTCATACTCAAGTTGATTCTTTTTGGTGGCGTGGTCATAGTTATTATGATTTATGGTGGCGCGGTACATGGGAAAAAGAAGGTGGAGGTTGTACACTTAATCATGCTGTCCATCATATTGATATGTTGCAATGGATGTTAGGATTGCCGACTGACATTTTTGCAGCAACTAGTAATACCTTGCATGATAATGCAGAGGTTGAAGACCTTTCTATTGCTGTACTTCGCTATGGAAATGGCAGCTTAGCACAAGTAACCAGTTCTGTTGTTCATCATGGAGAAGAACAACAATTGATTTTTCAAGGTGAAAAAGCTAGAGTATCTGTCCCATGGAAAGTAAATGCTCAAATAGCTAAAGAAAATGGGTTTCCTCAAGAGAAAAATGATGAGGATTTAGAAAATCGTATTCAGGAAGCTTTTCATCAATATCCGGAATTACTATTTGAAGGGCATAAAGGACAAATAAATAATTTTTTAATGGCTATCAAGGGTAACCAGAAGCTTTTAATTGATGGAACAGAAGGAAGAAAAACACTAGAACTTATTACAGCCATCTATAAATCTGCAAACCAAGGTGTTCATGTGAAGCTTCCTCTTTCAGCAGACGATCCTTTTTATACACGTGAAGGAATGCTCGCGAACGTTAAGCATTTTTATGAAAAACAAAGCAGTGTAGAAAATTTTTCAGACGATACGATAACCGTTGGAGGAAATTACGAGAAACTATGAGTCTAACGTTATTAAATTATTAAAAATAAACTGGAAGCTAGCTAGAGGAGGAACAATCATGCAGAAAAGTGATGGAATGAATTATGCTCCTAAGGGAAAAAGTGCCCCTGTTGTTACAGAAGGACAATTCGTCATGGCGGCAATAGGTCTTGATCATGGACACATCTATGCAATGTGCAATGGATTAACTGAGGCTGGGGCTACATTAAAATGGGTTTATGATCATGATCAGAAAAAAGTACAAGAATTTTGTAAAGCATATCCGGAGGTACAGGCAGCCAAAAGTGAGAAAGAAATTCTCGAAGATCCAGATGTTAGGCTCGTGGCAGGCGCAGCCATTACATCTAAACGCTGTGATTTAGGGCTGCGTGTTTTAGATCATGGTAAGCATTACTTTACCGATAAATCACCTTTTACAACGTTAGAACAATTGGAGCTTGCTCGTAAAAAAACAGCTGAAACGGGACTTAAATGGGCTGTTTATTATAGTGAACGTTTGCACGTGGAGAGTGCCGTATTTGCTGGTCAATTGATTGAACAAGGAGCCATTGGAAAAGTGGTACAAGTTCTTGGAACTGGCCCACATCGTAGTAATGTGGAAAGCAGACCAAGCTGGTTTTTCGAAAAGGAATATTATGGAGGTATTCTATGTGATATTGGCAGTCACCAAATTGAACAATTCCTTTTCTATTCTGGCGCAAAAGATGCAAAAGTTGTACATAGTAAAGTGGGCAATTATAAGCATCATCAATATCCAGAATTAGAAGACTTTGGTGATGCTACTTTGATTGCTGATAATGGGGCTACAAACTACTTTAGAGTAGACTGGCTGACTCCTGATGGCCTTAGCACTTGGGGGGATGGGCGCACATTCATTCTTGGAACAGATGGGTATATTGAAATTCGCAAATACGTAGACATCGCAAGGGATAAAACAGGAGACCATTTATACTTAGTAAATCAACAGACAGAGCAGCATTTTTCTCTAAATGGAGAAGTAGGATTCCCTTACTTTGGTGAACTTATTTTAGATTGTTTAAACGATACTGAAAATGCTATGACTCAAGAGCATACTTTTAAAGCCGCAGAACTATGTTTAATTGCACAACGAGACGCAATCTATGTAAATACGGAGGTTGAATTAAGTAAGATTTAAAAAAGTGAGGTGTTATTTTTGTTAATAACACCTTATTTCATTTAATTGAGATTTTCTAAACATAAGTATAGAGGTGACGATATTGTCTACATTCCTAAGCGAAGATATGATGCTTAATCATGAAAGTTCAAAAGTTCTTTATCATGATTACGCGAAAAATATGCCAATCTATGATTTTCATACGCATTTAATGGCTGATGACATTGCTGCTAACAAAAAATATGAAAATATGACTGATATTTGGCTTAATGGAGATCACTATAAATGGAGGGCGATGCGATGGTTAGGCGTAGAAGAAAGATTGATCACGGGGAATGCAAGTGACAAGGAAAAATTCTTAGCTTGGGCGCAAACGGTTCCATATACAATAGGAAACCCTCTTTATCATTGGTCACATTTAGAATTAAGTCGTTATTTCAATATAAATGAGTTGTTCTCAGAAAAAAATGCACATCAAGTTTGGGATATTTGTAATGAGAGATTAAATGAAAGTAACATGTCCACAAATGGAATTTTAGAAAAATTTAATGTAAAAGTTGTGTGTACGACTGATGATCCAATCGATACTTTAGAACTTCATCAAATCATACGTAAAGATGTAGGAATTAAAACTAGGGTCCTACCTACATTTAGACCGGATCATGCTTTAAATATTGAACAATCGAATTTTGTGAACTATATAGAAAAATTAGGTGATTCAATCAACGGCGCTGTTTTAACATATGAAAACTTTATCGCTTCATTACATTCGCGAATTGATTATTTTCACGCGAATGGATGCAGAATTTCTGATCATGGTTTTGAAATATTTCCATTTTCACCAGCTACTGAACAAGAAGTGTCTTCTATATTTGTACGTGCTCTGCAAGGAAAAACACTATCCCTAGAGGATATCAATAAATTTAAAACAAACACTCTTCTTCACCTGAGTAAAAAATATCATTCTCTTCATTGGACCATGCAATTACACATAGGTGCTTTAAGGAATAATAACACACGAATGTTCAAGTTAACGGGGAAAGATAGTGGGTACGACTCTATGTCTGACTTCCACCTAGCAAGACATTTAAATGGTTTTTTGAATGAATTAGACAAAGACAACCTTTTACCTAAAACCATCATCTATAATTTAAATCCCGCTCATAATGCGATTGTGGCCTCTACTATAGGGAATTTTCAGTCTTCTGATGCCAGAGCAAAAATTCAATTTGGGTCTGGGTGGTGGTTTAATGATCAAAAAGACGGCATGCTAGATCAAATGAAAACATTATCTAATATAGGTTTGCTTAGCACTTTCGTAGGGATGCTTACAGACTCAAGAAGCTTTTTATCGTTCCCTCGCCATGAATATTTCAGAAGAATCTTATGTGATTTATTTGGGACTTGGATAGAAAATGGTGAGCTTCCAAGGGATTACGAATTTATAGGAAAAATAGTCAAAGATATTTGTTATCACAATGCCGTGAATTATTTTAATATTGAAATAAATGAGACAGTACCAATGAAAACGAATGAATAATGCAGTAAGATAATGATTATAATTAAAGTAAAAAACTGGACATGATGTACTCATGCCCAGTTTTTTATTAATGAACGCCTTTCATCGCTTTCTTAATCACTGGTGTCAGTAATAGCATCACAACGCATAAAACGATGGCAAGGAATCCGATGATACCGAAATAGACGGTTTCCGGCACTTTATCAAACAGTTTGACTACTTGCGCATTGATCGCCTGTGCCATTGCATTTGAAAGGAACCAAAGGCTCATCGTTTGCGCTGAGAAGGCAGCAGGGGCCAGCTTTGTTGTCGCTGACAGTCCAACTGGTGATAAGCAGAGCTCTCCGATCACGACGAGGAAGAAGCTCAGAACGAGCCATAATGGGCTCACAAGTGTGTTCGGACCAGACATGTATGCAGGAATGATCATGATGATGAAGGATAACCCTGCAAACAGAAGACCGAGTGAGAATTTAATCGGGGTAGACGGCTGTTTCTTCCCAAGTCTGACCCATAACCAAGCAAACACTGGAGACAGCAGCACAATAAAGATTGGGTTCAATGATTGGAACCATGAAGACGCTAGTGTCATCCCAAGGAAATTCAAGTTTGTTCGTTGATCTGCATATGTTGCTAAAATGTTTGAGCCCTGCTCTTGAATCGCCCAGAACATCACGGCAGCAAGGAACAATGGAATATAAGCGAGAACCCTGGATTGTTCCACTGCGCTCGTCTTTTTACTGAAATACATGACAATGAAATAAACAATCGGAATGAGTACACCAAGGGCACTGACAAACCAAGTGAATAGATTAATTGTGAGTGCGCCTGTTTGAATGCCAATGACAGCAAAAACCGCAAGCAAAATCACAACCAATGATCCGTAAATTTTGAAGTTCTTACGTTCGGCAGCTGATAATGGATTTGTCACATAAGTGCCGGCAAGACCAAGATTCGGTTTTTTTGTGACCACAAATGTAATAAGTCCAACAAGCATCCCCACGGCAGCGAGTGAGAACCCGAGGTGGAAATTCACTTTTTGACCGAGTGTTCCGACAATTAATGGGGAGATAAAGCCACCCATGTTGATCCCCATGTAGAAAATACTAAATCCAGAGTCCCTGCGCGGGTCTGTTTTTGTATACAGGTCGCCAACAATGTTTGAAACGTTTGGCTTGAGAAGACCTGTCCCGATAATAATCAGTCCCATACTAATAAAGAGCGCTGTTGCTCCGCTTGGCAAAGCCAAAATCACGTGGCCAAGCATAATAAAAACTCCGCCATAAAACACCGTACTGGACGAACCAAATACCCGGTCGGCGAGCCATCCGCCAATCACTCCTGACATATAGACAAGCGCACCGTAGACAGACATGATCGAATTGGCTGTCGTCTGGTCAAAGCCTAGACCGCCTTTTGTCACCTCTGTGTACATATAATAAATAAGCAGTGCACGCATGCCATAATAGGAGAAACGCTCCCAAAATTCAGTGAAAAACAGTGTGTAAAGTCCTTTAGGATGTCCAAAAAACCCTTTTTGAGGAACACTTTTAACAATTTTATCGTGATCAATTGTAGACATGGCATAGATCCTTTCTTAAAAAAAGAGATATGAGAAAAATGATATTCTTGTATAGTTCTTGTGTCAATATAAAACTATTCTAAAACAGGAAAATGTTAGTTCAATAGGCGTAAAGACTCAAAAAATTGAAAAATTCTTTGAAGTGAAAATTATCGGAAAGTTATTCCAAAAGAATTTATTTAAAATTTGAAGGAATGTACAAGCAAACCTTTACCACATGCATAGGATGACAAGAGAACATGTGTGAAAAGGAGTGATTAGGTTGGGGGAATTGAATGAATCTGATCTAAAAAAACCAGTTGTCAATGTACTAGATTTTGGCGTAATTGCTGACGGGAAAACGGATTGCACAGCTAAGCTCAATGAATGTTTAGAGTGGACAAAAGCACAGGGATATTCCCATATCTGGCTGCCGAGCGGCACATATTTAATCGATGCGGTGTACAGAGGTGATCCATTTTTTCCTTTCCGAGGTGCAGGTATACGGGTGCCAAGTCATATATGCATTGAGATGGCGTCAGACGCTGTAATAAAGGTGAAACCAAATGATTCATGGGGGTATGCAGCTTTTTATATAGGAAAGGTTGAGCATGTGACCATTCGAGGCGGGCGTATTGAAGGGGATCGTCATGAGCATGTATACAAGCCGCTCCCCGCTGAACGAAAAACCCATGAATGGGGCTTTGGGATATGTATTGAAGGTGCCTCCCATGTAGAGGTCAATCATGTCCAAATAAAAAATTGTACGGGAGACGGCATCATTGTCAGTCCCCACGGTTTGTTGACAGAGGGGGAACCATACTCGCCTGCTGCATCTATTGATATTTCTGGCTGCACCATCACAGATTCGAGACGCAACAATATTTCGATTACAGGCTGTGATGGGGTTATTGTGGAGGACTGTCTCTTGGAAAGAGCAGGAGTAAATGGGGTCGAGCCGAGAATGGGTATTGATATTGAAGGCTATGGAGAAAATGCCGTTAATATGGAGGAGCCTCTGAATATTCAGATTCGCAACAACATCGTCAGAGGAGGGGCAGCGAGCTCCATCTATAACTTTAACGGTTATGGTGTGATCATTGAAGGCAATCATACAGATAGCAGTATCTCCTATGGTTTCTCCACCGAAACGATCATTGCCAACAATATGATTCGTGCAGTGGGAGGGGGTGTGACAAAAGCAGGGATTACGAGCTTAGGCGTCTCACTTGGTCAAACGGAAAACAATGTGGTGATTATTGGCAATATGATTGAGGGGTTTGAAAAAGGGATTGATGTGAGGGGAGACAGTGTTCACATTACAGGCAATAAGATTAGTCTTTTTGAAGATGCGGCTGTGTCCGTTTATATGGCGAATCGTATTCTAATAGAAGGAAACCATATTGAATCAGGAACGAATACCGGAAAAAGAAGCGCCTCGCTGCGTATCTATCAATCGGATAGTGTCGTCTTTTCAAACAATACGGTCTACTCTGTTATCGATGCGGCCGTGGTGAGAGGAACGAATATTCTCATCCAGCACAATCAATTCAAAGAATTCAGCAGAGGAATCTGGGTGCAGGAAGGGGAAGTCGGGATCAACGGCAATCACTTTATTCAAGAAGGACATCCGGAGCTAGATTCTTCCTATACGATCAGTGTCACCGAAAATGCAAAGGCTTTCATCTGGCAGAATCGCTTTAAAAACTATCAAAACTACGCTGTATACAGCAGCACGACGGGGGCATTAGAGATTAAAGATAATTCCTTTGAAGAAACATCCTTATATGTGGTGATGTATATTAAAAATGGTTCGCCACAAATTGGAGATAACCGTTTCTATTTAAATCGATCGATCGGACAGCCGACGGCGATCTTTATTGACCAGGCCGCCTCAGCCCGTGTGCTGCGCAATAACATCATCAATCTATCTCCTCAAAAAGCGATTGCTGTCCGCACCGCAAATTCCACTCATTCTGTCATCGCTCACAACATGCTGGAACGCAGTCAATTGTTGACACATACCACAGACCGGCTCATCGGAAATATTGAGATTGATACACCATCATGAGCGTTTGAAATCCCTTATTTTGGAGGTTCAGAAGGCGGTTGACAATCCTGTAAAAAGGGCATATAGTAATAATTATTTTTCATTTTTCGCAACATTTGCCCTTTTTTTATTAATAAAACCGATTAATTCAATCAGAAAAATGTATCTTCTAAGACTTCAGTTTGATACATGTAGGATATAGAAAGGATGAAGAACAAGTGTCACAGCCGAAAAGGAAGCTCAAGCTAGGCGTATTCATCGCAGGAACTGGACATCACGTTGCCTCTTGGAGACATCCGAATGCAGTACCAGATGCAGCCATGAACCTAGATTATTTTAAACAATTAGCGAAAAAGGCAGAGGAAGGAAAGCTGGATTTGCTCTTTTTAGCCGACAGTTTATCCATTAATCAAACCTCTCATCCGAACGTATTAACGAGATTTGAACCGCTCACGCTGCTTTCATCGATTGCTGAGTCTACTTCAACCATTGGTTTAGCAGCAACAGCTTCCACTACATACAGTGAGCCTTTCCATATTGCAAGGCAGTTTGCCTCCCTTGATCATTTATCAGGCGGAAGAGCGGCATGGAATGTGGTCACATCTTCTATTGAAGAAACAGCGAAAAATTTTAGCGGAGAAGAGCATTTAGCACACCATAAACGATATGAGCGTGCAGAAGAGTTCGTCGAAGTCGTCAAAGGTCTCTGGGATTCTTGGGAGGAAGACGCCCTTGTCAGAAACAAGGAAACGGGAGAATTCTTCGAATCTAGTAAGCTTCATGAGCTCCAGCACAAAGGTGAGTTCTTCTCAGTAAGAGGTCCTCTCAACGTATCACGCACGCCGCAAGGGCAGCCCGTGATCATTCAAGCAGGATCTTCTGAAGATGGCCAAAAGCTTGCAGCAAAAACAGCAGAACTCATTTTCACTGCACAAAACGATCTTGATAAAGCGAAGGAATTTTATCAAAGCTTGAAGGGGAAAGTAGAGGCTGCTGGCCGTGCTAGAGAGGACGTCAGCATCATGCCGGGTATCTTCCCGATCATTGCTGATACAGAGGAAGAAGCCCAAGCGAAATATGAAGAATTACAGGAGCTGATTGTTCCTGAGATTGGACTGAGCATTCTGCAAAATTACTTAGGCGGGATTGATCTGTCTCAGTATCCTTTAGACGGGCCGCTTCCAGAGATTGATCCGAGCACGTCAAATGCGGTGAAAAGCCGTTTTGATCTCGTGATGAATATGGCGAGAAAGGATAACCTGACCATTCGCCAGCTTTATCAATCGGTTGCCGGCTCACGCGGTCATAATATTTTCATTGGAACGCCGCAGCAGCTGGCAGACGTGATGGAAACATGGCTTCGTGAAGAAGCAGCAGACGGCTTTAATGTCATGCCGCCGCTCTTGCCAGAAGGGCTGGATGTGTTCGTAGACCGCGTCGTCCCAATCCTTCAGGAACGAGGCTTATTCAAAACCGATTACACAGGACAAACCTTACGAGAAAATCTTGGATTAACAGAGCCAAAAAATCGCTACACGACATAAGGGTGAGGTGACTAACGTTGGGATACACGTTTCGTCTGGCAACAGAGGCAGATATAGAGGCGCTGCTTGAACTGACAACAAGAGCCTACGAGCCAATTCGTGAGCTAGGCATCCAGTTCCAAGCAGCACATGCTGATTTCGCTCTCGTTCAGAATAATGTACAAAAGAATCTTTGCTATGTGATGGAAGAAAACGGAGAGCTTCTATCCACCTTATCACTCCGTATGCCTTGGGGAGAGCAGCCAGGACCATTCGGCGTCCCTCACATCTGGTGGTTTGCCTCAGAACCAGCTGCCAAAAAAGGCACAGGCTCAGCCTTGCTGGAATGGGTTGAAACCGAAGTGCTAAGGGATACACTGAAGGTGCCGTACGTGTCGCTCGGTACAGCTGATAAGCATCCATGGCTCATAGAGATGTATGAGCGTAAAGGCTATGTCAGAGCAGGAGAAAAAGATTTAGGCAAAGGTCATATCACGGTTTATTTCAAAAAACAATTAAGATCAGATATCACACAACAATAAGACGAAAGAAGGGTTTTCGAACATGAAAAACAAAAAGTGGCTAGTCGTTCTATTTGCAGCAATGCTGGCAGTTTTAGCAGCTTGCGGCGGCAACAATCAGAGTGAAGGCAAAGACGAAAAGGTGTTAAAAGTAGGCGCTACAGGACAAAGCTATCCGTTTGCTTATAAAGACAATGGCAAGCTTGTCGGATTCGATGTTGAAGTAACAGAAGCCATTGCGAAAAAGCTTGGCTACAAACTAGACTGGCAGCTGAGTGAATTCAGCGGACTGATGGGACAGCTGACGTCTGGTAAGCTCGATACAGTGTCAAACCAAGTTGCCATCACAGACGAGCGTAAACAAACATTTAACTTTACAGATACGTACGCTTACGCAGGAACACAAATCATCGTGAAAAAAGACAACAACGACATCAAAGGTCTTGACGATTTAAAAGGAAAAACAGTGGCGGCGGTTCTTGGCTCTAACCATGCTAAAAACTTAGAGAGCAAAGACCCTGACAAGAAAATTAAGATTAAAACATATGAAACGCAAGACGGCGTATTAAATGAAGTGGCAAATGGCCGCGTAGATGCTTATGTCAACGGACGCAGTGTATTACTTGCTCAAATTGAAAAAACAGGTCTGCCGCTGAAAATCGTAGGCAACCCAATTGTGTATGAAGAAGTAGGCTATCCATTTGCGAAAGATAAAAAGCATGACAAACTAAGAGAAGAATTTAACAAAGCCATCAAAGAATTAAGAGAAGACGGGACACTTAAGAAATTGTCTGAGAAATATTTCAAAGACGATGTCACAGTGCCAATTAAAAAATAACGACAGCGGCGGTGAAGAGCAGACATGAACAAAATTGATTGGCAGTATATGGTGACGGTGTTTCCGACATTGCTTCAATACTTGCCGATAACGATCTTCATGGCGATTGTCTCCATGGTATTTGCCATTATCATTGGTGTGGTATTCGCTCTCATTACGAAAAACCGGATACCTGTTTTATACCAATTTGCCAAGCTGTATATTTCTTTCTTCAGAGCGGTTCCAACCTTGGTTCAGCTCTTTCTCATTTATTTTGGTCTCCCGCAGCTATTCCCTGCGATGACCTCAATGGATGCTTTAACAGCGGTCATTATCGGATTAAGTATTAAAAACTCAGCATACTTAGCAGAAATTTTCAGAGCGGCTCTGAACTCAGTGGATGAAGGGCAGCTTGAGGCATGCTTATCTGTCGGTATGACAAGATGGCAGTCTTACGTTAGAATTATTTTCCCGCAGGCCATTAGAAATGCAATTCCAGCGACGGGGAATACCTTTATCGGTCTTTTAAAAGAAACATCTCTTGCCTTTACGATTGGTGTGGCAGAAATGTTTGCACAAGGGAAGATGATTGCATCGGCGAACTATAAATACTTTGAAACCTATTTAGCCGTAGGGATCGTGTATTGGGTGATGACGATCATTTATAGCTTCCTGCAGGACCTGTTTGAACGAAAAATCAGCAAACCTTACCGGAATTAAGGAGGTGTGGACATGATCAAGCTCACCAATTTGAAGAAATCATTCGGCGACCTTGTCGTCTTAGACGGAATCAATCTCGACGTGAAAAAAGGGCAGGTTGTGGCCATTATCGGACCTTCTGGCTCCGGTAAATCCACCTTGCTGCGCTGTTTAAATTTATTAGAAACACCTGATGAAGGCACGATTGAAATTGGTGATGCAAGGCTCGATGCGTCCAAATATTCACGTAAAGAAGCCCATCACCTGCGTCAACAAACGGCCATGGTGTTTCAAAGCTATAATTTATTTAAAAACAAGACAGCACTGCAAAACATAACAGAATCACTGCTTGTGACGAAAAAAATGACGAAGCAGCAGGCGAATGAAATCGGTATGAAACTGCTGAAGCAGGTAGGGTTAGAGCAAAAGGCTGACAGCTATCCAGTCACATTATCTGGCGGACAGCAGCAGCGGATTGGGATTGCCCGTGCGTTAGCGGTTGATCCACATGCGATTTTGCTGGATGAACCAACGTCAGCGCTTGATCCAGAGCTTGTCTCAGGTGTGCTTCAAGTCATTAAATCCATTGCGATTCAAGAAACAACAATGATTATCGTCACACATGAAATGGCGTTTGCAAGAGAAGTGGCAGACCATGTGATTTTCATGGCGGATGGTCATATTATCGAGCAGGGGACGCCAACTGAGCTATTTGATGAAACAAAGAATGAACGAACGAAACGATTTATCCAAAAAGAAGCAGCGGCTGAAGAAGCATAAGCTGCTTTTTATTCTTTAGAGGGGTGAGTGTCTAGTGAAATCAATAGGAAATGAAGCTTTAAACAAACGTTTGATCAACATTCGCCGAGCGCTTCATGAGCATCCAGAGCTGGCGTTTGAAGAATATGAAACGACAAAGAAACTGCGCCACTGGTTAGAAGAGGAAGGAATCACTGTACTTGATATCCCAGCCCTTCGAACAGGCGTTGTCTGTGAAATCAAAGGAGAACAAGAGGGGCCGACAATTGCTTTGAGAGCCGATATTGATGCACTTCCGATTGAAGAGGCATCTGGCGAATCATTTTCTTCAAAGGTACCGGGTAAAATGCATGCATGCGGTCATGATTTCCATACAGCTTCTATTTTTGGCGCGGCTCTTTTATTAAAAGAGCGGAAACACGAGATCAAAGGAACGGTGCGTATTTTGTTCCAGCCGGCTGAGGAAGTTGCTCAAGGGGCGAAACACGTCATAGAGGCAGGCGTTTTAGATGGAGTCGATGCGATTTTTGGTATGCACAACAAGCCTGACCTGCCAGTTGGCACGATTGGCATTAGAGAAAAAGCATTGATGGCGAGTGTGGACCGGTTTGAAATCGATATTAAAGGAACGGGTGGCCACGCCGGTATTCCAAATCACACGGTAGACCCCATTGCCATCAGCGGGCAGATCACAAGCGCCCTTCAGCAAATAGTCAGCCGCCGCATCAGCTCCTTGCATCATGCGGTTGTCAGTATCACACGTATCCAGGGCGGTACATCATGGAATGTCATACCCGACCGTGTTGAGATGGAAGGAACCGTTCGGACGTTTGAGCCTGAAGTAAGAGCGATGATTCCAGAGCTTATGAAACAAATCGTCAGTGGAATTGCAGAAGGATTTGGAGCAGAGGCTGAAGTAAGATGGCATCCTTATTTGCCATCTGTCATGAATGATGAGCGTCTAAAAAAGGTAGTAGAAGAAACGGCTGGCTCACTTGACTTACATGTCGTGCAGGCAGAGCAGTCACCGGGCGGAGAAGATTTTGCTCTTTATCAAGAACGCATTCCAGGCTTTTTTGTATGGATGGGGACTAGTGGTACGAAGGAGTGGCATCACCCTGCGTTTACATTAAATGAAGACGCACTTCCAGTTTCCGCTGCCTTCTTTGCTGAGCTTGCCGTTCGGGCATTGGAGTCTCGATCATGGAATTAACAAAACATCTGGCAGAAGCAGTGCTTTCTGCTGATCCGCTGCAAGATGAGCGGGCCATTCAAATGGCTAGAAATGGCCTGTTAGACGCGGCAGCATCAGCGCTTGCTGCGAAAGAGGATGAAGGGATCCAAAAGCTGATGCAGCTTGTTGAACAGGAAGGCGGAGCCGCTCAGATTCCTGTCATTGGACAAGGAAAGAAGGTGAGCCGCCAATCTGCAGCAATGCTGAATGGCTACCTCATCCATGCCCTGGATTATGATGATGTGCACTCAGATGTGAGAGGACATCCGAGCGCGGTCATCATTCCAGCGCTGCTATCACAGCTGACAGACGGCAAAGGGTATGGCGAGCGGTTTTTAGCTGCCTACATCACAGGTGTCGAAGTGATGGCAAGACTTGGCGAATCCATCGGTAAGGCGCATTATGAGCGGGGCTGGCATAATACAGGAACACTCGGAGCCATTGCGGCAGTGTGTGCGATTGGCTATTTGAAACAAGTCTCCAAGGAAGAACTGACGAAAGCAATCGGCTTTGCCGGAGCGCAATCAGCCGGAATGCGAAAGCAGTTTGGCTCTGATATGAAACCATTACAAGCCGGCTTAGCTGCTAAAACAGCCGTTTGGTCTATGGATTTAGCTTGTTCAGGTTTTGGCGGGAATGACTCGGTTCTTGATGGCGCGCTTGGTTTCTTTTCACTCTATGGAGATCTGGAACTTGCGAAAAGCCGTTTGCTAGAGGGCTATGGTTCTACATGGCGTATCGTTTCGCCGGGGCTGTGGTTCAAAGTATATCCATTCTGCTCAGCAGCCCACCATGCAGCAGATGCGATCCAATCCTTAATGAAAGAGCGGTCTTTCTTGCCGGAGCAGGTAAAACAGGTCGATGTCATATTCCCGCCAGGCGGAGATGCGGCGCTTATTGAGCGGACACCTTTAACCGGGGAAGAAGGACGATTCAGTGTCGAATACGTCATCGCACTTGCAGTGTTTGGACAGACGCTTACGCTGGATGCCTTTACGAAAAAAAACATTCCATCAAACATGCGGACATGGATGAAGCGGGTAAGCAGAGGATATGATCAAACGACAGAACCCCATCCCAATGCTGTTCCAAAAGGACGCTTTACGATTGTGAAGCTCACCTTAACTGACGGCACCACCATGAGCAAGCGGGTTGATATTCCGCAGGGAGCACCAGGCTGTGCGTTATCGAAAGAAGACATCATACAAAAGTTAAGCAGCGTCACAAGCGCATCTCAGGCACAGCAGATTTTACAGGCGGTTGAAGAGGAAAACAACGCTGCTTATTTGAAGTTGCTGGCATGATAAAAAAGCTCATCGATATAGTGATGAGCTTTTTTAAATAGATCTATCCTATAACTGTCAGGAAGTTCTTTCTATAAATATATGTAAATGACGCTGTCCTATTTCAACTAACATCTTGACCATCTTCTGCAATGCCATCATAAAAAAACCTCATGTGATTCTCCGCAGTATTAGTTCTTTCAAAAAGTATGAATAAAAGATGACCAAACGATGATAAGTTCATAAAAACAGTGGGAATCCAATTGAGATTTGAAAGGGAACATGTAAAATAAAGCTACATAAAGAAAAACAATGGTAGCAGCGGAGGCTGATCATGAAAATATTAATGATTGAAGATAATCAGAGCGTTTGTACAATGACGGATATGTTTTTTCAACGAGAGGGATTTCAAGCGGAATTCGTTCATGATGGATTAGAAGGATTGAATCGCTTTAAGCAAGAGGAGGATTGGGATCTGCTCATTTTAGATGTCATGCTTCCTTCGATGGATGGTCTGACCATTTGCCAAAAAGTGCGCCAGATCAGTGACATTCCGATTATCATGCTGACAGCAAAGGAAACTGAATCTGATCAGGTGCTTGGTTTTGATCTTGGGGCAGATGATTATGTGACCAAGCCCTTTAGTCCACTCACCTTGATGGCAAGAATTAAAGCGGTGAAACGACGCTTTGCTCATACAACTACTCAAGAAAAGGTGAATGAGGGCGAACGGCTGGAGACAGCACATTTTCAGTTGGATAAAAAAACGAGAGAAGTTTTCCTGGATGGAGAGCGAATAGAGAACCTCACACCGAAAGAATACGATCTGCTGTGCTTTTTTATTCAGCATCCTCGGCAAGTATTTTCACGAGAACAATTGCTTGAGCAAATTTGGGGATACCAATTTTATGGAGATGAACGAACGGTAGATGTTCATATTAAACGGCTGCGTCAAAAAATTGGGGACGGGCCTAAGCCCTTTTTGTATACAGTATGGGGCGTAGGGTATAAGTTCGATGAAGATTAAATATTTTTATCAGCTGCTGATCAGTCACCTTGGGTTATTGCTCATTGCCATTGTCATTATCAGCACCCTTTTATCTCATTTTGTGAAAGATATTGCCTATCAAAACAGAGTGAATGAAATGAGCTCCTATGGGAATGAAATCTTGCAAGATTATAAACGACTCCCTAAAAGCGAGATGACCTTTCGTCTGCGGCCATTTGAAGATATTCTTTCGACGAGGCAAATTCGTTTTTTCGTGTTTGATGAAAAAGGAGATATTCTGTCTCAGCAGCAAGTGATGCCGCCGCATGAAGTATTATTGACAAAGGATTTATGGGCCAAACTCTCAAAAGGAGAGCAAATCATTGTGAAGCGAAGTGATTCACGCCGCCTTGATCAAGAGGCATCACTTGTGGCGCTCCCTGTCATGGAGGATGGAAAGCTAAAGGGCGGAGTTGTCCTTATTGCCCCGATTCAAGGCGCTGAACAGCTCATCGCCCAAATGAATCGTTATCTGTATATCATCGTATTTGTGGCGCTGACGATCACCTTTATTCTCAGCCTGTTCCTGTCTAAATTTCATGTGAACCGCATCAAAAAGTTGAGAGAGGCGACTGAAAAGATTGCGCAAGGTGATTACAACATCAAGCTTGAAAACAAACACCTTGATGAAATTGGCACACTTGGTGAGGATTTTAATATGATGGCCAAGCGTCTTCAGCAATCAAGAGAGGAAATTGACCGGCTCGAAAAGCGCAGACGTCAATTCATCGCAGATGTGTCTCACGAATTGAAAACACCGCTGACCACCATTCGAGGACTGGTGGAATGGCTGAACACTGCGGATGTGTCAGCAGAAGAGAAAGAGAAATGCTATGCCTTAATCACTGATGAGACAAAACGTATGTTGCGCCTCGTCAATGAAAATATGGATTATGAGAAAATTAGATCGAATCAAATTACCCTTCAGAAATTTCATTATCCACTCATTGACACATTTGAAGTGATGAAAGAGCAGCTGAGCCGAATCGCCGAAGAGAAAAACAATCAGCTGATCGTGGACGTTGATCCCGAGCTAAAGGTTTATGCAGATTATGACAGGCTCATTCAAATACTTGTCAATATCACAAAGAACGCGATTCAATTCACAGAAGACGGCCGTATTTACTTAAGAGGAAAACAAGAAAATCAAGAGACGATCATCGAAGTGGAAGACACAGGCATTGGCATTGCGCCAGACGAAGTCAAACACATATGGGAACGTTTTTATAAAGCGGATATCTCAAGAACGAATACACCGTATGGAGAATACGGATTGGGCTTGTCTATCGTGAAGCAGCTTGTGGACCTGCATGAAGGGCATATTGATATGAAAAGTGAAAAAAACAATGGAACGACATTTACCATACGACTGCCGTTTCCAAAAGAAAAAGGCTAAAATGAAGTTCATCTTAGCCTTTTTTGGTGAATCACCACTTATTCATTTTTGGTAAACGTCAACCCAATATGAGCAAGTGCCTGCGGCAAGTCTTTCCGGATGGTGATGTCTTTAAACGATATATTGGATTGAATCGCACTTAAAGCAAGGTCTTGCTTAATACCTGTTAAAACTGCCGAAATTCCTAAAAGTCTCAGCGTTTGTGCGTAGCTGACCAAATATTGAATGCTTTGTTCATTCAGGCTTTTGGTTCCCGATACATCAATGACCAAATGAGAGAGCGACAGCCTGTAGCTTTCCTGTAAAATGGTTTCTAAAATATGCTGAGCACGTGTCTCTTCGATATCACCAAGCAGAGGAAGCACAGCGACACCGTCAACAACTGGTACGATCGGTACAGACAATTGCCGAATTTGCCGGTTGGCACGGTCTAGTTCGAGGACATAGCTTAATAATGAAGCCATCGTTTCAAACATATACACATGCTCTTCTGTGAACTGCTTCGGCCTCAAATCAAGTCCGCAAATCGTTCCGTAGTTCGTCCCATCTGTGAAATTAATGGGAACTCCAATAAACGAGCCGCCTTGAAGATTTTTCGTAACCTCTAAGTATTTAAAACGGTCATCCTTCGAAATGTCAGGAATCACAAGTGTATCCCGATGATCGACCACAAGCTTGCAAAATGTCTTTTCGTAAGGAAGTTCTTCTCCTTCTTCAAGAAGCTGCTCGTCATGATTTAGCACCTTTACAATTTGATTGGTGTTTTGATCATTTTTAGCAATAAACAGTGTATTCACATCAATGAATTGACTCATCATGTTTAAAATACTAGTAGAAGCATCATGAAAATTGCGAAACTGTTTTAATAGTTGTTGACGAGGCATTGTTTTAGGACTCCTTGTAGCTCCGATCATAGGCTCGGAACGGATAGTTGATTTGTCTCTATCATACAAAATCAAACAAGAAATAGATACACTTTAATGCGCAAAAACACTCTGATCGTCGAGATGAAAAAAGACTGCCGATCCAAAGATCTGGCAGCCTTCTGATTAAAGAGAGACAGGGACAGTAGACATAGAGAAAAATTCCTCATACAAGGCTTGAACAGCTTCTTTTTCTTGAGCCGCTTTGACGCCAAACATCATGCTGACCTCTGAAGAGCCTTGATTGATCATTTCAATATTGACCTTCGCTTTTGACAGCGCCTTTGCCGCTCTTGCTGTTGTGCCAACATTATGACGCATCGCTTCTCCTACAACCATAATCAGCGAGAGATTTCGCTCTAAAACGACCTCATCTGCATCAAGCACGACCTTCAAGCGGTCTAGCAGCTCCTCTTCGATATGCTGCTCCTCCAGCTGATCCTGACGTAAAATAATGGTCATATCATCAATGCCAGAAGGAACATGCTCATACGTAAGCCCATACTCTTCTAGTGTTTGCAGCACCTTTCGTCCAAAACCGACTTCTCTGTTCATCAAATATTTACTAATGTAAATACTGCAAAATCCATTGTCTGAGGCGATTCCAACAACAGGTCCATTTGTATGGTCCCGCTGATTTACGATTTTTGTCCCTTTTGCCGACGGGTTGTTGGTGTTTTTAATCTGAACCGGAATGCCTGCACGGAAGGCAGGAATAAGTGCTTCATCATGGAACACAGAAAAACCAGCATAGGACAGCTCGCGCATTTCCCGGTATGTCAGCTCTGTAATCTCTTTTGGTTCATGAACAATCGTTGGATTGACGGCATAGACAGCATCGACATCTGTAAAGTTTTCATATACATCTGCCTTCAAACCGTTCGCCAAAATGGAGCCGGTAATATCGGAGCCGCTTCGCGAAAAGGTGACGATGTCTCCCGCGAGACTAAAGCCAAAAAAGCCAGGGAATATAATAATGCCAGAGCGCTCTCTTAATTTGTACAAATGATCATAAGACTCCGGCAGAACTTGTGCTTGGCCAGGCTCATCGCTCACAAACAAACCAGCTTCCTTTGGATTCACATAATGAGCTTCTACACCCTGGTGGCGGAAATAGGCGGCAATGAGCTTAGCGTTATTGTCTTCACCGCTTGCTTTAATGGCATCAAGATAGCACTCAGGGCGGGATGAATCAGCCTGTAATAATGTGTCTAGATCTTGCCTGATGGTATCGATAATGTCTTGACCTAATCCGAGTTCATCCGCTATTGAGGCATACCTCTCAATGACTGCTTCCTTTAAATCATGTGCTTCGCCTAAACGTAAATATTGTTCACCGCAGCTAATTAATAGATCGGTGACCTTTGTATCCGTTGAATGCCGTTTTCCTGGTGCGGAAACAACGACTGCTTTTCGAGCTGGATCTGCTGTTACAATGTCAAATACCTTTTGCAGCTGCTTGCCAGATGCAAGTGAACTGCCACCAAATTTAACGACCTTCAATGCATACATCTCCTATAGTAAAAATTTTCTCACAAATTGAATAGTTCCTATTATCAACTCTTTTCTTTAAATTATCAAGGTTTTTCTTCACTAGAAATACAAATGTGTTTACAGAGAGGACGATATTGTATGAGTATATGAAAAAAGAGCCGGCCATATGCCGAGCTCTTTTTCTTATGAAGAAGACGAGGAGGAAGATAGCTCCTGCTTCATCACTTTATTCTCACGTTTTTTTTCCTTTAAGAAAAAGGAGAGGACGAGTCCAATGACGGCAATCAGACCAGAAATGAAGAATGACGTATTCATTCCATGAACGGCCGATTTTAATGGATTGGCCAATTCTGCATTTGCAGCAGAGCTGCTCATGATAGAGACAAGCACAGCCGTTCCAATGGAACCGCCTACTTGTCTCATCGTGTTATTCATCGCTGTCCCATGAGGGATCAAATGAGGCGGTAAAGAGTTAATACCTGCGGTTGTCAGCGGCATCATGATCATCCCAACCCCGATTAACCGAAGCGTGTAGGCGACCGTAATGAGGGCGATCGATGAATCAAGGGTGAGCAGCATAAATGGCAGGGTGGTAACGGTGAGTATCGTAAATCCGCCTAATGCCAGCCCTTTTCCGCCGACTTTATCAAAAATCCGTCCAATAATCGGTGACAGGAGTCCCATGAAGAGAGCACCTGGCAATAAGATAAGCCCTGTATCAAGTGCAGACAGCCCTCTGACATTCTGCGTATAAAGCGGCAGAATCGTCTCTGTCCCAATCAATAAAGCAAAGACAAGCATGCCGAGGAAGGTTGTTAAGCTAAAGATCGCAAATTTAAATACGCCAAACTCCAGCATCGGTCTTGTTAAGTTCGACTGGCGCAGGATAAAGAAGAACAAGCTCACGGCGCCGACAATCAGCGAAATGAGAACAGTCGCACTCGTCCATCCATACGTGCCGACACTAGAGAATCCGTAAAGCAGCCCGCCGAATCCGAACGACGACAAGATGACAGATAAGACATCTATACGTGTTTCTCTTTGCTGCGTCACATTTTTCATTAAGAAGAAAGCAAGAATGAGATCAATGATACCGATTGGCAGAACAATATAGAACAAGAACTTCCAGCTGAAGGAATCAACAATCCAGCCGCCAAGTGTTGGTCCAAGCGCAGGTGCGAACGAGATGACAAGTCCGACCATGCCCATTGCCTGCCCGCGTTTTTCTTTTGGGAAAATGGTTAAAAAGATCGTTTGCATCAGCGGCATTAAAATCCCTGCACCGGCTGCCTGTACGATACGCGCTGCAAGTAACACCGGGAAATTCGTTGCAAATGAAGCAAGAATTGTACCGGCTGTAAAGATGCTAAGTGCCGTTAAAACTAAAGAACGGCTTGAAAATTTCTCAATGAGGAAAGCCGTAATGGGGATGAGAATCCCGTTTGTCAGCATAAAGGCTGTTGTAAGCCACTGTCCTTTGCTGACCTCAATATTGAAATCTTCCATGATATGCGGGATCGCTGGAATGAGAAGCGTTTGGTTTAAAATCGCAACGAATGCCCCAACGAGGAAAATCCCAACAATCACAGATCGATTATACGATGTAGTTGATTGGTTCATGTTATCCCTTCTTTATCTATAAAATGATGTTTTTCAGCTGTGACACGTTTTGTGATAAAACGCTGTTTTTGCCTAAATAATCGAGCAGTGAGCTGACTAAAAAGGTTCTCGGTTCATCCTTTGATAATTCTTGATTGAGCAGCTCATAAGCAGAGAGGAGATCGTCTTTTTCTTCTCCGTTTGACAGTGTGTGAAGCTCTTGTTTGATCTTCGTTAAGTACGAGATGACAAGTTTTTCTTCATCATATCCGTCCTGTGAGGAAAACAAATAAGAGTCCATGAGCTGATCTGTTAACACAGGCTCAATTGAGCAAGGCTTTTTCGATACACGGTCCATCACACCGATAATCATCTCAGCAGCATTTTCTAATTTGATGTTCTTGTGCTCAATCGCCAGCATTAAGATGAATTCTCTCATTAATCCATTGAGAACAATCACGAGATCCCAGACATAAGGAGCGACAGATTCACCATAGGTGCTCAAAATAATGTCTTTGTGCCGCTGCATGATAATGGAGCGTGTCTCGCGTAAGTGTTTAATGACAATAGGCGAATGCTGAGAAAAAGCTTCAAAGGACAGCATGTTCAAAAATTTATGATTCTCTTTAAACTCTTCAAGCTCAAGCTTGATCTTCTTTGTGAATTTTTCCTTTTTGGACAGCGTCGTTTCTGAATGAATGATGCGGGAAATCTCTCTCATTTTGCGCTGATTGTATTTAATCAGTTCTAGTAGAAGAGCTTCCTTTGAATCAAACAGTTTATAAATAGACGCTTTTGATATTTTACAGGCATCGGCAATTGACTGCATGGAGACACTCATATAGCCTTTTTGAGAAAATAATTTCTTTGAAACCCGCAAAATCTCTTCTTGCTTTTCGTTCATCTTCATAAGTCCTTTCCGAATCGGCAAAACCATATGGTCACAATGGAAACCGAGTGGTCACTTTTGCTATGATAACAAAACCAATGACCCATGACAAGAAAATGAACTTAAAAAAATACCCGTCTGCATGACAGGTATTTATCCTTCCGCATGTGCGGTATATATTTTTGTTTTGCCGTGAAGTTCGACGACCAACATGTCTTCTCTCTCTTTCACAGAGTAAATAGCGGTCCCTTTTTGCAGCCTAGAAGCTGTACCATGTTCAAAATTTTTGACGGCTGTTTTCTGAATGACACCTACTTGCTGATGTTTTGTGACGTGTAAGGATGTCGTCCAATCTACATTTGTTTCATAGACCGTTCCTTCCCATTGAAATAAATCTGCCTGCTGATCCATAGCTAATAACTCTTCAGCACTAGGTGGTTTTGACTGAGAATATTGGACGGACTGGCAGGCGCAGAGGAAGATCGCGAGAATCATCATCAATAAACTCATCCATATATTATGTTTCAAAATGGGTTCCTTCCCTTCAGACAGTCTCATGAATAATGGACGTTTGTGAAGTCATATCGTTACTTGACTAGTCAGCTTCAGGTGAATGAGATTGTATGTTGGCACTAAATACGATACATTTATTGTATGACGAATCCAAACCATCCAAACAAAGAAGATATGAGATTGATTTCTGTGCTGCACGCATTGGCTGATCCAATCCGGTTAGAAATTGTCCGCTGCTTAGCGGAAGCGGGGGAGAGGACATGCGGCACGTATGAGATGAATATTGCCAAATCTACGCTTTCCCATCATTTCAAAGTGCTGAGGGAGGCAGGCGTCGTGAAAGTGAGAATTGACGGGAAGCACCGTTACTATTCTTTAAGAAAAGAAGACATCGAGACCGCTTTTCCTGGACTCATGTCATCGATTCTAGCTGTAGATAAAGAACGGTGGTAAGCCAGCTGTCTATGAAGAGCAGCTGGCTGTTTTATTTCCCAAAAATGGCGTCATACAGCCGTTTCACTGCCGGCTGAATATCCTCTTGCTTCATATGTGAGAAGCCGAGGACGAGCGGGACAAAGCCTGGCTGATGCCCCGGCAATTGCTCATCAAGGGTAAAACGATCCATTCCGTACATTTTCAGCTTTCTTTCTTTCGCTCGCTGTAAAATCTCATGCTGCGTTCGATTTGAGCGGAACTCTGCGATAAAATGAAGCCCGGCATTTTCTCCAATAATCCTCACATTGTCAGCAAAAACCGTATTGAGCTCTTCAATAAGCTGCTTCCGTTTTTCCTCATATAAACCATTCATTCTTTTAATATGCCGTTGATACGCCCCATCTTTTATAAAATGAAGAAGGGTGTATTGTGTAAAAAGATTAGCTGTTTGAATGAAAAAATGCTGTTCCTCCTTATAGCGTCTCAATAAATGCTGAGGCAGCACCATATAGCTTAGCCGCAAGCCGGGCAGCAATGATTTTGAAAAGGTGCCCATATAAATGACTTTGTCATATCGGTCAAGACTTTGCAGCGCCGGAATGCTGTCTGTGCCATATTTAAATTCACTGTCATAATCATCCTCAATGATATAACGGTCTGGCTGATCGGCTGCCCAGTTTAACAGCTGAATGCGCCGGGAAATCGGCATAATCACCCCTGTTGGAAATTGATGTGAAGGGGTAATGATTAACACATTTGGCTGTTTCTTATGAATGTCGCTCATCTGCACACCTTTTTGATCAATGCCAATCGTTTCAATTTGGTGATGATTGTTTTTCAGCATTTGAAAGAGCCGGCGGTAGCCAGGGTTTTCTAACCCATATATTTGATCGGCCGGAAGAATGCTTGATAACGAATGGATCAGTGACTGTGTGCCTGCACTTAAAATGAGCTGTTCCGGATAGCATTTGACCCCTCGTGCAAGTCCGATCAGCCGCGCAATCGTTTCCCGCAGTTCATACACACCTTGTGGATGCGGAAGCTCACCGAAGGCTTCTTGGTGAAGGTGGATCGCCTTTTGTTCACTTTTCAGCCAGCTTTTAAATGGAAAGTTCGCTGTATCGACGGAGATATGTGAAAAGGAATACCAGTCGTCTCGTGCAATCGGTTCTTCCTTTAAATCTACAGGAAGAGAAGAGGGTTTTAGCTGACCAGATTCATGAAATGTTTCTAGTGATTCCACGAAAAAACCTTTGCGTTCAACCGAATATAAATATCCCTCAGCAAGCAGCTGCTGATAGGCGCCATTCACTGAATTAACGCTAACGTTTAATGTTTCGGCTAACTCTCGTTTAGATGGTAATTGATCATGCGGCTGCAGGTTGCGATTTAAGATTTCTTCTTTAATTTTCATATAAATTTGATGATAAATATATCCGTTTTGTCCTGTTTGGTCTAGTTGAATTGTCAGCATCTCACCATTCCATCCTCTCTGGTACCATGAAAAAAATGATATTGGTACTTTCTATCATACCAAAAAATATTCAGAATAATAAAAAAGGATATAAAGGGGATGGATGACAATGAGTCAAACGACAACAAACCGTTTTTCAACCGAAGAATGGCAGGGGAAAAGAGATCAATACGTCGCAAGAGGCGTGAGTAATGGCAACCGTCATCTTGCAGCGAAGGGGAAAGGAGCCGAGCTGTTCGATATTGATGGGAAACGATTTATCGATTTTGCAGGCGCCATTGGCACATTAAACGTAGGACATTCACATCCAAAGGTCGTGGAAGCGGTCAAAGCACAGGCAGATAGCCTGATTCACCCAGGATTCAACGTGATGATGTACGAATCGTATATCGAATTGGCAGAGAAGCTGTGCCATCTCACACCAGGGGGTCATGATAAGAAAGCCATTTTTCTTAATTCAGGTGCAGAAGCTGTTGAAAATGCGGTGAAAATTGCACGTAAATATACGAAAAGACAGGCTGTTGTGTCGTTTACAAGAGGTTTTCATGGCAGAACGAATATGACAATGAGCATGACAAGCAAGGTCAAGCCATATAAATTTGGCTTCGGACCATTCGCATCTGAGGTGTACCAAGCACCGTACCCTTATTACTATCAAAAGCCTGAAGGCTTAAGTGATGCTGCTTACGACGAGTACATCATTGATCAATTCAATCAATTCTTCGTCGCAGCCGTTGCACCTGAAACTGTTGCTTGTGTGGTCATGGAACCAGTCCAAGGGGAGGGCGGATTCATTGTGCCATCGAAGCGTTTCGTTCAGCATGTTGCTTCATTCTGTCAGCAGCACGGGATTGTCTTTGTTGCAGATGAAATCCAAACTGGTTTTGCGAGAACAGGGAAATACTTTGCGATTGAGCACTTTGATGTGGTACCGGACTTAATTACTGTGTCAAAATCTCTTGCAGCTGGCTTACCGCTGAGCGGAGTCGTTGGTAGAAAAGAAATGCTTGATGCGGCAGATCCAGGGGAGCTTGGGGGAACATATGCAGGAAGTCCGTTAGGCTGTGTAGCTGCACTGGCTGTCCTTGATATCATTGAAACAGAACAACTGAATCAACGATCTGAACATATTGGGCAAGTCATTGAGGACAAAGCAAATGAATGGAGACAGGCGTATCCATTCATTGGGGAAGTCCGCCGGTTAGGGGCAATGGCGGCGATTGAAATTGTGGAAGATCAAACAACGCGTACACCGGATAAGAAAACAGCCGCAGCGATTGCAGCATATGCAAATGAGCACGGGCTGCTTCTTTTAACGGCAGGGATTAATGGGAATATCATTCGCTTCTTAACACCACTTGTCATCACAGATGAGCTGCTTCACGAAGGACTAGGGATTATCGAGGACGCCTTCAAAGCACGCTAAACAACAAAGGGGGATGGTTGTATGCAAAAACAACAAATGGCAAAAACGATGTCGCAGTCTGACGTGCTGTTTTTGTCCATTGGTGCAATGCTTGGCTGGGGCTGGGTTGTACTTTCGGGAGATTGGATTTTAACAGCTGGATTTTTAGGCAGTGTGATTGCTTTCATTATAGGCGGGATTCTCGTCATCTTTATCGGACTTACGTATGCTGAACTTTCGTCTGCGATTCCAGAGACAGGCGGAGGGCTCGTTTTTGTCCAGCGGGCATTTGGGATGAAAGCAGCGTTCGTCTCAGCATGGGGCGTATTATTTGGTTATGTGTCTGTGATTACGTTTGAAGCTGTCGCCTTGCCGACCGTCATTGATTATGTGATTCCAACACAGCATGCTGGCTTCTTATGGAATATAGGAGGATGGGACGTTTATTTCACATGGGTATTGATTGGATCTGGCGGGGCATTGTTTTTAACAGCGCTGAATTACATTGGAGCGAAGCCTGCTGCCATTTTTCAGTCCGTGTTCACAGTGGCGATTATTCTGACAGGTTTTCTCCTTTTAGGCGGCGCAACATTTAATGGAGATTTTGCAAACCTTGAGCCGATGTTTCAAGGCGGGGTTGGGGGGCTTATGGCGGTGTTAGTCATGATTCCCTTTTTATTCGTTGGGTTTGATGTCATTCCGCAAGTAGCGGCGGAGATTAACGCACCAAAAAAAATCATTGGGAGAATCTTGATTATCTCCATCGTGAGCGCAGTCGTTTTTTATCTGCTTATTGTCTTTGGGGTAGCTGCTGGAATGTCAAAAGGACAGCTTGAAGCCTCTTCATTAGCAACAGCAGATGCGATGGTTCAGCTTCTCGGTCATCAAGCGTTTGGAACAGTGCTTGTCATTGGAGGGGTAGCAGGAATTGTGACGAGCTGGAATGCTTTTATTATCGGTGCAAGCCGTATTCTATATGCTATGGCGGAAAGAGGTATGATTTCCAAATGGTTTGCGTATATTCATCCAAAGTATAAAACACCGACAAATGCCATTTTATTTCTTGGAGCTTTAGCTTTTTTCGCTCCATTATTAGGGCGCCCTGCCCTCGTATGGATTGTCAATGCGGGCGGTGTCGGGATCATCGTCGGGTACTTAATCGTGTCCATTGCCTTTATGAGGCTTCGCAAAACAGAACCTGAGCTGGAGCGTCCATACAGCATTAAATATTGGCGGACGACAGGTGTTTTAGCCATCGGACTGAGTCTTCTTTTCCTTTCATTTTACTTTCCAGGAATGCCGGCTTCCTTATCGTGGCCAGCTGAATGGATATTGCTTTTAGGTTGGGTACTCATTGGGTATATACTATATGTAATGAATCCAAGAACGAAGGAGACGGTAGAGCATGACAAACGAACTCAGAGTGTATAATCCTGCAACAGGAGAAGAAATTGCTTCAGTTGCTCAGCATACAAAAGAACAGATCGAAGACGCAATTTCCCGTTCACACAAAGCATTCAAATCATGGGCAAAAACGTCAGCGCATGAACGTGCCAATATCATTCGCAAGTGGTTTGATCTGATGATTGAGCATAAAGAAAGGCTTGCGAAAATCATCACAGAAGAAAACGGAAAGCCGTATCAAGAAGCATTAGGAGAAATCGTCTATGCGGCTGGTTATATTGAATGGTACGCAGAAGAAGCAAAGCGAATCTACGGCAGAACCATCCCGTCACATACGACGAACAAACGGCTTTTCGTCACAAAACAGCCAGTTGGTCCTGTTGCTGCCATTACTCCGTGGAATTTCCCTGCAGCGATGATTACGAGAAAGGCAGCTCCTGCGCTTGCAGCAGGCTGTACGTTTATTGTAAAACCTGCTGAAGACACACCGCTGACAGCCATTGAACTAGTAAAATTAGGTCATGAAGCCGGCATTCCGGAGGATGCACTGCAATGGGTTGTGGGAGATGGCAAAGAAGTGGGTGAAATCTTCACAGATAGTCCATTGATTCGAAAAATCACGTTTACAGGCTCAACGCCCGTCGGAAAGCATTTAATCAAAAACAGTGCCAGCACAGTCAAACACGTATCAATGGAGCTTGGCGGTCATGCTCCGCTCATCGTAGACAAGGATGCGAATCTTGAACTAGCTGTCAAACAGGCAGTGGCATCTAAGTTTCGGAATGCAGGACAAACCTGTGTCTGTGCCAACCGTTTAATTGTGCATGAAGACATTCATGAAGCATTTGCGCAAAGCTTCAGCAAAGAAGTAGAAAAGCTGAAAGTAGGTAATGGCTTTGAAGAAGGCATATCTATTGGACCAATTATCAACAAGCGCGGCTTTGATAAAATTGTCGGTCAAATTCAAGATGCAGTGGATAAAGGGGCGAAAGTTCTTGTCGGCGGCGATACGCATTTCGACGATGACAAATCATATTATTTTGTCCAGCCAACGGTTCTTACACATGTGGATCCTTCGATGAACATCATGCATGAAGAGACCTTTGGTCCAGTGGCACCAATTACGACATTCAAAACGTTAGACGAGGCAATTGAATTAGCCAACGATACACCTTTTGGCCTTGCAGCTTATTTCTTTACAGAAAATTATCGGAACGGACTCTACATTTCAGAACATCTCGATTATGGGATTATTGGCTGGAATGATGGCGGTCCATCGGCTGTTCAAGCACCTTTTGGCGGTATGAAAGAGAGCGGAATTGGCCGAGAAGGCGGCATCGAAGGAATCGAACCTTATTTAGAAACAAAATATGTATCCATTGGGTTAGACGAATAAACGTGAAAAAGACTGTCAGAGGGATCTCGGCAGTCTTTTTTATGTTAAACAGCCGGCGGAAAAAGCTGATCCACCGTTTCTTTCGTTTCTTTCAAAATTTCATGTATGTAATCTGCAGATGCCTGCTCCATGCTGCTGAACAAAAGCCGTTCGACAGGCTGAACGCCAATAAAATTGAAGACTTCAGTATCGGTTGTCATGTGATGAGAGGAGCTGAAGACTTTATTGGAATCAAGAAAAGTCCTCGGTGCATCATGCGTGTTGATAATGACACCTTTTTTGTGTCGAAGCAGATTTTCAATCTCTCCATCCTCACTGATCTGATAAGCAAAACCTTCAGAAAACACGCGCTCTACATATCCTTTTAGCATGGCCGGCAAGCCTGTCCACCATATTGGAAAAATAAACGTCAGCACATCCGCTTGCTGAATCAGTGTCTGCTCTCTTTGAATAGCGATTGGGACATCACCGCATTTGATGGCAGCCTTTTCTGCAATGGTGAGCTCTGGCGGAAAACCTAGGGCATAGACATCACGAACAGTCACTTTATGACCATTGTTCAATAGAGTGCTCACAACAAGATCTAATAAGGTTTGATTTAAGCTTTGCTGGGGATGAGCAAATATAATTACATGGTTCATCTCATAGCCTCCTATGTGGTCATCTGTCTCATTATGTCACGCCGCTTTATCCTATTCAATCCTATATTGGTAATAACAAGTTGGGAAAATGGAAAATAATTGATTTCTAATAAAAGTAAACAGTCTGTGATGCAAGAAAAAACGATCGTTTCTGAGAAAACGATCGCTCATACAGCTTTTATTTCTTTCTAAAAGCAAGTCCAAGTGCAATCAGTGCCACGACTAGAGCAGCAATGGACAGACCAAGGACAAGTGGTGAGGAAGAAGCAGAGGCTGTTTCAGAGGCCTTTTCTTCTTTTGGTTTTTCCTGGCCATGTGAATCCGTTACAGTATTAGATGCCACAATGTTTGTGATGGAATGAGGTTTATCAGCATCTTTATCGCCAGTCCATTCAACGACTGTTCCATCCTTATAATATTGATACGCATCCCAAGCAGCTTCACCTGCTTTTTCAGGGTTTTTCGCTACAAAAACGAATTGCTGGAATTGTCCAGCAAGCACACCTTTACCTGTTGCTTCCCAAGTCACTCTTGTTACCTTGCCATCTTTCTCTTCAGTTGATGTTTTCCAGCCAGGTACTGGCTCATATTGCTGGAATTCTACGCCTTTAGGTATTGACAAGACAACCTTTGTCGTCGGGCTGTCACTCTCAGAAGGAACCTTTAATGTATAGGTCTCCCAAGCATTTGTCGCAGATGTATCAGGCTTGACTGTTACGTGCGCACTCACAGGAATTGCTAATAAAAATGAAGCGAGAAGCATTGGTAATAAAGCTTTAACGTATTTTTTCATATGTGATGAACTCCTTTTAGTTTCTTCTAATAAATGTGGTATCGATATTCTTAAAAGAACCAGTTAACGCATGGATTTCAATTTTCCATGTGCCTTTTTCATTTAATAAGAGATTTTCAGCAGAGAAATGACCATTTTTTAATCGTTTCAGCTGAAATTCACTCGGTGTCTCATCACCGAATAAAGCCACCTTATGGATCTTGGCTGTTACAGATTGAATATCAGTGATCGTTTCGCCATTCTTCTTTGTAAATGCCACTTCGAATGAGTTTTTCCCCGGGGCATTCGGAGTAATGCTCAAGGACACAATATCACGATGCTCGACCTGATTTGCACCAAAGAAGGGCTCAGGTGCAGGCGGAGGAGGGCTAGGAATATTGGTAAAGACAGCTGTTAATAACAAAATGGCGATCCCGATCATCCATTCGGCTCGTAAGGAAATGCTGCGTTTCTGCTTCTTTTCCCATCTCAGCATTAAGTAATGCATAAGCCCAAGAAGGCCCATGATGATAAATAAACCAAGCTTGATTAAAAAGGTGCGTCCGTATGCTGATTGGAAAAGAGCGTCAAACGATTGCAAAATAAAGATGGCATTCACAAATCCGGAAAACACAATGAGTCCAACAGAGAGCAGTGCCCAAGGATGAAATGCTGCTAGCGTACTCCGAATGAGCGGCTGATCTTCATTTGGCAGTTTCTTCATTAATAGAAGGACAATGGCTGTTAAACCACCGACCCAAATCGAAGCAGAGACGAGATGGATGAAATCAAGTGATGTTGTGAGTATTCTATTGTCTGTTGCGGCTGGATGTCCGATTTGTGCCTTCAGCCAAAGGAGCACTGTGAAGAGGAGCAGTGGAAACAGCCAAACCCGAAAAGAAGAGAAGTCCCCTTTTCTCACCGCTACAATCGTCCAGATGGTGAGAAGAACAAATGATGCCATAAGCATCATCCACAGACTACCGCCAGAAGTGGACGCAATCGTTTCTTGTAAAAGCGAAGGCTGAAATGCCCCCCAAAAGGACACATCTGCCGCTGATTTTGTCTGAATCGGCAGCTGGAACACAAGTGCTCCGCCCATCATCATCAATGACACGGTCAAAAGCCGCTTCATTCGTTTCGCCAATGCAGGTGAAATCGCAGTCTTAAACCAAAGCAGTCCAAACAAAATGGTCCCAAGGAATAAGCTGAATGACGTATAAAGAAAGGCTTTATCAATAGTTGAGGCCACATCAATGGATTCATTCGTTTGACCTTGCTCTAATTGGTCAAAACCGCCATCCGCTTTTCCAATACTAAACGGAATCATGCCAGAGACAGAGTGTCCGTCCGCTGATACCGCATTCCACTGGATGGTGTAAATTCCTTTTGGTAAATTCTTTTTCAAAGCCGCTTCCATGATCTTTTGATCTTTAATGACCGTATCTCCTTTATCCACACGATCACCTTTTGCATTTAGCACCTTAATGGCATGAAATCCGCTTTCAATCCCTTCACTAAATGTGATCGAGACTGAAGGAGGCTGCTGATCCAGTTCTTCATTTGCCGCTGGGTTTGAGCTCACGACGTATGCGTGAGCAAATGCTTCCTTTGGAATGAAAAAAGCGAACATGACCATAAGAAGCAGAAGCCACTTACTATTTTTAAACAAGGTGAATAACCGCCTTTCTACCTATGAAAATGTCTCATGTATCAGAAAGAAAGCGGCAGTAAACTGTGAGTCACAGAAAAAACCGCTCTTCCTATTGTACCGCCCTCTCTAAAAGGTAAACGAAACAAACAGCAAGATGGTTCACTTTTTCTGTGTCATGTCTGCGCAGACATTTCTTAATTGAATAGGTTTGATCAATTATAAGCCTATTCGATTTAAGAAGAGGAAACAAGAAGAGACCATTTGAAAGTTGTGAAATTCCCATGAATTTTGCTTCAAAACAACAGCAGATCAACCTTTTCTCCCCTTTTGTATTGGGATCTGAAGGTGATGTCACATCATTTTTCAATTTTGTCACACACTATGTGACAAAGTGACATTTAGTTTCAATTGAAGAGAAAGTGAAAGCGTTTTACGATAGGCATAAGGGCTTCACTGAATCTTGTTCTTATATCTTTTGACCTATAAAGCCCTAAATAAAGGGAGAGAAGAAAGGAGTTTTCATAGATGCAGGAAAAAAGCGGATTTCGCGTAAAAGTACAGCGCTTCGGAAGCTATTTAAGCGGTATGATCATGCCGAATATTGGAGCGTTTATCGCTTGGGGACTCATCACAGCATTGTTCATTCCAAGTGGTTATTTTCCAAATGAACAATTAAATACACTTGTTGGACCAATGATCAACTACTTGCTGCCGCTCTTAATCGGTTACACAGGCGGGAAGCTCGTATATGACCATCGAGGCGGGGTACTCGGTGCAACCGCTACGATTGGGGTTATTGTCGGTTCGGACATCCCAATGTTTCTAGGCGCAATGATCATGGGGCCGCTTGGCGGTTATCTCATTAAGAAAATCGACCAGCTGTTCAAAGACCGAATCAGATCAGGCTTTGAAATGCTGATTAATAACTTTAGTGCAGGTATTCTAGGTGCCATTTTAGTCGCGATTGCTTTCTACGCCATCGGTCCAGTGGTACTAGGCCTGAATAAAGCCCTTGCGGCAGGTGTAGATATCATTGTCAATGCACATTTACTTCCGCTGGCAAGTATCTTCATTGAACCAGCGAAAGTATTGTTCTTAAACAATGCCATTAACCAAGGGATTTTAGGTCCATTAGGAGTAGAGCAAGCGGCGAAGACAGGCCAGTCCGTTCTGTTCTTGCTTGAAACAAACCCAGGGCCAGGTCTCGGTGTTCTTCTAGCTTACATGTTCTTTGGAAGAGGGACGGCAAAGCAGTCTGCACCGGGTGCGATTGTCATTCAATTTTTAGGGGGAATCCATGAGATTTACTTCCCATACATCTTAATGAAGCCAAAGCTCATTTTGGCTGTTATTGCTGGGGGAGCAAGCGGCGTTCTGACCTTTACACTGTTAAATGCAGGCTTAAAGGCTGTGCCGTCACCAGGAAGTATCATCGCTCTTATGCTCATGTCACCAAAAGGCGGCCACCTTGCCGTTCTAGCAGGTGTTGTCGTGGCAGCGGTCGTATCGTTCCTTGTCGCTTCTGTCATTTTAAAAGCGTCAAAAGCAGTGGACGAAGACTTAACAGCAGCAACAGAAAAAATGCAAGACATGAAAGGCAAGAAAAGTGCAGCAGCAGCTGCTCTTACAGCACAAAAAGAAGGTGCTGAAGCAAGCGAGCAAGCAGCATCTCCAGATGAAATCAATCCAGATAACGTGAACAAAATCATCTTTGCCTGTGATGCAGGAATGGGCTCAAGTGCGATGGGCGCATCCGTCTTAAAGAATAAAGTCAAAAAGGCAGAGCTTGATATTGATGTAACAAATACATCCATCAGCAACATCCCAGATGATGCCGATGTGGTCTTTACTCATAAAGATTTAACAGATAGAGCCAAGGCAAAACTGCCAGGAGCTGTCCATATCTCAGTTGATAATTTCTTAAACAGCCCGAAATACGATGAGCTGATTGAGAAATTGAAAAAATAACATGACGAAACGGGTTGAGTCCAATTTTTCCTAATTGAACTCCCCGTTTTGGTTGTTTTCTGATTTTCTATTCTAAAAAAGGTGTGTGATCTTTCATGAAACAAGTACTTTCAAAAGACAATATTTTTCTAAACGAACAAGCGGGCTCTAAAGAAGAAGCCATTAAAAAAGCAGGCGAAGTCTTAGTGGCAAACGGTTATGTCACAAGTGATTATGTGGACAAAATGTTTGAAAGAGAAAACATTTCTTCTACATTTATGGGCAATGGAATTGCCATTCCTCATGGAACAGAGGATGCGAAAGCGGCTGTCCTTCATTCAGGAATTTCCATTATCCAAATTCCAGATGGCGTTGAATATGGCGAGGGGAATATTGCTAAAGTTGTATTTGGTATCGCTGGTAAAAACAATGAACATCTCGATATTCTTTCTCAAATTGCGATTGTCTGTTCAGAGGAAGAAAACGTAGAGCGTATCATTCATGCAAAGGATCAGGATGAACTGATTGCCATCTTTAACGAGGTGAACTAACATGAAGGCACTTCATTTTGGAGCAGGAAATATTGGCAGAGGGTTTATCGGATCTTTGTTAAAAGCATCAGGCTTTGAGCTTGTTTTTACCGATGTAAATGAAGCGGTGATCAACGAGCTGAATGAAAAAGGAGAATACACGGTTGAACTCGCAGCACCAGGGCAGCAGCAAGAAGTGGTTGGTCCTGTGTCAGCCATCAATTCCGCAAAAGATCCAGCCGCATTAACAGAGGCAGTTGCAACAGCTGATCTCATTACAACAGCTGTTGGACCAGCTGTTTTGAACATCATTGCTTCATCGATTGCTGAAGGTTTAAAACAGAAAAAGCCTGATCATATCATCAACATTGTGGCATGTGAAAATATGATTGGCGGCAGCTCTCATTTAAAGGAAGCTGTTTTCTCTCATTTAACAGCTGATGAACAAGAAGCGCTGTCACACACAGTTGGTTTTCCAAACGCAGCGGTTGACCGCATTGTCCCCATTCAGCACCATGAGGACATTTTGAAAGTATCAGTCGAGCCATTTTTCGAGTGGGTCATTGATGAGACAGGCTTTATTGGAGACGTTCCTCAGATCGATGGAGCGACCTTTGTACAAGATTTGACGCCTTATATTGAGCGTAAGCTCTTTACTGTCAACACAGGACATGCACTAGCTGCTTATGTCGGGTACGAAAAAGGCGTGCAAACGATTAAAGAAGCTGTCGATACACCAGAGATTCGTCAAGTGGTCGAAGGTGCACTTCACGAAACGGGCAGTTATTTAATCGACACATATGGTTTTCAAAAAGAAGAACATGATGCGTATATCCAAAAAATCATCAAACGATTTGAAAATGCCTTTATCTCTGATGAAGTCACGCGCGTCGCACGTTCCCCGCTTAGAAAGCTTGGAGCAAATGACCGTTTAATCGGTCCAGCGAAAAAAATCAGACAGCCACAGTATTTAATTAAAGGCATTGTGGCAGCTTTGGCTTACGACTTTACTGAAGACGAAGAAGCTGTTCGTCTGCAGGCATTACGAAAAGAAAAAGGCATTGAAGGTGTGCTGGAAGAGGTATGTGGACTCTCGCCAGCAGACGATCTTTATCAAGCCATTCTTAAAGAAACAGCCCATTAATCAGAAAATCCCTTTCCAACGTGAGAAAGGGATTTTTTCTATGACTTTTTTAATACTTTTCCCTGCTTGACGATATATAAAGTAAGGGGGAATTTGTACATGAAAAAGAAAGCGTTTGCGTCAAGGAGTGTCTTTTTTCAATTAATGTCTGCCATTATCGTGATCACGATTTTAACGGGTGGACTTGTTGGAACAACGGGATATTTGTTAGCGAAACATGTATTAATTGATGCAGGGAAAGCAGATTTAAAGCACATCGTCAGCGGAGCGATGGCCACACTTGAACAGTTGAATGACCGTGTGGAGAAAAAAGAACTGACGCTTGAGCAGGCGCAAGAACAAGCCCGGCTTTACTTGAGCGGACCCAAAAATGACAACGGGAAGGGATACCAATTTCAAAAATCAGATTTTATCTATAAAAATAAAGGCTATCTGATCGCATATGGCACTGACTATTCTACCCAGGTTCATCCGGTCAACGACATTGGCGTCATTCCAGATAACACGACCAATCGTGAAAAAATGGTCGCTGGCGCTAATGCAAAAGGTGAGGATGCACACTATGTGACCTATATGGATAAGGACGATGCAACCGGCGAAGAAAAAGAAAAGCTCGCCTATATGAGCCAGTTTACGCCGTGGAATTGGAGTGTAGGTATCGCTGTCTTCCAAGACGAATTTTATAAAGAATTAGAGCAGATGAAGCTCTATATTATTCTCATTACAGCAGGTGTCGCCCTTCTGAGTCTAGGTGTCTTTTATTTAGCTGCTCGAGGAAAAGTCAGACTGCTGAAGCAAGTCACTGCTGCTTCAAAGGAAATTGCGGCGGGGAATATTGAACGCACAAACTTAAAGGAAACAACGGATGAAATCGGCCAGCTGGCAAAAGGCTTTAACCATATGTCAGGAGAGCTCAGAACACTGGTGAGCGGTTTACAGGAAACGAGCAGTCAGCTTGTTGAATCAGCGACAGATTTATCGGCGATCTCTGAAGAAACCTCAGCCAGCAGTGAAGAAATTGGACGAGCCATCGGAGACATTTCGACTGGAACACTTCATCAAGCATCCGATCTTGAAGTAGCCAATCAACAAATGACCCAGTTTAATCAATCTATTGAGAATGTTAAAGAACAGAGTGATCAAATTAAACGGATTTCCGACCAATCAAGTCAATCATCACAGCAGGGCCAGCAAATCGTACAGCAATTAAAACAATCGAATGAACAATCGATTCAGGCATCTCAAGGCATTAGAGCAGGAATCGAGCAGTTAAGTACAAAAGTACAGGATATCTCTCAAATCACAGATACGATTGAAAGCATTTCAAATGAGACGAATTTACTGGCACTGAATGCAAGTATTGAGGCAGCACGTGCAGGAGAGCATGGCAAAGGCTTCTCAGTTGTGGCGAGTGAAGTGCGGAATTTAGCTGAGCAGACAAAACAATCAGCCGTTCAAATTCAGCAAATGATCCAAGGCATTAAAGAAGAAACGACAACAACAGCTGGTATCATGTCTAACACAATGGATCGTTTTGCCGAGCTGGATGAAGCGGTGCATGCAACAGAACATGAATTCAATGCCATCTCAACATTGATTTCACAAACCATCGTTGAAACAAACGCGATGGCAAAAGAGCTGAATACATTGCTGGAGCAAAACGACCTCATCACAAAAGCGATGCACGGCGCAGCACATGTTTCTCAAGAAAATGCTGCGGCGATCGAAGAAATCACTGCATCCACAGACGAACAAGTGACAGCCATCTCAAATGTGGCAAAAGCAGCAGAAAGGCTCAATGAACTTAGCATGCGATTAAATCAGGACATTGCACGTTATCGTCTATAAATCATTTTGACGATGTATCACTTGTCAGGTACGATGAAGTTAATCAAAACCTTGCTCACGCAAACAAAAGGAGTGTTCCGGTCATGAAAAAGAAGATATTGATGTTCTTACCTTGTGGCTATGGATACTCATTTTGGTTTTATTTTTCATTAATACAAAAAGCTATCCATAATAAAGGATAGCTTTTTTTAAGGATACGAATATAAATCGCTTATGGAAATATATTAAACAAATTTCCCTTGACTTGGTGTTCACTCCAAGTAGTAATCTGTGTTTACTATCGGAAACACAGAAAGGAAGAATAAAATGAACGAACAAAATAAAGTGGTATTGATTACAGGAGCCAACTCTGGGATTGGATTGGAACTGACGAAAAAGATTCTATCTCAAGGATGGGAAGTAATTGCTGTAATTCGTTCTGACTTTCCAAATGATCAACCAATAATTATTGATGCTCTTAAAAAGAAGCTATTAAGAGTATATAAAGCTGATTTAGCCGAATTCTCCAGCCTTAGAAACGTACTTAGCCAGATTAAGAAAAGCGAGACCAAAATTGACTTGATTTTTAACAATGCAGGAGTCAGTTTTGCTGAATACAAATATTCCAAACAAGGGCGTGAAATTCATTTTGAAGTTAATACATTAGTGCCTTATATCGTTACAATGGAACTTAAAGAACTGTTACTACATGGGCAGGAGAAAACGATCATCAATACGTCTTCCAATTCTTTATTATTTTTGAAGCAATTTGACTTAAATACAGTAATCGATCCTAAGACAATTCCATTTAAAAAGATTATAGGTCCATATGCGAACAGTAAATTAGCCCTTTCCTTGTGGACGAATGGAATTGCTCCGAAGCTATTGACCGAGGGAATAAAAATTCGCAGTGTCTGCCCAGGGCCAAACAGGACGAAGTTGACCAAAGGAAAAAGAATGCCCAGTTATATTCTTCCCATAAGGAACCTTATTTTTTCTCCTCCAAGCAAAGGGGCATCTCGCTTATATGAAGCTGCTTTCAATTTCAACAACGAAATTACCGGGATTTTTGTAAACAAGGGCAAAGAAACTGCAATCAAATTCTCTGGTTATGAGGCACAAGTACTTAATCAACTGATTGATATTTACCAAAACGAGTTTCTCGTTTAGATTTTAATTAATCTATCTGTAAACAAAATTAGTAGGTGATGATTTGAATGCTTATTCTATCAAGCAAGCTTCCAAGAAAACCGGATTAACTGAAGATGCGATCCGCTATTATGAAAAAATCGGATTGCTTCCTTATGCAAAAAGAAAACGAAATGGACATCGAATATACGATGAAGAAGACATAGAGCTAATGGACCTGATCATTTGTCTGAAAAAAACAGGAATGTCATTAAATGAAATGAAAAATATTTTACAATATCCTGTAAAATATAAACTTAGTTCTGTTCCCGAATTAAAAAGAACCCTTTTAGAATATAAAGAAAAAGTGATGAATCAAATACACGATCTTCAACGTATTGTGGAGTTTATTGATTCTAAGCTAGAAAACGATGAGACCCTTTTTCGGCCTCAAAAAAATAAAGGTAACAAAAACGCTTAGTGTATGACTGGTATTTTACCTGTAGTTTAGGTATGGAGCTACCCCTTATGGGCTATTACTTAATATTTTGTTTAAATCAATAAGATGCTTCAATATAAGAGTATTTTAGTGTAAATTAGCACTTAAATGAAATGAAAAATAGCTCCTAAAGTGATAGTCTGGGACCATCTATATCCTCAGTGGGATACAATCTTTAAAACAGCTTACCCATCAATGACGGTTGCTTATGTATCAGCTTTAGGATGGCCTGAGCTGAAAATTGAAATTGAACTATGGTGTGCGGATATATGATTTAAAAAAGAACAGTTTCCACTGTTCTTTTTTACTTGAGCCGCTTTGTAATCCATCCAGCAAAGAATGTAAAGACGGTATAGACGATGACCCAAATGAGAAAGGATTCATTCCCGTCAATATAAGTGAACATGAAGATCATGCTCGCTAACAGCACAATCAAAGTAGGCACCCAAACATTCTTTAAAAAGATCGTGCCCAAAATGCCAATCAGCACAGAGAGAATAGGAAAGCCAAATACAATGAATAGAATAAAAACAGCCATATTGCGAACTCCTTTTAACAAGTGTTTACATCAAAACATAAAAGACTGACGCAGCCATGTGTGGAAGTGCAAAAATGATCACAAGAACAGCCGTATCAAGGCGCCACATGCGGTGTTCGTTTGTTTCAGAATGATAGGCTGCTCGTGTCTCTTCTCCACTTGTCCAAGCACCCATTAGCACCCCAGACATCACGACCCCAATAATTGAGATGCCGCCACTGAAAAACCCAATCCATTCAAGGTGCTGCAACAGGATAGCGGCGCTGCAAATCACAATCATTGAGCAAACACCGGCGAAAAAAGCATGTTTTTTTCTCATTCTGGTTCACTCCCTTCAAAGACAATTAGGAGACCGCATCACATATTTCAATGAAATGACCATCAGGATCAGACACATAAGCGACTGTTTGACCCCATGGTTTTTTTGCAGGTTCTTTGATGATCGAAACTCCTTTTTCCTTCATTGATGCAATCGTTTGCTCCACATCATCCACAACAAAGCCAATTTCAAACGTGTGAGACGCTTGATTTGCTCCAGGGACAGGCAGTCCGAGTGCTTCTTTGACATCCTGGCGTGAATTAATTGATAACGTCACGTCTCCAGTGTCAAACTCAACATAGGATTCAACCCTCAATTTTATTGGGAAACCAAGTACATGCTGATAGAAATGAATACTTGCCTCCACATCGTTTACATATAAAATGGTATATTTCATTTTCATGTGAAAAACTCCTTTCTTCATATACGTGTCAAAAACGGAAAGGTTTCCCACTCATTGTACCATATAGGATATAAGGTGTATTTCGTTCCAAAAAAATCAAAATATTTAGCTCAATAGTCTTGAAAAACAAAAAGTGGTGACATATGATAAAAATGTAAAAATAGAAAAAATAGGGGGATCTTACATGTTGAAAAAAATCATGGTGGCTGTCTTGTCTTTAGGACTTTTGCTAAGTTTTACACAAGTCGACACCCACACAGCAGATGCAAAAACGGTCAAGTCTTACAAAAACTGCAAAGCGCTGAACAAAGTATATAAAGGCGGCGTAGCAAAAAGCAAAAACACGAAAAACAAAGGCGGAAAAACAAAATACAAGCCTTATGTATCTAAAGCACTTTATCAAAAAAATAAGCACCTTGACCGCGATAAAGACGGCATTGCGTGTGAACGCTAAGCACATGTTAAAAAGACCTGCAACAAGGTCTTTTTTCTATGGGATCAAACTCGTCCCTTTGTGCCTTCTTCCTCTTTATATTAAAATAAAGATAGTTTCAAAAATCGATACAAAGTGGGGTACTCAATTTGTCAACACAAGCTCATAAGAAAGACATCCGATTGATTGCCATTGATATGGATGGCACGCTGTTAAACAGTGAGCACATCATTCCAGAGGAAAATAAACAAGCCATTAAAGAGGCTGAAGCAAAAGGAGTCCATGTGGTCATTAGCACAGGGCGGACACTGATGACATGCCGAGAGCTGGTTGAGCCGCTCAAGTTATCGTCTTACCTTGTGACAGCAAACGGAAGTGAAATCTGGGATTCAAACTTCCAGCTGATCGAACGGGATCTGCTGCATCCTGATCATGTCCAAATGATGTGGGATTTAAAAAATAGGTACAAAACCGATTACTGGGCTTCAACTGTGGATAAGGTGTGGAGAGGTGAATTCCCAGAACGAATTCATGACCATGAATGGTTGAAATTTGGCTTTGATATTCATGATGATGACGTTCGTGTGGAAGTCCTCAATACATTGAAAACAAATAAGCACCTAGAGATCACAAACTCAAGTCCAACGAATATTGAAGTCAATGCAGCCGGCATTAACAAAGCGGCAGCTCTTGCAAAAGTAGCAGAACGCATTGGCTGTACGATGGACAACGTCATGTCACTTGGCGACAGCCTCAATGATATGGCCATGATTCAAGAAGCCGGATTAGGCATTGCGATGGGAAATGCCCAGGAAGTGGTGAAAGAGGCCGCTGATTGGATTACGGCTCCTAACACAGAACACGGTGTGGCAAAAGCCATCCAACATTGGGTGCTGTCTAAATAAGGTGCATTTCATGACAGAAAAAGTGAGAGGACTTTGCCTCTCGCTTTTTTTGTTTTCTCCTAGTTCGATTGTTATATTTTCTGACAATTTCATGTGCAGTCTATCCAAAGTTGGTATAATCAATATAAATTCGAATATTCGGACTTTATATTCCGTATTTCGGAACAACAAGGAGGGATTCTATGTATCAAGTGGATATCAACTGTGATTTGGGAGAAAGCTTTGGTCAATACACAATCGGTGCAGACGAACAAATCTTAGAATATGTTACCTCAGCCAACATTGCTTGCGGTTTTCATGCAGGAGATCCAACGGTTATGAGAAAGACGGTCAGAATGGCACTGGATAAAGGGGTCAAAATTGGTGCACATCCTGGTTTGCAAGATTTGGCCGGCTTTGGCAGACGTCCAATGGCTATCTCCGCAGAGGAAGCCTATGATCTTGTCATCTATCAAATTGGCGCTCTATCAGCCTTTCTCAAGGCCGAGGGCGGTACGATGCAGCATGTCAAACCACACGGCGCCCTCTACAACATGGCGGCTGAAAATACTGAATTATCTGAATCGATTGCGCAGGCTGTGTATGATGTGGACCCAAACCTTGTGTTATTTGGTCTGTCAGGCAGTGAACTTGCGTTAGCAGGTGAACGAATAGGTTTGCAAGTGGCACATGAAGTGTTTTCTGATCGGACGTATCAAACAGACGGGACGCTGACATCGCGCCGCGAACCACATGCACTCATTGAAGAGGATGAACGGGCCGTCCAGCAGGTTGTTCGTATGGTGAGAGAAGGCAGGGTTCGTACAGTTCAAGGAGAAGATATCGAGCTCAAAGCAGATACGGTCTGCATTCACGGAGACGGCAGCCATGCGCTTCAATTTGCGAAGACCATTACAGCGAAGCTAAAAGAAGCCGGGATTCATCTCAAGGCCTTTCAATAAAAATCGTCATCAAAGGGGGAAACAGCATGAAAACAGAGAAAGTCAAACAAATGAAGGCACCAAAGGGGAATCGGTCTATGCTGATGGGCGCTGCCTTTTTAATGGCGACGTCCGCGATCGGACCGGGATTTTTAACACAAACAACCGTCTTCACACAGCAGCTTGCGGCTAGCTTTGGGTTTGTCATTTTGATCTCAATTTTATTAGATATTTTTGCACAAACAAATGTATGGCGCATCATTGCCGTTTCAGAAAAACGAGGTCAGGATATAGCGAATATGGTGCTCCCGGGTCTCGGCTATGTGCTGGCCTTTTTGATTGTCATTGGAGGACTTGCCTTTAACATCGGAAATATCGCTGGAGCTGGTCTCGGTTTCCAGGTAATCTTCGGAGTCGATCCGCGAATCGGCGCAGGGATCAGTGCTGTGATTGCCATTCTCATCTTTGTGATCAAAGAGGCTGGGAAAGCGATGGACCGTTTCACACAGGCAGCTGGTTTTGTCATGATTGGCCTGATGCTGTATGTGGCGATTTCAACAGCGCCGCCAGTTGGAGAAGCGGCCGTGAGAACATTTGTCCCAGAGACGATTGATATTTTATCCATTGTGACACTTGTGGGAGGAACGGTAGGCGGCTATATCGTCTTTGCTGGCGGGCATCGCTTGCTGGATGCAGGTATTAAGGGGAAGGAAGCACTGCCGCAAGTGACGAAAAGCTCTATTTTCGGTGTGTTAATTACATCTGTCATGCGTGTAGCACTTTTTCTTGCCACATTAGGAGTTGTCTCAAAAGGCTTGCAGATAGATCCATCCAACCCGCCTGCCTCTGTTTTTCAATTAGCTTCAGGAAATATCGGATATAAAATGTTCGGGATTATTATGTGGGCTGCGGCGATTACCTCCGTCATTGGAGCAGCATACACATCTGTTTCCTTTTTTAAAACCTTCTCACCAAAAATTGAGCAAAACCAGCGTGGTATCATCATTGGCTTTATTGCCCTCTCGACCATTTGTTTTATTACGATCGGAAGACCAGTGAACATCTTGATATTAGTTGGAGCAATCAATGCATTGATTTTGCCGCTCGCCCTTGGCACATTACTCGTTGCGGCGTATAAGAAAGACATTGTCGGAGATTATCGTCATCCATTCTTTTTGACAGTGACTGGTGCATTTGTTGTGGTCATTATGGCGATGATGGGCGGCTATACCATCATTAATGAAATCCCGAAACTATGGAGCTGATTCAGATGAATACTTATCAAACATATGAGCCATCACAGATGAGAGAATTGATTCGCGAAAAAAAGATCACAGGCCCAACGGCTGGCTTTGCAGAAGGGTTTGCTCAAGCCAATTTAATGATTGTCAAAAAGGAACTTGCCTTTGATTTTCTTTTATTTTGCCAGCGGAATCCGGCTGCATGTCCCTTGCTTGATGTACTGGACCCAGGTGATCCAGTGCCAAGACGGTCGGCGCCTCAAGCGGATATTCGTACGGACTTTCCTAAGTACCGTATTTACCGAAAAGGGATTCTTGAAGAAGAGGTGACAGATATCACGGCTTATTGGGAGGATGATATGGTTGCCTTTCTCATTGGATGCAGTTTTACGTTTGAGCACGCGCTTATGCTGAATGACATTCCTGTCCGCCATATTGAAGACGGTCATAACGTACCCATGTATCAAACGAATATAGCTTGTGAAAAAGCAGGAGTCTTTCATGGCCCGATGGTGGTCAGCATGAGACCCATTCCGGCGCATCAAGTCACAAGAAGTGTTCAAGTGACATCTCGATTTCCATCAGTCCATGGAGGACCGATCCATATAGGGGACCCAGCGGTGATTGGCATTTCCGATGTGAATCAGCCTGACTTTGGAGAGCCGTCTGTGATCAAAGAAGGAGAAGTCCCGGTGTTTTGGGCATGTGGTGTGACGCCGCAAGCCATTGTCATGCATACAAAACCCGACATTGCGATCACTCATGCACCCGGGCATATGTTCATCACAGATCGAAGAGATCAAAAGCTCGGTGTACTGTAGAAAGAGAGGTGTCCTCAAATGGCTTTTTCAACGATAAAAGATTCCATCACCTATCACCCGTTGGGAGATGCAGCGATCGTCATCCAAGCAGGAGCTGACATACGTGAGGAGATTCATGCACGTGTTGAGCAGCTGTTTGCATGTATTGAACAGCACCCATTTGAAGGGTATGTAGAAGCAGTTCAAGCCTTTACAAACGTGACTGTTTTTTACGAGCCTTATACCGTACATCAATCGGCCCAGCTGCAAACACAAGACCTGTCTCCGTATGAATGGGTCAAAGGCTATATTGAACAACTTCTTGAAGACAAATGGCAGGAGGGAGTTCAGGTAAAGCGCCGCATCGTTGACATTCCAGTCTGTTACGGGGGAGCGATGGGCCCTGATTTAGAAGAGGTTGCCCGTATCAATGGTTTAACGCCAGAAGAAGTCGTGCGTATTCACACTGCCGGCACGTACCTTGTCTATATGATTGGATTTGCCCCAGGGTTTCCGTTTTTAGGCGGGCTGTCTGAAAAGATCGCAGCACCACGCAGAGAAACACCAAGGATGTCCATTCCAAAAGGCTCTGTTGGTATTGCAGGAAAGCAGACAGGCGTTTATCCAATTTCCACACCCGGGGGCTGGCAGCTCATTGGACAAACCCCGCTGCCGCTTTTTCGCCCAGACGAGGAAATTCCGAGTCTATTGAAAGCAGGGGACGAGGTCAGATTTGTCCAAATGTCTGAAAAGGAATTTTTCAGCATGAAGGAGGCAGAACGTTGAGTATTCATGTCATCAAGCCAGGAATCTACACAACCATTCAAGATAAAGGGCGGCAAGGCTATCAAAAGTATGGTGTTTTAACGAGCGGCGGCATGGACCCGCTCTCACTTAGAATCGCCAACATTCTCACTGGCAACCAAGAAAACGAAGCCGTGCTGGAAGTGACGTTGATGGGGCCGGGGCCTGTGCTCACATGTGAGAAGGATCAGCTCATTGCAGTCACTGGTGCTGATGTAGAGATTGATATTGATGGAGAGCGGGCACCATTATGGAAGCCGCTCTTTGTTCGATCAGGAAGCACGATCACCTTTGGTCTTTGTAAGAGAGGCTGCCGCGTTTATCTTGCTGTAGCAGGTGGATTTGATGTGGAACCAGTCATGCAGAGCAAAAGCACCTATGTCAGAGCAGGGATCGGTGGACTGAAGGGACGACCGCTTGAAAAAGGCGATGTTCTGCCTGTTGGAGAGCCGTCTCTCGTAGCGGATCATTTGTTTGATAGGCTGAAAAATAAAGTGAAACAGGCGGGATACGGCGCACCCGATTGGACAGTGAGTCATGATCATTTTTTACCGCTGCGGAAATCACCAGTGATTCGTGTGCTGGCAGGCAGGCATCTTTCTCATTTTCAAGAAACATCTCAAACCGCGTTTTTTGAGCAGCCTTATCAGGTCACACCCCAATCAGATCGCATGGGCTGCCGGCTAAAGGGAGAGCCGGTTCATTTAAAAGAAAAGCTGGAATTGATCTCAGAAGCTGTGGCCTTTGGATCTATTCAAATTCCACCCGATGGCCAGCCGATTATTCTGCTGGCAGATCGGCAGACGACAGGCGGATACCCGCGTATTGGAGAAGTAGCGACTGTTGATTTGCCGTTTATTGCACAGGCGATGCCTGGGGCAAAGCTGTATTTTGAACAAATAGATCATCGGGATGCAGAGCAGGCGTTATTTAAGCAAGAAGCAGAACTGAGGGAGCTGGCCGCAAGAATCAAGCTGGAAGCATTCTCGTTTAGAAAAGGTGAAGAAGATGCAAAACACAAATAAAACAGTTGTGAAATCAATGGAGATTTTGCGGCTGTTTATCGCTCACGATCAATTAACATTAAATGAAATGATCGAGCTTTCCGGTATGCCGAAAACCTCTGTCCATCGCATGGCGAGCTCTTTAGCCGATATGGGACTGCTAGAAAAGCAAGAAACAGGTGTTTATCGATTAGGCTTAATGTTCCTTGAATACGGTCAGCTTGTGGCGGACCGCCTTGATATTCGAAGGATTGCAAGACCATTTATGGAAAGCTTACGCGATGAAGTAGGAGAAGCTGTACAGCTCATTGTTCGTGAGGGCGACGAAGCCATTTACGTGGAAAAGATTGAAGGTACGCAGCCTGTTCGTCTCTACACCGCCGTTGGCAGACGGTCTCCCCTATATGCGGGTGCCTGTGCGAGAAGTATTCTCTCCTTTTTGCCAGAGAGCGAGAGACTTGCCTATATTGACTCAATTGAGCTGGGGAAGATCGGAATTGGGACCATCACAGATAAAGAGGTTCTAAGAAACATGCTGGAAGAATCAAATGCGAGGGGATATACGCTAAGCTATTCTGAGCTTGAAAACTATACAGCTGCGATTGGAGCTCCTATTTTCAATCATCTGGGGGAAGTGGCAGCAGGTATTAGCATTGCAGGATTTGAAGCGGGATATCAAAAAGAACGCTTACCTTACTTAATTAAACAGGTGAAAAAAGCCGCCAGTGATATTTCGAGAGAATTAGGCTTTTCTGAACAAATAAAAAGCCAATGACCGTAAAGATCATTGGCTTTTTGTGTGCAGTTATTAGAAAGTTTTTCCTAAAGCTTTCGCACGTTCGATTGCATCTGCTTTAATTTGCTCTGCTTTCGCAGGCTCAGCATTGTGACCTTCAACGATAAGACCTTCGAAAGAAGGAATTCCGAAGAAGTTAGCGATTGTACCAAGGTAACGGTGACCTGCTTCAAGTTCAGCAGCAGGACCCTCAGAGTAGTATCCGCCACGTGCTTGGATGTGAAGAGCTTTTTTGTCTGTTAATAATCCAACAGGACCTTGCTCAGTGTATTTGAATGTTTTACCAGCTACAGCAACAGAGTCGATGTATGCTTTAAGAACTGGTGGGAATGAGAAGTTCCAAAGTGGTGAAACAAATACATATTTGTCAGCAGAAACGAATTGATCACTTAATTCGTTTAGACGAGCAACTTTCGCTTGCTCTTCAGCTGAAAGTGTATCGAAACCAGCGCCAGATTGAAGTTTGCCCCAGCCAGCGAATACATCTGCATCAATGTGAGGGATGTTTTCTTTGTACAAATCGATATGTACAACCTCGTCACTTGGATTTGCTTCCTTATAAGATTCGATAAATGCCTTAGCAGTAGCCATACTGTAAGAAACTGTTTCATCATGCGGATGTGCAGTGATGTATAAAACTTTTGCCATGTTCATTCAATCCTTTCTGTTTCGGTTATTTTTTTAGCGTATCCCAAAGGTACACTGAATATGTGGCATCTTTAATCATATTGGAATGCTATGAAAAAGATGTAACAAGCACAGTTACATGAAAACTGATATTTTCATTGTAATCACTATGTAGTTTGAAGTCAAGGTAAAAAGTCTCGAAATCAAGATAAAAAGTTTGTAAATTTTTCTGGAACGCGTAAACACGCAGTTTTCAGCGCAAAAAGCCTACTCTTATTGAACAAAAAATTGATCGATATCGCAAGTAAAGAGTTTGTAAAGGCGCTGCATCTCAAAAAAAGATGGATGCCCCTAAGTCATCTGCTACAAGCATCTGTTCTCCGGTTTCGTATATATAAGAGAAGGCAGGAGAGAGTGAGGGATAAGAGTGGGACGATCCTATGTTGCGATTGGAGATTCCTTAACAGTTGGGGTGGGGGCACGTTTATTTGGCGGAGGATTTGTTCAGCGGTTTTGGTGGATGCTTGAAAAAAAGACGCATGTACCTGTTGAGTTGTCCGTATTTGCAAAATCAGGGTTAACGACTGAGCAGATTTTACAGCTCTTCAAACGGTCAGAGGTGAGACGTTCGATTGCGGCAGCTGACATCATCACCATCACAGGCTGTGGGAATGACCTTGTTCAAGCTGTTCAGCAGTATGAGGAAGGTGAAGATGAAAAGAAACTGCTGCAAGCAGTCATACATTGTCAGGTGAATTTTAGCAAGATGATTCAAGAAATCGCTCAAATTAAAAGAGGGCAGCATCAGCCCTACTACGTGTATTTCATGAATTTATATAATCCATTTCCGCAAATACCAATAGCCGGGCGGTGGCTTCAGCAATATAATCAACAGCTTCGTTTGCTTGCTGCGAATCCGCATGTAGAAGTTGTGGATGTGTACCGGGCGTTTGAAGGACATGAAAGAGCCTACTTATCGATTGATCAATTTCACCCGAATCCTAAGGGGTATGAAGCGATGGCAGAAGCATTGTTTAAGGCATACTGTAAACAGCTGTAATCCGTGGGATTGCAGTTTTTTTCATCCTTTTCAATAAATGACGGTTTCGATATGATAAAAGAAATGAAGGCGAAAGAGGTGTGCAGGCATGGAGGAAATCAGTGCATTTTTTCAAAAGATGACAGGAACGGCTTATGAAGTAGGAAAACAGCAGGCTGTCTGGCTTAAGGAGAACCCGTTGCTAAAGACACAATATATTCGAACAGAACCGGTAACACAACAGGCTGTGAAAGAAACGAAGCAGCTGATCCGTCCCTTTCTTCCTCAATTAGATGAAGAGATTGCTGGGTTTTGTGATGAAATGCAATTAGATGAGCGTTATTTGACCTTTTTCTATTCATCTCATCTTCAGCCAGGCTGTTCCCACTGTGTGAGGCAGGGGAATATGGCGGCCGGTCAACAAACGGTCATGCTGCGTAACTATGATTTCTCCCCGATTTTTGATGATATGCGTCTTGTGACGACACATGTGAAAGGCTCAGTATATCATACAGGCTCGTCGCTGCTGTTGTTTGGCAGATCTGATGGAATGAATGAGCATGGTCTTGCTGTGACTTTCTCTGCTTGCGGTCCGCCGGTTGGCAATGAACCCGGTTTAAAGCCTCCAGCCGCCGCCGGTTTGCAGGTGTATCATGTGATTCGCTCTGTTCTGGAATCCTGTCCAACGGTTGAGGAAGCCATTCGCTCTATCGAGGAAATGCCCGTTGCCTCAAATGTTCATATCATGCTTGCCGATCGAAAAGGAAAGGCGGCTGTGATTGAAATCATTGATGGTCAAAAAAGGGTGAGAAGACCGGAGAGAGGTTATATTGCTGCAACGAACCATCCGGTAGCTGATCAAACAGCAAAAGGGATGACCAAACATCATTCTGTTGTCAGATACGATATGTTAATGGAAGCTTTAAAAGAGCAACGATCAAGTGATTCTCTTTTGAAACTGTTCCAGTCAGAATATCCTGATGGTTTGACTGTGCACAATTATGAGGAGCTGTTTGGAACGATGCGAACCGTGATGTTCCGTCCAGAAGAAGGCACAATCGATTATTGCTTTGGCTCTCCCGTATACAATCCGACTTATTCTTTAAAAGCTGGGGGTTCACTGCCTTTTCAAAAACAAAAGGTTCAATTTCATCAAAAGGATTATGGGCCTTCATTTTGGAGAAGTGTCTGATGAAACCCTTGTTTTTAATTTTGTCATAGCCGCTGTGCCAAATTCAGATCAACTTAAGATTGCAGCGCTCGTTGAAAGCGTTTTATATTAAGGTGTGACAATAGACCTATTTATGCAGAAGGAGGCATTTCATGTACATAACGGCACGAGAACAGAAAGTCATTAAATACATCATTCAGCAAAATCGTTATGTCACCATTCGTGAGATAGCCGATTCTGTTCAGGTAAGTACTAGAACGATCCATAGAGAACTAAAATCTATTAAACCAATATTGAAAGATTATCATCTTTCATTAGATAAACAACCGGGAAAAGGCTTGAAGGCAGTCGGCGAACAGGAGGATAAACAGCGGCTTCTTGCTCATATGTCAAATGAGGATCAAATCGAATATAGCTCAGATGAACGAAAGCTCTTAATTCTATGTGCGCTGCTTGAAGCGAAGGAACCGGTGAAATTATACACACTCGCAGCTGACTTGCAGGTAACAAATGCGACGATCAGCTATGATTTAGATGAACTAACGGAGTGGATTGCTCCATACGGTTTGCAGCTTATCCGCAAGCGCGGGTACGGCATTGAATTAAAAGGGCCGGAGGAAGCAAAACGAAAAATTGTCGGCAATCTCATTGTTGACCGGCTCGACATTCAATTATTTTTAGAAACGATTGAAATGAATATCAAACATCGAACGAAAGCAACGGAAAAGGTGTTTGGCGTTGTCAGCAGAGGACAGCTGCTAAAGGTAGAAAGGCTGCTCTTTCATTTGAAAGATCGACTGTCACTCTCATTATCTGATAGTGCCTATATTGCACTTGTTGTTCACTTAACCTATGCCATCGAACGTATTCAGCTTGGGGAAACCATTCGAATGGAAGAGGAAGAGCTGCTGGAATTAAAGCGGACGAAGGAATTTGAATCATCACTTCGAATGGCAAGGGCGCTTGAACGCATGTTTAATGTGGAGATTCCTGAAGCGGAGGTCGGATATATGACCATCCATCTTCGCAGTGCAAATCGCAGCTTTGGGGCAGAATACCGTATTGATGAAATTGAGCTGGATATAGCGCTGAGAACGAAAAAGCTCATTGATTTTATTTCAAATAAAACCGGCTATCATCTCAATGAAAATGATTCATTGTATGAGGGGCTCGTGTCTCATCTTGAGCCTGCCATGAACCGTCTAAAGGAAAAGATGAGAATCTATAATCCGCTCACACAACAAATAAAAAAAGACTACTTTTTGCTGTTTATGGCGATTGAAGAAGGAGTCGAGCGTTTCTTTCCAGAGATTGAATTTCCAGAGGATGAAATCGCCTTTCTTGTGCTTCACTTTGGCTCAGTGCTTGAAATCAAAAAAGAAGAAACAAAAATTCATGCGCTCGTTGTTTGCTCAAGCGGGATTGGTTCCTCGAAAATGCTCGCCTCCCGGTTGAAAAAAGAATTGCCGGAGATCGCCAAATTCGATCTATCCTCCTTGATGGAGCTAAAGGAAATCGATGCATCAAGCTATGACATGATTGTCTCGACCGTTCCAATCCCATATGAGCATATCGATTACATTATGGTCAGCCCCCTTTTAAACGAGGATGATGCCATGCGTGTGAAGGCTCATATTAAACGGAAGATTCCTTATATCATCGAGAAAAAAAGAACAAAAGAATCTCCTAAAGAATTGGTGCAAGAAACCGTGGATATGATGGCGGTTGCAGAGCAGGTGGCGAATTATATGTTTGTGATTCGCAGCATTCTGTCCCATTTTACCATCGAAAAAAGAAAGACGATGCCGCAGCATGATGAAACCATCAGGCAGCTGCTTTGTCAGCTTGAAGAGGAAGGGTGTATCATACATGCGGATGATGTAGCGGGCGGCCTTTTGGAACGTGAACAGCAAGGCGGCTTAGGCATACCTGGCACTGAGTTTGCTCTTTATCATTTAAAGCATGCATTCATCAAGGAACCAATCTTTCATATTTATGATCTTGATCAGGCATATGAGGTTAAAAGCATGGATGGCGGGCAGCAGCAGATGTCACGAATGCTCATGATGCTGGCGCCGCAAGAGCTTGGCAAGGAAGGGTCAGAAATGTTTAGTCTGATCAGTTCATCCATCATTGAAAGTGAAGAAAGCATGGCGCTTTATGGACAAGGAACAAAGGAAGACATTGAACTGAAATTACATCAGCTTTTCTATCAATTTGTCAAAGAGGCAAAGTGGTAAGAAAAAGGCCGAGAGCTTAGTCGCTTCTCGGCTTTTTTGCTGTGACACAGACGGCAAGGGTAGGACGAATTTCTTCATACTCAATAGAAAATTGGTCAAACCCGGCAAACTGCAAGTCGTTTAATATGTTTTCACCCATCTCTTTTGTCCGATTTGCATCAGCTCCTTTTTCTCTTGGCTGCATCACAATAACGAGTGTTCCGCCTGGTTTCAAGGTGTGATAAAGATTGAGTAAGCCCGTTTTTGGATCATCCCAAATCGTAAAATTGTTAACAGACAGCACTTTATCATACTGCTCTCCGGGAAGACGTGTTTTCTCGATTTTTCCGACATACAGCCGAACCTGTTTGTCTTTTGCCCGTTTGCTGACGCGTGACTGTGCTTGCTCCTGCATGGTGGAAGAAGCATCAAGCCCATCAATGTGAAGATCTTGATAATGCTTGAGCATATGTTTAATACTGTAGCCGGGTCCATAGCCAATTTCTAAAATGTTTTCACCATCTGTCAAATCTAAGTGGCGGATGGCCCACTGATTCAATGCTTTATTTTCATTTGCCATAATGAGTCCAGCAATGCTTCCGAGCCAGCCTTTTGGTCTGCTAAAGGTTTTCGAAATAGACAGCATGTGAGAACGCTCCTTTTTGATGATCATGTAACCGATTTTTCCCCTCTTCAAACATGCTGATTTTCGGGAACACATCTGAATAGCTTCATGATGTTTGAGTGAAAAAATGAGGTGGTAATGAAAGGATACATCAACAAATCAAGGAGGAGCTTACACATGGATTTACGTGAATATTTAACAAATGGCATTCCGCGCCAAACGCAGGATCAGCAGCCAGGCAGTGAAAGAGAAATGAATCCAGCGCCGATCTTTGAGGATGAATCATATCAAGGTTCTGGCAAGCTAAAAGGAAAAGTGGCACTGATTACAGGTGGAGATAGTGGAATTGGACGGGCAGTATCTGTTGCCTATGCAAAGGAAGGTGCACATGTTGCCATTGTGTATTTAAATGAACATGAGGATGCAGAGGATACGCAAAAACGTGTAGAACAAGAAGGCGTTAAATGCTTAACGATTGCAGGAGATGTCGGTGACGAAGCCTTTTGTGAGAAAGCAGTAGAAAAAACAGTTGAAGCCTTTGGTCAATTAGACATTTTAGTAAATAATGCGGCTGAACAGCATCCGCAAGAACGTATTCAAGATATTTCGAGTGAACAGCTTCACCAAACCTTTAGAACCAACTTCTATTCCTATTTCTATTTTACGAAAAAGGCACTGGATTATTTAAAACCGGGAAGCTCCATCATTAATACAACATCAATTAACCCATATCGGGGTAACCCAGTGCTGATTGATTATACGGCGACAAAAGGAGCCATCAACGGCTTTACGCGTTCTATGGCACAATCGCTTGTGAAAGATGGGATTCGGGTGAACGGTGTAGCGCCAGGTCCAATTTGGACGCCGCTCATTCCATCTACATTTGATGAAGACAGTGTGGAAAGCTTCGGCGCAGAAACCCCAATGGGAAGACCAGGACAGCCTGTTGAGCATGTCGGCTGCTTTGTCCTGCTGGCTTCTGATGAATCGTCTTATATGACAGGACAAACACTTCATGTAAATGGCGGTTCCTTTATGAATACATGATCTACCGCGGCACCGCCCAGCTTTGATTGGGCGGTGTTTTTAGTATTTCTTGCGATTTTTCTGCACAGATATGACAGACCATACGATAATGCCTACAACAACTGCCGCAATGACAAGTGAACTTAAATGGAACATCGTTTCATGATGCATGTTCAATTTCTCCCTTCATTGAACCTGTTTTCTATAGCATCAGCCAGAAGGTCGCTTTTTATGAAAAACACATTTCTTTGTTTAATGAATGGGCTGTCGTGGAAACCTACGAATACGGATGAAATTTTGAAGGAGTGAAACGATATGTCTCAAGAAGAATTAAAACAAAAGGTATTAAACCTATTAGATGAACAAAAGGTCGGGACACTAGCGACTGTTGAGCAGGATAAGCCGCATACCCGCTATATGACTTTTTTCCATGAAGGGCTGACGTTATATACACCAACGAGTAAAGAAACACATAAAGCAGAAGAAATTGAAAAAAAACCGAATGTTCATATTCTTATTGGATATTCAGGCGAAGGATTCGGTGATACTTATGCAGAGATTGCAGGCACCGCCACATTAACCGATGATCGGGAACTGATCGACCGTCTTTGGTCTGATGAGATGAAGAAATGGTTTAAAGGAAAAGAGGATCCGAATCTAGTGATTCTGAAGATTGAGCCAACCTCCATTCGTTATATGAATGAAGGAAGCCGTACACCAGCAGAATTATCACTTTAACACTTGCGTAAGCAGGGGGAATGTGTTATAGTTTTATATTAGTGTTGAAATAAGCAAATAAATAAAGAAAGTAAACTTTCTTTTTTCTATGACATAATGAGAAGCAATAGAGCTTCTACTTGATAAGAACGAGACGCTGTCAAAGCGAACAAACTTATTCTTTTCCTTCTGCACCCGCCCCCTATAAAAGCGGAAGAATGGAAAAAAGACGTTTTGATTTACAATTCACACTGGCGCGGCTTCGGAGCCGTAAGGACGAATGAGAGGTAGGGCTTTCGTTGTCTTGTTATCCAGAACTTCCATGGCGTTTACTTTCAAACGTAGGTTCACTCGGAACACATATGACACACTGATATGATCGAATCTTAATTCATACACTCCGTAACGGAGATTAAACATTGATTATTTATTTGCATGAAAAGAGTAAGGAACAGGCTGCCATCTATTTGGCAGCCTTTTTCATTGGGTCAAACAATAGGAACCCGAAACCAATAAGCCAAAGAAAAGGGAAGATGAAGATACAAACCAATCGCATAGCGTCCGCCCCAAAAGGGTTTGACATTAACAGCAGACCGATAAATGCACAAATAATCAGAGTGAATAAAGCGAGCTTCATGATCATTTACTTCGTCCTTTCTTCTGATACTGCCAAATCCGCTCAATAAAAAAGAACATGACCGCAAACAAAATAGAAAACATGAACATGTCCAGCAGTGTCACGCCTCTATTTGGGTGCACAAGACCAAACCAAACGAATTGCAGCACAAAAGAGATCGCAAAACATAGAATCAATTTTTTCATCATTGTCCTCTTTTCACTTCTTTTTTTGACCCTTAAGCCACATCAGCCAAATGATGAAGGAACCAATCACACATGAGAGCAAAGTGACAGGCGGCAAGGTGTGCCAGCTAGTCAGCCCCTTTACAAAACACATATAAAAAAAGAAAATGGAAATGGATACGAGTACCCATTGCTTGAACCAGCGAGGGACACGCAGCCAAGCTGCTAGAATGATTGATGATAGCTTATCCAATGAGATAACTCCTTTTTTGAATCTGATTGGATTTTATCGTAAACAACAAAGTTTGTAAAATATGGATTTTAGAGGCTTTGATGGTATTCTTCTAGCATGAAACATTTTCGCTGTACTGACGTATAAGTGAAAGGAACCTCATGAAAGGAAGCGATCAAGTGAAAAGAGTACCAGTCATCTTCCTCAGATATATTGTCTTCTTTATTCCAGCGATCATTCTCAGTGTCTTGGTGTGGAACCATTACCAAGATGATTTGTCAGATGGGAAAGTAACAGAGTATGACGTCAAAGGAATGTTTACATTTGATGAAGGAAAACGAGTGGTGAGTGCTGTATCAAAAGACCAGCAGCTCCATTTTGCAATGTATGATCCTCAATCAGGAAAAAGAATCAGTGAATGGACCACAGAAAGTGATACGTTTCATGAAATGCTGCCATCCATTCAAGGAAACAATCTCTTACTGGCTTTAAAAAATAAAGACGGAAAGCTGTTGATCGAGAAACTAACACCAAGCGGAAAAAAGAAAGAGCTCGTTCAAAATAACCTGCAGATTCCCTCATTTTTAAAAACGAATACATACCAATGGAATGGACGGCTCGTATTTACAGGAGAAATGGAAGGCGCTGCTGCGGTCATCGGTGAGCTGAAGAATGGTCAGTTTCATGTGCACAATCTGAACGACCTAAAGCTGCCAGCAAGACCCGTTTCCATCGATGTCGTCATGAATTCTTTTAGAGGGCAGACGCCAATTCCTATATTTGAAGTAACTTTGAAAAATGATCAGAAGGCGTATGTCAGCGGAATCTCAAACGAGAAGCATCAGCTTGGGGTTTATGTCTCCAAAAACGCTGAACCGTTTAGCCTCATTAAAGATAAAGTGGAGAAGCAGCTAGCAAAAACAATCGGAACATCCCAAAACTTTGCCGTCGCTGTCGAATCTAACTATCCAAAAAGACCAAGGAAAGTGAATGCAGATGGAGGGCTTGGTGAAGTCGTCCCAACACCAAAACCGATTTATCAAACCTTTATCTACCAGCTTAATGAAGAAGAAGTTCTTCTTGTAGGCTCTACAGCAAAGGACGAAGCAAAAGGCAAACTGACTGGTTATATTTATAACCATCGCACGAATAAGGTGACGTCTGTCAGCAAGCTTTTTCAGTCGTTTTCATATGAAAATTTAAACCGAGAAGGACTATTTTTCCATAAAAATGTGAAAAGTGATTGGATCTATTATTCATTCGAAAATCAATTAACGGGTGCATTTGAGACGAAAAGCAAACAGCTAAAGGAATTTCCTTTGCAGAAGGTCATCTCAATCGAAAACGCAAGCCCTGCTCACCAAACATCATTTGACACCTTTATGCAATATGTCATGAAAGGCGGACCGCTCATTCTCAACTGGGCAATATGGCTGTTTATTCCATTGCTGTTATTTGTACTAGCCATCTTCCTGCCGCCGATTTTGAGATTGGTGAGAAAGAACAAGATTAAGGACAGTGTCACATTAGAAGCCAATATTGTGTCTGTTAAAGAAACGGGCACCTACATCAACGAACAGCCAGTTGTCAGCATGCGGCTTCAATTTGAATATGAAGGGCAGCGTATAGAAAAGACGGTTAAAACAGTAGTATCCTACACCCAGATACCACAGCCAGGCCAGCGTATCGCCATTCTCTATAATCCGCAGAAGAAAAAGGCGATGCTCTTAAAAGAAGGTGACTTCTCGCAGCCAAGTGAGCCAAAGTTCATCAAAGGCGCTGTTTTAAGAAATATAGAATCATATGGAACCGTAGGACGAGGCACTGTCTTATCACTCACATTTGAATTGGATCAGAAAACGTATATCATTCCAATGATTCAAGCCGCTGGTTTTGAATTTACAACAGGAGAAAAAGCCGATCTCGTCGACATCAACGGCCAGCTCAAAATAGCTGCCTATGGCTATGAAATTCGGAATCGATCGGGGAAAGATGTGACGTTAACAGGAACGATCCAGCGTGTGAAGCAATATCCAATTGCCATCCATGAACAAAAGCCTATTCAGCTCGATGTGACGGTTACAAACGGAGATGAGTCCATCACAAAAACGGTCAGCCAGTTTATCCCTGATCATATGCAGGTCGCAGCGGGCACTCAAATCACGATCCAGACAAAGAAAGAAGAGCTGGATAGAGAAATGGGTCTCATGCAAGAGAAACAAGGAAGTGCAAAAGTGACCAATGTTGAATTTGCGGGCGTCATCGGCAATCTGCCGTTAGCGATCATTCAGGTTGAGAGAAATGGCATGGTGTATGAAGTGAAACAGCCAATTGATCCAATCACTAGCGTCTTGCCTGGTGATGAATTATGGGTGGCGTATCACGACATGACGCGTCGAGCAGCCATTGTGAAATATGCATCAATATAAAAAAGCGTTCCTTTATCAGGACGCTTCAGCGTGAAGAACTAGGGGCTAAAACGAATGTCGTTTCAGCCCTTTTTGATTAAGCTTTTGTATCATATTGGCGGAGCACCTTATCGTAGGCGAAGTTACCGAAAGGAATGAAAGCCGCAAAAAAACCAGCGATGGACCATTTCAAATGCCAGCGAACTTTAAAAGTCACATATGCCAAAATGAGCATATAGATGACAAACAATGCGCCGTGAAGAGAGCCTACAATAGTGACTGCCATCGGAATATCCGCAAAATATTTTAGAGGCATGGCAATTAAAAGAAGGGTTAAAAGAGACATACCCTCAATAAAACCCGCCTGTCGAAGACGGCTAATACTTGTATGCATATACAAATCCTCCTGTATAAAAGCTAGTTTCTCATCTTCTAATATAAACGAAAGATCGTCTGGACATGCTGAAATCTACGAAAAATTCAAAATATGTTCATGGAATGCTTAAAAAATGGGAAAAGTCCTTTACTCTTTGTTTGTTTTAGAGAGTACTTGCTTTAAGTGCATGACATCATGTAATAAATGCTCCCTCATTGCTTGAACCGCTTCTCTGGAGCGGCGCTCTTTTATTTCAGAATAGATGGCTGTATGCTCCCTTTGAATGGTTTCAGCACGGGCCCCGCCGCTAAAATGGAAGATGCGGCAATAGTGAATGAGTGCATTCACGTGATTCAATTGTTTGGATAAACGGTCATTGTGACTCGCTAAAATGATTTTTTGGTGAAAGGCTTCATGTAACTGGACGATCTCTTTAGATGGCAGCTGCTGCTTGATCGCTTCGCCTGCCTGCGTGAGAACCTGCTCAATTTCAGCCATTTCTCTTTGCGAGGCTTCCTTACAGGCAAGCTCAACAGCAAGTGTTTCTAAGGCCGCCCGAATTTGATAAAGCTCCTCAACATCTTTTTCTGTTAACGTATAGACGGAATAGCCTGAGCGATGATCCGCGATTAAAAGCTCGTCTTTCTCTAACAGCCTCATGGCCTCTCTTACCGGTGATCGGCTTACGCCAAATTGCTTGGCAAGCTGTGTTTCATTGATGCGCTCCCCTGGTTGAAACTGGCCATCAAAAATCATTTGCTTCAGCTGTTCATAAAATTGTATGTGATACGGTGCTGGTTTTTCCAACTCGAATGAATTCATTCCATCGTTCCCTCTTTTATACATCATCTTTTGTCTCATGTTATCCAAGTTCTTCCCTCTAGGCAAGCCTGCATCGAAAAGTCAATATCGTACAATCCAAGAGAAAAAGGGTGTGCTACACTTATGATCAGTTCAGTGAAAAGAGGGATCGACATGAACACACAAGAGGAACGAACTGTACATTTTGATCAAAACTTGCAAATAGAAGCGTATCGCTTTCATGGCATTATGCAAAAATTCCCGAATCATTTTCATACATATTATGTGATTGGATTTATTGAAGATGGTCAAAGACGTTTGATCTGTCAAAATCAAGAATACATCATTGAAAAGGGTGATATCCTTCTTTTCAATCCGTATGATAATCACGCATGTGAACAAATTGATCACAGGACACTCGATTATCGCTGCTTAAATATTGAAGCAGAGGTGCTAGAGAAGGTCTTTCAGCACAAACCGCATTTTAAAGCCCCTGTGTTTTCACAAAGTGAACTAACAAAGCCATTATATGATCTACATCAAATGATCACAGAAGAAGCTCCTGCTTTGAATAAACAGGAAACCTTCTATTTCTTTATGAAACAATTGATTGAAGCCTATGCTGATACATCAGAGGAAAAAGCATCACCCGCACGTGCCAACGAACAAAAAGTCCAAGACGTACAGCAATATATCGAAACACATCTCACGGAAAATATCTCGTTAGATGACTTAGGTGAGCTTGTGTCCATGAACAAATATTCATTGCTGCGTGCTTTTACAAAGTTCAGAGGCATCACGCCGTATCGTTATTTACAGACAGTCAGGGTGAACTATGCGAAGGAGCTTCTTGCCCAAGGAGTAAAGCCTGTAGATGCGGCTGCCTCTGCTGGATTTTCTGATCAAAGTCATTTGAGTCATTTCTTTTCAGAATTTATTGGGCTCACGCCAGGACAGTATCAGCAAATTTTTGCAAAGCAGGTAACTGCTGATGAAAAATAAACAGCTGCTTGGTCATTTGGCGGCCATGTTCACCATTTTTTTATGGGGATCTACCTTTATCTCTACCAAAATATTATTAACGGCTTTTTCTCCAACAGAGATTTTATTTTTCCGTTTTTTTATAGGGTACTTGGCTCTGATGATCATCTATCCAGTCACCATGAAGGTGCGAAGTAAAAAGCATGAAGGGATGTTTGCGCTGGCAGGTTTATGCGGTGTGGTCTTATATTACTTTTTAGAAAATGTCGCACTTACTTATACATTCGCTTCGAATGCAGGTGTCATCAGCTCCGTTGTCCCCTTCTTCTCCTTTTTATTGGCTTATTTTTTATTAAAAGATGAGCCGCTGCACAGCCGGTTTTTCATAGGCTTTTTCATCGCAATGACGGGAATCGTGCTGATCAGCATGAATGGAATGACCACGTTTCAATTGAATCCACTCGGTGATGCGTTAGCTTTAACGGCCACCATCGTTTGGGCATTCTATTCCATTTTATCGAAGATGATCAACCAATATGGCTACCATATCATTCAGGTAACAAGGCGTGTCTTCTTTTACGGACTGCTATGGATGATTCCACTGATCTGGCATTTTAAAATTCGTTTAGATTGGGAACGATTGACGAATCCATCGTTTGCCTTCCACTTGCTGTTTTTAGGCGTCTTTGCATCTGCTATTTGTTTTCTGACATGGAGCTTTTCCGTGAAGACGATCGGTGTGGTGAAATCAAGTGTGTATATTTATGGAGTGCCCATTATTACGATGGTCATTTCAATAATCGTTCTTCACGAGAGATTGACCCCCATGTCTGCGCTTGGAACGGCACTGACCTTAGGAGGTTTGCTGCTTTCAGATAAAAAAAGTACGGGAAAAAAGAAACAGAAGCCCCGTATGCTGATGCAGGATAAAAAGGCGCTTTGATCAAAAAAGCGTCTTTTATCCATTGTAAGAACAGACACTCTCTAGTAAACTCGAATTAAATGGTCGACGGTCGACCGATGACGAAGGGGGAAAAATCAATGAAGCATGTTTCGATTGCAGCAATACCAGGAGACGGGGTTGGAAAGGAAGTTGTACCTGAAGCCATCCGAGTTTTGAAAGCGATATCAGATGTGCATGGCGGTCTGTCTTTCACCTTTCAGGATTTTCCGTGGAGCTGTGAATATTATTTAGAGCATGGCGAAATGATGCCAAAGGATGGATTGGAACAACTGAAAGCCTTTGACAGCATTTTCTTAGGGGCAGTCGGAGATGCCAATTTAGTGCCGGATCATGTATCGCTTTGGGGATTGCTGATTAAAATTAGACGTGAATTTGAGCAGGTGATTAACGTGAGACCTGCAAAACAGCTGAGCGGTATTCGTTCCCCGCTTGCTCAGCCAAAGGATTTCGATCTTCTTGTTGTAAGAGAAAACGGTGAAGGTGAATATAGTGAAATCGGAGGCCGCATCTATCAAGGGGAAGATCAGATTGCCATTCAAAATGCTGTTTTCTCCAGAAAAGGGACAGAGCGAGCCATGCGCTTTGCTTTTCAATTAGCAGAAAAAAGACGAAAGCATGTGACAAGTGCAACCAAATCGAATGGAATCGTTCATACAATGCCATTTTGGGATGAAGTGTTTCAAGACGTAGCAAAGGATTATCCAGAGGTGACAGCAGACTCGCAGCACATTGATGCGCTCTCAGCCTTCTTTGTGACAAGACCAGAGAAATTCGATGTGATTGTTGCCAGCAATTTATTTGGCGATATTTTAACTGATCTTGGGGCTGCGATTATGGGAAGTATTGGCGTGGCGCCTGCCGCCAACATCAATGTGAATGGCAAATATCCATCCATGTTTGAGCCTGTACACGGATCAGCCCCAGACATTGCAGGAAAAGGAATCGCCAACCCAATCGGTCAAATTTGGACCGCTAAACTCATGCTTGATCATTTCGGTGAGGAAGAACTGGGTACACACCTGCTTGAAATCATCGAGTCAGTCACAGCAGACGGCTTTTTAACGGCAGACATCGGCGGGGCTTATCAAACACAAGAAATCACAAACGAAATCATCACGCGCTTGAAGAAATAATCCGTCATTAGAACCACATCTCCACGTCTGCTATAATAAAAGGATGGATAGAAGAAAGAGATGTGAAATCTAGTGTCAAAAACAGTTGTATTAGCAGAGAAACCTTCAGTAGGACGTGACTTAGCACGTGTGCTGAAGTGTCATAAAAAAGGAAATGGTTTTTTAGAAGGAGATCAATACATTGTAACGTGGGCCCTTGGCCATTTGGTCACACTGGCTGATCCAGAAGGCTACGGAAAAGAATTTCAATCCTGGCGTTTAGAGGATTTGCCGATCATTCCAGAGCCGCTAAAGCTTGTCGTCATGAAAAAGACAGGCAAACAATTTCAAGCAGTAAAAGCACAGCTTGCAAGAAAAGATGTAAAAGACATTGTCATCGCAACAGATGCTGGACGTGAAGGGGAGCTTGTCGCAAGATGGATTCTTGAAAAAGCGCATGTGAAAAAGCCCCTAAAACGACTATGGATCTCATCTGTTACGGACAAAGCCATTCAAGAAGGCTTCAAACGACTAAAAGACGGCAGAGAATATGATAATCTGTATCGCTCAGCGGTTGCACGTGCAGAGGCAGACTGGATTGTAGGGATCAACGCAACAAGAGCGCTGACGACCAAATTCAATGCACAGCTTTCCTGCGGACGGGTACAAACACCAACGATTGCCATGATCGCCAAACGAGAAGAAGACATTCAGCAATTCCAGCCAAAGCCGTTTTATGGAATGACTGCACAAGTAGATGGACTTACCTTGACGTGGCAGGATGCCAAAACAAAGCAAAACCGCACATTCCAAGAGAATGTCATAAAAGAGCGTTTGGCAGGCTGCAAAGGAAAACCAGCAGTGATCGATGCATTGAAAAAAACAGCGAAAAAAGCTTTTGCTCCAGGTCTGTACGACCTCACTGAATTGCAGCGTGATGCGCATAAACGCTACGGCTTCTCAGCGAAAGAAACCTTGTCTACGCTTCAGCGGTTGTATGAGCAGCATAAGCTTGTGACATATCCGCGTACAGATTCACGATTTATTTCAGCGGATATCGTTCCTACATTAAAAGATCGATTAAAAGGAATGAATGTCAGACCGTACGCTCAGCATGTGAACCGCATTTTACAATCAGGCGTGAAAGCGCACAAAGGCTTCGTCAACGATGCAAAAGTGTCAGATCACCATGCGATCATTCCAACCGAGGAAGAGCTGTATCCTGGTGCATTAAGTGATAAAGAGCGTAAATTGTATGATCTTATTGCCAAACGATTCCTTGCTGTACTCATGAATCCTTTTGAATACGAGGAAACAACGGTGATCGCCAAAATAGGCAGTGAAACATTCACAGCAAAAGGAAAAACCGTGCAATCAGCCGGCTGGAAAGCCGTGTATGATGAATCCTATGAAGACGAGGAATCAGCCGAAGCAGATCAGCATCTGCCGGTACTCTCCGAAGGGCAATCACTTGAAGTGCGCCAGCTGAAAGAAACAAAAGGAGAAACGAAACCTCCTGCTCGTTTTAATGAAGCAACCTTGCTATCTGCTATGGAGAACCCTGCGGCATTTATGCAAAATCAGGAAAAGGACTTAGTGAAAACCCTTGGTGAAACAGGCGGACTAGGGACAGTAGCCACAAGAGCCGATATCATTGAAAAACTGTTCAACAGCTTCTTAATCGAGAAAAAGGGCAAAGATATTTTCATCACATCGAAAGGGAAGCAGCTGCTCTCCTTAGTGCCTGAAGGCTTAAAGTCTCCAGCTTTAACAGCGGAGTGGGAACAAAAGCTTTCTAAAATCGCAAAAGGACAGCTGAAGGCTTCTCAATTCATGAGTGAAATGAAGTCCTATGCAAAACAAGCCGTATCTGAAATCAAACAGACGAACCAAACCTTTAAGCATGACAATGTCACTGGCACCCATTGTCCGGATTGCGGAAAACTTATGCTGAAAGTGAACGGAAAACATGGCACAATGCTCGTGTGCCAAGACCGAGAATGCGGCCACCGTAAAAATGTGGCGAAGAAAACAAACGCACGCTGCCCGAACTGCCATAAAAAGCTCGAGCTGCGCGGAGAAGGCGATGGCAAAATCTTTGCTTGTGTGTGCGGTCATAGAGAAAAACTGTCTGTTTTCGAAAAACGTAAATCACAATCCAATCAAAAGAGAGCCAGTAAGCATGATGTGTCTAAATATATGAAGAAACAAAAGAAAGTGGAAGAACCAATCAATAACGCACTGGCTGAGCAATTAAAGAAATTAAAATTAGATCAATAGTATTATAAAAACCCATGCGGAAACGCATGGGTTTTCCAATGTAATCAAGCATATCGACATACTGTTTTTCTGAAAATGGGAATGTCTATGCGAAAAGACTCGTAATTTGGTATAAAATATTTATTTAAATTTAAACAGAAACAATCTATAATAAATCGTTGGAATGCTAAGAGAACGGGAGTTGAAAGGGGACACGAATGGTTACAGCCATACATCGCACGGCTATTGTTTTACTCATTGTTTTTTTATTAGGCGGATGTACCTGGGAACAGCAGAAGGAATCAGCTGATCCAGTATCACCACAGCCTGTATTGCCTGGAGAATATTTTATTACTCATCACCTCATGACAGATCAAGGCATGATTCGCACTTCATTTGCAGAGCAGCATATCTACTTATCTGAATCGCTTGGGCTTTGGATGGATTATCTTGTTCGAAAAAAAGACCAAAATTCTTTTGACCAACAATTTGGTGTCCTGCAAGATGAATTTTTACTAGACCATCATCTTCTCAGCTGGCAAATCGAATCTGATCAAAAAAGTAAGGCCAATGCCTTAGTTGATGATTTACGGGTAGTGGCGGCACTTCAAAAGGCAGATCGTTTATGGAAGAATGCAGCGTATCAAACCACAGCAAAAGAAATCGCACAAGCGTTAAAAGACAAGAATATGTATAGGGGCATCTTGTCCGATTATTATGATGCATCAACAAATCGAACTTCACACACAATCACACTCTCATATTTAGACCCAAAAGCAATCAAAGAATTGGAATCCCTCAAAATATTCACGAAACAAATGACGAGTAACCAATTGACCATTCTAAAACAAGCACCGAGAAAAAAAGGATTCTTTCCTAAATCCTATGACATAAAGAAAAAAGCCTATTCATTTGATCGAGAAATCAATATGATTGATCAACTCTATACGGCTTTACATGCCGATCGTGCAAAGGTGAATACGTCCGCGATCATGAAATGGCTTAAAACGACTTTTAAAAAAGAAGGAAAGCTGTACGGTAGATATAAACTGAGCACATTGCAGCCATCAGTGACGTATGAATCGCCTTCTGTATATGCGCTGGTCATCTTGTATGCTCTTAAACGAAACGAACCGGAATTCGCAAAAGAGGTGTATGACCGCATGAAAGAATTACAAATTCAAGATCCTCTCGAGGATTATTATGGAGGGTACATGAACGAAAAAGACACACACTCATTTGACAACTTATTGCCTCTCATTGCAGAAAGGGAGCTTTTTAATGAATCGGTTATTCAGTAATACGTATCGTTTATATTATTCTCTGCTCCTCACGTTTGCAGGTCTTATTTTATTTATGGGCTACCTTGGTGTACATGATGCAGAGAGCTTTTTGATGATCACACTGACTTTTGTCGTGTTAGGATGCGGGATTTTATTTGGCATCTTACCAGCATTAATTTTTACCTTGCTGATGCTGTTCTTTATAGGAAGTGCTATGTTCTTTACAGAGCTTGGCCACACAAATCCCTTCTTTTCCAATCAAACATTGCAGGATGTGGTGGTTTGGGGCGCAGCTCTTCTCTTTTTCGCGATTTCAGCAGGAAGCTTGCATGAGCGAATCAAGACGATGCGTCACACCATAGAACAACAAAAGCAGGCGATGAAACAATTTGTGGCGATTGACTCGACAACTGGATTTGACAATGCAGATCGGATGAAGCTGGAATTATCCGAGGAAATGAAACGGGCAGAACGCTACAAACAGCCATTCGTTTTTATCCTTCTTCATATCCATTATGCAGCGGAATTCAAATCATTATATGGAGAAAAAGAAATGCAGCACCTATTTCAGCAAACAAGTATCAAGATTCGCGAAAGTGTCAGAGAAACTGATAAGAAATTTCGATTATCCGAAGAACGAATAGGATTGCTGCTTACTCACACACCAGAAGAGAATGTCTCTGTCGTCCTTGAGAAGCTAAAAGATAAATTGCAAAAGCATGTGCTGTTAAACGGCCGTGAAGTCACCTTGACTTTTCATGTCTGTCATTTAACAAGCAGTTCGGATTATCGTACGCCAGAGCAATTTTTAGAAGAACTAGAAAAAGAGATGATGATGAATGAACTTTAATTCTATAATGAAATGCTGTTTGATGATCGCTCTTTTTTTCATTCTTTCGTTTCAATACATGGCTTCAGCCGACGCGCTTGCCAAGCCAGATACCCTGATCGTTTATTCAACAGAATCGGGAGAAGCGACTCCAGCAGTGCATATGCTGGATCTACTCGCCGGACATTTTTCCAAACAGACGACGATTGTATCTGATGAACATTTGGCTGAAAAGAAGATCAGCAAATTTCAGCAAGTTATCTATCTAGGGGAAATAAAGAGAACCTTACCGAAACAGGCCATTCGTGTAATGAACGAAGCACAGAAGATCATAGCCATTGGATACAATGCGGACCAGCTGCGCCCATTTTCCAAGCTTACTTTTCATAAACAAGAACACACGAGTCAAATCAAATATACAGATGATCCCACTTACCGTCAGCTAGAGAAAAGGATCATTGCGTTAACGGTTCAAGGGGCAGACTTGCAAAGTGAATTTCTCTTGAAGAAGCATGAAGCTGATCTTCCATTTGTGATTCAAACGAAAGAAGGTGCGGCCTATATCGGAATCTTAGATGTTGTGCAGCACAGCGAGCTTCTTGCAGAGGTGTTAGAAAAACACCTGCCTTCTTCTGATCAGCTGACCACAAAGTACTTAAAGCTTGGGAACATCAGTCCTGTCACTGACGAGAAAAAACTGCTTGAGCTTGGGCAATACGTAACGACTCGGCATGTTCCGTTTCTGATAGCGGTAACCCCTGTTTGGGTGGATCGAACAACAGGTGATGAAGTGACACTGAGTGACCGCCCGAAGCTCGTAAAAGTGTTAAAACAATTGCAAAGTAATGGAGCCAGCATTATTCTTCATGGATTTAGCCGTACGTATCGAACAGAGGATTCTGGTCAGGACTTTGAGTTCTGGGATGCAAAGAATGATCAGTCCATTACGTCAAATGACCCAAAAAAAGCCGAGAAGAAGCAAAGTGAAAGCCATTTTTCGAATGAAAAAGACTTCCATGCTTATACGAGATCGAATCAGCAGCAAGAAACCATCTATACAGAAGAAAAACTGACAAAAGGTATTGAGTTTCTTGCGCAGCAAGGTCTCTATCCACTGGCATTCGAGGTGCCGCATGATGCCATATCTCAACAGGGCTATGAAGTGATATCAAGGCATGTGTCCAGTCTGTTTGGACAGGTACAGCTGTCGGACCATACGTGGAAAACAGCCGGTGCTCCACCACTCGTGACGAAACCCGCCATGCTTCATGGTATGACCTTATATCCTCAGCAATCAGTAGAGCCAGCGTCTGACCAAGAAGGTTCAAATATTTTAATAGAACAAAAGATTCAATCCATCCAGCATCTTCAATCAGCCGCAATCGGGCTGTCCTATGATGTGGAATCCGGAATAACTGGATTGCAGAAACTAATGACGCTGATGGATGCAATTCCTTCTAGTGAATGGCTGGATTTAAAGAAAACAAAACAAACAGTCCAAACACCACATGTACAAATCAAAACATCAGGGAATGGACATATTCAAGTAGAACAATCCAATAGAGCAGAAACCAAAACAGTTAAACGAAGCGGCATGGAAAATATGCTGCGAATTCTAACAGTCGTGGTGATGCTGTTTATTGCGGCATTTGCTTTTTACACATTGTATTTAAGGCTGACAATGAAAAAACGAATTTTTAAGGAGAGAAAATTAGGTGGCTGATGTCTTATTTTATCTTTCATTAATATTGATTTGGATCATGCTCCTATACCACATGTTTCTCATGCAGGGCGGCTTTCAGCACTACCTGACCTACGAAAAAGTGCTGCCTGAATGGACGAAACAAGGGAAAGAGCTGCCGACCGTCAGCATTCTAATTCCTGCTCATAATGAAGAAGTTGTCATCCGGCAAACGCTAAAAGCAATGGTCCAGCTATCCTATCCTAAACATCTTCTTGAAATCATTGTGATTAATGACAATTCCTCTGATGGCACGGGGGACATCGTGCAGTCATTCAGTGAGCAATATGATCATGTCCATATGATTGAAACGAAGCCGCCATTTGCAGGAAAGGGAAAATCCACTGCACTGAATGAAGGCTTAAAGGCTTCAACAGGAGAAGTCATCTGCGTATACGATGCAGATAACATGCCTGAACAAAAGGCCGTCTATCATTTGGTTCTTGGTTTATTGAATGACCCGAAGGCAGGCGCTGTTGTCGGGAAATTCAGGGTTATCAATGCAGCCAAAAATCTCCTGACCAAATTTATTAATATTGAGACCATCTGCTTCCAATGGATGGCGCAGGGCGGAAGATGGAAGTGGTTTGGTATTGCGACAATACCAGGCACCAACTTCGCCATCCGCCGGCACATTTTAGAAGAGCTTGGCGGCTGGGATGTTCATGCGTTGGCTGAGGACACTGAATTAACGATTCGAGTCTATAACCTTGGCTATGTCATTCGATTTTTCCCGGCTGCGATTACATGGGAACAAGAGCCTGAGACATGGAAGGTCTGGTGGCGGCAAAGAACGCGCTGGGCACGAGGCAATCAATATGTTGTACTCAAATTTTTAAAGCAGTTTATGAAGCTGAAACGAAAACGAATGATTTTCGATTTGTTTTATTTCTTCTTTACGTATTTCTTATTTTTCTTCGGTGTCCTGCTCTCAAATGGCATCTTTATCGTGAACCTATTTGTTGACCTTCACTTATCTGTAGGAGCTGTTGCACTGATCCTGTGGGGATTGGCCTTCTTCCTCTTTCTAACAGAAGTGATGATTACATTAAGCATTGAGAAAACAGAGCTCACCAAACAAAATATACTCATTGTGGCACTCATGTACTTCACTTATTCTCAAGTATGGATTGCGCTAGTCGTGTACTCCTTATGTGTAGAGGCAAAGAGCCGATTATTCAAACAAGAAGTGAAATGGTACAAAACCGAGCGTTACGATCAACAACAAAAGAAAAGCGGGTGACAAATTGAAATCGGTAAAATGGATGATTTTTATATTGATGATATCCCTTGCCATTCAGCCTTTTTTCATGGCGGGTCAAGCAATGGCGCAATCAAATCGAGTACAAGTGAAAGATGACTGGATTCGCTCATCTAAAGGAAGCCAGACAGAAACGCTGCATTTATCAGAAGATGTAGTGACCTTGTATGGACAAGAAGACCGCACTGAATTTTCCTATCAAATAGAGAAAGAAAAAGTAGAGTCTAGCATCCTTACATTGAATATAGAGGCTTCACCATTACTCATTTCGCCATCTTCGTTCACTGTCATGATCGATGGAGAGATTGAAAAGACCATTCCCGTATCAGGGAAAAACCAAAAGAAATCAATTCAAATCAAATTGAGCAAATCGCAATTGAAAAAAGGTTCTCATCAAATTCAGCTCGCATTTTATGGCGTGTTAAAAGAAGGTGTGTGTATCAACCAAGAGACACCTGCCAACTGGCTGAAAGTATATGCTGAAAGTGAGCTGGCTTTCAAAGGAACTCAAACGAAAGACGTGACGTTAGACAGCTTCCCTTCACCTTTCATTCAAACAGGTGATCAGAAAGAACAAACAGATATTGTGATTCCAAATTCACCGGAAGCAGCTGAATTAGAAGCGGCTATGAAAGTATACCGTACGTTGAAAAACAAAGACCGCCAAGCAGACCTCAAAATCGTCCAAGAAAAGGACCTCAAGAAAATCGCGCATCCAACGATTGCTGTTGGAGCAAAAGGAAACTGGGAGGGACGAGTGAAATCGATCGAGCAAGCTGCGAAAATGAAAACAGCAAGCAATCAGCTCACATTAGCGGTGAGAACCTTGTCAGGAAAGGAAAAAGAACAGCCTATTTTATTTGTCACTGCTAAGCAGCCAAAAACAATTGCTGAAAAAATCAATGTCCTAACTCAACCAGAACTGACTGGTCAGCTCACTGGTAGCGATTTACTGCTTCAAAAGGTTACGGCTAAAGCATCAAAACCATCTCATCAAATTCGTTTAAAAGATTTCGGTGGAGAGGATGTCACAGTTGGAACCAAGAAAACGTCGTCTGAACATTACTATTATCCGAAGGCATTGATCGCTAATCAAAAATCAGGTGCAAAGCTAAATCTATCATTTAAAAAATCTGATATAGCGAACAAAGCGGAACGCTTAACAGTCATGATCAATAACGAACCGCACGATGTACCATTAACAAAACTAGGAAACAAAGATGAGAATGGATTCTATCATGTGTCAATTCCAGTAGATTCACAAGTACTCCAAAAGAACGAATATATTGATTTGCAATTTGTTACTACAGGCTTTAAAAACATGGAATCCTGCAGACATACGGATGAAGAAGGCTGGATTTACATTGATAAGAACAGCTCTCTTCAAATACCAGAAGGTACGACTAGTGATACACCGGATTTAGCCGCATGGCCGCTTCCTTTCACATCAAAAACGCAGCAAGGAAAAACATTGATCGTCATTCCAGATCAAATCAAGCAAGAAACGATCAATCAAATGGCGATGCTGACAGAATCATTTAGTCAGCCGGAAGCTGCCCAATATCATTTGATCAAAGCTTCAAATGTGACAAATGATCAATTGAAAGATCACTCTCTCATTTTCATCGGGGGCATTCAAACGTTCTCTCTTTTAAAAGAAAAGGCAGACGATCTCATCGTTCCAGTGAAAAAGGATCAGTATGATGTATCCTCCTTTGGCATGATCAACGAAACGACTGCTCGTATCGTATGGACGCAGCCATCTGTATGGAATAAAGAACAGACAATGACCGTCTTTTCAGGAATGAATGCAGCTGACGCTGATCTTTCACATGAAGTGCTTCATTTCCTGCAAACAAATACGGAAACGGCAACAGTCGCAATCGGGAGCAAAAACAAAGACATGTTCTCTAATCATCAAACGGTCAGCAGCACAACAAATGATCTCCAAAAAGATGAAAAGCAAGGCATCGATGATTCTTGGATTTACTTTGCATGTATCGCTGCGCTGATTATTTTTGTGGTCGGGCTGATTATTTATTTCGTGCGAAAAAACCGCAAAAAGACTGATTGATAAACGATCAAAAGACCTTGAAAAAATGTCTTTACTTTGGTGTCAAACGGGAGTATGATCTCTTTTATAAAAGACCAATCGCTGAATCATTTCAATGAGCGGGGGAACCATTAGTGGTGCAGGACACCACGTGGGGTGAATCCTTTTTAGGTAGGGCAAAGTCTCATGCGCCCGAATCCGTCAGCTAACCTCGTAAGCGTTAAAGAGAGCAAAGACCAACCTGTGATCTAAACAATAGACGCAGGGGCATTCTATTGCCTCTGTGTCTTTTTGGCGATCCATCTTTTGTAACTTAAATCGTTTGACACTAAAGGAGCGGGCATCACATGTACAGTTTGATGAAGCGTATTTTAATTGGGAAACCATTAAAATCACAGGCAGCAGGAGAACAAAAGCTATCAAAAATCAAAGCGTTGGCATTATTGTCATCAGACGCATTGTCATCCGTTGCATATGGTACAGAACAAATCTTGATTGTTCTTTCAGTCGTTAGTGCAGCAGCATTTTGGTACTCACTCCCGATTGCAGGTTGTGTATTAATTCTTTTAATGGCGTTAATTTTATCTTACCGCCAAATTATTTATGCTTATCCAGAAGGCGGAGGGGCTTATGTCGTCTCTAGCAGAAACTTAGGTGAAAAGCCAGGACTGGTCGCTGGCGGATCATTGCTTGTAGATTATATTCTGACTGTAGCAGTGAGCATATCAGCGGGTACTGATGCCATCACATCGGCTTTTCCGGCACTATATCCATATCATGTGTTGATTTCAATTGTATTGGTCATCTTAATTATGGTGCTCAACCTTCGTGGATTGACAGAATCAGCATCTATTTTGGCCTATCCCGTATACTTGTTTGTATTATCACTCCTTATACTAATTGGAGTCGGAGGCTTTAAATTATTAACAGGAGGCATCCCGCCAGCACCTGAGCATACAGCGATCGGCACACATGTACCTGGCATTACATTATTTCTTTTATTAAAAGCATTTTCGTCTGGCTGTTCAGCACTGACTGGGGTAGAAGCCATTTCAAATACCATTCCATCCTTTAAAAAACCAGCTGCACAAAATGCAGCGAGAACATTATTGATGATGGGTGGATTACTAGCTGTTTTATTTGTGGGTGTGACATTGCTTGCGTTTGGTTTTGGCATCTCACCAAAGCCAGAAGAAACGGTTGTATCACAAATTGCATCAGATACATTTGGACGTACATTTTTCTATTATGTCATTCAGGCTGTCACAGCTTTAATCTTGATATTAGCGGCAAACACCGGCTTTTCCGCCTTTCCTTTATTGGCGGTCAACTTAGCAAAGGATAAATATATGCCGCGCATGTTTACTGTAAGAGGGGATCGACTCGGTTACTCTAATGGCATTATCTTTTTAGGTGTAGCTTCTATGCTGCTCATTTGGTTGTTTGATGGGAAAACGGAACACCTCATTCCGTTATATGCTGTCGGTGTATTTATTCCATTTACCTTGTCACAGACCGGCATGTGTGTGAAGTGGATTCGTGAAAAACCGCAGGGCTGGAAAACGAAAATGCCTATCAATATAGTCGGAGCACTGATTTCTTTCACGGTTCTCATGATTCTCATTTTGACCAAGTTCCATCTTGTATGGCCAGTATTTGTTTTCATGCCAATTGTGCTATTGATCTTTCATTCCATAAAAAAGCATTATCTGTCAGTCGGAGAACAACTGCGTTTAATGAATGAAACAGAGCCTGTTGAGATTAAAGGAAATGTGGTTATCGTGCCAATAGCAGGAGTAACACGTGTCGTTGAGCAATCTGTTCAATATGCAAAATCCTTATCAGAGCAAGTCATAGCAGTTCATGTATCTTTTGATAAAGAAAAAGATAAGAAAATTGAAGCGGATTGGGAAAAACTGAACAGCGGTGTGCGGCTTGTGATATTGCATTCGTCTTATCGAAGTCTTATTCATCCGCTTGATAAATTTCTTGAAACGGTTGAGGCTAAAGCAAATGCGCATCAATATAAAGTGATGGTGCTTGTGCCTCAATTTATCCCGAAAAAAAGATGGCATACGATCTTGCATAACCAATCTGCCTTTTTATTAAGATTCCGTCTATTATGGAAACGGGATATTGTGGTCGCCACCCTTCCATATCATTTTAAAAAGTAGCAGCAAGTTGAAACGTTTGATCAAAAGGGTGCGGTGGTATGGAGTAAGAAAAAAGGAGTTTTCTCACATGCCGCAAAGAACCGCAGGAAAAGAAGTAACAGCGCTACTGGAAGAGTGGGGCGTAAAACATATTTATGGAATGCCCGGCGACAGCATAAACGAATTGATTGAAGAGCTTAGGCATGAATCAAGCCAAATACAATTTATACAAACGAGACATGAAGAAGTGGCGGCACTCTCAGCGGCGGCTGATGCCAAACTAACAGGTAAGCTCGGTGTCTGCTTATCCATCGCTGGACCGGGTGCTGTCCACTTATTAAATGGACTATACGATGCAAAAGCAGATGGCGCACCCGTTTTAGCAATTGCAGGGCAGGTTGCATCGAATGAAGTAGGAAGAGACACATTTCAAGAAATCAAATTAGAGCGGATGTTTGACGACGTCGCTGTCTTTAATCAGCAGGTACAAACAGCAGAATCTCTGCCTGATTTATTGAATCAAGCCATTAAAGCAGCTTATACCCATAAAGGGGTGGCTGTTCTCACCGTATCAGATGACTTATTTTCTCAAAAAATTAAGCGTAAGCCAGTTTATACATCTCCTCTTTATGTTGAGGGAGAGGTACGGCCAAAGAAAGATCAACTGCTAAAGGCAGCACAGCTAATTAACAATGCGAAGAAGCCAGTCATCTTAGCAGGTAAAGGATTACGAGATGCAAAAGAAGAGCTTCTTTCATTTGCAGAAAAGGCTGCTGCACCTATCGTCATCACACTTCCTGCAAAAGGGGTTGTGCCAGACAGGCATCCATACTTTTTAGGAAACCTAGGTCAAATTGGAACGAAGCCAGCTTATGAAGCGATGGAAGAGTGTGATCTCTTAATTATGCTTGGAACTTCCTTTCCATATAGAGACTACTTACCAGAGGACACACCTGCCATTCAACTGGATATTAAACCAGATCAAATCGGTAAAAGGTATCCAGTAGACGTAGGAATCGTGAGTGACAGCAAGAGTGGTTTGCAGGAACTGACCTCCTACATTGAATATAAAGAGCAGCGTGGTTTCCTTGAAGCTTGTACAGAGCATATGATGAAATGGCGAGAAGAAATGGATAAGGAAAAATCCGTTGCCACATCACCGCTTAAACCGCAGCAAGTCATTGCTAGACTAGAAGAAGCAGTTGAAGACGACGCCATTCTTTCTGTAGATGTAGGGAATGTAACCGTATGGATGGCCCGCCATTTCGAAATGAAACAGCAGGATTTCATCATCTCCAGCTGGCTTGCCACAATGGGCTGTGGTTTGCCTGGAGCGATCTCTGCTAAGTTAAATGAACCGAATCGTCAAGCGGTTGCTGTCTGCGGCGATGGTGGCTTCACAATGGTTATGCAAGACTTTGTGACAGCGGTAAAATATAAACTGCCGATCGTTGTTGTGATCTTAAACAACAACAACCTTGGAATGATTGAATATGAACAACAGGTAAAAGGAAACATCAATTATGGTATAGAGCTGGAAGATATTGATTTTGCTAAGTTCGCAGAAGCATGTGGCGGCAAAGGAATCTCCGTGTCATCACATGAAGAACTAGCTCCGGCTTTTGATACAGCCCTTCAATCTGATAAACCCGTCATTATTGATGTTGCTGTCACCAATGAACCGCCGTTACCTGGGAAAATTACGTATACACAAGCAGCCGGTTTTAGTAAGTACTTACTGAAAAAATTCTTTGAAAAAGGCGAGCTGGATATCCCTCCACTCAAGAAAAGTTTAAAACGCTTTTTCTAAACAAAATGTAGTCGGTCCTCTCAAAAGAGGACTGATTTTTTTGTGAGGAAAGGAAAAAATATATCAATTATCACTTGTTTTATTCCCTCTATAAATATATGGAAATTATTTTTTGTAACTTAAAGCCTATTTTTCCAATTCGCTGAGAAAGGTAAAATAGACTTTATGATCAATAATGGAGGGAGTGACTTCTTCTGGGCAAGATACTTGATGCAAAAGCACTAACAAGTGCCATGGACACAAGGGCCAAACACTACCAGGAACTCCGCGAACAAATGGTAGATTTAAAAAAGGCATTACAAGGTGTGGCCAACCTCGGTGATGATTTCACTGGGAAAGGTGCAGATAATATTAAAAGTTTCTATAAAGAGCTCGCTGGAAATGTAGACATGTTTATCAGCTTCATTGATAAGCAAAAAGCCTTTCATGAAGGTGTTCCTGGGACACTGGATGATACAAACTTTGGCGGCGATACCTTTGTAGAAGAACACTTTTTAGACAACGCAGTATATATGGGCATCAAAAACGCCAAAAGCATTGTAAAGGATCAAAAAAAGGCACTCAAAACGATTTTTCAAGACATTGATGACCTCATTTCCCTAGAGGTATTTGATAGCCAAACCTTTGATGAAAAAATAGAAGATGCGGAAGATGAACGAAAAAAGACGGTCAAAGAACTAAGAGAGCTTGATCAAAATTTAAAAGATGAATATGCTTTGTCAGAGACGGAGCAGCAAGCTACAATGGCATTGTACGCTGAAATGATGAATGCGACAAATGACGGAAAAGCGATTTCGCCTATAATATGCTTTGTCAGAGACGGAGCAGCAAGCTACAATGGCATTGTACGCTGAAATGATGAATGCGACAAATGACGGAAAAGCGATTTCGCCTATGAATTTTGATAAGAAAGCGTATCAAAATAGCGACATCTACAAGGCAAAAAGCGATATTGAGAAGCAAACTTCTGAATATCTGAAAATCAAAAAAGAACAAGAAGAAGCCCGCGAGATCGCAAAGGAACAAGAAGCCCTCGCCAACCGCTCTTGGTATGAAAAAGCACTCCATTATGGCGGAAATATTGTCAATGAACTAACGGGTGTGAATGATGCAAAACGTGCCGCAACAGGTGTTGATCCAATCACAGGCGAGGAACTCACCGCAGGACAGCGAGTCGCGGCAGGCGGCATGGCAGCCGCAGGCTACATCCCAATCGTCGGCTGGGCAGGCCGCATTTTCAAAGGCGGNGAGGAACTCACCGCAGGACAGCGAGTCGCGGCAGGCGGCATGGCAGCCGCAGGCTACATCCCAATCGTCGGCTGGGCAGGCCGCATTTTCAAAGGCGGAAAGGCTGTCTATAAAACGACTCAAGCCACATCAGCCGCAGTCAGGGCAGTCGATATCTACAAGACATCACAAAAATCCTTTGACGCCTTAAAAACATCGCAAAAAGGATTATATGGCCTCATTGCCACCAACGGCTTCAGCGAAGCGATTACAGGCCGAGACATGTTTGGAAATAAGATCTCCAAAGAACAGCAGGAAGCGAGTATGAACGCGGCGCTTGGAATGTTTTTGCCGTTTGGGGCGAAAGGGTTTCATGGTAAAATAGGGTTTAAGAGTGCTGATAGAGTTCAAACTGGTGGCAGGGAACTTTCAATAGATGCATATCTAAAACAACTTGATAAAGCAGAAGAAATGTATGAGTCTTTTAGAAAGACAAAAGCTGATATAAAGCCTATATCTAAGAATACTGGAATGCCCGAACACAGGATACAAAGAATAAAGGAGCATTTATTTATAAAAGAGCATATAAAAGAACATGGGGTTGGGCGTTTTGACTCAGATTATCAAATAGCACAAGCCTGGGATAGATTACAAAAAGGTACTTATAAAAAGAATGATATTGACTTGTTAAATCACGAACTTTTTGAATCAAAGTTTGAAGGGATATTCAAGACAGATTACAGGACCGCACATGATAAAACAGTTGAATCTGGGCGTCCATGGTATCCACCAAAGGAGGAATAAAATTGGCTTCGTATGTTTTATTATTAAAGGAATATGAGGATGAAGAAACTGTAGTTTACAAATTTGGACCTAATGAAGAGGTAATGGGTAAGATAGAGTTAAGTAAAATAACTAGGAAGTTTAGAGAGTTAGAAAGCTTACCAGATCAAAATATTCCCAATGAGTTTTATTTTGATCGAGCGGCTCAAAGGTTAGCAGTATGCCTTGTAAGAGAAGGTGGCATATTTCCAGAAAAAACGGCTTTTGAATCTTAGTACCCACAAAAACCTTGATGGATAGTATCCTTTCAAGGTTTTTTTATTAAGGAAAACAAAATTCATCTTGGTTGAAAGGATAATTAAATAAAAAAGATCGTACTTTTTTGATTGTGTGATACTTGAAAGGAGACATTTTAAAAGATCAAATATAAACGTAAAATTTTGTTGGATTTAAAAAGAAAGGTAACTAGTATGAATAATAACCAAAAAACAAAAATCGAAACCTTAAAAAGAAAAAACAGAAGACAGCATTTAATGAACAAATTAAGCTATATGACACTTCCAGAACACCCCTTTTTAGACATCGAAGAAAATCAATTGTTTTGTCAGAAGGTGTTTGCTTTCCTACAGTCGAGAGAACATAAAATCGAAATACATGGAGAACACTATCAAGAGCATATTGAAAAGTCTGTACAAATGTTAAAGGAATGGGTCAGCCAGGTGAAAGTAACTCCTTCACAAGCGCGATTCATGTGTTTTCGAGAGCATGAAATTGAAGCACTTAAAGTGAATGTGAATGAAGTCTTTATTCTTTTAAATCACCTTCTTGAACAAACAAAATTTTTAAGTGGGTGTGGGGATTTTATTTTTGGCAGAATATTTCCGTTTTGGATTATGCATAGAGAGAACCGAATATTTTTATGAGCTAAGTATTTGGGGGCTGTAAGAATGAACGATGAACAGAATTGAGACATCATTTAAGGAGTGGAATGAACCACTCCTTTTTTTATCGATGGTGTCATACGCTTGATCAATGAATTCCCTTCAAATTTAAGCAATTCACTATCTTTACCTTTCGCATTCGTATAAAATAAGAGCAGTGAAAAATTGAAGAAATGCTTGATACATGAAGGGCGTGTAAGCTGTGAGCTGCATGACATGATGAGATGTATGAACGTGAAGGCTGCAAAGCTGTTCTTCCTCACATATGAGATCTTGTAAGCGTAACCATTATTTGTCACTTCATTGCGATGGTGTTGAGGGGTGTGTCAGGATGAGGAATCCGTATGTGAGAACGGCTTCTAGTCTGTATATTAATTATTTTTTATTAGGTATGGTCAATATTATTTTGGCTTCAAATATGCCATTTTTAATCAAACAATTGGATACCAATAGTGCGGGAATTAGTTATATGATTTCGGCGCTTGGCATTGGCAGGGTGCTCACGTATGGTTTATCAGGCGTACTGTCAGATCGTTTTGGGCGAAAACCGGTCATTTTGGTTTCTGGTGTGCTGATGGCGGTGTTCCTCATCGGAATCCCATTGTCTCCGAATTATCAAATCGCGTTTGCGTTTGCGATTTTGGCAGGGGTCGCGAATTCGGCAATGGATGCAGGAACGTATCCTGCGTTAATGGAGGCGTTTCCGCAAAACTCGGGATCTGCGAATGTGATGGTGAAGGCCTTTATCTCCATTGGGGCAACCATTTTGCCACTGGCGATTTACTTTTTAGCAGAGCATGATTTGTTTTATGGAATGGCATTTTTTGTTCCTGCTCTGATCTATCTTGTGAATGTTTTGATGCTGTGGACCTTGCCATTTCCGAATCATCGCAAGGTGGAGCAAGTCCAGGTAACGGAGTATGACGGACTTCCGCGCTTCTCGACAGAGCCTACATTTTGGAGGGAAGGGGTCGCACTCATTTTGATCAGCTTTACGTCAAATGGACTGTATGCGCTGCCGCAAATTTGGCTTCCTACGTACGGTGAGGCCATCTTAGGGATGGCACCGGGCAGTGCTGTAAAACTGCTCAGTTACTATAGCATGGGCGGGCTGCTGTCTGTCGTGATGCTCGCGTTTCTGCTGCGCCGCTTTGTCCGTCCGGTCACTGTACTGCTGATCTACCCAATCATTACACTTGTTTCCATTTGTGTGCTCTTGGTCGTGAAATCCCCAGTCATAGGAACCGTCAATGCGTTTGTATTGGGATTTTCAACGGCAGGAGTTTTTCAGCTGACGTTAACTGTGATGGCTGAATTCTTCTGGAAAAACAAAGGGACGATGACAGGGATTATCTCTACAGCGGGCGGCGTGTCGGCTATCGTCATCCCGGTCGTAACAGGTTTAATTCAGAGTCACGCGTCCATTTTACAAATCTTTATGTTCGATGCAGTGGTGGCTGTTGCGGCCATTATCGGCGCACTGTATATCCTGTATCGATACCGTCAAATCATGGTACATGAATAAAAAAAGACGACCTCCGCAGGAAGTCGTCTCAGCGTGTAGACAAACCCTCACGCTGAAAAGAAAACAAAGGGCTAAAATGATCATCATTTTAGCCCTTTGTCTTTTTTATTTTAGAAACGGTCATTTTCAAAAAGAATTTGTTTTACTTGATCAACTGGCATATCTTCACCAGTAAAGAGTTTGTAAGCAAGTGCACCTTGCCATAACATCATTCCAAGACCGTTAATGGTTTTGGCGCCAGCTTCCTGTGCTTGCGCAAGAAGCTTTGTTTTTTGCGGGTTGTATACAACATCTGTCACGATCAAATCTTCACGAAGTACATCAAGTGTATCATCGATAATGCTGAGTTGATCTAGTGGTTTCATGCCAAGGCTTGTCCCATTTGCCAGGATCGCGCTTTCTGCTACTTCGCGGCGGAATGCGTCTTTGTCTTCAAGTGGGAAAATGTTTGCTTTGACACCGAAGGATTTCATTTCGTTGTTAATGTAATTTACATTTTCTTCTGCTTGAACAAAGTATTGATCATTACGAGCAAAAATGCTAATTTCACGAATGCCGGACTGTGCAAGCTGAATCGCAATCGGAGTCGCAGCGCCGCCAGAGCCAACAAGTGTAACTTTCTTGCCGGCTAATTCAACGCCATGTTCAATCAAGTTTCTTACATATCCAAGACCATCTGTGTTGTAGCCGATGAGCTTACCATCCTTGTTCACTACAGTGTTACTAGCACGTGTATATCTTGCAGAATCATCTAGTTCGTCTAAGTAATCCAGTACTTTCATTTTGTTCGGCATAGAGACGTTAAATCCAGCTGCACCCATTGCTTTCATACCATTTACGGCTGCTTCTAGTTCATCATTCCCTACTTCAAATGCAAGGTAAGCATAGTTGATACCTGTTAGTGTATAGCCAAGGTTATGCATACGTGGTGAAAGGCTGTGCCCGATTGGTGTAGCAAGAAGGCCGACTAATTTTGTTTTCCCATCAATATTTCGTTCATGTATGTTTGTCATGATTGACATCTCCTTTAATTATCTAAATAATTTTTTCATGCGTCCAAGAACAAAGACCGCTAGTAATACGCTAATAACTGCGATGATCATATCGAAAAATAACGTCATTTTAATATCGTACGAGCTGACCAATCCACTTGTAATGAGCGGCACGAGAATAAACGCTGAGCTTGCCGCAATGTTGACGTAGGATGAAGCCGTTGCTTTGTTTGTCGGGAACAATTTCATCATAATACTCATCGCCAGCTGGAAGATTCCCGCTGTAAATAGTCCTAAGAAGAAGGTGCTGACAATGACAATGCTGTACGTTTCGATTTGGAAAAGTGAAAGCATTGCAAGGAACGCCCCAATTGGATAAATGATCGCCACCATAATCGGTGAAATGAATTTATCTAAGACGATCGAAAGCAATAGAACAGATACCAGTGCACCAATACTAAAATAAGATAGAAGCTGTGTGGCTTGTTCTGTGCCAAGTCCGATTAATTTTAACCCGAGCTGCGGAAGCCATGTCTGCCATACGACAAACAATGCAGTCGATGTGAATCCCATCAGTACAACAGCTAAGCCTTCGCCAAGCATTTTTGGTTCTTCTTTCAGCTGGTCCTGTACTGGAAGAGCGTCTTGTGAAGAAACTTGCTTATGGTTCGGGAATGGCATAAAGATTAAGTAAATCCCTACAAGTAAATAAAGAAGCCCTAGACCAAAGAACGCCCAGCCCCAGAAGATGTCATGTGCCACTAGGAACGCCAAGATAAACGGAAGAACAGTCGCCCCAATGGATACAGACGCTTTTACTAAAACAGAAGCCGAACTTGCTTTTTTCGGAAATGACTCTGACAAAGCAGGATAGGTTCCTGAATCAAGCAGTGAGTTGGCAATACCTGCTGATATCGCAAAGATAAATGCCAGTGTATAACTTGTTGTCGTTGGAATACCGATTAAGAATAATAAGTAAAGAAAATTACCTGTAATAATGACAGGCTTACGTCCCCAGCTGTCGGCTAACCGGCCTGAGAAAAAGAGCGCAATGAGTTTACCAATTCCGATCGCCGATACAAGCAAGCTGATTTTCGGAATATCTACATGGTAGCGTTCAGATAAGCTGTCCATGTTGGAAGCTACAATAATATTGATCATGCCAAGCATGAAGTAGTTTAAATACATGCCAAGTGACGATTTTATATAAGGATTTTTCATGTTCCCACTCCTATATTTGAAACCCCATTTAAGGTCAAATTCTTTGTATACCCTTTGTTATTGTTTCCTTCAAAATGAATAATATGAAGCCCATCACAACACCCCTTATGTGATTGATGAAAAAATAATGAATATTCATCTGTTCTTCAATCAAGTACATCGTTCTACTAAAATGCAAAAAATAATAACACCCTTGATTAGAAAGTGAAACTTCATGATTTGATCAGAATCATAAAAAATCACTTTCAACTGTTTTTTGATAGAAATAAAGATATGACGAAACAGGTATAACGATATACTAAAAGAAGCAACGAGATAAATATACTCCTGCATTTTAAATGTGTCAAGTTTATGACTTTGTGATTTAAAAAAAGAAAAATGAAACAAAGAAATAGTTGACTTGATCAATAAAAAAAGAGAATTGCTGCACGCAATTCTCTTTTTATGATGAGGTAGAGGTTTCTCTAATATGAAGTTGAGGCTTTAAAATCAATCGCTGCAGCTCTTCATCCTGCTCGTTCATTTTATGATATAAAAGGTTCGCCGCTTTTACCCCGATGGATCGGGGGAAGGAGGATACAGTGGTGAGCGGCGGATGATACATTTCCGCTTCAGGAACATTATCGAATCCAACCACATCGATATCTTCACCAGGCTGGATGCCCCGTGCTGACAGTGCTTGAATGACCCCAAAAGCGAATAAGTCACTAAAACAAAAAATAGCAGTAGGGGGCTCAGGCTGATCCATTACTTGGGCAAGTGCTTCTTTCCCGCCTTCACGAGTAGGTTCTATATCAATAATAAGAGAATCATCAATCGTCACATTTTCTTCGTCATGAGCTCTTTTGAAACCTTTCATCCGCTCAATCCAAGTCGAAGAAGTCTTGATGCCGCCTAAAAAAGCGATGCGGCGATGCCCCTTTTGAAGAAGATGATGAACCGCCATCCAAGTACCTTGTTCATAATCAACACCGACATAGTCACATTGCACATCTGATAATTCACGATTTGCCAGTACTTTTGGGGTGCGAATTTGATTTAATTGTTTGACTGTTCGAGCAGAGCTTTTCGAAGCTGGGTTTAAAATAATCCCGCCCACTCGGTGCTCTACCATGGTGGAAATGAGCCGCTCCTGTTTATCGACACTGTCAAAGGTTGTACCAAGTAAAACAGTATAGCCCAGCGATTCAAGTGTGGTCTGTACGCCAATTAAAAACTCCGAAATAAAGGTGTTAGAAATATCCGTCACAATCACACCAACGATATTTGAGCTTTTTGACCGCATGTTAGCAGCAACGCGGTCGTATACGTATCCTAAGTCCTCCATGGATTGCAGTACTTTGTTTCGTGTGGCTTCAGAGATTCTAGGATTATTTCGAACAACGAGTGATGCCGTTGAAGTCGAGACACCGGCATGCTTGGCAACTTCCTGTAATGTAACACGCTGTTTGTTCATTTTTTTCATTTATCTTCACCAACTTCCATGGATTGCTTAACTTTGTTCATATCAAGAGGGATTTCTCCATCAAACGAGCCGAACATCTTTTGATTTATTATACATGAATCAGGGGGGATTGATGAAGTGAAGACATATGCGTACCGCCGTAAATCATAAAAGATTACCATTGACAGCTTTCTGAATGAGGCGTAAAATATGAAATTATTCAGAAATAGCAACATTTTAATTAAATAACGAAGGCTATGAATGCTGTGGGTCACACTATAGCAGGAGCAGCTTCTGGAGAGACCGCATGTGTGTGCGGCGCCGAAGGGTTCACAATCTCAGGCAAAAGGACAGAAGAGTACGAAATATTGTATTTGTGGTGCATGGATGATGCCGTGTATGACTTTTCTCTATTTTGCTATTCTTTTATGACCGTGAGATTGGAGCGCATCCAATCTCTTTTTTTATGGACTTTTTTAAAGGGTTCATTATTTCAGTATAAGATCGTGTCGTAGGAGGGTGTTAGCATTGGCACAACAAGAATTAAAACGAGATTTATCAAACCGTCATGTGCAATTGATTGCCATTGGCGGAACCATTGGTACAGGGTTGTTTTTAGGATCTGGAAAAGCGATTCAATTGGCAGGTCCTTCAATCATTTTTGCTTATTTAATTGTCGGGATGGCTATCTTTTTTGTCATGAGGGCACTCGGAGAATTGCTTTTATCGAAGGCGGGCTATCAGTCATTAACCGATATTGCTGAGGACTATCTCGGCCCGTGGGCATCCTTTGTAACAGGGTGGACGTATTGGTTTTGCTGGATTATGACAGCGATGGCGGATGTCATTGCGGTCGGGGTGTATGTGCAGTATTGGTTTGACATCCCGCAGTGGATTCCTGCCATCATTTGTTTGTTGATTTTACTCGGGTTGAATTTGTTGACGGTAAAGCTTTTCGGAGAAATGGAATTTTGGTTTGCACTCATTAAAGTAATTACGATTCTATTATTGATCGGGGTTGGAATGGTTCTTTTAATCATTGGTTTTCAAACAGATGCTGGACCGGTGACAGTAACGAATTTATGGTCTCATGGCGGGTTATTCCCGAATGGTGTCACAGGTTTCTTATTGTCATTCCAGATGGTGATTTTTGCGTATGTGGGAGTTGAACTGGTCGGTGTGTCCGCAGCAGAAACAGCCAATCCGCAAAAAAACATCCCTTCTGCGATTAATAAGATTCCATTAAGAATTCTATTTTTCTATGTGGGTGCGATCTTTGTTTTACTATGTATCAACCCATGGACTGAGCTCAGTGCATCAGAAAGTCCTTTTGTGAAAACCTTTGGACTCATTGGGATACCAGTAGCAGCAGGGCTTATCAACTTTGTCGTCCTGACATCTGCGGCATCAGCTTGTAATAGTGGCATGTTCTCGACGAGCCGCATTCTGTATAATCTCAGTCATCAAAAGCAGGGGCCAGCTTCCTTCGGACGTTTGAACAAGCACGCTGTCCCAAGCAATGCCCTGTTTGTTTCGACGATTGTGGTATCGGTTGGAGCTCTTTTAAGCAAGCTGATTCCCGAGCAAGCTTTTGGTATTGTTACCACGATCAGTGCCATTTGTTTCATTTGGGTATGGAGTATTATTTTAATTTGTCATTTGAAATATAAAAAAACAAAGCCTGAATTGCATGAAGCATCTACCTTTAAAGCACCGTTCACACCTTTTGTGAATATATGTGTTTTGGTTCTCTTCGCTGCGATTCTAGTGATCATGCTGTTTGCAGATGCAACACGCCCCGCGCTCTTATTAACGCCGGTTTGGTTTGGTTTTTTACTATTGATTTATGCGCGAAAGAAACGCCGCGCGTCATAATGAACGGAAAAAGCACAGCCTTTGCATTAGGCTGTGCTTTTGTTCATTTAACGATTTCTAATCTTTAGCACATAATTTGCATTCAAAATGATCAAAACAAGTCCAATCACCATGATCGAGAACAGCTGAGAGTGATTGGCTCCAAGGGAATACACAATCAAAATAAACATGGCGCTGGTCAATAGGATATTCATCATTTGATACGTATGAAACAGTCCGCCAAGCATCACATGCTTTTCGCCTTCGTCTGAAATGGCGAGCAGCTTTTTGCTATAGTCTTTGTCGGATGGACTTGGCAGGTTCCGATTAGGATAGACAAGCTTTAGAACAGATATCGATATATATGAACTGATAATGGTGACGATAAATAAAGCAGCATTGACCAGAATCAGCCAAATGGGCTGCTCGGTGACGATCGCGATACCGATGGCAACAATGGAAAAAATGGTACTTACCGTATTGGCTAAAGTCAAATCAGTAAAGGTCCGATATTGCTTTGCCTCCAGTTCATCCTCCTCATCTCCAGAAACCGAAAGAGATACTCTTTTCTTCATACGTGAAATCCCTGAAAAACAATAAATAATCAATAAAATCGTCAATCCACTGATGACAAGAGTCGCTTCAAATGCAACATCAAGAAGTGTCATCTCAAATTCGGCTGCCAGCAGACAGTAAGCGCCGAGAAAGCCAAGGAGAGCACCTAAGAGCATTTTGTATACAGTTTTCATGAGAGTTCATCCTCCTCGAATAGAAAAATACGTTCAATGGGTTCCTGAAAAATTCGTGAAAGCTTAACCGCGAGCAAGAGAGACGGCATTAACTCATCTCGTTCCATTAAGCTGATGGTCTGACGAGAGACCTTTGCACGCTTTGCCAGCTCAGTTTGGTTTAAACCATCACGCGCACGAAGCTCTTTTAACCGATTTTTCATTCTGTCACCTCAATTTTGTTAGAAATCTTTCCTTGATTGTAAAGCATTATATTCATTTTGACAAGTAAAGTTGTCAAAATGATAAAAATAATTGTCAGAAGGATCATCTTTATTCAAAAGGAGAACCATGATACGCTAAAGGAAAGAGAAACAGAAAACAGGTGATGTCCGTGTTCATTGATCAATTAAAAAATGACTTACATCAATCACAGCCGTTGTTCATTGGAGAAGAGACAGCGTTCAAAGCAGCAGTCCTTATCCCTTTGGTGCAAGTAAATGGAGAATGGCATATATTATTTGAGGTACGATCGTTGACCATGAGAAAACAGCCGGGGGATATTAGCTTTCCTGGGGGCAAGCTTGACGACAGCGAAACTGCACAGGAAGCTGCACTGCGAGAAACACATGAAGAGCTGGGCATTCCGCCAGAATCGGTCGAGATCCTTGGACAGCTTAGTCCTTATATCGCATCTCCATCCTTCGTGGTATACCCATATGTTGGTATCATTGATGAGCAAAAAGTGAAACACTCCTTTAATCAAGAAGAAGTAGAGGAGACTTTTACCGTGCCTCTATCATGGCTCAGCCAATATGAGCCGTACTTACATCATGTATCCGTTCAGCCAACACCAGGCGAGGACTTCCCTTATGAAAAAATCATGAATGGTGAAAAATACAGCTGGGGAAGCCGTTCGATTGAGGAATGGTTTTATGATTACGAAAACTACACCATATGGGGATTAACAGCCCGCATATTAAAGCATTTTGTGACCGTTGCAAAAAGAAATTCCTAGAGAATCGCTCTCTAGGAATTTGTTGTATTCAGACGTTCTTTCGCTGTTTGTTGTCCATTACTTATTGAAATAGGGGGTTTCGCTTGGCCCAGTCCGTAGGAAGGCATGTTCACATAGATGGATTCATACGAGCCGGCTTGAATTTGGTACGTTTCATGATAAATTCCCACTGCGTCATTATTTCGTGCTCTTTGGTTAAATTCTTTCCAAGCAGCCAAATGCTTCTCCATCTTCGCATAGGCAAGGAGGTCATCGGTTGATTTCCAATATTGAATCATCGCTGTCGTACGTAACCCGAAGTAATTCTCTGTCCCAAGAAACCCAAGCTCATCTTGATGGGTATACAGCTCCTTGATCATGCCAGGCATTGCCATGAACACAGGCAGCCATTGATGAATGGCCCAGCGCTTATTGATCCTCATTCCGATGATGAACACAACAATCGAATCAGAATTGTCCGTTGTAAATCTGCCAGCACGTATGTCTTTTTTCATTCATTTACCCTTCCTTCTTCATCGAATGGAATGTTTCCACGCACCAATCAATTCCTGCTTGAGCCACTCTTTTTCCATAATCTAAAGTAAACAGCCAATACTTCGCATCCGCTTCATCTGGATAAAGCTCTTGAATGTTTTGTTCAATTGAAACATAAGTTTCATAACGAATACGGAGCTGCCGCTCATAATCCTGTAAAAGCACCAATTTTTTCTCAAACGAAAGATACTGACCGAAGAATAACTTTAATAACACTTCATTACGCTCTGTTGGTAACTGATCGAGCGGCTGCGCCAGCCACTTTCTTAACGTATCCAGACCTTTTTCAGTCAAATGATATTCCCGCTTGTCTGAGCGGCCAGAAGCAGCAGCAGGTGAAACTTCCGCAAGCCCTTCCTCGACTATTAACCTTAAAGCTGGATAAATTTGTCCATAACTGATTTTCCAAAAATGATGCAGGCTTCTATCAATTAATTGCTTCACTTCGTACCCCGACTTACAATCTGTCGTTAAAATACCTAAAATCGCATACGTCGTATCATTGTATTTTTTCATATCAGCACACCTATCTAAAAGATATATCATTTAGATATATATAATATGCGATATCCATTGGTAATACAAGAAGTTTTAGAAAAAATCCAATGAAGGAGGTGAAGAGATCGCTGATTTTGTTTATGTAGGAGATGCATCACTCATATATTGATAGAAAAAATAAAAATCCGTCAAATCAATGATCAGAGGAGGTATGTATGAATAGATCAAAAATCTGGATCGTAGCAATTTTAGCGGTACTAGTCATCGTTGCTGTCAGCTGGATAGCATACCAAGCAAATGCAAAAAAGAGTGTATTGAACAACTATTACGCCTTTGTATATAAGACAAAGGATCAAGTGAACTGGTTCAAGGTAACGGAGAGAAAAGGGAAAGTCACTGGTTATCTGAATGAAACCATTTTGGAGGAAAACCCAAAAAGACACTTTGATCCCAACCTATTTATCAACAAATATAAATTAACTGGTAAAACTGTTGAAAACGGTTACGAATTTCAAGTGAAGCAAGGGAAAGAGACGATCACATATAAAGTTCACCTTGATGAAAAAGATCTTTCTGTGAAAAAACAAGGTGAAAAGCAAAGCATCACCTATAAAGCAGTTGATCAAACAAAACTACGTGCTGTTCAAAAGGACATTCATGACCGATATGATGAATTGATGGAGGACTCTGAGAATAGATTCCATGATTATGTAAGAAACTTTATTAAGAAAGTAACAGGCGCTTATGGTTATCTGTATACAGCGGAGGATGGTTCATACCAGCTATTTCTAAAAGTAAAACGGATGTATATGCAGTCTGAATGGGCAGGTTCTTTTTTGATGAGAACGGTCCCAGGAGATGGTGGTGAACCATATAAAGAAACGAAACATACAGCCGGTGGTGTTTCAGATGGGATAATGTTTGATTTGAGTACTTATCCTGCAATTGAAAAGGGGTTTATTTTAGGGGAAACTGATCGAGATGCAACATCAATTAAATTCCCTTTTAAAATGGCAGGCGGTACAATAGAATTTAAAGCTGTCACGAAAGAGGAATATCAAGAACAAACGGAAGCATTCAAAAAGCAGGCTGAAGAAAAGAAAAAATAGATGATGATAAACCAGATGGGTCATTTTAAACTTATCTGGTTTTTAGATGGAAGTAGTTTTTGGTGAGTGATAAAAGGATATTTATTGTATAAAAAACAGGAAGGTTACTTCAACAATGAAAGAAGAGTAATTTGGGTATATAGACCTTAATAATTTTTAGAAAATTAAATGTTGACGCTTTCATATAATCAATATATACTAAAAGCAAATCCAATATGAATAAATTAGACATGTGACTGGTCATGCAGGCAGGATCTAAAAACGATGAATTTCTTTTATTTGTCGTTTTAGGTCCTTTTTTTATTGCCAAAATATAGGTCTCGTGTATGAGAAAAGGGGGAGGAAAAATGAATTACACACAAGTTGCCAAAGACGTTTTACAGCATGTAGGCGGCAAAGAAAACATTGCGCACCTTGAGCATTGTTCAACAAGACTTCGCTTCACACTAATCGATCAGAAAAAAGCAGATGTATCAGCACTAGAAAAAACACCAGGTGTTATAGCTGTCAGAATGTCAGGACAATGCCAAGTAGTCATTGGGAATGACGTCATTGAAGTGTATCAAAAGGTAACAAGTTTAATAGGCAGCAGCTCATCAGGCCAAGACGTGCCTTCCAATCAGCCAAAAGAAAAAAGAAAAGCAGGCACAGTTCTGTTAGATTTCATTGTAGGTGTCTTCCAGCCGCTTGTACCAGCTATCGCAGGCGGAGGAATTTTAAAATCATTTCTTCTCCTTTTCTCTTTATTAGGCTGGATGGATGCAAAGGGACAAACCTATCAAATACTGAACATGGTAGGTGACGCACCACTTTACTTTCTGCCTTTACTAGTTGCTGTAACGACGGCGAATAAACTAAAAGTAAACCCGCTGGTCGCACTATCAGCAGTCGGTGCGCTCCTTCTGCCGAACATGACGGCGATGCTTACAGAAGGTGCGCAATTACTTTCATTCGATGTAAAAAATATAGCTTATGCGTATCAAGTGTTTCCGGCAATCCTTTCTGTATTGCTTTACGCGCAAATGGAAAAATTCTTTACGCGGTTTTCACCAAAACCAATTCGGATTTTCTTCGTTCCGATGATGTCATTGGTCATTACTGTACCAGTTACGCTACTTCTGTTAGGGCCGATTGGTTTTACAGCAGGGCAAGGTTTTTCATCTATTATTCTTGCGATGTTTAATACGGTAGGCTGGGTAGCTGTCGCCATTTTAGCAGCGGTTCTCCCGTTCATGGTGGCATCAGGCATGCACAAAGCAATGGTCCCTTATGCAGTCACAACGATGGGGAACCTAGGGAAAGAAGCACTTTATTTACCAGCATCACTTGCGCATAATATTGCGGAAAGTGGAGCTTGTTTTGCTGTCGCACTTCGAACAAAAGACAAGGTACTCAGATCAACAGCCATTTCGGCAGGAATATCAGCATTTTTTGGCATCACAGAGCCGGCGCTGTATGGTGTGACACTGCAAAATAAGCGAGTCCTTGGAAGTGTTATGATGGGTTCGTTTGTTGGCGGGATTTTCATTGGTTTAGTTGGTATACAAGCCTTTGTGCTTGTTGGCCCTGGATTAGCAAGCATGTCGATGTTTATATCAGATGAGCTCCCGCGAAATTTGATGTTTGCTATCATTGGAGCGGTCATTTCGTTTATTGTCGCCTTTATCGCTGCTTTTGTATTAGGTAAAGATCGAACTGTAGAAGAAAAGACAAAGGACCAAGCTGGGTTTGCTGAAAAAATTGGAGCAGGAGAAACATTCAAAAGCCCTGTGATTGGTCAAATGATCTCTCTATCTGAAGTGAAAGATGATATTTTCTCTTCAAAGGTCATGGGAGAAGGAATTGCCATTGTACCTTCAAAGGGAGCACTTTATGCACCACTAGATGGAGAGGTAACCTTACTGTTCGAAACAAACCATGCACTTGGTATGAAGACGGACCATGGAGTTGAAGTATTATTCCACATCGGCATTGACACCGTTCAGTTGGAAGGTCAGTATTTCCATCCAAAGGTGCAGGCTGGAGAGCGTGTTCAAGCGGGTGATTTATTGATTGAATTTGATCTAGAAAAAATCATGGAAGCAGGGTATGATCCAGTAACTCTTGCTGTAGTCACAAATACAGATCAATATGATATTAAGGTACAGCCATTACAAGAGGTCAATCGTCAAGATACATTGATGGTTGTTACACAATTAGGAGGATAATCATATGAAAAAAATCAAAGGTTTTCCAAAAGGATTTTTATGGGGCGGCGCCATTGCTGCTAACCAGGCAGAAGGCGCCTGGAATATAGATGGAAAGGGACCGTCTGTTGCAGATATTGCAATGTACCGTTCCAACTTGAGTGTAGAAGATTATGAAGGTCATCTTGCTGTTACCACTGAAAATATAGATCGTGCGATGAAAGACCCAGACGATAAAAAATACCCAAAGCGCAGAGGTGTTGATTTCTATCATCACTATAAAGAGGATTTGGCTCTCTTTGCTGAAATGGGATTTCAAACACTTCGCATTTCTATTGCATGGAGTCGTATCTTCCCTACTGGAGAAGAAGCGGAACCGAATGAAAAAGGGCTGCAATTTTATGATCGTGTATTTGCAGAAATGAAAAAACACAACATAGAACCGATCGTGACACTCTCTCATTATGAAATGCCATTAGCCCTTAGTGTGAAATATAACGGCTGGGTTGAAAGAAAAGTAATCGACCTCTTTGTGAAGTTCGCCAATGTTTGTTTCGAACGTTATAAAGATGATGTGAAATATTGGCTCACTTTTAATGAAATTGATAGTATTCACCGCCACTCTTTCATTACAGCGGGAATTATTCCTGATCGCTGTCCAGAAGGAAAAGTGGAAGAGACGGTGTACCAAGCACTTCATCATCAATTTATTGCATCTGCTCTTGTAACAGCAGATTGCCATCGTATCATCCCAGGCAGCCAGGTAGGATGTATGCTGACAAAATTGACAACGTATCCGCATACGTGCCACCCGAATGATGTGGAACAAGCTTTGAAACAAAACTTAGAAAACTATTTCTATGCAGATGTTCAGGTATTTGGCGAGTATCCACCGCTGATCAAGCGCATGCTTGAGAGAAAAGATATTCATATTCAAATGGAAGCAGATGATCTAACCATTTTAAAGGAAAACACAGTAGATTTTATCTCATTCAGCTACTATATGTCTTTAACGGAATCAGCCCAAGAAGGATTAGAAGAGACAGAAGGAAATACCATTCGTGGAGTCAAAAACCCTTATCTTCCTTCAACTGACTGGGGCTGGCAAATTGATCCGGTTGGTCTGAAAATTTCTTTGATCGAATTGTATGATCGCTATCAAAAACCTCTTATCATTGTCGAGAACGGCATGGGTGCAAAGGATGTAGTTGAAAGTGATGGCTCAATTCATGACGACTATCGTATTAACTATTTTAAGGAACATTTCCGTCAAATGAGAGAAGCCATTGAAGAAGGCGTCGATCTCTTCGGATATACGAGCTGGGGCTCAATTGATATTATTAGTGCAGGTACATCACAAATGTCAAAACGCTATGGCTTCATTCATGTAGATCAAGATGATGACGGGAACGGGACATTAAAACGATCTCGAAAAGACTCATTTTATTGGTACAAAAAAGTCATTGAGACAAATGGTGAATCGCTTGATTGAACACCACAATCATGAAAACAGGTGATGACGATGTTTAAAATCAAAAAAGTTTTAAACTCGAGCGTGGTCCTGGCTGAAGATCAGAACCAACAGGAGATGGTTTTGTTCGGCCGAGGAATTGGCTATGGACAGAAACCAGGTCAAATGATAGAAGAGAAAAAAGCGGACCAAGTCTTTATGTCAGTCGATAACATGAGAGCAAAAGAATTTCTTCAACTGTTAGATTCAATGCCTCAGGAATTTATCGATTTAACTCAACACATCGTCCAATATGCAGAAAAACGTTTAAACTCAAATTTAAATTCAGGTATTTATTTTACCTTAATGGATCATTTGAATTTTGCAGTGGAACGTCATAAAAAGAATATTAATATTACGAATCGCGTGTATTGGGAAATCAAAAATTACTATACAGAAGAATTTGAAGTAGGAAATTACGCACTTGAGTTAGTCAATGACACATTTGGCATACAATTACCAAAAGAAGAAGCTGCCAATATCGCCTTTCACTTAATTAATGCATTAGGTGAAGAGTCCGAGTCGAAAGATGGTATGAAATACGCCAAGATGATCGGAAGTATTGTCAATCTTGTGCGCTACACGTTGAATATGGAAATGGATCAAGAGAATATTCATTACAGCCGGTTCATTACACATGTGAAATTCTTCGTAGAAAGATTTTATGCTGATAAATTATTATCAGATCAAGAAAATGAGTTATTTGAACAAATTGCACACTTATATCCTCAAGCGATGGATGTTGCTTTTAAAATCAAAGACTATATTAAACAGGTGCATAATATCGTCATTCCTAATGATGAGCTTACTTATATTGCGGTACATATACACCGCCTCATATGTTATCAGCAACTAAAATAAATGTGGAACCACTTGCCTTGATGAGGCGAGTGGTTCTTTGTATGACCAATGTTATATTAAGTTCCGATAGGGCGTTCTGTTGTACCAGGATTGCCATCATTTAATGTATTGAAAGCCCCTGTTTGTCCTAAAACAACGATGGTCAAAGTGATGATCAATAAACTCATTTTTTTCATTAGAATTCCCCCAGTCAATGATAGGATGTTTCATGCGATCAGCTTCCTTTAAAAAGAGATAGGCTTGATGAATTGCTCCCAGCTCTTCAAAGTGTTTTGCAGCTAATGCACTTAATTCACAGACTCCTTCAGCATCTTTTAATTTTTTAAGAATGCTGATTTCATCGAAACAGGCTTGAGCTTTTTGAGCCATATCTTCAGTGAAGTATAGATGGTAAAGCAAATTCATTTTTGCTGTATAGATGGGGCATTTCTCTGATTCATGTTTTTGGTTCACCAATTCGAAGTAATAGAGAGCTTGTGTCCTTTCATCGATAGAAAGCAGCTCTTTCATTAACATGTACATGGAGTGATGAAAGTAACACGAAGAGAGGTAGTCTTCATCACTAAGAGCCTTTTCTAGGGCATCAATACATTTTTTGGCTTCGCCAGCTTCGGCGTACAAAATGCTGATATTATGATAAAGCTGTGATGTTAGAAAATGATCGTTGAGACTGTCTGCGATGTGTAATGCTTTTTTGTAGTAGTCTTCTGCTCTTATAAAGTCACCAATGTCCATATAATTAGCAGCGGCGATGACAAAGGCTGCAGCTAGTCTTCTCTCATATCCTTCATGACTTTTGAAAATATCAATAGCATTCTGAATATAGTGTAGAGAAATCAGGCTTTGACGAAGCAGCATATATAAGTTAGCGATTTTCGTATGAAATTCTGCTACTTCTATTTCATCAGGAATGTGTTGTAGTTTTTTCTCGGCAATTTTAAACAGTCCAATGGCTGATGCATAGTCTCTTTTATATGAAGCGTAAAGGGCTTTGTATAGGTAAAAGTAGTATTCAATTAAGTCGTTTGTTTTAGAGGGGCAATCTGGCTCTGGCTGTTCCTTCAGTTTTGTACCTCTCCGTTCATATAACATGAGCTTATACTTGCCTTCTAGCAATGAGTAATAGGTCAAAACTTCCTGATTTTCTTCCATTTTTTGAAGTAATTCTTTTAATTCTGTATACATTGCTTTTGCACTGTGTACATCATGCTTGCGAATTGCAATTCTCCAATCATTTAAACGATTCCCCACCTGTTCAGCAGAAATGATAGCCATGGAAATTTCACCTCTTTAAGATCCTTTCACCTGTTTCATAAAAAACGATATCACAATTTTTGGTAAAATATAATCGTTTCTGCGAAGTGATTGACAAGAGGTAATAAAAAGGACCTAAGGTCATGTGATGTACGATATTGTAAGGGTGATTGCTTGTTAGCACAAATGAATAAAATCTCTTTTTGGAAATCTAAAAAAGGGATATATACAATGGATTTTATGATAATGAACGAAAATATCACTCGTATATTTGGAATAAAGCAGTTTTAACTATTTCAGAGGAAAAATGGAAGGTCGATCTAGGAAAGAAAATCATGTATGATGTTGCTAGATCATGAGATAAGAAACTGGTAGATGACGACAAAAGTAAGTATTAAACACAAACTCCGACCTTTTAGAAAGGATGTTGAACTGAAAAAAAGATTTCAAAGTTTAAATAGACAAATCACAGTCATTATCGCGACTCTGTTACTTGTTTTAGTGACTGTTTATATGTCAAAGAGATACTTTTATAGCAAAGAAATTGAGTTGCTGACAGAATCTTGTCAACAAGCTGGCGGCAAAATCATCTTAGAAACAAATAGTTTGTCTATGGATTACTCGTTTGAGTGCCAGAAAAAGTAGAACAGGCAGTTTCCTGCCTGTTTTTACTCAAATTAAAAACCTAAATCTTGCAGCCATTGATTTAATCTCATTTCTCGTTTCTCGGCAGTTGAATGGTCATATCTACCTAATTGTAAACTGTCTGCAATTTCTCCGTCATTCATAAACATGATTTTTTCAGAACGAAGAGCCACCTTAGGGTCATGTGTGACAAGCAGCAGTGTTGCTCCTTCAGCGTGTACTCTTGAAAAAATATTCATCACTTCCTTCGTTGTACTGGAATTAAGAGCCCCTGTTGGTTCATCAGCAAAAAGTATGTCTGGTTCATTCATGAGCGCTCGGCAGATAGCGGCTCTTTGAAGCTGTCCTCCCGATACTTCTGTCAAATATCTATTTGCCAAATGATCAATATCAAGTTTTTCCATTAAATATTGAGCTCGTTCATTCAATTCTGGTCTTGTCTTTTTCTTTCCTAAATAAGCTGCAGCAATGATGTTGTCAAATAGATTAAGATTTTTTAGTAGATGGCTGTGCTGAAAAACAAACCCCATCTCTGTTAAGCGCAGAGCACTTAACTGTTTGTCTGTCATTTCTGATAGTGATTGGCCTTTATATTTGATCTCTCCTGTTGAAGTTGTTTCTATGCCGCTCAGCTGATAAAGTAAGGATGTTTTCCCACATCCAGAAGGTCCCATAATGGTCACGAATTCCCCACGCTTTATCGATAAATGAATATTCTTAAGAATCGTTTGTTTCTGTCCTTTTAATGAATCGATATGCAATGACAATTGCTGCGTTTCAATCAAGTGTTCCATGTGAAACATCTCCTTATAAAAGTGTATGCCTTGTCGTTTGACTAGAAAAAAACGTCTTCAATAACCAGGTGGTCAAAGCTAAATTGACAATAACTAGTGTAACGGGGTACACAACTGACACCCATTGCGGTGACAGCCACTGGAGGCTCGATGCCCCTAATGTTGCTCCACCTATACTCATCAAAGCAGGACCAATGGTACTCACCGCGATTGTTCCAATAAAGGCGCCAAAACACAGAACAACGATAAAACTCGATATATATTGTGCTGTTATATCTGTTATAGAAAATCCAATTGTTCTTAGCATGTGGTTTCGGCTCGAATCTTTCGCCTTTAACATGTGCAGAAACATGAATAGCATTAAGCTGGCGGTTCCAAAGGCAGCTAATGCAGCAAAAAATGCAATGATTTTTACAATAGCTGCTGTGCTGCCGATCGTTTGATGAACGTATTCTTTCATATCTGTCACTTTTGCAGGAGATACCTTTTTTTCATATATTGTCTTTTTCTCTGCAATATTTACTCCTGGCTTTAGTTGGATTTGAATGGTTTGCCAAAGAGCTGGTTGAGGAAATGGCTGTGATATTGCTTTTGCTGTTTTGCCCCCATTGGTTACGTCCTGATAAATACCTGTCACCGTTCTTTGGATTTCATGCCTATTATTTACGAGAGTGATTCTTTCTCCTATCTTTTTCTGAAGTGAATCTGCATTTAATACGGATAAGGCAATTTCTTCATTCTTTAAAGGCTGCCGCCCTTTTAAATAGTTGAGGGGAAATGCTGAGAGCTCACCTGTTTCTAAGTAGAGCGTTTCTAATGTGTTCTCCTTTGATTTCACCTGAAGAGAAGTAGTTTTATAGATGGCTGCTGTTTGTATGCTCTGATCTTGACGAATCATTGATTCTATTTCGTTTGTATTTTTCGCTAGATGATTTCCTTGGCGTATATCCATTCGAAGGTCACTTTTACCAGAGCCAAGGTATGTGATGAAATCCGGTGATTGTAAGGTATGCCATAGCTGAATAGGCATGAGCATTAAAAATGTACAGAGTGCAATAATACAAGAAATCGTTGTGTACAACTTCTTTCGTGATATCAGATCTTTTAAACCAAGCCAAATATTGATTGGTATGAACCTGCTTTTCTTGAGGTGCATAGGTATTTTTTTCTTATGATTCGGTGAATTGATAACGCCTTGAAGTGCTTGAGCAGCCGATATTTGACCAAACTTTCTTAGGACAGCATAGCTGCAAGAGATGACGATCATTGCCGTCGCAATAGAAACAAAAAGCGGGATTAACCAATGAGCAAAAGAAGGCTGATTCCCCATGTAACGGTGAATATTGGTTGTAAACATATCACCAAATATAAGCGTTAACACATATCCTGCTATACACCCTGCACAAGCAAGCGCGGCATACTTACCAACGTATAATTGCTTGATTCTTGTTAAAGGGATCCCAAGCACCTTCAGTATGCCAATTTCACGTTCATCCTCTTCTATAGAAGCCGTCATAGCAAGATGGAGAGAGAGAAGGGCTATACTGATGAGCAGCAGGCAAACAAGCAGGAGAATGGCAATGACCATTCCATCTGTCAATGCATTCAGCATACGCAGTAAAGGTAGTGTGACAGCTGGACCTTGTTGTGGCAGCTGTGATGATTGATAGATTGCTTGAAAGGTATCTGTCTGCGAGGCATCATGTAGTAAAAATTCGATTAAGTACTCTTTGTGATGAAACACTTGATTTATTGCATCCCAATCCTCGTTATGAAGAAGAAATCTTTTTGAACTGACAAGACTGGGGTTCATTTGTGCATCTCGCAAGAACGCTTTGATGCGAAAGGGGAATTGATTAGCTCCTTTCTCAATCAGTAACGTTTCACCTATGTTGAGCTGATACTTTTGTTGAAAATAAATTGGGACAGCCACTTCACCTTTATTGACAGTGAACTTTTCGTTTTGTTCATTTAGAAGAAAATCAAAGTTGCGATTTTGCTTCACAAATAAATGATCCATCACACCTGCTTTGGCAGGCTCATGTCCGAACCTGATGTTTGCATGTTCAATTGGTATCATTGGGACGATTTGATGGGCTTTTACCATGGATTGCTTGCTTGAAAATGCTTTAATGTCTTTTTCATTTAGGTCGCCGTCATGCATTTGGACAAAGTCTGGCGCTTTGGCAGAATGGAGCAGGTTAGAAATGGAACCATTCAGCTGTACGATCATTTGAGCTGCACTTGATGCGAGAAATGAAGTCATCATGATGCAAATGGTTAAGCCGATTGAAATGAGACGGTGTCGGGTTAAGTCTTTCTTTATAAACGCTAATCTCATGAGGCTGCTTCTCCTTCATGCTGAAGCATATTTTTTGTTAAGCAGGCTAGTGCAAACATGAAAGTACTGACGATGAGCACAGTCACATACATGGTGGCTGAAAACGTATTGAACAAAAATCCATACATCATTTGGCCAAGCGGAGCAGCACATTGAGAAACCATTGTCAGATTGGCCATCACTTTTCCTAATTGATGATTTGGTGTTTTCTTTTGAACATGTGAAATCACAACGATTGAGATCATAGTTAGCAGCATAGCAATTGGAAGACATCCTGCTAAAAAGAGAAAATAAGCTGGATAAGTACCAAATTGAAGAGCTGTTTTGGATGTTGAGAATGCCACAGGCAGCAAGATGACTGCGATGACAAGAAGCCAGCGATATAAAGTAGGAATGCGCCAATGCTTCGCTACAAGTCCAACTAGCAGAGCCCCTGCGATGACAGCGAACTCAATCAAGCCCATGCCTATTCCATACATGATGTCACTGCTCTTCATTGTGACCCTTAAAATGATTGGACCCCCAACAATAAAAAATGGTGTAAGGATGAAATTTAACATTGCAGCAAGCAGCATGGCTTTTTTTAAAAATGGCTGGCTGCCAATATAAGAAAATCCTTGTTTCATATCTTTTATGAGCACTTTGCCCATAGACTCTGTCAGCGGACTAGGGGAGAAGGAAATGTTTAACCTTAAAAGCATGCAGGCTGATAGAAAAAATACGATGGCACTTGCACCGATGATGGATTGGCTTCCAATCATTCCGTATAGAACTCCTCCGATAATAGGTGCGAGAACACCTGAAAGTGCCTGAACGCCATTGACAATGCCGTTTGCTTGTTCTAATTGCTCTTGTTTCACTAGCTGTGGAATGCTGGACATGACAGCGGGAGCATAGAACGTACTCATCACGCCAAGCAGTATCATGACAGCTCCGATCATATAGAGTGAATCATTTCCCGAAAATAACCAAAAATAAAAGGCAAGAATCATCATGCCGGTGAGGACATCAAATAAAATCATTAAGTTCCTTCTGTTAAACCGGTCAGCGATTGCACCAGCTAACGGGGAGAGAAGGAGCGGGATATTGGATAAAGCGAAAAGTAAGGCATATAAATCAACTCGATGCGTCATATCCAGTACGTGTAAAGATAGAACAAACCGAATGAGAGAAGATCCGAAAACGGAAATAATCTGTCCGAGAACGAGGTAGATAAAGTGGGATGACCCTCTTTTGGATAACAAAGACATGAATATCACTCTCCTTTTAGACCGACCGTCAGTCTACAATATATGCAGGATTGGTATTGAAGTGACCAATCACTGATTATTTCCATCCAGCTCTCCAGATAATCGCTTCAGCAGGAATGAAAAGCTCCCCTTTTCTGCATGCAATGAGGATTCGAGTATATCAATAAAAGCTAAAGCGCGTTGTATACTTTCTTCGGCTGTCCATCGAAAAAGGCCTTCATCAAATATGACCTGTGCAGAAGCAAGGAGAAATTCAACCGTCTCTTGCGGATACTTCGTTTTGAATGTCCCTTCCTCTACACCTTGCTGAATGACATCTGCCAACACTGGTGATAGTTCTTTAATGGCTTTGATTAAGCTTTTTTGATGCATTTCTGCATTAGAAGGCTGATGGAACTGATCGATCATGCCCTGTTTATGGCTTCCTTGCTGAGGTGATTGCGCCATGATGATACGAAATAGTTTGTCAACGACTGGAAGGTCTGGCTCAGCTGCAATACGCTTTGCTACGATGATATCTTCTTTGATGATCCTGTCAATAATGGCATCCATTACTTCTTCTTTGGATGCAAAGTAGTAATAAAAGGTGCCTTTTGCAATGCCAACGGCTTTTAATATGTCAATAATCGTTGTTTTCTGATAGCCTTTGGTTGAAAAAAGCGCTTCGGCTGCGTTTAATATGTCATTTTTACGTTCCTCAGGATGTTTAACGGTTCTCATAAAGCCGTCCTTTCTTTTAACTAGACTGTCGGTCGGTCCTTTGATTTGATTAAACACTTTTCAGGGTGTCTTTGTCAATGGCTGGTTTTTAAACACTTTGCATTTATTGTTCAAAGACACTATGATACATTGAATGAAAAAAACCTTCAGGGGAGATGACAAATGCAATTTTTGACCAGTGAATTGGCTCAAGAAATGGTTGAACGTACGATGCATATTTTACATAAAAACATCAATGTGATGAATGCAGATGGTGTCATTATTGGTTCTGGTGAACGAAACAGGATTGGCCAGAAACATGATGGTGCACGGCTTGTACTGACAAGCGGGAACAGTGTGGAAATTGACCAGGAGACCTCTTTGCGCTTAGAAGGGGTGAAACCTGGGATTAACTTGCCTATCTGCTTCCATGAACAAGTAGTTGGTGTGATTGGAATTACTGGTGAACCAGAGGACATTCGGCATCATGCCGAGCTGGTGAAGATGGCAGCTGAACTGGTGTTAGAGCAATCTTTTCTGCTTGAGCGGGTTCAATGGCGTCATCGAATAGAGAGTGAAATTGTCAATCAGTTGATTTCATATTCTGATGTTGGGGATCATCAGCTGAAAAATCGAGCTGCTTGGCTGGGGATGGATTTAGACAAGCGCCGAATGGCTATTGTTTTTCAGCCAGTTCCATCCTCAGAGGATGCTGTTCATAAATTGATGCATGCGATTCAATATGATAAGAATGCGGATGATTTACTTGGCATGACCTTTTGTCATGAATTGATTCTTTTAAGTCAGCCCATACCTGAACATCGAGTAAAGCAGGCGGCAGGTCATCTGCAAAAAACAATGCAAAGAGCAGTAGGAAGCCAAGTGTTAGTGGGGATAGGGACTGTCGCTGAAGACATCAGCCAGCTGCCAATTTCTTTTCAGCATGCGAGAGAAGCCCTGAGGTTAGGGAAGGCTCTTGATCCGGAAGAAAGTATGTATTTCTTTGAATCGTATCAGCTGGAAAGCTTATTCATGAAGGTGGGAATTGCTGAAAAGAACAGTCGATGGACTGACTTTTACAAGCCTTTGACACAAGAAGCAGAGCTCGCCCATACATTAAGGGTTTACATTGAAGAGGGCGGTGATTTGCAAAGAATTGTTGATCGTTTATTTATTCATCGGAATACATTGCGTTATCGTTTAGACAAAATTCAAGGATTGACCGGAAAAGACCCTCGTCATGTAAAACAGTTAATCGAGCTTTATATGGCGCAGCTAATGACTCAACTATCTTGATTGTGCAAATGCACAATTCGGAAGAGTGGTCAGTTAAAAAAATTCATCCAGATTCACAACACAATCCCTTAGGGTAAACGCTTACAATTGGAGAAAGATATTTTTAGGGGGATTGAGAATGGGTGGAGATGTGACGGTAAGTACTCTGGGAGCCATGGCGGCGCTTGTGATCGCGATTGTTCTCATTCTAAAAAAAGTATCACCTGCTTATGGCATGCTGGCTGGTGCATTCATAGGCGGATTGGTTGGCGGGGTAGACATTGTTCAGACCGTCAACGTTATGATGGAAGGTGCTAAGGACATGATTCCGGCTGTCCTTAGAATTATGGCCGCAGGTGTACTGGCTGGTGTTCTCATTGAATCAGGTGCAGCGTTATCTATCGCTGAGGCCATCGTGAGAAGGCTTGGTGAGGCGAGGGCACTATTAGCACTCGCTCTTGCAACGATGATTTTAACAACAGTGGGCGTTTTTGTAGATGTTGCGGTTATCACGGTAGCGCCCATCGCACTTGCCATTGCCAAACGCGCAAAGCTCTCAAAAACGGGAATACTCCTTGCTATGATTGGAGGCGGGAAGGCAGGAAATATCATGTCACCGAATCCGAATGCCATTGCCGCTTCAGACGCTTTTGGTGTACCTCTGACTTCAATGATGGCAGCAGGTGTCATTCCAGCTGTGTTCGGGTTGGCTGTTACATATGTATTAGCTAAAAAGCTTGCAAACAAAGGGACACCCGTTCTTGAAGAGGAAACTGGGCAATGTAAAGTTCAAATACCTTCTTTTTTTCAAGCACTGGCTGGTCCGCTGGTTACCATTTTATTGTTGGCTTTAAGGCCGCTTTTTCAAATCAATATAGACCCAATGATCGCTTTACCGATTGGAGGGATTGTAGGTGCTCTTTTCATGAAAAAAGGGAAATTTCTCAATGATTATGCGATGTCGGGGCTTCATAAAATGTCAGGTGTCGCGATCATGTTATTAGGGACAGGTACATTAGCAGGAATCGTATCGAATTCTTCCTTAAAAGATGTGTTTATTCAGGCACTGGATGCATCGGGTTTACCTCCATATTTACTTGCGCCTACTTCCGGGATATTTATGTCAGCCGCGACCGCTTCGACAACAGCAGGAACGGCGGTAGCGAGCGGTGTGTTTAGCGGAACACTGATTGGGCTTGGTGTATCTGCTCTTTCAGGAGCAGCCATGATTCATGCTGGCGCAACAGTGCTTGACCATATTCCGCACGGGAGCTTTTTCCATGCAACAGCAGGAAGTGTTCAAATGGATATTAAAGAGCGTTTGAAGCTCATGCCTTTTGAATCGTTAATCGGTTTGACGTTAACCGTTGTATCGACCATTATTTTTGGCGTTTTCCAGCTGTTTGGCTGAGGACATGATAAGAAAAGAGGGGCTTTAGGATGAAAATTGTGATCGCACCAGATTCATTTAAAGAAAGTTTATCTGCTTATGAGACAGCATGTGCCATTGAACGAGGATTTCGTTCTATTTTGCCAAACGCAGAGTATATCAAACTGCCAATGGCAGATGGAGGAGAGGGGACCGTTCAATCGTTGGTTGATGCGACTGACGGACACATTGTTCATCAAGTGGTCACGGGCCCGCTTGGTGAGCCAGTGAATGCCTTTTTTGGCATGTTAGGAGACGGTCAGACTGCTGTCATAGAGATGGCTGCAGCCTCAGGTTTACATCTTGTACCGCGAGAAAAACGTAATCCATTATGGACCACATCCAGAGGAACTGGAGAATTAATACTTGCAGCGCTGGATAAAGGAGCGAAGCATGTGATCATTGGGCTTGGCGGAAGTGCAACAAATGATGGCGGTGTTGGGATGATGCAAGGATTAGGTGCAGCTTTCCTTGATAAAACAGGACATTCTCTGACGTCAGGCGGCGGGGTACTTCATCAGTTAGCTTCAATTGATTTATCTGGACTCGATCCAAGACTGCAATCCGTCCGTCTGGAGGCGGCTTGTGATGTGGAAAATCCTTTAACGGGTGAGAGAGGAGCGTCTGCTGTTTTCGGTCCTCAAAAGGGAGCAGATGAAGAAATGGTTCAAGTGTTAGACAAGAATCTGGCTCATTTTGCACAAGTAGCTGAAAAGCAGTTCAATGTCTCCTTTGGAGATGCAGCAGGGGCAGGAGCGGCGGGAGGGCTTGGTGCGAGTTTATTAGGCTTTTTAAAAGCTGATTTGCAAAGAGGAATCGATATTGTGCTGAAGGCTGTTCATTTTGATGACGTCATCAAGGAGGCAGACCTTGTCATTACGGGAGAAGGCCGAATTGACCGGCAGACCATTTACGGAAAAACCCCAATCGGCGTAGCCAAAGCAGCAAAGCAGTATAATCTGCCTGTGATTGGGATTGCAGGCTCTCTTGCAAACGACAGTGGAGTCGTACACGATCATGGAATTGATGCACTGTTTAGTATCGTTCCAGGTATTACCTCTCTGTCTGAGGCGATACGAGATGCGGCTCTTCATGTAGAAAGAACAGCCCGGAATGTCGCGGCTGTGTTAGAAATTGGAATAAAAAAGTAAACGATGAAAAATGTTTCCTTTTCCATCACATTCCTTTCTATCGAAATGTGGTAAAATTGTTATAAACGATGTAGAAAGTTGGAGGAAACAAAAATGTCTAATCTACCGAATTGTCCTTCGTGCAGCTCACCTTATACTTACGAGGACGGCAGTCTGCTGGTTTGTCCTGAGTGTGCGCATGAATGGTCACTTGAACAAGAACAAGCGGCAGAGGAACAGCTTGTGGTCAAAGATGCGAATGGGAATCTGTTAAGTGATGGGGACACGGTCTCTGTCATTAAAGACCTAAAAGTAAAAGGTTCTTCATCCGTTTTAAAAATAGGAACGAAGGTCAAAGGCATTCGTTTAGTTGAAGGCGATCATAACATTGATTGTAAAATTCCTGGCTTCGGCGCAATGAAATTAAAATCAGAGTTTGTGAAGAAGATATAATGTATGAAAAGAGGCTGTAAGAGGCCTCTTTTCTTTATTTATAGGTGAAAGGAATAATCTCAAACAAAATTCCATACATATATACCTGTTGAAAAAGGTTCATTTTTTAAAAAATCAAGCCTCTTTTCACATAAAAATCCGCAGTTTTCTTAACTCTACCTTAAAAAAGGCAGATGATTCGCTAAATTTTGGCTAATCCCCTTCACAACTTTTGGGCATTGCTGTACCATATGGAAGTGTTCTTCTATTTTTGACGGATCATGGTGTTTATCAGGAAATAGAATGATAGATGATACTTAGACAAAGAAGGAGAGGTAACGTGACGAACGTTTTAGAACTGCATAATGTATCTAGACATATTAGCGGGAAAAAGATTGTTCAAGACTTGAGCTTTTCTGTCCAAGCGGGCGAAGTCTTTGGCTTCTTAGGACCTAATGGTGCAGGGAAAACAACAACCATTCGTATGATGGTCGGTCTTTCTCCCATTACATCTGGTGACATTCTGATTAATGGCCATAGTATTCAAACATCCTATCAGCATGCCATCCAACATGTCGGTGCGATTATTGAAAATCCAGAAATGTATAATCATTTAACAGCAAGACAAAATCTGGTTCACTTTGCCAGAATGAATGGGAAAGTGGATGAAGCGCGAATTGATGAGCTGTTAGAGCTAGTCAGCTTGCAGCATGTGAAGCATAAACGTGTGCGTACATTTTCATTAGGAATGAAACAGCGATTGGGCATCGCGCAGGCACTCATACATAGACCGAAACTGCTAATCTTAGATGAGCCGACCAATGGACTTGATCCTGAGGGGATTCGAATGATACGAGATTACTTGAGAAGGCTTGCGAAGGAAGAAGGGCTGGCTGTAATTGTTTCAAGCCACCTCATGTCAGAGATGGAATTGATGTGTGATCGCTTTGCAATTATCCAAACCGGAAAGCTGATTGCGATTGAGGATCAGCGTGCTGAGACGAAGCAGGATGATTTGGTTAATTATCGAATGAAGGTAGCAGCCGGGGAGCTTGAAGAAGCACAGAAGCTCATTGATGCATTTGAGGAAGGCGTCACTGTAAGAGAAGAGGAGCAGTACTTATTTTTCTCTATGCCAGAACAAAAAATGCCAGAATTAATCCGTCATTTGAGCAGCGCGTCTATTCATTTGTACGAGATCAAAATTGAAAAACAAACCTTAGAAGATAAGTTCTTAAGCTTAACAGGTAAAAAGGAGGCAGACGTATGATTCGCCTCATTCAAAACGAGTGGATGAAAATCAGTTATCGTGTTGGTACTTGGATTATGGTTGGGCTTCTTGTTTTAGGTATGGTTGCCACGTTGATCTTTGCAGTGAAAACAAATGACGGAGATCAAGCTTCAGGTGATTGGAAAACCCAGCTAGAAATGATGAATAAGGAAAACAAGAAGGAGCTCAAAGAGACAGAGAATGGTTTCTTTAAAAGAGAGCTTGAAAAAGAGATCACTATTAATGATTATCGAATCAAGCATAACTTGCCGCCAGCTGATCAGTTTAGCGACAGTGTATGGGACTATGTGAAAACAAACGCCAATTTACTTCAGCTAGTCGGTGTGTTTGTGATCATTATTGCTTCCACCATTGTATCGGCTGAATACAAGCATGGTACAATTAAATTATTATTGATTCGTCCACCATCAAGGCTAAAGATCCTAATATCTAAATATATTACGGTGCAGCTGTATGCTCTTTTACTTGTTGTGGTGCTATTTATCTTGTCATTCATATTGGGTGCTATTTTCTTTGGACTTAACACTGATTATGTGAATTTGGTGTATCAAAATGGTGAAGTGATTGAACGTTCGCAGTTTGCAAATATGGTCTATTATTATCTCGCTCATTGTGCAATGTTTGTCGTTTTGGGAACCCTTTCGTTCGCCATTTCTACAGTGTTTAGAAGTGAGGCTATCTCCATTGCCATTAGTGTGTTAGCGTATATTGTGGGTGGATCAGTCACAGGTATTTTAATGCTCTTCTTTGATTGGTCAAAATATCTGTTATTTGCAAACGATCCATCCCAATACTTTATGGAACAGGTTACTGTTATCGAAGGTATGTCCCTAGGATTCTCACTAATCGTCCTAGTCATCTATTGGGCTATTTTCTTAGCCATTGCCTTAATCGTCTTTCAAAAGCGAGAAGTGAAAACAGGTTAATTTAACTTTTTAGGAGGTTTACACATGATTAAACGTAAAGGTGAAAAAATTATGGGGATTATTAGTATTGTCCTCAATGCCATTGGTGTTGGCTTTGGGGCATTAATCCTTTCTGTGGGTCCATCTTTTTATGATGAAATCAATGAAGTGTTAAAAGAGGAAGGGGAAACATTGCCGATTGAAACGCTTCAGGCTTCTGTTCATGCATTTGGTACTCAGTTCATGGTCGTTTCCGCAATTGCGGCTGTGCTGTCGATTGTAGGTGTGATTTTCTTGAAAACTGACCGTCGTGCCGTGCTTTCAGGTATTCTTTTCTTGGTTTCTGCTGTGACTCTTTTAATTGGAACAGTTGGCCTTGCATTCGCTCCAATGGTTCTATTGTTTATCATTGGATTAATGTCTCTTATTAGAAAGCCGAATTCAGACATTCACACAAGTGAATATCCTTCATAATGAAAAAAGACATGCGTCGCTGTGCGCATGTCTTTTTTATTTAAATAATGCCTATCAGTTTGGCAACGATCAATAAAACAATACTGAATCCCCACATCCAGAAGAAAGAGTAGCGAATATGTTTCCCCATATCGACTCCTGCAAGACCGATCGCAAGCCAAACGGCTGGAGCGAGAGGACTGACAAAGGTTCCTATGATGTTTCCGATCATCATGGCATACGCCGCAGAAGTGCCCGTCACGCCGACCTCAGATGTGATTGATTCGACAATTGGCAGAAGTGCATAATAATAAGCGTCTGTACTTGTCAGCATATCCAGTGGTACCCCAAACATCCCGACAATGATATGTAAAAATGGAAGCAGGAAAGCAGGTAGAATCTGAATGCTGTCCACAGCGATAGCTTTTAGCATTCCCGTTCCTTCGAGAATTCCTAGAAACGAACCTGCGGAGAAAATAACAGCGGCCATCATGAGTGCACTAGGTGCATGCGCCTTGATTCTCTCCATTTGTACATCCACTTTCGGATAGTTAATTAATAGTGCGAGAGAAAGACCAATCATAAACATATAACTAGCCGGAATCACGTTGAGCACAAGAAGGACAACAACAGCTATAAACAGAATGAAATTCACCCAAATCAAGTGATAGCGTTTTAAAGCGGCATCACCTGTCTCGCTAATGGATTGAATAGCCCGGTCCCAATCTGCGCCTTCTAATTGAACAGCAGCGATTTCATTTGCGGCGATTTTGACCCGAATGCGTTTTTCTTCTCTTTTTCCTAAAATAAATGCCATTCCTAATACGAGAACGACCCCAATGAGCTGAATGGGAATGAGCGGCACCCAAAGTTCAGATGGGTCCATATTAAGGACACTTGCTGCCCGTCCTGTGGGGCCAGCCCACGGCACCATATTCGTTAAGCCAGCACTTGTCCCGATCAATAACAGCAATAAGTACGGACTCATATGTAATTTTTTGTAAAGTGGAAGTAGTGCAGGTACAGTTAATAAAAATGTAGTCGCTCCTGCTCCGTCTAAATGAGCGATGACTCCTATTAGAGCTGTCCCCATCGCAACCGTGACAACATTTCCCTTTGTCAGTTTAATCAGCGTTTTTATTACAGGTTCAAAGAACCCTGTATCTTGTAAAATGCCAAAAAATAAAATGGCGAAGATGAACATGGTCGCCACCGGCAGTACTTTGATAATCCCTTCTTCAAAGAATGATTGAATGTCATTAATCCCAAAGCCTGCGATGAATGCCCCAATTAAAGGCACCATGACCATGGCAACAATTGGACTTGCTTTCCCCCAAATCAGCAGCACAACAATCGTTAAAATAATCATCAATCCAACAAACGTTAACATAAGCCCCTCCCCCTACAAATAAAACGTTTACATTTGTCTATACTTTTCATCCAATGCATTCCCACAAGTACATTGAAAAAAAAGGGTATCAAATTTATGAGTATTAAGCAACCGCTTTCATACCTATACAATGGTAAAAAAGGATGGAGAGACCAGTCGTGTCGCGGCATCAAATATTGTAAAAAAATTTAGATAAAAATAACGATTAAAGCTCACAATAATTAATATGGGTATTTAGACTTATTAAATTAAAAAGCGCCCAATAAATGGACGCTTCTTTCAACGATTTTTCAAGATGACATACTCGTAAGGATCAAGTTGAAGCTGCTCAGGCACTTGCTGTCCAGTCAGCATATTCTCATAGCTTGCCTCTGAATCTAGTGACATGTTCTGCTGGTCTTCTGTGAAATTCATCAAAAACACATAGTCCTGCGTACCGTCTGTTCGTTTTTGTACACTGACTCCTTCTGGAATTGCAGTGGATAGGACGGGCTGTATGCCAATACCTGCGATAAGGTCTTCGTAAAACTCATCATAGAAACCCTGCTCATTTTCTGAGGCCATATAGTATGCTTTCCCTTTTTCTAATGAACGGACAGTCAGGGCCGGCTGTCCTTCGTAGCAGCCATTCTCAAAATGCCCTAACACAGAGGCCGTTTCAGGATGTATAGATTCGCAATATTGTCCGACATGATAGGTGCGTCCATTCCCTGTGGTCATTAACACATGTTCATCTGGCATCAATGTGTTGATTTCCTCTGCCCAAACGCCAAGTACATGGCGGAGAGGACCAGGGAAACCGCCGAGGAAACAGAGATCATTTTCGTCGACTATGCCGCTCCAGTATGTCGCGATAAAAATGCCGCCCGCTTTGACAAAGGCTTCAATTTTTTCTGCAACGCCTGGTTTGATCATGTAGAGCATTGGCCCAATGAGCACACGATAGGATGAGAAATCCTTTTCCATCCCGACAATGTCAACAGGGATGCCTTTTTTCCAAAAGCTTCGATAGTGAGTTTGACAAGCCTCTACATAGCGTTTGTTTGTGTTATTTAAGCCTTGCGCATCATCAATGGCCCAGTGATTTTCCCAATCGTAAATGATGGCGACCTCTGGCTGAACGGACGTGCCCGCAATTGGCTGCAGCTGCTCCAGTTGTTTCCCTAGATCAGCCACTTCTTGGAACACGCGCGTATGTTCATGACCAGAATGATCGACAACGGCACCGTGGAATTTCTCAGAGGCGCCTCGGCCTTGCCGCCACTGGAAATAAAGCACGGAGTCTGATCCGTGGGCAACTGCCTGCATGGCAGAAAGGTGTGCCATGCCTTTATGTTTGACCTTGTTCACTTCATGCCAGTTCACAAGGCTCGGCGTACTCTCCATGACGAGAAACGGCTGTCCGTCCTTTAAGGAACGATACAAATCATGTACAAAGGCAACGTTTGATGCTAATTCGGCCGTTGTTTCTCTGCCGCTATGCCAAGCTGGATAGCTATCCCATGAGATCACATCGACCTCTTTTGCAAATTGATGATAATCCAGACCAAGGAATGGACGCATATGCGGGTAGTCGCCCATAAAGTTCGTGGTGACTGGGATATGAGGTGTTAATTCCCGCAGCGGCTCAATTTCATTTTGATAAAAATTGATCGTTTGTGCTGTGACAAAGCGTTTCCAATCCAGGTTCATGCCGTGAATCATGTGCTCCCCGTGCGGTGCAGGTGACTCGATTTGTGACCAATCGCTATACGTGTGGCTCCAAAATCCCGTCCACCATGCTTGATTCAAAGCCTCAAGATCGTGGTTGTATTTGTTCTTCAAATAGTCTCGAAATGCTTCCTGGCACAGGTCGCAATGACACTCGCCGCCGTACTCATTCGAAATGTGCCACATGATCAGTGCTGGATGATCCTTGTAGCGTTCCGCAAGCAGCCGGTTGAGTGTATTCGTTTTTTCTCGATAAACCGGAGAGGTGAAGCAATGATTATGGCGCAGTCCATGTAAGTTACGCTGACGATTCGCTTCGACGCGTAAAACCTCAGGATAAGCTTGTGACAGCCAAGCAGGTCTTGCTCCGCTTGGCGTTGCGAGAATGGCGTGTGCCCCCTGCGCTGCCAAGCGGTCCATGATGTCATCCAGCCATGCAAAGTCATACTGACCTTCTGCTGGCTCTAGCTTACTCCATGCGAAAATGTTGATGGAGAATGTTTGACAGTGTGCAAGCTTCATTAATCGAAAATCTTCGTCTATGATCTCTGGCATATGGAGCCATTGATCTGGATTGTAATCGCCACCATGCAAAAAGCCTTTCACATTTGGGTGAACGAGTGGGTAACGCTTTCCCATTTTGTCACGTCCTATCCTTTTAGTTACGGTGTCATTTGTTTAAATACATCAAGAGATGGCAGTGCTTTTCCGTTGAAATCAAACATCGCTTGATTTTCCCACGCATTTCCGACAGTCCCGGTTGTTTGGATATAAGCGAGCCCGTATTGACTAGACCACGGAGCACCTTTCGCTGGAATCCAAAGCGGCTCCCAATAAAAGAACCCCTTCCCGCGGTTGTTGTTTACTTGTGAAATCTTTTCGGATAGATCTCGTATAAAAGATGCCTGGCCTTGAGGTGAGGCTGGATAGCCGGCTGTATTCACAGAGTCTTGGTTAAATGAGTTATCTAGGTTGTCACCGTTTGCTGTCGTAAAGCCGTAAGCAGTTTCTACCACGATGACGTCTTTATTATAGCGGGCACTAATATCATTCATATTGGACGTAAGACCGCTAAAGCCGCCGTCCCAATACGGGTAATAAGATAAACCGATCGTATCGAAGGAGACGCCTCGTTTTGTGATTTCATCAAACCACCAGCGGGATGCACCATTGTCTCCGCCATGTGCAAGGTGAAGCATGATTTTGATGTTTGAATCGACAGAGCGGACGGCATTTGTGCCAACTTTTAGCAGAGCAGCGAGCCGGTCAAATTCACCACCGCCTTCACCCCAGCTTTTTCCGTTTGGCCACAGCATACCTGAGTTCAACTCATTCCCGACCTGTACCATATTTGGTAGGGCATTTTGTGCTTTCATCGCTTTAAGTACATCGCTTGTGTAAGTGCCAACAGCTTTTTCTAAATCGCTTTGGGAGAGATTGATCCAAGCTTTCGGTTTGAACTGTTTACCGGGATCGGTCCAGAAATCACTGTAGTGAAAATCAAGCAGCACTTTCATATTTTGTGCTTTTGCACGTTTCGATAAAGCGATGGCTGTGTTGAGATCATTTGTGCCGCCGTTATAGGCACGGCCTTGATTGTCATATGGATGGTTCCACAGTCTGATACGCACATAGTTGACGCCTTTATCCTTTAATAGCTTGAGCGGATCAACCTGCTGTCCGTTCTGGTTGTAGTATTTGCCGCCGCTTTTCTCCACTTCTGCAAGCATCGAGATATCGGCTCCTTTGATGAAATCACCTTGCAATCCATTGATCGGTTTCACCGAAATCGTATCAGCCTTTGCTTCAGGCAGAATACCTAACCCCATTAGAAAGAAAACGACAACAGTGACAAGCAACCATTTCTTCATCAAATCTCCCCTTATCCTTTTGTCCCGCCTTGTGTGAGGCCGGATACAAATTGTTTTTGTAAAACAAGGAACAATAAAGCAACTGGAATCGCAATGAGTAAAGCCCCGGCTGCAAAGGTCGTGTAGCTGGCACCCATTTTGTCTGACACAAGATTGTACAGACCGATTGGGAGCGTATACATTTCGGGTGAGCGGACAATGACACTGGAGATGATGAAATCACCCAGCGGACCTGTAAATGAGTTGATTGCGACAACAGCTAAGATGGGCTTAGCGAGCGGCATAATAATTTGGATGAAAATCCGGAAATGCCCTGCGCCGTCCATTCTGGCTGATTCATCGAGATCCTTTGGAATCGCATCAAGATAGCCTTTCATTAAATACGTATTCATTGGAATTTGTCCACCTGCATAAATCAAAATCAGGGCAAGGTGGCTGTTAATGAGTCCAAGCATTTGAGCAAGAACAAAAATCGCGATCAGTGCTGAAAATTGAGGAATCATTTGCAGCAGCAAAAAGAGCATCAGCCCATTTTTTCGTCCTTTGAAGCGGAATCTGGAAAAGGCATAGCCTGTAAAACTGACAAGAACCAGCGTTAAAACCATTGTGGCAATACTGATCTTCATTGAGTTCCAATACCATTTTGCATAAAGTGCCCCCTGCCCAAAGAACAGCTCGGTGAAGTGGCTGAACGTTGGATTCTTCGGAAACATGCTTGTACTCATGAGGCTGTTCCCAGGGTTAAAGGAAGCACCGATCGTCCAAAGCAGTGGATATAGAATACAAATGGAGGCAATGAAAAGGATAAAATAAGTGATGCTCAGGCGAATGAGCTTGTTTTGTTTTGATCCCATATCACATCATGTCCTCCTCTTTGAATGAATTCGTTCTCTTAAACTGCCAGAGTGCAATGGCGATGACAAAGATTGAAAGTAAGATCGTGACAGCGGCAGCGAGTGCATATTGAGAAGACTGCATCGTGAGTTTGTAAATCCAAGAAACCAAGATGTCCGTTCCCCCAGCAGTTGAGCCAGCGACAGGCGGTCCTCCGCCATTAAATAAGTAGATGATATTAAAGTTGTTAAAGTTAAACGTATATTGCGTGATTAATATAGGCGCAATGGAATAAAGGACAAGCGGTAACGTGATGGACCGGAATTTCTGAAAGAAGTTTGCCCCATCAATGGTCGCAGCTTCGTATAGATCCTCTGGAATTGCTTGCAAAACACCGGTTGTCATAATGAAAACAAAAGGAAATCCAAGCCAAGTCTGCATCGCAATAAGGGCAATTTTGCTCCAAAATGGATCTGTCAGCCATGGTTTTGGATCAATTCCAATCGATGCAAAAAGTGTGTTGTTAATGGCTCCAAATGTATCGTTGAACAGTCCGGCAAACACCAAAATGGTCACAAAACCCGGAACCGCCCAAGGAAGAATCAAAATCGTTCTAAAAAACCGTTTGCCTTTTAAATCCTTCTGATTGAGCAGAACCGCTAGAAAGATGCCGACAGCACATTGAAGGGTCGAAGCAGCCAACGTCCATACAACGGTCCAGCCAAGTACATCAATGAAAGTGTCTCTCCAAATATCAATTGAAAAGATATTTTGAAAGTTCTTGATCCCTACCCAATCGATCAGATTGGCAGGAGGCGAGTGGTATAAATCGTAGTTCGTAAAGGCAAGCGCAAAGCTGAACATAATAGGAAAGACAACAGAGAATAGAAGTAAAAAGAAAGCAGGAGTGCTCATTAAGTAAGGAAAGCCTTGGTCGATCAGCTGATGATATTGAGCTCGGATGGAATGGAGCGGAATCCCTTGATCACGTTTCTTTCCGTTCATAAAAGCATCACGCATCATGAGTACGTAAAAGCCGATACCAAAACCAGCTGTTAACAGCGCAATAATCCCTTTTGCTAAAAGGAAAACAGAATTGTCACGAGGCAGCATTGTACCAAGTGTGAACAGCCCCCAAAAGCCAATATTGAATAAATCATAAAATACGATGAAAAAAGAGACGCCGAACAGGAAAAAAAGTGCCCCTTTGCCGTACTGTTTGTTGTATATCTGCCCCATCCCGGGTATTAAGGAGAACATTAGCGCCCGTCTCCGGTGTGTCTTTGATTCCACTATGTGTGTGCGGTCTAGTTCAAGGTTACCCGTCACGTCTAACACCTACTTCATATGAAATTAGATCAAATACGGGCAGCTTGATAGACTTAAAAGCTACCCGTGTTTGATGATTATTTAGAGTGATTTGCTTTAATTTGAGAGTCAATTTGATTGACGGCATCATCAAATGCCTTTTTCACATCTGTGCGGCCTGTTGCAATGAGACCTAACGCGCTGTCAATCGGCTTCCACACCTCTGCCATTTCAGGGGTATTCGGTGTCAGCGTGGCATATTTCGTTTGTTTTGAAACAGCATCCGCATTGGCGTTTCCAGTAATAATTGGATCCTTCATCAGCTTTTTCACTGGTGGAATTTCCTCTGTTACTTCGAATCGCTTCTTCGAATTTTTTTCATTCGTGATAAACTCAACAAATTTCTCAGCAAGGTCTTTATTTTTAGAATAAGAGGAGACGTTGTAGCTCTTTACACCTAAGAATGAGCTCATATGCTTTCCATTAGGGAGTGTTGGCAGCTCTGTTACGCCATAGTCAATTCCAGCTTCTTTATATGGACCAAATGACCATGGCCCAGAAATGACAGCTGCCGCCTTTTTCTCTGTGAATAAGGAGTTGAGGACATTGATTCCTTGTTCACCAATGATGCCTTTAGGGAAAAGTCCTTCGCTAAAGAATGTTTGAATGTATTTTCCGCCTTCAACCGCGCCATCGTTGTTCAGTCCAATATCATTCACATCATAGGAGCCATCGCTTTTCTGTTTGAAAATATAGCCCCCTGATCCTCCTAATACACTTTGGGCATAGTAAATTTCATCCCATTTCGCAACAAAACCGTATTTCCCGTCTTTTGTCAGCTTTTTCGAAAGGTCATACCAGCCATCAAGTGTAGTCGGTGCCTTTTTGACAAGGTCTTTGTTATAGAAAAGCACTGTCGTTTCAACGGATTTAGGAAGGCCATACAGCTTGCCGTCTACCGTTTGTGATTGAATGGATTCGTCTGTAAAGGAATTGATCACTTTTTGATCAGGCTTGATTTCCTGTAACAGTCCCTCAGTGACAGCTGATCCAATTTGATCGTGAGGCATCGTGATGACGTCTGGGCCTGTCCCGGCTGCTCCATCAAGGCGGAGAGCTTCGATTTGGTCGGCATACGCTTTTTCGACCACTTTGATTTTCACATCGTTTTGTTTTTCAAATTCTTTTACAGCGTCTTGAATCCCATCAGACTTTTTGACATCCTCCCATACTAGCAAGGTCTTTGTACCTGTAGATGCTGGCTGTGTCCCGCTTGAATTGTCATCTCCTGGCCCGCATGCTGAAAGCAGAAGCACAGCAGTACCAACGACTGCTGATAATGTCGCCCATTTTCCCTTTTTCATTGGTAATCCCCTCTCGTTCTTTTTTCACAGATGATAAGAAAACGCTTTCTTAATGTGAGAATATCAACTTAAGTAAAAAAAGTAAACATATTTTATTAAATTTATTAAGTAAAATTTTTTACTCGTATAGAGAGAAAAGAAGCCCTCCACTTTGGCAGGACTTCCAGTTTGTTTATATGGTGCTTTTCCGAAAGACAGGCTCTGAGGCAATCAGCACAGTTTTAGGCAATGTTCTGCCGTCCACAAGTCTTTCTAAAAGTAAATCGATCGCTGTCTCACAAAGTAATGACGTATGGATATGATACGTGGTGAGCGGCGGCGACACATATTGAGACACATGAATATCGTTGATACTAAAGACGCTGACGCGGTTCGGCAGAGAAAATCCTCGCTCATTTAATGCTTGTAAGCAGCCGATGGCAAGAGGGTCACTAGCGACACAAAAAGCGGTGGGCAGATCATCACCAAGCTCGTCGATCGCCTTCATCATCAGCGAATAGCCTTCATCTACTGAGAAATGGTGGCCGATATAGACCAATCGCTCATCAAGCATATGGCGGGCCAGCATGTATTCACGGAAAGTCGTTTCACGAATATCTGGAATGTGCACGTTCGTATTGAGATCAAGGTCTGTACCGCCAATGAATCCAATGGATTGGTGCTCTTTTTCGATAAAGGAATCGATGATCTTTTCAACAATTCGTTTCAGGTTCGGTTTTACTGAATCAAAACGGTCTTCATCAGGCGTTGTATCAATAAAGACAATATGCGGAGTGATCGCATATAATTGGTCAAGCTCTGACGTTTTAAAGCGGCCGATGGCGATGATTCCTTCTGTAGCAGAATCAATGGAATCAAGCCCATCAGATGGATTGTAAGCGGTGACATTTAAGCTCCGAGTATTGGTGAGTTCCTCAATACCGAGTCGAATGGATTTAAAATAAATATCTTCAAGCTCTTCCTTTTCGGTCATCCAATAGAGAAAGGCGATTTTTTTTAATGAATGTTTGAATGTCTTCTTTTGGTAGGACAAAGCTTCTGCGGCGGCATATACTTTTTCGCGTGTTTGATCGGTGACAGATAGGTTGGGATCTTGGTTCAGTACGCGAGATACCGTTGCAATGGATAAGCCTGCTTTTTCTGCAATGTCCTTTATTTTAGCTGCCAAATCAGCACCTCCTATAGGAAATATCTCCTCTTAGTATAGAGTCTTTAAAAAAATTAGTAAATATTTTTATTAAATTGTTTTCGTTTAGGCGGTTCTTTACGTGCTGGAGAGGAATTAGTAAGATATATATAGGTAAGGTGTTGGATTAAGTTTTCTGATAGGAGAGGGACCGATGTATTACGATGCACTGAAGACATTTGTGACAGTGGTGGAGGAGAAGAACTTTACAAAAGCAGCCCAAAAGCTGCGAATTTCTCAGCCGAGTGTCAGTCTTCATATTAAGAACTTGGAGCAGGAATTCCAGACCGTTCTGCTGAATCGTTCACCAAAGCAATTAACCGTTACACCAACTGGGGATATGCTGTACCATCGATCAAAACAAATCATTCGTCTCTATGAACAGGCGAAGCAGGACATTTATGAGCATCATCATTTGGCAAGAGGAAAGCTGACCATCGGGGCGAGTTTCACAATTGGTGAGTATGTGCTCCCGCAAATATTGGCGGAATTTCATCAGCTCTATCCGCATGTTGATATTGAAGTGGTCATTGATAATACAGAGGCGATCGCCAGACATGTCCGTTTATTCCATGTCGACATCGGTTTGATCGAAGGACAGACCAATGACAAGGAGCTTTCTGTAGAAACTTTTCTAGAGGACGAGCTTTATATTGTGGCGCCATTAGATCATCCTTTTGCCAAGAAAAAAGATGTCACCATTGATCAATTACAAAACGAAACATGGATTACGAGAGAAGAGGGATCAGGGACAGGAGAATATTTACAGCATGTCCTGAAATCAAATGGACTGAAAGCGCGAACTTTTGTGACTTTTAGCAGCAATCAAGCGATTAAAGAAGCTGTGATCCATGGAATGGGTCTTTCTGTTTTATCTAAATATGTCCTCCAGCGAGGCAGCATTGGCGGTGAATTGGCTGTTATTTCTGTGAGAGGCATGGATTTCAAACGAAAGTTCTCCTATGTCGAGTCACCGATGACCGGGGGAAATAAAAATAAGGAATTGCTCGTTGAATTGTTAAGGAAAGAGAAAGAAGAAGCTTCTCCTCAGTAGGAGAAGCTTCTTTTTTATAACCCTTTAATTTTGATTTCATCGACTGGAAGGAAGATCTCACCTGTATCAGTGTATTTCATGGTGATCTGATCGCCCTCTTTTAAATAAATGACGAGAGGTTCCTTTTCAGATGACATGGTGTAGCTTTTTCCATCGTCTAGCAGGAAGGTGACGGTTGTATAATCACCGGTCTTTTCTTTGTAGACTCGTTTGACCTTCCCTGCTGCTTCTTTCTTTTCCTGCTTAGAGGAACTGTTAACAGTACCGCCGCCCTTTTGAAGAGCTGTCTTATAGGCTCTCAGTGCTTCGTTTGGTGTAGAAGCGTACGCAGCGATTTCTGGATTGGCTGCAGAAACGATAAAGTAGTTTTGCAGGAACCCATTTGAATCGAGAACAGGTGTGAGCCAGCTGGCTTCCCCATAGAAATTATAGAGAATCGGCATGCGGCCTTTCCATTTTTTCTCGATGAATCGTTTCTCAATAATTTGCAGAGCGCCCTGAGAATCCATGTAGGATTCTTCAAGATTTCCGGTATAATAAGTCGCTTTTCCTGTTCGGGCATTTGTCAGGGCATATCCGAGCATGGAATCAACGCCCTCTTTCGGACTTGTGAAATCTGTGAAGTAATACATATCTCCTTTTGAATCAAATACCGGGCTCACATTGGCTTCCGTTCCTTCATCGGAAGGCAGCTTTACATCTGACTTTCCAAACATACTATTCCAGAATCCGTGAATATAGTTTCCGAAATAGCTGTTTTGCAGACTGACCGCCTCTGGTGAAACAGCACCGTCGATAAAGGCAGGTACTTGATCTAGAGCATATTTCTTCGTCGCACCTGTTTTGGCATCAACAACGACGACACCGGAAGCTTTAAAGCCGTTTCGGGCAGAGATGAAATCGCCATACGTTTGAATGTAATAAGGCTTGCCGTCATCATTGATTTCCAGCTGTGTACCGCCGTAGAAAATCAAATCTGGGTACTGGAGACGGATATGCCGCTCAATTTCTTTGTTGAAATAGGAAGAAGGCGTATAGACCATCTCTGTTTTCACGAACTTTGGATTAGCAGAGGAGTCGGTCGCACTTAATGTAAAGTAACCCGGCGTGCTGCCTGCACGAATCCATTTAAAGAAGTCCGAGAACTCCACTGGAGCGATGTATACATACTCACCGTTGACCTTCTGAATTTGCAAGCTGCCAAGCTCATAGTAGCTTGTGTTTGGCACCTGTCCGAACGATTTCTTCATTTTGTTCCGAGCAAATTGAGGCGGCACACTCGCAGGTGTTTCTTTTTCATCAAATGCTTTGATTTCTACTTTTTGCTCCATTTTGGAGACATCGAATTTCTCATTCGCATTGAATAAAAAAGCTGTCGCCATGTAAACACCGAGCAGCAATAGAATAAGAAACAGCACGCCTTTGATTTTACGCTCCAATCCAACTGACAAAAAGGCGCCTGCTGCTGTCACAACAAGTCCAATCAGCCATAGAGATGAAGGGTTACGGTCTAAATTGGTAATGTAATAGAAAACAAAAATACCGATCATGAACAGCAAAGCAAGGCCTGCAATCCACATGAGCGGCACCTGCTGTTCTGTTCCTTTCTTTCTAACGATCAACCTGAGCGGTGTGAGCAAAAGGGTCAAGACAAGACCGATCACAACCGAAAATAACAAAATATATCCCACAAACAGATCTCCTTTCAAATCAATCACTCTTTTAGTATATACGAGTGAAGCGGGGAAAAGATTCAGAAGAATCATACCAATTCGATTTTATGAAAAAATGAGTTGAAAAGGGCCTTTTAATATTTCGGTAGGTTAAATGATATTGTCAATTGCGCTAGATTTTATTCATTACTTTATGAATTTATATTGTAATAAATAAGATTTTAAAAGATAGAGATATCTTTTAAACAGTATAAAGATTCATTTTAATTTTCTACAGAATGAAATAGTTATAACGTTCCTAGTATGTTATATTGTGTTTTATATAGTTAATATTAGGAGGTAATTTAAATTGAAAAGACGTATTCCTTTTCTCATTATTTTTACTTTAATTGTATCGTTATTTTCACCGTCTATAACATTCAATATTAATCGAGAGGCTTCTTCAAGAGACAAAAGTGTCCAAATTGGTTATAAAGAAGCCGATGCTGTATGGGGTCTTGTCATCCGGACTATTTTTGTAAACGGGGTGAAAGCAAGTAAACATTTGTATAAATCAATAAAATATGCCCCTAAATATCCTGCTGGTTTTAAAGCTGTTCAAAATGGAACTAAAAAAGTTACAGTAAATAATAAGAAGTTGTTATCTGAGTTAAAACAGATTGAAGGAGGGACTTGGAAAAAAGTATATAAAGATGGCTATAAAGACGGAAAAAAGGTTTCTGTACATTATTTTCAAAGTAAATCTGGGTTGGTGTATGATGTGAAAGTTAAAAAAGGTTGGAGTGTGAAATGATTTATGAATAAAATAGAACTAAGATATTCTTCACATGAAGATTTAGATAGGATTATTGTTATAAATATCATTGGTATAATCATATCGCTAAAAGAAGGTTTAATCACTATAGAAGAAGCGGAAAAGCTCATGTTCAGTCCACGAACAATCGATGTTTTAAAAAAGAAAGGGATAAATGAAGAACTGATAAATATACTTCATTTGGGAACAGAACTTGAAGATGTAGAAAGTTTAATACCACATGAATTAAGTGATAGTTTAGAAGAAATAAGGGTAAAATGCTTAAGATTCCTAGAAAGAAATACAGAAAATGAAGTTAAAAATAATGTGGTAGATTGTTGAGCTAAAAGTGTATATTATAAAATTTTGAGTAAATCTTTTTTGATTTATTGATCAAAACGATGAATTCATAAAAAGAGAAGTCTGTGCAAACAGGCTTCTTTTTTATAAGATGGGAACATGAGGAAATGTATACGCTCACATGAATAAGGAAGGAGTGAAGTCAATTGGCTTCTGTCAGTTTAAGTAGTATTGAAAAAATACGAGCAGCAAGCAGAGGATTGCCGCCAAAACTGAAAGGAATTGCAGAACATATTACGAGTGAACCTGGCGACATTATTCATTTGTCTATTGTTGAGCTTGCCAAAAAAACAGCGAGTTCAGAGGCAACGATTTTTCGTCTTTGTAAAAGGCTTGGATTTGAGGGCTTTCAAGATTTGAAGATTGCAATTGCCCAGGAAATAGATCAAACAAAGCCTGATTATGTAGATGAAGAAATGAGTCTTGATGATGATACGGCCGTTTTTATGCAAAAGGTTTTTCAGGCGAATATATCTGCATTAAAGGATAGCTTTCAATTACTGAATCCAGAAGATGTAGAAAAAGCCATTCAAATCATTCATGAAGCAAAGCGCTTAGAGTTTTATGGGAGTGGCGGGTCCGGACTCATTGCAACAGACGCTTTTCATAAATTTATGAGGACAGGCATCAACTGTATTGTTCACACCGATTCTCATTTTCAAGCGATGTCTGCCGGTCTTCTCGACCAGCACAGTACAGTAATTGGTATATCTCATTCTGGCCGTAATAAAGATTTACTCGATGCAATGAAAACAGCAAAGGAAAAAGGAGCGAAAACCATCGGTATTACAAGCTATCAGCGCTCTCCATTGAGCCAGCTTGCCGATGTCACATTGTATACTTCGACGCAGGAAACGGCTTTTCGAACAGAAGCGATGTCTGCAAGACTTGCTCAGCTCACTGTCATTGACGTACTATACTTTGCACTTGCTCACTTAAGACAGCAGGAAACTTTAACCAATTTAAAACAAATGAGAGAAACCATTTCACAAAAAAGGGTGTAATGGTTTCAAAAATAAATTTTTCTATTAGTGAAAAATGCCGTTGTGGTAACGATTTTGAGCTTTTAAGTGAAAATAATTTTCTTTTTAGTCGTTGAATGTCGAAAAAATTATTCCTATAATGGGATTTAACAGGTATATCAAAACAATAAAATATGATTTCAAATCAATGATTGGGCGTGATACAGATGAAGGGAAACCAGGCGGTAATTGGTTTGGATATTGGAACAACAAGTACAAAGGCGGTTCTGTTTGGACCACAGGGGAAAGTGATAGCAAAGCATTCGGTTCCTTATGATCTCATTCAGCCCCAGCCAGCATGGGTTGAACAGGACCCTGAACATATATTAGAAGCCGTCATTGCAAGTGTAAGAGGTGCGTTGACGAAAGCAGCATTTGATGCAAAACATCTCATAGGCGTCGGGATTAGTACAGCGATGCATTCCTTGATTGTGATGGATAAGCATGGCAAGGCGTTAACGAACAGTATCATTTGGGCAGATAACAGAAGTGCAGAACAAGCGAAGCGAATCACTTCAGACATGGACGGCTTCCAAGTGTATAAAAGAACCGGTACACCGATCCATCCAATGTCACCGCTTTCAAAAATACGGTGGATCAAGGAAATGGCACCTGATGTCTTCAAGAAGGCAGCGAAATTCATTTCCATCAAAGAATATATTCTTTATCATTTCTTCGGTCAGTATGTCGTCGATTATTCAATCGCTTCAGCAACGGGACTGTTCCGTTTGGAAACGCTTCAATGGGATGAGCAGGCGCTGCGTATTGCTGGAATTGAAGCTGATCAATTGTCTGAACTTGTTCCCACGACGTATCAGCTGAGAGGGCTTCAGCCAGAGATCGCCCTGCGAATGGGCATTGCGGAAGATACACCATTTGTTGTTGGTGCGAATGATGGGGTTCTAGCGAACTTAGGTGTGGGAGCGATTGGAAAAGGTGAGGTGGCTGTCACGATTGGGACAAGCGGTGCAGTCCGTACGGTCGTGGACAAACCAATAACAGATGAACAGTCAAGAACGTTCTGCTATGCGTTGACTGATAAGCATTGGGTGGTTGGAGGACCGACGAATAATGGCGGGATCATGCTGAGATGGCTGAAGGATGAATTCGGATCCTCGGAGGTAGAGGTAGCAAAGCGTCTTGGAGTGGACCCTTACGACCTGATGATTGATATTGCGAAAAAAGTTCCAGCCGGCTCAGAGGGACTGCTGTTTCTGCCATTTTTAACAGGTGAGCGTGCACCATATTGGAATCCAAATGCGAGAGGCACTTTCTTTGGGATCGGTCTTCAGCATAAGCGGGAGCATTTTATAAGAGCTGTGTTAGAAGGCGTCATTATGAGTGTGTTCTCAATCGGTGTTGCCTTAAGGGATTTAACCGGTTCAGCAAAGGATGTCAGGGCGTCGGGTGGATTTGCGCGATCTCCGTTGTGGCGGCAAATTTTAGCGGATACGATGGGCAGGGAAGTACTTGTCCCAGAAAGCTACGAAGCATCAGCACTTGGGGCGGCTGTGCTCGCACTTCATAGTTTAGGTTATATGGAAGAGATAGAAGAGGTTCAAGATTGGATTCGAATCTCTGCCCGTCATGAACCAAATATGGAGAACAATGAAACATACATAGAACTGTTTTACTTATATGAGCGTCTCTATGACAAACTCAAGGATGAATTTGATGTCATTAGTGCGCTTCAATTAAAACAAAATCATTAAACATCAGGGAAAAGGTGGGAGAGCATGCTTTTATTCATCGTGATTGCCGCAATTGTCCTTTTACTCATCCTCATAACAGTTGCTAAGTTGAATCCGTTTGTGAGTTTAATTATTACCTCTATGTTAGTCGGCTTTGCCACAGGGATGGACCTGCAGGAAATCATTCAATCCATCAAAACGGGGTTAGGCAATACGTTATCATTGCTGGCCATCGTTCTAGCGCTTGGAACCATGCTTGGGAAAATGATGGCTGAATCAGGTGGAGCTGAGCGGATTGCTCACACATTAATCGGCCGGTTTGGGACGAAAAATGTGCATTGGGCGATGATGTTTGTTGCTTTTATTGTGGGAATACCTGTCTTTTTCCAGGTTGGTTTTGTTCTTCTTATTCCTTTATTGTTTACGATTGCGATTGAAACGGGCATCTCGCTCGTGACAATTGGGATTTCGCTCATTGCTGGCTTGTCTGTCGTTCACGGTCTTGTGCCGCCTCATCCAGCTGCTATGGCAGCTGTCGGCATCTATCATGCCAACGTGGGGAAAACCATTTTCTTTTCCATTATTGTCGGTTTGCCGACAGCTATTATTGCTGGGCCGCTGTATGGAAAGTGGATTGGAAAGCGGATTCATAAACCAGTTCCAGAGCTGCTGAGAAAGCAATTTACTGAACGCAATGAAGATCGAAAACTTCCCGGCTTTGCAAATACGATGTTTACGATTTTGGTGCCAGTGATTCTAATGCTTCTTGCCACACTGGCGGATATTATTTTACCAGAGGACAATATTTGGTATCAGGTATTTAAGTACATTGGAGATCCAATTACAGCACTGCTGATTGCAACGGTGTATTCTTTCTTCAGTCTTGGCTTTGTGCAAGGGATGAGCCGTGACCGGGTGCTTTCCTTTAGTAATGAGTGCTTAGGACCGATTGCTTCTATTCTGCTTGTCATTGGAGCAGGCGGGGCTTTCAATAATGTGCTCATCGATTCGGGTGTTGGTGATTATATTGCAGATTTAGCAAAACACTCGCCGATCTCGCCAATTTTGCTTAGCTGGCTGATTGCTGCGGTTATTCGTGTGGCAACAGGATCTGCTACGGTCTCCATGATGACCGCAGCTGGTATTGTCGCACCGATTGCTGCATCTATGCCGGATGTGAGCAGAGAGCTTCTAGTGTTAGCTACAGGGGCGGGTTCATTGATTTTGTCTCACGTCAATGACTCAGGTTTTTGGCTGATCAAAGAGTATTTTGGGATGACCATTAAAGAAACGTTTTTGACATGGACGGCTATGGAGACGATCATTTCCGTTTGTGCCATTGCATTTATTATGATCATTAATATGTTTATTTAGTGAAACGCAACAGCCTGATTCTTCGGAATTGGGCTGTTTTTGCTTTTGGCAATACCACCTTTGTCAGATTGGGGTAAAATAAAGATATTGAGAAGCGGGAGGCGGACACGATCGAACCATTAAAACATGTTTATCATGAATTATTTATTGAAGAATTAGCGGAGAAACTTGCACAAGCGTCGACTGGGTTTGATGCTGGAGAATTCCAGCGGCTTGTGTTTCAAAAGGATTGGCAGCAGCTTGAGTTAAAAGGCAGAATGAGAAGAGTTACTGAATCGATGCATGCTTGTCTGCCTAAGGATTATGAGCAGGCAATTGAGGTGCTGCGTCAGACAGCCCCGCATTTTTCAGGACTTAGTGCGCTTGTATTTCCAGACTACGTCGAAACATATGGCCTAGCACATTGGGATATCTCGATCAAGGCGCTCGAATTCTTTACGCCTTTTTCCACTTCTGAATTTGCCGTTCGGCCTTTTCTGATTCAGGATCAAGACAAAATGCTGGCGCAAATGCTTGTATGGTCACAGAATCAAAATGAGCATATTCGGCGGCTGGCTAGTGAAGGATGCAGACCACGTTTGCCATGGGGATTAACTGTTCCTGCACTTAAAAAGGATCCTTCGGTTACGCTGCCTATTTTAGAAAATTTGAAGTCGGACCCAGCGCGCTATGTGCAAAAAAGTGTAGCGAATCACTTAAATGACATTTCAGCGATTCGGCCTGATCTGATGAAGAAGACGGCTAAAAGCTGGTATGGAACGAATGAACATACGAACTGGATCATCAAACATGCATCTCGTACCTTACTAAAAAAAGGCGATCCAGATATCATGGCTTTGTTTGGCTATGGGGATGATCCATCTGTTCAAGTAACAGTTTTGAAGGTAGTGCAAGACCCTATTCGTATTGGAGAGAAAATGACCTTTCAATTTACACTTCAGGCTGCTAAGCAACTAAAGCTGCGTGTAGAGTATGCCATAGACTATGTCAAAGCTCGGGGTACCCGCAATCAAAAGGTATTTAAAATCACAGAGTTTGAAACAAGTTCAGCGTTACATAGAGAATTTATCAGGTCACAGTCCTTTCAAAATATGACGACGAGAAAGCACTATGAGGGAACCCATACTTTAACGATTATCATCAACGGCATTCCAAAAGCGTCGATTGATTTTGAGGTAACAGAAGATAGCAGCTCATAAAAAAAACCGCCAATTCGGCGGGTTTTGGCGTTTAAGCCTTCTTTTTCATTAAGAATGAAGCGATGATGGCAGCGACTAAGAAGCCGATACTGATAATGGAGCTAGGCAGGTTTTCTTGTCTGAATAGGAACAAAACAAAGCTCAAACTGAGTACAAGACCTGCAAATAAAGTTAGATACGGAAACAGCCACACCTTGAAATACGGCTCCTGTGGATATTTTGGACGCAGCTTCAGATGTGCCAGACAAATGCTGATCCAAATGAGTGAAACAGCAAAACCAGGAATAGCCAGCATGTAGCTGAAAATTTGGTCTGGATATAAGTAAGCAAAAAATGTTCCGATGAGAAGAAATAGAACGGTAACCCATAAACTTAAAATGGGTACGCCTCTTTTGTTGACCCGTGCCAGTTTTTTCGGACCGCCTTCTGATTTAGAAAGAGAATGAATCATTCTCGTCGTTCCATAAATACCGGAATTCGCCGCAGATAGAACGGCTGTAATCAAGACGAAATTAATGAAGTGAGAGGCGCCTTGCATACCAGCAGCAGAAAAGACTTGGACAAAAGGACTGTTATTTGGGTCAATTTGATTCCAAGGAATAAGGCCGCAGATGATCAAAATCGGCAATGTGTAAAATAAGATAATCCGCCACATCATACTTTTGACTACTCCAGGCAGAACCTTCTCCGCATCCTTTGTTTCAGTGATGGTCAGCCCGATCAATTCAGAGCCTCCATAAGAGAAAATAACCACTAAAAGTGATGCAAAGATCGCACCCCATCCGTTCGGGACGAAGTTTTGATAGTTGGTAAGCGCTGGTGTGCTTTGTTCGTTTGGAATGATCCCAAATAATAATGCTGCACCGAGAATAATAAAGACAATAATAACGAAAATCTTCATTCCAGCGAACCAAAACTCAATTTCACCAAAGTATTTTACATTATTTAAGTTAATTCCGATGACTAAGAGTGAGCAAAGTAAACATAGTGACCATAACGGCACGTTCGGCAGCCAGTATTGAAGCAGACTTCCAGCTGCAATAATCTCAATGACACATACAGTGAGCCACATAAAACAGTAAACCCAGCCGACGACAAATGAAAAACGTTGACCAAGCGCAATTTGTATAAGGTCACGAAGATTATTTCCCGGATAGACAATGGCCATTTCGGCTAATGCTGCCATTACAATGAGGAGCAGCAATCCGGCAAATACATAGGAAAAAATGACCCCAGGGCCTGCTAAACCAATTGTATCGGCACTTCCTTTAAAGATTCCTGTACCAATGACCCCGCCCATCGCAATCATGCGAATGTGACGCGGTGATAAAAGCTTTTTTAATTCTTGTTGCTCCTGATTCGCGCTCATGACGTTCTCCTTTTTTAAAAATGCTTATGTTCCATTTTCTTTTTTCAAGACGTCAGTGTCAATATAAAAAAAGAGATTTTTCAGACAAAAATAGAGGTTGATTCTATCAAAACATATATTTATATCCATAATTAACTTATTTTATCCATACCCTAAAAGTGAAACTTCAAATAAATGAACATTTGCCTTATTTATGACATAAACAATTTTCAGTTTTTGTCGATATATCATTTGTATTACTAAAGTCCTAATAAAGAATTGTTTATAACTGTAAAATATTTCAAGAACGTTAGAGTTGGAAGGAGTTATGAAAGATGTTTAAGAGAAAAGCAAATGATTCATCGGCTGAAGTCCTTCTGAGTGAAAGCAGCCAATTAATAGAACGAATTGAAAAGGGAGACTTTTCAGCAAGATTAGATACTGCTGCATTTTCTTCTAGCCAAACGATAGAAGCAGTGGCACAAATGAATGAAGCTTTGCAAAAGATGCAGGAGGCCAATGAAAATATTCAAATGCGGATGGATTTAGTGACAAAAGCCATTCAAGTTGGCTTATGGGATATGGTCGTCATCGCTGGAGACCCGGTCAATCCAAAGAATGAATTCACATGGACGGATGAATTCCGCAAAATGCTCGGCTTTCAAAATGAGCATGATTTTCCGAATCTATTAGACAGCTGGGCGTCTCGAATTCATCCGGATGAACAAGAATATACTCTAAATGCATTCTCTTCGCATTTATTGGATCATTCAGGGCGTACGCCGTATGATATCGAATATCGCTTAAAGTTAAAAAACGGGGATTATCGTTGGTTCAAAGCAACTGGAACGACCGTTCGTGACCGAAATGGTGTCCCTCTTCGTGTGGCGGGAGCTCTTTTTGATATACATGATCAGAAATTGAAAGAAGAAGAGCTGCAAGCATTTGTCACAAGATATGACTTAATCAACCGTGCGCTTGTCGAAGCTCCTTGGGACATGGTGGTAGAGGCAGGCGATCCAGTCAATCCAAATAACGAATTCTGGTGGTCTCCGCAGTTCAGAAAAACGCTTGGTTTTACAGACGAAAAAGATTTCCCGAATGTTCTGAGCAGCTGGAGCGACCGTCTGCATCCTGAGGATCAAGAAATGGCTCTGCAAGCTTTTGCAGATCATTTAAATGATCACTCTGGCCGCACACCATTCGACATTGATTACAGATTACAAAGTAAAAATGGTGAGTTTCGCTGGTATCATGCAGGTGGTGAAACCATTCGTGATGAAAAAGGTGTGCCTCTTCGAGTGGCAGGAACCATTCGTGATATCACGTTAGAAAAAAACAAAGAGAAAACAGCGAATGAAATGGCGTCACAAGTAGAACAGCTTTCAAGTTCTATTAGCGAGATGGTATCGGGCATTAGCTCTGTGACCAATCAAGCACAGGAGCTTGCTGTTGCTCAAGAGCAGTCAACGTCTGCCGCAAATTTAGCAAAAAATAGTGCAGATGAGACGAAAAATATTTCTGACTTAATCAAAGAAGTGGCGAACCAAACGAACCTGCTTGGTCTAAATGCTGCGATTGAAGCAGCTAGAGCTGGTGAACAGGGCCGCGGATTCTCTGTCGTTGCAGATGAAGTACGAAAGCTCGCGCTGCATAGTGCCAATGCAACGGAAAATATCGAATCTAGTTTAACAGATATGAAAACACAAATTGATGAAATTCTTGAAAATATCTCGAATATGACAGCTCTTACGCAAACTCAGGCTGCTTTAACAGAGCAGGTGAACGCTGCAGTCGATGAAGTGAATCACATGTCTCAGCGTCTTGTGGCGTATTCAAAGAGTATTTAATCGTCAAAAACCGCCCTCTCATAGAAGGCGGTTTTTTTCATTAAATTTGATCAGCTGGGAAAACAATACCTGCATCTTTTCTTGCGGCATCAAGAACTTTCATCACGGAGAGACTTTCATCAAGCCATGCATAGCACTGTTCATGATTTTTTGTTTCAATGATCTGCTGGAAAGCTTCTGCTTCATAAAACAGCCGATTTGGGTTCGTTTGTGCATTGAGTGAGATGACCCTGTCATCAACATGCAGCAGCACTTCCTCGCAGCCATTCGCCCCATTTTTCACATGAATGAAGCCTTTTTCTCCTTGAATCAATGCAAAGTTCATGCTGCTTGTATCCTTACTGCCGACACTTGTCGCAATAAAATCATTGTAAGTGAACGTCAAAACACCAGATGTGTCTATACCGTTTGGATGGCGGTTTGCCTGATATCGGACTTGCTCTGGTGATCCAAAGAGGTTCATGATGAAATGGACATTATAGATATTAATATCCATCAGCGCTCCCCCAGAGAACGCAGGGTTAAAGACATTTGGCGTTTCGCCGGCTAGCAGCTGATTATATTTGCTTGAATATTGACTATAGTTGCATTGAACCAGTTTGATTTTACCTAATTGATGAAGGTGCTTTTTGATCAAATGATAGTTTGGCATATGAACGGTCGTAATGGCTTCAAATAGGAGAAGCTGCTTTTCCTTTGCGAGAGCGATTAAGGCTTCCAGCTCTTTCACATTAGAGGTGAAAGGCTTTTCGCATATCACATGTTTTCCGTGTTTCAATGCAGCGGTTGCATGCTCGCTATGTAAACGATTCGGTGATGCGATGTAAACGGCTTCTACGTGAGGATCTTCTAGCATAGCAGTTAGATCCGTATAAGTTGTCTGCACCCCAAATTTGTCTGCGAGCTTCTTTGCTGTTGCTTCCTTTCTTGAATAGACAGCGTGACAAGAAGCACCGTCGAGCTGTTCAATCGCTTGCAGGAAGCCTTCCACAATGATACCTGTTCCGATGGTTGCGATGTTCAATCTCAAAACCCCTTCCACTCGTTTAAGCTGACTCTAGTATAACCGATGTTTTCATTGAACGTGTACTAAGATACCTGAGCAAAGGTGTGCCAGTGATCAACACCGGCACACCTTTGGCAGCCCTTACAATCAGCTGATATTTGCTAATGTTTGCTTTGTTAACAATTGAATAGCTGCCTTCCTTTTTTTTAACTCTTGAATAGAGTGCTGGATATCTTCGACTTTTTGCTCGAGCAGCTGTTCAGCTTCTGTTTTTGACTTTTTTTCGAAAAGTGATTTGATAATTTCACGAATTTCTTTAAGTGAGAAATCTAGCTTTCTCGCTTCGGTGATAAATGACAGCATGAGTACATATTTTTTATCATATAGACGATAGCCGTTATGCGCTCTTTTGGGCTCTGGGAGCACCCCTTCATTTTCGTAAAAACGAATGGTTTCAATATGTACTCCAGACATTTTTGACAATTTACCTCTCGTAAACGTAATCATTCCCTGCACCTCCTTTCTTTGCTATTCATCATACAATTAGATTTGCTCGTTTCAAAACATTCTATAGTGGTGGACAATTGTTCTGTTTTACTTGTTTCAAATGGGTGATCAGCACGATGAATAGAATGCGTTATAATAGAGTAGACTCATGTGATATTTGTTACAGATAAGAACAAGTAGACAGCGTGAAGAAAAAACGATAGGCTAAAATAGGTAAATAGTAATGAAATAACCTGTCATCATCGTAATGGTGGCTCAAAATAGTGACAGCACGTTTTTGCTGAGAAAAGGGGACCAGTGAATGTATAAATTAGTCGCAATTGATATGGATGGTACGTTATTAAATGATCAACATATGGTGCCGGATGAAGTGTTTGAAGCCATTCAACAGGCTAAGGCAGAAGGAATTAAAATTGTTTTATGTACAGGCCGGCCAATTGGCGGGGTAAATCGCTATTTAGCTGATCTTCAGCTTGATCAAGAGGGAGATTATGTGATCGCCTATAATGGAGCGCTTGTTCAAAACAGCCATACAAATGAAGTGGTGTCAGAGCTTACATTATCCTATGATGACTTAACTTCGTTATATGAATTGAGCCGTCAGCTGGACACGCCGATGCATTATTTCGATTCAGCCAATTTATACACACCGAATCGCGATATTAGTGAATACACAGTGCTTGAATCCTACTTAACAAAACTGCCGCTGAAATATATGCCTGTTGAAGAGGCAGATTCATCGATGAGACTTCCAAAAATGATGTATATTGATCAGCCAGAACGGTTGGAAAAAACGATACAAGCCATTCCATCTGAAGTGAAGGAAAAGTATATGATGGTAAAAAGTACAGATTTCTTCCTTGAAATCCTGCATCCTGATGTGAGTAAGGGAAATGCCGTGAAGCTTCTAGCGAAGGAGCTGGGAATTCCTCGTGAAGAAGTCATGGCTATTGGTGATAACGGGAACGACGTCTCAATGCTAGAGTTTGCGGGCTGCGGCGTCGCTATGGGAAATGCCATTGATGATGTCAAAGCCGTAGCTGATGTTGTAACAAAATCTAATAATGAAGCCGGAGTAGCACATGTCCTGCATGAGCTGGTTTTAGGAAAATAAGAAAAGAGCGGTCTGCCAGTGCGGTAGCCGCTTTTTTATATATTGGAGAAAAAGTAAACAAGCATACGTCTGCTGCTTAAATTCGTCTTTTGCAGCATCGCTTTCACATGATCATGAACGGTATGGGGTGAAATATATAACGTACTCGCAATATCCTTTGTCGACTGGCCCTTTAATAAGCAGTCGAGGACGTTCATCTCTCTTTCTGTCAGCCTGTACGTTTTCGCTGCATAAGGAAGAATATCATTTGTTTGGGCTCGTTTGACGTGAATCATGACAGCCTCCTCCTGCCTGTCAGACTGCGCCAATCGAAAGGCTTGAAGGGAAAGAAAGACTCCCGTAGGCATTCTTGTGATGCTTGCTGCTGTTTGATCGGTGCCGCCGTATAAAAGTTTAGCGCCTAATGCTCTGAATGGGCGGGGCATGACGGCTTGGTCATGGATTTGTTCAAAGGCTTGAAATGTACGAAGCCAATGGAGCCCTGTCTCATTTCCATAAAGAAGCTTGTAATGAGTTGAAAGAATGAGAAATCCTTGCTGCTCCGCCGCATCATCATCTTCAGTGTCTCTTTTTTTGAAAAGCTCATCTCTCAGCTTGGCTGCCAGTGCCGGTGTTAGATCGATGACTGCTTGTATATCTCGCTTCTGAAAAGGTTCCTTGCCCTTTTGACGATAAAGGCTGGCGATACCCCAGCATTCTCCTTGAATCACAAGGGCTGCCCGCAATTCATCAGACCAACCGTTAGGTAACAAAATATGCTGATAGCGCTCGCTGTTCAAATATGCCCCGCTTTGGATGAGACTCGCAGCATGATTAGGGCCTTTGGCTAGAATCTCATGCTGATGCACGTCCCTTTTTAAAAATTCATTTTGAAAGAGCTGGTCATGAATTTCTTCAATCGGTTCATCAGTGTAGGAACCTGTCGAGAGGAGAGTGGCTGGATCGATGGTTGTGATACAGACGGCATCAAAATCAATGACAGCAGCAAGCTCGTCCCGAATGTGCTGCCTTATCTGCTGAAAATGAGTGGCTGGATTGACCACATGATCTCCTCCTCAAAAACCCCCACTTTTAGGGATCGTTTTTTCTGGTGCCTCTTTTTACAATAAAGATGTCATATCGTTAGTGTACAGGAAACGATGGAAAGCGGAAAGGAACTGGAGGAGAATCATATGAAAGGAAACCAGCATTGGCACGACCCTGTTGCTGAATCATACGCAGCAACGATTTCACATAAAGTACCCGGCTATCACCTTTTGCATGAGTTATCAGTAGATGTATTAGAAACTGAAATAAAGGGAGCGGCCTCTCGTATTCTAACTGTCGGAGCGGGTGGGGGCGAAGAGATCATCAACATGCTTCAGAGAAAAGAAGACTGGCTCATCACAGGAGTCGATCCGTCTGCATCTATGCTGGATATGGCGAAACAGCGGGTTTCACAGCTCCATATGGAGGCGCGTGTCACCTGGTATGAGACCGCATTAAACAAGGTGTCTGCTGAAGCTGTATACGATGCCGCAGTGAGCCTGCTCGTGATTCATTTTGTAGAAAATCGGCTGCCATTTTTACAGGAGATTGCCCGAAGGCTTCAACCAGGGGCCCCGTTTGTACTCGCATTTATACAAGGAGAGATGAATTCCAGCGCATTTCAGCAGGAGCTTCATATGCTGTCTCTTTTCATGAAGCGGCAAGGTCTAGGAAAAGAAGTGTTTTCGTCCTTTCATGACAGGCTGGGACGTGCAACATATCCTGTGCCTGAGGAGGAGATGAGAGGACATTTAATTGAGGCGGGGTTTCGAGACATCAGACCTTATTTTCAGGCAGGAATGATCAAAGGGCTTGTTTGCAAGCGAGGTCGTAGAGAGGCGGATGAGAGATGAGATCACAGGTGATGGTAATTGGCGGCTATGGACATGTCGGACAGCAAATATGTCTTCAGTTAAGTGAAGTGTATCCAGGGCAAATTGTTGCGGCGGGCAGGAGCTATGAGAAGGCCGAACAATTTTCACAGCAGACAAAAAGAAGAGTCCGTCCTTACAAACTAGATGTTAGTCAGCCATTACATTCTGACTGGATGGATGAAACAAAGCTGGTGATCATGTGTCTCGACCAAGATGACACGTCATTTGCTGAAACCGTTCTGCGGGCAGGCATTGATTATATCGATATTTCTGCAAAGGGGGCGTATATGGAGCAAATGGCACAGCTGGATCAGCAGCAAATCAGTGCAACGGCTTTGCTCAGTGTAGGTCTCGCGCCCGGTCTTACAAATTTATTAGCTGCAAAAGCGGCATCTATGCTTTCATCAGTGGATCAAATAGATATTGGGATTATGCTTGGGTTGGGGGATCAGCATGGAAAAGCCGCGATTGAATGGACGATTGATCATGTCCATACTGAATATGAACTCACTGAACATGATCAGCGGAAAAGAGTGAAAAGCTTTACTGGAGGCAGACAAGTCAACTTTGGTGAACAGCTTGGAAAGCGGTATGCCTATCGATTCCCCTTCTCTGATCAACAGACATTGCCTTCCACACTTCATGTGCCATCTGTGACGACAAGGCTTTGTTTTGATTCACGTCTCGCGACGGGTGCATTGGCCTTCACAAGGAGCCTTGGACTGACGTCGTTCCTTACACTGCCGAAGATGAAGGACAGAGCCATTTCAATGATTCAATCTTCTCAAGTGGGAACAGATCAATATGCAGTCAAAGTGGAAGCAGCAGGGACGGATGGGAAAAAGGTTCATCATGCAGCGCTTGGTATAAAAGGACACGACGAGTCTCAAGCAACAGCTCAAGTCGCCTGTGCTGCGGCCCTGCATTTATTGAACAGGCGGTTTCAGTCAGGAGTTTTTCATATTGAACAATTATTTTCACTAGCATATGAGAACGGGCATTTTGCTTTGATGGATCAAAAAACAAAGGAAGAGCAGACATTAGCGATAAGGGCCAGCCTTTTGACAGCATAAAAAAAGACTAGCATTCTGCTAGTCTTTTTATGATGAAGTCGACACATCCCCTTTTTTCTTAATGCTTGCTGTGATGAGCTGTGTCAGTGTGTCAGAACCTTTTTTTGAAAGGTGGACACCATCGGACTGAAAATAGGATGGCTGTCCAGTAGCGGCTGAATGCCAATCGACCAAGGTAACATTTTGATCTTGATCGGCCACTCGCTGAATGACCGCATTCACATCATTTTCCCATGACCTTGGAACCCTCGTATTCACTAGGAAAATATGTGCCTTAGAAAAGTTTTGAATGAATGCTTTCAGCGTGTCCTCAGTAAAATAACCATTTGTACCAAGTTCAATGATAACAGCAGCATCAGATTGATTAAATGATTTGTATTGAGGGGCAATGCTGACGGCTTCGTTCATTTGTCTGCCAACTTTCCCATCGATGGTAATTTGTTTATATGCTTTTTCGAGATTCGGCGCAATGTCTAACATGACAGAATCACCAATGGCAAGAACTTGGTGAAATTGTTTTTGATCAGCTGCTTTTTTCTCGTGCTTTTCTTTCTTATTCTTCACTTTTGATTCCGGTGGTTCGGCTGTTTTTTTCGGTGCTGTCTTAATTTGCGTCACTTCCTTCACATGTGGGGAGGAAGTGGACGAGTTAGACATGCCAATGATAAATAAGATCAAAAGAGCTGCGGTGATCCCAAGGAACACCTTATTAGATGTAGACCACTGTTTGATTCCTTTTTTCCAAATAGACCAAGAGGAAAAATATTGTCTGAAGCCATGCTGGCGGATCGGCTGTTCGATGAAGCGATAGGAAGCCTCAGCAACTAGTAAAATGGCGATGAGCTGCAATGTGACACGCGCTATGGAAGGCTGTCCAATTTCAATGACCGGTGTGGTCAGTACGATAATGGGATAATGCCACAGGTAAATACCATAAGACCGTTTACCAAGCCAGACGAGCGGCTGAAACGACAGCCATTTTCCTATAAGACTTGCAGGGTGGCAAACGCACGCAATTAAGATGGCCGCATTCAGACAGAATAAAAGCATGCCGCCCTGATAGAGAAAGGCATCGAAATCGTCCACTGCATAAACACAAAGAAGGAAAATCGCAAACGAACCGAACCCGGCAATATGTAAAATACGTCTGCCAACAGGAAGTAATTTTTTGCTGGACAGTCTTTGCATAGGCCACACAAATGCCAGGGTGCATCCAATCAGGAGCGCAAATGCACGAGTATCTGTTCCATAATAAACCCTGCTTGGATCAGTATCTGGTGAATAAAGAATCGCCATCCATAAGGCAGAGACAAGTGCAAGTCCAAAGGTGATCATAGGCAGATGGGATCTGTTTTTTACCCATTTCAGCCCTGCAATCAACAGTACCGGCCAAATGATATAAAATTGCTCTTCTATTGCCAGAGACCACAAATTTTTCAGTGGAGATAGGGCATTGAAGCTATCAAAATATGAAAGCTGGTGAAAAATGTACCACCAGTTACTGACATAAAAAAAGGACGATATGGCATCGCCACGAATGGACAATAATGCGTTTGATCCAGCAATCGCGCACCAGCTGACGGTTATAAAAATCATGATGTAAGCGGCTGGAAGAAGCCTCCTAATCCGTCCCATCCAAAATGGCAAAAGCTCTTGATAGCCTAAATCCTGCTTATGTAACAAGATCGTTGTAATCAAGTAACCAGAAATGACAAAAAATAAATCAACGCCAAGAAACCCGCCGCTTGCGGGTCTGATATGTAAGTGATAAGCAATAACTGCCAATACAGCAACGGCTCTTAGTCCATCTAATCCTAAAATATAACGAAAACGATTTTCCTTGCTGTTCATGAAAATGAATCCCCCATCAATTGTAAAAGAACCTTTATTTAATAAAGGTTACTCATATATTGTATATATAATAGACGTCAACGCATAATATTTAGTTTGAATTTATTCAATAAATTTTTATTGTAAACCACCATATATTAATATATAACATTTTTGGTTTTATATTGACTCAAAACCATAATATAGAATAATATATGAAAAAAGGAGTGGTGTTGAATCAATAGTTTGATAAAAAGATTTTTGATAATATTAATAGTTCTTTTAATTTATTTTAAGTGTTTTGAATTGCACTCAAAAAATTTAAACTTCACTAATAATATTCATCAACAGATTCCATGGAGCATAAAGCTAACAAAAAAATATGTGGAAAATAATAGAGGAGGAGAAAGTGTACGAATAGCAATAATTGATAGTGGGATAGATGGGACTCACCCTGATTTGGTAGGTAAAGTTAAAAAAGGACTTAACACAATTGGTACAGGAGGAGAACAAGAGGACAGTTTAGGGCACGGTACTGCTGTAGCTGGAATAATCACAGCTAATGATAATGAAATTGGACTTGTGGGTATAACGCAGAATGTAGAGTTATATCCTGTTAAAATTCTAGATTCAAAAGGCAAGGGTTCAATAAAAAATTTTGTTAAAGCTGTTCAATGGTGTATTGATAATAAAATTGATGTTATCAATGCTAGTTTTGGATTAATGAAAGATGATCCATCTGTTAAGAAAATTATAGACAAAGCAATACAAAAAAACATAATTATAGTAGCTGCTGTTGGTAATAAGTATGGAAGGAAAATGGATTACCCAGCTGCTTATGAGAATGTTTTTTCTGTAACCGCTGTGGATAAGCATAAGAAGGTAGCTGAATTTTCATCTAAAGGAAATTACAATTTTGCTGCCCCTGGTGTGGATATACCAGTTCTAAAGCCTCATAACAACTATGCGATTGAAAGTGGTACCTCTTTAGCGAGTGCCCATATTACAGGTGTAGTAAGCTTAATTTTACAGTACCGGGAACGTTTTAATATTAATTCTGAAGAACGTTTAAACCAACAAATATATAAAGTTTTGAAAAAATGGTATTGATGATTATTTGAATAAAATTGTTTTTTAGAACAAGAAACTCGGAGGTTTAGTTTAGGATGAATAAAATAAGTAAGTTAATCTCAATTGTTATATGTCTATCGCTGGTTATAACTTTGTTTTTCCAATTTCCAAATAAAACAGAGGCTGTTACCACAAAAGATTTTCATGTTTTAGAAGATAGTAATGAAAAATATGTAATTTCACAGGAGCAAGACGGAGTAACTGGTATTCTAACTCTAAATAAAAAAACAACAGAAATCAGTTATCAAACTGAAGAAATTGGTAGTGAAGGTGAAAAGGTTTCAAAGGATTATGAAGTTGACTTGCAGACACTTTTAAATGATAATTTAGATGTTACATTTAAAGATACAAAAGATGATAAAAAATATGAAGTGAATTCTGAAGATATTCAAGCATCTTTTGCATTTGTTATCCCTATTGGTATTGCTATTGGGGCAGTTCTATTAGAACATTTATTAGCTTTGGGACTTGCAGTAACAGTAGTAGGTGTTACCTATATTGCTTATTCTGAATTTATAAAAAGGAAAGACAATAAACATAATCACTTTATTGCTTATCGAGACAAAGATAAACCTCATTTATTTATTGGAAAAGGCGTAAGTCGTGCAAACGCTGTAAAAAGATTAGCTCAGAAAAAAGATACATGGTCTACTTCCAAAAGCAATGCACAATCTATTGCTAAAGCAGCCAGTCCGATTGGAAAAGTAATAGGTGCAGAAATTGACAAAAAAGGAAAAAATAAACATTATCACTATCATCCAGTTTATAAATTAAAAGGTAAATATGAAAGAACAGGAGCACATGCTTTTTTTGGCGCCCCTAGATAAGAAATTGAGATAGAGGAGGTTTTCGATGATTGTTCTTAATCGTGAACCAAGAAAGAAGGAATACAATGCGCTCATCGATTTATGTTGTGAAGTATGTGATGAGTTCCAATTAGTTTTTAGAAAAGATTTTGCTGATTTTGCTGATTATCGTGAAATTCTAGATAAACTTTCACCATCTCTTAAAGAAATGAAGGAAGAGTCTGAATGGGCTACCACGATTCTAGGAGATGGTCAAACAGCATATGTTTATTATTATTATGCCAATGAACACACAAAAAATCTTTTGAAAGAACTTTCGAACTCTCTATACGGGTGGGTTCACCCTAATTTACTGGAGGATTTATCATTCTTCAAAAATGGGAAAGAGTGGATGGTTTCAAGCTCACATGAAGAGGAGAGCTATATTTTTCCTGAAAACGAAGAAGAAATTGAGAGTTTAAAACAAATCAAAGGTCTTAGATGGACTATAGAAGAAGATGATGAATAAGTAATTTAAACGGCTTTTCCCTAGAAGGGAGAAGTCTTTTTTATTCTAACTAACTCTTTTATACTCAAAACCAAAATCCCTGTCATAATAAAAGAAGAAGGAAAGGGGATGTATTGAATGAAAACGATTGAAAATGATCAGTTATTGGTTCAGATTCATGAAAAAGGAGCGGAAGTCAGGGAGGTGCTTGACAAGGAAAGCGGGCGTCACTATATGTGGTCTGGTGATCCAGCTTATTGGGGCAGGGTGTCGCCTGTCTTATTTCCGATTGTTGGGCGATTAATGAATGACCAATACAAGATTGACGATCAAACCTTTGAGCTCACGCAGCATGGTTTTTTACGTGATGTCAATTTTGATTTATATGAAGAAACGAAGCATACGGTGACCTTTCAATATGAATCAAGAGGCCGGCATGTGAAGCAATACCCGTATGAATTTACAGCGCGAATTCGTTATGAACTATTGGAAAATGGACTGAAGATTTCCTGGGAAATTGATCATGACGGAGAGGATACGATGTATTTCTCCATTGGAGGGCACCCAGCATTTCGTGTTCCTCTTGTTGAAGGCGAGCAAACAGCAGATTATTCACTCACATTGACACCTTCCACTGATCATCTCCCTGTGCAATATGAACTGCGGAATTCACTTGTCAGAGAGAAAGAAAAAGGTATTGAGCTTGAGTCGATCCAGCTTCGACCGGAGCTTTTTCAGCTTGATGCGATGATCTTTAGCCATATCAATCGAGTGTCATTGACTTCAGGTGCAGGTCACGGAGTTGAGGTCGATCTCACAGGCTTTCCTTTCGTTGGCATTTGGTCGCCTTATGATCAAGAAAAAGGAACGATGGCTCCTTTTGTTTGTATTGAGCCGTGGTATGGCATCGCCGATATGGAAGGGACGAATGGACAGTATAAAGAGAAGTTTGGGATTCAAACATTAGAAAAAAATGAGACCTTTCATGCCGCTTATACGATTTTCTTCAAATGAACATTTGTGCATGATGAGGTGAACAATTTGTTATGATAGAAGAAAAAGGGGGCGTATGAATGGATCGAGAGAAACAACAGCTGAGTATTGAAGCGGCAAGGCTTTACTATATGTCTGATTACAGCCAGCAGGAAATTGCCAAACAGCTCGACCTGTCGAGACCGACTGTATCTCGGCTGCTTCAATATGCGAAAGAGAAGGGGTACGTCCAGATTACGGTGATGGATCCGTTTGAGGATTTAAATGAGCTTTCTTCATTGCTCAAGGAAAAATATGACCTGCTCGAAGCTCATGTGGTGTTTTCGCCAAAGGACGACTATCCAACCATCACCGATTATTTGAGCCGATTTGGTGCAGATTACTTGCAAGAGACGGTGAAAGACGGTGATATCGTTGGCGTGAGCTGGGGAACGACTATGTATCAAATTGCACAAAAGATGCAACCTAAACAGGTAAAAGGTGTAGAGGTTGTCCAGCTCAAGGGCGGAATCAGCCACTCTCATGTGAATACATATTCGGCGGAAACCATCCAGCTGTTTGCTGAGGCCTTTCAAACAGCACCGCGTTATTTGCCGCTTCCTGTAGTATTTGATAGTGCTGCCGTCAAAGAGATGGTTGAGCAGGACAGACATATTCAGCGAATTATTGAAATGGGCAAGCAGGCGAATATCGCTGTGTTTACTGTTGGAACGGTAAGAGATGAAGCACTTTTGTTTAGACTAGGTTATTTCCGTGAAGAAGAAAAAGCGCTCCTCAAGGAATCCAGTGTCGGAGACATTTGCTCGCGTTTTTATGATCAAGATGGACGCATTTGCAGTGAAGCCATTAACAATCGCACAATTGGCGTAGAGCTAGATGATTTAAGGACAAAAGAACGATCCATTCTTGTCGCTGGCGGTCATCGAAAGGTGGCTTCTATACACGGTGCACTAAGAGGAAAATATGCGAATGTATTGATCATCGATCAGCACACAGCGAGGGCTCTTTTAAATGTCACAAAATAGATGAACAAAATTTCATAACTATGTTTACAATTGTTCACTCGTCATATATGATGAAAGTATCATAATTAAAAGGAAGTGTGAAGCATGACGATAGCAAAGCTCATTGATCATACAGCACTAAAACCAGATACAACTAGAGCTGCAATTATGCAGTTACTTGAAGAAGCAAAGACTCATCAATTTGCATCTGTTTGCGTAAACCCAACTTGGGTATCTCTAGCGTCGAAAGAACTAGCAGGAACAGGTGTTGATGTATGTACAGTCATCGGTTTCCCGTTAGGCGCAAACACAACAGCGGTGAAAGCATTCGAAACAAAGGATGCCATTGAAAACGGTGCAACAGAAGTGGACATGGTCATCAATGTTGCGGCATTGAAAGACGGCGAATATGATGTGGTTGAACAAGATATTCGTGCAGTTGTAGACGCAGCAAAAGGCAAAGCATTAGTGAAAGTCATTATTGAAACATGTTTACTGACTGATGAAGAAAAAGTCAAAGCCTGTGAGCTTTCAGTGAAAGCGGGCGCAGATTTTGTGAAAACATCGACTGGATTTAGTACAGGCGGTGCAACGGCTGAGGACATTGCATTAATGCGTAAAACAGTAGGGCCTGACTTCGGTGTGAAAGCATCAGGCGGCGTGAGAACAAAAGAAGACGTTGAGGCAATGACAGCTGCAGGTGCTACCCGTATTGGCGCAAGTGCAGGCGTTTCCATTATCAAAGGGGATCAATCAGCTCCTTCGAAAGACTATTAATTCATACGATCCTATGGTAGGATAACATTCATGACTCATAAATGATGAAAAAGTCATATGCGGAAGGAACTCACTTCTGGGAATTTCTTCCGCGTTTTGTTTGCGAAATAGGGTTTGTTCCATACAAGCGCATTAATGTAAACGAATTCATTCAAGGAGGAAAAACATGAAATACGTGATTGGTATCATCGGTTTGCTAGTGATTCTCGCCATTGCATGGCTAGCTAGTAATGGAAAAAAACGAGTGAAATTCCGTCCAGTAATTGTCATGATTGTACTGCAATTTATTTTAGGTTATATTCTGCTCAATACAGGTGTTGGAAACTTTCTAGTCGGAGGCTTTGCAAAAGGATTCCAAATGCTTCTAGGCTATGCCGGCGAAGGAATCAACTTTGTATTTGGCGGGTTAATGAATGATAAAGCGTCAACTTTCTTCATCAACGTCTTACTGCCGATCGTCTTTATCTCGGCGTTAATCGGTATCCTACAACATTGGCGTATTCTTCCGCTTATCGTACGCGGAATCGGATATTTGCTTAGTAAAGTAAACGGTATGGGGAAACTAGAATCTTACAACGCAGTAGCGTCTGCGATTTTAGGTCAATCAGAGGTCTTTATTTCTATTAAGAAACAGCTTGGATTATTACCTCAGCAGCGTCTTTATACGTTATGTGCATCTGCAATGTCGACGGTATCGATGTCGATTGTCGGTGCATACATGCAAATGATTAAACCAGAGTACGTGGTTACAGCACTTGTGCTGAACCTATTTGGTGGATTTATTATCGCATCAATCATCAATCCATATGAAGTGTCTAAGGACGAAGACATGCTTGAAGTCGTCGAGGAAGAAAGACAATCCTTCTTCGAAATGCTTGGCGAATACATTATGGATGGTTTCAAAGTAGCGATTGTTGTTGCTGCAATGTTGATTGGATTCGTTGCATTAATTGCGATGATTAACGGTATCTTTACAGCTGCCATCGGTGTTTCTTTCCAAGATGTACTTGGATATGTCTTTGCTCCATTTGCGTTCCTTGTCGGTGTTCCTTGGAGCGAAGCGGTACAAGCAGGAAGCATTATGGCGACCAAAATGGTATCTAACGAATTTGTGGCAATGCAAATTCTATCCGGTGATGCTTTCCAATTCACTGCTCGTACAGAAGCGATCATTTCTGTATTCCTTGTATCATTTGCGAACTTCTCTTCTATCGGCATCATTGCTGGAGCAGTTAAAGGCTTAAACGAAAAGCAAGGAAACGTAGTCGCACGCTTTGGATTAAAGCTGTTATTCGGTGCAACTCTTGTCAGCTTCTTAACAGCAGGCGTTGTCGGTTTGATTTACTAATTTAAAAAAAGGAATGGTGAAAACAATGAGAATGGTAGATATCATTGCGAAAAAACGTGACGGAAAAGAATTAACTTCAGAGGAAATTTCTTTCTTTGTCAAAGGTTATACGGACGGAACAATTCCTGACTACCAAGCAAGTGCCTTGGCTATGGCGATTTTCTTCCAAGATATGACGGATCAAGAACGTGCAGACTTAACACTCGCTATGGCGAACTCAGGAGATACAATTGACCTGTCTGCCATTGAAGGTATTAAAGTAGACAAGCACTCAACAGGCGGTGTAGGCGATACAACAACGCTTGTACTCGCTCCTCTTGTTGCGGCACTAGATGTACCTGTTGCGAAAATGTCTGGGCGCGGTCTTGGGCATACAGGCGGTACAGTGGACAAGCTTGAAGCGGTCAAAGGCTTCCACGTAGAAATTACAAAAGACGAATTCATCGAGCTCGTGAACCGTCATAAAGTAGCCGTTATTGGCCAATCAGGCAACCTGACACCAGCTGATAAAAAGCTGTATGCTCTTCGTGATGTGACAGGAACTGTTAACTCAATTCCGCTTATTGCAAGCTCCATTATGAGTAAGAAAATTGCTGCTGGTGCAGATGCGATTGTACTTGATGTGAAAACAGGTGCAGGTGCTTTCATGAAAACACCAGAAGACTCAGAAAAGCTTGCAAAAGCAATGGTTCGCATCGGAAACAACGTTGGCAGACAAACGATGGCGGTCATCTCTGACATGTCTCAGCCGCTAGGATTAGCGATTGGAAATTCCCTTGAAGTGAAAGAAGCGATTGACACACTCCGAGGCGAAGGTCCTGAAGACTTAAACGAGCTTGTGCTCACATTAGGAAGTCAAATGGTCGTTCTTGCGAAAAAAGCAGACACACTTGATGAAGCAAGAGAAAAGCTGATTGAAGTGATGAAAAACGGCAAAGCACTTGAGAAATTCAAGGAATTCTTAGAAAACCAAGGTGGAGACAGCTCAATTGTGGATCAGCCTGAAAAACTGCCGCAAGCACCTTACAAAATCGAAGTACCTGCAAAAGAATCAGGTGTCGTAGCTGAAATCGTCGCGGACGAAATCGGTGTTGCAGCGATGATCCTTGGAGCAGGACGCGCAACAAAAGAGGACGATATTGACCTATCTGTCGGCATCATGCTGAACAAAAAAGTGGGCGATCGTGTTGAAAAAGGAGATTCACTTGTGACTCTCCATGCGAATCGTGAAGATGTTGCAAATGTCATGGAGAAAGTTTATGACAACATCCGCATTGCTGATCATGCTGATGCACCAACTTTGATCCACACGGTCATTACTGAATAAAGAAAAAGGACAAAAGTGATTCGTCGCTTTTGTCTTTTTTTATGCTTGTCATTTTCTATTGAAATAAAAAAATTCACTTTATGAAACAAACCTCTTGCAATCATCAAACAATGGGTGTATATTAATTGACGAGTCAATGATTGATATATCAAGTAATTGATTTCTGAATAGAAAAGAGGGGATGGCATTGACTGCATTTTGCTCTGAAGAGGCAGAGGTATTATATCGTTTGCAGTGCGTGAACCGTATGATGGGCGTGAAGTTCGAAGCATGCACGGGCATCAGCCAATCAAGACTTGAGTTGCTATCGCTGTTATTCCAAGCCGATGAAATCAGCCAATCAGATTTGCAGAAAAAAGTAAATATTGATAGTGCAGCTGTGACGCGTCATTTAAAACAGCTAGAAACAAAAGGAATGGTCACACGCAGAAGAAAACCAGAAGATAATCGAGTCACACTTGTCCGCTTAACAGAAGAAGGCAGAACGAGAATCGAAGCTTCTAAAATAGAAAAAGAACGATTTATCTCAGAAATGCTTGAAAACGTAAGTGAAGAAGAACGAAGGCTTCTCACTGATGTGCTCATCCGTATACAACAAAACATCGAAAAGATTCAAACAACCTAAAGGAGTGTTACACATGGCTACAACATTAAAAACAAACGATTTTATGGAAATTATGAAAGGGCGCCGCTCTATTCGTAACTATGATCCATCTGTGAAAATCAGCAAAGAAGAAATGACAGAGATTTTAGAAGAAGCAACAACTGCACCATCATCAGTAAATGCACAGCCTTGGCGCTTCATGGTGATTGACAGCCCAGAAGGAAAAGAAAAGCTTGCACCACTTGCAAAATTCAACCAAACTCAAGTGTCAACATCAGCAGCTGTCATTGCAGTATTTGCAGATATGAAAAGCAATGAATACTTAGAAGAAATTTATTCAAAAGCAGTAGAGCATGGCTACATGCCGCAAGAAGTGAAAGAAAGACAAATTGCTGCATTAACTGCACACTTTGAGGTTCTTCCAGAACAAGTGAACCGCGAAACCATCTTAATTGACGGTGGGATTGTGTCTATGCAGCTTATGCTTGCTGCACGTGCACACGGTTATGATACAAATCCAATTGGCGGATATGATAAAGAAGTCATCGCTGAAACATTTGGATGGGATAAAGAACGTTATGTACCAGTCATGCTGCTATCAATTGGGAAAGCAGCCGACGAAGGCTATGCATCTTACCGCTTACCAGTTGATCGTATTGCTGAGTGGAAATAATATCTTTTCAAAAGGAGACGATCAAATGATTATTATTCATGCAGGGATGACCATTCATCCAGAAAAAGAAAACGTATTTTTAGAAGAAATCAATGAGTTAATGAAAGCTTCACAGGCTGAAGAAGGCAATGTTTCCTACAAGCTGTTCAAGGATACAGAAAAGGAAAATACCTTTTTAATGGTAGAAGTGTGGAAAGATGACGCTGCGGTTCAGAGCCATAATGCAAGTGCTCATTTCCAGGCTTTCGTAGCGAAGGCAAAAGAATTCTTAGCCGCTCCACTTGACGTGGTTGCCTTTCAAGGCCAGCAGCTTTCATAGAAAAACTACAAACACCCTAGGCGGTTATCGCCTAGGGTTCTTTTATTTTCGACATATGGTTCCACCCATTTCATTCACGTATTGTGCATTTTCCACAAAATTTCTGAAAATAAAATGTTTTTCGACTTAACTATATTGGAATATGCTAGAATTAGATATTATTTATTACCAAAATAGGGAGGAACCAATATGAAAAAAGGGAAATGGACGAAAATTGCACTAACCGCTGTCCTAAGTTTAGGCACATTGACAGCTTTCAGCACCCCTCTATCTGCCCACACCACAGAAAAATCAACATCCTCTGATGGCGGTCATTATTCAGGTATTCCATTTGACTCAAGTGTCGTGAATGAAGACCGTCTTGTCAAAGCCTTGAAAAAACAAGGAAAGATCAAAAAGAATGCCAATGAGGCAGAAACCCAAAAAGCATTAAAGAACTATCTAAAGAAAAAAGAAGAATCAGCAATGAAACAAAGTGCCAGCACCTTAACAGAAGAGCCTGAATTCCTGAAAGAGTACAAACAAGAGGTACATAACAAACTTGCCAAAAAGAAAAAATTAAAGAAGCATAAAGGAAAAGAAAGCAATCAAGTAAAACCGGTCAAAAAGGAAAAGTATAAAGGTGATGTCCGCAATGATAAAGTATTGGTTTTATTAGTAGATTTTAAAGATTATAAGCATAATAGTATTAAAAAAGAAGAGACTGATATGTACTATGACAAGTACGATCAACAGCACTATCAAGATATGCTTTTCGGAAAAAATGGCTACATCGGTCCAGATGGGAAACGGAAAGTATCCATGAAGCAATACTATGAAAAGCAGTCCGGCGGGAGTTACACAGTTAGTGGAACAGTTGCAGGATGGTATACAGCGAAGCATGAAGCAGCTTATTACGGCGGGAACGTACCTGACGATTCAGGCAGTGACGGCAGACCGCGCGAATTGGTGAAAGAAGCACTCGAAGCAGCAGCAAAAGATCCGAATATTGATCTAAGCGAGTATGATCAATGGGACCGCTATGATATTGATGGCGACGGTGTTTATAACGAGCCAGACGGTATCATTGACCATCTAATGGTCGTTCACGCCGGCGTAGGTGAAGAAGCAGGCGGCGGACAACTTGGTGCTGATGCGATTTGGTCACACCGCTGGTCACTTGGTGATGTATTTGAAATTCCGGATACTGAATCTGAAGTTGGTCAAGGCGGGAAATTAGGCGCGTTGGATTACACCATCGAGCCTGAAGATGGCGCAGCCGGTGTGTTCACACATGAATTCGGACATGATCTTGGTCTTCCTGACGAGTACGATACACAGTACACAGGCAGAGGAGAGCCCGTTTCTTACTGGTCGATCATGTCAAGCGGAAGCTGGGCAGGTAAAGTTCCTGGTACGGAACCAACAGGCTTTAGCCCATATGCGAAAGAAATGCTTCAAAATCTGCATGGAGGCAACTGGCTTTCTGGACAAACCATCGATGGTAAAACATTAAAGAAAAGCAAAACAGTATTAATTGATGAAGCAGCAACAAAAGGAACGAACCATGATGCCGTTCGAGTCGATTTACCAGATAAAGAGATTGTCGTCACGACACCTGCTCAAGGGAAATATTCGTACTTCAGCGGAACGGGTGACAATTTGAATGCAACCATGACGACAACAAGTATTGATTTGTCAAAAGGAAGCAAAGCAGAGCTGACATTTAAAGCATGGTACGATATTGAAGAAGATTATGATTATGCGTATGTCGAAGTGCGTGAAACAGGGACTGATCAATGGAAGACCATCGCGGGTAACATCACGAATGATCGAAATGAAGCAGGTGCAAACGAAGGCAATGGCATCGACGGAAAATCAGACGGCTGGGTAGATGCAGCCTTTGACCTGTCTGCTTATGCAGGGAAGAAAATCGACCTGCAATTCCGTTACACAACTGATGCAGGCTATTCACTTCCAGGCTTATTCGTAGATGACCTGAACATCACGGCAGATGGAACGAAAGTATGGTCAGATGATGCCGAGGACACGCCTACTTTTACCTTTAATGGATTCTCAAAATCTAATGGAAAACAATATGCAGCACAATACTATTTACTAGAGTGGCGCTCTTATGCTGATGTCGATAAAGGCTTAAAGCATATTAAACGCGGGGCAAGTCTGATGAGCTATAATAACGGGTTGGTCGTTTGGTATGTCGATCAATCATACAGTGATAACTGGGTAGGAAAACATCCGGGGAACGGCTTCCTTGGCGTAGTAGATGCAGATCAGCAAGTATTAAAATGGAGTGACGGTTCCATTGCCGCAACAGGGTTCCAAGTACATGATGCAGCATTCTCTTTGAATCCAAGTACGAAGCTGAATATAGATTATACAGCAACAACGGGCTTAACTTTGCAAGATCGCTACATTCGCCCGGCTCGTACATTTAGTGATAAAAAGAACTATGTGAATCCAAACAACCCAGATGCAGGACGCGATGTACCGACATATGGGTTATCCTTTAAAGTCGTTGGACAAAGTAAGGATCGTTCTGTTGGAAAGGTGTTAATTTCGAAAAGTAACTAAATAGAAAGCCGGATTCTACCATTGAATCCGGCTTTTTGATATGTGAGAAAAGGATTGTGAGGGCACGATTGTTTTTTAAATCGAATGTCTGTTCTTTTTTATTTTGATATCCGAATGAAACCATTATATAATAGACACTGGAAGGTTTTTCTTTCAACCATGATTCTTTTTAGCTGTTAAAACAAAGGAAAGGATGAGCGTTACCAATGAGTTGTGTCACTGCCAAGCAATTAAAGGTGATTCGAGGGACGATGCAGACTTTTTGCAGCCATTTGGAGTATGCTGGCCACGGTAAGCTTCATATCAATACCATCATGGCTTTTATTAAAAAGGAATTCGGCGTGAGAAAAATGAAAGACATTCCACAAAGTCGCTTTACAGAAGCGCTAGAATTGATACAAGACTTTGATTTATACACGGACAAAATAGAGATTCGTGAACGTCTATCAGAAAGGAATTAACTAAATTGAATATTTTAGCAATCATTTTAGTAGGAATTGTCGCATTAGAACACATTGTCATCATGTTATTAGAAATGTTTTTTATGGAATCAAAGATGGCGAAGCGGTCTTTTAAACTGCCAGAACACTTGCAAAAAGATCCAAATGTCAAAGTAATGTTTGCCAATCAGGGGCTTTATAACGGGTTTTTAGCTGCAGGACTCATTTGGGGGCTCATTCTTGGATCGAATACCGTTGGATATATGATTCAGCTGTTTTTCATTCTTTGTGTGCTCATCGCAGCAGTATTTGGCGGTGTAACATCCAATAAATCAATTATCATCAAACAAGGAGTACCAGCACTGCTTGCACTCATTGCACTGATGCTGGCGATCTAAACTTAAATAAAGCCGCCCCTAGTGAGGGCGGCTTTTATCTTTTTCGAAGACCCATCAAACGAATAATGGATGTTAGACAAAGGGCTACGGCAACGGCCAAAATGATTTTTCCGTACATGACCCCCGTTAGGTTCATCAAAAAGACAGCCAATATAATACAGAGCGTGATGATGATCATCACAATCGAATAGGTTTTCATCTCTTTTCCACTCCTTTAAAAATCCCCTCATGTGACGAGAGAACTGTCAATCTTTCCTCATATTATATCACTCAATGACAATTTTACATGAAATTCCCTACCAATAGAATGTGACATATTGATTAGATTTGGAGTCATACCATATTTTTTAGAAAATCGGGTATAACATAATGAGCTGGCCTAAAGTCATATTGCTTGATATTTAATTGTGCAAAATATAAAATAGCCACAGGATAAATCGAAAGGATGATCAAGATGAGTAAGAAAGTGTTATTAGTGTCAACAAGCAGCCCGGAAATGAATGGACATCCAACAGGCTTATGGCTAGAAGAGTTAGCAGAGCCATTTCATATTTTTAAAGAAAATGAACTAGAAGTACAAATTGTCTCTATTCAAGGTGGCACTGTACCAATTGACAAAAATTCAATTCCTGAAGGTGTCCCAGCGCAATATCAAGATGTATATGAATTACTTCAAGACACAAAGGCGCTTACAGATGTGAATCCCGCTGATTATGACGGAATTTTCTTTGCTGGAGGGCACGGGCCTATGATCGACTTTGCGTCTAATCAACTGGTAGCGGATGCGATCTTAGCAGTTTCAGATAAAAATGGTGCGATCGGAGCCGTTTGTCATGGTGTTTCAGCATTCGTTGATGTGAAGGACCAAAATGGCAAATCATTTATCGAAGGCAAAAAAATCACAGGCTTCACAAACGAAGAAGAGGAAGCCGTGCAGCTGACATCAAAAGTTCCATTTTTATTGGAAACAAAACTTCGTGAGCAGGGGGCAGCGTTTGAAAAAGGAGATGCCTTTGCGCCATTTGCTGTCGTTGACGGACAAATCATCACTGGACAAAACCCGGGATCAAGTGCAGAAACAGCACGCTTGTTTGTCAAAACCATTGCATAAAACGATCAAAAACCAGTCGTGACTCATACGGCTGGTTTTTTGTTATAAAAATGTCCCAAAAAAGACCAAAACAATAATTAGAATAATGGTAAAATAATCACAGGGTAAAAAACCCAAATGAGGAAAAAGGGGATGTTCCTGTGAGAGCATTTTATGTCAAAATCACCGCAGCTTTACTGTCTGTTTTACTCGTCGCAACAGGTTTGTTTTCACCAGCATTAAAAGCAGAAGAAGCACCGAAATCAGAAGGGAAAATATCACCACTGACGGAAAAAGCGATTCAGCAAGTGCAAGAATCGTTTTTGAAGCAGGATGAAGGAACCGCTATTCAACAGAAGCAAGTGAAAAAATCATTTAAAGTGAATAAGAAGAAAGGAATCAGTATCAAACGAAAAGCTGCTAAAGAAGGCAAAATGCGCACGTCTGCCGTTCGCTCCATTGATGGACTAGCTATTAATCAATCAGCTGTCTTAACACAGGACGACCCAGTTGATTTATGGTTTTTAAGCACATCTTCACCTCAGGCACTTATCAGCCGGATTACCTCTTCAAACCCTGATTATTTTGTTCAATTATTTGTTGTTGATTATGAAACAGGACAAGCCTACCCGACAGATTTAATTCAACCGGCAGGCAGCCTGCTTGGATTGACCAATTTACCAGCAGGTGATTATGCATTCGGTATTACAAGCGGCGGAGAATTTGGAGACTCCTACACGATACAAGTGAATGCAAAAAACCCGCCCAATTTCACGGGGGCTGTATCCCTTTCGTCCACCTTGCAATATTTTGTAGCTGAGTATGCAAACGGTGATGTTTTCGCAAATGGTACAAAAGTATACAATAAGCAAACAAAGACCGCCGATTATAAATGGGAGCGTGTGTTTTACTTCTCATATGATGGAAAATATGAACAGAGAACTCATTCTGTTGACAGTGTGAAAGTGAAAAGTATTTCGGCACCAGTGTCGTACTCCGCTCCATATGCAAGTTCCTCTGAGGCCATTCTCGTCTACTTAGATGTGGAGACTTTATTTATGTATCATGAATCATCGTTTGCTAGCGGGCAGTACTACCATAGTAGCTTTGTTGATACACTCGGGAAGACAACACCAAGACGCCTAGATATTGATGATATGACAAATTACGGTGATCATATTTTAGCTGTAGATTTAAAAACAGGAAAGCCGATTGATTTCTTCAGTGTGCTGAATTTCTACTATGCTGCAGGGATCGAGAAGCTGCCAACAATCAGAACGTTGAATTAAGAAAGGCGGTTGACATCAAATCGCCACATGTGTAGAGTAAAGATAATTAAATGACAAAAGTCCACTAGGGGAGTCATGTATGACTGAGACAAGAGAAAATCTTGGACCCTTTGAACCTGATCTAGTTCGTACTAGCGGAGGGAAGTGGAGCTGGACCTTGTCTTATTCATGATTGAATCGATAAGAAGGCCGCTCCATTTGGGGTGGCTTTTTCATTTATTCAACTGAAGAAGAGGAGGCTTTTTTTATGACATTTTCTACGCAATTAAGGAAAGAAGCAGAACCGTTATTTGAAGCCATTTATCAGCATCCGTTCGTCAGAGGCTTGGCAGCAGGAAAGCTGGAAAAGGAACAAATCATTCATTACGTCAAACAAGATGCAGAATACTTACAAGCATTCATTAAAATTTATGCAGCAGCACTCAGCAGATGTACAGACAGGGAGGATATTGCGTTTTTCCATCAGCAGATTGCGTTTGTACTAGATAGTGAGACACACCCTCATCAAAACCTTTGCCGAGTGGCAGGAGTCGCATATGATGAGCTCCAAGGTGCTTCTTTGGCTCCGAGTGCTCACCACTATATTCATCACATGCTGCAAGTTGCGCAAGAAGGCACGCTTGGTGAAATCATCGCTGTCCTGCTTCCATGTCCTTGGACATATTGGGAAATAGGGAAACGAATGCTTACAGATGTGCAGCCAGACCCGTCACATCCGTTTTATGAGTGGATCACGTTTTATGGAGGATTAACTGATTCTGTTACAGGTGAGCTTTGCAAGCGGCTCGATCAGTTGGCGGAAGCAGCAAGTGAGAAGGAAAAGGAAAAAATGAAACAGCACTTTATCTTAAGCTGCCAGCTCGAGTACAAGTTTTGGGAAATGGCCTTTACTATTGAAGAGTGGCCAGTTCAACTGGAGGTGCATTCATCATGACATGGAAGATGAAAGAAGTCGTCCTTGCGGTGATTTTATCCGTTGCGTGTGGTGTGATCTATTTAGGATGGTCCACGCTATACTTACCGATTACAGCACTTGTTGGCCCAGCAGGAGGCAACATCATGTTTGGAATATGGGTCATTGCCAGTCCAATCGTTGCATATATCATTCAAAAGCCGGGGGCTGCTCTGATTGCAGAAACAGCCGCCGCGGCTGTGGAATTATTGACAGGCAGCCACTTTGGACTTTCAGCTCTGCTGATTGGTGTATGCCAAGGGCTTGGGGCAGAAATCGCCTTTGCTCTTTTTGGTTATAAACGATATCGCATGTGGACACTGATGCTCTCTGGTGCCTTTGCCGCTATCGGAGCGATGGCGTACAGTCTCGTGGCAAATGGCTTTGGTTATTACACGCCTCAAGTTTTACTTATGACCCTTGTGACTCAAATGATCAGTGGAATGATACTTGGCGGCTGCCTTGCGAAAGTGGTGGTAGACGCACTATCCAAAACAGGTGTACTGAATCAATATGCCATCATGAAAGAAAAACGAAACAAAGGTGAACAGCATGAATTCATTTCTCGCGTGCAATGAACTCTCTGTCCGTTTTTATGAACAGCCTAAGCCCGTTTTGCATCAAATCTCCCTTACGATTCAAAAAGGGGAAAAGGTGCTTATTTTAGGACCGAGCGGAAGCGGGAAATCCACGCTCATTTCGGTTCTGGCTGGAATCATTCCAGAGCATGTGGAAGCAGACATGCAGGGTGAAGTGGTGCTGCAAAGACATACAGGCGTCATGTTTCAAGATCCAGACTCTCAGTTTTGTATGCACCGCGTCAATGAAGAAATTGCCTTTAGCTTAGAGAACCGTTCCGTTCCTCGTGAAGAGATGGATGACATCATTCAGCAGCTCATGCAAAAAGTCCAACTGAATGTCGATCCGCATACAGAGATTCACACTTTATCTGGCGGCATGAAGCAGCGATTGGCACTTGCTTGTTTACTAGCATTACAGCCGGATGTTCTATTCTTTGATGAACCAACCGCACAGCTTGATCCGGCAGGTAGAATGGACATATTTCAACTGCTGCAGCAGCTTGCAGCCGGTCAGCAGCAGACCATGATTTTTATAGAGCATGTGCTTGACGGTGTCATCGAATGGATGGACCGGGTGATTTTATTAGATGATCAAGGCAGCATTTTAGCAGATGGAGCTCCAAAAGATGTGCTCACGGCATATGAGGAAGAAATGAAAGAGGCTGGTATTTGGCGGCCCAAATTATTTCCCGAGAAATGGTCCACGATCATTCAAGATCCATTTCATCCACTGAGTCAAACCTTTATGCAAACTTTTAAAGCACGAAAAGAGCAGCGAGAAAAAGTGCCATCAATCGAACGAAAGACAATGATTCGTACAGAAAATCTTCAATTAAGCTACGGGAAAAAAAGGATTATGAGTGATCTCCAGCTTGATATCAAATCAGGGGATTGGGTGGCGATCATTGGGGAAAATGGAAGTGGAAAAAGCACACTTCTCAAACATTTGGTTCGTTTAGAGCCAACGAAAAAAGGCCACATTTTCTTAAAAGATACACTCCTAAAAAAGTGGTCAGACCGAGAACTATATGAAAAAGCAGGCTTTGTGTTTCAAAATCCGGAGCTTCAATTTATACAAGACACAGTATTCGATGAAATTGCCTTTGGCGGCAGACAGCGAAACTGGCCAGAATCAGTCGTACAAGAAAAAACGGTTCAGCTGCTGAAAGAGTTCGGTTTAGAGAATCATGCAAAAGCACATCCCTTCACCTTAAGTTTAGGGCAAAAAAGAAGATTAAGTGTTGCCACGATGCTCCTTTTTGATCAAGATGTATTGCTGTTAGATGAGCCGACTTTCGGGCAGGATGAAAAAACGGCGAAGGAATTGATGAGGCGTTTAAAAGAGCGTCAGCGCCAAGGTACGACCATTGTGATGGTCACACATGATATGGAGCTTGTCGATGAGTGTGCCGATCAAGTGCTTCTGTTTCATCAAGAGAAGCATGTGTATGATGGCACCCCTTATGATTTATTTTCAAATCAAGAACTTGTCGATGCTTATCAGCTGAGAGCTCCTTTACATTATCGCTATGTGGCAGAAAGAAAGGACGTGCTGACGATTGCAAAGTAATCAATCCTTTCTTTCTACTGTGAATCCAGTCATGAAATTACTCGCTCATCTGCTTGCGATGGGCTGTCTCATGGCGATTTCTGACCCTAAAACTACCTTTATCATTTGGCTGTTTGCTCTTGGCATTGGAGTTGTTTTAGGTGGATGGAATATGAAGTATCTCGTTACAAGGCTTGTCCCTTATTTGCTCTTTTTTATTCTCGTCTTTTGGATGATGGCTGCCTTCGGCAAGGGGGATCATACCGTTTGGAAGTGGGCGTGGTTTCATATCACAGAGGAGAGTTTAAGAAATGGGCTCACCATCGCTTTTAGAATGCTGGGATTTGTGACATTTGGTCTCCTTTTTACGTCCACAACAGATTTGACGGCATTTATGATGAGTCTGATTCATCAGTGCCGAATGTCCCCAAAATGGGCGTATGGCATGCTTGCCGGTTTCCGGTTTATTCCGTTATTTCAAAGTGAATTAAAACAAATGAAAGCTGCACACAAAATCAGAGGCTACAAGCAAAAAAACAGCTGGAAAGCCTTTATGCGTTATGCATTGCCCCTTTTTACGCAAGGCGTACGAAAATCAGAACGCTTAGCGATTGCAATGGAAGCCAGGGGCTTCACAGGGACGAGAGAGCGAACGTATTATCATATCATCAGCACCTCATGGATTGACTACATGTATCTTTTTCTCATCGGTATCAGTGTCTTCATGTGCATTTACTTTGTTTAAAAAACACCCACATTCTCTTGATAGAATGTGGGCTTTTTATATGTCTTAGGTCATTTGATTGATATTAGTACACATTACAGGCTGTAATAGATCATATAACGAACCGATAAAGAAGGTGTACTGAGAAAAAGAGAGGATGAACGTAAGCGAATGTCACAGAGAATTGATAACATAATAGACGCTTTACCAATCATTGGACTCGCTATGAGAGAGCAGCTAACCTTTTCTGTTTTAGGGAAAGAGAAGGTTCTTTACTATCAGCAGCATGGGAATATTGATTTAGGATTTAAAGCTGGTGATGCACTAGATGCTGGATTCCAAAACTTTGCGATGTTGAAAAATGGGAGAGAACCATCGTTTATCCAAATTCCGAAAGAAGTATACGGGATTCCAATGGATATCGTAGCCGTTCCAATTAATGATGAATCAGGTCAAGTGGTTGCTGCCTTCTGTGTGGCATATGACCAAACGAATCAACAACGATTAGATCACATCATGACGGAGAGCAACGAAGCTTCCGAAAAACTAGTCGCAATGGTACAGCAGGTTGCCGCACATTCAGAGGAACTACAAGCGACAAGTGAACAAATTCTACAAAATACGAAAACCACTGTCGAAAATTCCTCTAAAATCAATCAAGTGTCCAATCTCATCAAAGGTATCTCTGATCAAACGAACTTACTTGGACTCAATGCATCAATAGAAGCTGCAAGAGTAGGGGAAGCAGGAGCAGGCTTTGGAGTGGTCGCAACAGAAGTGAGAAAGCTGTCAACTCATGCGAAACAGGCGACGACTGATATTGAAACAGCCCTAAAAGATGTGCAGGGGTCGATCAAAGGAATGGAAGAAGAAATTGCGCAAATTGTCGCTTCCTCTGAGCATCAAGCAGAACTAGTAGGCACTTTTACGAAAATTATTGAAGGTCTTCACGAAACAAACGAAACGATGAAAGCATTAGCAAACGACTTAGTAAACTATCAAGTGAAATAAAAGAACGACAAAACCTCCAGCTGAATCGGAGGTTTTTTTATCATTTCAAGGTGAGAAACTTGTTAGGATTATGACCGTTTTATCGCTGACAGGCAGGATACACTTCTGTATGATAGAAAAAGAGAGACTAGTTTTGTCATTAGACCTATTCATAAGGAGGAAGATCATCGTGACACAATCAGCGAAGCTGAAAGAAATACTTGCACCCTACCGTCCGTTGTTAGATGAAACGGAAAAACCAATGATTCAATTGCAGATGAAACAAGGAAAAACAGGACCATACGACAGCAAAATAGCTGGTGATCCTTATTTTCCAAAAAACGACGAATATCCAGTTAACGGCGAAGGACATCCTATGAAACTTTTGGCGCAAATTAATTTCGGCCAGCTGCCCAAGGTGAAGGATTATCCAGAAACAGGACTTTTGCAAGTTTTTATTTCTGTGCATGATGATCTTTATGGGATGAATATTGACCATAAAACAGAGCAAAAAGATTTTCGCATCAAATTTATTGAGGAACCTTTCTTGGCAGAAGAAGAGTTAATGACTGATTTTTCTTTTGTGAAAATTCCAGACGATTTTTATTTTCCTGTGACGAAGGAAGGCGCAATTACAGGTGAATTATCAAGCGAAACGATCAGTGTAGGAGATTTCCGCTTTGAAAAAGTCACAGGAAAGAACAGCTGGGACCTATTCGAAGATGCAGATGGTGTTAATGGCGATGAAGCAGATGCCCTGCTGGATGAATTTTATGAAACAGCGAGTGGCTTTGGTCACAAATTGGGCGGGTACCCAGGGTTTACACAAGAAGACCCGCGTACCTATGTAGATCAAGAACATACCGTTCTGTTATTGCAAATTGACTCAGATGATGAAGTAGATTTGATGTGGGGAGATTGCGGTATTGCCAACTTCTTTATCAAACCAGAAGACCTTAAACGAAAAAATTTCGAGAATGTCGTCTATAATTGGGATTGCTCCTGATTTTGTAAAAAACACACTTTAAACACTCTTTTTAGAGTGTTTTTGTGTATGTTTTTAGACTTTTTTGCCCCTATTTCGTCATTTTTGAGAGGTAATATGTCATTCTTTCTAGTTGACCGGATCAAAAAAAATGTAAAATCATCTTAAAGTCCTCTTTTTTGAAAATAATAATAACATGACATATCAATCAACGATAAAATGCTCGAAAAAGCGGAATGTACTGGGGGGTATCAATTGATCATTTCTAAAGTAATCAATAATAATGTTGTCAGTGCGTATGATGACGAGCAGCATGAGCTGGTCATTATGGGCAGAGGGATCGCGTTTCAAAAGAAAAGCGGAGACCCGATTGACGAAGAACGAATCGAAAAAGTATTTTCTATTCAAAATAAAGATATATCAGAAAAATTCAAAACCCTGCTTTATGATATTCCAATCGAGTATATGCAAGTGTGTGAGGCGATTATTGAGCATGCAAGAACAACGCTTAACAAAAATCTAAATGACAGCATCTATGTGACGCTGACGGATCATATCACCTTTGCCATTGAACGTCATCAAAAAGGAATGGACATCAAAAATGCCTTGCTCTGGGAAATCAAACGGCTGTATAAAGATGAGTTCAGATGTGGTTTAGAAGCTATTCGGATCATTGAGGACAAGCTGAGCATCCATCTTCCTGAGGATGAAGCCGGCTTTATTGCCATGCATATTGTCAATGCAGAGCTCAATGAAGAAATGCCAAACGTGATTCAAATCACCAAACTTATTCAAGACATTTTAAACATCGTTAAATATCACTTTCAAATTGATTTAGACGAGGAATCATTAAATTATTTCCGATTTGTGACGCATTTAAAGTTTTTCGGACAGCGTCTGTTTAACGAAACACAAATGGAAAATCAAAATGAGTTTCTGTATGAAGTGGTAAAAGAGAAAAACACTGCAGCTTTTCAATGCGCAGAAAAAATTAACGAGTATGTTCAAAAAGAATACAACCGAAGTCTCATAGAAGATGAAATGCTATATTTAACTTTGCATATAGACAGAGTAATAAAAAGAAAATAAATTCAAAAAGAAAGCGTTGACATCACAAAATTAACATGATAATTTATAACTATAAACTAAATAACCCACAATCTTTTAGGATTGTTACTGGTCAAGCAGGCAAAACCTAAATCATTGTCCCTATCTTTGATAAGGCGTGATTTAGGTTTTTTTATATCTAAAGACTTATAAAAATTAAATAACGATCAATCGCTATGAAGGATTGTTACTGGTTAAGCAGGCAAAACCTAAATATCGATTAATGTCTGAATCGCTATTTCTCGGACATTAATGGATGTTTAGGTTTTTTCTATATCAAGATGAAATCAACGATTGGAGGGTAACACAATGAACCACAAACAAACAGCAAAAGAAGTGCTAGAACTTGTCGGCGGTGAAAAGAATGTTAAACACGTCACGCATTGTATGACAAGACTTCGCTTCAACTTATACGATGAAAGCAAGGCAGATAAAGAGAAGCTGCAATCAACAGACGGCGTCATGGGCGTGAATCAAAGCGGAGGCCAATATCATGTCATTATCGGCAATGATGTCTCAAATGTCTATCAAGCGATGGTCGCTGATTCAGGTCTATCATCTGATGTCAAGTCAGGCGGTACAGAAGAAGCGTCAAAACAAAATGTGATATCAAAGCTTTTCGATTTTATCTCTGGTGTCTTCACACCGATTCTTCCAGCCATCGCTGGGGCCGGTATGATCAAAGGGATTTTGGCACTGATGCTCACGTTCCAGTGGATATCAGATAAAAGCAGTACGTATGCGATTTTAACAGCCATCGGAGATGGAGCCTTTTACTTCTTACCGATTCTGCTTGCTGTAAGCGTAGCCAAAAAAATTGGCACAAATCAGTATATCGCGGCTGCCATTGCAGCAGCAGCACTGCACCCGCAGTTAACCGCTTTACTGGGCGCGGGAAATACAGAATTTCTAGGCTTGCCAGTGGTTGCCGTTGTGTACTCTTCATCGGTGATTCCAATTCTACTCACCATCTGGCTTGGTTCATATGTTGAAAGATTCGCAGAAAAATATAGTCCGAAATCATTAAAGATCATCCTTGTTCCAACAGTCACACTTCTAGTCGTTGTACCAGTTATGCTCATCGCGGTTGGACCGCTTGGCGGGATTATCGGAAGTGGCCTTTCAGGTGGAATTGATTTATTGTTCAAACATGCAGGTCTTTTGGCAGGACTCTTGATCGGCGGATTCATGTCACCATTGATCATTACGGGCATGCACTATGCACTGCTTCCAATCATGATCAACAACATTACGTTAAACGGTTTTGACTACATTCTTCCAATGATGTTTGTAGCGAATATGGCACAAGCAGGCGCAGCATTCGGTGTCTTCTTAAGATCAAAAAACAAAACATTCAAATCATTGGCGATGTCTACAAGTATCACAGCCTTAATGGGTATTACTGAACCTGCTATGTATGGTGTGAACATGCGATTGAAAAAACCGTTCCTTGCAGCCCTTATTGGTGCAGCAGCAGGCGGCGTGTTCATGTCAATCTTTAAAGTAAAATCATATGTGATATCTGGATCAGCAGGCCTTCCAGGTCTCCCAACATTCATTGGACCAACATTTGTCTACTCAATCATCGGTTTAGTCATCGGATTTGTTGTAGCAACGATCATGACACTTGTTCTAGGATTCAAAGATGTACCAGTGAAAGATGATACAAAAGCAGACAAACCAGAAGAAAAGAAAGACACAGCAGCACTTCAAAATGAAGTGGTACAAAGCCCGCTTGAAGGTCAACTAAAGCCGCTCAATCAAGTAAATGATGCAACATTTTCTAATGAAATTATGGGTAAAGGTGCAGCCATTGTACCAACAGCTGGGCGTGTTGTAGCACCGTTCAACGGCAAGGTTGAAACCATTTTCCACACAAAACATGCCATTGGCTTGAAGAGTGAACAAGGTACAGAACTTCTCATTCATGTCGGGATTGACACGGTAAAACTTGGCGGAAAGTATTTCACAAGTCATGTGCAGTCAGGTGATCTGATTCAAGCAGGAGATGTACTCATTGATTTTGATATCGAGGGCATTCAGCAAGAAGGCTATGATGTCACCACACCTGTTATTGTCACCAACACGAATGATTATGCACAAGTTGATGCGAAAACAGATGGAACGATTACAGTAAAAGAGACACTGCTTACAGTCAGTGTAGAAGAAAAAGAGGAGGGTATTCAACATGAACAAGTTAGAAAAAACATTTCCTAAAGGTTTCTTATGGGGCGGCGCTGTTGCAGCCAACCAAGTTGAAGGCGCATATAATCAAGATGGAAAAGGCTTATCGACAGCTGATGTATCACCAAATGGTATTATGCACCCATTCGATGAATCAATGAAAGACCTTAACTTATATCATGATGCAATCGATTTCTACCATCGCTATAAAGAAGATATTGCACTCTTTGCAGAAATGGGATTCAAGTGCTTCAGACTATCCATTTCTTGGCCGCGTATTTTCCCAAATGGCGACGATGCGGAACCGAATGAAGCAGGCCTCGCTTTTTATGAAAAAGTATTTGATGAACTGCATAAGCACGGAATTGAGCCAGTTGTCACCATCTCTCACTATGAAATGCCGCTCGCACTTGTGAAAAACTACGGCGGATGGAGAAACCGCAAGCTTGTCGATCTTTATGAAACATACGCGAAAACATTGTTCACTCGCTTTAAAGACAAAGTGAAATATTGGATGACATTCAATGAAATCAATGTCGTGTTACATGCGCCTTTCACTGGCGGCGGACTTGTATTTGAAGAGGGTGATGACGAGAAAAGCATTCAATATCAAGCAGCGCATCACCAATTTGTTGCAAGTGCTTTGGCTGTCAAAGCAGGACACGAAATCATTCCTGATGCGAAAATCGGCTGTATGATTGCAGCGATGACAACTTATCCGTACAGCTCAAGACCAGAAGATATGTTTGCTGCAATTGAGCAAGACCGTAAAACATTATTCTTCTCAGATGTACAGGCAAGAGGTTATTACCCAGGTTACATGAAACGTTATTTCCTTGAAAATGACATCAACATCGAGTTCCAAGAAGGGGACGAAGACATTTTAAGAAACCATACAGTGGACTATATTGGCTTCAGTTATTATATGAGCTTTGTGACAAGTACAGATCCAGAGATTCTTGGACAAGTGACTGGCGGTAACTTATTTGAAGGTGTGAAAAACCCTTATCTAGAAGCAAGTGATTGGGGCTGGCAAATTGATCCGAAAGGACTTCGTACAACACTGAATCAGCTGTATGACCGCTACCAAAAGCCATTGTTTATCGTAGAAAATGGATTGGGTGCTGTCGATCAAGTAGAAGAAGACGGATCAATTCAAGACGATTACCGAATTGATTACCTCAGAAGCCATTTGCTAGAGGCGAGAGAAGCGATCGCAGACGGAGTTGACCTGATCGGTTATACAAGCTGGGGCCCAATTGACCTTGTCAGCGCATCAACGGCTGAAATGAAAAAACGCTACGGCTTCATTTATATTGACCGTGATAATGAAGGAAACGGTACATTAGATAGAAAGAAAAAGAAAAGCTTCGATTGGTATAAACAAGTGATTGCGACAAATGGTGAACATTTGGATTACTAAACAGAGGAAATATTGTTTCGATCCTTTAAGAACATCTAGTGTCTTGAAATGGTGAAAACAATTTGAATCAGGCATTATCATTCATTGGGTCTCCTCTAGGGGCATGATGGGTGATAATGCCTTTTTTATGAAAAAGACATTATCGAACAAAAAATAAACCACACTTTAATTTGTTGCGTGGTTCATATAAATCATATAATGGTTTTAATTCGGTAATACCCATTCTTCAAGTATTTCTTTTATATCTTCAATGATTAGGGTATTTAAAATTAAATTCTAGTAGACTTAACCCTTTCCCAATTGTGGTCTAAGAAAAGAATCCTATTCTCAAATGGTTATCAGCAGCAATTCTGTCTTCAATTCAGTAATTATACATCTGAATCTTTCTCCACTGTATGAATTCATAATCAATATTATAAAATTTAACTAGCCCAGGATAGACTATTAATAACTTGGTAGTACTTATGGAACTAGTCAGTCAGCTTTTTATAGTCATTGTATCAACCTTTTTTCAAATTCTAATTCATCTTTGACATGTATTCCGTAATTTCCTATAGAGGGAATTGTAGGTTTAACCATTCTTGCTTTATCAATTGCACCAATATAGATGTTTTTGAAAGAATATCCCTTTCTTTGATAAAACCTAATTGCATTTAAGTTATCATTACTAGTGATTAAATTAATAGAGTGTATATTTTGTGTTTTTAGATTTTGTTCTAACTCAAAAAGTAATCTACTTCCAACACCATGGTACTTTTCTAGAGCCTCCAAAGTCAGGATTTCTGCCTCTTCTTTGAATATTTTGTAAACTAATATTCCTACTATATAATCTCCACGTTTAGCCAACAAAATGTTTTCATTTAAAACATTATAAGTTGTCCCTTTAGACACCATAGTCGTTCCACCCCAATGTTCATTAAAAAACCATGTTAACCACGAAAAGTCTTTTGAACTTGGCTGAGTTATTATCAATTCTTCTGAAAGAGAACATTTTTTTGACAGCTGGATATGGGCTATTTCTTTTTCATGCGCTTGATCCTCAGAAAAATGGATTGAGATGCCTAGTTTTTCGGCGTTTATTTGAGCAAGTTTTTGTGCATAGTTCGAAAAATCTTCAGGGTCAATACCAAAATAAAAAAAACTCTCAGGTGGATTCTTTTTGTACCACAGTTTGCTACTGATGACATATTCGTTTTGTTTTGTTTCAGTTATGCTGATATCATCATATAATAGTGCTCTTCCTTCAATAAACTCTAAGACAAATTCATCTAATTTGTTTTGAGTAAATATACGGTTTTTTTCTTGAAAATATCCTATTTCACTTAATTTGCTGTGAATCCAATTAATTAAATCATCCTCGTTTAGTTCATTATCTCTCGCTAGTGCCATTAGCATTGCAATGTAATTAACGATTGTTTTGCTTCTCTTAGTTGAAATGTTTTTATAGATGTTTTCTAAAATATCGTTGTTAAGTTTATTCATTTTACATATACAACTTCCTTTTCAATTAATTGTTTACTCAATGCTTGCAGGTCTTCGATACAAGTTTGAACATCTGTATCATATTCTTCAGTAATTTCTAACAAGTTACCAAGATTGTGGCTTTGGCTCGTTTGTATCCATACTTGTTGGAATATCTCCGTTCAACGGAGAATTCTAAAGGATGGAATGAATAATTTGAATACCTGTGCTGGTGTAATGGGGGTATGGTTTATAATTTTATTACCTATCGACGGATAGTTTATTTTCTTTGGCGAAATCATTATATAAATAACATTCATCATAAGTTAGCCATGAATGTACACTCCTTTCCTAAAGTGTTAAGGTATGAAAAAACAAGTTTATAATACATGTCCATTAGCAATAACTACATTACTAAACTCAACAAGAAGAGTAGTTTTATAAACTTTATTCTTGTAATCATTTTTCTATTTATGTATTAAATTTCAAGTTAATACCCTAACGGAAGTCATAATATCACATTTTTCTTATTTTTTTAATTTAGATCAATAAATTTTTGACAAGTTTTTATATCGATACTCTCTATCTAATAAAGTGAATATCATTGAGGAGGCAGTGACCTTAACGAATTTTTAGTACCACCTGTAGGGGGCAAAGAGTTGGTATGAAAAAGAGTTGCCTTAGCATTTGATTTCACCGATATATTTAAACCAAAGCTTCGAGACCCCATAAACTATAGTCACACTTTTAGGTTTGCTTGAGGGAACGATGGAAAAAGCAGTATTGTAATTTCTAATAATTAGGGTGGATTTTCAGTAGGAGATATTCTGGCTAGGAAGATGACTTGAATGTATCAATCCACTTAACTTGTTAGACAACTTATGAGTATAAAAATGGTTTTTAAGAAGATAACGTATGTTCAATATCTTCTTAAACTTAACTATAGAAGTAATACGATTAAACTTAATATCAAGTTGATTGAGATGACAAAAAATAAAGAACCGCTTAAAAAAGCGGTTCTTTATTATGAAGGTCAGCTTTTTCTGTAAGTTTCCGCCTATTTCCACACTTGATCAGCAATCTCAATCACATGACGCAGCTTTTCCCATTGCTGCTCTTCTGTTAACAGGTTACCTTCCTCTGTTGAGGCGAATCCGCATTGTGGACTCAAACAAATTTGGTTAATGTCCACATATTGAGCCGCTTCCTCAATGCGTTTTTTAATCTGTTCAACTGGCTCAAGCTCTCCATATTTTGAAGTGACAAGGCCTAGTACGATTTGAAGGTTTGGGTTCTTCACATATCGAAGGGGCTCAAATCCGCCAGAACGATCGTCGTCAAACTCTAAAAAGAGACCATCAAGATCTAAGCCGGCAAAAATTGTTTCTGCCGCTGCTTCGTAACCACCTTCAGCTGCCCATGTCGATTTAAAGTTACCGCGGCAAATGTGCATCGTAATCACCAAATCCTCTGGGCGGTCAGCAACAGCTTCATTGATTGTCTTCGCAAACGATTCGCGAAGTTCATCTTCTTCTCGGCCAAAGGCTTTGATTTGTTCGTGGCCTTTTTCAGAAAAGAACACCGCCCATGCCGTATCATCCAGCTGCAAGTAGCGGCAGCCTGCATCATAAAAAGCACGGATTGCTTTCTTATATGCCTGTGCCACATCATGGTGGAATTCCTCTAAGCTGTCATACACCCCTTCTTCAAGCTTTCCACGGAAAAAGAGCATATTCGGACTTGGAATCGTCATTTTAGCCGTATGATCACCAGCGATGCTGTGAAGGAAACGATAATCCTCCAGCATTGGATGATCTGTAAAATCGATCTTGCCTGTTACCTTGATGCCTCTAGCTTTTGTCGTTGTGTTATGAAATTGAATGCCTTGATCTGCTTCAAACCCTTCAACCCCATCGAGTCCTTCAAGAAAGTCAAAATGCCACCATGCACGTCTGAATTCACCATCTGTGACAACCTCTAACCCAATTTCTTTTTGCTTCTCTACAATACGTGTAATTTCTTCGTTTTCAATTTGTCGGAGCTGCTCTGCTGTCAGCGTACCGTCTGCTTTTTGCTTGCGTGCTTCCTTGATGCGCTCTGAACGAAGTAAACTTCCTACTTGATCTGCGCGGAATGGCGGTTTCGTTGTTTTCTTTCCAATGGTTTGTACTTGAGTCATGCTGAATCCCTTCTTTCTTCAGGTTAAAAAATCAAATAAAAAAGCTCTTCCTTAGATAAGGAAGAGCATCATATACTGTGAGAACTCTGCCTTATCTTCAAACAAGCATTTGCTTGCTTAAGGAATTAGCACCATTCTGTTCCTAGGAACAGCGGTTGCCGGGTTTCACAGGGCCAGTCCCTCCACCACTCTTAATAAGGTTACCTTTTGATTCAATTTTCTTAATAAACACAATTATTCAACGTTTTCAGGGAAAAGTCAATGGTTTTTACAATTTAATTTCCTACATGAACAAATCAGCGACAAGAACACCAGCTAGTCCGACAAGTGAAAGCACGGTGACCATCAATGTCCACGTTTTAAAAGTTTGAGCCATTGATAGGTTAAAGTATTCTTTATAAATCCAGAAACCCGCATCATTCACATGAGAGAACGTGATACTGCCGGCACCTGTTGCGATCACCATTAATTCAGGGCTGACACCCGTCAGGCCAATCAGTGGTGCAGAAATGCCAGCCGCCGTGAGACCGGCGACAGTGGCTGATCCTAAAGAGACACGAAGGACAGCAGCAATGAGCCAAGTCAGAAGCAGGGGAGAAAGTGTGCTTCCTTGCATGATTCCTGCAATGTATTGATCGACGCCGCTATCAATGAGCACTTGTTTAAAGGCACCGCCGCCTGCAATAATTAATAGAATCATAGCAATAGAGCCGATAGAATCCGTGATGGACTTCATCACATCCTGCATGCTCTTTCCTCTTCCAAGCCCAAACGTGTAGATGGCAAGCAGCACTGAGATTAATAGTGCAATCGCCGGTTCGCCTAAAAACTCAGCGGTTGGCAGCAATGGGGAGGATGGGAAGAAAATTTCTAGAAATGCTCTGAATGTCATAAGTAATACAGGCAAAACAGCAGTGAAAATGCTAATGCCGAAGCTAGGCATTTCTTCTTCTGTGAATTCCTTTGGATTAAATAAGTTCTTTGGGATATGTGCGTGCAACTGATCTTTTTTAAATAGTTTCGTAAACAGAAGTCCGCCTACTAAAACAGCAGGAATCGCTAAAATAATCCCAACCAATAAGGTTTGTCCCATGTTTGCCTGAAAGACATTCGCAATGGCAGTTGGTCCTGGGTGAGGAGGGAGGAAGCCATGTGTGGTGATGAGTGCAGCGACGAGCGGCATACCCACATACAGCACAGGAAGTCTTGCAGCCTGAGCGATTGTAAAGACTAATGGAATTAAGATAATGAATCCGGTTTCATAAAATAGAGCAATTCCAATCACAAACCCAGTCAGCATCGTCGCCCATTGGATTTTTCCGATGCCAAATCGGTCAATAAGTGTCATCGCGATCCGCTGAGCTCCGCCAGAATCAGCCATCAATTTCCCAAGCATCGCTCCAAAACCGAGAACGAGTGCCAGATGTCCGAGCGTACTGCCAAGTCCTTTTTCGACGGAAGCGATCGCTTCTAGTGGTGTCATCCCTTCTAACACAGCAACAATTAAAGAGACAATAATCAAAGAAATGAAAGCGTTTAACTTAAAGACAACCATGAGTAACAGCAATAACAAAACGCCAAGTCCAATAAACACTAATGACATGATCTTTCCTCCTTTGTGGTGCATAAGGGGGCGCAAACCCCCCCTATGCCTTATCCTTCAAGTATGTCTACAGCTTCTTTTAACGTATCCTTTGCCCCAACATTTCCCGGGAAAATCACATAAGACATGAAAGGGAATTTACTTTCTTCTCCTGTTTGCCAAACAGGGATCCCTGGTTTGATTTGACCTGCCACGGTCGCACGTTTCACGCTAAGTCCTCTTGTCCCAATATCGCTGGAGGTAATTCCACCTTTGGCAATAAGATACTTAGGACGAATGGTGAGACGCTGGACAATACTTGTCACAGCATCACTAATCTGTACAGAGAGCTTTAGTTCTTCCTCTTGGCGATCATCCCCAAGATCAAGCCGTTCTCTTCTTGTATAAACAGCCACAGATTGACCAGCTGCCAACAGTGTTTCAGTTTGCTGAATGACGCGGTCAATTTCTTCGCGAAAGGCATCAGGCTTTAACACGAGGTGGGTATTAAATTCAATAAAAGCCATCTCTTTATTTTGCTCAAGCGCTTTTAATTGTTCTGTTGTTTTTTTCACATGAGAACCGACCATAATGAGACCACCATGAGGGCTTTCTTCTTGTATCAAGTCATCTCTTGTTAATAAGGCTTGATCCCCTATACCGCCAAGTACTTTTGTGAGCGCCGCCGCACTTCTGAACATCAGCTGCTGTCCTGCTTGAATGGCTTCAATGAGAGCGGTGACAAAGACTTTGACATCGTCATAATCCACTGCGTTTACAACCACCTTTTTGAAATCCTTCACACCCATGAGCTGATGTTTGATTTGATCAATGCGTAAAGCCCGCAGATCAGCTAACGAAATGTAGGTCGTGTTCTCTTTTGTGAACATTCCTTCTGACTTTTCTTCAATCCATTCTCCAAGATGAGATGATTGAAAGCCGAATGTGCGGTCTCTTGCAAATTCTGTGTTACCAGCAGGAATTAATTCATGTCCTTCCTGTACGTAATGAATATTGTCGATCGTAAAGCGTCCACCTTCTTGGAAAAAAGGAAGAAGGATTTCACCATCGAAATGGCGGGAGCTTTGCTGTTCAATGGTCGTTTTGAGTACTTCAGTTTCAAGCGGAAAGTGTCCACGAAGAGTAGAATCCCCTCTGCTGACAATGACGAAGTCCTGATTAAGCCGTTTAGCCACCTTTACAATGGTTGCTGCGATTGTTTTGTGCGCAGCGGCAGTTTCTTTCTCTGTCATACTGCGAGAATTGGTCAAAATAAAGAACATGCGGCTGTCTTCAAGAAAACCAGCTTCAATGCTTTCCTCTGACCAATCGGTGAAAACAGAGACGCCATGTACGGTTTGAATCCCTGTTGGATCATCGTCTAATACAATAACTTTATGCTGAAAGCTGCTCAGTGCTTGTTCGTATGCTGATTGAATGGCCTTTGAATCTGCTTTCGGAATGGCATTCAGTATGTCAGTGCTTTGTTTCATGACCATCTCATCCTTTCTTTACTTCGACATGAGCCATTTTTTCGTAATATTGAACGATGCCGCCATGATCAAGCCCGGATTTTCCGTCCGCTTTGAGGGCGTGGAAGATTTCAAGCAGCTGACTAGAAAGCGGAAGAGGAACACCGATATCGTGAGCAGTTTCCATGACATTGGTTAAATCCTTCAAGTTGATGTCGATGCGTCCGCCAGGTTCAAAATTTCGTTCTAAGATGAGAGGGACCTTTGCATCGAGCACGGCACTTCCTGCCAGTCCGCCGCGGATGGCTTCATACATCTTATCAATGGCAATGCCTGATTTAGCAGCTAGAACGAGCGCCTCGGACATGGCCGCAATATTTAAGTTGACGATGATTTGATTGGCAAGCTTCGCTGTTGTCCCGCTGCCATTTGCTCCAACTAATACGACTTCAGTGCCCATTGCAAGCAGGACATCCTTCACTTGCTCAAAGATGGATTCTTCGCCGCCAGCCATGATGGCAAGTGTTCCGTCTATTGCCTTCGGTTCTCCGCCGCTGACAGGTGCATCGATAAATTCCACCTGATGCTGTTTGGCAAGAGCAGCTAAAGCCCTGGAGGTGACAGGAGAAACTGAGCTCATATCTACGATGATAGTGCCAGGTGCAGCTGTCGTTAAAATGCCTTGATCACCTGAAACGACTGCCTCTACATGCTCTCCTTTAGGAAGCATTGTGATGATGATATCGCTTTCAGAAGCTGCCTCAGCTGCTGAAACAGCACCTTTTGCTCCGGCTTCTTGTAACGATCGAATCGCTTCCTCATTTAGGTCAAAAACTGTCAAAGTATGACCAGCTTTTAATAGATTGAGTGCCATAGGTTTCCCCATAATACCTAGTCCAATGAATCCAATCTTCTTTGTCACGTTGCCTGCCTCCTATATAGAAAACCCTTACAAAAAGCGCTTTCTTTTCATTTTGTTAGTATATATACTATCTTTTAAATTTGATAGTAGGAAATAAACTATTGTTCATTTAATGTACATGACGTGATAGGAACGTGTCAACGGAAAATATGAAAAAAGTCACAAAAAAAGACCGGAATCAGCTCCGGTCTTTTGTGTTTATGTTTTATTTTTAGCTACGGCTAAACGAGATCGTTTCACGTTTTCAATGGCATTTGATCCTAGCTCTAAAACAGCGGTGACGTATAGTACATCAATGATCACAAGCTGGTTGATACGGGAGATCATGGAGTCTGATCGATAGGTTGTCTCTCTTGAAGAACTAAGCAGATGAAAGTCAGACCGCTTTGCGAGCTCAGATTTCGGATAGCTGGTGATAGAAGCAACCTTTGCCCCTTTTTCTTTTGCAAACTGTACGGCGTCAAGAATTTCTCTGCTCTCTCCTGAATGGGAGATTGCGACGATAAAATCGTGTTCCGTGGCGTGTGTGGCAATCATATTCATCATATGCGGATCACTGCATAGGCTCACTTCAAAACCAAGCTGCAGGAACTTATGATAAGCATCCCCAGCAATAAAGCTGGACGAGCCTGCTCCAAAAAAGACGGTTTTATGTGCCTGTTTCATGTGTTCAATGAATTGTGTGACGGCATGATCTTCTAAAATATGCTTCATATCTTGTATAGAGTTTGTTGTTAACTCTATGACCTTATGTTTAATATCAGCTACACTATCGGTTGCCTCGATCTCACCGTATATGGATTGAGGTGTATTGGTCGCGATATCCTGTGCGACATGGACACGAAACACTTGATACGATTCATAGCCAATTTTTCTTAGAAACCGAAAGATCGTCGTTTCACTTGTGCTGCATTCAGCAGCGAGTGCACTTATAGAATGAAGCACAACTTTCTGAGGGTTTTGTAAAATGTAATTGGCAATCTTTTTCTGGGTTGGGGACAAACTATGAAACGTTGTCCGAATGTGACTAAAAATATTCTCTTCTATGATAAACACCACACTTCATCTAGCATTCTACATTAAGCATACAGGAACTTATGAAAACGGTAAACAAACCCGATGTGGAAAAATGAAGAATAATATGGAAAAAATACTTCTTTTGGTTCTTTTGTCATGGTATACTCATTTGGTAATAGACAAAAATGGGGGTTTTTACTATGACAATGAAAAAAGGCCTAACGATCAGCCTGCTCATTTTCTCACTGATTGTTTCCTTGTTTGCGCCAGTTGGATCTGCTGATGCCAAACAAGCAAAAAAAGCAAAAGTAAGCACACACTATTATAAGAAGAAAAAAACGTTCAAATATGCACAGGTGAAAAATCTAAGCAAGACGCATATGAAAACCATCAATCGTGATTTAAAAGAAGATATCGCCTTCTCTTATTCTACTTACTTGTACCTAAAGGACGAAGCGAAAAAGGAAGGCTACGGGAAGGTCACGTATGAGAGAACGTATAAAACGAAATTTAACAATGGTAAGAAACTGAGTATCTTAAACTATGATTACATGTATAACGGTGGAGCGCACGGAGACACAATGGTTTCCAGCATGAACTATGTGTTAACAAAGAAAAAAACAAAGCAGTTGTTCTTGACAGACGTTGTGAAAACAAAGAAAAAGCGTACGAAAGTAAGAGATTATATTTATAACTACACAAAGAAACATAAAAGCAAATTCTACGCGAACCTGAAAAAAAGCGACATTGAAATCAACTACAACACGCAGTATTACTTCACGAAAAAGGGAATTGCTGTTGTCTTCCAGCCATATGAAATTTCACCTTATTATGTTGGAATTCCTATGATTCAAGTTCCTGCGAAGGTATATAAATAAAAAGAAAAACGACCAGATTCAGTGGTCGTTTTTTGCTGTTTATTCAACAAAAAGAGCCCCCTCATGAGGCTCTTTTATTTGGATTTATACTTGTTTAGGTGCATCGTTTAGTGGGTGACGGCGTTTTCCGTTGTAGTGGCGGCGCATACGAAAGATTTCAAACTCCGAAAGCTCTGCGCTTTTTCTTTTTTGGGTGCGGTTATCTTTTTTGAAAGAGAATAGTAAGTAGCAGCAAAGTGAAGCGATAATCAATAAAATCATCATATGACATTCCTCCAATTCATCCTATTCTTTAAGTGTAGACAGGGTGAGTGATGTTTATAACTGAAAATAAGCAGTAGAGTCGGTTTAGTTCTTAAGGTCCATTCAATCTGCTATTTTAGGTCTAAAATACTGGTTGTTTTTAACTATTATATTTCCAGTTATTTCACTCGTCAAGAAGAATTTTTTCTGGGGTTGTCTCTATTAGTACGAATAAGTGTCATAAAAGTTTCAGAAAATTGTAAACTTTTATTAAAAAACCGTTCCCGAACAGGAACGGTTGTAAACATGTTTATGCTTTTTCTTCAAATAAACGGGCAATTTCAACGATAACTTCGGTTGCTTTCACCATGTTTTCAACGGAAATAAATTCATATTTACCGTGGAAGTTTTCCCCGCCAGTAAAGATGTTTGGCGTTGGGAGACCTTTATATGAAAGCTGGGAGCCGTCTGTGCCGCCGCGAATTGGTTCAATGACCGGTGTTACTGAGCGATTTTCCATGGCTTCATGAGCAATGTCCACAATATGTTTCACCGGCTCAATTTTTTCTCTCATATTATAATATTGATCCTGAATGCTGAGGGTGATGCTGTTTTCTCCGTACGTGGCTTTTAAGTCATTTGCTATTTTTTCAAACAGTGCCTTGCGATTGTTGAATTTCTCTTTATCAAAATCACGGATAATATATTGCAGCTCGGCCTCTTCTACTTCCCCTACAAATTTCGTCAGGTGGAAAAAGCCTTCGTAGCCTTCTGTATATTCTGGAGATTCGTCAGAAGGCAGTTTGTTGTGAAAGAGCATCCCAATTTTCGCAGCGCTGACCATTTTGTCCTTTGCTGTTCCTGGGTGGACGTTGTTTCCTTTAATGGATACTTTCGCGCCCGCTGCGTTGAAGCTTTCATATTGCAGCTCGCCAAGCGGTCCGCCGTCAATTGTGTACGCATAGGAAGCGCCAAAGGCATCAACATCAAACTTGTGCGGCCCTCTGCCAATCTCTTCATCTGGCGTAAAAGCGACGCGGATTTTCCCATGCTTGATTTCTGGGTGTTCGATGAGGTAATGCATAGCTGTCATAATTTCTGCGATACCAGCTTTGTTATCTGCACCAAGCAGGGTTGTGCCATCTGTTGTAATCAGCGTATGTCCTTGGTACTTTTGTAAATTTGGAAACTGTTGTGGAGATAAAACGATATGTAGATCTTCATTTAAGGTAATGTCGCCGCCTTGATAGTTCTTATGAAGCTGCGGTTTTACATTTTTGCCGGTGAAGTCAGTGGCTGTGTCGATATGAGCCAGGAAGCCAATGGTCGGCACGTCTTTGTCTGTGTTAGATAGGATTGTCCCCATGACATAGCCGTTTTCATCCATAGTCACTTCTTGAATCCCGATGGATTTCATCTCTTCAACAAGCTGTCTCGCCAGGTTCAATTGTCCTTCAGTAGATGGGCAGCTTTCCTTTTCTGCATCTGACTGCGTATCTACCTTCACATAACTTGTGAAACGCTGAATCATTTCCTCTTTCATCTATACGTCACTCCTTTTGTAGAATACGTCCATTTTATCACGTCTTGAATGCGCTTCATAACAAGAAAGGCTTTCTCTGGCAATTAGAGAGGAAAAAGGCCTACTTTCATTAGGTAATGTGCTGAATGGTTCTTTAGGGTGATTTTTTTGGGTGTCTTTTTATTTATAATGAGGACATATAAAATCATCCATTTGTACGTTAAATTGGGAGAAAGGGGTGCGAAAGTTGGATTCTAGTCAAACGCTGGCACTCGCTCAAAAGTTTCAGGAAGCGGCTGATGAGATTCGGCAGTCCAAGCAGCTGCTGGAAAATCGGCTGAAGGCAGTAGGATCAGGCTGGCAGGGAGAAGCAAGGGATAAATTTGATCAAAGCTTTGAAGAAACAAAGGCACGCTACGATCAATTTGAAAAAGATTTGCTTGAAACAAGTCAGGAACTGCGGGATGCAGCGGTCAAAATTGAGGAGCGTAAAGCTGAAATTGCCAGAATGGAAGAGCTTGAGCGAAAGAGACGAGAAGAACGGAGAGAAAGAAACCGAGAAGGGAGATGATGTGATGGCACGTGACATTGTGGTTGATCCAGATCAGCTGACTGGGCTGGCGAATGATTTTGTAGGCGAGCTGTCAGCCATTGAAACGAAGCACCGCGATTTACATAGTGAACTGGACGGGCTGATTTTAGGCTGCGATCCTCGGTATAGAAGCTGTTTTTCTGGTGTCGGGGATGCATGGGGAGCAGGACAGGCATTAATCAGCAAATTGAGCAGTGATGATATTGCCATTCGTCATGCAACCGATAAAATGGTCGAAGCAGATGATATATTGCGGAAATTGTACAGTATCTATGATCAATATGGTACACTCACGAGCTTAGCTGGTATCGTGATGATGCAGGCGAAATATTACGGGCTTGGGATGACGACTTTCATTAAAGAGAATGGCCGATATGCAGCGCAGCATTCAAAGCTGCTGCTTGATCTGACCAGCCGGGTAGAAGGAACGAGATTTGACCGGTTAGCAAGGATTTGGCTGAGTAAAAAAGAATTATTAAAACGATCGAACTGGCCGATGGCTGACTTGGTCCATAAGAAATTCACAAAATTTTATCCTGACGATACAGTTGCGTTCACAAACAGTGTTCGTGATTTTACAAAAGGAAGTATTAATTGGAAGGACACGGCTGCGATTAAGTCTGTTCTGAAAAATGGTGCAAGATTTGCGAAAGGAAATGCCATTATTGTAACAGTTGTCACTGGTGCAACAGAAACGGTTGGCTGTGGATTGAAAATTGCCGAGAACTATGCAGAATTCGGAGATCAGCCCGAAGTTCTTAAGCGTGAAAATGCAAAGGCTGTTGGAAATGCAGTGAACAATACGGTCTTTATCGCTGGCGGTTCTGTCGCAGGTGCCGTTGTCGGCGGTGCTCTTGGCAGCTTTGCAGGTCCGATTGGAACCGTTGTTGGCGGAGCCATTGGTTCAGCTGTAGGTGGATTTATTGGAGAAAAAGTCGCCAAGCTGACTTCCGGTTTTGCTGAACAGATGGCAGTGAAATTAAAGGACCCGATTCATGCAGTCGTGGATAAAGGGAAAAAAGCATTCGAACTGGCGGGTCAAGGTGTGAAAGCAGTGAATGATACCATTGATCAGGCAAATCAAGTGATACATAAAGGGATAGAAAAAACAAAAGAAACCGCAGATTCGCTCATAAAGGGTGCAGGCGATTTCTTTAAGGGTGCATTTTCTTTTGGATAAGGAGAGATCAAGTTGGATCAGCTAAGTCTAAGTATTGAGGAACTCATCTTTAGTTTTTACAGTGAAGGCTATTTTGAACAAGGCATGTCCTTAAAGGAGGCCTATTATCCTGAAGTAGAGGACGAGCGCCTTGGGTTTTTATTTGAAATTGCGTGCCGCTCTTTGCTTGCAAAAGGTGTACTGGAATTTCGAAACAGACAATACCGTTATAAAGCGGAATACCGTCATTTCATCCAGGCGATGAATGATGCCTCTCACACGATCAAGGCATCTAAATTTGGAGACACAGATGAAGAAGTCAGCACCTCTTTTCACACAACACAGGCGGGTGTATATGCGCATCATACGCTTTATGATCAACAAGTGCATCAGATTCGCAAACTGGACGGCGATCAGCAGGCAGAGGAGCAAGTGACAGCCTTTTTCAATATACAGATGAATGATCACCCTGAACCTGTCATCAGCCTCCAGGCAGAGGAATTTGAAATGCTGTTAGAGCAAGCAAGCGAAGCGAAAAATGAGTGGCCATCCTTCCTGAATAAAGCGGAGAATCAAGAGCTCGTGAAGGCATTTGTTTCTGATGTACAGACGAGAAAAGGAAAGATGGACTCCCTCATGAAGGTCGTCTATGACAAAAATAATACGCCTGATGTGGAGTCGATGATATTTGTAATTCCAGGTGAGAACCAATCGTGGCTTGTATCAGGAATAAAAGAAAATGAATTTCGCATTGAGACGGCTCATCTAGACGGGTTACGTTCTATATTCTAATGGAGAAAAGGAGAATGACGCTTGAATCCAAGTGAAGTAATAGAAGTAAGGAGCAGACCTTTTTTAAGAGTATGGGCATTCTTAGCAACGGGCGGCTTCGGTATCATCGGTATTTGGTTATTTTCAGAAGCCCTTACATTTGAATCAAACTATACATTGTTTTTATTTTTAGGCGGACTATTAGGTATTGTCTATGGCTGGATCTCCTTTTTGATGATTTTGCCTGCTTTTACGAAGAGGGGAAATGTGATTTTTCGCATTCAGCGCGGAGAGAATGGCGCTGTGCTGCACCGGGAGCGAACGATCTCTTTTCAAGATATTCAATCAATTGACATGCGCAGGCATCGTTACAGTATAAGAGGATTTCTTTTCATGGATGTGCTCATTCGGAAAGTAGATGGGAAATTGATCAAAATTCCGGCGTACAGCATTTTAGATGAAGAAGTATTTGAACAGACCGTCAAACAGGAGATCTATCCATATTTACATCAGACAGCCCAAGAAAATTGGAGACAGCAGCATGGCCAAGGAGAAGAGAAGACCGACTAAGCTGTTTTTGTCAGAATTCTATAGGATGAGGCGCCACTTTTTCGAAGAAATCGTGTATGATGTCAGTAAAGACTGAACACTCGAAAGAGGCGATGAGAGATGGATAAAGAGATGGTAATCGACCTCGTCACAGAACAAATGGCACGGATTCGAAAAGAAAAGGATTATACGCAGGATCGTATGGCGGAGGTACTTGGTCTATCGAAACGGCATCTACAGCAGGTTGAAAAAAACAGGCTGCGTCTCAACTGGACGCAATCCGCGGCCGTATGTGCATTATTCAGAGATAGTGACATTCTGAAAGGGACACTAGGGGATGACCCGCTTGAGATTTTGGAAGTTGTGGCACATGATGAATTACATCTATCAGTTGAGCGTACGATTGGCGGAAAGGTTTGGTGGAGGACGTCTGTCAAAAAAGGCACGTTTCGACTTCAGCAAAATGTGCTTAGTCAGCATTACCGCATCTTAGATGAGGAGAATTATCGCTATTATAGTTCGTTTAATAAAGAAGAAGCGAAGCGGCGGCTAGAGGAATTAAGCCAGCTGTCTTCTCCGTATTGAGATTGGAAAAGGAAAGAGAGGCACCTGTTTATAAGGTGCCTCTCTTTTCTGTGTTTATACTTTTAGAGTGTTTTTCGCCCGAATAAAGGCAACAAGCTGTTTGATTTCTTCATCATTTAGGGGAACGCCGTCTACATGAATGGTTCCTTCTTTTGCTTCCGTCAGTTCAATTTTGATATCAGAGATTTTGCGTTGTATCTCTGGCTCGTCCGTTCTACCAAGTAAAAAATCAATGGACGTATCATACAAATCAGCCAGCAGCTTCACTGCTTCAAGCGAAGGTCGTCGGTACCCAGATTCGTAACCGGCATAGGTGCTTTTGGCGATACCTAGGCGATCTGCCGTATGCTGGAGAGACCATTTTTTCTTTTTTCTAAGGGTGGTTAAACGATCGAGTATCATACATGAACGCTCCTTTATTTACAACAACAGTATATCATATTTTGACATAGAATGTACGCGTTATGCGTAACAATTTCTTGATTAATTCGCGTTATGTGACTATAATGGCAATGAAGGTACGCGTAAAGCGTATATTATAGAATAGCACAAGCTAGCTTATAATATGTGTGACAAACGAAGTAATTTTACGAAAGAGGTGGACCTGTTGAAGAAATTATTGCTTTTAACGACTGGTGGGACGATTGCATCTGTAGAGAGTGAAAATGGTTTAGCTCCAGGTGTTAAAGCTGAGGATCTTTTGAGCTATTTAAACGAAATTAATGCAGAATATACAATGGACACAAAGTCCCTAATGAGTATAGATAGTACAAATATGCAGCCTGAATACTGGGTTGATATCGCAACAGCCATTTATGAAAATTATGATCAGTATGACGGGTTTGTCGTTACTCATGGAACCGATACAATGGCCTATACATCAGCAGCGCTGTCTTATATGCTGCAAAACCCTGATAAGCCGATCGTGATTACAGGTTCACAAATTCCGATTACTTTTAAGAAAACAGATGCGAAGAAAAACATCACAGATGCCATTCGCTTTGCATGTGACGGTGTTGGCGGCGTGTATGTCGTGTTTGATGGCAGGGTCATCCAAGGAACACGTGCGATCAAACTAAGAACGAAAAGCTACGATGCATTTGAAAGCATTAACTACCCATATATTGCATCAATTGAAAACCATCAAATTGAATACAATAGCAAAGTAAAAAGAACACCAATGAAACCGCTTAAATTAGATGCATCCTTGAACACAGATGTGTGTCTGTTAAAATTGCACCCAGGCCTGAAGCCTGAGTTTTTAGATGCAGTCAAAAGCATGTACAAAGGCGTCGTCATTGAAAGCTACGGCAGCGGCGGAATTCCTTTCGAAGGAAGAAACCTTTTAGAAAAGATCAACGAATTGCTGGAAGAAGGCATTTCTGTTGTCATCACCACTCAGTGTCTTGAAGAAGGAGAAGACATGAGTGTGTATGAGGTAGGACGCAAGATCAATCAAGAATTGGTGGCACGTTCAAGAAACATGAATACAGAAGCTATCGTGCCGAAACTGATGTGGGCACTAGGCAAAACAACAGATCCAAGAGAAGTCAAAAAGATTATGGAAACGCCAATCGCAGAAGATTTAGTGATTTAACTATTCTATAGAAAGCAGGTCATAAGAGATGGTTCAAGCAACTTATCGCTATGAGAAGGATTTTCTTGGTGAAAAAGAAATTCCAGCAGACGTGTATTATGGGGTTCAAACCCTTCGTGCAAAAGAGAATTTCCCGATTACAGGATATCGGATGCACGAGGAACTAATCAGAGCCTTTGCCATCGTGAAAAAAGCAGCAGCTCAAGCCAATATGGAAGTTGGACGTTTATATGAGGGAATTGGAAATGCCATCGTTCAAGCGTCTGATGAAGTCATTGAAGGCAAGCTGCACGAGTACTTTATTGTCGATCCAATTCAAGGCGGCGCAGGAACGTCCATGAATATGAATGCCAATGAAGTGATTGGAAACAGAGCACTAGAAATCATGGGACATCAAAAGGGTGAATACATCCATTTAAGCCCAAACACACATGTGAACATGTCGCAATCAACGAATGACTCATTCCCAACGGCGATCCACATTGCTGTGCTCAAGCAGTTAGACATTCTGCTTGAAACGATGCAAGTCATGCAGGACGTCTTTCAAAAGAAAGCGAAAGAATTCGATCATGTGATCAAAATGGGACGTACGCACCTTCAAGATGCTGTTCCAATCCGTTTGGGACAGGAATTTGAAGCTTACAGCCGTGTGCTGAGCCGTGATATTAAGCGGATCAACCAATCAAAACAGCATTTATATGAAGTCAATATGGGTGCAACAGCTGTTGGGACAGGCTTAAACGCAGATCCTCGTTATATTGAGATCGTGGTGAAGAAGCTCGCTGATATATCTGGTCTTCCTCTTGTAGGCGCAGAGCATCTCGTGGATGCAACGCAAAATACAGATGCTTACACAGAAGTATCCGCCGCTTTAAAAGTATGTATGATGAACATGTCTAAGATTGCCAATGACCTCCGCTTAATGGCATCTGGTCCGCGCGCAGGTCTTGCTGAAATCGCATTGCCGGCCCGCCAGCCTGGATCATCCATCATGCCTGGGAAAGTCAATCCAGTCATGGCAGAGCTCATTAACCAAATCGCATTCCAAGTCATTGGGAACGACCACACGATCTGTCTTGCTTCTGAAGCAGGCCAACTTGAGTTAAATGTGATGGAACCTGTTCTGGTCTTTAACTTGCTTCAATCTATTAGTATAATGAATAACGGATTCCGCTCATTCACAGATCATTGCTTAGCGGACATTGAAGCAAATGAAATACGTTTAAAAGAATATGTAGAAAAAAGTGCAGGCGTGATCACTGCCGTGAACCCTCACTTAGGCTATGAAGCAGCCGCTAGAATTGCAAGAGAAGCCATTTTAACAGGACAATCGATCAGAGATCTTTGCTTGCAGTACGATGTTTTAACGGAAGAAGAACTTGATATTATCTTAAATCCATACGAGATGACAAAGCCTGGTATTGCGGGTGCAGAGCTCCTAGAGCGATAATAATATCAAAAATTTTATTTTATTAATATGTGGAATTGCCTGTGAAAAAGAGAAAAACAGGCAATTCACTTTCTTTCGAATTGACACACTTTTTTCACAATATTTTGAAAACGCTTAACGCACGCACAAAGGGAGGAAACAACATTGAAATCGGTTCGCTTGCCATCTATGGTGGAGATCATCGCCGTACTAGGTTTATTTTTGGCGATTGTCTTATCATTTACTATTTATTTCGACTTGGATATTCAACTGGCTTTATTTATTTCTTGGTTTCTAGCAATTGGGCTTGGTCTTCATTTAGGACACTCTTACAAGGATTTACAGGGTGCTATTACAAAAGGGATATCAAATGGATTAGATGCTGTTTTGATTTTACTTGCTGTAGGTGCTTTAATTGGAACTTGGATCGCTGGCGGAGTCGTGCCGACACTGATCTATTATGGTCTTGAATTTATTCATCCAAATATCTTCTTACTGGCAACACTCATTATTTGTGCCATTATGTCTGTCGCAACAGGGACATCTTGGGGAACAGTTGGTACAGCTGGGATTGCCATGATTGCCATTGGTGAAGGTTTAGGGATTCCTCTCCCAATCGTTGCAGGTGCCGTCTTGTCAGGTGCTTATTTTGGAGACAAGCTTTCTCCACTGTCAGACAGTACAGTTCTCGCCTCGTCCTTATCAAAGGTTGAAGTTCTGGCGCATGTAAGAGCGATGATGGTCTTATCCATACCTGCTTTTGTTATTACAGCTATTATGTTTACGGTCACTGGTTTTATCTATGGAGGTCGTAATATTGATCAAGAAAAGGTTGAATACTTAAAGAATGCATTGCTCGATACATTCAATATTAATGTATGGATGCTCATTCCAGCTCTAATTGTTGTGGTTTTACTTGTCATGAAAAAGCCTGCTCTGCCGGTTATTGCAATCGGTGCTTTGTTTGGGGCGATCTGGGCCTTTGCTTTTCAAGGTGCGAATCCTAGTGATGCAATTGGTGCAGCATACAATGGATTTTCAATTCAATCAGATGTAGACTTTCTAAACCAACTTCTCAATCGTGGTGGAATGGTCAACATGCTTGGCTCTTTGGTAGTGATTATTCTTGGGCTTGGTTTTGGGGGAGTATTGGAACATCTGGGTGTATTGAAAGTCATTGTCTCAACCTTTGAGAAAAAACTGCACAATGCGGGAAATGTTACTCTTTCCACTATTCTTGTTGCATTCTTTGCTAACATTTTTGGTTGTGCAATGTATGTATCAATTATCCTTACACCAAAAATTATGGAAAAGAGCTACGATAAATTAAAGTTAGACAGACGAGTTTTATCCAGAAACTCTGAGGTCGGTGGTACGCTTACGTCTGGTATGGTTCCATGGTCAGATAACGGTATTTACATGGCAGGAATTCTCGGCGTATCGACATTCTCTTATTTACCATTTATGTGGTTGAGTTTTGTCGCCATTGGTCTTGCAATCATTTACGGATATACAGGTAAATTCATTTGGTACGTGAAAGATCAACAAGAAAGAGAAGAATCGGCCTCATAAGCCGTTTGCAAAAGCCGCTCCTGAACGGGGCGGCTTTGTTTGTCCTAGGACCGTGAGACTATATGTGACATATAGCAAACGAACAGGAGTTTAGACCTCCTATAAATGAGGTCGAAAGGGGTGGTGTGAAGCAGAATGAAAGCATATTTATCCCATAAAAAGGGTACAAATCCCTATTCAAACATGAGTCTTTGAACCTTATAATAACAATATTGGAAAAAGTGCTATTCACCTTACGCTCGTTTAGAGGGACTCTAAGCAGCGTTTTTATTTTTTGACAGGAGGAGGAACCCATATGAGCTTATCGGATATGCTGTCTGCCCTTAACGGTGGCATTTCAAATAAAAAAGCAGAAATTGAAGAGAAAATCGCTCGACTCAAAAAGGCGAAAAGCAAGGTTGAACGTGAACAAGATGCGGCAGAAACAGATTTAAAGCAAATCAAGCAGCCAAAGCTTGGGACCTCTTGGAAAGGTGAGCGAAGCCAGGATTTCAAAACAGACCGAAATGAAGCACATGATGCGCTGCAAACGATCGTGAACGATCAATACCCACGCTACGTGAGCCGTATCGAATTCAAAATCAGTACATTAGAAGCAGAACAAGCTGCGTTATCCTTTGCCAGTTCCTTAGCTGGAGACGCCGCACGTCTTGCTGAAAAAGGAGAAGACGCAGTAGAGGACGCAAAACGCTTGATCTCAAAAGCATGGAGCAGCTTGTAAACGAGTTTCATGCTGAACAAATCTGGAGGATATCACAATGGGACAAATTAAGTTAAACTACCAAACAGTTATGGATAAACTAGATGAAGTCTCCCAAGCCGTCGAAGCTTTAGCGATGAAAAAAGCAGCAGATAAAGCAGGTGAAAACAGCCTTGAATTTGTAACCAAGTGGACGGCACGTGAAGCAGAAGTGAGCGAAATGGTCTCAAGCTTTAAAGAAGCCTTAATTAAAAATGTTCAGGATACACGCTCTAACGTGAAAACATTAAAAGAACAAGACGAAGCGATTGCTGCAAAATAATCAGCACAATCGCTTTTATTTATGGGTACCATTGACATAATATGATTCTAGTCTTAAAGACTCATATAAAATAAGGGGTGTAAGACCTTGTATTATTCCGTTTTTCTTCCAAACGCGTCGCTAAAAGGACACCTTTTCCCTATTTAAGCCTGAGGCTTTTCGCCTTATACTATACTTAATGAAAGCAGAACGATAGAAATGTCAGGATTGGAAAAATCAAGTGAGTCGATGGTTTCCAAAGGCGCTCACGCCGTGCTTTCGTATGAGGTCAGATAGAGGTGGATGACATGAGTTTATCCGAGATGCTGCACCATCTGCATATGGGAATTGAGAACAAACGTGCAGAATTTGACGAAATGATCTCTCGGTTAAAGACAGCCAAAAGTAATATTCGAACAGAACAAGATCTTGCCCAGTCAGATATCAAAGAAATTAAGAAGCCTGCACTAGATTCGTCATGGAAAGGCGAGAGAGGAACCGACTTTCATCGCCACCGGAAAGATGCTTACAGCGTGATGCACGACGTCGTCAACAATGAATATGAAAAATATATAACAGAGATTGATCAAAAAATCTTACACTTTGAATTGAAAAAAATGGAGCTGGCTGTTGCCAGTAACTTTGCAGGAAGAGCTCAGGACGTGATGGAAAAGGGCGAGGATTTTGCAAAGGATGTTAAACATTTGATTGAACGGGGCTGGAAAGCTCTTTAAAACCATAAACGAAACAGCCGTCTCTTAAAAGGCGGCTGTTTTTTTGTTTAGTCACATCCACCACCGCCGCTGTCACCTGAATCACTCCCACAGGAGGCTTCAGAAGCGTGATGGGTATACGAATCAGTATAAGTGCTCGTCGTTGAGCTATGATGTGCAGAACGCTTAGCAGATGCACGTTTATCATTTGATGCGAACAAGCTGGCAATGATGGCTCCTAAAAAAGCTAATATGATAATGACAACAAACATAAAAGCATCCCTCCTCTAGTTTCATATTCATACGAATGAGCCATATCTAGGTTCCCGATTTGAAAGAAATACTGGGCAAAGAGTTCTATTTTCGTTTATGATGATAGGCAAAAGTAAATGCCAAGGGAGGAGAGCCCATGCTATCTCTACGTCAGGAGGAGCTTCTGAAACGATTGATGCAAGCGGAGCAGGAACTGACAAGTGAAGAAATTGCACGTGTGATCGGAGTCACATCACGAACCATCCGCACAGATATGAAAGCGCTTAAAGTGATCTTAGAAGAACATGGTGCCGCACTGCATATTAAACGCGGGGCAGGGTATACATTGAGCGTTGAAGATTATGGAGCATTTCGTACATTTTTGAAAACCTCACTGAGAGAAAGGAATGAGAAAAAGGAACCGTCCATTCCCAATCAGCCTGAGGACCGTGTGGCTTATCTATTAAAAAGGCTGCTTCTGTCAGAAGACTATATCAAATTAGAGGGATTGGCAGAGGAATTATTTGTGAGTGAATCTACAGTGAAAAATGATTTGAAAGCTGTCAGGCACTTGTTTTCATTGCATGGACTTTCTATATCGCACCGGCCTAAATATGGCCTTCGTCTGACAGGCGATGAAATGAAATTAAGATATTGTATGGCAGAGCATGTGTTTCAGCAGGAGCATGCGAATGCTGCACTGTTACCTGAAGAAACGTATCAATTGATTCAGGACATCGTGCGTTCACGTACAAAAGCTACCGGACTTCATCTATCAGAAATCGGTTTAAGTAATTTAGTGACCCACATTGCCATCGCATGCAAACGAATTGAAGAAAAAAAGCTGGTCAAGATGCCAGAAGCGGAATTGAGAGAAATTCAAGTGCAGCCAGTTTTTCAGGTAGCTCAACAAATGGCAGAAGATATTCGCCGCGTATTAGCGATTGATTTTCCGTTATCTGAAATGGCGTACATTGCGATTCACTTAATGGGAGCAAAGATGATGGCATATGGAGAGGCTGGCCATACGCTATTTCATCTGCTGGACGAAGACCATTTTCGTTTCACTCACCAATTGCTTGCTTATGTAGAGGAGCACATGTCACTTGATATTCAGTTTGATAAGGAGCTGATCGTTGGTTTAAGTCTTCATTTGCGTTCTGCCATTCATCGTTTTAGATACGATATGAACATCCGAAATCCTTATTTACCAGACATTAAAAGGCATTATCCCATTGCGTTTGAGGCGGGTGTTTATATGGGCAGATGGCTGAAGGAAAAAGAGGGTGTTGAGATTCCTGAGGATGAAATCGGATATTTGGCACTTCATATTGGGGCTGCAATCGAGCGGACAAAATCACAGCATGTAAGAAAGACATGTCTTATTGTGTGTGCGACGGGTGTCGCCAGCAGCCAGCTTCTTCTTCATAAACTCACGGCAGCTTTTAACGGAAGGCTGGAGATCGCTGGAACTGCAAGTGTCGGGGAACTTCCTTTGTATGATTTAAGAAGCATTGATTTTATTATTAGTACCATTCCGCTTCAGAATACATTGCCGGTGCCAGTCATTGATGTACATACGATTCTAAGTGACGATGATATTGTGCGGCTGAAACGATTTGTGCAGAATTCACAGGATACAGGAGTTTTGCGGTATGTGAGTCCGGCGCTGACATTTTTTCAGCAAGATCTCCAATCAAGGGAAGAGGTTCTTCAATTTTTTGTGAACGTGCTAAAGGAGCAGCATCGAATCCCAGACGAGTTTGAACAATTATTGTTAGAAAGAGAGCAAGTATCACCCACATCTTTCGGTCATTTGGTTGCGATTCCTCATCCAATTAAACCGGCAACAGATGACACGTTTTGTGCGATCTGTACGTTGAAAAAGCCGGTACTGTGGGGAGAAGATCGAGTACAAGTCGTATGCTTGTTAAGCATCCAGAAGACGTATCAAAAAGAATTACAGTCGCTTTATCAATTTCTTGTGCGGCTGACAGAACGGAAGGAAGTGGTGGAACAACTCATCAAAGCTGCTTCATTTGAAGAACTGGCAGCTGCGCTTCAAGTATTGGAGCATTCAAATGAAAAAACGCGGCACCCATTTCCGCATCTGTGAGGAAAAAGATTAGATGTTAATGAAAGCGCTTTTAAAATAACATCAAAAAGGAGGATGATCACGAGTTTTTGCAAAGGGGGAGACGGATCATGAGCTTCAAGGAGAAAGCGGCAGATGTCATGGGGCATGTGGCTTATCGCATCACCAACCAGAAATATATTATGGCGATTAAACAGGCATTTGTCACACTGATGCCGATCATCATTACAGGAGCTTTTGCTGTACTGGTGGCGAATATGATTATGAGCCCGGAGACAGGGCTTGCTCATTTTGAGATATTCAGGTTTTTAGCAGAGCTTCAGCCTATTATGAAGGCAATCAATTATGCCACGCTGAACTTTTTAACCATTGGGGCTGTGTTCCTCATTGGGATTGAGCTTGGGAAAATCAACGGTCACAAGTCTCTGTTCCCAGGATTGATGGCATTGATTTCATTTATATCTGTTATTCCAACGACACTTCTTCTTGAAGTCGATGGATCGATGCGTGAGGTTGTTGACGTGTTGGCAAGACAATTTTCTGATCCAAAAAGCTTATTTTTAGGGATGATCATTGCGATCGTATCTGTGGAGATTTTCTGTAAGCTGACCGAGGTGAAATGGCTGCAAATCAAGATGCCGGATTCGGTTCCGTCGAATGTGGCAACATCTTTTTCGTCACTTTTCCCATCCATCATTACAATTACAATCATTAGTTCATTCGGCTTTGCATTTCATCGTGTGACAGGCATTTATTTGCATGAAGCAGTGTATAACGTGGTGCAGCGTCCTTTAGAAAGTGTTGTACAGGGGCTGCCTGGGATTTTAACGTTGATGTTTGTGGCGCAATTTTTCTGGGTGATCGGCATCCATGGCAACCAGATGATTAAGCCGATCCGGGAGCCGCTCTTATTAGGATCGATTGCAGTGAATATGACAGCATTTCAAGAGGGAAAAGAGATACCGAATATCATCACGATGCCGTTTTGGGATGTGTATATGAGCATCGGTGGTTCAGGTGTGACCATTGGTCTTTTGGTTGCGATTTTTATTGCTGGGAGAAGGGAAGAGATGCGAAGTATTGCCAAGCTCTCATCAGGACCCGGACTGTTCAACATCAATGAACCCGTTATTTTTGGATTACCTGTGATGCTAAACCCTGTGATGGCGATTCCATTTATCGTCACACCGCTTGTGACAGGTACGATTGGTTATATTGCGACGGCTACAGGATTCGCTGGAAAAGCGGTCGTGATGGTGCCGTGGACGACACCGCCGCTTGTGAATGCATGGCTGTCCACCGCTGGCAGTATGGGCGCTGTCATCACACAGCTTATCTGTATTGTGGTTGCTGTTTTCATCTATTTACCGTTTGTTCTCTTGTCTAACCGCAAGCCAGAAGCAGCACCAGATTCAGAATAAACATTCAGACGAAGAAAAGGGAGGCGGCGACATGAACAGAATTGAGATTCCAAGTGATTTTATCCTAGGTGCTGCGGCTTCTGCTTGGCAGACCGAGGGATGGAAGGGAAAGCGGGCGCATCAGGACTCGTACATCGACTTATGGTATAAGGAAGGATATCACGTGTGGCACGAAGGCTATGGTCCTGCTGGTGCGACAAACTTTTACGAGCGCTACCCTGAAGATGTAGCCTTAATGAAAGAGATTGGGCTGACACATTACAGGACATCGATCAATTGGTCGAGGTTTCTCATAGATTACGAGAATGGGATAGTGGATGAGGCCTATGCTCGTTACATTGATGATCTGATCAATGAATTAATCGCAGCAGGTGTAGAACCAATGTTTTGCTTAGAGCACTATGAGCTTCCTGCCGTTTTGTTTGAGAAGTACGGCGGATGGTCATCAAAGCATGTTGTCGAGCTGTTTGTACTTTATGCAGAAAAGGTGTTTGAGCGCTACGGAGACCGGGTCAAGCATTGGTTTAGTTTTAATGAACCGATTGTTGTCCAGACACGTGTTTATCTAGATGCCATCCGATATCCGTTTGAGCAAAATACGAAGAAATGGATGCAGTGGAACTATCATAAAGCACTAGCGACAGCAAAAGTAGTGAAGCTGTTTCAGGAGATGGGTTTGAAGGAATCGGCAGGAGCCAAAATCGGCGTGATTCTCAATCCAGAAGTGACGTATGCAAGATCGTCTGCCCCGCATGACCAAGAAGCGGCACGTATGTATGACTTGTTTTTTAATCGAATGTTCTTAGATCCTTCCATCAAAGGGGAGTATCCAGAGGAACTGATCGATGTGTTGAAAAAGCATGATATTCTTTTCGATTCTACAGAGGAAGAGCTTCAGATCATCAAGAATCATACGGTGGATGTCGTTGGGCTTAACTTGTACTATCCGCATCGTGTCAAGGCACCGAGTAAGGCTTGGAACGAAGGAACACCTTTTCATCCATCCTATTATTACGATATGTTTGAGCTTCCAGGGAGAAAAATGAATCCTTTCAGAGGCTGGGAAATCTACCCGAAGATTGTCTATGATATGGGGATGAGAATAAAAGAAGAATACGGAAATATTGAGTGGTTTGTGGCCGAAAATGGCATGGGTGTCGAAAAGGAAGAACGGTTTAAAACAGAAGACGGTATCATTGATGATCAGTATCGCATTTCATTTATCAGCCAGCATTTGAAGCGGGCACTTCAAGCGAAAGCAGAAGGATCAAATTGCACAGGCTATATGCTTTGGGCATTTACAGACAATGTCTCACCGATGAATGCCTTTAAAAACCGCTACGGATTAGTCGAAATCCAGCTGGAGAATGAACGAAATCGTCAGCTGAAAGCATCTGCGTATTGGTATCAGACATTAATCAAAACTAGGGAACTGACAGTTGAAACAGAAGTCATTTATCAATAGGAGTGATGAGAAATGAAACGAATCATTCTCGCTTGTGCAGCAGGAATGTCAACGTCCATTGTGGTGTCCAAAATGAAGGCTGCCGCAGAAGCTAAAGGACTGGATTACTATATTTATGCTATACCTGAAGGAGCCATTGCGGATGAACTAGAAGAGCATGGAGAGGATGTACAGGCGATTTTACTTGGACCGCAAGTTAGTTTTATGAAAAAAGCAGCAGAAAAAACAGCGGCACCTTATCAAATCCCTGTCGATGTCGTCAATGTGAGATTATACGGAACAGCAAACGGAGAAAAAATTCTAGAGCATGCACTGAAACTAGCAAATGAATCTTAAATAATTGGAGGAGAAGCAGATGACGGTATTAGAGGAAATGCAGGGAGCAGCCTTTCAAATCATTGCCCATGCAGGCGAGGCAAGAAGTCATTATGTAGAAGCGATTCGTCTAGCAAGAGCTGATGATTTTGAAAAAGCGCAGCAGTTGATCGAAAAAGGGGAGGAAGCGTTTCGAAGCATCCACAACCTGCACTTGTCGCTGATTCAAAAAGAAGCGGCAGGTGAACAGCTTCCGTTTTCTTTACTGCTGATACACGCAGAAGATCAAATGCTCACAACAGAGACCATTCATCTGCTCGCCATCGAAATGATCGAAATGTGTAAAAAAATGAATACCCTGTCAAAATAGTTGTCAATGAATAACCAATTTCTGTTATAATCATTCGGTAGATAAAGAGAAAGCAGGATTGGTGAATGAAGAAAACATGTAGGCTGATGACGATTGGTTTTATGCTGCTGCTCATTTCGGGCTGTATGGGAATGAAGGAGCAGGCGGAAGGAAGCCAGCAAGTCGTCAAAGAGGAAAAGGGTCCATTACAAACAAAAGAGATTCAGCAGAAAAAAGAAACGGCAGTGATAGAGACAAAAACCTGGATGAAGCAAAAGGAGCCGGTCGAGCTCCCGATTTTGATGTATCATAGTATCTCAAGCGGCAACTCGTTACGTGTGCCAAAGAGCGAATTTGCATCTCATATGAAATGGCTGAAGGACAATGACTATGTCACACTGTCGCCAGAAGAGGCGTACCGCGTTTTCACAACAAATTCGATGCCAAGTAAGAAGAGTGTCCTCATTACATTTGATGATGGATATACGGATAACTATACAAAGGCATTTCCAATTTTAAAGCAGTATGGAATGAAAGCAACGATTTTCATGATTGAGCAATCCATTGGCCGTCCAAATCACTTAACGGATGAGCAAATGGATGAGATGATGGCACATGGGATATCGATTGAGAGTCATACGATTCATCATTTAGAGCTCAATCGATTATCAAAGCAGCAGCAGGAAGATGAGTTAAAAGGATCAAAGACATTCTTCGATCAGCGGTTTTCTCAGCGTACGAGAATGGTCAGCTATCCTGTCGGGCGCTATAATGAAGAGACGTTGAAGCTGGCGAAGGAAGCTGGATATCAAATGGCTGTCACCACTGAACCAGGACATGCGAAGAAGGAACAAGGCATGATGTCCTTGCACCGCGTCCGCATTTCATCGGGACTTTCACCAGAAAGCTTTGGCAGGCTGGTCGAAGGGAAGTAACGATCAATGTTTCACATGAAACATTTTACGACAAGTTTCACCAAAATGAATCACCGCCCATACACCTTGACATGATATGTCTTGGTTTCAACTGTTATTATAAGAGACACTTAGATAGACAGAACTTTCATGACCAGGGGAGTTCTGTTTTTTAAAATTGTCATTCAAACCCTACATCGTAAGAAACACCTCAATGAAAGACTCAAAGTATCAAGCCCGCCAATGAAGTAAGAATCAAATATTGCTCAGCAACGCAAAACTTAAGAAACCCTACATAGAAAACCAATTGAGAAAAGAAAGGGAGAGGGAATATGTCAAACTTTTTTGGAATCGACCATGTTCAACTAGCTGCCCCAAAAGGCAGTGAAGAGAAAGCTCGTTTGTTTTTTGGCGAAATTTTAGGGATGAAAGAAATACCTAAGCCTAGTAATTTAGCTAAACGCGGAGGTGTCTGGTTCCAATGCGGTCATCATCAGCTTCACATTGGCATTCAGGAACATTTTCAAGCTGCAAAGAAAGCTCATCCAGCTTTTCTTGTAAAGAGCCTATCGGAATTAAAAGAGGTATTATTGAAGCATCAGATTAGTATAAAAGAAGATGAGCCATTGGAGGGTGCCAATCGGTTTTATGTAGAAGATCCTTTTGGGAATCGAATTGAGTTTTTAGAGAGAAGAGACTAGAAGACAAAAATAAGGCTGTCGAGATTTTCTCGACAGCCTACTTGTTATTGATAAACGGGATAGCCCGTTATTTTAATATCTTTTCCAAGTGGTTCCACGGTGAGTTGATCCAGTTCAATGGCATCACTCATGAGGCGAATGCCTTCGCCTCCAAAAAAGGAAGGGGAAAGTCGTCCGCCAATGAGCTTAGGCGCCATATAGATGACCAATTTATCTACAAGCTGCTGTTCTAAGAACGAGGCGTTAATCTGGCCGCCGCCTTCAATCATGAGAGAGGAGATATTTTTTTCTCCCAGCACTTGAAGCACTTCTTGCAGGGGCACCCGCGTGTCGTTGTCTGTCATGAAGACACGAACGCCAGCTTCTTCTAAGGCCACTCGTTTTTCCTCATCGGCTTGCTTTGTTGTAAAAATCCATGTAGGTGCCATCTGATCGGTGACGATCTTTGCTGTCAGTGGTGTTGACAGCTTTGAGTCTAAGACAATTCGAATCGGATTGTTTCCATTTGGAATCCGCGCAGTTAATGAAGGGTCATCGTGAATGACGGTTTGAGCACCGACCAAAATCGCATCATTGATACTGCGGATATGGTGAGCATCATAACGGGATGTCTCAGATGTAATCCACTTGCTGTCAGACGTGGAAGAGGCGATTTTCCCATCTAAGGTAATGCCCGCTTTGAGCGTCACAAAAGGTGTTTTTTTCGTAATAAAGTGATTAAATACTTCATTCATTAGAATGGATTCCTGTTCAAGTACGCCCGTGATGACTTGGATACCCGCGTCTTGTAAAATGGCAATCCCGCGGCCAGCGACAAGCGGGTTTGGATCAAGTGCCGCCACGACAACGGTTTCGACGCCGGCTTTCACAAGTGCTTCCGCACAAGGGCCTGTGCGCCCATGGTGGGAACAAGGCTCAAGGGTCACATAAATCGTGGCTCCTTTTGCCTTGTCCCCGGCCATGTTAAGTGCATGAATTTCAGCATGCGGTTCACCGGCTTTCATATGAGCACCGACTCCAACAATTTCATTCTCTCGCACAATCACAGCCCCGACGAGCGGATTCGGAGATGTCTGACCTTTCATTGCCCGTGCATTATCAAGGGCTAGCTTCATATATCGCTCATGATGTGGCAATCGTACGCACCTCTTGCTCCGCCTTCATGTGACCTGAGCGGTTGATTTTTGTCTGCAAGTATTTTTCGTTAAATTCAGAGACATCTCCCCAAAGCGGAATGCGTCCAGAAAGAGATAAACCTGCATGGCTGATCGCATCTGTCTTTTTCGGGTTATTGGTAATGAGTCTGACCGGCTTTGTACGAAGTGTTTGAAGAACGGCAATGGCTTCTTCGTATTGACGTGTGTCATCTTCAAAACCAAGTGCTTCGTTCGCTTCTACTGTATCATAGCCGTTTTCTTGAAGAATATAAGCCATGGCTTTACTGAAAAGACCAATGCCGCGGCCTTCATGATTGGCTAAGTAAAACAGGGCTCCTGCTCCATTGTCCTCAATCATTCGCATAGACTGCTTCAATTGGAATCCGCAGTCGCAGCGCTTGCTTCCGAAAATATCGCCAGTGTGGCAAATGGAATGCATGCGGATAAGAGCTTCGTCAGCATGCTCAAAATCCCCATATACAAGAACGCTTGACTGCTGATGATCAGCAAGCTGGCGGGACGAGAGGCTTTCAATTAAAGCTTCATCCGACAATGGCTCTTTTCCATCATCTTTTAACCATGAATACCAGTTAAACATGACGGTTCTGCCGTCTAAATTCACTGGCAGTTTAATGGGTCCAGTGATATATATATACCCGTCTTCTTGCTGTACTCGTTTGATTTTATCTTTTAATATGGCTGTTTTAAGCTCTGTGTGTTTGTCCATATTCTGCACCTTCTTTTTAGTCTGTTTCTTCAATCTGTAAACGAACGAGAACGCCAAATGGATCAACAAATTCGCTGCTTTTTCCTGTCGTGTTGACTAGGGTGCCTGCTTTTGTCAGGCGTTCGATGACGGATTGTCTGTCTGCTTCTTCTGGGAAAACCAGTGTATAGCTTCTAATTCCTGAGAAACGTGGATCAATGGCTCCTTTTCGTCCGCGTCCCCATGCATTAAAGGCAAGGTGGTGGTGGTATACACCAGCGGCGATAAATAGGCTTGCTGGTGGAGCCATTCGGATATGAAAACCGAGCGTATGGACATAAAAAGGATCTGCTTCTTCTGGGTTGAGATGGAAATGCAAGTGTCCCATCACTGTGCCCGCAGGGAGTCCTTCCCATGTGGTATCAGCGGCTTCCTGCAGGAGTCCATCTCCATCAAGCGGTGAATTTCCGCCACCTTTCAGTTCTCCATGCTCACCTACCCAAATGTCCTGAGGACGGTCCGCATAAATTTCTACGCCAATGCCGTCAGGATCACTTAAATAAATGGCTTCACTGAAAAAGTGATCGCTTGCTCCAATTAAAGGATAGCCTTTTTTGATCACATGTGCCAGCCATGTGCCCAGGTTTTTTCTGGTAGGTAATAAAACAGCAAAATGATAAAGTCCTGGCTCATGATCAGGCTTCTCTTTGAGCTGTGCATCTTCTTTTAACAAAAGAATCGGTTCCTTTGCATTGCTGCCAAGTGTCACCGTGGAATCTGTTTTTTCTAATATAGAAAATCCTAAAATGTCTGTATAAAAAGGTAAAGAACGATCAAAGCTGGACACATGTAATTCTGTCACACCCAGCCTTAGCTGCTCAATTGTCTTCAAGCTCGGTCATCTCCTTCATGATATATGCATCGGCATGTTCAAATGTTTTTGAAAATCTATAAAAAATGAATACCTTGTTACTTTTAGTAACTAAACTATATAATAGTTAGTGACTTATTTCAAGTAATTAATTATGTTATAATGAAAAAAAGAGAAAAAAGCAGGAGGGAGTAAGATATGGCACAAGTAGATGGCTGCCCAATTACAGATGCCATGGAGATTCTAGGCAAGAAGTGGGTCATTCTCATCATCAATCAGCTTCTGACAGGGCCTAAGCGTTTTTGTCAGCTTGAAAATGAAATGAACATCAGCGGAAGATTACTATCAGAAAGGCTGAAGGATTTAGAAGCTGAGGGACTTGTTGAGAAAAAAGTATATCCCGACATTCCAGTGCGGATTGAATACGAATTAACGGTGCAAGGGAAGAAAATTGAACCGATTATTCGTGAAATGTATGCTTGGTCTTTAGAGCGTAAAAACAGCAAAATGGAGGAACATGTTCCTTCTTAATCCATTTCGATCAGTGTGTCTGATCGAAATTTTTTTGTGTGATTTTCCAGAAAACTAAGACAATAGTATGAAAAATGATATTGACAATTATTTCACCCATTATATAATATCAAGGAGAAGAGGGTTCTTTTCCCTGTAATGGAATGGAGGTTATGCCATGGTATTATGAATGGGACAGATTGCCTAAAACTCTTATCAATCCATCATTTAGAAGCAGACATCTTTGACTTTAGGAAGCAAAGATTTATTTTTTCAACTCAATTGATAATGATTATCATAATCATCTATAAGTGTGTTCCAGCACTTATGAAGGTTATTTTTTTTATTGTCTATTGAGAATAATTATCAATATCATTTAGGAGGGCTCACATGAAAGTCATTCGTTCAACATCACCCGTATTATTATTCCTTAGTTTTGTTTTATTATTTGCTCTAGCTCCTGTTAGCTCAGCCTCAGCAGCTGGCTTAGCAGATGGTCAATATTCAGCGCAATATGTGGTTTGGAAGGCTGATAGCGATTCGACTTCAACAGCGAATACGTATTTCGAAAAACCAGCCAAGCTTGTCGTCAAGGATGGAAAAATCAAAGCACAAGTCACGTTAACGAATAGCTCTTGGATCACAAGCTTTAAGACGCTCGATCAAGGTGTCTACAAAGATGCGAAGGTGATTAGTACAAATACAGCTGCGAATAAGAGGACAGTAGAATTCAATGTGAACAGCCTGACTGAGGTCGTACCAGCAAAAGTGAGTGTGACTGTACCGGCCATCGGATATACAGGCAATTACGACATTCGCCTCAAGTTTGATGCGGCATCTGTTCAATAGAAAGGGAGGAAATTCGCTTGATGAAAAAAAGAATGAGGCTGTCAGTCTTCATGGCGGTTTTTTTACTGGCACTTATGCTGCCTTTTTCAAACGCACAGGCTGCCGCATTAAAGGATGGTACATACTCCGTCAATTATACAGTGCTGAAAGCTGAAGGAAATGCGGTCTCAATGGCAAATGATTACTGGCTGAAGCCAGCAAAAGTGATAGTGAAAAATGGGAACCTGACAGTGCAAATGACGATTAAAAATAGCAGCTGGGTAACGGAATTTAAAGTACCAGGAAATGGCGGCTATGTCGATACAACCGTTCTCTCAACAAATAAAAAAGCCAATACAAGGCTTGTTCAGTTCCAGGCTCAAAGCTTGTCTAAACCAATCACGTCAAAAATTCATGTCACTGTGAAATCTGCTGATTATGATCATGATTACACCATTCAGCTGAAATTTGATGAAAGCAGCATCAAGTCACTTTCGTCTAACAGTGCAGATCAATCAGCGGGTGCAGCAGAAAGTCAGCAGCCATCAAAAGAATCAACGAACAAAGCTGATTCATCCACAACGAAACAAGAAGAAAATCCCCAAACTGGTGATACAAGCCAAACAGGGTGGCTCCTTGTGCTTGTCTTATGTTCAGGCGGGTTTTTAGCAAGAAAGTGGATCATCAAGCATTAACGGAAGGAAGTGTCACCATTTGAAACGTCTTTTTCATCTAAAGGCAGCCATTCTGCTCGTTTTATTCAGTTTGTTGACTGCGTTTCAGATTCCTCAAGGAACAGCTCAAGCGGCATCATTCGTTGATGGTGAATACACAGTCGGATTCACCATTTTAAAAAATGGCAGCACAGAAGCGTCCATGATGGATACCTATACAGAAAAGCCAGCTAAGCTGATTGTGGAAAATGGCAAGAAAACAGCCTATGTCACACTGAAGCAAAGCAAAGAAATAACAGATTTCAAGGTCGAACAAAATGGTGCTCTCGTTACCACTGAAACGGTCAGTGAGGACGAAACAGCCAATACACGTGTGATCAAATTTAATGTCGACGACTTATCAGCGAAATTAAACGGCTGGGTGAAAATTTACTGGGATTTAGGCGGCTTTATTTATGACGAAGCATATGACGTACAGCTTGCATTTGATCAAAGCAGCCTAACACTCGTTACGCCTGCAAAACCAGACGATAATGAAACAAAGCCAGATGACCAAAACGGTACAAAGCCAGACGATAGCGAAACAAAGCCGGATGACCAAAACGGTACAAAGCCAGACGATAACGAAACAAAGCCGGATGACCAAAACGGTACAAAACCAGACGATCAACCGACAACACCAGGCAATAACAATGGCACAAAACCAAAACCAGATGATTCTGCGCAAAATCAATTAAAAGATGGCGTATATCGTATTAATTACAGTGTGCTAAAAGGGGATACGGATGAGGCATCTCGAATGAGTGATTACTTCTCACACCCTGCATCCTTAACTGTCAAAAATGGAAAGCAAACCATTTCCTTTACGGTGAAGGACCATAAGTCTGTCGCTTCTTTAAAAACAGAGAAAAACGGTTCTTATCAAGAAGCCAAAACAGTCAGCAAGGATGAAGCAAAGAATACAAGAGTGGTTTCATTTGATGTAGATGATTTGAAAAACGAGGTCAAAGGAATAGTACACATTGTAGTAGCAGCCGCTAACTATGACCAAACCTACGATATTCGTTTTCAATTTGATTCAAAGAGTATCGCTCCAGTGAAGGACGGGCAGGTGGTAGAGGAAGAAACACCAGCTGCACCAGAAACACCAAAACCAAACACACCAACAACAGAAACGAATAACGGCGGAGCAGATCAAGAGACGGCTCAGCTAAAAGATGGTGTATACAAGCTTCCTTTCTCAATGAAGAAAGCAGACAAGGATGAGCTTTCCCGCATGAATGATTACGTTGTGAGTCCTGCGACACTGGTTGTAAAAAATGGCCGCCACTTCGTTTCATATACAGTGAAGAACAGCTCAGCCATCACGTCATTCCAAGTAGGAACAGGTGGAAAGTTTGAAGAGACTCTTGTTGCGAAAACAGATGAAAAAGCAGATACACGCGTTATTCAATATGAAGCAAAAAGTTTAAGTGGAGCTCAGGCTGCACGCGTAAAAATTGATATTCCAGCTGCGAACTACCATGAGCAGTACGATGTCAAAATTGTCTATGACACAAAAGGAATCGCTCCTGGTGAGGGAAGCGGGATTCATGAGGTCATTGGAGACGATGAGAGTATCGGCTTTGTCAAAAATCCAAATGATCACGATTCTCAAACAAATCAACTTGAGAATGCAGCACCTGAGGAAACGGGTGCGGAGCAGATGACCTTTACGCCATCAGATGATCAAACCAAATCTGAGTCTGGACAGCTGAATCCGAAAACGGGAGATGCCTCTCTTCTTTGGGTGTATATTCTTTTATTCGGCGGTTCGTTATTCGTACTCGTCAGAAAATATCAAACACGGACAAGATAATTCGTTTTATTTTAAGTGAGATGCGCCTTTTACCTCGGCGCATCCACTCTCTTTTTTCGAAAGGAGGCTTCTGTTTTTGAAGCATCGAATGTTATGTACCTTGATTGCTGCTCTCAGTGTGTGCGTGATCTTATCGGGCTGCTCACAGTCAGCTGAAAGCTCAGCAAAAGGCAAAAAAAGCGCTGAATCAAGTGAGCGCATTGTAGCAACGACTGTAGCTGCTGCGGAGATCATGGATGCTTTAGAGGTGGATCTTGTCGGGGTGCCAACAAGTCAAAAATCCTTGCCAGCTCGTTACAAAGGACTGCCGGAAGTCGGTAACCCAATGAGCCCGGACATGGAAATCATCCAATCACTTCAACCGACAGATGTCCTGTCTGTCACAACCCTTCAATATGATTTAGAGACACCCTTTCAGCAAGCAGGTGTCCCTGCCACATACCTAAATCTCGAGAGCATGGCTAACATGGAGAAGGCCATCACGAAGCTTGGAGATCAGTATGACAGAAAGAAGCAGGCTGAACGCATTGTGTCTGAGTTTGAGCAAAAAAAGAAAGACATTCAAGAGAGGACGAAAGGAAAACGCAAGCCGTCCGTTCTGATTTTACTTGGTGTGCCAGGCAGTTATTTGGTGGCGACAGAGAATTCATATATTGGTGATCTTGTGCGTATCGCAGGAGGAAAGAATATTGTCAAAGGCGAGAAAATGGAGTATTTGGCATCCAATACGGAATATTTACAAAAAGCCAATCCAGATATCATTCTCCGGGCCGCACATGGGATGCCAGACGAAGTCGTCCAAATGTTTGATCAAGAATTCAAAACAAATGACATCTGGAAACATTTCAATGCGGTCAAACAAGACCGGGTGTATGACCTCGAAGAAAGCTTATTCGGGACAACAGGCAATTTAAAGGCAGCAGAAGCATTAGATGAATTGACTCGTATGTTGTATCCGTCATAAGCGGCGAATCTTAATGATAAAAGGACGTTCAAGATGAAAAAAACAGGGATTTTATTTCTGATAGTCAGTCTCTTACTGGTCTGCGTGTTTATTTATTCAGCCATTACTGGGAGCATTCATGTCACCCCAATTGAATTATTAGAAGGGCTCATCACCGGTCAACATGCACAGGTAGAAATCATTAAAGATTTGAGAATTCCCCGCATGCTTATCGCGATGTTTACAGGGGCCGCCTTATCTGTCTCCGGTGTACTGCTGCAGTCGGTCATGAGGAATCCGTTAGCTGATGCCGGCGTCATTGGCATTTCATCAGGAGCCAGCTTCTTTTCATTAATGGCGATTACAGCGCTTCCTCAATTTTATTTCTACTCTCCTTTATTTTCGGTATTAGGCGGAGCTATTGCGTGTTTCCTCGTGTACGTTCTGTCTTGGAAGGGTGGTTTAAGCCCGATCCGCATGATCTTGGTTGGGATCGCCATCAATGCCATGTTTACTGGGATGGCTGAAGCATTTGTGACCATTTGCAGCTATTTCAATATCACGATTAATCAGTCGGGACAGTCGAATCTCACGATGAAAACGTGGGGAGATGTCCGTTTAATCGGTGTCTATGGTGTCGCCGGCCTTGTCGTTGCACTCTTCTTCAGCAGATGGTGCAACCTCCTGGCTCTTCAGGACAAGACAGCGAAAAATTTAGGATTGCGTGTGACCAGAATGCGCCTTTTGATTTCCATCACAGCCGTTTTACTTGCGGCGGTGACAGCTGCAGTAGCGGGCGTGATAGCCTTTGTCGGCTTGCTCATTCCGCACATTTCAAGAAGGCTTGTCGGCTCGGATCACCGGGTACTGATTCCATTTTCTGCGTTAAGCGGGGCTTTGCTTATTTTGACGGCTGATACGCTTGGCAGGACGCTTGTGGCGCCAAATGAGATTCCTGCTTCTACGATCATGGCCGTGATTGGCGGGCCGTTTCTGATCTTTTTATTAAGAAGGGGGGACCGTCTCCATGGACATTCGTGAGGTGTCATTCTCATATGACCAGCAGAAGGACATCGTTCAATCAGTCACAACAAAGATTGAAAAGGGAAAAATCACAACCATTATCGGTCCAAATGGCTCGGGAAAATCCACACTGCTTTCCTTAATGGCGAATAATCATTGTCCAAATAAAGGGCAAATTCACTTAGACGGGCAAACGCTGAATACGTTCAAGCCAAAGGAGCTGGCAAAAAAGCTCGCTGTCGTCCATCAGCAAAATGAAGCGCCGCTTGATTTAACGATCGAACGGCTCGTGGCATTCGGCAGAACGCCGTACCAGACGATGCGCGGAGGAGACAAGGAAGAGGATGAGAGAGCGATAGAGTCGGCGCTGTCCAGTACAAAGCTAACGGACAAACGAAAGGTGCCGCTCGCCTCACTGTCAGGTGGAGAGCGGCAGCGTGTATGGATTGCGATGGCACTTGCGCAAAAAACACCGATCCTTTTCTTAGATGAACCGACAACTTATTTGGATATTTACTATCAATTTGACATTCTTGAGCTGATCCGTGAACTGAATGCCGTGCATGGATTAACGATTGTCATGGTGCTGCACGACATGAATCAGGCTGTCCGCTACAGCGATATCATCATAGCGATGAAGGATGGACAGATTATCAGTGAAGGACAGCCAAGCGATGTGTTAACAGAGGAAAACGTGCGGCACATTTATGATGTGTCCGTCACGATTAGACAGGATGCAGAAACAGGGATGTACATCGTGCCTGTTGGTATATAAGCTGGGCAAAAAGCAGGTGAGACAGTGTGAAACGAGGAAAACGGCTTTGGCAGCAGATGCTGACGATCGTTTGTTTAGGTGTATTTATTTATAGCGGGACAGCCATCGGCTTCGAACTTTTCGGTTATTATCAAAATCGCCAGGTGCTTGCAAAGGCTCAGACGATGTATGGACATGAAGAAGAAATGACTGAGAAAAGGGAGCCGGGAAAGATCCGTTCGTCATTTGATGAGCTGCGGAAGGTGAATGAGGACATTGTCGGCTGGATCAATATGAAGGACACGATGATTCAGTATCCGATCGTTCAATCTCACGATAATGCGTTCTACTTAACTCGCAATTATTTAAAAAACGACACCCGGGCAGGCAGTATCTTTATGGATTATCGTAATGACGTCCTGCAAGAAAGCCCCAATACAGTGGTGTACGGCCATCGGATGAGGGATGGATCCATGTTTGCTGGACTCACAAACTATCTAAAAAAAGATTTCTTCCAAGAGCACCGGACATTTCAGTACGATACGCTGTATCAAAGCTATGAAGCGGAGATTTTTGCCGTGTATGAAACGACGGTTGACTTCGATTATATTCAAACCGATTTTCAAGATCTTGGCGAATATGCGCACTACTTGCAAGCTGTGAGGAAGAAATCAATCTATCAAACGAAGACAGACGTGTCCACAGATGACCTCATCCTCACCTTATCGACCTGTGATCATGTGCTTGCACCTAAAAGCGGGCGTCTCGTGGTACAGGCAAAGCTAAAGAAAGTTTACTAGAAAAGGAGAGACAGACGGTTGAAATTTTCACATGTGATCTTAGCGGGACTCGTCTTGATGCTTCTCCTCGGGGGATGCAGTCAGGCAGCACTTGTAGAGAAAGGAAGCGGGCAAGGAGCGCTGAAGATAAAGGATTTTACCGGAAGAACGCTGTCGTTTGATGAATCCCCTCAGCGTATCGTCGCCTTGTCGACCGGGGACATGAGTATTCTGTATGCTTTAGGCGGTGAGGCGGTCGGCCGGCCAACTGCCGAGTTACCAGACAGCTTACAAAAGGCAAAGTCCGTACAAACGATTGGCACAACGCATCAATTTGATGTAGAGCTGATCACAAGCTTAAAGCCTGATGTGGTGCTTGGAAATGAACAATTAAACAGCAAGGACATCTCTACAATAGAAGGAATTGGATCACAGCTTCTATTGACAAGCGCCAATTCAGTGAGAGATATCCAGCGTCAAATCTCGTTATTTGGGGATTTGCTCGGAAAGCAGCAAAAGGCTAAAGCACTCAATGATCAAATTGATGAGCGGAAGAAGCAGGTCAAGCAGCCCAAGAAAAAAGTGAAAACACTCGTTGTGTACGGTGCACCCGGCACATATATGGCGGCACTTCCGCAATCCTTAAGCGGAGATTTGCTGCACATCGCTGGGGGTGCAAACATTGCTGAGAATGAACCGGCACTCGAAAAATTTCCTCAATACGCTCAAATCAATGCAGAAAAGGTGATCGAAGCCGATCCTGATCTCATTCTGCTCATGACACACAGCAATCCTGAAGATGTGAAAGCAGGCTTTATGAGTGAAATGAAACAGAATGCAGCATGGCACGATGTATCTGCTGTCAAGAATGGCCGCGTGGAGATTCTGCCTAGTGATTTATTCGGGACGAATCCAGGCGCAGACGTCATAAAGGCGATTGATGAACTAGAGAAGAGATTGAAGCGATTGTCATCATGAAGGTGAATGCAGAGTTAGATTTTCAAAAAAGACAGTCGAGACGAAGATGGCTGATACCGGGACTGCTTCTTTCGCTAGGTGTGGGCATCTGTTTAGGGCTTGCCTTAGGTTCTGTTCAATTATCGCTGCCAGATTTAATCGCTGCTTTGACGGGATCAGGCCAGCCAGTCCATGAAAAAATCGTTATGGATTTACGTCTGCCGCGCGTTCTCATAGGTTTCATCGTCGGGGCCTGTCTCGCAGCATCAGGAGCCATTTTACAAGGAGTCGTCCGAAATCCACTCGCTGACCCCGGGATCATCGGTGTGACCGCCGGCGGCGGGTTAGCCGCTGTACTCAGCATGATTGTGTTTCCGCAATTCACATATCTGCTTCCAGCGGCTGCCTTCCTTGGCGCTTTATTAGCGGCACTTGTTGTGTATATTTTGTCGTTCGATCAAGGGGTTTCACCACTGAAATTGATTCTGGCGGGTGTGGCAGTCAATGCCCTGCTTGGTGCAGTCATGAATGGATTTATGGTGCTTTATAGTGAGCGTGTGCAGGCCGTTCTGCCTTTTTTATCAGGAGGATTAAATGGACGGAGCTGGCATCATCTGAGCTTTGTGTCACCTTATGCGATTGCTGGATTGTGTCTTTGTTTTTTTGCGATCAAGCCGGCAAATCTTCTTTTGCTTGGTGATGAGTCAGCGCAGCTGTTCGGCCTTAGAGTCGAGCGAACCCGATTTTTCTTAATTGCACTGGCAGCGCTTTTGGCGGGTGCAGCTGTAAGCGTGAGCGGTTTAATTGGATTTGTCGGTCTTGTCGTTCCTCATTTTATCCGCCTTTTAATTGGAGATGACTACCGGTACCTGCTGCCGATCTCAATGCTTGGCGGCGGCGTACTTGTGGTCTTTGCTGATACAGCAGCACGGGTATGGTTTACACCGGTTGAACTGCCTGTTGGTATTCTGCTGGCCTGTATCGGTGCACCTTTCTTCCTCTATTTATTAAAAAAGAAAGGGAGGGGTTAAGTTGGATGTGATTGCGATGGATGACGTGAGTCTGAGTCAAGGAGGCTTTCGGCTGTCGTCTATTTCAGCAGCTGTGCCTAAAGGAAGTGTAACAGGCATTATTGGACCAAATGGGTCAGGGAAGTCGACGTTTATTAAAGCGGCCGCACGTCTTACGTCGATTGAAAGCGGCATGATTTATATTCACGATATCCCGCAAAAAGAAATGACAGCACAGGAGATTGCACAGGAAATCGCCGTTTTGATGCAGACGAGAACAGCCATCCCATCGATGACAGTACGTGAGCTGGTTGCCCTTGGACGCAGTCCGCATCGTTCGATCTGGAAAAAGAGCTCGAAGACAGATCAGGAAGCGATAGAGTGGGCGCTTGAAGTGACAAATAGCCGAGTGAATGAAAACAGGATGCTGCATACATTGTCAGGCGGAGAAAGGCAGAAGGCGTATATTGCCATGGCACTGGCTCAGAAGACAGAGACGATTATTCTGGATGAGCCTACCACTTACTTAGATATTGCGCACCAGCTTGATTTACTGGAGCTGCTCAAACAGCTGAATGAAACACATGGGATCACCATTTTAATGGTTCTTCATGACCTGCAGCAGGCAGCAAAATATTGTGACCGCCTGATTGCGATGAAGCGTGGTCAGGTTTACCAAATAGGGACACCAAAGGAAGTATTAACAGAAAACTTTTTCAAAGAGGTGTTTGGGATTCAGGCAGAGGTTCACCTAGATGGAGAGCATCCGCTCATTATCCCAATCGCTTCGATCCAACAACAAAAGGGAGATGAACCAAACATGATCATTGTAAACAACCAGGTTAGAGTAGAAAAAGGCAGTGCAGACCACCTCGTCAAGCGTTTTAACAAGCAGGGACAAGTAGAATTCATGGAAGGATTTTTAGGCATGGAAGTCTGGGTCACACAGCAGACAACCGATTACGATGAAGTGACCATTCATACCCGCTGGAATCGAAAAGAAGACTTTGTGAACTGGACAAAATCTCAGGCATTTGGTGATGCACACGCTCATGGAAAAGCGAAACCTGAAGGCCTATTAAAAAACAAAATTACGTACTATGAAGTCCAAGTCACAAGACCTGCTTTACAGAAAAAAGCTTAAAATAGAAACACAGCGCTGCGGCCCACGTGCAGCGCTATTTTTTTTGCGGTTGTTTATTTTCCGTCACATATTCTTGACAAAGTATTCAAACAACTGACACAATACCATCCAATTTTTAGGTAAAATTTACTTTATTTTTGAAGCGTATGGGTGTAAAGTACAGGTATAAATAACTAACCGAATGAAAATCAAGAGTAAAATTTCACCGAGTGAACCATTTCAAATGGACTTTTATTTGTGAAACATTGAACAAATAGTGAATATTTTGTGAAATGGTGAGCATGAATCGTTCGGCATGTGAAAGTAAGGGAGGATGTAAGGCTGTGAGTGAGCTGTTTTTAGCAAGATTTCAATTTGCTTCAACGACATTATTTCATTTTATTTTTGTTCCTATGTCAATAGGTTTGGTGTTTATCGTCGCATTGATGCAGACCCTTTATGTCGTCAAGAAAAAAGACATCTATAAAAAGATGGCGAAGTTTTGGGGTCACCTGTTCTTACTTAACTTTGCAGTAGGTGTGGTAACAGGGATTCTGCAGGAATTCCAGTTTGGGATGAACTGGTCAGATTATTCAAGGTTTGTCGGTGATGTCTTTGGTGCACCGCTTGCCATTGAAGCACTTTTGGCCTTTTTCCTTGAATCTACATTTATTGGACTTTGGATATTCGGCTGGGATCGTCTGCCGAAGAAGATTCATTTATTGTGCATTTGGCTTGTTTCTCTTGGTACGATCTTTTCGGCGTTTTGGATTTTACTCGCTAACTCATTTATGCAGGAGCCAGTTGGATTTGCCATTAAAAATGGCCGTGCAGAAATGAATGATTTTGGCGCTCTTGTGACGAACCCGCAGCTTTGGGTTGAGTTCCCGCACGTTCTATTTGGTGCACTGGCAACAGGAGCTTTCTTTATTGCAGGAGTTAGTGCCTATAAAATGATCAAAAAACAAGAAATCGCCTTTTTCAAAAAATCATTCCAGATTGCGATGGTCCTTGCTTTAATTTCTGGTTTAGGTGTGGCGTTCTCTGGACATGATCAAGCGAAGCACTTAATGAAATCACAGCCAATGAAGATGGCAGCAAGTGAAGCCCTTTGGAAGGATAGTGGAGATCCAGCGGCTTGGACACTATTTGCCAACATTGACACAGATAAAAAAGAAAACTCTGCGGAGATCAATATTCCGTTTGCCTTAAGTTATTTGGCATATTCGAAGTTCAGTGGAGATGTTCCAGGTATGCTGACACTTCAAAAAGAATATGAAGCCAAGTTTGGTCCCGGAGACTACATTCCGCCAGTGAAAACAACATTCTGGAGCTTTAGAATCATGGTCGGTGCCGGCATGCTGATGATTTTTGCTAGTATGATTGGCTTGTATTTAAGCTTTAGAAAGAAACTCGAAACAAACAAATGGTTTTTACGCTTCATGGTAGGGATGATTGCGTTCCCGTTTATTGCGAATTCAGCCGGCTGGATCATGACTGAGATCGGGCGTCAGCCGTGGACCGTCTTTGGTATGATGACGACAGCTCAATCGATTTCACCGAACGTATCGTATGGCATGCTGTTATTCTCAGTCATTAGCTTTACGGCGATGTATCTGATTCTTGCCATTTTGCTTGCCTACTTATTCATTCGAGAAATTAAAAAAGGTGCACATTCTGAAGAGGATACAGATCAAAAGGATGAAACGGACCTGTCTACAGATCCATTTGATGGAGGCGCATATCATGGCATATCTTAACGAGATTTGGTTTATTCTTGTCGCAGTATTATTTGTTGGATTTTTCTTCTTAGAAGGATTTGATTTTGGTGTCGGGATGTCCATGCAGCTGCTTGGAAAGGACGCGCACGAGCGCCGCATTTTAATCAATACGATTGGTCCTTTCTGGGATGCGAATGAGGTCTGGCTAATTACTGCCGGCGGCGCTATTTTCGCTGCATTTCCTCACTGGTATGCCACGATGTTCAGCGGATACTATATTCCGTTTGCGGTTCTCCTCTTAGCGCTCATTGGGCGCGGCGTCGCCTTTGAATTCCGAGGGAAGGTTGAGAAAGCCTCTTGGATTAAAGCGTGGGACTGGGTGATCTTCTTTGGCAGTCTGCTTCCGCCGTTTTTGCTCGGTGTGTTATTCACGAGTATTTTACGCGGGATGCCAATTGATCAAGACATGAACATGTACGCTGGATTTACGGACTTTGTTAATCTTTACTCAGTGATCGGCGGGTTAGCTGTGACGGTTCTTTGTCTGCTGCATGGCTTGATTTTCGTCACACTTCGTACAGAGGGTGACTTAAGAGACCGTGCAAGAAAACTAGGCCAGCGTGTCCTGCTCATTGCACTCCCTGTTCTTGTTATATTTGTCGGTGTGTCCATCATTGAAACAGATATTTATACTGTACGCCCGATCATCACCATTCCATTAACTGTGCTGATTGTGGTTTGTTATGTAGCTGCCCTTGTTTTGATGAGAAAAGAACGTGATGGCTGGACATTCTTATTCACAGGCGCAGGCATCATGGTGACGGTGTCTATGCTGTTCACTGCATTGTTCCCACGCGTCATGATTAGTTCAATCAGTCATTCATTTGATCTCACAATTCAAAACGCTGCCTCTGGATCTTATTCACTGACGGTCATGACGATTGTTGCTGTTTCTTTGCTGCCCTTTGTGCTTGGGTATCAAATTTGGAGCTATTACGTCTTCCGTAAACGTGTAAGCGGCAAGGAGCCAATGACCTACTAATGGATAAACGTTTGCTTCAATTAAAAGGAATGAGAGGGCTTCTTGCCCTCTTAGGTATTGTGTCACTCATCCAAGGAGCAAGTATTATTTTCCAAGCACAGTGGCTGGCACATGCCATTACAACGCTGTTTGACGGGAAAAGCCTCTCGCAGGCAACGCCTTATGTCATGCTGTTTCTTGCTGCCTTTGTTTTGCGGCACGGTCTCACCTTGATTCGGGAGAAGGTCATGTTTACCTACTCTTCCCGAATTGGAGCAGACGTCAGAAAGCAGCTGCTAGACCAACTCTTTCGATTAGGGCCTGCCTTCGCAAAGAAAAAAGGGACAGGAAAGCTTGTCACATTAGCAATGGAAGGAATTGCTCAATACCGTCAGTATTTACAGCTGTTTTTGCCGAAAATGGTGAACATGGCAGTGATTCCGGCGATGGTCCTTATCTATGTGTGGACATTAGATGAAACATCAGCCGTCATTTTAATTGTGACGCTGCCAATTTTAATTATTTTTATGATTTTGCTAGGCCTTGTTGCTCAGCGTAAAGCGGCCAAACAATGGAGATCGTATGAGAAATTATCCAATCATTTTACTGACTCTCTCCGCGGCCTTGAGACGCTTCGTTACTTAGGTATCAGCAAAAAACACTCCCGTCATATTGCGGAGGTGTCAAAGCGATATCGAAAAGCGACCATGAGCACACTGAAGGTTGCCTTTCTGTCATCGTTTGCCCTCGATTTCTTTTCCATGCTATCGATTGCAACCGTCGCTGTTTTTCTTGGCTTGCGATTAATTGAAGGAGAGCTTCTGTTATTGCCGGCTTTGACGGCGCTTATGCTGGCGCCGGAGTATTTCCTGCCGGTACGTGAAGTGGGAAATGATTATCATGCGACGTTAAATGGAAAAGAAGCGAATGAAGCCATGCAGGTCATTTTAGAAGAAAAGGGCTTTCGTACGCAGGAGACACAATCTGTGCAGCTGAATAAGTGGGATGAACAATCCGTACTCACGCTGCAGGATGTTTGTGTCCAGCATGATGAACATGCCCCTTATTCCATTCAGGATGTGGATCTCACTGTCAAAGGGAAGAAAAAAATCGGCATCATTGGTGCCAGTGGTTCAGGGAAATCGACATTAACCGATGTCCTCGGCGGTTTTGTTGAACCGTCTTCAGGTCAAATTACGCTAAACGGCCAGCCGCTTGTTCATTTACAGATGAACGAATGGCAAAAGGAAGTTGTCTATATGCCGCAGCATCCCTATTTATTTCACATGACATTAAAAGAAAACATTCGTTTTTATGAACCGAATGCAACAGACGAAGAAGTGGAAAGAGCTGTACATGAGGCTGGCTTATCTCAGCTGGTTACGCAGCTGCCAAATGGCTTGGATGAGGTCATTGGAGAACAGGGAAGAGAGCTAAGCGGAGGACAGGCGCAAAGAATTGCGCTTGCTCGAACTGTGCTGGGCCAGCGGTCCATTATGCTGTTAGATGAACCAACGGCGCATCTCGATATTGAAACAGAGTATGAACTGAAGAAAACAATGCTTCCACTGTTTGAACATAAACTTGTGTTCTTAGCGACACACAGGCTCCATTGGATGCCGGACATGGATGAAATCATTGTCATGGATCAAGGAACCGTCGCAGAAATGGGGACACATGAATCATTAATGCAAAGAAAAGGTGTGTATTATCAATTGGTACAGGAGCAAATGGGGGCGGTCACACATGGTCAGTAAAGGCTGGTTTATACCTTATATCAAGGAGAATCAAAAGCTGTTTGCCTTGGTTTTATTTTTAGGAGCCATTGCGGTATTCTCTGCTTCTATGCTGATGTACACGTCGGGATTTCTCATTTCAAAAGCTGCCACAAGACCTGAGAATATACTCATGGTCTACGTCCCAATTGTGGCTGTACGTACCTTTGGTATTTCGCGCTCTGCTGCCCGCTACGCAGAAAGGCTGGCAAGCCATCAGCTCATTTTGACAATGATTGAAAAAATGCGTGTACGCCTCTATGACATGGCTGAACGAAGTGCCAAACAGACAAAGCTTGGGACAGGTGAAATGCTTGGTCTCTTGTCAGATGATGTGGAGAGACTGCAGGACGCCTATTTAAAAACCATCTTTCCATCCATCGGTGCACTGCTTTTATATGCCGCATCCATTGGAGCACTTGGCCTTTTCTCATGGCCTTTTGCTGGACTGATGCTGCTTTATATGGCACTTCTCGTATTCGTTTTCCCATACGTCACAGTGCTTGTGAACCGGGCAAGACAAATTCAAATGAAAAAAGGCAGAAATGAACTGTACAGCCATTTAACAGATGCGGTCATGGGCGTTAGTGACTGGCTGTTCAGCGGCAGGCAGAAAGATTTTGTTGATAGTTATGAACAGAAAGAAGCACAGCTGTTAGCGCTTGAAGCAGCGAAACACCGATTTATCCGCGTGCGTCAATTTTTTGCACAGCTCTTGATTGGAGGAGCTGTCGTGCTTGTTGTGTATTGGAGCGGCTCCGTCGTTCAGTCAGGATCCATGTCACACACACTGATTGCAGCCTTTGTACTTGTGCTGTTTCCTTTAACAGAAGCTTTTCTTCCACTGTCAGATGCGGCAGGCGATATTCCCGTCTATCAGCATGCTGTCAGCAGATTACATCATTATGAAAAGCAGTCATATGAAGGAGAAACTGAAAGCGAGGCAGTGGATCAGTCAGCCATTTCTCAAGATGAAGCTGTCTGTTTTGATCAAGTGTCCTTTCGATATGACACGCATCAATATGTCCTTCAAGACCTGTCATTTTCTCTGAAGCAAGGGGAATCACTCGCGCTTTTAGGAAAAAGCGGTGCAGGAAAATCAACCATTTTGAAATTGTTAGAAGGGGCAGTTGTTCCAAATCAAGGGGCTGTCAGCATTCAAGGAAAACCGGTTCAAAGCATTCAAGAGAAGGTGTCTGCCTATGTATCTGTGCTCAATCAACAGCCATATTTATTCGATACGTCTGTTTTAAACAATATTCGTTTAGGATCTCCAGAGGCAACAGAAGAGCAGGTAAAAGAAGCAGCTAGACAAGTGCAGCTGCATGATGACGTCGAGTCTTTGCCAGAAGGGTATCACACAGGTGTTCAGGAGACAGGGGTTCGATTTTCAGGTGGAGAAAGACAGCGTATGGCGTTAGCTCGGATTTTGCTGCAGGACACGCCGGTTGTTGTATTAGATGAACCGACCGTCGGGCTTGATCCGCGGGCAGAGCGTGAATTGCTTGAAACCATTTTCCGTGTGTTAAAAGGGAAAACAGTTATTTGGATTACCCATCACCTGACTGGCTGTGAGGCATGTGACCGCATCATGTTTATTGAAGACGGGCGCATTGAGATGCAGGGGCAGCATCAGGATTTACTAAAAGAAAACAAGCGTTATCAAAAGTTGTATGAAATGGATCGTCCATTTTCTACAATATAAATGAATGAAATGACAAGAACGTTCGGACAGGAAATCTCTGCCCGAACGTTTTGTGGTTTAAGGGTTTACTTTCCCAACACCTGCATTTGATATCACTTCTGATTTCACATTGTTCACGTTAAGCAAAGAGTAGTTATAAGGAGGGTTATACGTACCTGTTGAAGACGTTGGCAGACTGCCTGTGCTGTTAATATACGAGTTGTTGATGACATGCCATGTCCCAACTTGACTGCTGTCCCAGCTTCCGATCGCATTTTTGGTGTTTTCAAATACGTTGTGTTCAATTCTCATCTTCGCGCCCATACGCGAGTTAATCGCTGTTGTGAGGATGTCTTTGTAATAGTTGTTATAGACATGTCCTTCCCCGAAGCGCATAGACGGTACACGAGAGTTTAGGTTTTCAAAGCGGTTGTTATGGAACGTAATTTTTCGATTGTAGTTATCGTTATCGGAGCTGCCCATGAGCATTGTTTTCCAGCTGTCATGTACATAGTTCCACGAGAAGGTAATGTAGTCAGAGTCATTTTTTACATCAAATAAACCATCGTAGTCATCCTTCCCAGAATTCAATGTGTTGTACAATTCATTATGATCAACCCATATGTTTTTAGCGCCGCCTTCAATCCCGATGGCATCTTTGTCACCAATTTTGCTGTGGTGGATTTTCAAGTTGCGGATGATGATGTTATTGGCACGCCATACTTTAATGCCAATCCCATTCAATTCGCCGTTCGTCCCTTTACCGACGATCGAGACATTATTTGTATCTTTCACATCGATTTTATTGGCTGATGTATTAGAAGGGGTAATGGTCCCGTCTACAACAATTTTTAATTTTTCGTTTGTTCCTTTATTTTTGAGGGCAGCCAATAGTTCATTTCCAGTTTTGACTGTGACGGTTTTACCGCCTTCACCGCCTGTTGTGCCGCCATTTAATGTGGAGAAGCCTTGTTGATTAAAGTTGGCCATAATAGAAGGGCTTTCTGGATATTTGGCTGCTGCCTTTGCCTCCCCGTTTGGTGCAAATAATGAAGTGACGAGACCAACAGCTAATACACCGGCTAACATTGGAACTTTTCTCTTCAAAGTCAACATCTCCATTCTAATTTGTTTTAATGAAAACGTTTCCAAAATAAGCTGTGATTCAACCACTCCTCCTTCCTTCACAAGCATCGCTTCATTCGGAATGTAGGATGAGCATAGCATGCAAAAAGGTATCATCGGCTAAGGATAGGCGCAGTGTATTCCATGATTTTCTAGGAAGCTAAGCCAATGATTATTTCATTTTCATCTTCATGAGATAAGGACCATTGTCGATAGGTATGAGGATGACATCTTGATTATGGAGAGGAGGCTCTCCGTTTCGTAGAAAATCAAGATGATTATAAACGCATCATTTTGTTAGAGAAGAAGGAATGCCATAATCATTACATAAGGAAAAATTGGATATAAAACGAGAATCATAGAAGATATGCTAAAAAATAAGGTCTATTTTAAACGATATTGTCATCCGTGTCGTCTCATGAGTAAGAGAAGAAAAGGAAGGAGGGGCGTGCTTGGAGCAGACAGAAGAGATATTATTGATTCAGCGGGCAAAACAGGGGGATGATGCCGCGTTTACAGCCCTTTATCGGCATCATTATTCCTTTGTTTACCGATATATGTTGAAGCTCACCCTTCAACAAGAGCTGGCAGAGGAAATCATGCAAGAAACGATGCTGAAAGCGTATATGAAACTTTCTTCATTTAGAGGAGATGCCTTATTTTCAACCTGGCTCATTTCGATTGCATCTAGGCAATTTTTAGATCACCAGAAGAAAAGAAAACGTGAACAAATGAGAGAAGGAAAAGCGAATCAGGAGGCTATACGCCGCTTTAAATGGGACGTTCAGCAAAAGGGGAACACATGGCATGACATGTGGGATGCTTTAAATGAATTAAAGGCTCAGGAGAGAGCACCGATTATTCTGCACTATTATTATGGCTTTACCTATCCAGAAATGGCTTCAATGCTCGGAATGAGAGAAGGCACTGTGAAATCGAGGGTTCATCATGGATTAAAGAAAATTCGAAAGGAGTGGGATTTATGAAGGAAGATCGTTTGACCGAACGTTTAAAAGAAGAGCTTAAGCAGCTAGACGAACAAATTGAAGTGGAAAAGCCAAGTGAGCAGGCTGTCATGGTGATGCTGAAACAGGCGAAGGAACAAGAGAAAAGGCGTTTTAAACAAGAAGTGCTGGCATACGTTTTGATCAGTTTGACTATTCTAGCACTCTTTGTAGCTGCCATTACCCATTTGCCTATCATCTTCATACTTCTCCAAATAGTGAGCGTCCCCATCTGCTTTGTTGTTGGCTACAAGGAATATCAACATATCAAAGGAGGGTCTTCCTTATGAGTCAGTCGGAAATGATCATCTTATTGTGCGTCTTGCCGTTATTGTTTGCACAGGGCTTTCTTTTATTTATGGATGCAAAGAAAAGAGGGCGTTACAAGTGGTTTTGGGGCATTGTCGGTCTCATTAACTTTCCATCGTCTTCTATTTTATATTGGCTTTGTGTCGTGTTACCTGATCGAAAAAGAGGCGGGAAGCCCCGAAAAGATTGAGTGCATCCGATCAAACTTTTGACCCTTTTTTCAATGGAAAACCAGCTAGAAATTCATCATGATTCATGTATTTGTCAAAGAAAACGGGACGAGAAACATCCGCTTGTTCGTTTCTAGCACATTAGTCATTCCTTGAGCGCTTATTTTTAAAGACAATCGCTGCGGCTGCTTGATCTATCTCAATTCGGCATCATTTTCATCTGTTATCAATATTGATCAGATTTTACAATTGGTGTTAAATTAGTCTCAATATGCGTTAGAAAATCTAACAATTAAATGTGTGAAGATATCTACAAGGAGGCAGATGCGACATGTTGACCTTAGATCGAGCAGCACAAACAGCACAAAGCTACATCCACCGTGTGTTAGAAGAGGTGGAAAAACGAAATCCCGGCGAGGAGGAGTTCCAGCAAGCCGTAAAAGAAATTCTGGAATCACTCGTCCCAGTTTTTGCAAAGCATCCAGAGTATGAAAAACAAGGCATTTTAGAACGGCTCATTGAGCCTGAGCGGCTTGTGGTATTTCGAGTGCCATGGGTAGACGATGAGGGCAAAGTACAAGTCAATCGAGGGTTTAGGGTTCAATTCAATAGTGCCATCGGTCCTTATAAAGGAGGCATTCGTTTCCATCCAACCGTCAATGCAAGCATTATCAAGTTTTTAGGGTTTGAACAAATCTTTAAAAACGCACTGACTGGTATGCCGATTGGCGGAGGGAAAGGCGGATCGGATTTTGATCCTAAAGGGAAGTCTGATGGAGAAATCATGCGTTTCGTTCAAAGCTTTATGAGTGAACTCGGCCGATATATTGGACCTGATCAAGATGTGCCAGCAGGTGATATTGGTGTAGGAGCACGCGAAATTGGCTATATGTTCGGACAGTACAAGAAAATGCGCGGTGCTTATGAAGCGGGTGTACTCACGGGGAAAAGCCCTGGATTCGGAGGCAGCTTAGCGAGAAAAGAGGCGACAGGCTACGGACTGGTGTACTTCATGGAGGAAATGCTGAAAGCACATGGGCTCCAATTTGAAGGACGTTCTGTTGTTGTGTCGGGCTCAGGAAATGTGTCTATTTATGCAATGGAAAAGGTAATCGAATTAGGCGGTAAGGTTGTGGCTTGCAGTGATTCAAGCGGAGCGATTTATGATCCTCAAGGAATTTCACTTGAGACCATCAAGCAGCTCAAGGAAGTCGAGATTCAGCGGATTGGGGCATACATAGACATTCACCCGCATGCTGAATTAATTGAAGATTGCGAACAAATTTGGTCCGTTCCTTGTGATATTGCGCTGCCATGTGCAACACAAAATGAAATATCAGAGGCGCATGCACAGCAGCTTGTGGCAAATGGTGTCATCGCTGTAGGAGAAGGAGCCAATATGCCGTCCACTCTTAAGGCGGTCAAAGTATTTGAAAAGAATCGTATTTTGTTTGCGCCGGCAAAAGCGGCGAATGCTGGCGGAGTAGGTGTCTCAGCATTGGAAATGGCACAAAACAGTGCAAGAATATCTTGGACATTTGAAGAAGTAGATGCTCAGCTGAAACAAATGATGCAGTCTATTTATCGTCAGTGTACAGAGACAGCAGACGAATATGGACACTCAGGAAACATCATGGTTGGAGCAAATATTGCAGGATTTCGTAAGGTGGCAGATGCCATGATCGCACAAGGCGTGATTTAACTCCTGCTCTCCCGCACCTGTTTATTTCATGACAAGATGGGGAATCGTCCTTTAAGAATGACAATAAGGAGGCGCGGGAGAAATGAAAAAATGGCTGAAACAAATTGTCAAATGGGCACCTGTGATTTATCCATTGGTGAGAAAAATATATAAAGAGCGAAAAGAATCTAAACGTCGTAACGTATCAGCCGGATAATCCGGCTTTTTTTATGCAAACATACAGAGCCTGTGTTGTAAGAAAAAAATAATAGAATCGAATGATCTATTTTCTCCCTCTCTCCGTTAAGTACATAACAAACGGAAAGAGGAGGAAATAAAAAGATGAACATGAAGAAAGCAATGTTAACCATTCCACTGAGCGCAGCATTATTATTCCCAGCGGCTCATATCGCAAGTGCACACGAAGGACATATGTATGGGGAGGCGAAGAAGACGTCTTCGTCACAAGAAGTGTCAAATAAAGCCACAGATCTTCGAGCAGCACTAGATCAGCTGTTTTCAGAGCATGCCTATTTAGCAGTGGTCACGATGCAAAAAGGAATTGACGGCAGTAAAGACTTCAATCAAGCAGCGGCGGCTTTAAATGAAAACACGAATGACTTATCAGATGCAATTGCCTCTGTGTATGGAAAAAAAGCAGGCAAACAATTCAAGGACATTTGGTCAAGTCATATCGGCTACTTTGTTGACTATGTACAAGCTACAGCGAAAAAAGACGATGCAGGTAAAAAGAAAGCGATAAAGAAGCTTGATCAATATCGAATGAAACAAGCCGATATGCTCGATCAAGCCTTTTTTTCGTGGTTTTCGCAAGTATCTTCAAAAAGATTCGTAGGACATTAGATGTGGTTAGTTGTATAAATAGGGGCATTTGTCATATATATGAGTTGGCAATTTTTATTTCTTTTCAGTAGAATATGAGTAATGAAGAGAACTGCAAGCGTATACAACCTGTCCAGACAAGGCAGATTCTCCACCCCTACATAAGGAGGCCGATCTGATGCTGAATAAAAGACTGGCGCACATCTTAAGTCAGCTCATGGCAGCTGAGACCCCGCTCACAAGCGCTGCACTTTCTGCCAATTTACAAGTGACAAGCCGCACCATTCGTACAGACATAAAAGAACTGAACGACCGTCTTGCCCCTTATCGAGCGGCAGTAACAGCTGTTAGAGGAGCTGGTTATGAGCTGCTGATCAACGATGAGAATGCCTTTCGCCGTTTTATGAAGGAGGAGGTCGAGCAGGAAGAGCCGCTTGCTGTGCTGCCAGAGGAGCGTGTTCGGTTTATTTTAAAAAGGCTTCTTTTGGCAGAATCCTATGTGAAGCTGGAGGATTTACAGGAGCAGCTGTTTATTAGTAAATCAACGATGAGCAACGATGTGAAATCGGTCAAACGTAAGCTGGAGCCCTTTGATCTGAAGCTGGAAGCGAAGCCGAGCAAAGGCTGCCGAATCAAGGGATCAGAGATGAAAATCCGTTATTGTATGTCAGAATATTTATTCAATGAACGTCGTTCTTATCAAACGATGCTGAACACAGCTGTTACCATTTTGCCAAAGCATGAACTCGAATTGATCCAGAAAACAATGATCAATTATATCAATGAGGAAGGTATGAATCTATCAGACATTTGCATGAATAATTTAATCGTTCATGTCGCCATTGCCTGCAAACGAATTAGACACGGAAACTATGTATCTGTTCTTCCAGAGGAAATCAGCGAAATTCCCCGGGCAAAGGAATATAAGGTCGCTAAAAAAATGGTGGAGCGTCTTGAAGGGCTGCTGGATGTCTCATTTCCACAAGAGGAAATCGTCTATATCACCATTCATTTGCTAGGAACAGCCAAAATGGTACAGTCCTTTTCCTCGAGCGGCCAAAAACAAATTGTAGATGATGACACGAGCCGGCTTGTACAGCTCATCCTGAAGGCTATTGATCAAAAACTGCAGCTTGATTTAGCAGGTGATACGGAACTAATGATTGGACTCAGTCTGCACTTAAAGCCTGCCATCAACCGATGTAAATATGGAATGAACTTAAGAAATCCGATGCTTGATGAAATAAAAGCGGGGTATCCCCTTGCATTTGAAGCGGGGATTATCGCCAGCAGGGTCCTTGAAGAAGAGGAGGGGCTGAGTATTCATGAGAATGAAATCGGATATATGGCGCTTCATTTTGGTGCGGCATTAGAGCGGAGGAAAATGGAGATCCCGCCGAAGCGGTGTCTCATTGTCTGTGCGTCTGGTGCAGGGAGTGCAAGGCTGCTGCAGGATCGTTTGCGGTCACAATTTGGGTCAAAGCTGACCATTTTAGGAACAGCAGAGCTGTATTCGCTTCCGCATGTCTCTTTGCATGCCTTGGATTTGATTATTACAACGATCCCAATTCATATGGATTTACCGGTTCCAGTCATTCAAGTGAACACCATTTTGGGAGGCGGTGATTTTTTAAAAATTGAAGAAGCCCTGACGAGTGAAACAAGGGTGACATTGGCCTCTCAATATATGAAAAAGGAATTGGTTTTTACAAAACGCGCCTTTCAAACAAAGGAAGAGATCATCACCTTTTTAACACAAAAAGTCATCGATATGGGCTTAGCGCCAGCTGAGATCACACCATCTGTCATGGAAAGAGAAGAGGCTGCGCCTACCTCTTTCGGACATTATACAGCGATTCCGCACCCGATGACGCCGCTGACAGATGAGACGTTTTGGGCGATATGTACATTAGAAAAACCAATCATTTGGGGAGAGAAAAAGGTTCAATTTGTCTGCCTGCTTTGTGTCGAAAAAGAGAATGCCAAAGATTTAAAAGGCATGTACCGCCTGCTGGGGGAGCTTGTGCATAATGTGAAATTCATTCAGCACCTGATCGCCTGTGATACATTTGAAGACATGCTTGATATCATGTATAAAAAGGCTCCTTCGTACAAGAACTAACTGTGTGATATTAACTTTTTCCGCTTCCTAAAGGAAAAAGTATGGGTGTTTATGAAAGCGGTTTCATAATATGATGAATGTGTAAAGAATAGCTTCACACTTTGAAAAGGGGGCGTTTACACATGAACATCTTATTGGTTTGCGCAGCAGGTATGTCTACCAGCTTACTTGTCACAAAAATGGAGAAAAGCGCACAAGAACAAGGAAAAGATTATCGTATTTGGGCAGTATCTGGAGATTCTGCGAAAAATCATATTGATCAAGCCGATGTGCTTTTATTAGGACCTCAGGTTCGATATTTATTACCGCAAATGAAAAAGCTCGGAGAAGAAAAAGGAATCCCAGTAGACGTGATTAATACTGTGCATTATGGCGTATGTAATGGCGCTGAGGTTTTAAAATCTGCTGAACAGTTAGTGAACGGATAAAGGGGGCGGAGGGGATGAATGGATTCAACCGATTTCTAGAAGAGAAGGTCATGCCGTTTGCAGGGAAGATTGCCGCTCAAAGACATTTACAAGCATTGCGTGACGGAATTGTTTTAACGATGCCTCTCATTATTGTCGGTTCACTGTTTCTCATTTTAGCCAACCTTCCGATCCCAGGATACAGCGATTTTATGGCAAGTATCTTCGGAGCAGAATGGGCCACGAAACTATCCTATCCTGTGAATGCAACCTTTGACATTATGGCACTTGTTGCGACCTTCGGGATTGCTTACAGGCTAGCTGAAAAGTATGCCGTTGATGCGCTATCATCTGGTGCAATCGCTGTTGCGGCTTTCCTTTTGGCTACACCATATCAAGTACCTTTCACACCTGAAGGCTCAACAGAAGCTATCCTAGTGGGCGGGGGAATTCCTGTCACACTGATGGGCAGTAAAGGTTTATTCGTTGCCATGATTATTGCCATGCTTTCAACCGAAATTTACCGCTTTATTGTACAGCGGAATATCGTCATCAAAATGCCTGATGGTGTACCGCCAGCAGTCAGTAAATCGTTTATTGCACTTATTCCAGGTTTTGTGGTCATCACGCTGATCTGGGTCGCTAGACTTGTGATTGAGATGACACCTTTTGAGAGTATTCATAATATTATCACGGTCTTAATTGGCACACCGCTTTCCATTCTTGGTGGCAGCTTAGGCGGCAGTATCGTTGCGATGGGTGTGCAAATGCTCCTTTGGGCATGTGGTATTCACGGAGCAACTATTGTCGGCGGCGTCATGGGGCCAATTTGGCTCGGTGCAATGGATGAGAATCGTCTTGCATTCCAAGCAGGAGAAGTACTGCCGAATATTTTCACAGCGCAGTTCTTTGAAATCTTCATCAACGTCGGCGGAAGCGGAGCAACGCTTGCTTTGGTGCTGACCATGATCTTACGCGCCAGAAGTAAACAAATGAAACAGCTTGGCCGCCTTGCCATTGGGCCAGCCATCTTTAACATCAACGAACCGATCATTTTTGGAATGCCGATTGTCATGAACCCAATGCTCCTCATTCCGTTTATCCTTACGCCAATCATGATGATCATCACCACATATATCGGAATGAGCACAGGGCTTGTGGCAAAACCAGCCGGGATCGCTGTCCCATGGACCATGCCGCCAATCATTTCAGGCTATCTCGCCACAGGAGGCAAAATCTCTGGTGCTGTCATGCAGCTGATTAACCTTGCGCTGTCATTTGCTCTATACTACCCATTCTTTAGAATGTGGGATAAGCAGAAATTGAAAGAAGAAAGTGAGCTAGAAACAAAAGCATCAACTGATGAAAATGTCGTCAGCATGTAATAGAGGGAACAAGGGGGATGCGGCCGATGGAAATGGAACAAATTGTGTTTCAACTCATCCTGCACGGCGGAAATGGCAGAAGCTCCGCGATGGAGGCCATTACATGTGCAAAAGAAGGAAAATTTGATGAGGCGAAGCAAAAATTGCAGGACGCACAAGACGCGTTAAATGAGGCGCATCACGCACAGACAGAGCTGATCCAGGGAGAAATCAGGGGCGAAAAGACGGATATTAGCCTCTTAATGATTCATGCGCAGGATCATCTCATGAACGCAATGACCGTCAAGGAGCTCGCAGCAGAAATCATCGAGCTCCATGAAAAAATGAAGCAACTCGGAGGTGTCAATTCATGAAAGAAGGAATCAAAATTGTCACAATAGGCGGTGGATCGAGCTATACGCCTGAGCTCGTCGAAGGGTTTATTAAACGATATCAAGAATTGCCTGTAAAGGAATTATGGCTTGTGGATATTAAAGCGGGTCAGGAAAAGTTAAACATCGTGGGCGCTTTGGCGAAACGTATGGTTGAAAAAGCGGGTCTGCCGATTGAGGTACACCTGACTCTTGATCGCCGGGAGGCCTTGAAGGACGCAGATTTTGTGACGACACAATTTCGTGTAGGACTGCTGGAAGCACGGGCAAAGGATGAGAGAATACCGCTTAAATACGGCGTCATCGGTCAGGAAACGAACGGACCAGGCGGTTTATTTAAAGGCCTTCGGACCATCCCAGTCATACTAGACATTGTGAAGGATATGGAAGAGCTTTGCCCAGACGCATGGCTTGTGAACTTTACAAATCCAGCGGGCATGGTCACAGAAGCTGTTTTACGCTACACGAATCTAAAAAAAGTGGTCGGTCTATGCAATGTGCCGATTGGGATCAAAATGGGGATTGCCAAAGCGCTTGATGTGGACGTTGAACGCATCGAAGTACAGTTTGCTGGTCTCAATCACATGGTCTATGGATTAAACGTATATTTAGACGGGGTCAGCATTATGGATCAAGTGCTTGATGAACTAGGAAATCCGAACAGCCAGTGGTCCATGAAAAACATTGAAGCGAAAAACTGGGAGCCTTCTTTTGTGAAAGGATTAGGGGTCATCCCATGTCCGTATCACCGCTATTACTATAAAACGAAAGATATGCTGGAAGAAGAGCAAAAGGCGGCTCAAGAGAAAGGAACACGAGCAGAGGTTGTACAGCAGGTCGAGCAGGAATTATTTGAGCTCTATAAAGATCCTGATTTGTCGATTAAACCACCGCAGCTCGAAAAAAGAGGCGGGGCCTATTACAGCGATGCGGCCTGTAACTTAATCAGCTCCATCTATAATGATAAGCACGACATTCAACCAGTCAATACAGTGAACAGAGGGGCGATTGCCAGCATTCCGGCTGAATCAGCGGTTGAAGTAAACTGTATCATTACGAAGGACGGACCAAAACCAATCGCGATAGGTGATCTGCCTGTAGCTGTAAGAGGACTCGTTCAACAAATCAAATCATTCGAGCGTGTGGCAGCAGAAGCGGCTGTGACTGGAGATTACGAGACGGCTCTTGTGGCGATGACCATCAACCCGCTCGTCCCATCTGACGACATTGCAAAGCAAATTTTAGACGAAATGCTCGAAGCGCATCGTGAGCATTTACCGCAATTCTTCAAATCAGTCAATGCTTAACACATAATGGCCCCTTTATGGGGTCATTTTTTATGATTGCCCCATATGGAAACTGGAGAAAGAAGTGTATGATTAGAAATAACAGCATGTATGGCTTCAAAGAAAGGACTGTTGGAATATGGTTGCAATTGGTTTAATGTTTTACGGGTTTGTCGTACAGCCTGTCATGAGTTATGGTACAGTGATCTTGTTTTTGTATGGCCTTATTGCTTCATTTGTTGGCCTCATTCGGCATAAGGAATATGTGTGGATCTATGTTCTCCGCCTGCTCGTTTGTTTTACCATTCCCGTGACCAATCTGTTGATGTATTTCGCAACGATTGGAGGAGATGCAAGAAAATTTGATTTCCAGCCAATGCCGCTTGTTTATTATCTTGTCTTTATCCTAGAAATCATGATCATCTTTTTGCCAGAGATCTTTTTACTGATCGAAAAAAAGCGGAGCATCAAAAGGAAACAGTGGATATACGCAGGGGCGATTGTTGGGGTGTCGGTCTTGTTTTGGTGCACGATTTGATGGGAAGCAGACGGGTCAACTAAGTCTATTTCGCCTTTTTTTCTGTAACTTCTTTCGTCGGACCTTTACAAAAGAGATGGAAAGAGCAAGGATAGAGATTCCAAGAGCCTTAAATAAAAACCGGGTGAGGAACGGTGAATCATCGAAACCAGTGGCGACGATCATCGATCCTATGCAGATTCCAAAGAACGCTAGTAGATAAGTAAAAAACATACCATCACTCTCCTTATTTATGTGTATTTACCATTATGAGGGATAAAAGAGAGGTAAATAAACAAAAAGGAACCCTTCATGATTGAAAGGTTCTTTTTATATGCTTATGCTTGCTTGACGACTGAGTCAACTTCAACTGTCCAGCCAAAGATGTCTGGCTGTGTCCCTTTTTGAATGCCAGTAATGGCCTCATACAATTTCTTGGATACTTCGCCTGTTTGACCATTTTGGATCACATATGGCTGATCATGATAAATTAATTCCCCGACAGGAGAGATTACGGCTGCCGTTCCAGTTCCGAAAATTTCTTCAAGCTCGCCAGATTGATGTGCTTCAATTAACTCATCAATTGAAATTTTGCGCTCTGTTACTGGAATTCCCCAATGCTTTAACAGTTCAAGTACAGAGTTACGTGTGATGCCTTCTAAAATGCTGCCGTTCAATTCAGGCGTCACGATTTCTCCATTGATTTTAAAGAAGATATTCATGCTGCCGACTTCTTCGATGTATTTTTTCTCGACCCCATCAAGCCAAAGAACCTGTGAAAATCCTTTCGTTTCAGCAACTTGCTGTGCTTTAAGGCTTGAGGCATAGTTTCCAGCTGTTTTGGCATTTCCTGTTCCACCCTTAACGGCACGGACAAACTCATTTTCAACTGCAATTTTGACCGGATGAATGCCTTCTTTATAGTATGATCCCACTGGAGATAAGATAATCAGCAGCTTATACGTGCTAGACGGTGCAACGCCTAAATACGGCTCAGTGGAAATAATGAATGGACGAATATACAAGGAAGTGCCCTCTGCATCAGGTACCCAATCCTTATCAATACGAATGAGTTCATTTAAGCCCTCTAATACTGTTTCTGTATCAATTTGCGGAATACACAGGCGGTCATTGGATCTGTTTAAGCGCTCCATGTTTTTTTCCGGACGGAATAAGAGAATTTTTTGATCCTCAGAAACATAAGCCTTCAAGCCTTCAAAAACAGATTGACCATAATGGTAGACCATCGAAGCTGGGTCCATTGGAATGGCCTGATAAGGGATAATTCTTGGATCGTACCAACCTTTATCAACTGAATAATCCATCACAAACATGTGATCAGTGAAGATTTTTCCGAATTCAAGTTGATCAGATTGAGGTTTTGGTTTTTTTGTTGAACTAAGTTCAACGCGGATGGGTTGTTTTGGCATTGTAAATCTCCTTGCTGTTTGATTATTTGAAAATTCTAATAATATGAAATAATTATGATTCTATTCTATACCTTCACAAAATATTAGCAATAGGTTTTCTGGAATTCAGACAAGAAAAATCTGTTAAAGCGCTTTCCTTTTCTCTGCTGTCAGTTTGGCTCCTGTCACCCCTTTTAAAAAAAGAAATAAAATCCAAATACATTATTAACTGATTAATCTGATAATTTAAAAACGAATGGTTTTCCTGTAAGATATTCTTTCAACCATACACCTTTTGACTAGTACATTGCAAGGGACATCTTCATATTTTAATCCTCTTTTTTTTAACCGATAAAGGAAGAAGAGAAGAGAAAGGAGCAAACAACAAGATGAAACGAGCGATACCAGGCATTTTACTCATTTTATTCATGACCGTGATCAGCTTTGGCTGTCAGGCGATGACAGATGAGGCTGGCGCTAAGCAAAGCACAGCCTATTACGTAGCGGTAAACGGAAGCGACAAAAACCCGGGAACAAAGCAAAAACCTTTCCGCACGCTGAAAAAAGCAGCAAGTATGGCGAAGGCTGGGGCAACCATTTACATGAGAGGCGGTACATACAAAGAAAAATTGATTGTCCGCCATTCAGGAACAAAGAAAGCACCCGTTGTCTTTCAAGCTTACGGAAAGGAAAAACCTGTGATTAGCGGGGCTTCCCTAAAAGGAAATCAAGCCGATGGAGGTCTTGTCACGATCGATCAAAAGAGCTACATCACCCTCAAAGGCCTGACTGTAGGACACCTTAAGACGAATAAAGAAGATTTGACACCAGTTGGTATTTTCATCAAAGGAAGCGGTAAAGGCGTCAAGCTGCTTAATAACCGAGTGTATGATATTCAGACGAAACATAAAAATGGAAATGCACATGGAATTGCTGTCTATGGGACAAAAGCTCCTGCAGCGATTGAAGACATTGAAATCAAAGGAAATACCGTTGAAAAATTAAAGCTGGGCTTCAGTGAAGCGCTCGTGCTAAATGGAAACGTCAAAAAGTTCCGTGTGACCCATAACACGGTCCGGCACACTGATAATATTGGCATTGATTTAATTGGTTTTGAGAACGTAGCACCCTCCAAAAAGTATGATCAAGTGAGAAATGGGGTCGTCTCTAGAAACAAAGTATATGAAATTACGAGTGCAGGGAACCCAGCCTATGGCAGCGACATCTCCGCTGGCGGAATTTATGTTGATGGCGGAAAAGACATTGTGATCGATCATAACATCTCACATCACAATGATCTGGGGATTGAAGTCACAAGCGAACATAAAGGAAAAATGGCAGACCGCATCCGCATCGAACACAATCAAGTATATTTAAACCGTTATACAGGCATTTCTATTGGCGGCTATGATAAGAAGCGGGGCGGTACAACCAATACGACGATTTCACATAATATTTTGTACAAAAATGACACAGCCGGCTTAGAAGGCGGTCAATTGCTAATGCAGTATCAAGCAGTGAACAATCGAATCACGAATAATATCATGTCAGCTAGTGCCTCGCATTACTTGGTCGTGAATCTTTATCAAGTGAACCAAAAGAATACCTTCCAGAAGAACGTTTATGATGACCGAAAAGGTGCGAAAGCATCACAGTGGATTTGGCGCGGGAAATGGATGGAAGGCTACAAAACGTATCTCTCTAAAAGCGGTCAAGATAAAGGATCAGCACATCTCAACCCACAATTTGTGAATGAGAAAAAATATGATTTCCGTCTGAAGAAATCATCACCTGCGAAGAAAATCATCGGAAGTTGATGGTATTTTAGAAATTTTCAAAAAAGTCATTGACATTGATGTGACATCACATTAAAGTAAAGAAGACATTTCAACGAAAACAAATTTCATAACGGATCTCTTATCAAGAGAGGCAGAGGGACTGGCCCTATGACGCCCAGCAACCGTTTCTATTTTAGAAATTGGTGCTAATTCCTGCAAAGCTGTTACAGCTTTGACAGATAAGAGAGGAAGACTTCCCGATACATGTTTCATGCAACGGTGATCAAGCCTCTCTTTCCAAGAGAGGCTTTTTTTCGTCTCTTTTTCGAATCAAATGCCTGTTTTACAGGCGTATTTCCACTTTTTACCTAGTTTTCCGATGTGAAAAATAAAAACAACTTGAGGAGGAACAGCAATGAAGCGTAAGCATTTTACATCATTTCTTGTTTTATTAACGGCATTGACCGTCCTATTAACAGGCTGCGGCACCGGATCAAGTGCAGGCTCAAAAGCAAATACGAACGAAAAGGTTTCCTTTGACAATGTACCGAAGCGATTTGCAAAGGGTCAGGGAGCAAAAATTAAAGTTATCCGCAAAATTGGAGGAGACGATCATACAGCTCAATTTTTAGCGGGGACCAAGGCAGAAGGTGAGGCACTCGGCTTTAAGGTAGATGTCTACACCGCAAATGGTGATACAGCGAAATTCCATGATGCCATCTCTCAGGCACTGGAAGAAAATTATGATGGCTTTATCATCTCTCACGGGGACGACGAGGCGACAGTCGCTGATGTGAAAAAGATCACAGCGAAAGGCATTCCAGTTGTAGCATTTGATTCGAATCCTAAGCTGAAGGACATCAAAGGGGTCACAGTGACGTCTCAAGATGACGAACAATTAGCGAAAAAATCATTAGACGCGCTCGTGTCTGATTTCAAAGGAAAAGCAAATATTGCATACCTGTGGGTAGATGGATTCCCGCCAATGGTGAGACGAAATAAGGTCTATCAAGAAACGCTTAAACAACATTCAGGGATCAAGGAGCTTGACCGCTTTGGTATTGCCTCCTCTGATACGTCTGTTCAAACGCAAAATGCAGTAGCAGCCATGCTGAATAAGTATCCAAAGGGCAAGCTGGACGCTATTTTTGCCACATGGGATGCCTTTGCCATTGGGGCAGCAAGAGCGTTAAAGGAAGCAGGAAGAACAGAAGTGAAGATTTATGGGATTGATGTGTCAAATGCGGATCTTCAAGAAATGACGGCGAAGGACAGTCCGTGGAAGTATACAGCAGCGGTTGATCCGAAGCTCATCGGTGCAGTCGACGTGAGGATTCTTGCGAAGAAAATAGCTGGTGAGAAAACACCAGCTTCCTATGACCTTGAGGCCTCTCTCATCTCGCAAAAGCAGCTTCAGCAAGCAGGAAAAGCCATTAACATGGTCAATCTTGCAGACGAAGTGAAGGGATTCGGTTCATCGACTGCTTTTGAGGAAGATTGGATGAAGACCTTGAAGAAGCATTATACAAAATAAGCGACGTGCACTCTCTTTTCATAGAGGGTGTTTCGTTTTTCAGATGATATCAAGAGAAGGAGGACACCTATGACAGCGCCGCTTGTTCGTATGAAAAATATTTCAATTGAATTCCCAGGGGTCAAAGCGTTAGATCAAGTGAATTTCACATTAAAAAAAGGGACGGTCCATGCACTGATTGGAGCAAATGGTGCTGGGAAGTCAACGTTAATGAAGGTTCTTTCTGGCGCTCATTCCCACTTCCACGGAACCATCCACATCAATGGCCAGGCGGCAACCATTCAAACTCCAAAGGATGCATCCTCATATGGTGTGCAGACGGTCCACCAAGAAGTGGATACGGCTCTTGTTCCCTATTTAACTGTTGGTGAGAATATGATGATGCATGAAATTGAGAAAAAAATATTTGTCAGCTGGAAAGAGCTGCATCGCAAGGCGGCTCAGCTATTAAAAGAAATGGACATCGACATTTCCACAAATCGACTTGTCAGCGATCTGACCCTTGCTGAAAAACAGATGGTGCTCATCGCCAAGGCTGTTTCCATTAAATGCAGCATTTTAATCTTAGATGAACCAACGGCTCCGCTTAGTCATGCAGAAACAAGCAAATTATTCTCAATGATTGATCGGTTGAAACAGCATGGGACGGGGATCGTGTTTATTTCTCACCGCATGCCTGAAATTTTCACCATCTGTGATGAACTGACTGTGATGCGAAATGGAACGGATGTCGCAGCTCACCTTGTCAAAGACACAAATCCGCAGCAGGTCATTGAAGAAATGCTAGGCGCACCATTAGAGGAGCAATTCCCGTCTCGCAGGCCACTGAAAGATGCACCTATTGTGCTTGAAGTGAAAGAGCTAAACGATCAACATAAATTAAACAACATTCACTTTTATGTCAAAAAAGGAGAAATTCTCGGGATCGCAGGACTTGTCGGTGCTGGAAAAACAGAATTGTGCAAAGCCCTTTTCGGTGCCTCAGAAAAAAAGACGGGGACCGTGCAGCTTCATGGTCAAACCATTCGCATCACATCGCCTCATCAAGCGGTGAGAGCTGGAATGGCTCTTGTGCCGGAAGAGCGGAGAAAAGAAGGAATTCTGACCGAAGAGAGCGTGGGGTGGAACTTAACGGCTGCAAGTCTTCACTCATTTTCACGGATATTCAGCTTCTTACATCGTTCGAAGGAAAAGCGGGAAGCAGGCGACATCGTCAAACGGCTTGGTGTCAAAACGCCGTCGCTTGAAGCAAAGGTGAAGCACCTATCTGGTGGAAATCAGCAAAAGGTTGCCATCGGAAAATGGCTACTGGCTGAGGCAGATGTGTATCTCTTTGATGAACCAACCAAAGGTGTAGACGTTGGAGCGAAAAAAGATATTTTTACTCTGATTGCAGAGCTTGCTGCCCGCGGAAAATCTGTCATTTATGCGTCGAGTGAGCTGTCAGAGATTGCAGGTATCGCAGACCGAGTATACGTGCTATATGATGGCAGCATTGCCCGGGAAATGACCGCACCGACGACTGAAGAGGAGCTTTTATATCATTCAACAGGAGGACAATCATGAGCGAACAACAAATTCCAGCCCCTGTGCAGCAAATCAAAAAACAGCGGCCATCCTTTCATCTGTTTGATTTCTTTTATCAATATGGCACAATCTTAACCATTGTCGTGTTGATTGTGGTATTTGCGGCATCGAATCCAGCGTTTTTGCAATCAGGAAATATCATCAATATTCTACGATCTATCTCAATAGTGACCATCATTGCGGTGGGCTTAACCATCTCATTGGCAGTAAACGGCTTTGATTTATCAGTTGGATCAGTCGCTACGCTATCTAATGCGATTGTCATTTCTATGTTCGTATGGTTCTCGCAAAACCCACTGATTGCAATCCTCTCTGCACTAGCAGCTTCTATCATTGTTGGTTTGCTAAATGCATGGATGATCGTCAAAATGAAAATTCCAGATATGCTCATGACATTAGCCATGATGTTTATCATTCAAGGGCTGGCTCAAACGTATACGAAAGGGGCGACTATTTCTGAAAATATGGTGCTTCCCGATGGCACGTTCTCAACGGGAACGATTCCTGCCTTTTTCAGCAAAATTGGACAGGTGCCATATATCATTCTGATTATGGCTGTCATTGTACTATTTGCGCATGTTTTCATGACCTACACAAAGCACGGCCGATTCATGTACATCATCGGTGGGAATAAGGAAGCGGCTCGATTGTCTGGCATACATGTGAACAAATACAAAATTGCGGCCTATCTGCTTTCTGCGTTATTTGCAGCGATCGGCGGTATCGTACTGGCATCAAGGGTCATGACAGCAGAAATTAATGCGGGTGCACCATATTTAATGGATGGAGTAGCAGCTGCTTTTATCGGCTTTTCCGTCATGGGAGCAGGTAAACCAAACGCATTTGGCACTTTTATCGGAGCTGTACTCATCGGTATCTTACAAAATGGGCTTGTGATGATGTCTGTCCCTTATTATGCAATGGATATTGTGAAAGGCTCTGTGCTGGCCCTTGCGCTGGCGCTGACATATTATAAACAACGAGGCTAACTGCGTATTTTTTAAAACCATTCGAGTCCTCTCTCCGTCTTGTAAACGGAAAGCGGTGCAGCTGCCGTTTCCCAAAAGGAGATGACAAAAAGAAAATGAATATGTCAGCAACTCATGTAGAAGATTTGAAAAATGTCATGGAAGACTGGAAAAATGAACTATTAGTATATAAATTTGCATTAGATGAAATGGATACAAAGTTTTCAATTATCAGCCAGGAGTATAATTTAATCCATGGACACAACCCAATAGAGCATACAAAATCACGAATTAAATCCTTTGAAAGCATAGTGAATAAACTAGCAAGAAAAGGATGCGACATCACGACACAATGTGCCAAGGAGCATATCCATGATATTGCAGGTGTCCGCATCATCTGTTCTTTTATTCAAGATATCTATAACATTATGGATGTATTGAGGCAAAGAGAGGATTTAAAGATCCTTGAAGTGAAGGACTACATTCAACATCCAAAACCAAATGGCTACAGAAGCCTTCATTTAATTGTTGAGATACCTGTCTACTTAACAAATCGTGTGGAGCATGTGAAGGTTGAGATTCAGGTGCGGACCATTGCGATGGATTTTTGGGCGAGTCTAGAGCATAAAATCTATTATAAACTGCAAAACGATGTTCCTCATCAGCTGACTGATGAACTGAAGGAAGCCGCAGATATTGCACATTACTTAGATGAAAAAATGCAGAATATTAAACGAGAAATTGATTAGCACATCAAAAAGCAGCTGTTTTGATCACAGCTGCTTTTTTCATATTAAGGGTTGGTTCCACGGTCTCTCTTTTGAATAATATCTTGAGATTGTGCAGATTGACTGTCTTTTTGAATGGAAGTACCAACAGAAACACCTGTTATCAAGAGGGTTAAAATCGCACTTGTGATGAGCCAATTCTTCATCATACATCACTCCATTTTCTTAACAAGTTTTCAAGGACAACGCCTTGTTTCTAAAATAAGAGGATTCTTCATGAAGCCCAAGATCCGTTAAGTAAGCTGCTGCATCCTGACAAATAGCTTCAAGGTCAACAAGGAAATTCATTGATTCTAATTGATCGCAATAATCCTTGATTTGCTCAATCATGTTGTCTGGCTGAATCATAAGTGTTTCTAAAATGGATAATTTAAGTGAAATGTTTCGTTGTTTTAAATTTTCTGCTTTTTGAAGTGAAAGCTGTACATAATAGTGGAACAAACCTGGCTTTTTCAGCTTAAATAGTGCTTTTGTGTAGGCGTACATGGCAAGTAAATAGCCGCCTGGAGAAGAAGTTTCGAATGATTCTATCATTAAAGCCTTTTCTAGGAGTGGCACAGCTTCACTGTATTCATTTCTTAGACTTTTAATAAAGGCTGCATTGCAATAGGCATGTCCAAGTAAATCTGGATCATCCATCTGTTCTAGTGAATGAATGACTTCTTCGAACAGCGATTCTGACTCATCATATTTCGACTGATCCGCATAATTCAAAGCAAGCATCATTTGACAGCTGATTGATTTTTTCACATAACATGGATCTGCGTCGTAAATAGATGAAGCCATCTTTAAGTGGTGAATGGAGAGAAGCGTGGATCTAATATTATAGTAAAGACACCCTGTTTTATAATGAAATTCGGCTTTTTCAATGTCATCGTGCACGAGATCTAATTTATCCTCGGCCAATTTTAAATGGTGAAATGCCGTATCCTGATTGCCTCTGCGCATTTCATACATCCCTTTAAAGAAATAGAAATAATAGCTGAGCATATCATCCGTACGGATGGCATTTTCATCAACAAAAAGACTATGATCTAACGAAGCTGTATCTTCTATTAGATCTTTAAAACGGTACTCTAGCAGTTGATAGTAAAGTAAGACGTCTTGATTTTCTTCCATTCGATCAAACGCTTGAAGAATGTCTTTTTTTAACTGGATAGCACCTTGTATCTCTCTTTTTTTCATCATGACATACCAATCATTGAGCATATTCGCTACATCAACGGACGACAAAACACCTGCTTCTGCCAATTCATATCCTCCTTTCTTCATCTATCAGTAACCGTTCTTCTGAATCAACTTCCCATATTCCAGTATCTTCTTATATTTTAAGCTCTCTCGTGCAGTTTGTAAAACATGTTTTTTGATGTAAATTCAACCAGTAGTGAAAGAAATAGGGGGCCACCGCTCTTTTTGTATACGCTTACATATTTTTGGGTAAAAAGAGGGTTTTGAAAAAAATATATTACAATATCAATAAAGAGAGGAAGGAAGTTGTTGAGTTTGCTTTCGTATGCAAGGGAGAAACTTCATTTATCAAGGCACTGACTCGTTTTTTGTGAGATTATCTCACATCATAATTGTGAATCACTCTTCTTTTAGAATAAAATGAGTTATTCGCAAAAAAGTAAAATTTAAAGAGACTATTGATCTAGAATTGTATGGATCTTTGGTATTGATAAAAAATATCACACACTATAGATTTAGCGTGGTATAGTATTATTGTTATTGCGAATATTTAGACAAAACTGACAATGGGGGTCGTGTTTTATGAAGAAATCGATGTTATTGATCATGGGACTAATTGTTGTGCTTGTCATGGCAGCCTGTGGATCAAAATCGGACAGTGGTTCGGGAGAAGGCAAAGGCACATATAAAATTGGGATAGATACAACTTATCCGCCATTTGAATTTGAAAAGGGCGGTAAATATGAAGGGATAGACGTTGATTTAATTAATGCAATCGCGAAAGACCAAGGTTTCAAAGTGAAGCTTGAAGCCATGGACTTCTCAGGCATCATTCCAGCGATGCAGGCAGGACAGCTTGATGTTGGAATGGGCGGAATGAGTATTACAGATGAGCGTAAGAAGAAAGTAGATTTCTCAGATCCTTACTTCGACGCTGGACTGACAGTTGTTGTGAAAAAGGACAGCAGCATCAAATCTATTAATGATTTAAAGGGGAAAAAGCTAGCTGTTAAAAACGGGACAACTGGTGCAAAATTCGCATCTGATAACGCTGATAAATATGGGTATGAAGTCGTTCAATTTAATGACAGCCCATCTATGTTCCAGGAAGTATCAAACGGAAATGCAGATGCCTTAATTGAGGATTATCCTGTCATTACGTATGCGATCGCACAACAAGATTTAAAATTGAAAACAGTTGGAGACCGCTTGAATGGAGACCAGTATGGTATCTCTGTCATGAAGGGGAAAAACCAAGACCTATTGAAGAAGATCAATAAAGGCCTTGAGAACCTAAAGAAAAACGGTGAATATGACAAAATTATTGATAAATATTTGAAGTCATAACACAAGCGAGGCGCGCTCCGAGCGCGCTTTCTTTATGTGTCAGCCGTATGTGAATTAGGGAGGGAGAAACATGGATACTATTATTAATGCATTTCCGTATTTAATGGATGGTTTGCAAACCACTTTATATATCTTTGTTGTTGCCATCATTTTAGGGTTTATCATCGGGTTAATTGTGGCATTATTCCGTCTGTCACCATTTAAAATCTTAAATTTCATTGCACTCGTTTTTGTGAATGCCATTCGAGGTACACCATTTATCGTACAGCTATTCTTCATTTATTTTGGTTTGAATACACTTGAATTCATTTCGCTTGATCGAGTGCCTGCAGGAATTATTACAGTAGCGATTAATGCAGGGGCTTATTTCTCAGAAATTATTCGTGCAGGGATTCAGTCTATTGATAAAGGACAAACAGAAGCTGCGCGCTCTTTAGGCTTTACAGGGGGGCAAAACATGCGCTTTATCGTCCTTCCGCAGGCATTCCGCCGGATGCTCCCGGCGATTACAAACCAGGCCATCATCAGCTTGAAGGATACATCTCTCTTATCTATTATCGGGATTGCCGATATTATGCAGCGAGGACAAGTTCAAGCATCGGCTACATTTGATCCTTTGAATGTCTGGCTTATTGTCGGTGTCATTTATTTCGTGATCATTTATTTACTTTCTCTACTGGCTAGCTACGCAGAAAGGAGATTTGATATCAAATGAGTATGATTACGGTGAAAAACTTAAAGAAATCTTTTGGTGATCACGAAGTGTTAAAGGATATTAACGCAGTCATCGAGGAAAAGGAAGTAGTGTGTGTCATTGGTCCTTCTGGATCAGGGAAAAGCACATTTCTAAGATGCCTCAATAAATTAGAAGATATCACGGCTGGAGAAGTCGTTGTCCACGGACACACGATTACAGACCCAAAAGTGAATATCAATAAAGTTCGACAAGAAGTAGGCATGGTGTTTCAGCACTTTAATTTATTCCCTCATAAAACCGTTTTAGAAAATATCACGATTGCACCGATAAAGGTAAAAGGCATCGAGAAGAAGGCAGCAGTCGAAAAAGCGTTAGACTTGCTTGAAAAAGTCGGCTTAAAAGACAAAGCTCAAAGCTTTCCTAATCAATTATCTGGTGGACAAAAACAGCGTGTCGCCATTGCAAGAGCCTTGGCAATGGACCCGAAAGTACTATTATTCGATGAGCCGACATCGGCTCTTGATCCTGAGGTTGTGGGGGATGTATTAGCTGTAATGAAACAATTAGCTGTCGAAGGCATGACAATGATTGTGGTCACACATGAAATGGGCTTTGCAAGAGAAGTAGGTGACCGTGTCATCTTTATGGATGGCGGATATATTGTCGAGGAAGACAAACCGGAAGCTCTCTTTGGGAACCCGCAGCATGAGCGTACAAAATCATTTCTTAGTAAAGTGTTATAAAAAAGAGTAAGGGCATGTATATGCTCTTACTCTTTTCTTTATGAATAAATGGAGAGATTTAGCGGCCCCATTTCCTAGGAAATATTAGCGCTGGAAGAATTCGATCCATTCTTGGTCTGGTCCTCTGAAAAAGAAGTAGCAATATCCATTTGGTAATGTCGTGATTTCTTCATCAATTAATTCAATTTGCAGCTTTTGAATACGATTGAATTCAGCATGAATATTGTCTGTTGTGAAAGCGAGATGATGGACCTTCCCTTCAGATGGCAGGTCACTGCTGTAGCCTTGGATGAGTTCAATTTCCGTTTCGGTTTCATCTTTAAAACCGAGAAAGGCAAGCTCAATCACTCCATTTGTATGAGTGATGCGGTCCTTTAATTTCATGCCCACCACTTTTTCATAAAAATCAATCGACTGATCAATATTTGAAACCATAATACCTGTATGATCTAAGCGTAATGTCGTCAAACGAAGTGCCTCCTCTATGTCATGTTGATATTTTTCTCCTCATCTTATCATAATAGAAGTAACGTATACATTCATATGGTAGGATAGAGAGAGTCAATTTAGGATAAGGATGACACAAATGAAAAAAATCTCATTAAAACAAACATTTGCGGAACAAGTGAAAAAAGGATATCCGCTCATTTCCAAAGATGCAGTATCGCATGTGAACGGTGTACGGGAAGGCGAGCTCATTGAATGGGTAGATGAGCGGGGCGCTTTTTTAGGAAAAGGGTATTATGGTGTACAAAATAAAGGAATCGGCTGGGTACTAACCTTTGATGCGAACGAAAAAATAGATCAAGCTTTCTTTGTCTCTAGGCTTGAGCAGGCAGCGAAAAGCAGAACGCATTTATTTCGTGATGCTCAGACGACTGCTTTCCGTGTCTTCAACGGAGAGGGTGATGGAATTGGCGGCGTCACAATTGATCATTATGACGGATTCTACCTCATCCAATGGTATAGCGAAGGAGTCTATACATTAAAGGAAGATGTATTGGCTGCACTTGAGCACGTATATCCAGACTATAAAGGCATTTATGAAAAGAAACGATTTGATACGTCTGGACAGTACATAGAAGATGATGATTTTGTGAAGGGAGAGAAAGGTGAATTTCCTCTCATCGTGAAAGAAAACGGCATGAACGTGGCGGTTTACTTAAATGATGGCGCGATGACGGGTATTTTCCTTGATCAGCGTCATGTGAGAAAAGCGATCCGAGACCGTTATGCAAAAGGAAAGACTGTGCTCAATACGTTTTCTTACACAGGCGCTTTCTCAGTAGCAGCTGCGCTTGGCGGAGCGAGCCGTACGACAAGTGTGGATGTTGCAAACCGCAGCTTGAAAAAAACATCTGAGCAGTTTGAAGTAAATGGTATTGATGTGGACGGGCAGGATATCAAAGTCATGGATGTCTTTAAATATTTTCCGTTTGCAGCGAAAAAAGGCTGGACCTATGATCTCGTCATCTTAGACCCGCCTTCCTTTGCACGAACGAAAAAGCACACATTCAGTGCGGCGAAGGATTATAAGAAGCTATTAAAAGAAGCCATCCAAATTACAGCTGAGAACGGCGTCATTGTGGCATCAACGAATAGCAGTGCATTTGGCATGAAGAAATTTAAAGGGTTTATTGCACAGGCTTTTAAAGAATCAGGGCAAACCTATCGGATACTTGAAGAATATACACTTCCTGAGGATTTCCGTACAACGAAGAATTATCCCGAAGGAAACTATTTAAAGGTTGTCTTCATACAAGCATAAGAAAAAGCCATTTCCGAAAAGGAATGGCTTTTTTCTATAAGGCAAACGACATAAGGATAGGCGCTGCACATAATGTAATAATGGCTGAAATAATCATCGATACACTTGAGATCGTCCCTGAGACGGAGCTCATTTCAAAGGCCTTCGATGTTCCTGCACCGTGTGCACCTGTTCCAAGCAGGACGCCCATGGCAATGTCATTATCGATGCGGAAGTAACGGATCACCATTGGACCGATAATCGATCCAAACAGTGCGGTTAAAATGACAAACACGGCCGTAACGGACGGCAGGCCGCCGATCATTTCTGACACACTCATTGCTACAGGTGTTGTAACCGATCTTGGGACAAGGCTCTCAATAAGGCCTGTGTCCAGATGAAACAACTTGGCGATAAATGCCGTTGATAAGATCGCAATGACAGAGCCGCAAGCCACATTCAAAATAATTTCTACTGCATGCTTCTTCAGAATATGAAAATACTTATATAAAGGAATGGCAAAAGCAACAGTCGCAGGCTGCAGCATATTCGTGAGCCATTTCCCGCCTTGATTATAAGTATCGTAAGGAATGTTGACGATTAACAGCAAGACGACAAGGACAAGCGGAGTCACAAGTAATGGGGAGACATAGACCTTCGGATGCCGTTTGTACACCGCTTTTGATCCGAGATATAAAAGAACTGTTAAAATCAGAAATAGTCCGCCAACTAACATAGTTTTTTCCGCTCCTTTCGTTTCGCAATCATTTGCGTCATGATACCAGTTGAGAGCATGACCACAAACGTACTAATTAAGACGACAAGGACAATACTTGTGCCAGATTGAGAAAGCAGTTTTCCATAATCAATGACACCAACTGCTGATGGAATAAAGAAAAGCAGCAGTTCTCCGAGCAGCCATACGGCGCCAAGTTCTATCCATTTTAATTGAATGATCTTAAAATGAAGTAATAAGAAAATGACAAGAATGCCTAAGATCGTGCCCGGAATTCTTAAATGCAAAAAGGCCGCCAGCACATTCATGAATTTCGCAAAAATAAACAAGGCCATAATCTGAAGGGCAGCAATCAGCGGCTTTTTGAGCAATTTCATTTTCTGTTCACTCCTTTTTCTATATAAATTGTTCACTATTTCACAAAAACATGACAACGTTCCAAGTGATGAGCTTACTTTAAAGTGTACAGCACGTTCAGTTATAGGTAAAATACATATATCGAATAGTAATTATTCCTTTTGTCTATAGGAAGGATGAATCAGGTGGACATCAGACATTTAACATATTTCTTAGAAGTGGCAAGGTTAAAGAGCTTCACGAAAGCATCGCAGTCCCTTTACGTATCGCAGCCGACCATTTCCAAGATGGTCAAAAACCTGGAGGATGAGCTGGGGGTGCAGTTATTTTACCGCAATGGCCGGCAGGTTGAAATGACAGATGCTGGCCAAACCATGTATACACAAGCGAGTGAAATCGCACAGTCATTTCAGAATTTAACGAACGAATTAAATGATTTAATGAATGTGAAAAAAGGGCATATTCGAATCGGACTGCCGCCGATGATTGGGTCAAGTTTCTTCCCGAATGTCATGGGGGAATTCCGCCAGCAATATCCAGATGTCACATTTCAATTGGTTGAGCACGGCTCCATTAAAGTAGAGGAAGGGGTCGAGGATGGGTCGCTTGATATTGGTGTCATTGTTCTGCCTGCAAATGATAAAATTTTTCATACGTACACCATTATTAAAGAGAACATGAAGCTCGTGACGCATCCATCCCATCCGATGGCTGGTCGTGAGGAGGTACATTTAGCTGATTTAAGGGAAGAGTCTTTTATTTTCTTTAGAGAAGATTTTGTTCTGCACAGCCGGATTTTGAATGAATGTATGAATGCGGGATTCCGGCCAAATGTCATTTATGAAACGTCTCAGTGGGATTTCATTAGTGAAATGGTAGCTGAAAACTTAGGGATTGGACTCCTGCCAGAACGAATCTGCCGTGATCTTGATCCTGAAAAGGTAAAGGTCATTTCCCTAAACCCGTCGATCCCGTGGCATTTAGGTGTCATTTGGCGTAAAGACCGCTATTTGTCGTTTGCGGCAAGAGAATGGTTAAAGCATACGAAATCCTATGTGTGGGATGCAGAGTAAAAGGGAGGACGATACGGATGAAAACAAGCTGCGCGTCTCATTTATTGGAGAAGGTTCGAGAAAAAAATCCACTCGTTCATAATATCACCAATCAAGTCGTGACGAATTTTACAGCGAATGGACTGCTTGCTTTAGGTGCTTCGCCAGTCATGGCAAACGCCAAAGAAGAAGTGGCTGAAATGGCGCAATTAGCGGATGCACTTGTGCTTAATATTGGCACACTGACAAGAGAGACGGTGGAAGCTATGATACTCGCTGGACAAGCCGCCAATGAAAAAGGTGTACCTGTTTTGTTAGATCCTGTCGGCGTCGGTGCGACAACGTTTCGAGCGAATGCCGCTAAACAGCTGTTAAAGAAAGTGAAAATGACCGTTGTCAGAGGAAATGCTGCTGAAGTGGCTCATTTACTTGGAGTGAATGGCTGGGAGTCAAAAGGCGTTGATGCGAAAGCGGCGAATGGAGATGTATCGGCATTAGCCAAACAAGCGTCCATTGCACTTCAGACAATAGTGGTAATCACAGGGAAAGTCGATGTGGTGTCAGATGGAGATGAGGTACTGTCCATTCATAATGGACATGAATGGCTCACCAAGGTGACGGGAACCGGCTGTTTGCTGACGTCTGTCATCGGGGCATTTTGTGCAGCAGGTGAACAGCCGCTTCATGCGTCGGCCGCTGCATTGTTGTTTTATGGTGTCGCCGCTGAAAGGGCAGCTCTGAGCGCAAAGGATAAAGGACCGGGAACTTTTCAAATTGAATTGTTAAACGCACTATCACACACAACCGGAGATGAAGTGCTGACGTTAGGGAAAATAGGGGGAGTTTCACATGACAAAGGCTGATCAACAGCAAATCAAACAGCAATTATCGGTTTATTTTATTATGGGCACAGCGAATACAACGAGGCAGCCGCTTAATGTTGTGAAAGAGGCCATTCAAGGCGGAATCACCATGTTTCAATTTCGTGAAAAGGGTGAAAAAGCCTTGCAAGGTGAAGAGAAGAAACAATTGGCTCGTCAAATTCAAGCGCTTTGCCAAGAAGCAAATGTTCCTTTTATTGTGAATGATGATGTACAGCTAGCGATTGATCTTGATGCAGATGGCGTTCATGTTGGACAGGAAGACACAAATGCAAAAGACGTCAGAGAAAGGATCGGGAATAAAATATTAGGCGTGTCGACGCATAACCTAGACGAAGTAAAACAAGCCATGAAGGACGGAGCAGATTATGTCGGTATGGGCCCAGTCTATCCAACAGAAACGAAAAAAGATACACGCAGTGTCCAGGGTGTGTCTTTGATCACTGAAGTCCGGCGTCATGGCCTTCAGATTCCGATTGTGGGTATCGGAGGGATCACATACGATAACGCTGCACCAGTGATACAAGCTGGGGCAGACGGTATAAGCATCATTAGTGCTATTAGCCAGAGCGCCGATCCAAAAAAAGCAGCAGAAGAGCTGAAATCACTTGTTGTAGCAGAAAAAGCATCCCTTTAACCTGATTGGAGACATGGATTGGATCAATTCATGTCTTTTCTTATGTCTGGAAAAATAGACAGGAGAGAAACAATTGTGTACAATCACATTAGTTCGATTATTTTCGAAATGACAGGTAAATAAAGGAGAATGAACATGGAAGTGCTCGATACGTATTTTCGCCGGTATGATGAAGCAGGAAAAGGGAAGGAGCAACTGGATGAATTGCTGGCATTGTTTTCTGACGATGTCATGATTGTCTTAAATGGCGCCCAAAAGCCTGGAATCCAAGCGTTCACCCAGTTTTTGAACACATTTTTCCACGTACATGATGACATTAAGCATATGTGGGATGGGTGGATGAAAAGAGAAGATGGAAAGTATGAAACAAACTGGGCCGTTTGCGGAAAGCTTTCGGATGGCCGTGTCTATACAGCAGAAGGAATTGATATCGCAGAGCTGGACGACCAAGGGAAGATCGTTTATTTAGAAAACGTTCCGAAAAACCCAGAGTTATTCCAGCGCTATTAAAAAGCCGGCTGAGCAGCCGGCTTTTTTATTTATCTATAGAATATGCTTCAATGGCTTCTTGAGCAGATGTTTCTTTATCAAAAATGCATTATCATAGGTTTCGTCTGGAAAGCCTTGTTCGACTTTTTCCTTCACTTTACGGCGGTTTTTAGCTTTTACCAAGACAATTCGTTCTTCAAAGATTTTATCAGGTATACTGCTTGGCGTTGAGATGGATTCAAATAATAATTTTGCAGAATAAATCCTTTGCATATGTCATCCCACTTCTTTCATGTCGTTTTAAATAATTTCCAGTATGTGTATAACATGATAACATAGGAATGACATCTTGCAGGGGATACATAACTATAAATAGATTCATTACGGGGAGGGATAGGAATGAAGAGTGTGGTGGATAACAGAGGGGAAGTTCATGAAATTCTGTTAATCATTATTACATGCTGCTCTCTAATCACGTTTAGAAGGATGGCCAGATTAGAGAAGTATAAAAATAAATTAAAAAGCCAATTTATACCTTACTGAGACTTGAACAGAAGATCACAAATACAGCCGGCTGAGCAGCCGGCTTTTCCTTATGAATCAGTATCCATATGCATGCCTGTATGTGCCTTTACTTGAATTTCCGTAAAGGTGTCTTCATCTGCTTTTTCAGAAGAGAATATCGTGCCTAAGTAGGCGGCAAGGAATCCGAGTGGAATCGAGATAATCCCAGGGTTCGACAGCGGGATGAGCGGCTCTCCTGTGAAGATGGCTGCTCCTGACGGGTCCCAGACGCTTGGGCTGAGCGAGACAATGATCAGTGCGCTCAGAAGGCCTGTTAAGCTTCCTGCGATGGCACCCGTAGAGTTAAATCGTTTCCAAAAAACAGTGAAGATAATCAAAGGTAAGTTCGCACTTGCCGCCACTGCGAAGGCAAGAGACACAAGAAAAGCGACGTTTAAGGACTGGGCAAATAATGCAAGAATGATAGAGAGGATCGCCACGCCGATTGAAGCAAAGCGCGCCGCCTTCACCTGCTCCCGTTCACTCGCTTTTCCTTTGCGGATAATCTGACTATAAAAATCATGCGCAAAGGCAGACGCGGCGGATAGGACGAGACCAGTTACCACCGCCAAAATAGTCGCAAAGGCAATAGCGGAAACAAAGGCAAATAACAAATCTCCTCCAAGAGCTTGGGCGAGCAGTGGAGCGGCCATATTCCCTGCTGCATCTGCTGCCGTGATCGCTTCTGTTCCCACAAAGGCAGCAGCACCGAAGCCAAGGAAAACCGTCATTAAATAAAAAATCCCGATGATCCAAGTAGCAGAAAGAACCGATTTTCGCGCAGAAATCGCATCCTTTACCGTATAAAAACGGATCAAAATGTGCGGCAAACCTGCTGTCCCAAGCACTAAGGCGAGGTTAAGAGACAGGGTTTCTAAAGGCACATCATATTTATTTCCCGGGTGAAGAAACGATTCACCAAGCGGGGTTGCAGTTTTCATCTGTTCAAACATCTTCAGCAGGCTAAAATCAAATTTTGCAAACACAAGCAGAGAAATAATTAATGTCCCAAGCATGAGAAGCACAGCCTTTGTGATCTGTACCCAGCTGGTCGCAATCATGCCACCAAACACGACATAAATGGTCATCAGGACACCTACGATCAGCACAGCGATCCAGTAATCAATGCCAAGAAGCAGCTTGATTAATGCACCTGCTCCAACGAGCTGTGCAATCATATAAAAAGTGGAAACTGTAATGGTATTAAAGGCGGCAACCCCTCGAATAGCAGGGCGCTTAAATCGTGCAGCGATCATATCGGCCATCGTATATTTCCCCAGATTTCGAAGCGGTTCAGCCACAACGTAAAGAACGACAAGATATGCTACTAGAAAACCAATGCTATAGAAAAAGCCGTCAAATCCGTTTAACGCGATCATTCCAGCAATCCCTAAAAATGATGCAGCAGACATATAGTCTCCAGCAATGGCAAGGCCGTTTTGAAACCCAGTCAGACCTCCGCCTGCTGTGTAAAAATCACTCGCATTGCTTGTTTTTTTCGCAGCAAAATATGTGATGACCAATGTGAGTCCTACGATCGCTACGAACAAAATAAAAGCGGTCATGCTCATTCGTCATCACCTCTTGATTCAGTTTTTAAAGCGCTTACATAATTGTCGAACTTAGCTGCTTTTTTCGCATAAAGTCCACATAAAACCCAGGTCATGACAAATTGTGTGAGGGCGAATAACCAAGCCCATGAGATCGCGCCAATTGCCGGCGTGTTCAAAAAGGTGAAGTAGGATGTAGCAACCGGAAGTGAAAAGTAAAAGAGAAAAAAGAAAATCGTCATCGGTACGATAAATCTGCGTTTTTCCTCAAGAAGTTTTCGAAAATCCTCTGAAGCGGCAACCTTCTTATAATGAACTTTTTTGTCTGCCATTGTTTCCTCCTTTGTACGAATTAGGGACAAGGTACTCCAATGCATATGAGACGATCTGGCTGTTTATGACAGTATATCATAAAAAAGGCACCCGAAAAGGGTGCTTTCTATCGATAATTTGCAAGAAATGTTTGTCTCGCTTTTTCATACGCTTCTGCGTCAAAATGATCTCCGCATTTATGAATACACCAAGGCTCTTCTTGATTTGCAATCCCAACTTCATAGCCCTTCTGAGTGAATTCAAAGGACTGCGAGACATCATAAAAATGAAAGCCGTCAAAGAGGTCCTCACGCCACCTCACATCGTATTGTGTTGCCATGAATAGACCATCAATGGCCGCAGCTTTGATATAATCTTGCGCTTCGGGCTGCTGACGGTCTCTTTCAAACGAAAGCAGCTGATAGGTGTCGTGACGATATTCAATGACTTTTCCCCTGCAATCAGAACTCTCCCACCAAATTCCATTGTCAGGCACGTTTTCTGCTCCAATCACGCCAACCATGCCAAGTGATGGATTTTGTAAAAAAAGTGGGATGATTTCAAGCAGCATATGCTGTTTAACAATCAAGGTATCCTGATGAAGATAAATTTTAAACTGAGCTGGATGAGTGATGGCTTCATTGTATGCAGAGGTCATACTTGATGCATGTCTGATTGGTAAGACCTCCACATGGTATCCATGAGGAGCCGGAAGTGAAGCCAGCTGCCGGAAGCAAGCTTGAAACATCGATTCATCATTCACACATAAAACAAACAGAATCGTCGGATTACTCATGAAATGGAACCGCCTCGACCACATATTGATAGGCTGTAGCAGACTCGTGAAAATCAGAACGAATGCCGTGTTTCATGAGTAATTCATGTAGATCATTCAACACGCTTGCATAGGAAGGATGCTGTACGCGAATGGCCTCGAATTCGCGAATGCGAAAACCCGCTGAATGAAAGAGTGCATGTATTTCGTGAAGGGTGAAGAAACGTAAATGTGTTTGATCCATTAACCCTGCATCTGTATAAGTAAATCTGCCGGCCAGTAATTCTAAAACCGTTGAAATGTGGCCGATATTTGGAATAGATGACAGGATGGCACCCTCTTTTTTAAGGAAGGGTTTCACCTTTTTTAAAACGGCCCAAGGGTCCAATAAATGCTCGAGGACGTCTCCGAAAATAATGCAGTCAAATTGTTCATGTTGATAAGGGAGAGCCATCTGTTCAATATTTCCGCAGAGAACATGATCCAGCTCTTGCTTAGCCTCTTTTGCTGCATCTTCAAATGACTCAATGCCATAAATGGTCCGGCCCTTTTGTTTCAGGACTTTTCCAAGCTTGCCTGTGCCGCATCCGATATCCAATAAAGACGTCCATTCCGCGCGAATACGGCTGACGATGACCGGGTTTACCCCATGATAATACTGATCCTTTTTTTGGTGATAATACGAAAGGGAATCTGAACTCACGCTCTACCCACCTTTCTCTTTCTCGTTGTTTTCATGCTTAATATATGGGAGAGCAGCTTGGTTTTATAACGAGAGAAGGACAATTTTCATGAATGGCGGCTAAAAAGGGATCATATAAAGAACAGGAAATGGACTGTCCTCCTAATATAGAAAGACAGAACCCCATTGAGTGAAGGGATTGGTATGGAGAGGTGTTCAATTATTGTAGCGTATCGTCATGAAAGGATTTTCAAAAGGTCAATTGACAGGTCAGAACTTATAGCCAAAGCAGTCTGAAAGACAAAGGATAACGGCGTTGATTTACGGTTTGTTTATCATCTTCTGATCACCGTTGGATGTTAAAAAAGCTTGTATTTCTTCGATGCCTAGTCCAATTTTTTTCGCTTCCTGAATCAAATAAACCCACTCTTCGTCAACTCTTCTTTTCACTTGCGTATCCATAATATCCTCCAGTTCAATAAGACATATTCACTGCAACCAATGACTTGAACAAACCGTCTAGTAACTGTACGTGTGGTTGAAAACAGCGCAAAATAAATTTTTGTCGAAAAATGATGACATTTAACCTATTTTGTAAAATCTATCACCTACCACGTCCCTAAAAAAATGACTAAAAAACCCATAAATATTGAAATCTTATTTCTAATAATAAACAATTGTAAAGTCAGTTGAAAGATTATAAATTAAAATAATGATAAAGACCTAAAACATTTGACTCATATAAACCAATTGCTTTGACATTTGCCATCGAGTAGAACAAATTTCATCTTTGCAGGACATACATATTGTTCGTTTGGGAAGTTCTTCTCAAGATGGTATTCTAAAAGAAACAGAAACCACCAAGAAGGAATGAAGAAAGACATGTATAGCCTTTTTCAAAAGTATCAAGAAGTTGTCATGTATCTTGTTATGGGTGTGTGTACAACCATTGTCAATATCGTCAGCTTCTATTTATTCGTTGAGATGTTTTCCATGGATTACAAAACAGCTACGGTTGTTTCATGGGTATTTGCTGTTCTCTTTGCTTATATCACCAATAAGAAGTATGTCTTCAAGCAAAAGGCTCGTGACACAAAAAGCCTCATGCGTGAGCTTTCTTCATTTTTTAGTGTCCGTCTCATGTCTCTAGGTGTAGATCTGGGGCTGATGATTTTATTTGTGAGCCAAATGGCGCTCAATGAAACCGTCGCAAAAATTCTCGTCAACTTTGTGATTGTGGTGGTCAATTATGTCGCCAGTAAGTGGTTCGTCTTCAAGAAAACAAAAGAAGATGCGATTTAACACATAAAAAAAGATAGGTGATGTGAAATGAGCAGCAGGCCAGACGACTTATATGATGCCATATATCAACAAACAGAAAAGCAGCATGAACAAGTGCTGAGGCTAGTCAAAGAAATGACCGCACATCCAGAAGCGTTTTCGGAACAAGAACAGGAAAAGGTCAACCGAATGGACATTGCGCTTCAAACGGCAACGGACATTTTAGAAAATTTAATGACCCCTGATACGCAAATGACCATTGTTTTAAGACAAGGGAGAATTCATGTTGACCTGTCAAAAGCGTAAAAGAAGCAGCCAATATGCAGCGGCTGCTTTTTATTATGCATCGCTTGTTTCCCGCAGTTGCTTTGGAGACATGCCGATTTTCTTTCGAAAGACTTTATTCAAGTAATTCGCATTTCGGTAGCCGCACTGTATGGCGATTTCTTCAATTGAGTATTTCGTTGTTTTTAGTAATGTTTCCGCCTTTTCTAACCGGATATTGGTTAAGTAGTGAATAGGTGTGAAGCCAGTGGCCTTTTTGAATTCTCTCGTAAAATGACTTTTGGATAAACGTGCCGCAGCTGCCATATCGTCTGGGCCAATTTCCTCGTGAAAATGATGGCTGGCAAACAAGGCCGCTTGGACGATGGGCTCAGGCCATTTCTCCATTTGTCCCTCAAGCTTTGGCAAATATGAATACAGTTCCATGACAAATTGATAAGCAAGGCTAGACCCCTCAAATGGATTGGTAATCCGTCTTTCACTGGCTTCATCATAAATTTTCTTCAGCAGGCGGATCGGTTTGGAATGAGGATGAAAACGCATGACCTGCTTTCCTTGATCTATAAATTGGTCAAAGCAAAGATCACAGGCTTCCCCATAAAGCGTCAAATAGAGAAATTCCCAATGCTCACTGTCTTCTGGAAAATAATATTGATAGGCACTTGGACTTTTCACAAGAAAGGCCTGCCCCGGCAAGACTTTAAACCGCTTCTGGCCGATTTCAATCATGCCATGTCCAGACAGTGTGAGCTGAAAGATGCACTTGCCCTGATCCTTCCGCTCCACGCCATTCCAGCTGTATAACGAAGATGATTGAACCTCCCAGCCAACAGACCATATTTGTGCCGGCAATGTAACATCAGAATGGTGAAAACGAAATGCAAATGCTTCCTTCTTCAAATTGGAAAACCTCCTTCACAGCAAAAAACAACCATTTTCTATTTTGAATCATGGTACACCTCATATCACATCGTACCATTCACAGCAAAAAAAGGGTATTTTTTAACGATTTTTTTACCATTGAACATACGCATTTCAGGCAACTAAAATAAGAGTATAAGAAGAGAAAAGGGGAATGGATATGATCGATATGTTACGCACGGCATTTCACCAGCAATTTGGGGATAGAGAAGAAGAACTTCGCTATTTTTTTGCCCCGGGAAGAGTGAACTTGATTGGTGAACATACAGATTACAATGGAGGTCATGTATTCCCTTGTGCGCTCACTCTCGGTACATATGCAGCATGTGCAAAGCGGACAGATGGCCGCGTGAGAATGTATTCCTTGAACTTTGATGGCGATGGTGTGAAAGAATTCGACCTTTTTGAAATCGCTTACTTAGAATCGGATGGCTGGGCGAATTATCCGAAGGGTGTGTTCCATCAGTTTATCGAAGCAGGGATGAAGATAGAAGAAGGCTTTGACATTGTATACGGCGGCAATATTCCCAATGGCGCAGGCCTGTCTTCCTCTGCCTCGATTGAGCTTGTCACCGCCGTCTTCATCAATGAATGGCATTCATTCGGCGTTTCAAATGCCCGTCTTGCCCTCCTTTCGCAGCGTGCAGAAAATGAATTCATTGGCGTCAATTGCGGCATCATGGATCAGTTTTCAATTGCTCTTGGAAAAGAAGATCACGCCATTTTGCTCAATTGCGATACCCTTGATTTTCAATACAGTCCGTTTCGGCAAGAGGGACTGGCGCTTGTCATTGCCAATACAAACAAAAAGCGGACACTGGCAGACTCCAAATACAATGAACGCCGGTCAGAGTGTCAATCAGCTTTAAACGATTTACGAAAAGAAATCGATCTTGCCCACTTATGTGAGCTCACGGCAGATGAATTTGCCGAACATGCCCATTTGATTCAGGATGAAACATGCCGCAAACGTGCAAGACACGTAGTGACAGAAAACGAGCGGACGATGAGAGCGATAAATTTTTTGAAAGATGATAAAATTGAAAAGCTAGGCGCCCTCATGAAGGCATCTCATCTTTCTTTAAAGAATGATTATGAAGTGACTGGATTTGAACTAGATACACTTGCAGAAGCCGCTTGGCTCCATCCTGGAACGATTGGCTCTCGTATGACAGGCGCGGGTTTTGGCGGCTGCACGATCAGTATTGTGAAAGAAAAGCAGATGGCATCATTTATAAAAGAAACGGGTGCGATTTATCAAGAGAAGACAGGCATTCAAGCCTCTTTTTACACAGCTGGAATTGGAGGCGGCGCAAGAGAACTCACGAAGGAGGAAGTGTAATGACAATTTTAGTGTGCGGGGGAGCAGGGTACATTGGCAGCCATGCGGTAGCTGCTCTTTTAGCGAAAGGTGAACAAGTGGTGGTAGTGGATAATTTGCAGACAGGCCACAAAGAAGCTGTTTTGGAGGGAGCTGTTTTAGAAGAGGGAGATTTACGAGATCAAGATTTTTTAAGACAGGTTTTCAAAACACATCAAATAGAAGCGGTGATGCACTTTGCTGCAGATTCACTTGTCGGCGAGAGTGTAACAGACCCGCTAAAGTACTATGACAACAACGTTGGAGGAGCGACAGCCTTACTTCAGGTGATGAATGAATTTGATGTGAAACACATCGTTTTCTCTTCAACCGCTGCCACATATGGTGAACCAAAGCGAGTGCCGATCGTTGAAACGGATGAGACGAATCCAACCAATCCTTATGGAGAAACAAAACTAGCCATTGAAAAAATGCTGAAGTGGTCTGAGCAGGCATATGGAGTGAAATACGTTGTGCTTCGCTACTTTAATGTAGCTGGCGCTCATACAGAAGGACTTGTCGGAGAGGATCATCAGCCTGAGACACATCTCATTCCGATTATTCTGCAAGTGGCTTTAGGAAAACGAGATCAGATCATGATTTACGGTGATGATTATGAGACAGAGGATGGCACGTGTATTAGGGATTACATTCATGTCATGGATTTAGTAGACGCGCACATCTTAGCTGTTGATCGTCTGCGCGCTGGAAAAGAAAGTGCAACATATAACTTAGGGAATGGCACTGGTTTCTCCGTGAAGCAGGTAGTAGATGCTGTTAGAAACGTCACGGGGCATGCGATCCCAGCACAGGTGGCTGACAGACGTGCGGGGGATCCAGCAAAGCTGATAGCTTCTTCTGAAAAAGCGCTGCAAGAATTAGGGTGGACACCTCAATATGCTGACCTTCACACCATCATTCAAAGTGCGTGGGATTGGTTTCAGAAGCATCCAGACGGCTACCAGAGTAAATAACGCATAACAGGCAGGCAAGAGAGGGGACAGAGAGAATGGCGGTTGATATTTTTGAAAAACTGGAACAGCTGATTCAATACGGGATCAATCATGAGCTGATCACACGACTAGATATCGATTATACGAGAAATCGGCTGCTAGAGGTGCTTGGGCTGGATGAAGCTGAGCCAAGAACAGTCTCAGGGGAGGCGGAGCTTGAAGACATCTTAATGCCGATGCTGGATTGGGCAGTTGAGACTGGCCTTATCCCTGAGGGGACGGATACGTATCGCGATTTACTAGATGCGAAAATCATGGGATGCTTGGTGGCGCCTCCAAGTGTCATCTACGCAAAGTTTGAAGAGAAACGCCAGCATGAAGGGCCAGAGGCGGCTACAAGCTGGTTCTATGAAATGCAGCAGCACGCACACTATATTCATACAGGGAGAATCGCCAAAAATGTGCAGTGGTTTACACCAACAGATGATGGCGTGCTGGAGATCACAATTAATCTATCAAAGCCGGAAAAGGACCCAAAAGCAATCGCTGAAGCCAAAAAGCTTAGTCAAAAGCAATATCCTCTTTGTCTCCTTTGTAAAGAAAATGTTGGGTTTGGGGGGCGGATCAACCATCCAGCGAGACAGAATCACCGGATTATTCCTGTGACACTCACAGATGAATCTTGGTTTCTACAATTTTCACCTTATGTGTATTACAACGAGCACTGCATTGTGTTCAAAGGCGAACATGAGCCGATGAGCATCACCAAAAAGACCTTTGAACGACTGCTTTCTTTCATATATATATACCCGCACTATTTCATCGGATCGAACGCCGACCTTCCGATTGTCGGGGGCAGTATATTAAGTCATGACCATTTTCAAGGCGGTGCGCATGAATTTCCGATGGCGAAAGCGGAGGTGGAAGAGGTCTTTTCTCTGAATGCCTTTCCGAATGTGAGGGCTGGCATTGTGAAATGGCCGATGTCTGTCATTCGGCTTCGAAGCAGCGACCGGCAGACGCTTGCAGACGCCGCAGACTTTATCTTAACCAAGTGGAAAATGTATTCAGATCAAGAAGTGGAGCTGCTAGCTCATACTGGAGAGACGCCGCATAATACCATTACACCCATTGCACGCCGCCATGGCGATGACTATGAATTAGATCTAGTGCTGCGCAATAATCGTACAAACAAGCGGCACCCGGATGGAATTTTCCACCCGCACGAAGAAGTCCATCATATTAAAAAAGAGAATATCGGATTAATTGAAGTGATGGGTCTTGCAGTTCTTCCTGGTAGATTAGCAGAGGAATTAAGCCAATTAAAAGAAGCGCTCTTATCCAAAAACCCCCTTGAAGAAATCAAAGCCCGCCCTGCTATCACGAAACACGAAACATGGGCAAAGCGCCTGCTTGAAGAGAACACCTTTACAGAGGACAATACAGAAGCCATTTTACAAAAAGAAGTCGGTATGATTTTTTCTCGTATTCTCTCACAGGCGGGTGTGTTTAAAAGAACTGAGCAAGGGAAAACAGCTTTTAAACGTTTCATTCATACACTCATATAGGCAGGTGATTAGATGATTGAACAAGTAAGAACATTAATGGAAGAAAAACAGCTCGACGGTGTCTTGATTCAAAAGCGTAATAACTTCTCCTGGCTGACAGGAGGAAGAAGAAATCACATCGTATTAAATACACCAGAGGGCGTGTGCAAGCTGCTTGTGTTAAAAGACGACATCGTCCTCATTGTGAATCAAATGGAAGAAAAGCGGATCATTGAAGAAGAGATGGCCTATATCGATCACCCATTTCAAGTGGTAACGATGGATTGGTTTGAGGATGATACGGCACACATTCAAACACTCACAAAAGACAAACGGATCGGGTCAGACATTCAAATGGATGGATTTGAATGGATCGAGCCGGATTTGTCGCAAGTCCGATCCATTCTTTCTGCATCACAGCTCCGCCAATATGAAACGCTTTGTCATGAAACAGCAGTCATTGTAGAGAGTGTCTGTAAAGAAATCGTTCCAGGACAGACGGAGCACGAAATCGCTTCGCTTGCGGCTCAAAAAGCGATCGCGCATGGAATGACGATAGAAGTACTGCTTGTGGCAACAGATGACCGGATTCATCAATACCGTCATCCAATTCCGACAGACAAAAAACTTCAAAAGCATGCGCTTGTTGTTCTTTGCGCTGAACGGCATGGACTCGTGGCGAATGTCACAAGGTCTGTTTACTTCGGTCAGCTTCCAAAGGAGCTTGAAGAGAACAAAGAGCGGCTTGCCCGAATTGACACGGTCATGAATGCCGCCACGCGCCCTGGTAAGACATTGGGAGATGTATTGAAAGCAGGTATTGCTCAGTATGAAAAAGAAGGCTTCCCTGATAGCTGGAAAAAGCTTCATCAAGGGGGAAAAACGGGCTTTGTATCTAGAGAAATCATTGCAGTTCCCTCATCGAAGGAAGAAATTCAGCAGCAACAAGTGTTTACTTGGAACCCTTCATTGCCTGGATTGAAGTCAGAGGATACGATGGTCGTAGAGAAAGAGGGGAACCGCTTTTTAACCTATACAGGCAAGTGGACATACATTGAGGTTAAGCATGAAGGGGACATCTATAGACGCCCTGATATTTTAGTGAGAGAAGAATAACTGCAGAATGCCGGCGCTGAGCCGGTTTTTTGCTGGAAGTCATTTAGCGGGATTCCACATATTCATCATGATTGCCAATTCTTACACCGCATAGTCAGAGGATCGATACTTTCTTTTCTTGTCAACTTGCGTTAAAATAAGTAAGGTTTTTGTTAAATGTGGGGATACCTATTTTGAAATTGTTTACCTAGATAAAATTTCATTAAGTTAAATTGAAATTTGACCAAACTTTTTTATTGTGGTAAACCTAAATTTGACAAAGTTCTTGATTGTTTGTCCTTTGCCTTCAACTCTCAACTTTTCAAAATCCTAGAAATTTATTGTGTGTGCAATAATATAAATTTATGTCGAATTTATGACATTTTGAGAGAAATCTGTTGAAAAATAAATGAACTTTTGAAAAAAGGGAAGCTAACTCTAACAGATTTTGATAGCATTACAAAGGGAAGAAAAGTTTTCGAAGGCAGATGGCTTTTCACAATTATTCAGCAATTTATACATTATTTAAGGAAGGATGGTGATCTTCTTGTTCAGAGCCATTAAACCTATGCTTTTATTAGCGATGCTCGTGAGTGTTTTTGTATTAGGAGGTTGCAGCAATATCGCTGTTTTAGATCCTAAAGGACCAGTCGCAGCACAACAAAAAGACTTAATCCTTTTATCTATTGGATTCATGCTCTTTATCGTTGGTGCGGTATTTGTACTGTTTACCATCATTTTGGTTAAATACCGTGAGCGTAAGGACGTTGGAAACGCCTCTTATAACCCAGAAATACACGGGAATACGCTTCTAGAAGTTGTCTGGACAGTGATCCCAATATTAATCGTTGCTGCTCTTTCGATTCCAACTGTAAAAACAATTTACTCTTTGGAAGAGGCACCTCAAGCAACAAGCCATAAAGATCCACTCGTCGTTTATGCGACAGCTGTTGATTGGAAATGGATCTTTAGTTATCCAGAGGAAAATATTGAGACAGTGAACTACTTAAACATTCCAAAAGATCAGCCGGTTTTATTCAAAATCACTTCCGCTGATACAATGGCATCACTATGGATTCCTCAGCTAGGCGGGGAGAAGTATGCGATGGCTGGAATGGAAATGGAACAATATCTTCAAGCTGATGAAGTAGGCACATACCAAGGAAGAAACGCCAACTTCACAGGCGAGGGCTTTGCTCAGCAAAAATTCAAAGTCAATGCGATGACGCAGTCTGACTATGATAAATGGGTAAACAAAACGAAGAAAGAAGCACCAAAGTTAACGAAGAAAACGTATGACTACTTGATGCTTCCTGATGCTGCAGATGTGCAGACATTCTCATCAACACATTTATCCTTTGCGAAGCACGGAGAAGATTCTGAATATGCACTCCAAGCACGCAAACGTTTAGGTTATCAAGCAGTTTCTCCGCATTCCAAGACAGATCCTTTCGAGAATGTGAAGAACTATAAAAGAAAATTAGAAACAGAATAAACTGACTAAGGAAAGGAGGAGGCCGTTATGCATTTAAAATGGGATGAGTTTTTTGTAACTGGAGACCCATTAATTCTTGGTGCGCAAATTTCTATCGCTCTTACTTCCATTGCCATCGTGTTTGTTTTAACCTACTTTAAAAAGTGGAAATGGCTCTGGAAAGAATGGCTGACATCAGTTGATCATAAAAAGCTTGGTATCATGTATATCCTTGCTGCTGTGATTATGTTCTTCCGCGGTGGGGTAGACGGACTGATGATGCGCGCGCAGCTGGCGCTTCCTAATAATACGTTTTTAGATTCAAACCACTATAATGAAATCTTTACAACGCATGGTACGATCATGATTCTATTCATGGCGATGCCATTTTTAATTGGTTTAATCAACGTCGTTGTTCCTCTTCAAATTGGTGCACGTGACGTTGCATTCCCTTATTTGAACAACCTTAGCTTCTGGACATTTATGGTCGGAGCAATGCTGTTCAACATTTCCTTCGTTATTGGAGGATCACCAAGTGCAGGCTGGACGAGTTACATGCCGCTCGCCGGAAATGATTTCTCACCAGGACCTGGACAGAACTACTACTTGCTCGGGCTCCAAATTGCAGGTATTGGTACACTTATGACAGGTATTAACTTCATGGTGACCATCTTAAAAATGCGTACAAAAGGTATGACACTTATGCGTATGCCAATGTTTACATGGACAACATTGATTACGTCTGTCATCATCGTGTTTGCATTCCCTGTACTAACAGTTGCTTTAGCACTTATGACATTTGATCGTTTATTCGGTTCTGCATTCTTTACACTCGAAGCAGGCGGTATGCCGATGCTTTGGGCGAACCTTTTCTGGATTTGGGGACATCCTGAGGTATATATTGTTATCCTGCCGGCTTTCGGTATTTTCTCAGAAATCTTTGCGACGTTCTCAAGAAAGCAGTTGTTTGGTTACAAAGCGATGGTTGTATCAATTGTGGCAATCTCTGTTCTTAGTTTCCTTGTGTGGGTTCACCACTTCTTTACAATGGGGAACAGTGCAGCGGTTAACTCATTCTTCTCGATTACAACAATGGCGATTTCTGTACCAACAGGTGTGAAAATCTTTAACTGGCTCTTTACGATGTATCGAGGCCGTATCAGCTTTACATCACCAATGCTTTGGGCACTTGGTTTCATCCCGAACTTCGTAATCGGTGGTGTAACTGGGGTTATGCTTGCGATGGCAGCTGCGGATTACCAGTACCATAACACGTACTTCCTTGTATCCCACTTCCACTATGTATTAATCGCAGGTACTGTATTTGCTTGTTTTGCTGGTCTTGTTTTCTGGTATCCAAAAATGTTTGGTTACAAGTTAAACGAAAGAATCGGCAAATGGTTCTTCTGGGTATTCATGATCGGATTTAACATCTGTTTCTTCCCGCAGTACTTCCTAGGGCTGCAAGGAATGCCAAGACGTATTTATACGTATGGACCAGAAGATGGCTGGACTGCACTCAACTTTATTTCAACAATTGGTGCATTTATGATGGGTATCGGATTCATCATCCTTTGCTACAACATTTACTACAGCTGGAGACACTCAAAACGTGAAGTGTCTGGAGACAGCTGGGGAGAAGGACGTACACTTGACTGGGCGACATCTTCTGCAATTCCGCCGCATTATAACTTTGCAGCACTTCCAGAAGTGACAACACCAGATGCATTCCATCATTGGAAGCAAAACAATGTGGACGTTCATCCTGAAAAAGAATTCAAGAAAATTCACATGCCGCATAATTCAGGCAGACCGCTGATCATGTCTGCATTCTTTGGACTTGGTGCATTCGGTCTTGTATTTGAATGGTACTGGATTGGCGTTATTGGCTTAATCGGTGTATTCGCAACGATGATTTTACGTTCATTCGAGTATGACGATGGCTACTATATTCCTGTTGAAGAAGTCATTGAAACAGAGAAAAAGAATAAGGAGGCGCAGAAGTAATGGGACATAATGATAGCAGCTATGCAAATGCACCGCTTGAATATCAGTCTGAAACCGGACGTTTAAACATCCTTGGTTTCTGGATATTCCTTGGCGCGGAAATCGTGTTGTTCTCAACACTTTTTGCGACCTACTTTGTTCTACATGGCAGAACAGCTGGCGGCGTTTTACCAGCTGAGCTGTTTGATATGAAGCTTGTATTGATCATGACATTCCTGCTATTGGTTAGTTCATTTACATGCGGGATTGCTGTTCATGAAATGCGCCGTGGAAGTACAAAAGGGGTTGTCATTTGGACGATTCTCACACTGCTTCTAGGTGCAGGCTTCGTTGGATTTGAGCTTTTCGAGTTCTTCCATTATGTACATGAAGGTGCGAGCATCCATACAAGTGCGTATTGGTCTGCATTCTTTGTACTTTTAGGAACTCACGGACTACACGTATCGATCGGTATCTTCTGGATTACCGGGATCTTGTTCCAAATTAAAAAGCGTGGATTAACTCCACAAACAGCAGCGAAGATTTTCATCTCAAGTCTATACTGGCATTTCCTTGATGTTGTATGGATTTTCATCTTCACAGCTGTTTACTTGATCGGATTAGGGGGGCTTTTGTGATATGGCTGGAAAAACACATTCCTCAGCAGAGCACGAACACTTCCCTTGGAAACACGTAGTTGGCTTTATCCTATCCATTGTGCTGACAGTCTTAGCATTCTGGATTGCGATTGGAGCTGAAATTGGCAGTTCCGCAAAGCTATGGATTATCTTTGGTTTTGCGTTCATTCAAGCATTCTTGCAGCTGTTCATGTTTATGCACATGACAGAGAGCGAGAATGGAACTGTTCAAGTCGGAAATACTTTGTTTGGTCTGTTCTGTGCGATTATCTTCGTCATCGGATCTGTTTGGATCTTTGCGGCTCACTACAGCCACGGAGAGAACAGTAAAGACGGGTATTCACCGTCTGCGCCAAAGCAGTCTGAGCATTCAGAGAAATAATAAAAAAACCACTCATCTCTTGAAGGTGAGTGGTTTTTATCATGATGGTGATAACGCTTCCAATAGTTGGGCGATATCTATCGGCTGCTGAATCTTTTGCGAATGAATGGAAGTCCGTAGATGAGGAACGCTGCAATGTGAGCCAAAATCACGTTAATGGCAAAGAATGCGATCATGAAGGTATGTCCTGCTGGAGATAAACTGCTTGTCATGTAAAGACCGAAGAAAATCCACATAATCATAATGGGTGGAATAGATGCTAATGCAATTTTTCTGTTTTCCAGCCATAAAAACAGGGGTGTAGCCGTTGCAATACATAGGTACGCAAAGAACATATCCATCGTATCCAACTCCTTTGTAAGTTGATATTCAAATCAAATGAGAGGTCAGGATGCAATTGTGTCTGTTTTTAGGAGATATTGTGAACATTTTGTTACAAGTATTATACCACAATTGACTTTGAAGTAAACGTAATAATTGGAAAATGGGCCTTATTCCATACAAAATGGTTTTATTCCTCTTTCCTCAGTGCAGCTTATCTCATCTGATGTTTACTTGTTATATTGCCACATAGGTCATTGAATTTTTCCCTTAAAATCTGTAAAATAAACTTTTTAAAGGACTTGAGATCGATTGAATGAAAAGTGTATAGAGGGATTTTTTCCTATTGTTAGGATGAAAAGTATTTCATTTTTTGAAAATTGAATGGAACCTTTCGGATGTATCTTCCGTCATATTTAAGGTGAGTTGATTTTGTGAAAATTTCAATCTAATATAAATAAGGGCTTTTATGTTTTGTAATAAGGGTGGTTAGTTCATGAACAAGCAGAATACATCTCCTTACTATCAAGGAGATTTGATTTTTATATTTTTAGCCTTCTTTGCCATCAGTATCATTGCGATTTATGCTGCGGGTCAATTTGGGCAGTACGGATCTAATGCGTGGACCAGACAGATCATATACTATATGGTCGGAGTTATATGTATTGTTGCTATTAATTATTTTGACTTAGAGCAATTAGAGAAACTGAGCTTATATATATTTATAGGCGGCATTATGCTGTTAATTCTTCTGAAAATCGCTCCTGCACAAATCGGAGGTCATGATTTTGCCCCAATCAAAAATGGTGCAAAAAGCTGGTTTGTGTTACCTGGAATAGGGACATTTCAGCCCTCTGAGTTCATGAAAATTGGTTTGATTATGATGCTCGCATCTGTTATTGGAAAGTCTTCACCTAGAGGAAAGCGGACATTAGAGGATGATATTTTCCTTCTATTAAAAATTGCCGGTGTGGCAGCTGTACCAGTTGGACTGATCTTCTTGCAGGATGCAGGGACTGCGGCTGTTTGTATGTTTATTGTTGTTGTGATGGTGTTTTTATCAGGGGTGAATTGGAAACTGATTTCTCTCATCGGTTCAGTGGTTGTACTATTGGTTGCCGCTGTGTTAGCCGTCATCATTCTCTTCCCTGATTTTGCGAAAACAATCGGCATTCAGCAGTACCAAATTAACCGGATTACCGCTTGGCTGCCTGATAGTTCTTCGGCAGCCAACCAAGCACAGACGCAGGATGCATCTGGATCTGATAAATATCAAGTAGAGCAGGCGATTATGGCCATTGGTGCAGGGCAGATTTTTGGGAATGGCATTAAAAACTTAAAGGTCTATGTTCCTGAAGCACAAACGGATATGATTTTCTCCATTATAGGTGAAGCCTTTGGCTTTATCGGCTGTGCGTTTGTTGTGATCATGTTCTTCTTCTTGATTTACCGGCTTGTCGTACTGATTGACCGTATCCATCCTTATAGCCGTTTTGCGTCATTCTTCTGCGTAGGATATACAGCATTGATTGTAATCCATACGTTCCAGAACATTGGCATGAACATTGGCGTGATGCCTGTAACAGGGATTCCGCTCTTATTTATCAGCTTTGGAGGAAGCTCTGTCTTGTCTGTTCTCATTGGATTCGGGATCGCCTATAACGCAAGCGTTCAATTAACGAAATATCAAAGTTATTTATTTAAATAAAACGAGTAAGGGCAGTCTAAGTATAGGCTGTCTTTTTTTATGCGAGTTTTAATTTTTGAAAAGCCCTATGTCTTTGCCTTATGATAGAAGAAGTGAAGGAGGTCTTCGAATTGAACAAAACGATAGAAACCATATTAAATCATCGATCCATCCGTTCGTTTACAGACGAGCGTTTGACAGAAGAAGAGGTGCTGACACTGATCAAAAGTGCACAGGCTGCTTCAACATCAAGCTACGTACAGGCGTATAGTATTATTGGGGTGACAGATCAAGAGAAGAAGGCCAAGCTTGCTGAACTGGCTGGGAATCAGCCATACGTTGAGAAGAACGGGCATTTCTTTGTCTTCTGTGCAGACTTGAAACGCCATGATCATATTGCAAAAAAAGCAGGGAAGAATCATCAGGAGGCGCTTGAGAATACGGAAGCCTTTCTCATTAGCGTCATCGATGCGGCATTGGCTGCACAAAATGTCAGTGTTGCTGCAGAATCAATGGGACTTGGGATCTGCTATATTGGCGGACTGCGTAATCAGCTGAGAGAAGTCTCTGAAGTGCTTGAAACGCCATCTTATGTGCTGCCGTTATTCGGTCTGGCTGTTGGCCATCCAGCTAATCAGTCGTCACAAAAGGAACGGCTGCCAGTTGAACTAATCTATCATGAAAATTCATATCAGCAAGATGAAGCGCATGTGGATCGTTATTTAAAAGAATACGACGATCGTATTTCCGCATATTATGAAGCACGAACAAACGGTGAGAGAAAAGATACTTGGTCTGAGCAGATGCTGCGGGGCTTTAGCCAGCCAAAGCGTGCCTTCCTTGGAGAATTTGTGAAAGAGAAGGGATTTAATCGAAAATAAATAAGACATCCCCCTTTCCATTAAGAGAGGGGGATTTCTGTAAGAGGTGCAGCATAATGAAATTAAGTATACTGGATCAATCTCCTTTGATAGGAGGCGCTACGCCTGCTGAAGCACTGAAGCAGACGGTTGAACTGGCGAAGCAGGCGGAGAAGTGGGGTTATCACCGTTTTTGGGTATCAGAGCATCATTTTTCAAACCGGCTTGCAGGATCGAGTCCAGAGGTGCTTCTCGGCCATTTATCAGCCGTTACATCGCACATACGCATTGGCTCTGGCGGCGTTATGCTCCCGCACTACAGCGCCTATAAAGTAGCAGAGAACTTCAGGGTTCTCGAAGCGCTGGCTCCTGGCAGAATCGATCTTGGGATTGGACGTGCCCCTGGTGGTATGCCTATTTCCTCCATTGCCCTTCATCATGGTGAGCGAAAGCGTCTAGGCGACCAGTATCCTGAGCAGGTAGAGGAATTGAAGGTCTATTTACATGATCTAGCGGATGAATTTTACCCGCTGCCTCATTTGACTGCTTCTCCGAAGGTAGAGACCGCGCCAGAAGTATGGATGCTTGGTTCTTCTGGAGGGAGTGCAAGGCTTGCGGCGAAAGCAGGTGCAGGCTACACGTTTGCGCTTTTTATTAATGGTGAAGGCGGAGAAGACTCTGTGGAGCAATATATCAATCGATTTGAACCTTCAGTATTCGGTGATCAGCCGCGTGTCAGTCTGGCAGTCTTTGTTTTATGTGCCGAAACAGAGGAGCAGGCAGAAAAACTGGCTGTCAGCTTAGATTTATCTTTACTTGCCAATGAACAGGGGCTGAATCTTGATGGCTTTCCTTCATATGAAGAGGCACAGTCGTATTCCTACAGTCCTTATGAACAAAAACGAGTGGCTGCCAATCGTCAAAGGATGGTCGTTGGAACACCAGCATCTGTGAAAAAGCAGCTGACCACACTCGCGAAGGCTTATCGGACAGATGAATTGATCGCTGTGACCATCACACATCACATGCAAGACAGGCTCACATCGTATCGTTTATTAAAAGAAGCCTTTGATGCATAACGTATGTGTATTTATCGCCTGCGGAGCCAGTACAAGGGGAAAAGGAGCATCATGGTGAGGAAGAAGGCGGCTGACACCAGCAGGCTGAGCGGATAGATACAGGAAGCATAAACAGTCAGCTCGCATGCTTGATGAAAAGGACGAGGCTGCTTCATATGTAAAAAGGTTAGAAAATAAACCAATGTGATCGTCAGAAAAAAAGCAGTAAAAAAAGAAACGATCCATAGCAATATCAACATGAGTTTCTCTTTCCTCCATATATGATCGAAAAGCCTTGATGAGCTTATCCGCTCATACAAGGCTTTTCTTGTGATTCACATTTATTCAGGGTAAATTTCGAAAGGTTCCTTCGTTTGTACGGTATCTGATTTTCCTTTCAAACTTGCATACGCAAGCATTGTATACTCACCAGCTTCAAGCTTCTGGCCTTGATTGATTGTGCCATTCCATTTTACGCGGTGCTCTCCTTTATCAACATGTTGATAAACACCAGCTTCACCTAAATACTCTCCATCGGTCGAGTAGACAAGGAATGCAAGGTTCTCAGCACCGCCAGGCAGGTAGCTGCTAATGACATAGCTTCCAGCACGATTGTCCGGCTCTACGGAAACAGAAGTGACGCGCGGATAATCAGGCTCTTTCACAATCAATAAAGTAGGGATTTCCGTGACCTTTCTGCCATTTTCGCGAATGGTGATGCTGCCTTGGTACGTCCCTTTTTTGGTTTTTCCGTAATTCACCTGTACTGCGGAAGTAAAGGATCCAGTGGAATTCCCTTTGACGGTGATTTTTTTCGTTCCGTTTGTGCTAATGCCGCTGCCATTGAATTTGTAGTCAATGGTATACGTTTTCGGTGCTTTTGAAAGGTTTTCTACCTTAAATTTCTTCGTTTTGATTTGAACGCCTTTTTCCTTTAAGAAAGTGCCGTATGAATAGCTCGCATCAGAAATGATAGAAGACGCTTGAAGTGATTCCATGATTCGAACGCTGCCTGTTCCTTGTGTGTTATGAGGGAATGGGCTGCCATTTGCGTCAAATAGTTTTTCTGCTGTATTCATCAGCAATGCTTTGATTTGTTCAGTTGAGTACGATGGTTTTGCTTGTTTGATGATCGCTGCAACTCCTGCCACATGCGGAGATGCCATACTTGTTCCTTGCTTAGAACCATATCCGTAAGGCTGAGAAGGATCATGCGTTGGGATCGTACTCACAATGCTGACACCGGGTGCTGATAAATCAGGCTTAATCATCCACGTATCCACAACCGGTCCGCGGGATGAGAAGTCAGCGACTTGCTCACTAAGTTCTTTGACAAATTGAATGGAGAAAGCCGTTGTATCGTTTCCAGCCTCAATGGCTTTGATAAGCGCTGTTCCTTCAGCTTTTGACAGCTTAATTGTAGGAAGTGCGAGACCTGGTACGTCGACTGGAATCTCTCCATCGGTATTGTTATACATCACAACGCCGATTGCACCAGCGGCTTTTGCATTGTCGACTTTATCCACAAAAGCAATGGCACCACGTTCAATTACGGCCACTTTTCCTTTAACATCGATGTCTTCAAATGCCTTTTCGTCACCGATTCCTGCTTGGACGAGTGTGACTTGTTTTTGGTCAAGCGCTTTTAAATCACTCTCTTGGTAGTATCCCATGACTTTTGCAGTAGAATAATTCGGGAATTTCACATTGTAAAGGCTGTACGGAAGCTGAGTTGCCCCGACAGAAATGGCCTCTCTTGACGTGCCGGGAGAACCGACAGTCCAGTTATTAGGACCGCTGTTTCCATTCGAAGTAACAGCTACAACGCCTTCAGACATGGCCCAATCGAGTGCAATGCTCGTTGCATAATCAGGGTTATTGACACTGTTCCCAAGAGAGAGGTTCATGACATCTGCTCCGTCAGTAACAGCCCGGTCGATGCCTGCAAGAACGTTCTCGGTTGTTCCAGATCCACCTGGTCCAAGTACACGGTATGCAAGAAGCGTGGCATCCTTTGCGACCCCTTTAATTTGTCCATTTGCCGCAATCGTTCCTGCAACGTGTGTGCCGTGATCTGTGGATTCGCCTCTAGGATCTCCTTTAGGTGTCTCTTGCGGAGAATAATCATTATCAACAAAATCATAGCCTTTGTATAAACCGAAGTTTCCTTTTAAATCAGGGTGGGTATAGTCTACTCCAGTATCAATGACTGCGACTTTGACCCCTTTTCCAGAATAGCCGGCATCCCATGCTTTTGGTGCACCGATAAATGGAGCGCTCTTATCCATAAGCGGGGAGACATCTTCGTTTGGAAGCTGGATGCTTTCCTTTTTCACTTCATCGGTTTTATATGTAACATCCGGATAAACGGCTTTTACTCCATCAACTGCGAGCAGTTTCGGGATTTCGTTTGCAGGAAGTTTCATAGAGAAACCAGAGAAGACTTTTTCATATTCTTGACGAACACTCGCTTTATCTACCTCTTTGAGTGCTGCGTTCTTTACTTTTGTTCGAGATTTTTTGAGGGAGGCTTTTGTTTGTGATTTGCCTTCTTGCTTGGCTTCAACTAAGGATTTTTCCTTTAATTCAACAATGACAGTGGTTTGTTTTCTCGAGTTGACATTGATTTCACCGAAGATTTCTGCTTTTTCTAGTTCCATCTTTTTGTTAGATGGAGCAGCAGCAGCCTGTTGACCGGTAAAGAATGTGGATAAAATAAAAATAGTGGAGAACAATAGAACAGAAGAACGAGATATGACCTTTTTCATTAATTTTCCCCTTTCTAGCTGTGTTTTTAGGGAGATAGCCTTTCTTTTTGTGGATAAATAGGAAAGATTCACTGCCCGTTATTAAGTATTCAATACGTTGAAAACAATTCCTTTACTAAAATGGTCTTATTTTACATAGTGATAAAGAACTATTTTGTTTATAAAGTCGCACTTATTCACAAATGTCTGTTGATAACTCGATTATTCAGATACATATATGGAAAATAAAAAATTTACATACACAAAATCTAGTAAGAGGGTGTTGATATGTGGATAAATCCTGTTGATAAGGTGTGCTTATCTTTGGGATAGCGTGTGTATAAAATTTTCAATGAAACATCCAGGCACATGATGATCTTCTGCACTTTTCAACAAAACTTCTGAAAACTAGTTGGTTTTTTCACCCAGATTGTGACAAACCTCTCTTTTTTCTCGGGATATGATAGGAGCAGTTGTTTTGCTAGAGCTGCTAGATTCTAAGAAAAGCGGAGGGATGTTCAGTGAAGAAATTAAAAAGCTGGTTGAGCGTATGGTTTGGTTTCATGATGAATGTGCTTGTGAACCCTGGTGTGATGATGAAGAATCAAGGGTTTCAGACGGCCGCGGCGGATGCTGGATTCTTTCAAGTAGTGAAAGAGAGAGAGCTGGAGAAGCTGGCAGAGGAACATAAGAAGAAACGCAAGGCAGAGAAGCGGTTTACTCAAAGTCTGATGATGCTTGAAGAGAAGACGATGCGAGAGGCGCGTGCTGGTCCGCTCTTACCTTTACAGAAAAAGTGAAACAGGGTAAAATCCCACATAAGAAATGTTATCTGCTGGGAGAGGATACCCCTTGAAGATATATAAAATATTGAATAACAACGCAGTGGTTGTGAAGGAGGGCGATCAGGAGAAAATTGTGATGGGACCCGGAATTGCTTTTCAGAAGGGGAAAAATGACGTCGTTCCTCTTCAAAAAATAGAGAAAATCTTTGTTGTGCGTGAAGAAAATGAGAAATTCAAACAAATTCTTGCCACATTGCCAGAAGCGCATATTGAGGTGGCAGAGCATATCATCAGTTATGCAGAGGGGAAACTCATGATGCCGCTCAGTGATCACATTCACATATCACTGACTGATCATTTGTCCTTCGCCATTGAACGCCTTCAAAAAGGCATTGTGCTATATAATAAATTGCTTGGTGAGATCAAAGTCTTATATAAGCAGGAATATGAGATTGGAAAGTATGCCATTCGTTATGTAAAGGAGCGGCTTGGGGTTGAACTGCCGGACGATGAGGCAGGATATGTGGCACTTCATATTCATACGGCCAAAATGAATACGGAGTCCATGAAAAAGACCGTGAAATATACAACGATGATTAAAGAAATGATCGAGCATATTGAAAGCTATTTTCAGCATTCAATTGATGAGGATAGTATTTCCTATCAGCGGCTTGTGACACATTTGAGGTATGCATTAGGCAGGTTGGAATCGAATGAGGCATTTCAAATCATGGACGAAGACATGCTGATTTTTATCCAAACAAAGTATGGTACGGCGTACCGGTGTGCACTTGGACTCGCTGATTTGTTAAAAGATGAATATGGACTTCATCTCCCTGAATCGGAGATCGGCTACATCACGCTGCATGTCCAGCGTCTGCAGGAAGCCGAATTGGTTTAAAATGATCGTGCCTGCATGCAGGCTTTTTTTTATGCACACTACTCTTATTAGTGTATATGGGTCATTGGATTTGAAAAAAGAGGTTGACGCATGTCACAGTCTTATACTATGATGAAAGCGTCATCAAAAATTGATATCGCGGGATTGTGACTGTCAGGCAGGCAAGACCTAAAATTTGCGTAACGAGGGGACGTGTATGTCCTTTACTCGTTGGTGAATTTTAGGTCTTTTTTGCTTTAAAAAAGGAGGAGACATCATGGATTATCAAAAAACAGCTAAAGAATTAATGAAACTGTTAGGCGGCAAAGAAAATGTCATCAGTGCAACGCATTGTGCAACAAGACTCAGATTGGTGGTGAAAAATGAGGATTTGATTGACAAAGAGGCCATTGAAGAACTTGAAGGTGTGAAAGGGGCTTTCTCAAGTTCAGGGCAATTTCAGGTCATTTTTGGAACGGGATCTGTCAACAAAGTGTATGAACCATTTGCTCGTGAGACTGGTCTTGAGACAGGCGACGAGAATCAAAAGCCTGTCAGCCATGATGAAGCAGTGAAACAAAAAATGAATCCACTTGCGCGTTTTGCAAAGACGCTATCGAATATTTTTGTACCGATCATTCCAGCAATTGTGGCAAGCGGTTTGTTAATGGGTCTCTTAGGCATGATGAAAGCCTTCAAATGGGCTGATCCAAGCTCTGCGATCTTTCAAATGCTTGATATGTTCTCAAGTGCAGCCTTTATCATTTTACCGATTTTAATTGGGGTCAGTGCAGCGAAAGAGTTTGGCGGAAATCCGTATTTAGGGGCTGTCATTGGGGGAATTATGGTTCACCCGAATCTGCTTAATCCGTGGGGATTGACGGAAGCAAAACCAGAGTATATGCATTTATTCAATGTTGATATTGCTCTTCTTGGTTACCAAGGGACGGTCATTCCAGTGCTATTGACCGTATATATCATGTGCCTTGTTGAGAAGAATTTAAGAAAAATGGTTCCGAACAGTATTGATTTACTTGTGACCCCATTTGTGACCGTGATTGTCACTGGATTTGTGACGTTTATTGCAGTTGGACCGCTTGGAAGAATGCTTGGTACAGGAATTTCGAGTGCACTGACATTTATTTATGACCATGCAGGGTTCTTAGCAGGACTCATTTTCGGCGGTGCTTACTCTTTAATTGTGCTCACAGGGGTTCATCATAGCTTCCATGCGATTGAGGCAGGATTGCTGAATGATATTGGGCGTAACTATTTGCTGCCGATCTGGGCAATGTCCAATGTCGCGCAAGGCGGAGCAGGATTGGCTGTCTTTTTCTTAGCCAAGCGTGCAAAAACAAAAGAAATTGCCCTTCCTGCTGCCTTCTCTGCTTTTTTAGGAATTACCGAGCCTGTCATATTTGGTGTAAACCTCCGCTATCGTCAACCATTTATTGCGGCGATGATTGGAGGCGCATTGGGCGGGGCATTCGTCGTTTTCACGAAGGTAGCTGCCAATGCTTATGGTTTAACAGGCATTCCGATGATTGCGATTGCAGCACCATTCGGTATTCAGAATGTGGTCAATTATGTGATTGGTATGTTAATCGCTGTTGCTGTTTCATTTATTCTCACTATCATTTTTAAAGTAAAAGAAGTCGAAAAATAATCAAGGAGTGGTCACAGTCATGACAACAACTGACGCAGCACTTCGTCAAAAGATAGCAGACCGTATTCGAAACTATGAGCATTTGGTCAAAAAGGATGTGTACCGGCAGCATTTTCATTTGATGCCGCCAGTCGGTCTTTTAAATGATCCGAATGGGCTGATTCAGTGGAAAGGAATTTACCACGTCTTTTATCAGTGGCAGCCATTCAAAACGGGGCATGGTGCAAAATTCTGGGGGCATTATACATCGACAGATCTAGTCAATTGGCAGCACGAAGAAGCCGCTCTTGCCCCAAGTGATTGGTTTGATCAAAACGGCTGTTATTCTGGCAGTGCATTTATAGAAGGTGGGCAGATGCACGTGATGTACACTGGAAACGTTCGGGATGAACAAGGGAACCGTGAGACGTATCAATGTTTAGCTGTTTCGGAAGATGGTATTCACTTTGAGAAAAAAGGTGTCGTGGCAACGCTCCCTGAAGGGTTCACTGCCCATTTTCGAGATCCGAAGGTATGGAAGCGAAATGGCCGGTGGTACATGGTCCTTGGTGCACAAAGCTTAGACCTGAAAGGACACCTTGTCTTATTTACCTCTGATACGTTAGATAATTGGACGTTTCAAGGCACGATTGCAGGCAGCGGAAAGAATGGTTTAGACAATTTCGGCTATATGTGGGAATGTCCAGATCTGTTTGAATTAGACGGCCGGGATGTATTGATTGTGTCACCGCAAGGACTAGAGCCGGATGGCTTAAAATATCACAACACACATCAATCAGGCTATTTTGTTGGCACATTGGATGATCACTCCTATCAATATACACACGGAGCGTTTGAGGAGCTGGACCGCGGTTTTGACTTCTATGCGCAGCAAACCTTTCTAGATGAATCAGGCAGACGACTTTTAATCGGGTGGATGGGGGTGCCTGATCAAGGAGAAGAGCATCATCCGACGATTTCTTATCAATGGATACACTGCCTCACGATCCCGAGAGAGCTCCGTTTAGATGTTGACGGACATCTGATTCAAAAACCAGTAAGTGAACTTCAATCCATGCGGACCAATGAACAAGAGTATGTTTTTCATATTAAACGTTCTGTTCATTCCATCCCTGTAGAGGATATTACGAGCGCAGAGGTATTCATTGATCAAATTGATACACAAAAAGGGTTTGAATGCTGTATCCGTGCAGCAGCACGCATCATCTATGATAAAGAGGAAGGGAAGCTGACATTAGAGCGGGATCGATTTGAAGATCGATCAAAGGAAGTTCGTGAAGCACTTATAGAGGAATTACACGACCTTCATATCTTTATCGACTCATCGTCAATTGAGATTTTTGTAAACGGAGGCCGAGAAGTTTTTACTGCACGTTACTTTCCTTCCCCGGGAAATAAATCGATCTCCATCAGTGGCAGAAATGAAACAAAGCTGAAACTGAAGACATGGCATTTACAAAGAGAAGCAAATCGATGATCCTTAACCTACAAGTGATGATCAGTATGACGTGAAATTGAAAGTAACAGAAACAGCAAGGCATAAAAAAAGGGCGCTTCAGCACCGTCCGCACGATTGATAGAGAAGGTGCCGATGTAGAATTACATTTCTCTATCAGATAATCGAGGTGCGGGATATTGGGGACCCCAATACCGCATCCTCGTTTTCTTTGTTAAATTCCCCGCCAGTTCCGGCTAAAGTACCTTGTCAAAATTTAACTTCAATCATATCAGCCCGTTTAAATAGTTCTGCTTCTGATCGATCAGTTTTGAAAACTAACCCCGCCTTCCTCAGGATTAATCGATTTTTTGACATTATTAGCTGCTTCAGCCAAAGAAAGTCTTGCATCTTATTCCACTTATGATCAGTGGAATTTTTGGTTTTTTGGATTTTGGACCAATGGCAACCACGACATCTGCATCCCCTCACCATTAATTCCATTATATTTTCTTGATAACTATCAGTTAAAACGATTTTTCTCATTTGCTTCACTGTTCGTTTTACTTCATCATGCTGTTCTTTATAAAAAAGGTTTACTTTATTAATTATGAGTGATAACATACATTTAAATTATTGGTAATGAATATTACTTTCATATAAAATAAAGTAATTTTTATTACATAGGCTAAAGCATATGAACTTTTTTATGATGAGGGGTGCTCTGTCTTTAAAATGAAAGTTGTCAAAAAGCTGGGGGTTGCGTCATTCATTTCATTTTTGAAAGCGCTGTCTTGTTGGTGTATGGCTGGCAGTAAACAGATTAAAAATTCTACTTAGGTGATTGTTTCCACTATCCAAAATGAAGAGGAGTGTATGTTGGTCAGTGATTTAGCACCAGTGGTTGGATGTTATCAAGGCATGTAAAGAAGTTGCTATTGCAAACAATTAAAAAAATTAATCTATTAAATCAATATGAAGTTAAGGGGTGTATTTGCATGGGAGTATGGAATTTTAAAGGCGGTTCTATTTGGTCAGAAAAGGGGTTCATTCCAAATAAGTCTACAAGCATTACAGTTACTCATGAGAATGATAGGGATATTCATTTATCTGAATCTAGCGTAATTGTACCGGGACTAGTAGATTTTCATTGTCATGTATGGGCACCTGGAGCAGAGATTGGTGTAACAGATAAACAATATCTTTCCTCAGGAGTAACTACAGTTGGGGACGCGGGTACTTTTGGCTATGACGGATGGGAGGAAGCAAATCGTTATTGGGAAAACAGCCCGTTAACAGTTCGTTCTTGGTTATCAGCTTTACCAGAAGGGCTAACCAATCACCCCAATCCTAACCCAACCAAGCCAGAAAGTATTTCGTTGGATCGAATTGTTGAAGTTGCATCTTTAGCTGATGATTGTTTATTAGGAATTAAGATTCGCTTAGGTCAGGTGGACAAAACGACTGACCGGTCTTTATTACGCTTAGCAAGAGAAGCAGCCGATCGAACTGATTTACGAATGATGGTTCATTTAACTGAAACTCAACTAGATATTGAAGAGGTAACACAATATTTTAATAAAGGGGACATTCTCACTCATCCATTTCAAGGAAGGGATGGAAACGTGTTAAATACTGCCGGGAAGGTAAAAAAAGAATTTCTAGATGCAGTAGAAAGAGGAATAGTATTAGATATCGGTCACGGTAGAAAACACTTTAATTGGAATGTTTTTTATAAATGCTTAGCTGAGGGAATTAAACCAGATACGATCAGTACAGATTTAACAAGCGCGTCATGGAGAAAATACCCTGTTTATAACATGAGCTACATCATTTCTAAAATGATTGTAGGTGGACTGTCTCTTGATGAAGCTTTTAGAGCAGTTCTGGTAACAGCTCCTAAATTGTTAGGAATTGACGATGTTACTTTTACTCCAAATCACCTTGTGGTTCTAGATTCTACTTCTATTGAGACTGCCTTTCCCGATGTAGATGGAGAAACGGTGTTAGGTAACATTAACTATCAACCGAAACATGTAATTTTTAACGGTAAACCAGACCTTGAGAGCAATTTTAGTTGAAAATAAACGTTTTTGACACGATGAAAGAAAGTTTTCATTTTGTTCGCTGTCTTGAGGAAACAACAGAAGAGTAAATGGAGATACTCTTACACATCTTACCGAACCGTAAGAGTATCTCTTTATTTCCAAATGAATGTAAGCGTTATCAAAATTTCTTTTTAATTATTTTAAAAGGAGGAATTTGAATGGAAAATTCTCAATTGAATTTCGAAAAGAAGACGATTCGAAAGGTGACAAGAAGAATAATCCCGTTACTATTTTTACTCTATATAATTTCTTATCTAGACAGGGCAAATGTGGGATATGCTGCATTGGAAATGAACGAAGCATTAGGACTAACAAGTAAAATGTTTGGTCTTGTGACAGGTATTTTTTTTATTGGTTATTTTCTCTTTGAAGTACCAAGTAATATTTTAATGCAAAAATTTGGGGCAAGAGTTTGGATTACTAGGATTCTCTTTACTTGGGGGATTATTTCTATGGCAACTGGGTTTGCTCAGAATGCTACCCAGCTTTATGTTATTCGATTCCTTCTTGGAATAGCAGAAGCAGGTCTATTTCCTGGCATTATTCTATACCTTACTTATTGGTTCCGAGCTAAAGAAAGAGCAAGTACAATTGCGATGTTTATGACAGCAATCGCAGTTTCTTATATTATTGGAGCTCCCGTTTCTACCTTAATTATTGATCATATTCATTGGATGAATGTACCTGGATGGCGTTGGATGTTTATTATCGAAGGCGCCCCTGCTGTTATTTTAGGGTTTGTTACATATTTCTACTTAACAGACCGGCCAGAACAAGCAAAGTGGTTAACAGCTGAAGAAAAAAATTGGTGATGTCAGAATTAAGAAAGGACGAGGAGCTAAGAGAAAAGCAAGGCCGACAAGCCTCTAGTCATAAGACGGCCTTGATTGATCCTAAACTGTGGTACCTCGCCTTAATTTACTTTGTATATACTGCAGGTACACTGGGCGTTGGTTATTGGATGCCCCAAATTATTAAAGGGTTATCTAGCTATTTATCAAACACCCAGATCGGCTTCATTGCTACAATCCCTTACATTATTGCTTCAATCGTCATGAATTACTGGTCAAGACGCTCAGATCGCACTGGTGAAAGACGTATGCACACAGCTTTACCGTTACTCGTAGCTGGTTTAACGTTACTCAGTGTAGGAATGGTGTCCAATCCATTTATTGCAATGATTTTTATCACTATTTCATTGGCAGCCATGTATTGTTTTAAAGGTCCTTTTTGGTCATTACCTACTATGATATTGAGTCCAGCCACAGTAGCTGTTGGAATTGCAGTCATTAATTCAATTGGGAATCTAGGAGGTTTTGTTGGCCCTTATGCAGTTGGGTGGCTAAAAGATGCTACAGGAAAAATGCAGGCCGGTTTGATTTTCTTAAGTATGATTTTAATAATAGCTTTCCTATTAGTATTAGCTATGAAATTTGAGCAAAGAAGAACTCCCTTAAAGAGTCAGAAGGAAATAGGGGAAATCCGGCTTGAAAAATAAATTCTCTACAATCTAAGCAGATCAATGATCTGCTTTTTTCTAGTGAGATCAGCCTGTATCTTAGAGCCTATAGCGTGTATATACAAGGTTGGCCTAAAGCGGTTTGATGACGTTTTACATATATGATAACAGGTGGAATTATGGTATCATTTTAAAATATATACAGCTGAGGCTGACGTTTATCCAAATGCGGTAGGACAAAAAAAGGGGTTGTTTACTTGAATTCAAAACAGCAGCCGACGACTAGAAAACGCTTGGAGACAATGGCAGATCATGTTGAAGATAAACGTGAAGAATATAAAGAATTGCTCATTCAAGTTCAATCTATTCTCGGTGAACCTTCTTTAGAGCAGGAAGAAGTGAAAGAGAAGCTGTCAGATACGTATAAACAAATGAAAGAATATGCTTTATTTGTTGAATCCATTGAAGCCTTTATTCGAAAAATGGCGAAAGAGTCCGATCAGCAAAAATAGGCATTCATGTATGGATAAAAGAGTGTACCTGCTTGCGGGTACGCTTTTTTGTATTCCGACTGATTATTCAGAAATTTAAATGAAAGCGTTGACATTTATATTGTCATGATCAATAATAAATAAAAAATTCATCTGAGCATGTACAGGAGGAACAATATGAACCATACAACCAAGAAGTGCCTGATCACCTTTATGATTGTCCTATTTTCTATGAGTTTTCTTTTTCCTTCCGTTTCTTCTGCCCGAAATCATACGTCGTATGCTGCATCAACTGCTTCAGTCCCATCTGGTCAATATTATCGTTCACAAGAGGTAGCTCTGCATTCTCACGTTCAAAAAGCTTCTCTTTATTACACAACAGATGGCAGCCAGCCGACAACTCAAAGTCAGTTATACAAAAAGCCCATTCATATCGAAACTGATACGACTTTAAAAGTAAGCGTTTACAAGAAAAGCCGCCGCCTTTCCACGTCTACGTACAATTATCGCTTTGTCACACGAGAGGACATTGCATCATCTTTTTTATCTTTCGAATACCAAGGAATGCCTTATCGGCTGTATATTCCAAAAAACCATAAAAGGGGTAAAGCCTATCCTCTCGTCCTATTCTTACATGGAGGCGGGGAGAGGGGAACAGACAATCAAAAGCAGTTACTTGCGAATGATGGTGCAGTTTTATGGGCTTCTCCTGAAGTCCAAAAGAAACATCCTTCGTACGTACTTGCACCTCAGGCGCGAGATGCTGTCGATGGAGGCTTTGCATTAACAAGAAATTTGCAAAATGAAATCGACCTGACGAACGTGTTTCAATTTTCACCAGATTTACACAAAGCTTATGATGTCCTTCAGCATGTGTTAACTTCTTATCAGATTGATCAGAAAAGAATTTATGCGACGGGTTTATCACAAGGTGGATTTGGCACGTACCAGTTGAACATCACATATCCTCGTTTGTTTGCAGCAATGATTCCTATTGCGGGGGGAGCAGATCCAAGCAAGGCAGGAATTTTAGCAAACAAGCCAATATGGGCATTTCATGCAGAAGATGATTCCATTATCCCTATCAGCTATGCAAGAAATACAATTCAAGCTATTCAAAAAGCTGGCGGCCAGCCGCTTTATACGGAGTATGCAAGTAAGTATGGATATGACCATGCATCATGGACGCCTGCTTATGAGACGCCAGGCTTAACAGATTGGCTGTTTGCACAGAGACGAAGCTTTCGATAAACAAAAACCGATTCACCTCCTAACAAGGCGAATCGGTTTTTTCTGTTTTATTTGTCAAAACGATGAGCAGAATGCTTTGTTGGTCCGATGTATTCGTTTAGCTGGAAAGAGCCTTTAATGGCAGCCGTGATGAATTCTTTTGCTGCATAAATGGCTTCTTTCACGTCTGATCCATTCGCTAGTTCAGCTGTGACTGCTGCTGAGAATGTGCAGCCTGCGCCGTGTGTGTATTCTGTGTCGATTTTATCTGTTTCAAGGCGCTCGAAGGTTTGTCCATCATAAAGTAAATCGATGGCTTTGTCTTCGCTGAGCTTACCGCCTCCAGTGATAACCACATACTTTGCACCAAGTTCGTGAATGCGTTTTGCTGCTTCTTCCATTTGTTCGATCGTTTTAATCTCGCCGATTCCGCTTAATTGACCTGCTTCGAAAAGGTTAGGTGTGATAACGGTTGCCAGTGGCGCGAGCTTTTCACGCAGTGCTTCCGCGTGCTCTGGGTAAAGGACTTCGTTTGCACCCTTACAAACCATGACAGGATCAATGACGACATTTTTAAGGTCGTATGTTTTGATGGTGTCAGCTGCAAGCTCGATCACGTCGACGGTAGGAAGCATACCCGTTTTCAGTGCATCTACACCAATGCCTTCTACAATGGTAGAGAGCTGCGCGCGAATTGTCGCCGTATCAATTGGAAACACCTGATGATCCCAATGATTATGTGGGTCCATTGCAACGACAACGGTTAAAGCTGTCATCCCGTAGACGTTTTTTTCTTGAAACGTTTTTAAATCTGCTTGGATACCTGCACCGCCGCTTGAATCCGAACCTGCGATGGTGAGTGCTTTATTCATAGACATAGTTGCTGAACCTCCAATGTGATGTGTAACAGTTATTGTTCTATCCCTTATTATAATCAGCTTTTCCGTTTATCACAATGAAACGGCATAAAAAAGCGTTCCTCTCTTCGGAACGCCTCTCTTTCTTACCTTTTACAAATCATCAATTTCCCTTTTTTCAGCTCGTCTAAAAGGGTTAAGGCTAACTCTTGATCGGCCCCAGTTGACATCATTTTGGCCATCAGTTCATCATCCCGGGTGCGAATGACATTGGCGACTTGATCCAAAATTCCTTGATCGACCGCTGTCATGCTTTTGGCGTCTGTATGCTCTGTTACGGTATCAGAGCGTTCTGGGTCGTAGGCAAAAACAAAAACAGCGTCCTTTGATGATCCCGATGAATGAATGTGGTCAATGGTCTGTTTTGCTTCTTTACTATTCTCCACCGTGATATATTCCATCATCATCACTCCTTTTCATCAAAAATTCCCATTTTCCCATCAAATCAAACCGCCTTTTATATCATGAGAAGAAAGTCAATTTATGTTTTAATGGAAAAAGACGAATCTATTAAAGGAGTAAGCTGCATATGAAGATTTCCTTATTAATTGTGACACATAACCGGCTCAGCGCACTGTGTGAGCTGCTTGAATCCATTACAAGACAAACCGTACAGCCTTTTGAAATTGTTGTCGTCAATGATGCAGGAGAGCGAGTCGACATCATTCGGGAGCTTTACCCTGAGCTTCCGATCCGCTTGATTCATTTAGATGAGAATGTCCAGCATGTCAATGCCAGAAATGTGGGGGTGCGGGAGCTGACAGGCGACGTCATCATGCTGAGTGACGACGATGATTACTTCACACCTTGTCATATCGAACGCATGAGCAAGGCGCTGGAGGATGCCGATTTTGTCTTTTCTGATGCAGAAATTGTATCATTTGAAGAAAAAGGCGCGACCCGTTTTCCGCTGTCGAGACGTTTGTTTGCTTATACAGCAGATATTGAGGATATGCGTGTCTTTTCTACATATGTTCCTTCGGGCAGTATGTACAAACGCTGTATACACGATGAGATTGGCTATTTTGATCCAGCGATGCATCATTATTGGGACTGGGACTTCTTTTTGCGTGTATCACAGCATGCCCGAGTGAAACGAGTGCCAGCTGCGAGCGTGATCTATGCGTTTTTTGACGGCGGTGGAAATCAGTCTAGTGATCTTGGTGAAACAAGGAAAAACTACTTAGATGATTTAAGTGAAAAGCATGAACTGGGCGATCTGCCGACAGCGAACTTTGCTATATTATTAGAAGAACCGGCGATGAAAAAAAGAGAATCAGAGAGTGAGATTGTGTGGGATGGAAAACCGATGATCTCCAGACTAGCGCAGCAAGTAGAAGGAGGAAAACCACAATGAAGCCATTTTTAAATGATAGCTGGTGGGCTGTGATGAAAAGTGAATTTGAACAGCCGTATTATCAGGAATTACGTGAATGGATGAAGGAAGAATATCGCACGCAGACCGTTTTTCCAAAACCAGATGACGTGTATCGTGCTCTTCATTTGACGTCATATGAAAAGGTCAAAGTGGTGATTTTAGGACAAGACCCTTATCATGGCCCAGGGCAGGCACATGGATTAAGCTTTTCTGTTCAGCCGGGCGTCAAACATCCGCCATCTTTGAGAAATATTTTTCAGGAGCTAAAGGATGATCTTGGCTGTCCTGTTCCAAACCACGGCTCACTTGTCAGCTGGGCAGAGCAGGGTGTGCTGCTGTTAAACACTGTGCTGACTGTGAGAAAAGGCGAGGCGAATTCTCATAAAGGCAAGGGCTGGGAACGTGTGACAGACCGCGTGATTGATGTGCTGAATCAGCGTGAACAGCCCGTCGTTTTTGTGTTATGGGGAAGACATGCTCAAAACAAGAAAAAACGCATTGATCAAAACAAGCATTTCATCATTGAGTCACCTCATCCAAGTCCTTTTTCTGCAAGAAACGGCTTTTTTGGCAGCCGGCCGTTTTCAAAGGTAAACGCGTATTTAAAGCAAATGGGGATTGAAGAAATCAATTGGTGTATCAAGGATATTGAATGAAAATAGGACGAGGGGAGAGACCCTTCGTCCTGTTTATTTTAAAAATTTACGAACCAAGTCGAGTCCGTTTTTCGCATTTGGATAACGGAAGGAAAAATCGAAGCGATTGGTCTGCCGCAGGACGCTTTTTTCATGTGTAAAAGTAAAGAAGCTGTCCTTCCCGTGATATCGCCCCATGCCGCTTTCGCCGACGCCTCCGAATGGCAGGTAAGGTGTAGCGACATGCATAAGCGTGTCATTGATACATCCTCCGCCAAATGAGAGGTTGTCTAGAATATAGGTTTCTGTTTCTTTATTTGTTGTAAATAAGTAAAGCGCAAGCGGCTTTGGCCTTGCTTTGATCATATGAACTGCCTCATGCAGAGAATCAAAGGTCATGACAGGCAGAATCGGTCCGAAAATTTCCTCCTGCATGACGGGATCTTCCCATGTGATGTGGTCTAAAATGGTCGGAGCGATTTTGAGCTCCTGTTCATTGCGCTGTCCACCTGTGACGATCGTTCCATTTGAGAGAAATTGTGTAAGCCTGTCAAAATGACGCTGGCTGACATTTTTTCCAAAGTGCGGATGCGTTTCGGGATGTTCACCATAAAAGTCACGGATACAGGCTGTCATTTCTCGCAAAAGTTCCTCTTTGATGGATTCATGAACGAGCAAATAGTCTGGTGCAATGCAGGTTTGCCCTGCATTGGTGAATTTTCCAAAGGTGATCCGCTTCGCTGCTAACTTGATGTCGGCATCAGGCATGACGATGCTGGGACTTTTTCCGCCAAGCTCAAGTGTGACAGGGGTCAAATGTTTTGCGGCGGCTTCCATGACGACTTTGCCAACTGCCACACTTCCAGTAAAGAAGATATAATCAAAGGGCAGTTTCAGCAGCTCTGTACTGACTTCAACACCGCCCTCTACGACAGCCGCATGGTCTTCTTGAAAGACATGTTTGATGATAGTGCTGATCACTTGTGAGACTGCCGGCGTCAGCTCAGACGGCTTTAAAATCACAGCATTTCCCGCAGAAATCGCGCCGACTAATGGAGAAAGGGCCAATTGGAAAGGATAGTTCCAAGGAGCAATGATGAGCACACTTCCATAGGGTTCCTTGATAATCATGCTTTTTGATCCGATATGAGTCAGCGGTGTTTTCACGCGAGTTGGCTTCGCCCATTTGTGAAGGTGCTTGAGGGTATGATTGATTTCTTCATACACTATCCCGATCTCTGTTGTATAGGCTTCCTGTTCGGATTTATGTAAATCATGGGCTAAGGCCTGTAAAATATCCTTTTCATGCTGTTTGATTGCTGCTTTTAAGTCTTGAAGAATGCGGATGCGTTCTTGAACCGCCGGCTTCTGAAAGACTTTTTGTTTCTGAAATAGAGCAGTGAGCTTGTCCATTATTCAATCCTTTCATAGACGATGTTGTTTCTTTTATTATGTGTGAATGAAGATGACGGGTCAAATAAGAGAGTCGTGAGCGCACTGCTTTGAAAAAATGAACCCATTTGGTTTGTTCATTTGGTAAAATAATGTTGAAAAGAGATTTTTTTAGATTGGAGGGTCTACCCTTGAATATTCATATATCAAGCCTGCTTCAAAAAATGGAGGAAGCGGTTCAAAAAGCAAAACAAAGTGGAAATGATGAAGAGGTGAAACGTCAAGTGGCGGCCATTTCTTCACTATGTGATGTCATTCTCGACGCACCATCACAGGTGCAAATGCCGCAGTCGCCGGTCATTTCACCACCTTCATCGATACATACACCATCAGCACCATCTGTGTCTGCAGATCAAGCCATGCTGGAGAAACTCATGGGCACAAGTGGCGCGAAGAAATTTCAGCAAAATGATGAGGGTCAAAAAGAGAAGGACGGGAATGGCGACTCTATTTTTGATTTTTAATGTCTTGTCACGACAAAGGGAAGGTGATCGGTTTGAAACTATTTTTGGGCGCCATTCAGTGGATGGCATTTTTTATCGCAGCTTCTATTGCCGTACCAATTGCGATTGCACAAGCATTTGAATTGAACCAAGTGCAATCGGCGGAGCTGATTCAAAGTACGTTCTTTTCACTTGGTCTTGTGGCAATGGTGCAGTGTTTATGCGGCCATATGCTGCCGATTAATGAAAGTCCAGCAGGGCTTTGGTGGGGTGTGTATACCCTTTATGCCGGCATGACAGGTACAATCTTTGCGACGTATCCTGAAACCCTGCAAGCATTACAAGGGGCTTTAATTTTTAGTGCTGTTTTCTTTTTTATTTTTAGTCTATTTAAAATCATCAATTGGCTCGCGTCTTTATTTACGCCAGTCGTCACAGGCATTTACCTGCTGCTGCTTGTTGTGCAGCTAAGTCAGCCAATTATGAAAGGGCTGATGGGCATCGGCTATCGGGGAAATCAAGTAGATGGGCTTGTCTTTTGCTTATCGATCTTGATTATTATCCTTACCTTCATGATCAGCCGCTCAAAATGGCATTATTTAAGACAGTTTTCTGTGTTATTCGCACTTGCAGGCGGATGGCTGTTATTCGCTCTACTCGGATTGGCGAAGCCGGTCCGAATTCCAGAACAAATCATCGAGTTTCCGAAGCTGTTTCCATTCGGTATGCCGGTCTTTGACAGTGGATTGCTTGTCACGTCCTTTTTTATAACGATTTTACTCATTGTGAACATGCTGGCAAGTATTCGAATTGTGGAAAGCTCAGTGAAGGCATTTGGTGAACTGCGTGAGCGGAAGAGAGCACGCCCTGCTGGTTTTGTCGCAGCATTTGGTCATTTATTAAGCGGGCTCATCGGGGCGATTGCGCCTGTACCTATTTCGGGGGCAGCCGGATTTATCCAGACAACCAAAATTCCTTCGAGAAAGCCTTTTTTCATAGGAAGTCTGCTTGTTGTTCTCATTAGTTTGTTTCCCCTGCTCATGAGCTTTTTCTCTGCATTGCCATCCCCTGTGGGGCTTGCTGTAAACTTTGTGGTCTTCTCTTCTATGATCGGGATTGCGATGTCGGAGTTTGATCAGTATGAGAAAGAAGAAATTCCGCGGATTCGCTTTGTTCTTGGGATTGCTGTTTTAGCGGGCGTAGGGGCGATGTTTGTGCCTCAGGGGGCCTTGAAAGGGATGCATCCTGTGCTCATTTCATTATTAAGCAACGGTCTTGTTCTAGGTACACTCATTGCGATCGTGGTCGACCAAGTCTTGTTACGAAAGAAAAAGAAATCCGACAATCTCGTGTCAACGTAAAGGGAAAGTTGAATGTCGCCCTTCACCCGCGCTATGATAAATATAATTGACGAGATAAGGAGAATGACGAATGAAACTATTTTTCATTTTAGGTGCCATTAACGCCATGCTTGCTGTTGGACTTGGAGCCTTCGGTGCGCACGGTCTAGAAGGGAAAATATCTGAAAAATATATAGAAATATGGAATAAAGGTGTTCAATATCAGATGTTCCATGCGATAGGACTATTTATTGTCGCCTTTCTTGCAGATAAGCTATCAGGTGTTTCCCTAGTTCCAACCGCTGGCTGGGTGATGCTTGCAGGCATCCTTTTCTTCTCAGGAAGCCTTTATGTGCTGGCATTAACGCAGGTGAAGATTCTAGGTGCCATTACTCCTATTGGCGGAGTAGCATTTATCGCCTCTTGGATCATGCTTGTCATTGCAGCAGCAAAAAATTTATAAGCCAATAAACCGATGCTCTCATAGGGGCATCGGTTTTTTTCTTAACTCCAGTAAGGGGTATAGTTGGGCGGTGCTTGATAATAAGGGACGTAGTGAGATGGAGGGACAGGATGCGTTTGAGACTCTTCCTCCCGGTGGCAAAATGGTCCGATAAACACACTTGGTTTCACAGGCTTTATCGCCTGCTTCCACTGTGTTTCGTTCATGCAATAAGTATGGGCCATGATGTGAGAAGGGGTGAGGGTGAGAAGGTCTGAGCCTAGGATCACTTCAGGTGTAGATGCGTTAAAAATGGCTAACAAATGAGTTCTGTCTTGGAGAGCGACTTCATAGTGCCACCAGCCTTGAGGCACGTTTGCCACCTGTCCAGGTGTGATGGTGTAGGTGTGCAGTTTTTTTGTAAATGGATTCAGCATCGATACGGCAGCAGAACCGGCTATACAATAAACAAGCTCTGCCGCATTTTGATGATAATGAGGCTCTACGACTTTGCTTTTACTCAAATATATATCCAGCAGGGACACTTGATCCAACGAGTTTAATTGTTTTTTTCCTAATACATTAATCAGGTTATGCTGATCGAATTTCACAAGGGGGCTTTGATTCAGATCGTATGAAAATTTGACATTTGGTGATGTATAATCCAGCTCAACAGTCATTGATGTCACCTCTAGGCTTTTGATAAAAACTACTAGGCATCTTATGAGCAGCGCTCTAGAGGTGTGACAAAAACCTAGACAAAAGAAAAAAGCAAGGGCACCTGAGTCCTTGCTTTTGCCATGCTTGACGTTATCTCGGAGAATATGTTGACATCGAATAAGGATAATCATATTGAATTTCTCCATCAAACGTAATGTAATCAAGATAGATTGTTAATAGTAAGTATCGTGTTCCTGTCTTATTATCACTAATGATAATGTGGTCACGCCCTGCAGCTTCTATGACGCCTCTAAAAATCTTCGAATTCCATTCCTTACTCGCCTCAAACGTCATATAAATCGTGGCTACCTTGCCGCGGTTCAATCGTAAAATATTTTCAATATAGGACTGCTCAATAGGTAGCTGTCCTGTGACATTCTGCTGATAAACCGGTCCAGAAGGAATTTGATAGGGCTGACCGCCGCCCTGCGTTCCTTGGCCTCCTTGTGAAGTACCGGTTGACGGCATTGGTGAAAACCCCTGCTGCATTTGACCCTGCGTTTGGGGAGGGACTGAATAACCCATCTGCTGCGCAGGATACGGATTTGCTCCATATTGTTGCTGGCGGAAATCTTGACCTTCGAAACCCGAACCTTGCCCAAATTGATTTTTCAATTTCATAACGTTCCTCCTCTTTCCTCATGGTGTTCTAAACAGAAGGCGCTAAAGCACCTGTTGTTTCCATAGCATTCTTTCTCTCTTTCACACTATGAGACAGGAGGGGAGAATATGTACATTGAACGAAAAAAAGGAACTGCTATGCAATTCCTCAGCGTGAAGACAATCCCTCGTATTCTATCGGTACTCGTCCTTTTTACATGATCCAGTTTATAGCGTGCTGAATATCAAATAAAAGTGTCATGATGAGAAAAAACGCGGCGAGCGGTGTGATCACAATGATGAAGGCTTGCCATAATCTGAGCTTCATCACAGCGACAATGCCTAAAACAGCCATTCCCAATATCCACGTCTTTGCATATGCTTCCGTAAGAGGTAAAAGATCGAGATAATACCATACTTCATAATGCTGATCTAAATATGGTGAGATTTTAACAAACGTATACGGACCTAGCATCCCAACAGTGAAAATCCAAGTAAGTGAAAATAAAGCAGAAGGGAAAAAGACCGTCAGTGTGCACGCTTTGAGTATATCTCGATACGCCGTTTGACAGCCGAAAAAGAGACGTCCCAACCACTTGATGATGAGGACACCGAAAAATAGAATCATATTGCCTGCCAAAATACCATATCCCGCTCCTTGTAACAGAATAAAAGGGAATGGAATATGATTGCCCATATACTCGCTAAAATACCCTTCGTAGATCCAGCCTGTACCGGCGATACTTGCAAGGAGCATCATCAGCCAAATGGGAATATTGGAATGTTGATATGAGCGAATAATCGTTTTTGTCGCGACGAAAATTTTAAAAAATCGAAAAAATCCTTTTACTTCCTCTTCTTGGGAGTGATCATTCTTCATAGCTTCCAATGTTCTTTACCCCTTTAATACACACAAATGATTACTTATATTACCAAAAAGTTCGCGTTTTTCAAAGATAGATCAATAAAAAAATACAATTTTATAAAAAATAGGTCACTCTACAGTCTCTTTTAGAGGAGACACATATGATAAACATAGTTTGAAAGAGACCGAGGTGAAAACTTTGACAAAAGTAACTGTCATTATGACGAGCTATAACAAGGCGGCTTACGTCGGCAGATCGATTGAAGCGGTCTTGAAGCAGACGCTGTCAGACTTTGAACTTTTTATCATGGATGATGGATCAAACGAAAAAACCCTTGCCGTGATTGAGCCCTTTCGCAAAGATCCCCGCGTTCATTTTATCCAAAGCGGTGTTAAAACGCTGGAAGAGAGAACAGCGAAAACTCGCTACGCCGTGCTGATTAATCAAGCATTAGAACTGGCAAAAGGGGAGTATATTTCCTATGCCACAGATGACAATGTCTACGCCCCGGACCGTTTAGAGAAGCTCACTCATTATCTAGATGCCCATCCAGGTAAAGATATTGTCTATTCTAGTTCTAAAGTGATCTATTTAAATAGCAAAAAAGAGCCAGTGAAGGAAACGGTTCGGCCGGCGCAAACAGTGCAATGGAATGCCCCCTGCGCCATAGATCATTGCTCGGTCGTGCATCGTACATCCATTTTATCAAAAATTCATGAGGAATTTGGGTCTTACTGGGACGAGAGTCCGCATTTTTACCGAATAGGGGATGCCCGTTTCTTTTTCCGCTTAAATCATTTTTATCCATTCTATCCCTTTGATGAAATATTAGATACAAATTACATTACAGAACAGTCCATTCATTATCAGCTGGCAGAAGAAGAGAAAAGTGCCTTTATTCAAGCACTTCCCGAGCAGTCCACCTGCTGGGAGCTTCGCAGTATATTAAAACAAAGACATAGGAGGTGACCCGAAGTGTCGCACTATATTCATCATTATTGGCAGGTGTACTTTGAGTATGTGAATCTGATGAAGGATTTGTCCTACAAGCAAATTCCTCTTGGGTTGATCAGTAATTTTTATCAATATATCAGTCCTGAAGTGAGGGAACGCATGGAAGATGAAGCATTCGGTCAAGAACTGACAACCGCTTGTCCATTACCGGAAGAGATTCAGCCATTTTTTGATCAGCATAAACAGCAGATCAAGCGTATTGCTTATCGTCCGGCGAATGGAAAGGTATTGCTTCACTTTGAACACCTGCGTTTTACGGAACAAAATTACACGCGGTTCCATCCAAACCAAACGGTGGTGCTCGCTCGCTGGAAGAAGGCGGATTATTACGGATTACCCGTGATCAGTAAGCCGGAATTAGCCGGAGAGGTTAATAAAGAAGCCCACGCTGAATATATTGAAAAAGCAAATGCTCTCCTTAAACCTTACGCTCACCACCCTGTCTTTGGCAATGTCTTTTTTAGAGAAAAACTGCGGAAGGACATTGTGCAATTTATTGATGTCATTGACCAGATAGAAATGCTATTTCAAATGCAGCCGATTGCAGCTGTTATTGTTGGAACGACAGAGGATGTCTACAGCCGCGTACTCGCTTTGCAAACAGTGAAACGCCAGCTTACGAGTATCTGTCTTCAGCACGGCGCGCTTATGGGAGACGAAGCCTTTTTACCGATTTTTACGACTTGCCATGGGGTGTTTGGAAAATATGAAAAGGATTGGTATGTAGACAAAGGCTGTCAGCCGGAACAGGTGGAAATCACAGGTCATCCGAGGTTTGATTTGGTGAAAGAGCGAACGCCGCTTCAACAGGACCTCATTTTTCGTAAATTGAATTTCAGTCCGGCTAAAAAGACCGTGCTTGTGGCAACGCAGCCGTTTTCTGAAGCCTTTTATGGCGATGTTCTTAAAACGATCGCCAAACGGAAAGACATTCAGCTGATCATGAAGCCGCATCCTTGGGAAATTGCTCGAAATCGATTAAATGACTATGTGTCTATTGAACGAGCGGGAAATCATGTGAAATTGATTAAAAAAGAAATTGACCTGTATGACCTGCTGCCATATGTGGATATCGTGATTACACTCACATCCACAGTGGGTCTTGAAGCGATGCTTTTTGAAAAGAGTGTGCTGATCGGGAAAATGACAGAAGGCAGAAGATACCCATATTACGAGTCGCTTGGCAGTTATCATATGGAAAACCCTGTTGAACTAGCTGAGAAAGCCATTCGTATTTTGTCGGATGAACAAGAGATGAAACTGGCAAAGCAGCAAGGAGCTCAGTTCATTAAACAACATTATCCGCATGCGCGATCTATCGATGTTCTGCTTTCTCTGCTCAAAACAAAAACTGGTGTGGATTTTCAGAGATGAAGATAGGGGTGTGCAAGCGATATGGGAAAAAAGAGAGCACAATTTCTTCCTTATGCTCTGCCTTTCATTGAGCAGGAGGAAATTGATGAAGTCATTGGAACATTAAAGTCCGGCTGGCTGTCAACTGGACCAAAAGTAAGACAGTTTGAAGAAGAATTTCAGCAGCTGACAGGTGCAAAACATGCGATCGCTGTCAATTCATGTACGGCTGCTTTATTTTTAGGCTTAAAGGCAAGAGGGATTGGGGCTGGGGATGAGGTGATTACAACCCCTCTGACATTCTGCGCAACAGCTAATACGATTATCCATACGGGGGCAGCGCCTGTATTTGTCGATATTGATCCAGCGACACTCAACCTGGATGCAGAGAAACTAGAAGAGGCCATTACACCACATACAAAAGCGATTGTTCCTGTTCACTTTGCCGGTCAATCGTGCGATATGGACCGAATTTTAGCGATTGCCAAAAAGTATGATCTATTTGTACTTGAAGATGCTGCCCACGCTCTTTACACAACGTACCACAGTCAGCCCGTTGGATCCATTGGTGATGCGACCGCTTTTAGCTTTTATGCAACGAAAAACCTAGCGACTGGTGAAGGCGGCATGCTGACAACAAATGATGATGCGCTTGCTGCTCGGATTAGAAGACTAGCGCTGCATGGGATGAGCAAGGGAGCGTGGAATCGTTATGGAGAAAAAGGAACGTGGTATTACGAGGTCGAGGAACCAGGCTATAAAATGAACATGTTTGACGTGCAGGCATCGTTAGGGCTTGTTCAGTTAAACCGTCTGGATGACATGCAGGCACGGAGAGAACAGATTGCAAAAGCATACAATCAGGCTTTTCAAAAAGAAGCGGGTCTGATCCTGCCGCCTGTGCATCAAGATGGAAGACATGCATGGCATTTGTATGTACTACAAGTGAATCCAAAAGGAGCATTCATCACGCGGGATGAACTGATTGATCAGCTGCAAAAGGAATATAAAATCGGCACGAGTGTTCACTTTATCCCTGTTCACTTGCATCCATACTATCAACAAACGTATCACTATTCACCGGAGGATTTCCCTGAGTCACTCACATACTACAAGCAGACGCTCTCACTGCCGCTCTATCCGAGTATGACAGATGAAGATGTGCAGGATGTTATCACAGCGGTGTTGTCTATTTTAAAAGAACAGAGGGCATCATCATGAAGGTCGTTCATGCTGTAGATGATCAGGTGCTCGCTGCTTGGCTGGAGAAATACGGTCAACAAGCGGAACAAATGAACGGCTTCAAGCAGTTTGCTCTTGTCAATGGCGCCCAGCTCAAAGCAGTCCTGTTATATGAATGGTCAAAATGGGAAAGCGTCATTTTTGATCAGCATATTTTTCATGTGAAGTTTGTGGAAGCGGAGTCAGCGTCTGCTTTTCAAGAATTGATGGAGCGTTTCATCAATTGGATGAGAACAGAAAAATGCGATTTTTTCTTTTTACGTCTTGAAGCGTCTGATCTTGAAAAAAACCGCATCGTCCAAAGGCTGTCACATGTGTACTATGTGGGCGGTCTCACTCGTCTTGAGGCGCCGCCTGTTCAAATGGAGCTTCCATCAACAGGTGAAGATGTGGTTATTAGTCTGCCGGATGAAAAGGATTACGATGAGGCGGTGTCACTTGCTCATCAGGCGTTTGTGAAAAGCCGGTACGCACTTGATCCTTTTTTAGATCAGAATGTTGTCCAGCATTTCTTTCAGGAATGGATGAGAAACAATTTACTCGGACGTGCAGATATCAATCTCGCGGCAAAGGTAAACGATGAAGTCATTGGTTTGATTCAAGGGGTAACAAAGGGCGATGAACTAGTGCTTGATTTATTGTCCATTAGACCGGATGCACAAGGAAAAGGGATCGGAAAAAAGCTCGTGATGGCGATAATAAAAGCCTCTTATGAGAGAGGGCATCGGTTTATGTCTGCCGGAACTCAGATGCATAACACAACCGCGATTCAGCTGTACGAAAAGCTAGGCTTTAGAACAAAAAATGCCTTCTTGTATTACCATGTGTGGCCGAAAAAAGGAGAGAGGTAAGATGGCGCATTTCTATATCGGAGATCGCAAAGTAGGGGATGGTGCGCCTGTCTTTATCATTGCAGAGGCAGGCATTAACCATGATGGAAAGCTGGATCAGGCGCTTGCTTTAATTGATGTGGCAAAGGAAGCAGGTGCCGATGCGGTGAAGTTTCAAATGTTTCAAGCTGATCGGATGTATCAAAAGGAACCGGGTTTGTACGAAACAGCCAAGGGGGAAGAGGTGTCTATTTTTTCTTTAGTGGAACAAATGGAGCTGCCGCCAGAATGGCTCCCGGTGTTATTGTCACGTTGCGCGGAAAAAGGGCTGATATTTTTAAGCACAGTATGTGACGAAGAATCTGCGGATCTATTGAATCAAACCGATCCGCCGGCTTTCAAACTGGCATCCTATGAAATCAATCATTTGCCTCTTATGCGTCACACGGCATCTTTTCAAAAGCCCATCATATTCTCAACTGCCGGGGCAACCATTTCGGATGTCCATGAAGCATACGAGGCGATTACAAGCGAGCAAAATCAGCAGGTCGCTATCATGCATTGCGTAGCAAAGTATCCAGCACCTAGAGCTTACACGAATCTGCGCGTGGTTCAAACCTTAGCTGCGGCATTTCCCGAGGCAGTCATTGGCTTTTCTGATCATAGTGAGCATCCAACTGAAGCGCCTGTAGCTGCTGTGAAGCTTGGGGCAGCAATCATTGAAAAGCATTTTACAGTCGATAAAACGTTACCTGGGGCTGATCATTCCTTTGCGCTTGATCCTGATGAATTGAAGGAAATGGTTCAGCATATTCGAGCGGCAGAAAAGCAGCGGAATTTAAAAGAAGCTGACATTCATTCAGTGCCAGAAGAGCTCCTTGGCAGTTCTTATAAAACGACAACAGCCATTGAAGGCAAGATTCGTGAATTTGCGTATCGAGGCATTTTTACGACAAAAGGCATTGCGAAGGGCGAGACATTGACCGCAGAAAATCTAGCCGTGTTACGTCCAGGACAAAAAAGCCAAGGTCTGCATCCAAGGTATATGGCGGTTTTACTTGGCGCAAAGGCTGTCAGAGATATCCCAGCCCATACAGGAGTTACATGGAAAGATGTACTCATGCAGGAGACGTCAAATGATCAATGATGTGCTCTTTGTCATACAGGCGAGAATGGGCTCAACAAGGCTGCCAAAAAAGGTGATGAAACCGATCGGCGGTATGGCGCTGATCGACCTGATTGTTGAACGGGTAAAGCAATCAGCTCATTACAATCACAAAACGCAGAACCTCATGATCGCCACAACAGTTGAGGCAGAAGATGATCTGCTGGCTCATTATTGTTTATCAAAGGGCTATAAAGTATTTCGTGGCAGTGAGAAGGATGTACTGCAGCGATTTGCGCAGATTGTCCGTCATTTTGAACCGCAAACCATTGTGCGTTTAACGGGAGATAACCCATTTATAGATCCAGTCCTTTTGTCGAAAATGCTTGAAAAACATAGGCAAGCGAAGGCTGATTACACGTATACGGCTGGGACGCCACTCGGTATTTCCGGGGAAATGATCAACGCACCGATTTTAAGTGAAATCGACAATTTTCCCCTTACGCAGCCAGAGCGTGAGCATGTCACGCTCTATATCAGAAAGCATCCTGAGCAATTTCACCTGCAATTATTCACACCGCCCAAAGAACTTGCATATCCTGCTTATCGATTCACGATTGATACAGAAGAAGATTATGTGTTTGCGACCCGTTTACTAGAGAAAGCTGGCGGCTCCATTGCTGTGCCTACGGCTGAGCTCATCACCATTTGCGAACAAGATCCTGATATTGTTCGGCTGAATCAATTTGTGAAACAGAAGGATGCTGAATGAACAAGAAAATCATGATTGTTGTGTATGGTGGTTTTTTAAGAGGGATGGGTCATGTCGTCAGAATGAAACGGCTGGCAAATCAATTGCTTCAAGAAGGAAACGACATATCTTTCTATACAAATGAACAGATCTGTGTAGAAATGCTCTCAGGTCCAGATTGGCACGTTCATTTGGTGCAGGAGTCGAAGGCATTCCTTCAGATGGAGCAGGACATAAAAGAGCTGAATCCAGATCTTCTGCTGATTGATGTACTTGATTGTGACCTCCAATTTCTTCAATTAGTCAAAGCATCCTCCAGCTCTGCCAGGCTGGTCTTATTCGAAGAAATAAGAGCAGAAGCCTGTCAGCTTGCCGATGCTGTCGTGAACGGCATTTATGGCGGTCTGGACGAAAAGCACATGCAAGTAGATGGGACAGAATATTTTTATGGAACACCTTATTTATTGTTAGATCAAGAGATAAGCCGATTAAAAGACACATATGAGGTTCGAAAAGAATGCAAAAAGGTGGTCATCAGCCTTGGGGGCAGTGACCCGCGCGGATTGTTATCAAAGGCTGTATCAGCACTCCTCGAAGCGGACCACTTACACATCTTAGCGGTTACAGGAAAAGCCTCCCGCATTGAGGAACAAATAGAGGCTGAGCATATTCAATTCATTCGTCATACAGATCAATTACCTGCGCGTCTCTCGGAAGCTGATCTGGCCATAGTTGCTGGCGGGATGACATTATACGAGGCAGTTTGTATCGGAGTGCCCAGTATTGTCCTTTCACAAGTCGACCATCAAGCAGTGACAGCCGCTCGTTTTGCACAAAAGGGAGCGTGCCACCATCTTGGATTAGGTGAATTTGTGGATGAAAAAGATATACGATGTGCTGTGGAAAGACTGTCCAGCAGCTACTTTCTCCGCAGGAGCATCCATCTCAATGGACGGACACTCATTGATGGAAAAGGAACTGAACGAGTGAAAAACATTCTTATACACCTCATGAATCATCACCAAAAAGACTATAAGGATGTGTAGATGTGAAGGGAGTTATTTTAGCAGGAGGAAAGGGATCACGACTGGCGCCTTTAACGAAGATTTTCAATAAACATTTATTGCCGGTTGGTCCATATCCAATGATTTATTGGTCATTGTTCAAATTGAAGGAAGCAGGGATTTTAGATGTGATGGTCATATCACAAGAAGAACAAATCCCGCTGTTTCAAAAGCTGTTTGAAAGCGATCAGGAACTTGGGATGAACATCGTATATCAGGTACAGCCTGAAGCGTCTGGGATATCAGACGGTTTATCCTATGCAAAGCCCTTTGTAGAAGAGGAGAAGTTTGTGCTGATGCTTGGTGATAATGTATTTGAGGATTCGCTAAGCCCTTTTGTTGAAGCCTTTCAGCGGCAAGATAGAGGAGCCAAGGTTTTGTTGAAAGAAGTGACAGATCCAAACCGGTTTGGCATTGCAGAAATTGATGCGGCCCACCAACGGATTTTATCAATAGAGGAAAAACCGGAGCATCCGCGCTCATCTTACTGCGTCACGGGCATCTATTTTTATGATCAAGAAGTCTTTCAATATATTGAGAGAATCTCGCCGTCAGATCGAGGCGAATTAGAGATTACAGACGTGAACAATCTCTATATCTCAAATAGCCAGCTGACCTATGATATGTTAAAAGGGTGGTGGATTGATGCAGGAACACATGAATCTCTCCACGAAGCATCTGTGAAAATGTTTGAAACGATGAAGAAAAAAGAGGGATCCGAATGACAAAGTCTTATTTAATTACAGGCGGAGCGGGTTTTATCGGACTGAATTTTGTGAAGCTGCTGCTTCAGGATACAAATGTCAGGCTCACCGTTTTTGATAAATTAACATATGCCAGTCATCCAGACGAGATGGAAGAATTATTAAAGTTGTCTCATTTTCGGTTTATTCAAGGGGATATTACCCTTCAGCATGAGCTGGATCAAGCATTTGACGAAGTCTATGATGCGATCATTCATTTTGCGGCAGAATCGCATGTTGATCGCAGCATTGAATCGGCAGAGCCTTTTATTCAAACAAATGTCCTCGGAACGTATCGTATGCTTGAAGCGGTCTTAAAAGGAAAGGCGAAAAAGCTCATTCATATTTCAACAGATGAAGTATATGGAGATTTGGAGCCAGATGATCCTGCTTTCACAGAACAAACACCACTTTCACCGAATAATCCTTATTCAGCAAGCAAGGCGAGTTCAGACCTGCTTGTGAAATCCTATATCCACACTCACCAATTACCTGCGATGATTACACGATGCAGCAACAATTACGGACCGTATCAGCATGAGGAAAAATTAATACCGACCATTATTAGAAAAGCAGTCAATGGAGAGAAAATCCCGATTTATGGAGACGGCCGGCAAATTCGCGATTGGCTGTATGTAGAGGACCATGCGAGAGCTGTGAAGAAGGTGCTCGAAAACGGCACAGCCGGGCAGGTATACAATATTGGCGGCGGCAATGAGAAAACAAATCTTGATTTAACCAAAACGATTCTATCGCAGCTCGGAATCAGTCATGATCAAATTGCGTTTATTCAAGATCGAAAAGGACATGACAGACGGTATGCCATTGATGCCAGTAAGCTAAAAGGCGAGCTCGGCTGGACGCAGGAGACGTCATTTGAAGAAGGTATCGAAAAAACGATCAATTGGTATCGAACCAAATACGATCAGAGCGAAGAAGGGTGACGGATGAAAGTTTTAATCACCGGTGCAGGCGGCCAATTAGGGAAAGAATTGAGCAGACAGCTCAAAGAAAAAGACATGACCGTCATTGCCTTAACGAGGAACATGCTCAATATCACAGACCAGCAGGCAGTTAGACATGCGATGAGACACTATCAGCCTGATATTGTTGTCAGTGCAGCAGCCTATACATCTGTTGATCAATGTGAAACAGAAACCGAAAAGGCGTATCTTGTGAATGGCATTGGCGCGTACTATACAGCCCTGGAAGCAAAGCGCGCAGGCGCTGATGTGTTACATGTCAGTACAGATTATGTGTTTGACGGTCAGGCGGACACCCCTTACCAAATCGATGCACAAGCAGATCCTCAAACCATTTATGGAAAGAGTAAGAAGCTTGGTGAGGAATTGATTCAGCTTGTGTCAGACGAAGTGAAAATCATTCGTACCTCGTGGCTTTATGGACATGAGGGGCATAACTTTGTGAATACCATTCTTCGGCTCGCTGAAACGAAGGATCATTTGCGCATTGTGAACGATCAAATAGGGTCTCCTACTTATACAAAGGATGCAGCCGAGGCCTTGATTCATTTGTTTGAACAGAAGGCAGGCGTGTACCATGTCAGTAACCGAGAAAGCTGTTCCTGGTTTGATTTTGCGTCAGAAATTGTGATGAAAAGCGGTCTTTCCGCCACAATTGAGCCGATTTCCACGGAAGAGTACGGCTTCCAAACGCCTCGCCCAGCCTATTCTGTCTTAGATCTTCAAGCGATTGAAGCCACAGGCTGGGAGCCGAGGCATTGGAAGGATGCACTTCACGAATATTTGCAGAAAGAAGGGAGATGGCAACAGCATGATTGATGGTGTTCAAACGAAAAAACTCATGAAACATTGTGATGACCGCGGCTTTTTTGCAGAGCTCATTCGAGATGATGAACCGATGCTGAAACGCTTTGGTCAGGCGTCATGGTCGAAAAGCTTTCCAGGCGTGATCAAAGCCTTTCATTATCATGAAAAACAAGACGACGTTTGGTTCTTCCCGGCAGGTCATGCACAGGTTGTGTTATATGATTTGCGAGAGGACTCTCCCACAAATGGGCAAACCGATGTGTATTATATGGGGGAAGACAATCCGATGCTGCTTCTCATCCCAAAGGGTGTCGCGCATGGCTACCGTGTACTAGGTGAGACGCCGCTGCAAATTGTGTATTTCACAACAGAATCGTATGACCCGAAAAACCCAGATGAAAAGCGAATCGCCTGGAATGACGAAACGATCGGGTTTAATTGGGAAACGACATTTAAATAGAGAACGGGGGGCCTTTCGCAGGAGAAAGGTCTTTTTTTGTTGAAATACATTCTGTATGTGTCATTTTATGTATATGTACTAAGCTGATAAGAAAAGGGATGTGGATGAGTTTGTCTAAAAGAATTGCGTTTGTAACAGGAGCAAGTACAGGGATTGGAAAGGCCATCGCCGTAAAGCTTGCAGCTCAAGACAATGTAAAGGTCATCATCAATTCTAGAAATCAATCCTCGCTAGAAGAAGCGCAGCAGCACATTGGGCGTATGGCAGAAACAAAGGAGCAGGTGGCTCTTTTCTATGGGGACATGTCAGATGAAGGAGTGAGGGCTGAGGCTTTTACGAAAATAGAAAAAGAGTTTGGCAGACTGGATGTGTTGATTAATAACATTCCAGGGGGGAAGCCGGATACCTTTGACTCATGTGACAGCGAGCAGATGATGGCAGCATTTTCTCAAAAAGCCATTGCGTACATTGATACGATGAAGCGTGCGGCAGCGATGATGAAACGACATGAATATGGCCGGATCATTCAAATTGTCGGGAACCTATGGAAGGAACCCGGTGACCAAATGTTTACGAACAGTATGATGAATGCAGCGATTATTAATGCTAGTAAAAATGCTGCCACACAGCTTGCACCTTCAGGGATCACAGTGAATTGTTTAAACCCGGGATTTATTGCTACAGATCGGTATGAACAATTTATCGGAAACATGATGCGTAAACAGGCATTATCGCGGGAAGAAGCTGTACAGGCTGTAGCGTCAGGAATTCCAATGAAAAGAGTGGGGTCAGCGAGTGAAATGGCTTCATTGGCCGCTTTTATTGCATCAGAGGAAGCCTCCTATCTTACAGGACAACAAATATCCGTCGATGGTGGTTCGATGAAAAGTATATAATATTAAAAACCCGCTATATGCGGGTTTTTTGATTAAAGCGAATCGGAAGGATGCGAAGCCGGTCGATAAACAGGGCAAGCTGTTCAATTGGAGCAACCATTGAGATGCGGACATGACGCCTACCATGTGCTCCAAACACACCCCCAGGCGTGACAACAACATCAGTATGTTCGAGTAAATAGTCAGCAAATGCATGAGAATGTTCAAAATCATCAGGGATTGGAGCCCATAAATAAAAGGCACCAGCTGGATGTTCGATGGACCATCCTAGCTGCTTTTCGGCCTGACGGATGAAGAAGTGAATTCGTTCAAGGTAGACCTCTTTTAATGATTGTATGTGACAGTCATCACTTTGCAAGGCGACGGTTGCGGCTTGTTGAAATCCGCCATACATACTGACAAACACATGGTCTTGGAAGGCATTAATGGCTTGGATGATGTCCTCATTACCTACAGCAAAAGCGACTCTCCATCCTGCCATATTAAATGTTTTGGATAGAGAATATAATTCCACTCCTACGCTTTTCCCAAGAGGAGCGTTCAGAAAGCTTACTGGTTTTTGCTCATAATGAAATGAACCATAGGCAAAATCATGAATGACATGTAGTCCGTGAGCCGATGCAAAATCAGCAGCCTCTTCAAAAAATGCATCATTTGCCACAGCACCTGTTGGGTTATTCGGATAATTTAAGAAAAGAACCTTTGCCTTTTTGAGCACCTCCGGATCAATTGAAGAGAGATTTGGCAAATAGCCATTTTTCGATTCAAGTATGATGCAGTAGGGCTTAGCGTCTGCCATCAAGATCCCAGAATGATATTCTGGGTATCCTGGATCGGGGATGAGGGCAACGTCCCCAGGGTCAAGCAGACACTGACTCATGACATAAAGTCCTGTTTTCCCTCCATTGAAAAGAGCAACTTCTTTCTGTGGGTCTATCTCAGTGCCGAACTCCTTTTTGTAGAAATCTGCAATGGCTTGCTTGAAAAAGTCGAAGCCTCTAAAAGGTGCATATTGCTGAAATTGCAAAGTGGCTGCTGCCTCTTGAAGGGCGCTTACGATATGTGCAGGAGTAGGAAGATCGGGATTTCCCTGACCAAGGTTTATGATGTTCGCTCCGTTTTGTGCTTTTTGCGCAATTTTCTCAAATACGGTTCCAAATTTCTGTTCTGGCAGCCGTTTAATCATGTTAGATGGTAAGATCTCCACCACTTTACCCTCTCTTTCTATCCCTTGACTAATTCATCCATTAAATGAATGGCAGCTTGCTTCTGTAAGTTGCGGATGGATACGGCAACATCCTGTGAGGATGACCCTTTTAACTCAAGCGACACGATGCCGTTAAAGGCTTCAAATAAAGATAGATCGACAAAGGTGCCTTTGGACGGGACGGATTTACTGACGATCACAGTATCTCCAACTAAAGCATCCTGCGGAATATGGATATGATCAATGGTGATATGTGTGGCCTCTGCCGGTATGTGTCCGCTTTCTTTGAAATGCTGAGGGTATAAATGGCAGTCTGCTATATAATGCGTATGTCCAGAAAGCAGCTCTTTTGGCAGCTCCGCTTTTTTTCCATCGACTAATACATCGATCAGCAGCTTGGCCATATCCACCCCAAACACTTTTTTGATATTCGGAATCATATTCCAGCCAGCAAATCTAGCTGCGGATTCGATCAGTCCTGTTTCTCGATTTTTCATGAGCTTGATCTCTGTATGGGTCGCACAGTTTTCAAGACCCAGCCCTTCATTTGCCTTCTTAGCTGCTTCAATGATGATTTGCTGGGCTTCATTGTCTAGGATCGAGGGAGTAATATGAGCCGTTTCTGTAAAACCGATTTGAGGGGTCTTGTCATGTATGACAAAAGGGATATATTCTCCCTCCACGACTAACCCTTCTACACTGACATAATCAGAATAGCCATCCTCCTGATACCAATCCTTGTAAGCACCCTCTAAGTACGTTTCAGCGACAAATGGTGCTTCATATGTCACAGCGTTTGGGACGGGAATCGTTTGCAAATAGGATTGTACGTTTAAAAAGAGATCATCACTGCCGGCTCTGTCATGAAAAAGGGTCACACCAATGGAGCTTGCTAAATATGTAGGCTTTAAAATAAGCGGAGTCCCGATATGTTCAATAGCTTGCTGGAAATCAGCTAAAGTCGTGACAGGCTGAGTTTTCACCGCTTTGACACCAGCAGCGTTGAATGCAGCCCTCATTTGGCTTTTATCACGTGCCTTTTCAGCTGCTTTTACCCCAGCGCCGCGCAGCCCCAGCCTCTCAGCAGCTTTTGCCATTGGTGCAATGAATAATTCATTATTGGTGGTGATGGCATCAGCTTTGAAAAAGGAAGCCACACGGACTAGGTCATCTACCACTTCCTCCTCTGATTTCAGATAATCATCATGTGCCCAGTAAATAGAATCAGGGTGTTCAAAAGAAGGGTGTGTCTCAAAATAATCACGATCTTTGATGACGGCAATGGAGTATTTTTCGATTAGTTCAGCGTGACCCTTTGTAATGGCAAAGGGTCTCGGAATATAAGAAACGATATGATAAGATGCCGCCACGCTTTCATAAAACATATGGGGCGGGCATCCTCCTAAGTCAGCAATGACAAGTACGGTTTTTTTACTCAATGAAAGCACTCCTTTTTATCTAGCGGTGTATCCGCCATCTGCTGTGACAACACTTCCGGTCATATAGCTGGATAGATCAGAGGCGAGAAACAGCATCACGCCCGCAATTTCTTCGGGTTTTCCGAGACGAAGCAAGGGATTCACCTTTGCTTTTTCCTTTTTGACAACCTCAAGACTTTCTGAATGATTGTCTAAAAAGGATTTTTCATTTAATGGCGTATCAATGATGCCTGGGGCGATACAATTCACCCTGATTTGATGAGCGGCATAGTCGATCGCCATCGATTTGGTGAGCTGGATGACACCGCCCTTTGTTGCGTTGTATGCAGGAATGTCAGGCCAGCCAACGAGACCTCCGACAGATCCTGTATTAATAATACTTCCGCTTTTCTTCTCAAGCATATGGGGCAATGTATGCTTACTCATAAGAAATACACCAGTCAGGTTGACCTGTAGAATGTGGTTCCAATCCTCCAATGTCATCTCGTGAATAGGTGAGACAATTTCGATGCCTGCATTGTTAATCAAAACATCAATTGTCCCGAATTGGCTCAGCACGGATTGAATGGTTTTTTGACAGTCAGCCTCATTCGTAATATCTGTTTTGAAAAACGCAGCATGTTCATGAGGCAATGATTCAATGAGTTGTTTTCCGCTATCTTCATTGATATCAGCCACTGCTACTTTTGCTCCGTGCTCAAGGAAAAGCTTGACGGCGGCAAGCCCAATCCCAGACGCACCTCCTGTAATCAGGACGACTTTTCCGGCAATGTTCATTTCTTCACCTTAGATGCTTTTGGCTTTAAGCGGTTATAGCGTGGAGGGAAGAAGAGATTAATAGACTTTGATGCTTCTGGCTTTGGATTAATGGCGCCGTGATCTTCTTTTGGATCACAGAAGTAAGTCGTGCCAAATTCCATCTTTTCTGTAAAGCCTTCAATCGTCATATCGTACCCACCGCTAATGCAAATCCCAATTTGTTCATTACGGTGCTTATGAAAAGGCATTTCCCCGCCATTTCCCGGAATGTTGGCAATCATAAGCTCCATCCAGTCCTCCACAAAAAAAGTCACTTCCATGCCAGGAAGTAAATCACGCGTTTTGAAAATATCTAAGAAATAAGTAGGAGGAGCCGTATATTCCTCGCCATCTTTTAATCTCTTAATATCAATGGCGATCACTTCCTCATCTGTCAGATTCGATGCGCTGTGAGGAACGAATGGTGGTGCAATATAGGCTGATTCTAATGGGGTCAGCAATTGGGTCGATTGGCCGACCGTCATTTGAAGCTCGCCTTTTAATACGATGCCGATTTGTGCTTCTGGATGCTCGTGAGGTTCGATGATCGTGTGAGGAGGGACGTATGAAATTAACACTTCCGTATCGCCTCTGACAGTAGAATATTGGATGACACCATTATCCCATTCTCGTTTTTTCGCTTGAGGAAAATATAATTCTTGCACCTTTTGTTCAGTTGTCATGTTACATCTCTCCTTTTCCGAATATAGACCAGCTCATAGGAATGCTTTTAAATGTTCGAATGAAGGTGAGCCCGTATGTAGCTCTTGCCACCTCATTGGTTAAAGCGAAATCAAATTCGCCGTCTCTTACCTTTTGTGCGGCTGTACTTGTAGAATTGACAAGCTCAAATTCAGCATTTTGATGAATAAAATATTGAATCAAATTCACAGGTGCAGGATGAGAAACAATTTTTAAATGGTGAAGCATTTGTTCTTGAAAGGGGAAATCTGGTCTGACAGCCAAACCATACATGGGCGTGTCACATCTGAATATTTGTAAAAGCTGTAGGTCAGGTCTCATGTAGAAGTGTTTGATTCCTTCGTATGCGTGTGGAACGAGAGTGTATTGGAGTGCGTTAGAGAGAGTATGTTCAATGCAAGTTTCGAATGTGTCGTAAAGGGATAGTTTCGTATGGGTGCCGAGTGTAGTGGTGGAATGAGAGATGAAATGTTTTGCTGCATATTCACTGCTTGTCCCCTTAGGGCCTAATGTATTGACTGTAAACATCTTAGGTGAAACGATGGGCTCTTCTTTGAAATGAAAAACATCATTCTTTAAGATCATGTTTACCATCCAATCTTTTTCAAATTTTTACTAGATTATAAAAAAATAAATTGGCAATTGTCAACAAAAATTATAAAAAATGTATTTTATGATGATATTAAAAATTGATCTAAAAAACTGCACATATCGAGATGTGCAGTGAAATGAGCTCACGTTTCAAATGTGTTTTTATGTTTCTGCTGTAAGGTTTTTTCGCGTTTATAGCTGACGAAGCTGATGAGAAAACCAACAAGCGTAATGAGTGCACATACAAGCCCTACCGTATGATAGCCGAAATGGACATAAACAGGTCCCATCAGAGCGGACCCAAGCATAACGGCAAGATTGGAAGCAAGGCTGTAAAAAGCCATCACTTTGCCTCGGTGGGTTTGAGAGCAGTCGCTCAGGACGGTGCTCAAAAGCGTGACAGATAAACTTTGCATGGCACCCCAAATAAATAAAGCGAAAATGAGCAATGTCCATGAAAACGGTGCATAAGGAAGTAAGGCAAGAACGAGCGTAATGCCGCCCAGCACAAAGAAAAGTGAGCGTGTTTTGCCAAACCAATCTGCTAATTTCCCGGTAAATATACTCATGGAAAAACCAACGCCATAAGCCATGATCAGAAGTCCAGCTGTTGATTGCCCCCCTGAAAACAGACTTTGCAGGTAAGCCCCTAAAAATGAGTACATGCCATAAAATCCAAGCATGTTACAAAATGTCACGGTCAAATAGGCTGGGACTCGGTCAATTTTTAAAGCCCCCCATATAGAGCCTGATTTCTCCCTAGCTTGAGATGCCTTCGGATCAGCTGTGGCGACTTGTTTACGAGATTCAAGGATGACGAGCAGCAGGACAACGAGACTCATCATGGCGAAAATCCAAAATGTCCAGCGCCAGTTCAAACTTTGACCAATAAAGGCGCCAATGGGCACACCAAGGACAAGAGAAAGAGACCAGCTCGATACAATGAGTCCCATCACTTTGCCGCGATATTCGTATGGAACTCGGTCGCCCACAAGAGCATAGGCTGTTGGCACAAATACACCAGTCGCCAGCCCAGAAATAGCACGGCCTGCAAAAAACACGGCCAAATTTGGGGCAGCAGCACACATCACTGTGCCAACCAAAAAGAAAGACAGCCCAATAATCAAACACAGCTCTCTTGAATACCGGTCCCCTAAAGGAACGAGCAGCGGAGCTCCAACCAGCACAGCTAACCCATAAATGCTGATGGAAAGAGCGAGAACATCAAGAGAGTGCTGAAAGGAGTTTGATAAATCAGGCAGCAGTGGTGAAATCACCAGCTCTTCCGATCCCGCAGCAAAAACGCCAAGTGTGAGTGCGATGGCAAGTGTGATGGGAAATGTTTTAGAAGCCTGGCTGTCTAAAGATTCTTTCATCAAGTGATCCCTCCATACTTGCTTTTTCATTCAATTCCGTTAAAATAAATTCTACCATTATTTAGTTTTATTTTACATTTCGTATCATAAGTATTATCATAAAATACTTTTCAAATGGAACGATTTTTGGATAGGAGAGGTACGAATGAAAATCACCGATGTAGATGTGCATATTTTAAATGAATTGAGAGAAGATGCCCGCTTATCCATGAGGGAATTGTCCAAACGAGTGAATTTATCAGCACCTGCGGTAGCAGAAAGAGTGCGTAAATTAGAGGATGCAGGGATTATCGAAGGGTATTCTGTTCAGGTCAATTATAAAAAATTAGGGCTTCTGATTGACTGCCTGCTGGAAGTTACGGTGTTAAATGGGGAGTATCAGCGTTTTGTGGCTTTTATGAACGAGCACCCACGCGCCTTTTTTGCTTATCGAGTGGCAGGGCAGTCTTGCTTTTTCATTAAGCTGTCTGTTTCTTCTCTTGAAGAAATTGAAGCCTTTATTCAAGAAGTGTCTGGATTTACAAAAACCGTCTCCCATATTGTCTTGTCAGAGCACTCTTTTTCCCATCCAATTCAGGAACGCTTGAAACAAATAGAAGATCCAGAAATGACCGTGGTGAAATAAAAAAGGACCTGACTCAGGTCCTTTTTGTTCTTCTATCTGACTGATAGCTCATGATTGTAATAATGAGGCCAATAAATGTCACAGCAGCAGCAAATAACGGAACAAGCTGTAAATGTGTGATTTCGATAGCAAGACCGCCAAGCGCTGCACCGCCGGCATTCCCAATATTAAAGGCAGAATGGCTGAGCGTCGATGCGAGTGTCGGTGCTTCATGTGCCATGTTCATCGTGCGGTATTGCAAGGTAGGAACAAGAATAAATGAAATGATTCCCCAAACAAAAATGGTCAGCACGGCAGGCACTTTGAATTCGGAAGTGACTGTAAACAATAACAGGACAGCAATGAGCAGGATCAGTGTCACCATAATACTTGGCATCAGCCTCCAGTCAGCAAGCTTTCCGCCAACTAAATTCCCGATGGTGACCCCAAGTCCAAATAGGACAAGGATGAGCGTCACCCCATTTTCCTGAAAGCCAGTGACTTGCAGCAAGATTGGGCTGATATACGTAAAGGCTGTAAATACACCAGCAAAACCAAAGATGGTCATTGCAAAGGAAACGAGTACTTGTGGTTTTTTCAAAACGGATACTTCATTTCGAATATCGAGTACTTCTTCTTTCGACTGATTTGGGACTAAGCTGATGATACCAATTAAGGAAATGAGACCAATGACGGCAATGACTAGAAAAGACATACGCCAGCCGAATTGATTTCCGATAAAGGTACCGAACGGCACACCGAGTACATTGGCAACTGTCAGTCCTGTAAACATGAAACTGATCGCGCTTGCGCTTTTCTCTTTAGGCACAAGCCGTGCAGCCATAATGGCTCCGACGCCAAAGAAGGTTCCATGAGCAAATGACGTTAAAATACGAGCGGCCATTAATAGACCATAAGAGGTCGAGACAGCGGCAGCAGCATTTCCCGCAACGAAAAGAATCATTAACAGAATGAGGAGACGTTTCCTCGACATTTTTCCAGTCGATAACGTTAAAATAGGTCCGCCAACTGCGACACCAAGTGCATATCCAGTAATCAGCTGTCCTGAAGCAGAAATTGATACATGAAGGTCGTTTGCTACATTTGGTAAAAGTCCCATGATGACAAATTCAGTCATGCCAATCGAAAACGCACCGAGCGTTAACGCAAAAATAGCGATGGGGAAGTTTTTCATGATGTGATCACCTTTCTAAACAAATACATAAAAAAGCTTCGGAGAGATCCGAAGCCTTAAGAGTTTATCATACATGGAAATAAGACGCCAGCTGCTCGTTTGCTAATCGGTTTCCAACAAAGAAGGAACCAAATTCGCCGTAGCGTGCACTGACTTCATCAAAACGCATTTCATAAACCAATTTTTTAAATTGAAGCACATCATCAGAGAAAAGGGTAACGCCCCACTCATAATCATCAAAACCAACAGAACCTGTAATGATCTGTTTTACTTTCCCAGCATAGCTTCGGCCAATTAAACCGTGGCTTCTCATAAGAGATTTACGCTCATTCATGGAAAGCATGTACCAGTTGTCATTGCCAGAACGTCTTTTATCCATTGGATAGAAGCACACGTATTGAGAAGAAGGAAGCTCTGGATATAAGCGAGCACGTACATGCGGGTTCTCGTAAGGATCTCCGCCATCGCCGCCTCCTGCTAAGTAGTTGCTGAGCTCAACAACTGAAACATAAGAATAAGCTGGAATCGTAAACTCTGCTAGTCGTGTCTTGTTGAATTCGAGTTCAATTTCACCTAGTTCTTCCATTGTCGGACGTAAAATCATGAGCATAATATCTGCTTTTTGGCCGACAATACTATAGATTGTTTGGCTTCCAGCTTTATCTTGCTCAGCTGTTTTCCATTTTTCCAATAGACCTGTGAATTCATGAATGATGGCTTGGCGCTCATCACTTGTCAGCAGCTTCCAAGCTGTCCAGTCGATTGTTCTAAAATCATGCAGCGCATACCAGCCATCTAGTGTTTGAGCTGCTTCATTTGTTGTATGTTGTTCGCTCATTTCTTTCACTCCTATTAACAGTTTTCCATCTGTTCCAACTATAACATAGTTTGTCCAAATGGAGATGTGATCAAAACTTGAACGAGGAAAACAGCTTTTCTCAAAATTGATTAAATTAGTTTGAAAAATAAGAATTTAATTTGTAAGCGCTATAATATAAGTTGGTAGTTTGAATTTAGGTAGAAGAAGAGTATGCTTAAAAGAGAACGCTTTTTTTGTAAAATCAAGGAGGGTATTGAAGTGGCAGATATTTTTTCAACAGTTCAGGAAAAGGTTGCAGGTAAAGGAGTAAAGATCGTTTTTCCTGAGGGAATGGACGAACGCATTCTAACAGCCGTTCAAAAACTAGCAGATGGCAAAGTATTGCAGCCAATTGTGGTAGGAAAAAAACAAGAAGTTGAAGCTAAAGCAAAAGAATTAGGTCTTACACTTGCTGGTGTTGACGTGTATGATCCTCATACATATGAAGGTTTTGAAGAGCTTGTACAAGCTTTCGTAGAAAGACGTAAAGGCAAAGCAACAGAAGAGCAAGCAAGAAAAGCATTACTGGATGAAAACTACTTCGGTACAATGCTTGTGTATAAAGGTCTGGCAGACGGACTTGTGAGCGGTGCAGCACACTCAACTGCTGACACAGTGCGTCCAGCACTTCAAATCATTAAAACAAAAGAAGGCGTAAAGAAAACATCTGGCGTCTTCATCATGGCTCGCGGCGAAGAGCAATATGTGTTTGCTGATTGCGCAATCAACATTGCACCAGACAGCCAAGATCTAGCTGAAATTGCGATCGAAAGTGCAAACACAGCCAAAATGTTTGATATCGAACCACGTGTGGCAATGCTTAGCTTCTCTACAAAAGGCTCAGCAAAATCAGACGAAACAGAAAAAGTATCTGAAGCAGTTCGCATTGCAAAAGAAAAGGCACCTGAGCTTGTACTTGATGGAGAATTCCAATTCGATGCAGCTTTCGTTCCTTCAGTAGCAGCGAAAAAAGCGCCAGATTCCGTCATCAAAGGCGACGCCAGCGTATTTGTTTTCCCTAGCCTCGAAGCTGGAAACATTGGCTACAAAATTGCACAGCGCTTAGGTAACTTTGAAGCTGTAGGTCCTATCCTTCAAGGCTTAAACCAGCCAGTAAACGATCTATCAAGAGGCTGTAATGCCGAAGACGTTTACAACCTTGCGCTTATCACAGCAGCTCAAGCACTATAATGATCTCGACAAAGGCAGCCAGTACGATAGATTCGTGCTGGCTGTTTTTTTGATGACAAATGTGTACAATATAGGGGGAAAAGAAAAAATTTTGATCGTAGATAAAGCCGATAGAATGGGCAGGTGCTATAATGGACGATTTAATACATAAGCTTCAGCATAAGGTCGCGGGATTAACCGAGGCACAAAGGAGAATTGCAGATTATATCGTGCAAAATCCAATGGAGGTCGCGTTTTTAACTGTAGATAAATTGGCGTCAAAAGTAGGGACGAGTACAGCGACCATCATGAGATTCTCTGCTGCTGTAGGGTATTCCGGTTTCTCCGAGCTTCAAAAAGAGCTTCAATCAAATATGAAGCATAAAGCTGCTCCTCAAACGAGACTTGAAGCGAACCTCAAGCATTCAAATAAAAGTAAGCTTTTGCATAACCATGTCGAGCTGCAATTTCAAAATATCCAGTATGCTTTAGACAATATCACGGAAGAAACCTTTCAGCATATTGTTGAAAAAATAGCCAGCTCCCGCCAGGTTCTGTGTACAAGTGTCCGAAGTGGAAGACCTGTTGGAGAGTATCTGTCACAAGGAATCAATCGCCTGTTGGGGAACTGTCAATATATTGATGCAGACAAAAGTGACTGGGTCGACGAACTCGTTCATTTTCAATCTGATGATTTCATTATAGCGGTCAGCTATCCTCGCTATGCAAAGCGTATAAAGGATTTGCTGGAGGCAGCGAAGTCATATGGGGTGGAAGTGCTTTTAATTACAGACAGCTACAGCTCTCCACTAACCAAGTATGCACAATATGTATTACCATGTTCCTCAGCAAGTGCGGGCTCTCATAACTCTGTCGTATCTGCTATCTTTATCGTAGATTACATTTTAAGTGCCTTAGCCATTAATGACCCTGAAAGGACAAAACCTCGTTTAGATCAAATCAATCATATGTTAACGAAAATGAGTTATCACACAACACATTAGTCGTGTGGTGACTCATTTTTTTATTTTAAAATTTTATGAAAGCGCTTTACTAAATAAAAATGAGATGGTATGATCTTATCACAAAAGTAATATATATTACTTTATATAATATTAAATGTAATGAATATAACTAAAAGGGGATGAAGGAAACAATGAGTACTGTTCAATTCGTGTCAAATGATCTAATAGATCGGGCAAGAAAGCTTAACTCAACTTTGCTGTCAGACGTGATGGGATGCACCGGTGCGATGGATCATCAAATCAAACCAGTTGCAAGAGGCATGAATGTAGCAGGTACAGCTTTTACCGTTAGCTTACGGCCAGGGGATAATTTATTTCTTCATCAAGCGATCTACTCTGCAAAAGAAGGAGATGTACTGATTGTTGATGGAAAAGACCATAAGGGTCATGCATATTTAGGGGAATTGATGGCAGGTGCTGCAAAGGCTGTAGGAATAGAAGGAATCGTGATTGACGGGCTTGTTCGCGACAAACTCGCTTTAGAGGAACTAGCGTTTCCGATCTACAGTAAAGGGTTTATGCCAAATGGACCTTTTAAAGATGGTCCTGGGGAATTGAATCAAACCATCTCGTGCGGCGGTGTCAAAGTAGCACCAGGTGATTTAGTCATTGCAGACGATGATGGAGTCGTCATCGTTCCAAAGGAAAAGGCGGAACACCTGCTGACACTAGCGGAAGAGAAACAAGCGTATGAAAATCAAAGATTAAAAACGATTCAACAGTATATGAACGAAGGAAAGCAAGACATCAGTCTTTTAGCACCGCCATGGCTGGAAGGCAGAATGAAAAAATATCAGGGATAGGGGAATTTGTGATGATGATAGGCTTTATTGGATATGGAGAAGCTGCATACGAGTTGTCAACGGGATTGAAATCAGAAGGATTAGACCAATTTTATGCGTATGATGTACTTTTACAAAATGAGAAATTGGCTGGAGCGATAAAAGAAAAAGCAGCCCGTACAGGAGTGGAATTGACAAGCAGTATCAGCGAAGTCATTGAGAAATCTGATATTGTGATTGCTGCTGTGCCGGCAAATAAAACCTTAGAAGTGGTCCAATCCGTATCGGGAAGTTTGAAAGAGAATCAAGTATATGTAGATGTATCGGCATCAACCCCAGACATCAAAAAACAAGTGGCAAACGAAATTGAAAAGCAAAAAGCTCTATTCGTAGATGCTGCCATGCTAGGGCCTCTTCCAGTCAACAAACACAAGGTTCCGATCACGGCAAGCGGCAGTGGAACTGACCAATTCATGAAAGTAATGAATGCTTATGGCATGAATATCACAAAAATCAGTGACCAGCCAGGAGATGCTTCGGCCTTGAAGCTGATCAGAAGCGTTTATATGAAGGGGATCGTTGGTCTCATGATTGAATTTTTGGAAATTTCCAAAAAATATAATGTGGAACAACAAGTGATTTCTTCACTAAGCGATACAATGGATAGCAAAAGTTTTGAAGAGACTATGAACCGTCTTGTGACAGGGAGTGCACTTCATGCAAAAAGGCGAGCGATCGAGCTTCTTGGCTCTATTGAAATGCTAGATGAAGCAGAGGTTGATGCCAGTATGTCTCGGGCAGCACAACAAAAGCTTGAGAGATTAGCAGACTTTCAATTCGTTGAACGGTTTAATGGGAAAAAGCCGGCGAGCTGGGAAGAAGTCATTGACGTGATGCAGCAGGGGCAATAAATTGTAAGCGTTTTATTTAACGAAGGGGAGGCGAAAAACGATATGGGTTTTATTGCGTTGATTGTATTCATAGCTGTCATCATTATATGGAATGTCTTCGTGAAACGGAATATGGGAGAAGCCATGCTATTAGGCTTTATTGCAACCACATTATTTGGCGGATTGGATGCATTAAGACTTTTCTGGGATGGATTAAAATTTGCATCCACATATGAGGTGCTCTATGCAGCTGTTGCATTTGTATTCATGGCCTATTTAATCGAAAAGCTGGAATTAATTCATGCACTCTTGCGAATCTTAAATTCGGTTGTAGGAAAACTTCCTGGTGGGGCGGCTTATATGAGTACGTTAGGTTCAGCAGTCTTAGGTGCTCTTTCAGGTTCAAATTCTGCAAACACAGCGGCCACTGGCTCTATCACAGCTTCTTGGATGATTAAATCAGGCTGGAGCCGAACCCATACAGCCACGATTTTAGCAGGGAATGGCGGACTTGGGGCAGCACTGCCTCCGAACTCTTCCATGTTTATCATGCTGGGGTTTGCACCAATTGCAGCCCTTGTATCTGAGGGAGATTTATATATTGCCCTGTTAATAGGAGGACTGTATCAAGTCGTATACCGATTTATTCTTGTGTATATTCTGGTGAAAAAGAATAAAATTCAAGCCATGCCGCCAGATGATATTCTTCCTTTTAGGGAAGCTGTGAAACAAGGGTGGAAGTCGATCTTTATTTTTTTCGGTGCCTTGATTCCTATCATTATCACAATAGGTCCGCTGGCAAACTACTTAAAAAGTAATCCGAACATTGGCCCAGAGGCAATGGATCAAATTTCTTTAATTACGTGGATTCCGATTCTCATGATGTTAATTAGTTTAACAATTGGAAGGAAAAAGGCGTCTGCACTAGATTGGTCTCAGTTTTTCAAGTCGGCCATTCCTAAGTTTACAACGATCGGTGGCTTGATGCTGTTTGCTGTTGCTGCTAGTCAGGTGCTTGCTGAATTAGGATTGGCAGAAGATTTGACGCAAATCACATCAGTACTTACCATTCCGAAGTGGCTTATGGTGCTCATTGTGGGAATTCTTGTCACGCTGGTGGCTGGGCCATTATCTTCTACAGCCACGTTAACAGCTGTTGGACTTGTCTCATTTTCAGCTCTAGTCTCAGTCGGAGTGGACCCAGTTGTGGCTGTTGTCGCCATTCTTGCTTTTTCATCGACAGAAGGTGCTTCCCCGCCGGCATCAGGATCGATTTTCATTGCTTCTGGTCTTGCAGGGGCCAGACCGGAGAAAACATTTATACCACTGATTCTCTACTATATGCTGCCGATCGTAGGAATTGGCTGGCTCATCGGAATGGGAATACTTCCAGTATAGAAAGGAGAAACACATGAGAGCATTGATGGAATTTTTATTTAAAGTGCTGCTTGTCCTGTTCTTAACGTCAGGAGCCCTGTTGGTATTCGGTCAAATACTAGGGATTCTTTTGCAAAAGGGAGATATGATCATTGCAAGTACGAACCTATTCAAAAACCCAACATTGGTGTTAAGTGCCTTTTTCAGTCTTGTCGGTTTCTCTCTCCATTATATTCCTGAAAAGAAAGACACCTCATTTAGCGATCATCCATCAGCAACAGCAGGTGATTCGCTCAAATAAGCAATAAGAAGCTGGATTCAGTAAATGAATCCAGCTTTTTTGTGCGCGAGAAATAGGTATTAAAACCCAATACGTACGATTCATTTTTTGGTAAATTCACTTTCAATCATATGCCTCTTGTGCTAGTAAATGGTAACATAACGGAGGACTATTTAAGGAATAGAGGTGTTTAACCATATCTGGAGCAATCATCGGTTATAAAGCAGCCTTGTATTCGTTAAAGGCAGATATATCTATTAAAAAAGAACAAATCATCGAACTTAATATGTGCCGAAAAGAAATCAAAGAGGCAAAATGGGCCCTGTCAGATGCCAGCAAAAAAATCACTCATCCAGATCTGACATCACATACATGGTTTGGCCATTTGGCAGACACGTTTGATGACATTCGAGATGGAATGGCTTCCGCCAGTCAGGAAATAAAAGGTGTACAGCTGACCAATCTATTAAATCGAATCGATGAGAAAATCAATGATTTCACATCGGAGATCCATTCGTTAGAACATGAAATTCATTCGGTTGAAAGAAAAATAGAGAAAGAAAAGCAGCAACAACTGGAAAAAAGAGGGTAGTCACATGAGCAGAGAAATTAAAATAGATGCCAGTCAGGTCAAACGAGTATTACAGCATGCAAAACAATCAGGCGCTCAAATGAATGCAGCCCTTCCAACAACCGTCAAAGGAAGAAATCAGCTCCTGACGGTAGACACAATAGAAAAGATCAATCAGCAGCTGAACGAATTAAGTACATCCTATATAGGCATTCTTCAGAAACAGCTTGTACAAACAGAACAAGCGGTGAACACCATGATTGAAACGGACAAGGCGCTTGCTTCCAGCAGTAAAAGAAAATAAAGGAGAACGCAATGAAAACCCTTGACGCCTTTGCGCTAATAAATGGAATAGATCAAACGCTGAATGCGTTAAAGCAGCAGTCGCAGCAAATCAGCTCCCTAGAAAAACAAATCAATCACATCATCTCACTCGATGGCGCACTAAAGGGAGAGGCGGGACAAGCCATCCGCGCCTTTTATACAGAATGCCATATTCCCTTCCTGCAATTCTTTCAGGTCGTCATTGAGGAATATAGCGCTGCATTAAAAAACACAAAGCAGGCTCTTCACGCATTAGAATCAAATGAGCACGGATTTATATCACAAGCATTTATCGAACATGATCTTGATCAAGGCTTAAAAAAAGCTGAACGAACGATTTCTGAAATCGTATCAGAGGTAAACCACGCCATTGGCAGAGTTGGTCATATTGTTCATTTACCAAATGTAGACGAATCAGTGTTTCAGCAAAACTATCAAAAGGCATGGCTCGAGACCTCAAGAACCATTGGTCTGCTTCATGCATTTGACCGGGAGCAGACAAGTGCTTTACATGAAACCAAAAGCTCCCTTCAAACAATGAAGCAATACATCGACACCTTAAGTACCATGTTCACCGGCCCAAAAATCGACATCACGAGCTATCAAAAGGGATCTATTTTCAAAGATGGAAAAGAAGAGAAAATAAGCAGCACCATCAGTGGATTAAAAGATAAAATAGACAACCCAAAAGACAACCCATTGATGATTATGCTGAAGAAACTTAGAGAGAAACAACAGGCGAATGTGGAGACGGTTGTTCGAAATGACACCCATAAAAACATCAGTAAACAAGTCACAGCAAACGATCCATCGCTTACGACATTGCAAAGGGAAGCAGTGAACGGGAAAAACAAGATTCATAGAGACATCAGGGTCATAAATGGTAAACTATTCAACGTAAAAGGCATTAAAAAGTTAAAAGAATTCGACATCGCAGATGAAGTCGTCACTGATCCGTCGGATATTGATTTTATTGGCGGACGATACACCGTTTACGCCAATAAACAAATCATCCGAACGTATATCGCAAACGGCGAAATAAGAATAGAAGAAGTCGACAAAATTCCAGAAAGCCGCAGCCGTGGCAACGCTAAACGCATAATAGACGGTGAAGTCGTCTCAACCACCGAAAACATCATCCTAGAATACAGCGGCATCTACGACGGCTACCGAGCCGTTACTGGCAAAGACCCAGAAACCAGCCAAAACATCAGCAGCACAGACCAAGCTCTATCCGCAGCCTCTATCATCCCAATAACGAAAATAGTGAAGGTTGGGAAATATGTTTTTAGGTTGGATCAAGGGAAGAATGTGAAGAGGGTTAAAACACCTACTTATGGTAAACAATCCGTACCAAAAGGACCGTACCGTGAAGTAAATGGTTTCCCTGCAAAAATAAAATCAGGAGCTCAAGAAAAACATATTCCAGAAACACCAAATTATAAGCAAGAAGTAGCAAATGGAAAAAAGAAAAGCATTTTTTACGGAGATAATAAAAAGGCACAAGAATTGCTGGATCAATATGCAGGGACAGGAAAAGAATTGGGTAAGAATAAAGAAAGGATAGACTTTGGCCAAGCGATAGGAAAATACTATAATATTGATACTGGAAAGTATGAAGAGACTACTAAGGGAATGATACATTATGGAAAAGATGGTGCTCACATCGTACCAGCGAGGCCTTAAAATGATAAATCGGAGGTAAAAAATGGGTTATGATTCTTTGATTGGAACATTAATAAAGTATGAAAAAAAAAATATGATTTTGGAATGGAATAGTGGATTGAAAATCTTAGGAAAACTAGATACAGTTTTTGAAACAAGTAATATGTTAGATGAAGATGATATTAATTTTACAGAATATATTGCTGCTGCTTTCCAAGTAAATGATATTCTATCTCATCCTAATGAAAGCAGTGGCAGTGTATACGATTGGTTAATTCAAGAGAAAAGCTCTTTAGTTGAGATATCTCTTTATGATGATCCACCAAATAAGATTTTGGTAGATGGTCAAATAGTATGGGAATTGGCAGATGAGTAACAATTGACAAGCCCTCGGTAAGAGGGCCTTTTTATATTTATGAGTTAGCGAAATATGCTTCAAGTTGATCGTTGGCAAAACCGGTTTCTGTAGGTTCATAACTGGGGCAGTTTGGGCTGAAATATGATAGCGCATGTGTATCATCAAAGCTCAATAAATATTATTAACAGTAAAGTACCATTGAATGATTTAAATAAAACCTTGAAAATAGGAGCGTTCAATGAACAAAAAACAAAAACTAACGAAACAAATCCAAACAGTCATCAACATCCTAGAAAAAGAATATCCACAAGAAATCAATCAAGGTGTTCTCCAATTAATATACAAAAGATATAAAAATGCACAAAGGATCATTCAGAACAATGAAGATCTCCAAAAGATTTTGATCATTGGCGGGGTGAGAGCTTATTTGGATAGTTATAATGACTATCTAAACCCCTTTCTAGATGAATTACATAAAGCAGAGAGTTTGCTTAAAGAAATGCTGTCATAGATAGGACGGTTGTCTGTAGTACTGGAATCAAGTCTTGTATCGGGCAGCAAAACAGAGAAAGGAATGCCTATGGAACATAAACAATACAAAAACAAAAAAACATCCAACTGGCTATTAAGTATCAGTGTTCTGATTGTTATAGGAACAGCTTTGCTGAGAGGAGTTTCTTACTCAGATGCTGATTATCGCGGTTTCCCTATTGATTGGCTAGTTCTGCACGGACATCATACTTTTGAATTTCTAGTGTGGGGTTTTATACTTGACGTGGTCATTTTCTATTTTCTTTTAAAAATGCTCCTTCGTTTGTATAAAAGGGTGATGAAAAAATCAGCGGCTTAACATAGAGGAGGCTCTTAAAAATGATCAATTTACCCCAAATCCCACATTTGCACGTGAACAAACCAGCCAGTGACATACATATCACAGAGGCAGAATCACAGCTAAACATGCTGCTGCCTTGTGCTTATAAGGCTTTGCTGAAACAGACAAATGGATGTTCCATTGGCGGTGAGGTGCTTCTATACGGTACGGAGGACATGGCGGAACGCAATGCAACATGGGAGGTTCAGCAATATGCAAGCGGTTATGTAGCAATTGGCGACGATGGCGGCGGACAAGTATTTCTCATGCGGCTGGCTGATGAGGAGAAAAAGGTGTGGATGGTGGATGCAGGTGTGATGGACCCTCAGCATGCAGAGCTCCTAACCGACAACTTTCTGAAATGGGTGAGTGAGGGCTGTAATATAGAAGCGTAATCCAATAAAGGAGATGATCACATTGCCTTGGAATACATGGATCACTGCTTGTCTCGTAGTTGTGATACCCATCGTTTTAGTTTTCTCTGTATATTTCATCATGAAAAGCAAGAACAAGAAAACCAAATCATCCAACTGAAACGCTCTGTGACGCCAAATGTTATGGAGCTTTTTTGCATTCTCCCCCCATTCATCCCATGTTATAATAAACACAGTTTATGAACGAGAGGATATGCAGGAGATGAAAAATGAACCTATTGAGTTACTGACACAGCCGAAATGGCGGATTATCGATCAGTCGAGTCTTGGTCTTTATGTGGACCCGAAGCAATCCTTTGCGATGGATGATACGCTTTGCGCGTCGGTGGGGAAGGGCCTTTCACCAGCGACAGCCCGTTCTTGGGTGCATCACAATACGATTGTGCTTGGGATTCAGGATACAAGACTTCCATTTCTCCAAGATGGCGTAAAGCTGCTTGAGGAAGAGGGATATCGTGTGATTGTGCGCAACTCAGGCGGTCTTGCTGTGGTGCTGGATGAAGGTGTACTGAATGTGTCTTTAATTTTTGCGGAACAAAAGAAGGGCATTGATATTGACCGCGGGTATGATGCGATGGTGGAATTGATCCGCCGGATGCTGTCTATGTATAATGTGGACATTGAAGCCTATGAAATAGTCGGCTCTTATTGTCCAGGCAGCTACGATTTAAGTATCAATGGAAAGAAATTTGCAGGCATTTCTCAGCGTAGATTACGCGGTGGGGTCGCTGTGCAAATTTATTTGTGTGCAGATGGAAGCGGGCGTGAACGTGCCGACTTGATCCGCCGTTTTTATGACGCTGCCTTAAAGGATAAACAGCAAGAAGTAAAGGCAGTATTTCCTGACATACAGCCGGATACGATGGCATCCTTATCAGAATTAATCGGTGAACCGATTGATTGTACGCTTCTTATGCGTTTATTACTAGAGGAGCTTCAAAAGCTTAGTAATCAGCTGACAGCCTCGGGCCTGAATGCAGAAGAACAGCTGGAATTTGAGAAAAACATGACGCGGATGATTGAGCGGAATGAAAAGGTGTTTTCGTAAACATCAGCCTTTTCATCTTGAAAAGAGTAGAGGTGAAGTGATGGAAACAAAGCTTGAAAAAGCCATTGAACTTCGAAAAAGTGGACATCTTTAAGAATCAAATGAAATGCTGTCTCATCTTGCAAAGGAGTATCCAGACGATGCCTCTATTCATTATCAATGTGTGCCTTGAGTTATGACCTGTTAGGAGAGGAAAGGCAAGCTGTCTTTTTTTATGAAAGGGCCATTGAGTTAGGATTGTCTTCAGAAGAACTAGAAGACGCTTTACTAGGGTTAGGAAGTACATACAGAACTTTAGGAGAATACGAAAAGTCAAAACAGATATTCCTAAAAGGGATGGAAACTTATCCGGACAACAAAGCCATTCAAACGTTCTATGCCATGACTTTGTATAATTTAAAGGAACACAGTAAAGCGATGGAAATATTACTGAACTGTTTAACTGAAACGACAAAAGATCCTGCTATTTTAAGTTATCGAAAAGCGATTGATTTTTATTCAAATCAGTTAGATACATTGTGGAAATAATATATTGATTTGGCTGCTTGAATAGGTTTGGAGGGGCAATCTTATGAAAGAATCCCCTCCTTTGTTATGGAATTTGATATGTGATAGTCATTTATGGCGTAAGAAAGAAGGTAAATTTGTTGTCATTATTCACCACGTATTACCCGCTGTTGATGCTTTGTGTTTTGTCTGTGTTGTATGTGATGTATCGTATTCAGCCGATGGCCTCTACTGTTAAAAAAATCATCATTGTGCTCTGTGTGTTAACAAATGCCGCCTATATTTGCTGGCGTCTCTTCTTTACACTGCCGCATGAAGGTACATTTAATATAATAATGGGCATCTTGCTTGTTGCCTGTGAATGTATTGGATTTTTACAGCTGCTTGTGTTTTATACACTTGTTTGGAAGCCTTCAAATCGGAAACAAGTCACGATCAGTGATCTGGACAGGCTGCCAACAGTTGATATTTTCATAGCTACATATAATGAACCGATTGAAGTGCTGAAACGCACGGTGGCAGGCTGTTTGAATCTGTCTTATCCAAAAGGCAGCGTCCACATTTATTTATGTGATGATGGCAAGAGGGAGTCTGTGGAGCAGCTTGCATCTGAGTTTGGCGTTCATTATCTGACAAGAACAGATAACAAGTTTGCTAAGGCGGGTAATTTAAACCATGCGATGTCTCAAACGAATGGGGAGCTGATTCTCACACTTGATGCTGATATGGTCCCCCTTCCTGCCTTTTTAGAAAAGACAGTGCCTTACTTTCATGATGGAGCGACTGCGTTTGTTCAAGTTCCACAGGCGTTTTATAACGAAGACCCTTTCCAATATAATATGTTCTCGAAGGATCGAATTCCAAATGAACAGGACTTCTTCATGCAAACCCTCCAGGCTGGTAAGGATCGGTTCAATGCGGTGATGTATGTCGGGAGTAATACTGTATTTAGAAGAACGGCCTTAGAGGAAATTGGCGGTTTTGCTACTGGAGTGATTACAGAAGACATGGCGACCGGAATGCTTCTCCAAGGGAAGTTCAAATCTGTGTCTGTCGGAGAAGTATTGGCCGTCGGTCTCGCACCTGAAAGCTGGCTTGACTTGTTAAAGCAGAGAGACCGGTGGTCGAGAGGGAACATTCAGTGCGCCCGTAAGTTTAATCCATTGAAGGTTCGCGGCTTAACGCTTATGCAGCGAGTTCTTTATTTAGATGGCATTGTGTATTGGTTTAACGGTTTGTTTAAAATGATTTACATTCTTACACCAATATTGTTTTTATTATTTGGTATTCAAAGTTTCTGGGCCGATTTCCAGTCCATTTTTATGTTTTGGCTGCCGGCGTTCTTTAGTTCGTATTTAGCGTTTAAACTGGTGTCGAATCAAAAAAGAAGTATGTTTTGGAGTCATATTTACGAAAGCTCTATGGCATTCCACTTGGCTGGTGTAGCTTTAAGTGAGCTGTTTTTGAAGAAGAGGGTTGAATTCCTTGTCACGCCGAAGGGAATTCAAACGGACAAGAGACATTTTCATTTGAAAACGATGATTCCTCATTTGATCTTCTTGCTGCTCTCATTGCTTGTCCTTGTGAAAATAGGATACGATATGAAGGTAAATGGGACGATGAATGCTGATCTCACGTTGATTAATATTTTTTGGGTGCTTTACAACGGTGCAGGTCTATTCATGGCACTGATTGTGGCGTTTGATCGTCCGCGTTATCGAAAATCAGAGCGGTTTGTCATAGAAAAAGAGGGGCAGCTCTGTTCTGATCGTCAAGAAGAATCGATTGCTTGTTTTCTACTAGACATGAGTGATTCAGGTGCGCGTCTATCCATTCCACTTGATCAAGCTTCTTCTTTAAATCAAGGGCAAATGCAATTGTTCTTTTCAGAGGATCAAAGTGTGGCGTGTGATGTGGTTTGGAGCCATCCAGATGGAGACAAGCTGATGGTTGGTGTTGCTTTTACTGATACAGAAAAATCAGAGTACCTATCATTGATCCGTTTCTTATTCACACGAGAGCATGTATCGATAACGGATCGTGAGAAAAAATCCTATGCTGTTCGGACATTTCTCCGCTTTATAAGAGAAACGGAGAAAGTACCAAGGGCCTTGCGGCGCAAATGGGTGAGAAGACCGTTGCAAAGCGTGACAGGCACGCTGTCCTATGAGGGCCGGTTAGAAGAGAAGGTGCCGGTGAACATACATGATATTAGTGTATCTGGGTGCAAAATCGAGTCTGAAGCTTCAATTGAATTACATGAGAAAGTGCTGATCACCATTGACACAGAATCTCTCACTGATCAGCCGGCGATTGCAGTCTGGACATCACAAAAACGCGGCCGCACAATGGCCGGACTCAAGTTTGTTCAGCCTGAAATCAAGCAGATAGAAGAAAGAGAGGGAGTGGTTTCTTGAAATCCAAAAACGGCGGTTACCTCTATTTACTATGGCTTCCTGTCATCATGGGAGCCGGCTACGGCATTTCGCTTTTAGTGCCATTTCTTCAGCCTGTCCTGACACTTGGCATCGCAGGTCTTTATATTTTTATGTTTGGTGATTTTCAGGTAAGGCAGGTCAGATATATTTTTATGTTTGTGTTTTTGATCAATGTCCTTTTTAGTGTGATGCTATTTTTGGGCATTTAAAAAAAGTGCTTCCCGAGGCGGGGAGCACTTTTTGTTATTCTGCCATTTTTTCGAGGTTGCCGTTCCGGTCCATTTTAAAGGTTGGTGCGGCACTATCGTCCTCTTCAAACAAAACTAGTTTTCTTGCACGGTTCATGATTTTCACGAGTGTTTCATAATCTTCTTGAATCGTGAGCTGATCCTTTTCAAGCTTCTTCACTTCAGCTTCTAGCTGCGAGACTTTATGAGAAAGCTCATTGTTTTCTCGTTTTAAGCGGCTGTTTTCCATACGTAAGGCAGTGGATTGCTGACCATCGCCTTCATAACGGCGTAAGAAATCAATGATATCGTCGATGGTTAATTCTTGATGCTGCCTAAATGGATTTGCTTCCGGCTTTTTCTCTGCGGTATTTGGGGCAGGAGCAGCCTGTGACAATAAATGTGATAAACTAGCTAACTCTTCATTGTAGCTTTGATCCACAAACTGAAGCTGTTCAGCAGTTTCAGCTGCTGGTGCAAATGTTTCTTCCTTTGCTGGCTCCAGTTCCTGTGAGAATTCCTCTTGAGTGACCGTTTCTTCTACTTGCGGCTGATAAAGTAATCGTTTTTTCGCTGGCTGTCCATTACCAAGTGCACGCATCCGTTGTTTTCGCTGTTTTTTGGCAAGTGCCAGCGCTTTTTCATATTGATGTCTGACGACAGCGTTCCATCTAAATCCGCATGCCGCTGAGGTGCGGTTCAGCTTGTCTCCAACTTCTTCAAACGCATTTAGTTGCGTGCTGCCCTCTCTGACGTGACGTAAGACGGTTTCTGCCAGGAGGAGATCATTTTCCTCTGACCAAGCATCTTGTCTTTGTTTTGACATGTGTTTAAACCCCCATATGATTTGATGGTATTAGATTAGCCAAGTTCAAGAAGGTTTATACAAGTTTGCTAAAAGGATAGTGGAAAATACTAGCTTTTATGTAAGCGGATGATGGGGGCAGCAAAGCGTCTTGCAAGTCCAGCCGCTTCGATGTACAATGTTGGGTGGTATATTATTCATGATTGGCTGTCCAACTGTTTCATATAGAATGAAGTATCATCATTGAAAGGAAGCGTAAGACCATGGCTAATGAGTTTCGCGTATGTGACGATTGTGATGCGACGAACCTAAAGACGTTATTGCCTCGACTCAAATCGGTTGACCCTGATGCAAAAATTGAGATCGGCTGTCAATCCTATTGTGGTCCAGGACGAAAAAAGGCTTTTGCGTTTGTGAACAATCGCCCATTATCCGCACCAACAGAAGATGAATTACTTGAAAAGGTTCAAAAAAAAGTCAAATAAATGTCACTGAATGTGTTCAGTCGACCTAAAAAGAGGTCCGTCCCTGTCAGGTCGGGCTTTTTACGTCCGTGCAATCTTTGAGAACACATTCATCAGCAAATTCAAGGATGTTTTCGGGAAAAGTTACCCGATATAATAGAAACACGTCTTAAAAAAAGAGGGACGAAACGATGGCGTATCCAAAAGGGAAATTATCTGAGGAAAAGGTATTTAAAGATCCTGTACACCGTTATGTTCACGTAAGGGATGCATTAATATGGGATTTAATAGGAACAAGAGAGTTTCAGCGCCTGAGACGAATTAAACAGCTAGGAACTACTTATTTGACGTTTCATGGTGCAGAACACAGCCGATTCAATCATTCACTCGGTGTATACGAGATTGTGAGACGAATTGTGGATGATGTGTTTAAAGGGCGGCCTGAATGGGATGAAGGGGAGCGCGAGCTTGTACTTAGTGCAGCCTTGCTTCATGACCTCGGACATGGTCCATTTTCTCATTCCTTTGAAAAGGTCTTCCACTTAGACCATGAATCGTTTACAAGAGATATTATTTTAGGGCAGACGGAAGTCAATGAAGTGCTCCGCCGGGTGAGTGATGATTTCCCGAAGCATGTGGCTGAAGTCATTGCCAAAACGTATCAAAACAAACAGGTGGTCAGTTTGATCTCAAGTCAAATTGATGCCGACCGAATGGACTATTTGCAGCGTGATGCCTACTATACAGGCGTCAGCTACGGCCACTTTGATATGGAACGTATTTTACGTGTGATGCGCCCGAGAGAAGATCAGATTGTGATGAAGCAGAGCGGGATGCATGCGGTTGAAGATTATATTATGAGCCGCTATCAAATGTACTGGCAAGTCTATTTCCACCCAGTGACACGCAGTGCGGAAGTCATTTTAACGAAAATCCTTCATCGGGCAAAAGAGCTGCATGAAACGGGTTATATTTTTACACATGCCCCCGTTCACTTTTATTCAATCTTTGAGGGGAATGTCACCACAGAGGACTATATTAAGCTGGATGAATCCATTGTCTTATTTTATTTTCAGGCGTGGGAAGATGAAGAAGATCACGTGCTGGCTGATTTGTGCCGCCGTTTTATGAACCGCCGATTGTTCCAATATACAGAGTTTAATCCAAATGAAGAAATGACGAAATATTTCAAGCTGACCGCCTTGTTCAAGGAGGCAGGAATTGATCCTGACTATTATTTAGTGGTCGATTCTTCCTCTGACTTGCCCTATGACTTCTACAGACCAGGGGAGGAAGAAGAGAGGCTGCCAATCCACCTTTTGACGCAAAGCGGTCATATTAAAGAACTGTCGAGACAGTCAGATATTGTTGACGCCATTTCCGGTAAACGAAGAACCGATCATAAACTTTATTTCCCGATGGACTTAATTGTAGATATGTCGGAAAAAGCTGAAGAAAAAAAGGCGATCATGAAGCTGCTTGGTTTGGGATAAGGAAGTACTGAAAAAGGAGATGTCGGGAATTTGTTGAAAGAGCATGCAAAGTTGATGAAGGTATTCTCTGAATCAGGGGAAATCGTTGGACGGAAGAAGCTGCAAAAGATGATTTACATAGCAAAAAAGCTAGATTTGCCTTTTTACGAGAAATACGATTTTCATTTTTATGGCCCCTATTCAGAGGAGTTGACGCTCAGAATTGAAGAGCTGTGTAACCTTGGATTCTTGGACGAAATGAAGGAAAAAAAGGGCGGATACTATCAATATCGCTATTCGCTGACGGACAATGGGAAAGAGTTTCTCGATCAGTGTGAAGTGGACATGCCTGACCTCAAAGCGCTGACGCAGCAGATGAACGAGCAATCATCCCGTTTCCTAGAGCTTGTCTCAACGATTTTATATTTTGATAACCTGCCAGAAGATGAGGTAAAGGAAAAGGTCTTCACTATTAAAAGCAAGCAGCGCTATACGGACGAAGAATTTGAGGCGGCTCTTGCTTATATTGATCAGTTGAAGGAATTGAACTAGTTGAACAAAAGCCCGACTTTTAGGGCTTTTTTTGTTTTGTAAGACCCGGACCAAAAGCGCTATTTTTCGATGAAATGTGTGCCAAAATATCCGAAAAATTAGTGAAAATGACGTAATTCGACTTTCTTCCTGTGCATCTAATTCCCTGTTTTTGACTGAATAGAAGGAAAATGGTGAATTTTCAGTGAATATATAACCTTGTGAAAAACAAAGGAGGGATAGGAATGAAAAAGCGTTCAGTCTTTTTGTCATTTTTATTGGTAGGTAGTTTGTTACCGGGGGTAAGTTCAGCTTCAGCACCAGTAGCGAGTGCAGGTCATGGGCATGATCATGGTCATGCGCCGTTCGAAACCCATATTAGTGAGGGGTTGCCAAAAGCAAAAGATTTTAAAGATTTGAAGACAGCACCTCCAATTGAACGAGATGTGACAACAAAGGTATTAGATGAGTCTGGTAAGCAGGTAGGCTCGAGAACCTTTAAGGCCAATACAGGAGATTCTATTTCAACAAAAGCAAGTACAGGCAGTCAGAAGGTCACTGTTTATGCGGTCGCTGATGCGCAGTATCGTGCGAAATATAGTGACTGGCAAACACGGATTGTCAGCATCATTGAGCAAGCAGATGTCACGTTTAACCGTGATCATGATGTGGACTTTGTCGTACAAGCAGTAGGATCTTGGACGTCTTCGGGATCAAATGCAGAGCAAATTTTGTCTAACCTTGCGCGCAGCTTTGATGGCAGAGGATATGACTTTGTCACTGGATTTACAGCAAATCCAAACTTTGATGCTGGCGGAATTGCTTATGTTTACAATAGTGCACCAAGCGGAAGTGCATTCGCCGTTAACCTTGATCAAGGAACAGCGAACACTGCAAAAGCGGCTACGCATGAATACGGTCATAACTTTGGCTTACCGCACGACCCTCAAGGAAGCGGTATTGTCTGCTTAATGAATTATGATTATTCTTACACAGTTGACTACTTTGATGCGGCTCATAAAAATCAAGTGAACCGTAATAAAGCTTGGTACAGATAAAATAAGAGACAAAAGGACAAACACCCATGTGTTTGTCCTTTTTTTATGCTTACAGGTCGCTGATGCGCTTTCCTGCTACGGCATAGTGTTCTTTTTTCATTTCTTCAATAATAACAGAGACTTTTTCTGCACCTGCGCCTGTTGTTTCTACAACGGCATCAGTGACTTTCTCCACAAGAGCTCTTTTCTGCTCGTCTGTTCTTCCTTCAAGCATTTGAACGGTGACAATCGGCATGGCGAAAACCTCCTTTTTCCTTTAATGCTACGCTTCCCTTTAGTTTAAGGGACTTCTTATAGTATACTGAATGAAGTAAATCATTGTATAGAAAGAAAGAGGGATTCATGCCTTTGAACCAATTTCTTGTTTATCCATTAGAACTTATTCCATATGTCGCCATTACGCTTGTTGTTGCATTTACGATGCACGAGCTGGCGCATGCATATGTTGCGTACCGATTCGGAGACCCGACGGCTAAGAATCAAGGGAGACTGACGCTCAATCCACTGAAGCATCTCGATGTATTCGGGACGATTTTGATCTTTGTGGCCGGGTTTGGCTGGGCGAGACCGGTACCGGTGAATCGTTACCATTTTAAAAAACCGCGCTTAGCAGGGATTTGTGTTTCCATTGCTGGGCCATTAAGTAACTTGGTGCTGGCGTTTTTGGGCTTTTTTGTGTATGTGCTTCTTCAGAAATTTGGCGGGGAGTGGATCATGCGCTTTGAGCCGGGAGTCGATAATTTCTTTTTAATCTTTATTAACTTAAACGTCATCTTGTTCCTATTTAACTTATTACCACTTCCGCCGCTGGATGGGTATCGGATTATTGAGGACGTCGTCAGCCCCCGTATCCGGGCGAAAATGACGCAATTTGAACAATATGGGATCATTATTTTTCTCATATTCGTGATCACACCGCTGGGACAGTTTGTGTTTGGTCCATTGATCGGAATGCGGGATCAAATCATACACTGGTTTAATCTTATTTTGAAGCCGCTGCTTTAGGAGGTTTAATAAATGGAAGGTAAAAAGAAGAAACCAATTGGTTTTAACATTATTAAAAAAACAGATGCAACCGACGGACATGGAGGCTTTGGGGCAGGTGCCCTCAGCCTTGATAATATCTCGCCAGTCATCATTGATGTAGAGGAAAAGGAAGCTGTCATTGATATTGGTGCCATGCATGCAAGAAGTGCCGTCGAAAAAGGAATTAAATTTTTGAAAACAAAAGAAGAAGTGCCGAACGGAAAACCGTATTGGCTTGTATGGGTGACGATTGACCGCAGAGAAGAAGGGCCTTATTATGCAGGTGTGACGGCTTGTGAAATGACCGTTGACCGTTCGATCCGCCGAGGGTATAAGTCACTTCCAGAGCATGTGAATTTAATGGATAAATCGATGAAGCGAAAAATTGTCGTGAGTCATATGGATGACGTATCCAAAAAGGTGCTGGCTGATTTCTTAAAAGGTCATAACCAAGCGCTATGGGACGCATCAACAGATGAATTAAAAGAAGGATTGGCTGTCCCTGAATAATTGTGAAATTTTTGTGAAGATTGGCGGATGTCTACCAATTCTCTCCGGTTTTTGAGTAAACTGGTGTTAAAGCTAGGACATGGAGAATCCCGAGATGCAGATCTCGGGGTTTTTCATGTCTTTTTTAACGTTTCAGCCACTTTTCCCACCATTTCTTTGGCTTTTGATCTTGAACAGGTTCCTGCTCTGAGGCTTTGTCTTCAGCACCATAGCAGACACCTGTCGGCTCCGTTCCTTCTATAAAATACGTGAATACCTTTGATTCACATCCTGGACCTGCGAGGTCGCCGGTTTTTGGATTAATATATACCCCTTTGACACCGTCTGGCGGCATGAAGGAGGAGGCTGGCTGCTTCGAGAGGGCTGATTCCATAAAGGAAGCCCATATTTTTTTCGCATAGGCTGTTTCTTCGACTGAATCAATGGTGCGGCCTTTATCATAGCCAGTCCATACACCTGTGACGAGCTGGGGAGAGAAGCCGATCATCCAGCTGTCGGCGCCTGTAGTCCCGGACTTTCCTCCGTACGTTCTTGTAAGGTCCTTCATAATAGTGCGGCCAGTGACACTTGTATAGCCGTTTAATTGATCATTGAACATGCCTGACATCATGTCGGTGGTGACAAATGCTGCTTTTTCATCGAGGATTTGTTCTCGTTTTTGTTTCTCTTCAAAAAGCACATTGCCTTTTGCGTCGGTTACTTTCGTAATAAAGGTTGGTTTAACGCGTTTTCCGCCATTGACCAGCATGGCGTAAGCATTGGTCATTTCAATGGGTTTCACAGGAGACGTGCCCAGAGCAAGAGAGGGTACTTGATCTAGTTTCTCCTTGATTCCAAATGTCTTGCCAGCACGTACAAGCTGTTCCATTCCTAAAAATAGATGGGTTTTCACAGCGTAAATATTATCAGACAGTGCTAAAGCTTGAAGCATTGTAATGCCGTCATTGGCGTAATAGCCGTGATAATTGCTTGGTGAATAAGCGGCATCGCTGCCTTGATCATCCAGTTCAAACACCGTTTCCTCACTGCGCATGACGGTTGCGGGTGTAAACCCGTTTTGCAAGGCAATGTAATAAAGAAGGGGTTTCATGGTTGAACCGGGCTGCCTTTTTGCTTGTGTCACCCGATTGAATGGACTTTTCTCATAATCTCTCCCGCCTATGAGGGCAAGTACATGCCCTGTTTGGGGATGGATGGCAGCAAAGCCAATTTGGATTTCTGATTTGGAATTCATCGTGTTTTTTAACGTCTTTTCTGCGATTTTCTGTAATTCTGGATTGAGAGTCGTTTGGATATGAAGCCCATAGGTTTCAATCTGTTCCTCAGTTAACCCCAAACTTTGTTTCAACTCTCGAATCACATCGTCATAAAAATACGGGGCTTGCTTTGCTTGCAGCTGCTTCTTTCGCAAAGGGCGATAGGACAGTTTTTCTTTCGCAGCGTCATCGGCTGCTTTTTTCGTAATCATGCCATCCTCTTGCATTTGCCTCAGAATCATATTCTTTCTTGCGCTGGCTTTCTCCTCATTCACATAAGGGGAATAGAGCGAAGGCCCCTTTGGGATACCGGCAAGCAGGGCAGATTCAGCGAGGGTTAAATTTTTCGCCTTTTTCCCAAAATACAGACGGGACGCTGCTTCCACGCCGTACGCTCCGTGACCATAATAAATGGTGTTCAAGTATCCTTCTAAAATCTCATCTTTTGTATAGTTTTGTTCTAAACGAATCGTGTAAAAGGCTTCATTCCACTTCCGCTTCCACGTTTTATCATGATCTAAATAAAGGTTTCGTGCATATTGCTGGGTGATCGTGCTGGCACCTTGCACTTTTGCCATGGCACGAATATCGGCCACCGCAGCACCTGCCATCCGTTTCACATCAAAGCCATGATGCTCATAAAAGGTTTTATCTTCAACAGCGACAACTGCCTGTCTGATATGAGGAGACATCTCCTTTAATGGCACCCAATATCTCTTTTCTCCAAAGCTGGATTCTCCAAGCTTTGAGCCATCGGCTGCATAAATGGTCGTGGATTGGGGAACTTGAACAGAAGGGGCACCTTGCCATTTAGCTATTAATAGAATCGTCAAAAAGACGGTGCCTGCAAATAGAAACGCGAGCAAGCCGATAAAAAAACAGGCTCGAATCGTTTTCACGGTCATGCGGATTTTTTTATTACTCATGATTGTGTCCATGCAAAGCCCCCATTTTGACGGTTTTTTATCAGTATGGAACAAAGAAAACCGTTTTAAACAAGCGATTGCAGGAGCGCTTTAAAAAATGAAGAGAACTCATGCGGTTCTTTACAATTTGATATGAATCCACTATACTTTTTTCTTGGACAATCGATATAGTCAAAGCCGATAAAAGGCGCTAACAATAGATGTTTGTTTATTATTGGATGAGAGGAAGATGAACAATGAGCGAACTTTGGTATACAGAGAAGCAAACGAAGAATTTTGGTATTACATTGAAGGTGAACAAAACCCTTCACACAGAACAAACAGACTTTCAGCATTTAGAAATGGTGGAAACAGAAGAGTTTGGTAATATGCTGTTTTTAGACGGCATGGTGATGACGTCTGAGAAAGATGAGTTTGTATACCACGAAATGGTGGCACATGTTCCTCTTTTCACTCATCCAAACCCGGAAAATGTTCTTGTTGTAGGCGGAGGAGACGGCGGTGTCATTCGTGAAATCCTCAAACACTCAAGTGTGAAAAAAGCGACACTTGTTGATATTGACGGAAAGGTCATCGAATACTCGAAGAAATTCCTTCCTTCTATCGCTGGAAAACTAGACGATCCTCGTGTAGATGTCAAAGTCGGAGACGGTTTTATGCACATTGCTGAAGCTGACAACGAGTATGATGTCATCATGGTTGACTCTACTGAGCCAGTTGGACCAGCCGTGAACCTGTTCTCTAAAGGATTTTACGCAGGAATTGCAAAAGCACTCAAAGAAGACGGTATTTTCGTTGCACAAACGGACAACCCTTGGTTCACACCTGAGCTGATTACAAATGTACAGCGTGATGTAAAAGAAATTTTCCCAATTACAAAGCTTTACACAGCGAATATTCCAACGTATCCAAGCGGTCTTTGGACATTCACCATCGGTTCTAAAAAATATGATCCACTTGCTGTAGAAGACAGCCGTTTCTTTGATATTGAGACGAAATATTACACAAAAGAATTGCACAAAGCGGCATTCGTTCTGCCGAAATTTGTGAGCGACTTAATCAAATAAATCAAGCGAAATGGACATGCGCAAATGACGGTTTGCGCATTTTTTGAAGCGTAAAAGGAGGAATCTTGCATGAGATTCGATGAGGCTTATTCAGGAAAAGTGTTTATTGGAAGTCATCCGACATGGGAAGAGGCAAAGGTCATTTTATACGGCATGCCGATGGACTGGACAGTCAGTTACCGCCCAGGTTCACGTTTCGGTCCGAACCGCATTCGTGAAGTATCGATCGGTTTAGAGGAATACAGCCCTTATTTAGATCGTGAACTGCACGAGGTGCCATTCTTCGATGCGGGTGACATCCCACTTCCTTTTGGGAATGCACAAAAGAGCTTAGATTTAATTGAAGAGTATGTCGACAGCATTTTAGAAAAAGGAAAGTTTCCATTAGGAATGGGCGGCGAGCATCTCGTGTCTTGGCCGGTTTTCCGTGCGATGTATAAGAAATATCCTGATTTGGCAATTATCCATATGGACGCACATACGGATCTTCGTGAGGAATATGAGGGTGAGCCGCTTTCACATTCAACACCGATTCGTAAAGTTGCAGGACTGATTGGACCTGAAAATGTATTTTCTTTCGGTATCCGTTCTGGAATGAAAGAAGAATTTGAATGGGCAAAAGAAGCGGGTATGCATATTTCTAAATTTGAAGTGCTGGAGCCATTGAAGCAAGTATTGCCAAAGCTAAAAGGGCGTCCAGTATATGTGACGATCGATATTGATGTACTTGACCCAGCTCATGCACCTGGTACAGGAACGGTAGATGCTGGCGGTATTACATCAAAAGAGCTGCTTGCATCCATTCATGCGATTGCAGGATCTGACGTCAAAGTCGTCGGGGCAGACCTAGTCGAGGTAGCACCTGTATATGATCACTCTGACCAAACAGCGAATACAGCGAGTAAGCTTTTACGCGAAATGCTGCTTGGATTTGTGAAATAATCAGTTGATAGAGGAGCTTGTCATCTCATATGGACAAGCTCTTTTTTTACATTGGTCAAAAAATAAAGGAGGCAGCTCATGTTTTCTTCAATATTGATGGTGTTCCTCGCTTTATGTGTGTTAGCGGCAGGCTTTCTCACACTGAAACGAGAGCTCGCAGCTGATCCGCCTGTTTTTGCTTCGAAAAAGGAAGCAAAGGAAGAGATGCTGGGGCTGTTTCACGATCGAGGCTTTTTCTATCTGACGGCCATTGCGTTATTCATGCAGGTAGTATTTAAAAAGGATCAAATCGCACCATTTGATTTTTTTCAGGCATTTTTGGCAAGTTCAGGCATACAGGCTCTTTTTTACTTAATGAAAAGAAAAGACTTAGGTGTAAAGGCTGCACTTGTTGTAGTGGTTAGTTGTATTTTTCTTTTTTTCTAAAGGGATGGCTGAAGATGAAAAACGAAGTTTAATCGCCGTGAAGAAGAGAAATGATGGTATGATAGGCGATCATGATTATGGTATACTATTTTAGTTAAACGGGTCTTAGCAAAGGAAGTGCAAAATGACACAAAACCAAATTTCAATTCATGTAAAGTCAGTGATGAAACCAGAGACGGAGCCGGCTGAAACGATCGAATTCCGCACGACTGGAACGTACCAAGAGAAGAATGACAAAACGTATCTCACTTACCATGAAGAACATGAAATGGGTCAAGTAAAAACCGTTGTGAAAATGAGTGAAAAAGGAATTTTTGTGATGAGATCAGGGGCTATTCAAATGAAGCAGCGCTTTCTCATTGGAGAAACGACCGTCACACATTACACGATGCCATTCGGTACACTTCAGCTAGATGTGCACACACATGGTATTGATCTCGATGTGGACAAGGGACTGCTGCACATTACGTACGATATGCTGACAGGAGAAGATCAAAAGCATTTACATACATTATCGATTTCGTATAAGGAGGATTTACGTTCATGAATATCGCAGAACAGGTCAAAGATGCGTTAAAAGAAGAAATCATAGCGGCAGTCGTCAAAGCTGGACTTGCCGATGAAAGCCAGGTGCCAGATGTCCTTTTAGAAGTGCCGAAAGACAAAACTCACGGTGATTACTCGACCAACATGGCGATGCAGCTTGCTCGCATTGCGAAAAAAGCACCTCGTCAAATCGCAGAAGACATCGTCAATGCGTTTGATAAAGGGAAAGCTTCCATTGAAAAACTGGATATCGCAGGTCCAGGGTTCATTAACTTTTATATGAACAATCAGTATTTAACAAAGCTGATTCCAGCTGTTCTTGAAGCAAAAGAAGCTTATGGTGAAACGAATACAGGCGGCGGTCAAAAGGTGCAAGTCGAATTCGTCTCAGCCAACCCAACAGGTGACCTTCACCTTGGACATGCCCGCGGAGCAGCTGTAGGAGATTCCCTTTGCAACATCCTTGATAAAGCAGGGTTCGATGTGAGCCGTGAATACTATATCAACGATGCAGGGAATCAAATCAATAACCTCGCTTTATCTGTAGAAGTACGTTATTTTGAGGCACTCGGTCTTGAAAAAGAAATGCCTGAAGACGGCTACAGAGGAGAAGACATCAAAGGCATCGGACAAAAGCTTGCGGATGAATTTGGTGACCGTTTCGTGCATGAGCCGGAAGAAGAGCGTATGAAGTTCTTCCGTGAATACGGATTGAAATACGAATTAGAAAAATTACGTGTAGACCTTGAGAATTTCCGTGTGCCATTTGATGTATGGTATTCAGAAACCTCTTTATATGAAAACGGAAAAATCGAACCAGCGCTGGAAACACTTCGCGCTAAAGGCTATGTCTTTGAAGAAGACGGCGCAACATGGCTGCGTTCAACTGATTTTGGTGATGATAAGGACCGTGTGCTGATTAAAAAAGACGGCAGCTTCACTTACCTGCTTCCAGACATTGCATATCATAAAGACAAATTGGACAGAGGCTTTGACCAGCTCATTAACATTTGGGGAGCGGACCATCACGGCTATATTCCTCGGATGAAAGCGGCGATCCAAGCACTTGGATATCCAGCTGACAAACTGGAAGTAGAAATCATTCAGCTTGTGCATCTTTACAAAAACGGCGAAAAGATGAAGATGAGTAAGCGTACAGGAAAAGCCGTCACAATGCGTGATCTGATTGAAGAAGTCGGCTTAGATGCGACTCGTTATTTCTTTGCGATGAGAAGTGCGGCGACACATATGGACTTTGACCTAGACTTAGCGATTTCTACGTCTAACGAAAACCCTGTGTACTATGCACAATATGCGCATGCGAGAATTTGCAGCATGCTGCGTCAAGGAGAAGAAAAAGGCTACGAACCTAACCTTGAAAAAGCCGATTTCTCTCACATTCAATCGGAAAAAGAATACGATCTTCTGAAAATCATTGGCAGCTTCCCAGAAGTTGTAGCAGAAGCAGCTGAAAAGCGTATTCCGCACCGCGTGACGAACTATATTTATGACCTTGCATCAGCCCTTCACAGCTTCTACAATGCCGAGAAGGTCATTGACGCAGAAAACGAAACAAAAACAACAGCACGTCTTTCACTCATGAAAGCAACACAAATCACGCTTGCTAATGCATTAAAACTAATTGGTGTATCGGCACCGGAAAAGATGTAATGAAATGAAAGAAAGCCCCACTCTATTGAATGAGTGGGGCTTTTTCGTATAAAAAACCCGCTATCCTCAAGAGATAGCGGGTTTTGAAAATTATCCAAGCGTATTAATCATGTTAGAAATAGAATCGAATAATTGGCTAAGTACATCAGAAAACATATTTTTGCCTCCTCTCTTTTCTTTTTACATCTACTTAACGAAGGGGATGGAGGGTTGGATCACTTTTTCTAAAAAAATTTCAAAAAAGATGGCGGCATAGAAAAAAGCACCGCCTATTCGGGTGCTTTTTGGCCTTTAGTCATGAATGAATGCGCAGCTTCACGTCTCCATTTGTACACGCTAGCTGAACGTTTCCGCCAATCGGGAGGGTGAAGACGGGCTGTGTATGTCCGATATCGACATCGTAAATCACTGGGATTTGTTTGAGCATTGGGTGCTTATCTAGGATAAATCTTAAATGTTCCTCTGTCATCTTGGATTTCTTCTGAAAGCGTCCGATGATCAATCCTTTGATTGATTGTGCATGCTGCAAGAAGGAGGTAAGGTCTCTCGCGAACATTTCAGGGAACACCAGCTCATCATCCTCGACAAATAAGACCGCATCCTTTACATTCGGCATAAACGAAGTTCCTTGCAGTAAGTTCAGTGTACAAAGGTTTCCGCCAAACAAGGTGCCTTCAGCTGTTCCTTCCTGATATATTTTCCAACTCGTCGGATGAAACTGCCTGTTCGCTTGATCGAGATACCACGCGTCATCACTCCATTTTGTTGAAGGAATCACATCAAACGGTTCGCCTCCGTTCATCAAGCAAGCTTGAAACATAGCGGTCTGCTCCTCCTGTCCCTGCTCCATTTGAAAGCTTGAGAAATGGGGGCCAGAATATGTTACCATATCACATTTCGCTGTAATGGCGCTTGCAAGTGCTGTAATGTCACTATAGCCGCAAAGGACTTTAGGATGCTGTCGGATCAAGTCGTAATCAATATAAGGCAAAAGCTCATTGCAGTTGAAGCCTCCGATGGCTGTCAAAATACCATCGACCTCATCATCTGTGAACGCCTCATGCAGATCAGACAAGCGGTGTTCAATAGACGATGAGGAATGAAGGTCACATTCAAAGACGTGCTGTCCAAAAGAGACAGTGAACCCTAAAGACTCCAGACGTTTTTTCGCTTGAGAAATTCCTTCTTTTGATAAAATGCTGGCACTTCGGCTTGGGGCAATGACACGAATATGGCTGCCTTTTTTTAAAGGTGGGGGTGTATGCATAAACAAATCTTCCTTTCCATCACGTATTTCTCCATTATATCGGATCAAATAGCGCAAGTCTGTAAAGGCTAGGAAAAAGGAATGGGTCGTGCGTTTCATACAAGCTGTGTAAAGGGTATGGAAGAGAAAAAGACAGAATGAGGGCGGAGAATGTGAAAAAGAGAAGACTGGAATTTTTATTTTTATATTTTATGATCTTCGGGGCATATGTGGTGTATTGGTGGACTGTGCCGGCGTGGAGCGTTCAGCTGTACGCAGCGATTTATATCGCCATTATTTTATTTAGTATCATCTCACTCATGCTGGAGAACCGTACATCACAGCACACGCTGTTATGGATATATGTGCTGATTTTTTTCCCGATCATTGGCTATATGTTCTATCTGTTCTCAGGGCAGCTCTATGTAAAGGGTCATTTATTCAAATCAAAGAGAATGTATAACCGCGAGAAATTACGCAGAATCTCTGAGCTTGAGAGTAAGCCGAATGAGTCACGTTTAACCGATAATCAGCGTGCTTTTTTTCATTACACAGAAAAAGCAACAGGCATGCATGTGAATACAAATAGTGATATGGAGATTTTAAAGAATGGGGAGGAGACGTTTCCCCGAATTTTTGAAGAGTTAAAAAAGGCAAAATCGTTCATTCATATTGAATATTACATGTTCAAATCTGATTTCCTTGGCCACCGGATGATGGAGATTTTGATTGAAAAAGTGAAAGAAGGGGTAGAGGTCCGCTTCATATATGATGCGGCAGGCAGCATCCGCTTCTCCCGAAAAGATATTAAACGCTTGAAGCAGGCAGGGGTCAAGGTCGCTCCTTTTCTGCCTTTAAAATATGGATTCTTTAATCAAAAATTCAATTTTCGAAATCACCGAAAAATCGTCATTATTGATGGAGAGACAGGGTTTGTCGGCGGGTTAAATGTCGGCAAGGAATACGTAGGACGGGATGAAAAGATCGGCTTTTGGCGTGATACGCATGCCATGTTAAAGGGTGAGGCTGTTCAGACCCTTCACTCCGTTTTTATGCTGGACTGGGAGTATGTATCAGATGAAGTATTAATTGATGATCCGAAGTATCATACGCCGCATTCTGTGACAGGCGAGGATGTCATTCAGGTTGTACCAACTGGACCTGATATGAAAGAAAGTATGAGTGATTTATATGATGCCCTCATTTCTAATGCGAAACAATTTGTCTGGATTGCCACACCTTACTTTGTACCAAACGAATCGATTCGCACTGCGCTCAAAATCGCTGCCACAAGAGGGGTGGATGTGCGGGTGATGGTACCGGAGATCAATGACGGATTTCTCACGCAATATGCCACACGATCCTATTTTTCTGAGCTTCTAAAAGAGGGCATCAAGGTGTATCACTATCAAAAAGGGTTTATGCATCAAAAGGTGATGATCGCAGATGGAGAACTCGCCTCTGTCGGCACCGCGAATGTCGATATGAGAAGCTTTCAGCTCAATTTTGAGGTCAATGTCTTTACAGCCGCCAAAAAGCCAATTGAGCAATTGATGGCTCACTATGAGGAAGATATGAAGGAATGTGAACAAATGGGTCCTGTTCATTTTTATAAAAGAGGCTTAAAAGAGCGGTTGAAGGAATCATTTGCCCGGTTGTTTTCTGGCGTATTATGAGGATTTCCAGTCAAAGAAATCATTTCCTGATCTAGTATTTTGAAGAGGATTGCTCTATAATTGAAAATGATTATCAATTATAGAGGGAATGAGGTTCTTTTACATATGCTAAAACGCTTTTTCGCCTATTACAGGCCCTATCGCGGTCTGTTCTTTTTAGATTTCTTTTGCGCCGTCGCAGTTGGATTGATGGAACTTGGTTTCCCGCTGATCGTGAACTACTTCATTGATACATTATTACCAACAGGGAATTGGACGGTCATTGCCTGGACCGCACTTGCTCTGTTTATCATTTATGCACTCAGCTCGGTTATGCAGTTTATTGTGTCGTACTGGGGGCACATGTTAGGTATCAATATTGAAACAGATATGAGGAAGAAGCTGTTTGATCATTTTCAGCGTCTCTCATTTAAGTTCTTTGATAACAACAAAACGGGTAAGCTTATGTCTCGGATGACAAATGACCTCATGTACATTGGTGAGGTAGCTCATCACGGACCTGAGGATTTGTTTATTGCGATTATGACGATTCTTGGCGCCTTTGCTGTCATGCTGATGATTAACTGGCAGCTTGCCGTTTTAACCTTCCTGATTATGCCTGTCATCATCTGGCTTGCCCTTCATTTTAATAAGAAAATGACACATGCGATTACGCAGTTAAACAATGACATTGGAGACTTTCATGCAAGGGTAGAAAACAATATTGGCGGCATTCGTCTTGTTCAAGCCTTTGCCAACGAACATTTCGAGAAAAAGCGTTTTGCTGAAAACAACAACCGCTTTCGGAAAGCGAAGCTTCTTTCATATAAAATCATGTCGGTTAACGGCTCAATCAGTTACATTCTCACCCGTCTTGTGACACTGTTTGTCCTTCTAGCAGGGACATGGTTTGTTTTGCAGGGTCAATTAACGGCAGGTGGATTTATCGCGTTTGTTCTAATTACAAACGTCTTATTCAGACCGATTGATAAGATCAACACGGTGATTGAAATGTATCCAAAAGGAATTGCGGGCTTTAAAAGCTATGTCGACTTACTTGAAACAGAGCCAGATGTGAAGGATACAGAAGGAGCTCGTGATGTATTCGGATTGAAAGGTGAAATTGAATATCGAAACGTGACATTTGGCTACGATGAGCACAGCCATGTGTTAAAGGACATCGATCTGAAAATCAAACAAGGAGAAACTGTTGCGTTTGTCGGGCCTTCAGGAGCCGGGAAATCGACGATTTGCAGCCTGCTGCCACGTTTTTATGATGTGGATGAAGGGGAGATTACAATTGATGGTGTGAGTACAAAATCGATGACCCTGTCTTCTTTAAGACAGCAGATCGGCATTGTGCAGCAGGATGTCTTTTTATTCTCAGGCACCATTCGTGAAAACATTGCGTACGGCAACCTAGAAGCCAGCGATGCAGAGATTTGGGAGGCTGTACGTCGTGCGCATTTAGAGGAACTCGTTCAGCGTTTCCCAGAAGGATTAAATACGGTGATAGGCGAGCGCGGCGTCAAATTGTCAGGCGGTCAAAAGCAGCGCTTGTCAATTGCGCGGATGTTCCTAAAAAATCCTTCGATTCTTATTTTAGATGAAGCCACATCAGCACTTGATACAGAAACAGAAAAAGCCATACAAGATGCACTAAGCGAACTGGCTGTCGGCAGGACAACACTCGTCATTGCCCACCGCTTGGCAACAATTAAACACGCCGACCGTATCATCGTCGTGACAGAGGAAGGCATCCAAGAACAAGGCCGCCACCAAGATCTCATTCAAATGGGCGGCGTATACAGCAGACTGCATGAAGCGCAGTTTGGTCATTGATCAGCGCGTAGACAAACCCTCGCATTCGCCCGCAGTTCTGCGTGCCGGTGCTCACGAATGTCAATTCGCTCCGCTCCGGTACTCGTCCTTCCTAGGGCTGCAAAGGTTTTCTATCACGCTGAATGAAAAACAATCTGAGCCCTTTTGATAAAGGGCTTTTTTTGTTAGGATAGAAAAAACGTTTGTAGGAAGGATCTGATGGAATGAAGGGGCTTCGGCGATTACAAAAGGGCGATAAGATCGGTATTTTTTCACCTTCTAGTCCTGCATCAGCGACCTCGCCTCTTAGGTATGAGCGGGCGAAGAAGTGGCTTGAGCAAAAAGGATTCATTGTGGTTCCAGGATCATTAACAGGGAAAGAGGATTACTATCGTTCAGGTACAATTCAAGAACGAGCAGATGAGCTGAATGAGCTGATGGCTAGAGAGGACTTGGCGTGCATCATGTCAATGATTGGCGGGACGAATTCAAATAGTTTGCTGCCTTATCTTAATTTTGACCTGCTGAAACAACATCCGAAAATCATGATCGGTTATTCAGATGCGACAGCGATTCTACTAGCGGCGTACGAAAAAACGGGACTGACTGTTTTCTACGGGCCGGCGCTTGTTCCTTCTTTTGGCGAGTTTGAACCGTTTGTTAATAATACATATCAGTCATTTGAGGACATCCTGATGTCCCAACAAACCATTCCTTATCAGATTGAAAAACCGCCTTTTTGGACAGATGAACGAATCAATTGGGAAGAGAAGACGCGTGACAAAAAACAGCGTCCGAATGATTGGCTGTGCGCCATAGAGGGACAGGCAGAAGGCAGATTGATCGGCGGAAACTTGAATGCGATGTACGGCATATGGGGAAGTGAATTCATGCCAGCGGTGAAAAACGGAGACATCCTTCTCATTGAAGATTGTATGAAAACCGCGTCAGTTGTAGAAAAGAACTTCTCTTTATTGAAAGTAAATGGAGTGTTTGAACGGGTATCAGGGATTCTTTTAGGAAAACATGAGCTGTTTGATGATGAAGGAACGGGCAAAGAACCTTACGAGATTTTACTTGAGGTGCTCGGAGAGACAAAAAGACCACTCATCGCTGATTTTGACTGTGCCCATACGCACCCAATGCTTACGATGCCAATCGGGGCACAAGTGAAAATGGATGCATCCTCCAAACAAGTTTGGTTAACAAAAGAGTGGATATAGCAAAAGAGCAGCCCGCGGCTGCTCTCCCAGCATGTAGACAAACCCTCGCATTCTGTGTCAGGCCTGCGTGCCGGTGCTCACGAATGTCAAATTCGCTCCGCGCCGGTACTCGTCCTTCCTAGGCTGCAAAGGTTTACTATCACGCTGAAAAGAAGACAAAGGGCTAAAATCAACATCATTTTAGCCCTTTGTCAACCAATCTGAAAGAGCAGCCCGTGGCTGCTCTTCTTTATGAAACCTTCTCTTTTTCAAATGGCCTTAGGAGGTCTTGCGCTTTTTTCCCCTCTACGACAATTAAGTAGTCAGACTCTAAATGAGTGAGCCTGAAGGTTTCAAGCTCTACGATGTTCTTAATGCTACACATTGTTTTTTTAGAATACACATATATACGATGCTGAGCCTGCTGGCACTTTTCATAAAGAGAAATAAGCTTATGTAAATTCAACGCTTTCGCAGCGATTCGGATTGAATAGATTTGAGACATCTTCATATCCTCCTGTTAATTACTTTCTCACAATAGCTTTGTTACCCCCATTTGCACAAAGGTAAACCTTTCTTTATGATTTCCACTCAATGGTTCCTCCGCCCGTCCGCCGATTGCCCCTTATCGCAGACAGCTCTTCGACTAGACGGAGCAGAGCCTGATCCTTTAATTTTGCTTCAATCATGAAATCTACATCCAGGCCATACGGTTTTAATGCTTGAAAAAGCGGTAAGACAAAATTCATATCTACTCCATCTGCATGACTGCGTATAGCTTTTTCTGATTTAGGTGAAGACAAATGGATTTTGGGCGGAATGCCAGTGTTTATCCACGTGACGAACATTCTTGGCAGGATGTCATCGAGTGCGGCATCGTCATCTTTATTTGCCACGTGATGATGGTAATCAAAAACAAACGGAATATCATGCTTTTCACATACACTAAGCGTTTCGAGCGACGTATATGTTTTGTCATCGTTCTCAAGTGTCATTCTCGCTTTGATATGAGCTGGAAGCTGTTTGATATTTTCATCAAAGCGTTGAAGAGCCGATTCTTTATCGCCGTACGCCCCGCCTACATGAATGTTCATGTAGCCTTCCTTATCGAGCTTCATCGCCTCAAGCATCTGATAATGGTACGTCATATCGATGACGGCATTTTCTGTAATGGAAGGTTTGGGGCTAGTAAACAAGGTGAATTGATTGGGGTGAAAGCTGACCCGTAAGCCGTGCCGTTTCACCAGCTTGCCGATCTCAAGAAATTCTTTGTGAAAAGGTGTCACAAAGTCCCAGCGCACCTCTGGATGGGTCGCGAGCGGGACGATCGAGCTTGAAAAACGGTAAAGCGGGATATCATGAGCAATGGCGAAATAAAGCGTTCTTAATGTATTCACGAGATTGGCCTTCGTTGTTCGCAATAAAGCCTCTTTTCTTTCTCCCTTAGCCAGCTTGCTGTATCTAGCAAAGGTCAGCGACTTGGCAGGAGAAGCTTCCCACAAGGTGACGGCATTGGATACATAACCAAATCGATAACGCATAGGTCATCTCCTTTATAAAAAATACGAGAACATGGCGGCAACCCACTCAAGCGGCCGAGTGAAAAGCGGGCGCTTTGACAATGTTTCTTCTGTCAAGATCTCAGAAACCTCCATATGCTCCCGAATCTTTTCTTCTACGTGTGCAGTAAAAGCGGGATCATCAATGGCTACATCTACTTCTTCGTTTAAAAACAAGCTGCGTTTATCAAAATTCGCGGTACTGATCATACAGCGGCTGTGATCAATCAAAATGGCTTTCGAATGATAAAACCCTTTATAAAAACGATAAACAAGACATCCAGAGGCAATGAGGTCCTTCAAATAATGAAAGCCAGCCTCTTTGACAAGTGGATGATCCGCTTTCATTGGAATGATGATTTCAACTGTGACGCCCCGCTTTCGTGCATCAAGCAGCGCCTTTAGAAGAGGGGCTGATGGAATAAAATAAGGCGTACAGATGATGATCTGTTTCCTCGCCTGCTGAATATCTTGGAGAAATAAAGCTTCTAAAGAAAAGCCGGCAGTCGCGCGTGTTGTGCATTGTAATGTTCCCGGTTCCAATGCAGGGAAAACCTCATATTGCAGCTGATGAATGCCAGACGAACGGTACAAATCATTCAGAAACACATGCTGGAGATCTGCGACAACCTGTCCGGTCATCCGCAAATGATAATCCTTCCAAATGCCAAACCGGCCTTTCTTCCCAACATATTCATCGCCTATATTAAATCCGCCAATATAGCCAATTTTCCCATCAATCACCGTAATTTTACGGTGATTTCTCATGTTTAGACGGTAAATCAAAAAAGGAAAACGAGGCTTATTTAAAAAGTAAAATTGAATCCCGCTTCTTTCTAGCATGTCAATCGCCTTTTGATCAAACGGATAGGAGCCTAATCGGTCGGTCAGCAAAAAGACGGAAACTCCTTGCTCCGCTTTGGCTTTCAAGGCTTGTAAGACCCTTTGACCAATCTTGTCGTTCTTTACAATAAAGAACATCATATGAATAGAAGAAGAGGCCTGCTGTATATCGGTAAGCAGCTGATCGAAAAATGGTTCGCCATCATGATAAAAGGCGGCATCGCCGCTTGTTTGGTCAAAAGACCGTTCAAATGCGTGAGTAGAAAAATATTTCCTCCCCATATAAAGGTCTAACATCACGAGCAAAACGATGGCAATGAGTACGAGTAGGATGATCAATGCGATCATGAAACTTCCTCCTTTTTTGCATATTTCAATAGTGTACCCAAACGTGTAAAAAATATTGACTGAATACTCATTCATTATTTATGATAGAGGTACAACATGGAAACGGAACAAAGTGGGTTTTGGGGAATGAAAGGGGGAGCAAGATGAATAGCCTTTTAATTATCAACTTGATCGCATTTGCGGCGGTGACCGCTTACGCAGTGTATTTGTTTGTTTATCTCATTCGAACACGAGCGGCGTATATTCGTCTTGGTAAAAAAGAAGAGTTTCAACAAGACATGAAGAAACGCTTAGAGCGTGTTTGGGTCAATGTATTTGGGCAAAAGAAGCTGTTAAAGGACAAGAAGAGCGGTATCATTCATGTGCTGTTTTTCTACGGATTTATCCTCGTACAGTTCGGAGCCCTTGATTTTATTCTGAAGGGGCTTATTCCAGACAGCGGGCTTCCTTTAGGTCCGGTGTACGGCGTCTTTACGTTTTTCCAAGAGGTGGTCACACTTCTCATTTTAGTGGCCGTTGTATGGGCTTTCCATAGAAGATACGTGGAGAAGCTTGTCCGTTTAAAACGCGGCTTCAAATCGGGTCTAGTGCTTTTATTTATTGGCGGCTTAATGCTGACAGTCTTACTTGGGAACGGCATGAACATCATTTGGCATGGACACTCTCTATCACCAACTGAGCCAATCGCTTCTGGTATTGCTTTCTTGCTGGGCGGAATTTCACCTCTTGCGGCTGCGATTGTTTTTTATGCCGCATGGTGGGTGCATCTTCTTATTTTGCTGACATTCTTAGTATATGTTCCGCAGTCAAAGCACGCCCATCTGATTGCAGGGCCTGTGAACGTATTTGTCAGCAGATTAGACCCGCCAGGCAAGCTGCAAAAAATCGATTTTGAAGATGAGGCACAAGAGACCTTCGGTGTGGGGAAAATAGAAGACTTCCGTCAGTCTCAGCTCATCGATCTTTACGCTTGTGTGGAATGCGGGCGCTGCACGAATATGTGCCCGGCAACAGGGACAGGGAAGATGCTGTCTCCGATGGATTTGATATTAAGGTTAAGAGATCATTTAACCAATAAAGGGGCCGCTATTACATCAAAGACACCTTGGGTCCCGCAGCTTGCCTTCAAGCAGACTACAGGAAACCAGCTGGCACTGCAGGCGAGAGGAGCAGGTGCGGAAGAATCGGCTGCCAGCTCTATATATCATCCTTCTCTTATTGGAGAGGTCATTACAGAAGAAGAAATCTGGGCATGTACGACGTGCCGAAACTGTGAAGACCAATGCCCTGTCATGAATGAACACGTTGATAAGATTATTGATATGCGTAGATATCTTGTCTTGACTGAAGGGAAAATGGACGCAGATGCACAGCGTGCCATGACAAGCATTGAGCGCCAAGGGAATCCGTGGGGGCTGAACCGGAAAGAAAGAGAAAATTGGCGTGAACTGAGAGAAGATGTGCATGTGCCGACAGTGAAAGAGCTGAAAAAAGCAGAGCAAACTTTTGATTATTTATTCTGGGTTGGTTCAATGGGGGCTTATGACAATCGAAGCCAAAAGATTGCGCTTGCCTTTGCGAAGCTACTCAATGAAGCTGGGGTCTCCTTTGCGATCTTAGGCAATAAAGAGAAGAACTCAGGTGATACACCAAGAAGACTCGGAAACGAATTTTTATTCCAAGAGCTTGCTGCAAAAAACATTGAAGAATTCCAGAAAAACGGCGTTACAAAGATCGTCACGATTGATCCACACGCCTATAACTTATTTAAAAATGAATATCCAGACTTCGGACTTGAGGCAGAAGTGTATCATCATACAGAATTACTGGCAGAGTTAGTGAAAGAAGGGAAAATAACACCTGTACATGAAGTAAACGAAGTGATTACCTTCCACGACTCTTGCTACCTAGGCAGATATAACGAAGTGTACGACCCACCAAGAGACATTTTAAAAGCCATTCCTGGTGTGACGCTGAAAGAAATGGAGCGCAACCGTGAAACTGGTATGTGCTGCGGAGCAGGCGGGGGCTTAATGTGGATGGAAGAAGAGACGGGTACCCGGATTAACACTGCACGAACGGAGCAGGCGTTACAGGTACAGCCGTCCATCATCAGCTCAGGGTGTCCTTATTGCTTAACGATGCTGGGAGATGGGACGAAGGCGAAGGAAGTAGAGGAGCAGGTAGGCACATTTGATGTCGCCGAACTTCTTGAAAAATCAGTGTTTGGTGAGCCTGGAAAGCAGGTGTCGTAAACATGACAGGCCGATGAATAGGATGTTCATCGGCTTATCCATGGCGCTGTTTCATCAGCTGCCTAAATGATATGTAAGCGGTAACAAACGGGGAGGGGCATATATGAGTACGACGGTCATTGTATCTGGAGCAAGAACACCATTTGGAAAACTAGGCGGTGCTCTCAGTGGTTTGACTGCCGCAGAACTAGGCGGTATAGCGATCAAGGCTGCACTGGAAAGAGTTTCGGGTTCTCATGAAATAGATGAGGTCATCATGGGATGTGTGTTACAAGGAGGGCAAGGGCAGATTCCTTCAAGGCAAGCAACAAGGTATGCTGATCTTCCTTGGTCTGTTCCAACACAAACCATCAATAAAGTCTGTGCATCCGGAATGCGCAGTGTGAGCACGGCAGATCAAATCATTCGAGCCGGAGATGCTGAGGTCATCGCAGCGGGCGGTATGGAATCTATGTCTCACGCTCCTTATCTGCTAAAAAAAGCGCGATGGGGCTACAAAATGGGAGATGGTGCAGTACAAGATGCGATGATTTTAGATGGGTTAACCTGTTCGTTTACAGGCGTTCATATGGGTGAGTATGGAAGTATGGCTGCAAAGGAGCTCGGCATCACGCGCGAAGAGCAGGATCTGTGGGCGCTCAGAAGTCATGAACGGGCCATCGAAGCGCAAAAAAACGGCTTTTTTCAACATGAAATCACCCCCGTCACCGTCAAAATAAAAACGGGAGAACGGCTGATCACAGAAGATGAGTCTCCGCGGCGTGATACGTCATATGAACGGCTGTCTAAGCTCATGCCTGTATTTGATCAGAAGGGGACCATCACCGCTGGAAATGCACCAGGTGTCAATGATGGTGCAAGTGCGCTCCTTTTAATGAAAGACACGTATGCTGCACGGCATGACGTAAAGCCAATGGCAGTTGTTCTCGGTCATGCTCAGGTTGCTGTAGAGGCGAAGGATTTTCCGAAAACACCAGCCTTTGCTATCGAGAAGCTTTTAAAGAAAACAGGAAAGCGCCTAGAGGATATTGATTTGTTTGAAATCAATGAGGCCTTTTCAGCTGTGGCTTTGGCATGTGAAAAAATAACCGGGATCGACCGGCGGAAAATGAATATCAACGGGGGGGCTGTCGCACTCGGTCATCCGATTGGGGCAAGCGGAACACGCGTCATATTGACATTGATTCATGCATTAAGACAAAGAGGCGGAGGCATTGGCATTGCGGCGATTTGCAGCGGAGGCGGTCAAGGAGATGCCATCATGATAAAGGTAGATGAAAAGGGAGGCGTTTATTGATGAGTATAGAAGAGACCGTTATGGTCGTTGGGGCTGGTCAAATGGGATCAGGCATTGCCCAAGTGTTTGCTCAGTCAGGCTATACAGTCCTGCTCCATGATGTATCAGAAAAGCAGATTCATCGAGCGATTTCCTCCATGACCAAACAACTGACGAAGCGGGCAGAAAAAGGAAAGCTGGCACATCAGGCAGTCCGAGATATTACGCAACGGCTTGCCGTTTCCACAGATTTAAAAGACATGCAACAGGCTCATTTAGTCATAGAAGCCGCATCAGAACAAATGAGTGTGAAAAAACAAATCTTTGAAACACTTGATCAATTTGCAGAGGCTGAGGCCATATTTGCGACAAACACGTCTTCCTTGTCGATCACAGAATTAGCAGCTGTGACGAGCAGACCGGAGAAAGTGATTGGCATGCATTTTATGAATCCGGTTCCTGTCATGAAACTGGTTGAAGTCATTCGAGCGCTGCAAACAAGTGATGACACATATCAAGTTGTTTATGAAACAGCGAAGACATTAAACAAAACCCCAATTGAAGTGGAAGATTTCCCAGGGTTTGTATCAAATCGCATATTGATGCCAATGATCAATGAAGCCATTTACACCCTATATGAAGGCGTAGCAGATGCAGAAAGCATTGATGGCGTGATGACACTTGGGATGAATCATCCAATGGGGCCGCTTCGTCTAGCTGATTTCATCGGACTGGATACATGTTTATTTATTATGAATACCCTTCACGAGGGACTTGGAGACAGCAAATATCGACCTTGTCCTCTTTTGAAAAAATACGTGAATGCAGGCTGGCTGGGCAAAAAGACAAAGAGAGGTTTTTACACATACCACGACCACTTATAGGGGGAGTCAAGATGGATGTTTTGCTTACGGATCAACAGCGTCTCTGGAGAGAACAGACAGCAGAATTTGCACGCCAGCGTATATTCCCTGAAGTAGAAGCCATGGAACAAGGCCGGTTTCCAAAAAACCTTTTAAGTGAAATGGGACGGCAAGGCTATCTTGGGATTCCAATACCAGCTTCGTATCAAGGCTTAGGAGCAGATTTTACAACGTATATCATCGCAATCCATGAATTATCGAAAGTGAGTGCGACCATCGGTGTCATTGTGTCCGTTCATACATCTGTTGTGACGATGCCTATTTTGACTTTTGGAACGAAGGAACAAAAAGAAACTTATGTCCCGCCGCTTGCATCCGGGGAGAAGCTGGGCGCCTTTTGTCTGACTGAACCAAAGGCCGGATCAGATGCCTCCAGTATTCAGTTAAGAGCAGAGCGGATGGGCGGCGATTATGTATTAAATGGGACGAAAATCTTTATCACAAGCGGTGGAGAAGCAGAACTATATCTTGTTTTCGCAGTGACCAATCCGGCTTCTGCGAGAAAAAATATATCGGCGTTCATTGTCGAGAAAGATACGCCGGGATTTACGATTGGAAAAGATGAGAAAAAGATGGGACTGCACGGTTCAAAAACAGTCACGCTTCATTTTGATGGCGTGCGGATTCCAAAAGATCAGCTGCTCGGTGCAGAAGGAGAGGGTTTTCAAATTGCCATGTCCAGCCTAAATGCAGGGAGAATCGGAATTGCGGCTCAAAGCCTTGGCATTGCAGAAGCCGCTTTAACCGAGGCAGTGGTCTATTTAAAGCAGCATCCAGCAGGTCTTGAAACGACCATTCGACTGGGCGATTTGGCGGCGAAGCTTGAGGCGGCCAAACTGCTTGTCTATCAAGCGGCTTCTTTCAAAGAGGCAAATCGACCGGTCACAAAGGAAGCATCAATGGCAAAGCTATTTGCGTCAAAAACGGCGGTGGAGATCAGTACAGAAGCGATCCATTTGCTAGGCATGGATGGTTATACGAATCGCTATCAAGCAGAACGTTACTTTCGTGATGCAAAAATTTGTGAAATCTATGAAGGAACAAGTGAAATTCAAAGGCTGGTCATCTGTAAACAGCTAATATGAAACGAGGTGGCTCACGATGCAGTTCCAATTAAGTGATGAACATGAAATGATTCAAAAAATGGTGAGAGACTTTGCGAAAAATGAAGTGGAGCCAACAGCAGCAGAGCGAGACGAAACAGAGACATATGATCCATCTATTTTTCGCAAAATGGCGGAGCTCGGTTTAACGGGGATTCCTTGGCCGGAAGACGTGGGCGGAATTGGCAGTGACTATTTAGCCTACGTCATAGCAGTTGAGGAGCTTTCAAGAGTGTGCGCCTCTACAGGTGTCACTCTGTCCGCTCATACATCTCTTGCTTCATGGCCAATCTATACATTTGGAACAAAGGAACAAAAAGAGAACTACTTAAAGCCGCTTGCAGAAGGGCAGAAGATAGGAGCATATGCGCTCACTGAGAGCGGTTCTGGTTCAGATGCAGGCGGGATGAAGACAACGGCCGTCAAGGCAGGCAGTGAATATGTCCTGAACGGGGCGAAAATTTTTATTACAAATGGAGGCATTGCAGATTATTATATTGTGTTTGCCGTAACAGACCAAGAAGCTTCGTCTCGAAATACAACTGCTTTTATTGTAGAAAAAGAGACACCTGGTTTTTCCGTTGGCAAAAAGGAAAGCAAACTGGGCATACGTTCTTCGCCAACAACTGAAATTCGATTTGAAGATTGCCGAATTAATGAAAGGAACCGGCTCGGTCAAGAAGGAGAAGGGTTCAAAATAGCCATGATGACACTCGATGGCGGCAGAAACGGCATTGCTGCACAGGCGGTTGGGATTGCGCAAGGCGCTCTTGATGCGGCGGTTGATTATGCCAAGGAGCGTAAACAATTTGGCAAACCAATCATTCAGCAGCAAGGGATCGCCTTTAAGCTGGCTGATATGGCAACAGCGATTGAAGCATCAAGGCTGCTTACTTACCAGGCGGCATGGCTCGAAACAAAAGGCCTCCCGTATGGAAAGGAATCAGCCATGTCCAAGCTCTTTGCCGGTGATACAGCGATGAAGGTGACGACAGAAGCGGTTCAAATCTTCGGCGGGTACGGCTACACAAAGGATTACCCGGTCGAACGATACATGCGTGATGCGAAAATCACTCAAATTTATGAAGGAACTCAGGAAATCCAGCGCCTGGTCATCTCAAGGAAACTGCTAGATATGTAGAAAACAAGCAAAGACCGCCTGAACGTAAGGTGGTCTGTTTTCGTTCGTCATGCAGTTTTCAAATGTAAGCGCATTGTCAATGTTCATCCATATCACCATCGTGTTATGTTAAAATTAGGGAAAATTTCAATAAGGAGGTTATGATGATGAACTCAACAATTATGGGCATTTTGGCAATCGTCACGATGGTGATCTGGATCATGGTGTCCGCGGAGCTTTCGAAATCTCCAAAGAAGCAGGAAGAAAAAGAAAACAGCCGCAGAAAACTATTCGTACTCATGTCTGCTGGAATGTTATTCACGATTCCTATCGTTGTCTCATTCATTCAGAACATCCAATTTTAAAACAGACGAGAAAAAACCGAACGACAAAAAGCATGCCGTACACACTCTAGGTGCTCCCCATGAGAAAAATCAAAAATTAACATCAATAAAGGTGGCATAAACTCCCCTAATTTGTTTATAATGAGAGGTATGGTTTGTCGTAAGAATAAGGTATAAATACTTATTATTTCACTGATAAATGGATACATACATGTAATAGAAAGGGAGTGTCTGACCTTGAGTTTGAAAGAATACTCACAGGAACAGCTCAAACAAATGTCTTTAGTTGAACTTGCTTATGAAATTTTCAGAGACAGCAAAACACCAATTACGTTTTCCGAGTTAATAGATGAAATTATCCGTTTGCAAGGAATACAAAAATCCGATCTTGATGATCGACTTGCTCAATTTTATACAGACTTAAATATAGATGGCCGCTTTATTTCGTTAGGTGATCAGAGATGGGGACTTCGCAGCTGGTATCCAGTTGATCAAATCGAAGAAGAAGTTCAGCCAGCAGTGAAAACAAAAGCGAAAAAGAAAAAATCAAAAGCAGCTGTCGTTGAAGACGACTTCGATGAAATCGAAGAGGAAGAAGAAATTGACGAGCTTGAAGAAGACCTTGATCTTGTTGAAGACGACGATGATCTCGACCTAGACGATGATGAAGAAATTGAAGAAGATCTTGAAGACTTCGACGAAGATGACGATGAAGATGATGACGGCTTAACGGAGATTGATGAAGACGATTTAGACGATGATGAGGAAGACAAATAACCCTCTCAAACCGGTCTTCAAAACAGGACAAAACCGTCTTGACTTTCGAGAGCGAACTATGTAGTATGTATTTTGGGCTCTCTAAAAAAGAGTACGTAAAGATACGTTCATTTACGCTCCCTTTCATTTATTTGAAAGGGAGCTTTCTTATTTTTCAAGAGATTTAGGGATACACTCTAAAAAGGATGAAGCTGTGCATGTGTAGACATGCAAGGGTAAAAAAGAGAGGAGCATACGAAATGACAAAGTATATTTTTGTAACAGGAGGAGTTGTTTCCTCACTTGGAAAAGGAATCACGGCTGCATCGTTAGGCCGCCTTCTGAAAAATAGAGGGATGGATGTCACCATTCAAAAATTCGATCCATACATCAACGTAGACCCAGGGACAATGAGTCCATACCAGCACGGTGAGGTTTTTGTCACAGATGATGGCGCTGAAACAGACCTTGACTTAGGTCACTACGAGCGTTTCATTGATATTAACTTAAATAAGTACAGCAACGTCACAACTGGTAAAATCTACTCTACTGTTCTGAAGAAAGAGCGCCGCGGTGATTACTTAGGTGGAACAGTACAGGTCATTCCCCACATTACGAATGAAATCAAAGACCGCGTGTACCGTGCCGGAAAAGAAACGGGTGCAGATGTGGTCATTACAGAAATCGGCGGAACAGTAGGAGATATCGAATCCCTTCCATTCCTTGAAGCCATTCGTCAAATGAAGAGTGACATCGGCCGTGAAAACGTGATGTACATTCATTGTACCCTTGTTCCTTACATCCGTGCAGCGGGTGAATTGAAAACAAAACCAACACAGCATAGTGTAAAAGAACTTCGCAGTCTTGGTATTCAGCCAAACGTCATCGTGGTCAGAACGGAAATGCCAATGACGCAAGATATGAAGGACAAAATTGCGCTATTTTGTGATATTGATACAAAAGCTGTTATCGAATGTCAGGATGCAGACACGCTATACTCCATTCCGCTTGATTTACAAAAACAAGGGCTGGACAAGCTAGTATGTGAACATATGAAACTTGACTGCCAAGATGCGGACATGACGGAGTGGACAGCGCTTGTTGATAAAGTGCAAAACCTTTCGAAACAAGTCACAATTGGTCTTGTAGGGAAGTATGTTGAACTGCAAGATGCTTATATTTCTGTCGTTGAATCACTTCGTCATGCTGGTTATGCGTTTGATGCAGATGTTCAGATTAAATGGATCAATGCAGAAGAAGTGACAGCAGAGAATATCGCTGATTTCGTACAAGATGTTGACGGTATTATTGTTCCGGGAGGCTTCGGAGACCGCGGAGTAGAAGGGAAAATCATTGCTACGCAATATGCCCGTGAAAACAAAGTGCCATTCTTCGGAATCTGTTTAGGAATGCAAGTGGCATCTATCGAATACGCGAGAAACGTATTAGGCCTTAAGGGAGCTCATTCAGCGGAAATTGATCCTGAAACAGCATTCCCAATCATTGACCTTCTTCCAGAACAGAAGGATGTAGATGATCTAGGCGGAACACTTCGTCTCGGTCTATACCCTTGTAAATTAAATGAAGACTCAAAAGCATTTGCTGCATACAATGACGAAGTGGTCTACGAACGCCACCGTCATCGCTACGAGTTTAATAACGAATACAGACAGCAAATGGAAGCAGCAGGCTTTGTCTTCTCAGGTACAAGTCCAGACGGACGTCTTGTTGAAATTATTGAGCTGAAGGATCACCCTTGGTTCCTTGCTTCTCAGTTCCACCCAGAATTTGTTTCAAGACCGACAAGACCACAGCCGTTATTTAGAGATTTCGTTGGTGCTTCACTTCAAGCATCTGAATCAAAATAAAACAAAAAACTGCCGAGAATATCACTTCTCGGCAGTTTTTTTATTCATATTCCTCGACGATTTCCTTCACAGTAAACGATAGAGCGTGGTAGACGTATAAGCAGGTCATTAAAGCAGGATAACCAAACCTTGTCCCATCTTCAGCGGGCACAAGCGGTTTCTTGAGCTGGAAATCAATGTGGACATCACAATACTCTTCAATCGTGGACGGCTCCTTTTGTGCCGGTCCTACACCAACAACGGGCGTCCCTTGTTCGTGCAGTTCTTTGACAAGAGATTGAATTTCTGGATCTTCTGGGTCTGAATAAAATAGCAGCACCCTGTCACTTGGATGAAGTAAGCTGCGCTCCTTTTGATCGAGCGGCAGTACCTTCGCACCGGGAAATGGCTCCTTGCTTTCAGATGCTTCTAGGGCGACAGCAGCCAGTTCATTCTTTCCGTGAAAATAAACGGCATGTCCACTGACCACAGCCTGTGCAAGGAGGCGTGCACCGTCCTCAATCGCTTCAGCCTGCTTTTCTCCAATACGTGAAAAAATACCTGATAACTGGGTCGTAAAAATTTTTAACAAGACTCATTTCCTCCTTCGGTCAGATCATTTTATAATAGAATATAAAGAGAATATTAGGAAAAATGCTCAGAAAATGTCGTAAAGTAAACTATTATAATTAAAGGAAATGTGAAAATCAAACAGAATTATTTAACAACAGCTCTTTTTATGGCGAAAAATGAAAGCAATGGGGTGTAACAGATGAATGAGAAAATTTTAATTGTCGATGATCAGTACGGTATTAGAATATTATTGAATGAAGTGTTTCATAAAGAAGGCTATCAAACCTTTCAAGCTGCCAATGGACTTCAGGCATTAGATATTGTGAAAAACCATAGACCGAACCTTGTCCTGCTTGATATGAAAATTCCCGGAATGGATGGTATCGAAATTTTAAAACGAATGAAATTAATTGATGAAGACATTCGTGTCATCATTATGACAGCCTATGGAGAATTAGATATGATCCAAGAGTCCAAAGAACTCGGTGCATTGACGCACTTCGCTAAGCCTTTTGATATTGATGAAATCCGAGATGCTGTTAAAGAATACCTGCCGCTTGAAACAAATGGCTAGATGGAAATGATTGAATCGAGTCATTCTGTTGCCGATTTGTCGAATAATTGGTATTCTAGAAAAGAAGAAGAAAGCGATCTGACTTTGAAAGTTTACATATGGCGAGAAATTCTGGTCATGCTAGGGTGGAGAGCTTTTTTTAGCAAGCAAATTAGCTACATAGGGAGGATTTTTCATCATGCCTTTAGTTTCAATGACAGAAATGTTGAAAGACGCAAAGGAAAAAGGTTACGCTGTTGGACAGTTTAACTTAAATAACTTAGAATTCACGCAAGCGATTTTACAAGCTGCTGAAGAAGAGAAGTCTCCTGTTATCTTAGGAGTATCTGAAGGAGCAGGACGCTACATGGGCGGCTTCAAAACAGTTGTCGCAATGGTTAAAGCGTTAATCGAAGAATATAATGTAACAGTTCCTGTTGCGATTCATTTAGATCACGGTTCAAGCTTTGAATCTTGTGCAAAAGCGATTCATGCAGGATTTACTTCTGTCATGATCGATGCTTCTCACCATCCATTCGATGAGAATGTGGAAACAACTGCGAAAGTCGTTGAACTTGCACATTTCCATGGTGTGTCTGTAGAAGCTGAACTTGGAACTGTTGGTGGGCAAGAAGATGACGTCATCGCTGAAGGCGTTATTTATGCTGATCCAAAAGAGTGCCAAGAGCTTGTAGAACGCACTGGTATTGACTGCCTTGCACCTGCATTAGGTTCAGTACATGGTCCATACAAAGGTGAACCAAACCTTGGTTTCGCTGAAATGGAAGAAATCGGTAAAACAACTGGTCTTCCACTTGTTCTTCACGGCGGAACAGGTATCCCAACTGCTGACATCAAGCGTGCAATTTCACTTGGTACAGCAAAAATCAATGTAAACACTGAAAACCAAATTGCTTCTGCGAAAGCAGTACGCGAAACACTTGCAGCAAAAACAGAAGAGTATGATCCACGTAAATATCTTGGACCAGCTCGTGACGCAATTAAAGCGACTGTTATCGGCAAAATGCGCGAATTTGGTTCTTCTAACCAAGCATAATTTGATGAGAACCGAAAGCCGCCTGAGTCACAGGCGGTTTTCTCCATATCTTGAGAAAGCGCAATCAAATTTACATTTCAGACAATTTATTGATAGGAGAGTGGCACAGTTATGTTATTTTTCGTAGATACAGCGAATATTGAAGACATCAAAGAGGCGCACGAGCTTGGCATTTTAGCAGGCGTCACAACAAACCCTAGTTTAGTAGCGAAAGAAAAGGACGTCTCATTCCACGACCGCCTTCGCGAAATCACTGACGTGGTATCAGGTTCTGTCAGTGCAGAAGTGATTTCCTTAAAAGCAGAGGAAATGATTGAAGAAGGAAAAGAGCTAGCTGCCATTGCACCGAATATCACAGTCAAAATTCCAATGACTACAGATGGCCTTAAAGCTGTCAAAGCATTAACAGACCTTGGAATTAAAACAAACGTCACATTGATTTTTAGTGCAAACCAGGCACTTCTTGCAGCTAGAGCTGGTGCGACGTATGTTTCTCCATTCCTTGGCCGCTTAGATGACATTGGCCAAAATGGTCTTGATCTCATCAGCGAAGTGAAAACTATTTTTGATGTTCATGGATTAGATACACAAATCATTGCTGCATCTATTCGTCATCCGCAGCATGTGACAGAAGCTGCGCTTAGAGGTGCTCATATCGGCACAATGCCGCTGAAAGTCATCAAGCAGCTGACGAAACACCCATTAACGGATGCAGGCATTGAGCAATTTTTAGCAGACTGGAATAAATAAATGATTGTGGCAGGCGGGATCGTCTCTCGTTTGCCGCAGTTTTCCTTATAAACGCTAAGAAATGTTTTGTGCAAAGAAGAGAACATCACAGCCTCGCAAAGCTTCGATTATTTTTCTTCCGACAAATTTCGTTTAACCTGTATTCTTTCTCTTGATATTGGCTAAATTTTGGACAAGACCTTTTAAAGCGCGACATCCACAAACAGTATAACTCCAACAGTGATCTTCTTTAAGAAGGGAGACAAATATGGAAAAGTTAAACATTGCCGGCGGTGATCCCTTGCGCGGGACCGTACATATTAGTGGTGCGAAAAATAGTGCTGTGGCACTGATTCCTGCCACGATTCTTGCTGATTCTCCAGTAACCATTGAAGGCCTTCCGCATATATCAGATATCGACACATTACGGGATCTGTTAGAAGAAATTGGCGGAAAGGTCACTTTTGAAAAAGGTGAAATGGTTGTGAATCCTGTTTCCATGATCAGTATGCCGCTTCCTAATGGAAAAGTGAAGAAACTGCGTGCATCCTATTATTTAATGGGCGCCATGCTGGGCAGATTTAAGCAGGCTGTCATCGGACTGCCAGGAGGATGCCACTTAGGACCTAGGCCGATCGATCAGCATATCAAAGGCTTTGAAGCACTTGGAGCCGAGGTGACAAACGAGCAGGGTGCGATTTATTTGCGTGCTGAAAAATTAGTCGGAGCCCGGATTTATCTTGATGTTGTCAGTGTAGGTGCGACGATCAACATCATGCTGGCAGCCGTACTGGCTGAAGGAAAAACCGTGATTGAAAATGCTGCAAAGGAACCCGAAATTATTGATGTAGCGACACTGCTTGCAAGCATGGGAGCCAAAATCAAAGGTGCGGGTACCGATGTCATTCGAATCGAAGGTGTAGAATCTCTTCATGGCTGTAAGCATTCAATCATCCCTGACCGCATCGAAGCAGGAACATTTTTAATAGCTGGTGCAGCGATGGGTGATGAAGTTGTACTTGATAATGTGATCCCAACTCATTTAGAATCAATTACGGCGAAACTTAGAGAAATGGGGTTCACCATTGAAACGAGCAACGATCAGATGCTGATCGTTGGCAGAAACGAAGGACTCAAGCCTGTCGATATCAAAACCCTTGTGTATCCGGGCTTTCCGACGGACCTTCAGCAGCCGATGACGGCGCTGTTAACAAAAGCAAAAGGCACGAGTGTGGTCACAGATACGATCTACTCAGCCCGCTTTAAGCACATTGACGAATTGCGTCGAATGGGTGCAAACATGAAGGTCGAAGGAAGATCTGCTATTATTACCGGACAAACACAGCTCCAAGGAGCAAAGGTTAAAGCAAGTGATCTGCGTGCAGGCGCTTGTCTTGTTGTCGCAGGGTTAATGGCAGACGGTGTGACCGAAATCACAGGGCTTGAACATATAGACAGAGGATATAGTTTGCTTGAGAAGAAGCTTGAAGGCTTGGGTGCAACCATCTGGCGTGAAAAGCTGAATGACCAAGAAATAGAAGAACTTCAAAATTCATAAGGCTTTGACTGTGAGAGGAGATTTGGACAAAAATGGAAAGAAGTTTATCGATGGAACTAGTACGGGTGACAGAAGCAGCTGCATTAAAATCTGCCCGTTGGATGGGAAGAGGATTAAAAGACGAAGCGGATGATGCTGCAACAAGTGCAATGCGTGATGTATTTGATACCATTCCGATGAAGGGAACAGTGGTCATTGGCGAAGGAGAAATGGACGAAGCACCAATGCTTTATATTGGGGAAAAGCTTGGGAACGGATATGGACCTCGCGTGGATGTCGCTGTTGATCCATTAGAAGGAACAAACATTGTGGCAAGCGGCGGCTGGAATGCCTTAGCTGTCATTGCAGTTGCAGATCATGGCAACCTGCTGAATGCACCTGATATGTACATGGATAAGATCGCAGTAGGTCCAGAAGCGGTAGGCTGCATCGACATTGAAGCGCCTGTCATTGATAATCTTCGCGCTGTTGCAAAAGCAAAAAACAAAGATATTGAAGATGTGGTTGCAACGATTTTAAACAGAGATCGACATGAGAAAATTATTGCTGAACTGAGAGAAGCAGGAGCAAGAATTAAACTGATCGACGATGGTGACGTTGCAGGAGCCATTAATACAGCATTTGATCACACAGGTGTTGATATTCTATTTGGTTCAGGCGGAGCGCCTGAGGGTGTCCTTTCTGCTGTTGCGTTAAAGGCACTTGGTGGTGAAATTCATGGTAAGCTTCTTCCTCAAAGTGAAGAAGAACTAAGACGCTGTGAGAAAATGGGGCTGGATGTTGGGAAAGTCCTCAGAATGGAAGATCTCGTAAAAGGAGATGACGCCATTTTTGCAGCGACAGGTGTAACGGACGGAGAATTACTTAAAGGTGTTCAATTCAAAGGCTCTGTTGGAACAACACATAGTGTTGTCATGCGTGCGAAATCAGGTACGGTTCGTTTCGTAGACGGCAGACACAGCTTAAAGAAAAAACCGAATCTTGTCATTCGTCCGTAATCTGAAAGCGGGTATTCATTACCCGCTTTTCATATAGGTGTCAAATGTATATCATTTTCTTTTAAAAGTTGAATATTCTCTGCAAATGAGGTAAAACTAAAGAGTGCTGCGAAATTTTCTGCGAATTTACTTCTTTTAAGCTTCAACAAGTTTAAATACTGCCGCATCATGACGATATACTCATTATCCTTCTCTATGTTGACAAAGCTCTATTTCACATTGTTCCTATCTTTCACGATAAAACGAGTGGGAGCGTTACCATCAGAGCGAGGTCATTCCAACAACAACGGAATTAAAAGCTAATCAAATACAATGGTCATGCATTTGTAAAGAAATACATTGACTAGAAAAGTGTGGTGTCCATATTGAAAGATGTATCGATTTCATCTTTGGAAAATATGAAATTAAAAGAGCTGTATGAGTTAGCAAAACGATACAAAATCTCTTATTACAGCAAACTAACAAAAAAAGAATTAATTTTTGCCATCTTAAAGGCGAACGCTGAGCAAGAGGATCTCTTATTTATGGAAGGGGTTCTTGAAATTATTCAGTCTGAGGGATTTGGTTTCTTAAGACCGATTAACTACTCCCCAAGTTCTGAAGACATTTATATTTCAGCTTCACAAATCAGACGCTTTGATTTACGAAATGGAGATAAAGTGTCTGGAAAGGTACGACCTCCAAAAGAGAATGAACGCTACTATGGCCTCCTTCATGTAGAAGCGGTAAATGGGGACGACCCAGAATCAGCAAAGGAACGTGTTCACTTTCCTGCACTCACACCGCTATTTCCTGACCGTCAAATGATTCTTGAAACACAGCCTAATCACCTGTCTACTAGAATTATGGACATGATGGCGCCAGTTGGATTTGGACAGCGTGGTTTAATCGTTGCACCGCCTAAGGCTGGGAAAACCATTTTGCTTAAAGAAATTGCCAACAGCATTTCTGAAAATCACCCAGAGGCAGAGCTGATTGTCCTTTTGATTGACGAACGCCCAGAAGAAGTAACAGATATCGAACGTTCTGTTGCAGGGGATGTTGTTAGTTCAACCTTTGACGAAGTACCGGAAAACCACATTAAAGTAGCAGAGCTTGTCTTAGAGCGTGCTATGCGTCTTGTTGAACATAAGAAAGATGTCATCATCTTAATGGACAGCATCACAAGGCTTGCTCGTGCATACAACCTTGTGATTCCGCCAAGCGGCCGAACGCTTTCAGGTGGTATTGATCCTGCGGCTTTCCATCGTCCAAAACGCTTCTTTGGTGCTGCGCGTAACATTGAAGAAGGCGGAAGCTTGACGATTTTAGCCACTGCACTTGTTGATACAGGATCACGTATGGATGACGTAATTTATGAAGAGTTTAAAGGAACTGGGAACATGGAGCTTCATTTGGACCGTTCTTTGGCCGAAAGAAGAATTTTCCCTGCGATCGACATTCGCCGTTCTGGTACGAGAAAAGAAGAACTGCTTGTGCCAAAAGAGCATCTTGATCGTTTATGGGCTATGAGAAAATCGATGTCAGATACACCTGACTTCGCTGAGAAGTTCATGCGCAAAATGAGAAAAACAAAGACAAACCAAGAATTTTTCGATATTTTAACGCAAGAATGGAAACAAGCCAATATGTCTGCATCAAGAAGATAGCTTCTCTGAAAAAATACATTTGCAATCATAGACTCACACTGTTATAATTTTATCATGTGCGTTTCAGAATTTATTTCTGAGATATTAACTCTGTTTCCGAATTGGATTCAGGGCGGAAGGAGATGACAGTAGATGAAAACAGGAATTCATCCTAACTACAAAAAAGCTACAGTCAAATGCGCTTGTGGAAATGAGTTTGAAACTGGATCAGTAAAAGAAGAGGTACGCATCGAGATTTGCTCTGAGTGCCATCCTTTCTATACAGGCCGTCAAAAATTCGCTTCTGCTGATGGACGTGTTGACCGCTTTAACAAAAAATACGGTCTTAAGTAATAATAGATACAATAAACAGGCAGGAATCCGTTCTTGCCTGTTTTTTTACGTGGATTGATGGAACTTTAAAACGGGGGAGAAGACCTTATGTATGTGATGAAACAAAGCGGTTGGCTTGAAGTCATCTGCGGCAGTATGTTTTCTGGAAAGTCGGAAGAATTGATTCGGAGAGCCAAAAGGGCCACCTTTGCCAAACAAGAAGTAAAAATATTCAAACCATCGATTGATAACCGATATAGTACAAGCTCAGTTGTGTCACATAACGGTTCATCATTAGATGGGATTGCAGTAGCCTCACCAAAAGACATAATAACGCACATATCAGAAAGAACCGATGTCATTGGCATTGATGAGGTGCAATTTTTTGATGAGACAATCATTGACATTGTCACTCAATTGGCTGACCAAGGCTATCGAGTCATTGTTGCAGGCCTGGATCAAGACTTCAGAGGAGAGCCATTTGGTGTTGTTCCGCATTTAATGGCATGTGCAGAGCTTGTAACAAAACTTCAAGCAGTTTGTTCGGTATGCGGCTCCCCAGCGAGTAGAACACAACGCTTGATCGACGGTAAACCCGCATCCTATGATGATCCTATTATTTTAGTAGGTGCGCAGGAATCATACGAAGCACGATGCAGACATCACCATGAAGTACCAAGACTTGATGTTGGTACAACACTTGACAAATAAAAAAATAGCAAATGCCGCTGTGTTTCGTTTTTCGAGATTTTGGCTGAACACCCATCATTTGTACTTAAATAAATTAAATAACACTACGATTAAATTATCTAATTTTCAACGCTTGCGTTTTGTCATAAGCAGGCATAAAATGACTAACTGTAGTGTAAAGCATTTAAACGAAAAGTTCGATTTCTTGTCATAATTTTTTTGATTAAGGATTTTTCTCCTTAATCGTTCTTTGGATTAATAGTTCACTTTATTTATATTTTAGAAAGAGGGTAGTTTTTGATGAACAACGTGAAGAAAACAAAAGAAGGGTACCTCGAAACCACTTTGACAGGTAAAGATGTATTATCGATTCCAACGTTGAACAAAGGCGTTGCTTTCTCTGAAGAAGAAAGACAAGAGCTTGGACTAGAAGGCTTACTTCCTCCAACGGTTCTCACTTTAGAACAGCAAGCGGAAAGAGCGTACAAGCAGTTTCTAGCTCAGCCGGATCGTCTTCGTCAAAACGTATACTTAAGTGATTTGCAAAACCGTAACGAAGTATTGTTCTACAAGCTTCTAACAGAAAAGCTTCGTGAAATGCTTCCAGTTGTGTACACACCAACTGTTGGTGAAGCGATTCAAGAATACAGCCATGAATACAGAAGACCTCATGGTGTCTATCTTTCAATCGACGACATTGACGGAATCGAGAAAGCATTTGAAAACTTGCACGCAACTGCTGGAGATATTGACCTCATCGTTGCAACTGACTCTGAGAGTATTCTTGGAATTGGTGACTGGGGTGTTGGTGGTATCAACATCGCAATCGGTAAATTAGCTGTTTACACGGCTGCAGCAGGTATTGATCCTAGCCGCGTGATTCCAGTTGTATTAGATGTTGGAACAAACAATGAAAAATTATTGAATGATCCATTATACATTGGGAACCATCACAAACGTGTACAAGGTGAAAAATACGAAGAATTCATTGATGCTTATGTGAAGGCAGCACTTAAATTCTTCCCGAAAGCATTGCTTCACTGGGAAGACCTTGGAAACAAAAATGCGCGTAACATCATGAAAAAATACAACGATAACATCTTAACGTTCAACGATGATATTCAAGGTACTGGTGCCATTACTTTAGCGGGTGTTCTTGCAGCTGTCAAGAAAACTGGTACTCAATTAAAAGATCACCGTGTTGTCATCTTCGGAGCTGGATCAGCTGGTATCGGAATTGCAGATCAAATGCGTGACACAATGGTTCTTGAAGGTCTAACAGAAGAAGAAGCAAACAATGCATTCTGGACATTAGACTACAGAGGATTGCTAACAGATCAATTTGAAGATGAAGTGCTTGATTTCCAAAAACCATACCTGCGTACTTCTGATGAAGTAGAAGGCTGGGCACGCGATGAAAAAGGACAAATCTCATTTGCTGAAACTGTTCGCAGGGTGAAGCCGACCATCCTTATTGGTACATCAGGTCAAGGCGGCGCATTCACTGAAGAAATCATTAAAGAAATGGCAGCTCATACAGAGCGTCCAGTGATCATGCCAATGTCTAACCCAACACCGCTTGCTGAAGCTGTGCCAGAGGATCTATTCAAATGGACTGACGGCCGTGCGCTTGTTGCAACAGGAAGCCCGTTCGAAAACGTTGAGTATAACGGAATTGAACATGAAATCGGACAATCAAACAATGCATTCGTTTTCCCTGGACTTGGTCTTGGTTCAATCGTAACAGAATCAAAAATCATCACAAAAGGCATGTTCGTTGCTTCTGCGAATGCAATTGCTGAAATGGTTGATCATGAGAAACCAGGTGCTGGTCTTCTTCCAAGTATTGATAAATTGCAAGAAGTGTCAATTCATGTAGCTGTTGAAGTAGCGAAAGCAGCAATTGAAGATGGTGTCGCAAGAAAAACGCCTGACAACATCGAACAAGCTGTGAAAGACGCAATGTGGATTCCTGAATATAAAAAAATTGTAAGAGCATAATAAAATGTGTAACGCGGCATTGCTTCGGGTAATCTAAGCAATGCCGCAATAAATAAGAAACATGTAAAGGATTTAAGGAGGAAGAGTAAGATGGACTTTTTAAATATTTTGATCCTCCTAGCACCGATTTTTTTCGTTATCGCGCTGGGTTGGTTCGCAGGGAACTTCGGCAGCTATGACGCTAAATCTGCAAAAGGTGTAAGTACACTTGTTACAAAGTATGCTTTACCAGCGCACTTTATCGCCAGTATTCTGTCAACACCAAAAGATAAATTCTATAGTCAAATCCCATTTTTCGTTGCATTGATTTTCGGAATCGTTGGTTTTTATATCATTATCCTTTTAGTTACGAAATTTGCTTTTAAATATGATTTAACAGATTCTTCTGTTTTCTCGTTAAACTCAGCACAACCGACCTTTGCATTTATGGGGATTCCGGTCTTGGGCAGTTTATTTGGAGCTCAAGAGGTTGCAATTCCGATTGCAATTACCGGAATAGTTGTAAATGCACTGCTTGATCCAATTGCAATAATTGTATCAACTGTCGGTGAAAAAACAAAAGGAAAAGCCAAAGAAGGCGAAAGCTTCCTAAAAATGACGACAAAAGCAATTTTGCACGGTTTATCAGAGCCGCTTGCACTTGCACCGTTAGCCAGTATCATTCTTGTTCTTTTAGGATTTAAACTTCCTGCAATCGGACATGAAATGTTAGAGGAAATTGGCAGCGTCACATCAGGTGTGGCATTATTCGCAGTCGGTGTCACTGTTGGTATCCGCAAAATTAAATTAAGCTTGCCAGCCTTTAGTATTGCATTGCTAAAAGTAGCTGTACAACCATTACTTATGTATTTCATTGCCGTTCTTATGGGTCTTTCGGCTGATGAAATTACAAAAGCTGTATTGCTTGTTGCCTTCCCAGGTTCAGCTGTTGCAGCGATGATCGCAACACGATTTGAAAAACAAGAGGCGGAAACTGCATCCGCATTTGTGATCAGTGCCATCATGTCACTCATTACATTACCGATCATTATTGCACTTACCGTATAATATAGTAGAAAGGCTGCCAAACGAGGCAGCCTTTCTTAGCGAAATGAATGAAACAGAGGGAAGAGTACACGCTTTTTTTTGATGTCGGGGTGTGCGATTTCCTTTTTTTCTTCTACTTGTGACGGTTGTTTCAAGGTTGCGGCGAGGCGGTCAAATTTTGTGGATAAGTCTTCAATTTCTCTGCGGTGCTGAAGCAGCTGATACGATACACCTTCATCTGCTTTTTTAGCCAATTTCCGTTCAAGTTCTTGCAGGCGGTCTTCTACATCAGTGACATGTAATTGCTGCTGAATGAGCGCTTTCACTTGTTTTTCTAATGCTTCAATCCGCTGTGTAGAGATATCAGCTTCGGCAGCAGGTGCTGATTGACGAACGGTTTCCTTATGGATTGGCAGTTGAATATCTTGGAGGATCACACCTTCACTCATTTGGTGTTTGACCTCTTTGAGCAGCTGCAGAATATCTTCATGAAATTCATAATGTCCAAGTTCATTCCGGGCGACAGGGATGTTGAGCTGTTTGACCCAGCGCTGAATCGTCTTTGAAGAAACACCAATTTCCTTTGCAACCTCATTTGTATTCAAACCAAATGCCCTCCCTTTTTTCAATTACAAGTACCATTCTCTTTAAGGAGGACCTGTTCCTTCACGTTAGACAAAACAAGTAACCAATCGCCAAAGATCGTGTTTTCTAGCGAAAAATTGCAGGAAATCAATTGTTTTGGAAATTTTTTTGACTGTCATACCCCGCTATACTATAATTAGACTGTTACGCACAAAACAGAGGTGAAGACCATGTTAGACCGTTTAAAATCAATTGAAGAACGCTATGAAAAGCTAAATGAATATTTAAGTGACCCTGAAGTGGTGAACGACCCTAAGAAGCTTCGTGAATATTCGAAAGAACAATCCGATATTCAAGAAACTGTTGAGGTATATAGACAATATCGTGCGGCATACGACCAGCTGAATGATGCGAAAGCAATGCTCGAAGAGAAGCTGGATGCCGAGATGCGCGACATGGTCAAAGAAGAAATTTCAGAGCTCACGGAAGAAACGGAACGTTTAGAAGACGAGCTGAAAATCTTGCTGATCCCGAAAGATCCGAATGACGATAAGAACGTTATTGTGGAGGTTCGTGGTGCAGCGGGTGGAGAAGAGGCTGCTCTTTTTGCGGGAAATCTTTACCGTATGTACAGCCGTTATGCTGAAATGCAAGGCTGGAAAACGGAAGTCATGGAAGCAAGTGTCACTGGCACAGGCGGTTATAAAGAAATCATCTTTATGATCAGCGGGAAAGGCGCATACTCCAAACTAAAGTTTGAAAATGGTGCACACCGCGTGCAGCGTGTTCCGGAAACAGAATCAGGCGGACGGATCCATACATCTACTGCGACAGTCGCTGTATTACCTGAGGCTGAGGAAGTTGAAATTGATATCCATGAAAAAGATATCCGTGTGGATACATTTGCATCAAGCGGACCTGGCGGACAAAGTGTCAATACGACCATGTCTGCTGTTCGATTAACTCACCTTCCAACAGGTGTTGTTGTGTCCTGTCAGGATGAGAAATCACAAATTAAAAACAAAGAAAAAGCCATGAAAGTGCTGCGTGCGAGAATTTATGATAAATTCCAGCGTGAAGCACAGGCTGAATATGATCAAACACGTAAATCTGCGGTTGGAACAGGGGATCGTTCAGAGCGTATCCGTACGTACAACTTCCCGCAAAACCGTGTAACAGACCACCGCATCGGATTGACGATTCAAAAGCTTGATCAAATTTTAGAAGGAAAACTTGACGAGGTCATTGATGCACTAATTATGGAAGACCAAGCAAGAAAGCTTCAAGATGCAAAATAAAGAGCGAACAATCTTCGAAGCCCTTAAATGGGCTTCTTCTTTGTTAACGGAAGCTGGCAGAGACCAAAATGCAGCAGAACTCCTGTTGATGCATGTGCTCGGCTGGAGCAGAAGTGAGCTTCTTGCGCGATTTCATGATGCGCTGCCTGAGGAGCAAGATCAACTGTTCAGCAAATTTGCGACACAGCATAAGGCGGGTGTTCCTGTTCAGCATTTAACGGGTGTTGAATTCTTTTACGGACGTCCTTTCGAGGTGAACAAGCATGTTCTCATCCCTCGTCCTGAAACGGAAGAAGTTGTTTTGGCGGCGCTCCATTTGGTAGGTGACGTTTTCCCGCACGATCAGCGGCTCAAAGCAGTTGACGTTGGCACAGGAAGCGGAGCCATTGCGATTACGCTGGCTCTTGAAAAAAAATCACTATCTGTCACAGCGACTGATATCTCACAAGAAGCGCTTGCGGTAGCAAAACGGAATCAACAAGCGCTCGGTGCAGACGTTCATTTTTTACATGGGGATTTGCTTGAACCGGTTATAGCTCAAGGCATTAAAGTAGATGTATTTATTTCCAATCCACCTTATATTGCGGCGGAAGAAATGGATAGTCTGTCTGAGGTTGTGACGAAGCATGAGCCGGTGAATGCGCTGACGGACGGACGTGATGGCTTGTGGTTTTATCAGCGTCTCGTTCATGATCTTCCCAGCGTGCTGAGTGATCAGGCAGTTGTTGTCTTTGAAATTGGACATACGCAAGGTCAAGATGTCACAGCGCTACTTGAGCAGGCATTTCCTAAAGCGGATGTCTGTATCGTCAAAGATATTAACGGAAAAGATCGAGCTGTTTGCGCACACATTCAAAACGGAAAGTCCGGCTGAAGAAAGCCGGACTATTTTATTATGTAAAGATGAAACTTATGGTAAAAGAGAAACGTATATATAGAAGAATGAACATTCTGATCATGATTTTTTACATAAATTTGTTTTGAAGGAGCGAATGGTGTGAACAAAAGGTATGCGATGGTGTTGGTCATCGTCAGTGTACTATTGATTGTGAGTGCTTGTGGTAAACCGAGCTTTAAAAAAGAGGCAGCAGCATTTGGAGAAAGCTATAAAAAAGCACAATACACAGTGAATCGAACGGATGACCTATCTGACATGAAAGAGAAGCTGAAGGTTTATTTAACCGAACATGAATATCAAGAATATACACAAGACAGCATGTTCCCGAGCATATTAGAAGCGGCGAAGGATCAGGATTGTCAAATTAAGCTGAAGAAAATTATGTTTACGCCTTCAGATGAAAGCGATGACAGAATTGAATTTAACTATGAAATGGTGATCCAATTTATCGATCAAAAAGGGAAAGTCAAAAAAGAAATCGAGAAAAAAGGAGCCATGACTGTCATTAAAACAGAATCTGGTTTAAAAATCAGTCGAGATTGGGATGGGAGACTATACCCTTCTGACTACCAATCCTCACTCAAAAGTCGTTCTTAATGAGAACGGCTTTTTTGTTTTGACTCATAATCTATTAAAAAATTCATATTGACTGTTTATGAAATGAGTTTCCTGGACACAATGTTTGTAGCGAAGAGAAAAAGTGGGGGGAACACACAATGTTGAAAAGTAAAACGATGATTTGTCTTTATATGTTTCTATTATTATGCGGTGCTTTTGCAAACCTTGGCAAGGAGGAGACAGCCGCTGCTTCTGCAAATCAGCCTGTTGTCATACCAGATGAGGCGATTCGATTACGCATTTTAGCAAATAGTGATCGTTCAGCGGATCAGGATGTGAAAAGAAGTATTCGTGACGAGGTCAATGCGAATATGACGGAGTGGGTGAAAGACCTCACATCCATTGAAGAAGCAAGACGTGTCATTCGATCAAAGCTGCCAGAAATCAATCGTATTGCTAAAGCGAAATTGAAGGAACAGCACATTGATCAATCCGTATCGGTCAGTTTTCAAAAAGCTTCATTTCCAACAAAGCTCTATGGAAATTTCGTCTACCCTGCTGGGAAATATGAAGCCATTTTAATTACGCTTGGAGAAGGAGACGGTGCCAACTGGTGGTGTGTGTTATTTCCGCCGCTCTGCTTTATCGATTTTTCAAACGGAGAAGCCATCGCCTCACCAGAAGGGGATGATGATAAACAAGTGACAGCGCAGCAAACGAAAGAGTCTGTTAATGAAGTGGTGAAAGAAGAGGAAGAAGAGACAGGTGAAGTGAAGTTCTTTTTGTTCGAATGGGTCTCTAGTCTTTTCTCTTAAAAAAGGTATAAATCGGTTTTTGCCTCATAGAGTTGAAGTAAGAGATCAAAAAGAGGTGAAAGCATGTATTATCAATTAAGAATAGCCACAGAAGAAGATGTCCCGGCGATCAATGCTTTTCTTGAAAAGGGACAAGTAAAAGGCGGAGTAACACTTGCGGAGCGAACGGCATTTGTAGTGATGGAAGATGCGGATGGTCAGCTGGCAGGCTGCTTAGGTCTTGAACAGCTCAATGAACAAGAGGGATTGCTGCGGTCTCTTGTCATATCAGATAAGCTCGGTCAGGGACACATTGTCTCTTTGTTCCAAAGTGTTCAAACGCTCGGTGAAAAAATGGGTGTGGATACTTTTTATGTCGTCGCAAACCATTCCTCTTCCCATGATTTTTTGGCATTAATGGGTTTCGCGCCTTTAAAGGAAATTCCAGAAAGCATATGGAGCTCTGCACATGCAAAAGAGACATTGGGGAAAGAACAGGCTGTGGTCCTGCAAAAAAAAGGCAGTTAATCACAAAATGATGAACTTATACACATACTTATCCACTACAAAACAAGCGTTATCCACAAATTGTGGACAACGCTTGTTTTATTGATCATCATCTTTTATACTTTCAAAAGGATAATTGAGATATATCAACAGTTTTATCTTTTTTAAAAGGAGTTTGTATGATGTTAAATACAAAAAGGTGGTCTGTGGATTTAGAAAAGGATTTATCCACATACTATCCACAAATTAAACAGGCGGCCGATCTGCTGCAGCAAAATGAAGTGGTTGCTTTCCCGACAGAGACCGTTTACGGACTCGGGGCAAATGCGAAAGAGACAGAAGCCGTTATGAAAATTTATGAAGCGAAAGGGCGTCCGAGTGATAATCCGTTGATTGTTCACATTGCGGAGGTTCAGCAGCTTCACGAATTTGCACAAATAGAAAGCGAAAAAGCGAAGGCGCTGATGGATGCCTTTTGGCCGGGCGCCTTAACCATCGTTCTTCCGTGTAAGCCGGGCACTTTATCAAAGCAGGTTACAGCAGGTTTATCCACAGTAGGTGTGAGAATGCCTGATCATCCCATTGCGCTTGAGCTCATCCGAGCAGCTGGTCTGCCAATTGCTGCACCAAGTGCCAATCGTTCGGGGAAACCTTCACCAACACAAGCTGACCATGTAGCGAGTGATCTCCAAGGGAGAATCGCTGGGATTGTGGATGGCGGTTCAACTGGAATTGGCGTTGAGTCAACGGTTGTATCCTGTATCGGTGAGACCCCAGTGATTTTAAGACCAGGCGGAATTACAAAAGAAGCATTAGAAGAGGTCGTGGGGACGGTGAGTGTGGACCCAGGGCTGACAAAAAAGGACGAAGCGCCTGTATCGCCGGGAATGAAATACACACATTATGCACCTGAAGCCAAGATGTATATCTTTCATGGAAGTGATGAAGACATGCAGCGTCACATACAGAAATACAAAGCTGAAGGGCTAAAAGTCGGAGTGCTGACAACAGAAGAAAAGAAATCGCTGTTTGCGGCAGATGTTGTGTACAGCTGTGGATGGAGAGAAAAACCTGAAACGGTTGCTGCAAACCTTTATCGTGTACTGAGACAATTTGATGAAACAGATGTAGACTTGATCATTTCAGAAGCCTTTTCAGAAGAGGGAGTTGGTTCTGCCATTATGAACCGTCTGCAAAAAGCCGCAGGAGGGCGTACACTCCCTTCGTTCCAATAGTTCTAACCTTTCTTGGACAAACATAGGTTAAAGGAGAATGTGTGTCCAAGGGGGATTTACATGAACGAACTAGCTGGCGAATTGCTGACACTCAGCATCATGGCTTTTGCACTTGGGATGGATGCTTTTTCGGTTGGACTTGGTATGGGGATGATTCAGCTGAGGTTCCGCCAGATCATTTATATTGGACTTGTTATTGGGATATTTCATATGTTTATGCCGCTTTTTGGCATGCTGACAGGTCAGCTCTTATCTGGATGGCTTGGACTTCTTGCCACCTATATTGGCGGGGCGCTGCTTTTGGTGCTGGGACTGCAAATGATTGTTGCTTCTATCCGCAAAGAGGATAAGCCCTTTATTGCACCAGTTGGGGCTGGTCTTGTTCTTTTTGCGACAAGTGTAAGCCTAGACAGCTTCTCCGTTGGTTTAAGCCTCGGGATTTACGGTTCCCAGGTGTGGATGACTATATTATTGTTTGGTTTTTTTAGTATGCTCCTCACATGGCTCGGATTATTACTCGGTAAACAGGTTCGGTCATGGGTTGGTTCATATAGCGGCGCGCTTGGTGGGATCATTTTACTAGCCTTTGGTATCAAATTATTATTTCCGCTCTAGCCAGTCTCCTTACATAACATGTAGAATGAAATGCTATATAATAGAAGAAAAGGAGGGCGAAAGATGAAAATCTTATTTGTTTGTACGGGAAATACATGCAGAAGTCCAATGGCTCAAGCCCTTTTTGCTTCAATTGCAGATGAAAAAGGCTTAGAGGTCACTGTAAAATCAGCGGGCATTTTTGCCTCCGATGAAGGGAAGGCTTCTCCTCAAGCGATCGAAGCATTATTTGAGAAAAGCATTCCACTGAATCACTCATCATCAAAATTGACAGAGGATCTTCTACGCGAAGCTCATTACGTCTTTACGATGACGATGCAGCATAAACAGTTGATTGCAGAGCAATATGCGCATGCAAAAGGCAAGGTCTTCACTTTAAAGGAATTTGCGACAGGAACAGAAGGCGATGTATCCGATCCGTTTGGAGGAAGTCTTTCTGTTTATCAGGAAACTCGAGATGAACTAGAAGCCTTGCTGTATCAGCTCGCTGAGAAGCTGAAAAAAGATCATCATAATAGATAACCTGTAAAACCGTTGCCTCAACGGTTTTTCTGCTATTGTTTGCAAATCACTAGGCAGAGGTTAAAATATAACTGTAAATAAAGAATGAATGTAAGACATAACAGATCAACTCACCCTTAGGAGGAATTGCCCGATGAAAGTAGCCATTGCATCCGATCACGGCGGAACGAATATTCGTGAAGAAATCAAACAACTGATGGATGAATTGAAGATTGAATACATTGATATGGGTTGTGAATGCGGATCAGGTTCTGTAGACTACCCAGATTATGCTTTTCCTGTAGCCAATATGGTGGCAAACGGAGAAGTCGACCGCGGCATTTTAATTTGTGGGACAGGCATCGGCATGAGCATCTCAGCAAATAAAGTAAAAGGAATTCGCTGTGCATTGGCTCATGATACATTTAGTGCGAAAGCAACGAGAGAACATAATGATACGAACGTTCTTGCAATGGGAGAGCGAGTGATTGGACCAGGATTAGCACGTGAGATTGCGCACATTTGGCTGACGACAGAGTTTACAGCAGGACGCCATGCTGTGCGGATTGGCAAAATTGCTGATTACGAAGAAAAGCACCTATAAGGAGCGCTTAACATGAACATTGGTCAAGATTGGCTTGAAATGTTAAAAGAGTTTCATCAAACAGTTGAATTGCGTGCCGGGCAAATCTTAGTCATTGGCTGCAGTACGTCAGAAGTGGCTGGTGAGCATATTGGTACTGCAGGAAGTGAGCAAATTGCTGCCTCTATCTATCAAGAATTGGATCAGTTAAGACGAGAGACCGGCATCGAGCTCGCCTTTCAATGCTGTGAACATCTAAATCGTGCCCTTGTTGTTGAAGAAGAAGTGGCTTTCCGTTTTAACCTGGAGATCGTAGCTGCAGTACCTGTCCGTAAAGCGGGTGGTTCGATGGCGGCTCATGCGTATCAGCAAATGGAACATCCTGTATTGGTCGAATGCATTGAGGCACATGCTGGAATTGATATCGGCGATACGTTAATTGGGATGCACTTAAAGAGAGTCGCAGTACCTGTCCGCCTCAGTCGTCATCGATTAGGACATGCACATGTGACTTTTGCGAAAACGCGTCCGAAGCTGATTGGCGGAGAACGAGCCGTTTATACAAGATCATAGCTTCGATATATTTCTAATATAATGTTGAATGATGAAGACGCTTTACCACTTGAATATTCGGGTTTTCATAAAAAAGAAGTCGATTTTCCAAAAAAAACTTTTACATTTTACTCAAAAACCGTGTACAATGAGATGGTGAAAACATCGAATGGAAATAGATTGGAGAGGATTTCGCTGATGAAACATTTACCTGAGCAAGACGCACAAGTATTCAAAGCAATTCAACTAGAGCGGAAACGCCAGCAGGACAAAATCGAATTAATTGCATCAGAAAACTTCGTAAGCGAAGCAGTCATGGAAGCACAGGGCTCTGTATTAACAAACAAATACGCTGAGGGCTATCCTGGTAAACGCTACTATGGCGGCTGTGAACATGTAGACGTTGTGGAAGATATCGCACGTGACCGCGCAAAAGAAATTTTTGGCGCTGAGTATGTGAACGTACAGCCTCACTCAGGTGCTCAAGCGAACATGGCCGTATACTTTACAATTCTTGAGCATGGCGATACAGTACTTGGCATGAACTTATCACATGGCGGACATTTAACACATGGAAGCCCTGTAAACTTTAGTGGTGTACAGTACAACTTTGTAGAATACGGTGTAGATAAAGAAACTCAGCATATCGACTATCAAGATGTACTTGAAAAAGCACGTGAACATAAGCCGAAACTCATCGTTGCGGGTGCAAGTGCATACCCACGCCAAATTGATTTCAAAAAGTTCCGTGAGATTGCTGATGAAGTCGGTGCTTACTTTATGGTCGACATGGCTCACATTGCTGGTCTTGTTGCAGCAGGTCTTCATCCAAATCCAGTTCCTTACGCAGATTTTGTGACAACAACAACTCACAAAACATTACGCGGACCTCGCGGCGGAATGATCCTATGCCGTGAAGAGTTTGGTAAAAAGATCGACAAATCGATCTTCCCTGGTATTCAAGGTGGACCACTGATGCATGTCATCTCTGCAAAAGCTGTTTCTTTCGGTGAAGTATTGAACGGAGATTTCAAAACATATGCACAAAACGTCATTAATAATGCAAAACAACTAGCTGAAACACTTTTATCTGAAGATATTCAGCTTGTATCTGGCGGAACAGATAACCATCTTGTTCTCATCGACTTGCGTTCTCTTGGCATCACAGGAAAAATTGCAGAAAATGTTCTTGATGAAATCGGTATTACAGTGAACAAAAATGCAATTCCTTATGATCCAGAGAAACCATTTGTCACAAGCGGTGTACGTGTAGGTACAGCAGCAGTAACAAGCCGCGGTTTTGATCAAGAAGCGATGAAAGAAGTCGGTTCCATTATTGCACTTGCGCTAAAACATCATGAAGATGAAGCGAAATTAGAAGAGGCGAAAAAGCGTGTATCTGATCTTACGGCCCGTTTCCCTCTATATAACGAATTAGATTATTAAAAAACAGACCCATTTGCCTATTTTTGGCATGTGGGTTTTTTTTGTAGGATTTGCGAATCATATTGAAAGATGATGTCTTTTTATGTAGAATTGTAGGAAGTGTGCAAAGTTCACCGGAAGATGACAGAAAAGGAGTTGTAGCAAGCAATGGCAAAGGTTTATGTATTTGATCACCCGCTTATTCAGCACAAACTTACATATATTCGTGACGTTCATACAGGAACTAAAGAATTTAGAGAGCTAGTGGATGAAGTCGCAACATTAATGGCATTTGAAATCACAAGAGACTTACCGCTTGAAGAGGTAGATGTAGAAACACCTGTACAAGTAGCCAAATCAAACGTGATCTCAGGGAAGAAACTCGGGGTTGTGCCAATTTTAAGAGCAGGTCTTGGAATGGTAGACGGGATTTTGAAACTCATTCCAGCTGCTAAAGTGGGACATGTTGGTTTATACCGTGATCCGAAAACATTAAAGCCTGTTGAATATTATGTGAAGCTTCCATCTGATGTGGAAGAACGTGAATTTATCGTAGTAGACCCAATGCTTGCAACTGGCGGTTCAGCAGTCGAAGCGTTAAACAGCTTGAAAAAACGCGGTGCGAAAAACATTCGCTTTATGTGTCTGATTGCTGCCCCTGAAGGTGTAGAAGAAATGCAAAAGCATCATCCAGATGTTGATATCTACATTGCAGCATTAGATGAGAAACTAAACGAAAAAGGTTACATCATCCCAGGTCTTGGTGATGCTGGTGACCGTATGTACGGAACGAAATAAGAAAGTCTTAATAAAAGCCCACATGCAAACGTGCATGTGGGCTTTTTGAAATATATGACAAACGGTTGATACCGTTCTTAGAAAAATCAATGTATACTGAACATTGGCTGTTTTTTTCAATGAATGTCACATCTCTCCTAAAGTTTGATGAAATTGTGAACATTTTGTGTGCTCTATCACTATAGAAAAGTTTTTTAACTTTCAACCGATTGACACATCATAGACGCTATTGTATGCTAAACGAGGGTATTATGGTAAGGTTTTCATAGCCTATAGCACTCTACTAATCCTCATTGTGAACCCTTTAATAATCAGGGTTTGTATCAACGAATGAAGCAGCATCCCATAGATCTAAAGATTTCAAGTCTGATTGTGCAATTAGACCGATGGGTGATTGATTTTTTTCGAATAGGACGGCTTATCATCAGCGTCTTCTACGCAGTTTTCATCACCATTTATCACCTTTTTTACAATACTTTTCATCGGGAGTCAGATGAATGAACGATCCAAACGCGATTTTCCGCAGACAGAGTAAATACATGTTCTATCTATTGGCAATTTTTGTGTTTGGCTATGCCATGCCTGGTTTTAAACCACTGTTTCTTGGTTTCATTATCGGCACAATTTTTGCTTTCTTTAATTTATTCCTACTTATACGGAGAATGCACGCTTTTGATCGAGCGGTTAAAAAAGGAAAATCCATTCGTTCAATGGGGAGTACAGCCAGGTGGGCCAACGCGATTCTCGCAGTAGCGATTGCTTGGCGTTACCCTAATGAAGTTCATCTGGCAGGTGTTGTTATAGGATTAATGACAATATATCCTGTCATTATGATAGATTCCTTCATTCAACTTAAACGTTCTACTATGGAAGAGAGGTGAATACTCTTTGGGTCACAGTTCAAAAACTACAGAATTTTTAGGGTTAACGTTCAACTTATCCAATGTTCTCATGATTACGATTGCTAGTATCATCGTTCTTCTCATAGCGGTGCTGACTACTCGTGTTCTGTCTATTCGTCCGACTAAGGCGCAGAACTTCATGGAATGGATCGTTGATTTTGTTCGAAATATCATAGGTAGTTCGATGGACATGAAAACAGGAGCCCCATTTCTAGCGCTTGGCGTTACATTACTCATGTACATATTTGTTTCAAACATGCTTGGACTGCCATTCTCGATTACGGTCGATCACAACTTGTGGTGGAAATCACCAACTGCTGATCCTGCAATCACAATGACACTAGCAATTATGGTCATGGGACTTACACACTTCTACGGTGTCAAGGCAAAAGGAGTCAAGGAATATACGAAAGACTTCTTCAAGCCAATCCCATATTTAGTGCCGCTGAAAATCATTGAAGAATTTGCAAACACGTTAACACTTGGTTTGCGTCTTTATGGAAATATTTTCGCTGGAGAGATTCTTCTTGGGTTACTTGCAGGACTTGCGACCAATTTCTACACGCAAAACATTGCGCTTGGTATCGTTGGTACATTAGGTGCCATCGTGCCGATGATTGTATGGCAGGCATTCAGTTTGTTTGTCGGAACAATCCAGGCATTTATCTTCACCATGCTGACAATGGTGTACATTTCCCATAAAGTCAGCGACGAACACTAAAAAATTGAGAGTCCAAAAAGGACGTTATTTTAAAGGAGGAGCTTTTTAATGAATTTAATAGCAGCAGCAATTGCAATCGGTTTAGGAGCACTAGGAGCAGGTATTGGTAACGGTCTAATCGTATCTAAAACAGTTGAAGGAATCGCTCGTCAGCCAGAAGCTGGTAGAGAACTAAGAACACTTATGTTCATCGGGGTCGCTTTAGTTGAGGCACTTCCAATTATCGCTGTCGTTATCGCATTCTTGGCATTCTTTGGTTAATATGTGAGAAGCGTTCTAATATGAATTTTAATGGCGAAGATCAGATTAGTTCGAAACTTCGCCATTCCTTTATGTTTTGTTTCTTAACATATTATTTAAAGAAGGGAGTTGCCGTACTAAATGTCTCAGTTACCAGTGGTTTTAGGAGCAGGGGGCTTAAGTTTCAACGCCGGTGATATGTTATTCCAGCTTATCGCTATGCTCATCTTGCTTGCACTTTTAAAGAAATTTGCGCTTAAACCTTTATTAGGTATTATGAAGCAGCGTGAAGATTATATAGGAAATGAAATTTCAAGTGCTGAACAAAAGCACGTTCAAGCTGAAAAGCTTCTTGAAGAACAACGTGTCTTATTGAAAGAAGCACGCGAAGAATCACATACACTCATCGAAAATGCGAAAAAGATTGGTGAGAAACAAAAAGAAGAGATCATTCAAGCAGCACGTCAAGAATCAGAGCGCTTGAAAGAGTCTGCTAGAACTGAAATCGTGAAAGAAAAAGAACAAGCTGTGGCTGCACTGCGTGAGCAGGTTGCATCACTATCTGTGCTGATTGCATCTAAAGTGATTGAAAAAGAACTTGATGAGCAGGCACAAGAGAAATTGATTCAAGAGTACCTTAAAGAGGCAGGCGAAAGCCGATGAGCGTAACTATTGTCTCTAAGCGTTACGCTTCTGCTCTTTTTGACATCGTTCTTGCTTCTTCGGCAGTAGACGAAACTGAAAAAGAGCTGAATGAGATCAAAAAAGTTCTAAAGGCTGATCAAGAACTCAATGACTTCCTTGTTCATCCAAAGATTACGGCAGACAAAAAGAAACAGTTGATTGCTGAAGCTTTCAAAGGTGTTTCTACTTATGTATTGCACACAATGTATTTACTGATTGACCGCGGACGCACGAATATTTTCTCTGAAATGACGTCTGAGTTTGTGAAACTTGCAAACCGTGCGAAACAAATAGACGATGCGGTCGTGTATTCAGTGAAACCGCTGAGCGGTGCTGAAATTCAATCTTTATCTGAAGTATTTGCCAAAAAAGCCGGAGTCACATCACTGCGTGTTGAAAATGTGATTGACAAGGATCTAATAGGCGGAGTGAAAATCCGTATCGGAAACCGCATTTATGACGGCAGTGTCAGCGGAAAGCTTTCCCGCATTGAACGTCAGCTTGCAGGCGAAAATCGTTAGAAGGGGTGAAACCTTAGTGAGTATCAAAGCTGAAGAGATTAGCGCGCTGATAAAGCAGCAAATCCAAAACTATCAATCAGAAATTGAAGTAAAAGATGTCGGTACAGTCATTCAAGTAGGGGACGGTATCGCGCGTGTACATGGCCTTGACAACATTATGGCAGGAGAGCTGGTTGAGTTCTCTAACGGTGTAATGGGTATGGCTCAAAACCTTGAGGAGTCTAACGTAGGTATCGTTATTTTAGGACCTTACAAAGATATCCGCGAAGGTGACGACGTAAAACGTACAGGTCGTATCATGGAGGTTCCAGTAGGTGAAGAGTTAATCGGACGTATTGTGAACCCGCTTGGTCAGCCTGTTGATGGACTAGGTCCAATCTTAACAAGCAAAACACGTCCAATCGAAAGTGAAGCACCTGGCGTTATGGATCGTAAATCTGTACATGAGCCACTTCAAACAGGAATTAAAGCAATTGATGCCTTGATTCCAATCGGCCGCGGACAGCGTGAATTGATCATTGGTGACCGTCAAACAGGTAAAACATCTGTTGCAATCGATACGATTCTAAACCAAAAAGATCAAGACATGATCTGTATTTATGTTGCCATCGGACAAAAAGAATCTACGGTTCGTGGTGTTGTTGAAACACTTCGTAAGCATGGTGCGCTTGACTACACAATCGTTGTCACAGCTTCTGCATCACAGCCAGCTCCACTTCTTTACCTTGCTCCTTATGCAGGTGTAACGATGGGTGAGGAATTCATGTATAACGGCAAGCACGTACTTGTTGTCTATGATGACCTTTCTAAACAAGCGGCAGCTTACCGTGAGCTTTCATTATTGCTTCGTCGTCCTCCAGGTCGTGAGGCATTCCCTGGTGATGTTTTCTATCTTCACTCTCGTTTATTAGAACGTGCAGCGAAGCTTAGTGACGAAAAGGGTGGCGGTTCTATCACAGCATTGCCTTTCGTAGAAACGCAGGCTGGCGATATCTCTGCATATATCCCAACAAACGTTATTTCCATCACAGATGGACAGATTTTCTTACAATCTGACCTCTTCTTCTCAGGCGTACGTCCAGCGGTAAACGCAGGATTGTCTGTATCCCGTGTAGGTGGTTCTGCACAAATCAAAGCGATGAAAAAGGTAGCAGGTACACTTCGTCTGGATCTTGCTTCTTATCGTGAGCTTGAAGCATTCGCTCAGTTTGGATCTGATCTAGACCAAGCCACTCAAGCGAAATTAAACCGTGGTGCAAGAACAGTTGAAGTCTTAAAACAAGACTTGAACAAACCGCTTAAAGTTGAAAAACAAGTAGCGATTCTTTACGCACTAACAAGAGGATACTTAGACGATGTAGCCATTGCTGATGTTAAACGTTTTGAAGCTGAGTTATTCTTGTACATTGAAGAAAACCATAAAGGCTTGTTTGACACAATCTCTCAAACAGGAAATATGCCTGCTGATGAAGAGTGGAAGACAGCAATCGAAGGCTTTAAACGTACGTTTGCACCAAGCAACTAATTAGTAATCTTTCCGAGAGAAAAAGATTCTCTTTTTCTCTCTTTTCACGTAAATGAACACGGATTCCTGAAAAAAGGTGGTGAAATCTTTGGCCTCATTACGCGATATAAAGTCAAGGATCACGTCAACGAAAAAATCGAGTCAGATCACAAAAGCGATGCAAATGGTATCAGCTGCGAAACTGAATCGTGCTGAAAACAATGCGAAGTCTTTTGTTCCTTACATGGAGAAAATCCAGGAAGTGGTTGCTGCAATCGCAACTGGAACAAGTGCTAAGCACCCAATGCTTCTTTCAAGACCTGTCAAGAAAACAGGGTATCTCGTCATTACATCTGATCGAGGGCTTGCAGGACCTTTTAACAGCTCGATTTTGCGTGCCGCTTACCAAACCATTCAATCTCGTCATCAATCCGCTGATGAATATGCGGTGATTGTCATTGGTAAAATCGGACGCGACTTCTTCAAAAAGCGTGGTATTCCAGTTATTTCTGAAGTAACAGGGCTTGGAGACGAAGTAGCGTTTGCTGATATTAAAGAATTAGCAAGCAGTACAGTTCAAATGTTCTCTGATGAAGCGTTTGACGAACTTTACATGTTCTACAACCACTTTGTCAGTGCGATTTCACAAGAAGTAACAGAGAAGAAATTATTGCCGCTAACGGACCTTTCGGCCGCAGCGACACCAAATAAACGTTCCGCATCTTATGAGTTTGAGCCTTCTGAAGAAGAAATTCTTGAAGTTCTCCTTCCTCAATATGCAGAGAGTTTGATTTTCGGTGCGCTTCTTGACAGCAAAGCAAGTGAACATGCTGCAAGAATGACAGCAATGAAGAGTGCAACAGACAACGCAAAAGAATTGATCGACAGCCTGACACTCTCTTACAACCGTGCTCGTCAAGCAGCGATTACACAAGAGATTACAGAAATTGTCGGCGGAGCAGCTGCCTTAGAATAGAAATAATTGTCAGGAGGGAATGCAATGAAAACAGGACGCATCAGTCAGATCATGGGACCAGTCGTAGACGTTCGTTTTGAAGACGGTCACTTGCCTGAGATTTATAATGCGATCAAAGTTTCGCATAAAGCGGAAAGCGAAAGTGAAGTTGATATCGACTTAACTTTAGAAGTAGCACTACATTTAGGTGACGATACAGTGAGAACCATCGCAATGGCATCAACAGACGGTGTGAAGCGCGGTATGGAAGCTGTAGACCTTGGAAAACCAATTTCAGTACCAGTTGGTAACGTAACACTTGGACGTGTATTCAACGTACTGGGAGATAACATTGACTTAGATGAGCCACTTGGTGTGGAAGCTCAAAGAGATCCAATCCACAGACAAGCGCCTTCTTTTGATCAACTTTCTACAGAAGTTGAAATTCTTGAAACAGGTATCAAAGTTGTTGACCTGCTTGCTCCTTACATCAAAGGTGGAAAGATCGGTCTATTCGGTGGAGCTGGTGTAGGTAAAACCGTTCTGATTCAAGAATTGATCAACAACATCGCACAAGAACACGGCGGTATTTCTGTATTCGCTGGTGTTGGAGAGCGTACACGTGAAGGAAACGACCTTTACTACGAAATGAAAGATTCTGGCGTTATCGAGAAAACAGCCATGGTCTTCGGTCAAATGAACGAGCCACCAGGTGCACGTATGCGTGTTGCCCTAACTGGTTTGACAATGGCAGAGCATTTCCGTGATGAACAAGGTCAAGACGTATTGTTCTTCATCGATAATATCTATCGCTTTACACAAGCAGGTTCTGAAGTATCAGCCCTTCTTGGACGTATGCCTTCAGCGGTAGGTTATCAGCCGACACTTGCAACAGAAATGGGTCAGCTCCAAGAGCGTATCACGTCTACAAACGTAGGATCGGTTACATCGATTCAAGCGATCTATGTACCTGCGGATGACTATACAGATCCAGCTCCTGCAACGACGTTCGCTCACCTTGATGCAACGACAAACCTTGAGCGTAAGCTGACTGAAATGGGTATTTACCCAGCGGTTGATCCTCTTGCTTCAACATCTCGTGCACTTGCACCTGAGATCGTTGGTGAAGAGCATTATGCGATTGCGCGTGAAGTGCAGCAAACATTACAGCGTTATAAAGAGCTGCAAGATATTATTGCCATTTTAGGTATGGATGAATTATCTGAGGACGATAAGCTTGTGGTACACAGAGCGCGTCGTGTTCAATTCTTCCTATCTCAAAACTTCCACGTAGCAGAGCAGTTCACTGGCCAAAAGGGTTCTTATGTGCCATTGAAAGAAACTGTTAAAGGCTTCAAGGAAATCTTATCTGGTAAATACGATCACCTCCCAGAAGATGCATTCCGCTTAGTTGGACGCATTGAAGAAGTGGTTGAAAAAGCCAAAGAGATGGGTGTAGAGGCCTAATCTGGTCCTTAGGAGGGTAAAAGCATGAAGACCGTTCAAGTCAATATCGTTACTCCCGACGGCCCAGTGTATCAAGCGGATGTGGAAATGGTCAGTGTAAGAGCAGAAAGCGGTGAGCTTGGTATTTTAGCTGGCCACGTTCCAATGGTTGCTCCGCTAAAAATCGGTGCAGTTCGCTTAAAACATAGTGGATCAACTGAATTGGTTGCAGTAAGTGGCGGATTTGTTGAAGTCCGCCCTGAACAAGTAACCATTCTGGCTCAGGCCGCTGAAACATCAGATAAAGTTGATGTCGATCGTGCTAAATCAGCGAAGCAGCGTGCTGAAGAGCATTTGAACCACCCGAATGAAAGTGATGTACGCCGGGCGGAACTCGCATTAAAACGGGCGTTAAACCGTTTAAATGTAGCAGGGAAATAAAACAGAAAAACCTTCTTATCACAATGATAAGAAGGTTTTTTTTAGAATGACATGAGAGATTGATACATGGACACATAAGGGTGCGAATCCTGTTTTTCAAGATATAAGTGCTCGCAAAACTGCGTACTATGCCACGTTTTATTGTGACGGCGCAAACCAAGCGTATATTGATGCGGAGAATCCATATAAGGCCGCACCACCCAGTCAGCATCTGAATGATGACGGATGACAACCTCTCCTAAATACACACTCATCATCGCTTCTAATGCATCTATCGGCATTTTCCACTCAGCGAACAGCTGCTTGGTCAATGCATCAAAGTATAGTGATTCTAACTGATACAGGCTTTCCTCAGAGTAATCCAAAGAAATGTTATGAAAATGACACAATTGCGCTAATTCTTCTAGCTGTGTCTGTCTATAATCAAAGTAGAAAGCAATGGCCTCCCATTCATAATCAAATGAGGGAACCAATTCTCCGTACAAATCAACAAAGTCAGGAAAAGAATCTTTCAATGTGTTCAGCTCCTTCCACACGCAGTATATCATCTCCTTGGCATCAGGATAAGAGGGGATTCACACTAAATGTAGCTCTTTTTTCCAAATGATTCATCTTTCCGATTTTCGAGGATATAATGAAAGGGAGTTTTCCTTTACAGAAATAAATAAAAGGAGGATTCAATTGTATGGAAGACGTAGGACAACAAGCAATCGTGGGCATTGTGATCCACCTATTTTTTATCGCGGTTACATGGTGGGCACTGCTAGCTGTTAATATTGATCCACTCATTAAAAAAGGGAAAATCGTTCAAGCAAGGCTGCTGATGATGCTCATTACCATTGCCATCGCATCTGCGGTCAGCAATTTCTTCCTTGATTACTTAAATTTCTCCAGACAAATTCCTTATATGTTCTAACATAAAAGGTTTGGTCATGACCTTCTGCGGGAACGTAAAAGGAAGGGTCAAAAGGTTGGCCTTTTGTTGTCTTTTCCACGTATGCATTGACCTCCTTGCGGCAACACTTGTAGCAAGGGGGAATGACAAGTGAGAAAGTATTTGAAAGGTTGGCCATTATTTGCGTTTATTCTTTTTTTTGTTCTGATGATTCAAGGTGTTCGTGCGGAAGAATCTTCCCCGCTCGCTCAAATAGCAGAAGGTCTGAAAAACCAGCAAATTGAAGTCGATGGGTGGACCCTCCATGCCAAGACAAATGTAGATATTTCATCCGAACAATTTTCAAAAAAAGTGAAACGTTTGAAAGACGAACTACGACAGTATGAGTGGACCGAAAAAAAAGAGCAACATGTCACCAAAGTCACAGGAATTTACAAAGATGAAAAAAATGATACAGAATCGAAAATTTTACTCGTGAAGACCGACACAAAATCCAATCAAAAGTCGTATTTATTATATGAGCAAAAAGGTGCTCGCCCACTGAATACCTGGGAGCATACATATGATCAGTTCGTACGTCATGCAAAAAGCATATTACAAGAGAAAATTGTAATTTTTACTTGTCTCGATGGTCATGTAAATGGTATGATGGATGTTGTTTTGCAAAAAAAAGCTGAAATGTTAGCAAATGAATTTCAAGCAAAACCAGTTGAGTATCTCGTTGAGTCTAATTTTGTGTCGCTTTCCGCTTACACAGATAAGTGGGAACAGTTCATTATGACTTCAAATGATAAAATGAATGTTCAAATTGCCATCAGAAGTTCGGAAATGAACGAAAATCATACGATTACGGTTGGCACACCAATCGTAACGACTGAATATTAATATAGAGAATTTGGGACGCGGAGGGGAAGACCTTGGAAAAAATCATCGTCCGCGGCGGTCAAAAGTTAAACGGCACAGTTAAAGTAGAAGGCGCAAAAAATGCCGTTTTACCAGTTATCGCTGCATCTTTGTTAGCAAGTACAGAAAAAAGCGTAATTTGTGATGTACCTACGCTCTCCGATGTATATACAATCAATGAAGTGTTACGTCATTTAGGAGCAGAAGTACATTTTGAAAATAACGAAGTATCAGTTGATGCATCTCATGCACTAGAAACTGAGGCTCCGTTTGAGTATGTCCGTAAAATGCGAGCATCCGTGCTTGTCATGGGACCACTTTTAGCAAGAACAGGTCATGCAAGAGTTGCATTACCTGGAGGCTGTGCGATTGGTTCAAGACCAATTGATCAGCATTTAAAAGGCTTTGAGGCAATGGGTGCTAAAATTCAAGTAGGTAATGGTTTCATCGAGGCTGAAGTAAAAGGCCGTTTAAAAGGTGCAAAAATCTATTTGGATTTCCCAAGTGTAGGGGCAACTGAAAACATCATCATGGCAGCAGCATTAGCTGAAGGAACAACGATTTTAGAAAACGTAGCAAAAGAACCTGAAATTGTTGATTTAGCAAACTACATCAATGCCATGGGCGGTAAGGTTCGCGGTGCTGGTACTGGTACAATCAAAATCGAAGGTGTGGAAACACTTCACGGTGCAAAACACAACATCATCCCTGACAGAATTGAAGCAGGTACTTTCATGGTGGCAGCAGCCATTACAGAAGGAAATGTTCTTGTAAAAGGCGCAGTGCCAGAGCACATGACATCACTTGTGGCAAAAATGGAAGAAATGGGTATTCAGATCATTGAAGAAGAAGAAGGTTTAAGAGTCATTGGACCATCTGAGCTCAAGCCAATCGATCTAAAAACAATGCCGCATCCTGGGTTCCCAACGGATATGCAATCTCAGATGATGGCGCTATTGCTTCGTGCGAACGGAACAAGCATGATCACAGAAACGGTGTTTGAAAACCGCTTTATGCATGCTGAAGAATTCCGCCGCATGAATGGCGATATTAAAATTGAGGGTCGCTCTGTCATTATCAATGGGCCGGTTCAACTTCAAGGTGCTGAAGTGGCAGCGACTGATTTAAGAGCAGGAGCAGCACTTGTACTTGCTGGATTAGTGGCAGAAGGTCATACACGTGTCACTGAGTTGAAGCATATTGACCGTGGTTATGTGAACTTCCACCAAAAGCTTGCAGCAATCGGTGCAGATATTGAAAGAGTTAACGATGAATCAGCAGATGTGACACAAGAACAAGTTGTATCAGATCTGAACGCTTAATCATGAAAGAAATCAGTGTGTCCATTGGGGCATGCTGATTTTTTATTAGAATCATAGAATGCCTCATTTCACGAAGCTTATCATTAGTGTATCCAACCATCTTAAATTTTATTCATACAGACGAACAGTAAAATCCATTCTAAGAACAGGCCCATACTTTTCATAAAAGACTTGTCCACTAAATGAAAGAAGCTGTCATATTAGCTTGTCCCTGCCCATAGGATAAAAGAGATTCAATGACAAATGGGGGCAGCCAAATATGAAACCAATGATATGGACAATCGCAGGAATATGCATCATTATTTTAATGATTCCAACATTACTTGTGTTGCCGACGTTCCAAGGGAAACCGGCGGCAAGCCAGCACGTAGCAGCAGAACCATCAGTTAAAAAAGAAGTGAAGGGTTCAGTCAAATTGAAGCAATCACCCGTCGCTATCCCCGTCTATCGCTCAGCTCATCAGCAGGTAGAAAACATCCCCTTAGAAGAGTATGTGATCGGTGTCGTAGCATCTGAAATGCCAGCTGATTTTGAAATGGAAGCACTCAAAGCACAGGCGCTCGCAGCAAGAACGTATATCGTCAGACAAATGATCAGTGATAAGACTGTCAAATCACCTAAGGGATCTCTTGTAGATGATACCCAAATGTTCCAAGTTTACAAAAACAAACAGGAACTCAAGAAAATTTGGGGGAAAGCGTACAATTGGAAATTAAAAAAGGTCACGGAAGCTGTCGCCAGCACACAAGGAAAAGTGCTGACTTATGACGAGAAACCAATTGATGCTTCATTCTTTTCAACAAGTAACGGAAAAACGGAAAATGCCGAAGCCTATTGGAAAAACGAAATCCCTTATTTGAAAAGTGTCTCAAGTAAATGGGACGAAAAATCGCCAAAATTTCAAAATAAGAAAACCATCTCAGTCAGTGAATTTCAGCAAAAATTAGGTGTGACACTCACTCAGCAGGCTCAGGTCGGACAGATTGTAGAACGGACACCAGGAAACCAAGTAGCGAAAGCCGTGATCAACGGTAAAACACTGTCAGGCCGAGACATTCGAGAATCACTAGGCCTTCATTCAGCGGACTTTACATGGGAACGCAAGGGCCAGCAGATTGTCATTACAACAAAAGGATATGGTCATGGTGTAGGCATGAGTCAATATGGTGCGCATTATATGGCGCAGGCAGGCAAAAAAGTAGATGCCATCGTGAAACATTATTATAAAGGAATTCAAATCGAATCAGCCGATCGTTTTCTCAACACGTATATGGCTAAAAAATAAAGCAAAGGTGTCTCAGAAATGAGGCATTTTTTTTGTGTGTTCAAAGAGATTTGAACAGAATGTGTCAAATCGCGACTTAAGACGCAGGTCAGGAAATCTTAAACATTTATGTCCTGACAAGAACCGATGGCCGATACAAAGTCCCTCGAAAGACAGAGAAAACGAGAGGATAATGGGTGTGTTAGGTGAAAATATCTAGACATCTGACAGAATTTTAGTGATTTTGATGAAAGAGAAAAAGGGACCGAGTCCTATACCATTCCAAGACAGAATAATTTACGATTAAGGTGTTTCAATTAAATACATAAGGAGGAAGGAAAATTATGTTGAAAAAAGTATTCTCACTCGTAACCTTAGCTGTATTGACATTATCTATGTCAATCTCTTCACCAGTATTTGCAGAAGCATCTACAGTCAAAAAACATAATAAAGATGTAAGAGTCACAATCTTACTTGATGCAAGCGGAAGTATGGCAAGAAAAGTAGAGGGAGAGCGCAAATTTGATCTCGCTAAACAAGAGGTATTTAAATTTGCTCAGTCACTTCCAAAAGACGCTAAAATTCGTATGAGCTTGTTTGGTTCTGAAGGAAACAACAAAAATTCAGGTAAAGCTCAATCATGTGAAGTCATTAGAGGCGTTTACGGCGTACAGCCTTATGAAAAAGACAGCTTTGAGAACTCTTTAAACGGACTTGGGCCGACTGGTTGGACACCGATTGCACGTGCACTTGAAAATGCAAAGCAAGCGGATGAGCAGCTTACTGAAGGAACAAAGCATATTGTGTACTTAATCACTGATGGTGAAGAAACTTGTGGCGGAGATCCAGTAAAAGTAGCAAAAGAATTGCATAACTCAAAAGGATCAACTGTTGTAAATGTGATCGGGTTAGACTTTAACGATGGCTATGAAGGTCAATTGAAGCAAGTAGCCAAAGCTGGTAAAGGCCATTACTACCAAGCAAGCACAGGTAAAGAAATGGGATCTATCTTTTCAGCAGAATCATTAAAACTACACGAATAACTTGCTGAACAAAAGGGAAACGATTGATTCATGCTTTCGTTTCTCTTTTTCTGTACAAAAGTAAAAAAGGGAGGTCTTTTTTGATGAAAAGAAATATCGTATTAACCATTTTGGCTAGTCTTGTCCTGCTTCTTTCTTCACCAGCTCATGCTGTAACAAAACAGGAGCCGCCTGCTCATGTGGTGATATTACTCGATTTAAGCGGCAGCATGGCACAGTCAGTTGAAGGTGAAAAGAAAATTGAAATCGCCAAACGGTCTATTCAAAGCTTTGCGAGCATTTTATCAGAAGATACACAAGTTCTGCTTCGTGTGTTTGGTCATGAAGGAACCAATAAAAATGCAGGGAAAGCCGTTTCTTGTTCAAGCTCTGAAGCCGTTTACGGATTTGGATCATATGAGCCATCAACATTTCAACAAGCACTGAATGTGTATAAGCCAACTGGCTGGACACCACTTGCAAAAGCATTAACGGATACGAAACAAGATTTTGAAGATCACCAAGCTGAAGGGAAAAATATTGTCTATGTTGTCAGTGATGGTGAAGAAACTTGTGGTGGAAGCCCTTCACAAGCAGCAAAGGAATTACATGAAGACGGAATAGATACAATCGTCAATATCATTGGCTTCGATGTGAATGAAAAGGAAGCAAAAAGTCTTAAATCTGTTGCAAAAGCGGGTGGAGGACAATATCAACCGGCTGCAAATGCCGAAGAATTGAACCATATTCTTCAACAGGAAGCGAGCGCTTTTGGTCGGTAGAGAGTGAATGGCAGCTGGGGAAAACAACCCCAGCTGTTTTTAAGTTGACGATTAATTCAAAGTCGTTTCTAATTCATCAATTCGTTTCTCCACATAATGCTGATCCTTTCTTGCATGGAAGGTTTCGGCTTTTTCTAATATGGCAGCTGTATTATACTCGGGAATCTGTGAGTAGCTCTCATACACACCTTTAGGAATTAAAACGTTCCCTTCCGGCCAATAAACTGCGATATTGCCGCGTCTCAACTCTCCGAATTGAGCCACTCCTTGATAGGATCCATATTGATTAAAGAGAACAACTGGATCACCTTCTTGGATGTAAAGCTCTTTTGCATCTTCTTCATTCATTAGGATAGAATGACGTTTTCCACCATTAAAGGCATCCTTTTCACTGTAGATCATGGAGTTGAATTGCTTTCCTCTTCTTGTCGTGATATTGAAATGTCCTTCGGTTTTTCGATATTGAGGCAGCTGGGCAGGAAGAAGATGTCCCTTGCCGTCTGGTGTTGGACACACGCCATCTTCACAAAGCCATGCACCTCCCCATTGAAAAACGTCTCCCTTGTGACGTAAATGCTGGATGCCATCATAATTTCGGTTGGCGACCGCAATCTCACGACGAATGTCTTCAGCTGTTTCAAAATGTATCAGCTCGGCATCTTCTGGCCGGACTCTTTTCGCAAGATCAACATAAATGTCCCATTCCGCTCTGGCTTCCTCAATACGAGGTCCTTCAATTTCTGGACTGAAATATACCATGCGTTCCGTACTGGTTGATGTGCCGCCGCCTGGTTGTTCATACCTTGTCATAGCAGGCAGCACAATCACCGCCTCTTCAGCGTCTACCAGCGTAGAGGTATTCAAAATGATATCTTGGTGAACACGGAGTTCAAGTTCAGATAATGCTTTTTCGATCGCTTCCGGATTTGGCATCGTTTCTAAAAAGTTTCCGCCACTCGTAAACAGCATTTTGAGTTTTTGTGGATGGTCTTTTGGGAGAGCCATCTTCTCAAAGGATTGCCCAATGGTGTCACCATGCCATTTAGGAATGTCAAACCCCCATATACGTTCGATTCTTTCAATATTCTCTTCATCAAAATCACTACCCGGCAAAACGAATGGATCAGCACCCATTTCACCAGAACCTTGGACGCCGCTATGCCCCCGAATTGGCATGACACCACAATGTTTTCTGCCGATAAATCCGCGCAGCATGGCAAGGTTGGCAACCTGTGATATATTATCAGTTGCAAAGCGGTGCTGAGTAAGGCCCATACTCCAAATAAAAACGCCTGAATTAGCATTGGCAAGCAGTGTCGCAAATTCCTTCATTCTTTCTTTTGATAAACCTGATGATGCTTCTAGGTCCTCCCACTTCAATTGTGCGACATGCTGCTTTAAATCCTGTATGCCCGTTGTATGTTTTTGAATAAATTCGTGATCAAGAGCCGAATGGGGAGCATGCTGCTCCATGTCAAACCAATGCTTGATGACGCCGTTCATAAATGCAATATCTCCGCCTATATTGACTTGGTAAAAATCATCTGCAATTTTTGTACCGAATAAAGCACTCTCTGGAATAGAAGGAACCCAATACTTTTCCATAGCAGGCTCTTTATACGGATTGATGACGATAATTTTTGTTCCCTTCTTTTTAGCAGCGTACATATATTTAGTGGAAACAGGCTGATTGTTTGCTGCAACAGATCCCCAAAAAATTAATACATCCGTTCCAATCCAATCACTGTAATTACAGCTGGAAGCACCGATGCCAAGAGACCGTTTAAGAGCAGTTTTACTTGGTGAATGGCAAATGCGAGAAGCATTATCAATATGATTCGTCCCTATAAATCGAGCCGTTTTTGCAGCCGTATAATAAACTTCATTTGTAATTCCTCTGGCGGTTAAATAGAAAGCAAGCTGCCGTTTATCAATTGATTGGATTTTAGCAGCGATTTGATCTAGTGCATCATCCCAAGAAATACGTGTAAAGGCATTGTCACCTTTTTTTCGGATCAATGGATAAGGAATCCGCCCAAGCTTGCGAAGAGAGGTGCTGTCCATTTGCTTTAGCTGCTGAATATCTTCAAACCATTTTGGATCAATAGCTGGCATTGTGTTAAGACGAAGCACATTTAGTCTTGTGGTGCATATATGAGGTCCTGCGAGCGTTTGATCATACAGTCCTGAGACGCCAAGGGCACAGCCGTCACAAACACCCTGCGTTAAAATACGGTACGCGTAGGGAAGGTTATCTTTGTTCTCCCATGCCACTTTCATCGTATCTCGAATGTGTTTCGGTTTCACTTTGCCAAGCCCCATTGGTACAAAAGAGGCCCATAGCTTTGGTGAGGGTTTTTTATTGAGTTTAACAGGCCCCTTATGTTTTGTTTTCCCCATGAGATCATCACCCTCCTATTACTTTGTAAAGCGTTTTCATATCTAAAAATTACCTTTAGATTGTGATTCTGTCAAATTCAAATTAAGATCGGGCTGAGACAGAGGAAGCAGCAGATAGGTTTTTTTCTCTTAGCTGCTGAATATCCTTTCGAATGAGAAGTGATATGATAAAAGCAATGAAAAATAAGCCAGAGAACACCATAAGGCTTTGTGTGTAATTACCTGTTATATCTCGGATGAAGGATGAAAATAGTGGTCCTGCTAATCCCGCAGCGGCCCAAGCAGTCAAAATATAACCGTGTATGGCACCAAGCTGCTTTGTACCAAACAAATCCCCAATATAGGCTGGAATTGAAGCAAATCCTCCTCCATAGCACGTATAAATGATCGCCATAACGATTGAAAAGATGAGCGGTTCTTTTAAATAGGGGAGTAATGGAAAAGCAATGAGCTGGATACTGAAAAAAATCGTATACGTATTCGGTCTTCCTATATAATCTGAAAACGATGCCCAGCCAATGCGTCCTAAACCATTAAAAGCACCTAAAATGCCCACAAGAGTAGCTGCAGCACCTGCAGTGAACCCAACACTTTCTTGAGCAAGAGGTGACGCTACTGAAATAATAGCGATTCCGCATGTGATATTAATAAAAAGCATAAGCCACAAATAATAAAAACGTCTTGTTTTGATCGCTTCATTTGCTGTAAGCTGTGATAAATCTTGAGGGATTTTTCTTTTCTTTGTTTTGAATACGTCAAATTGTTTGACGTCATCAGGCGTTGGTGGTGATAAATAAAGAGATGAGATCACCATGATGATAAAATAGGAGATTCCAAGAATATAAAAAGTATTTGCGATATTCACTTTTTCAATGAGATATTGAATAATTGGGCTGCAAATAAGAGAAGCAAACCCAAACCCCATAATGGCTAAGCCGGTTGCAAGACCTCTTCGATCCGGAAACCATTTGACTAGAGTTGATACAGGTGCAATGTAGCCTACCCCTAAACCAATTCCAGCGAGTACACCATAAAATAAATAGAGGAGAGGCAGTGAGGACATGTGGACAGCGAATCCTGAACCAGTCATTCCGATGCCGAAGAAAATAGCTGAGAAGAGCCCCGATGCCCTTGGACCATACCTTTCAACGAAATGTCCCATAAAAGCAGCAGATAAACCTAAAAATAAAATAGCAATACTGAATGTGAGACTTATTTCTGTTAATGACCACTGAAAGGCTTCATGTAAAGGATTTGTAAAAACACTCCAAGCATAAACAGACCCAATAGATAAATGAATTCCTACAGCACTTGCTGCGATGAGCCAGCGATTTTTCGATTTGTTCATTTTGTTCCCCCCATATAAAGCAATCAAGAAGTTTGATAAGATAGAAATATGTTACATTTTTATGACTTTTTAAAATAATATCACAATTTGATTGGATCATATAACTAAATTTGCATTGAAAGGAAGATCATACAATGAATTCATCTGTTAAAAAGAAACGAGTCATACACCAATACCGTGAAGGCCAGTTTACCTGCAAAACTGATGAAATTGTAGAAGAATATCCTTTAACTGTGATGGTGAATGGAGAAGAATTTGTGACACTTGTTTGTTCCCCAGAGCACCTGAAAGAATTGGTTATCGGCTTTTTGGCTTCAGAAGGGGTCATTCGATTTGAAAATGAGATTAAAAGGTTTACAATAGATGAAAGTATGGGTTTTGCCTATGTTGATTTAGTTCACTCAAGTGGATTTGATTCATCAGATTTTACAAAACGAGTGATTGGTTCATGCTGCGGGAAAGGAAGACACTTTTATTTCCTTCAAGATGTGAAGACGGCAAAAACGGCCATTGATCGAATCAGTATTTCTGCTGATACCTGTATGCATCTCATGAAGTGTTTGCAAGAAGAAAGCCAATTATTTCAACATACTGGTGGAGTGCATAATGCTGGTCTGTGTGACACAGAGAAGCTATTCATCACTAGAACTGATATAGGAAGACATAATGCTTTAGATAAAATTTATGGATATTGTTTACTTCAGCGAATTCCACTTAGAGATAAAATCCTTGTTTTCAGCGGCCGGATATCGTCAGAAGTTCTATTGAAGGCAGCAAAACTAGGAGTGTCTATCGTCATTTCAAAATCAGCACCTACTGAGCTGGCGCTTAAAATGGCAGAAGAATTAAATATTACGACAGTTGGATTCGTCAGAGGGAAATCCTTTAACATTTACACGCACCCTCAGCGTATTACAGAATAGGAGGCAAAGTATGGTCAGTATTTTAGATAAAAGACATCGACCATTGCGCGATTTAAGAATATCAGTAACTGATCGTTGTAACTTTAGATGTACGTACTGTATGCCTGCTGAAATTTTTGGACCGGATTATCCTTTCTTGAAAAAAGAAGAACTGCTTAGTTTCGAAGAAATAGAACGACTTGCTACCCTTTTTGTAAAGAACCTAGGTGTGGTAAAAATACGCATCACGGGCGGAGAACCTTTAATGCGGAAGGATCTGCCTGTCTTAATAGAAAAGCTCGCAAACATTCCAGGGATTGAAGACATTGCGATGACAACCAATGGAACGCTTTTACCTTTATATGCTGATCAGTTGAAGAGAGCTGGTCTTAATAGAGTCACCATTAGTTTAGATTCATTAAATCCCGACCGTTTTAAGCAAATGAACGGAAGGCATATTTCTATCCAAAAAGTGTTTGATGGTATTGAGGCTGCAAAAAAGGCTGGACTTGCTATCAAGATTAATATGGTTGTTCAAAAAGGTGTGAATGATCAGGATGTCTTACCAATGGCAGGTTACTTCAAAAAAGAAGGACACGTTCTCAGATTTATTGAATTTATGGATGTCGGTAATACGAATAAATGGAATCTAGAACATGTCATGACAAAGAAAGAAATAATTGAATTAATTGATTCAACATATCCTATCAAACCAGAACCTCCTCAATATACAGGTGAAGTAGCCAAACGATTTTTTTACAAAGATGGTTCAGGAGAGATAGGCATTATTTCTTCCGTTTCAGATGCTTTTTGTGGAACATGTAACAGAGCAAGGCTGTCTGCACGGGGGGAATTATTTACATGTCTGTTTGCATCATCGGGTTTTGATCTGAAACAGATGATTCGTACGACAAAAGATAATGAAGAATTAACGAACAGGTTAAAGGAATTATGGTCGAATAGACATGACCAATATTCAGCCGAGAGAGAGCAGAAAAAAGATCAGAAAAAGGTTGAGATGTCATACATCGGTGGGTAATGACAATAAAGTATCATGATCATGTATTTTTGAAAAGAAGAGAAAATGTCATAATCGTGGTTGAAAATCCTTTTTTGAAAACAGGTCTTTTTATCTTATGAACTCAGTCACTATAAAAAACCAGCAGAATTTCTGCTGGTTTTTAAATTGCTATTTTGCACCTCAAAAAGATTGAGATAAGATTGGAAAATAGATTTTCCCTCATTGTGTGCGGCTTTACTTTTACGAGTGCTGTGATAAGATCAAATCATTCTTTACCAGCTCGATTTTTTCACTCCAGGGATATGACCCTTATAGGCAAGCTCACGAAAAGCAATCCTAGACATTTTGAATTTTCGTAAATAACCTCTGGGACGGCCCGTTAATTCACAGCGGTTTTTTAAGCGGGTAGGGGAAGAGTCTCTAGGTAATTTTCGTAAAGCTTCATAGTCACCTTTTTCTTTTAACTCTTTCCTTAATTCTGCATATTTCAATACAAGGTGCTGTCGTTTTTTTTCTTTAGCAATCTTAGATTTCTTTGCCAATTAAAACCCTCCTGGCCTAATTTTGTATTTTCCATTGAAAAGGGTCCTCAAATGTAGTCCAATCTTGATCAAATTCCTCAGGTGTGAGCAAGCATTGATCAAGAGTACGAATGATTTCTGCTTTAGGCAAATCTACACCGATAAACACAAGTTTTGTATGGCGATCACCAAACTCTGCGTCCCACTCATCTAGAAGCTCTGGTTCCTGATTTAATAACCGTGCTTTTTCTTGTTCAGGCAAAGCAGCAATCCAGTATGCAATTGGTTCAATCGCAACAGATTTCCCAGCTTGTGAAATTAAAATGGTTAAATCATGATGTGTGGCAAGCCAAGTAAAACCTTTCGCACGAACGATCTGCTCAGGCATTTGATCTAACCAAGCATTCAGTCTGCCGGTATGAAAAGGGAGTCTTCTTTCGTAAACAAAAGATGAAATTTGGTATTCCTCTGTTTCCGGTGTATGCTGACCATGTCCTGCGTTGATTTCTTTGATCCACCCAGCAGAGGCACTTGATTTTTCAAAGTCGAATAAACCAGTATTCAAAATGTCATCTGGCTGTACTATACCTTTTGAGGTTTTGATGATAGATGCTTCTGGTTGTAGTTTGTTCAGCACATGCTCAAGTCGATCTAATTCAGAGGGAGATACTAGATCACATTTATTGATAATAAGCACGTCACAAAATTCAATTTGATCAATGAGTAAATCGGAAATTTCTCGCTCGTCGTCATCGGAAACCGCTTCTTTACGATCTAATAAACTCTCTCCTGACTGGAAATCAGTCCAGAAACGATTTGCATCTACTACCGTGACCATCGTATCTAGACGGCAAAAGCGGGTCAAATCTATACCCATTTCTTCATCAATATAAGAAAACGTTTGAGCGACGGGAATTGGTTCACTAATTCCGGTTGATTCAATGACAATATAATCAATATTACCCGCTTTACAAAGGCGTTCTACTTCGATTAACAAGTCTTCTCTCAAAGTGCAGCAAATACAGCCGTTAGATAATTCAACGAGTTTCTCATCTGAACGAGAAAGCTCGCCGCCTTGTTTGACTAGTTCTGCATCAATATTAATTTCGCTCATGTCATTGACGATCACAGCCACTTTTAATCCTTTGCGATTTTGAAGAACATGATTTAATATCGTTGTTTTTCCTGCTCCTAAAAAGCCGCTTAATACTGTAACAGGTATACGCTTATTCATTTGTTTTTGTCCTTTTTGAAAACGATCATTTTGTTTTCCGCCTCACTTAAAAAGTAATCATTACGATTTATAATCTAAAAAATTTATTTTGTTTCTCTATGAAGGGTATATTTCTTTAATCGAGGAGAATATTTTTTTAACTCCAATCGGTCAGGATTCGTTCTTTTATTTTTTGTTGTGATGTAGTTTCTGTCACCTGTTTCAGTACAGGCCAACGTAATATTCACGCGCATAAGTAATAGGATCCTCCTTTAATTCGTAATAGTTACGATTTGTATTTTAAAATGATCAAGACTGAATGTCAAGCATAGGAGAATGATTCAAGTCAAATGATAAAAACAAAAGGGGTATCGAATGACTATTGATACCCCTCTCCATTAATAAAAGTCACCGAGTTCTTGTTCGTAATCACCTTCATACTGCTGGACATCATAAGGAATTTCTTGAAGGAAGGCTAACCCGCCTAGTATAAGTATCAAAACGATAGCAATGAATGAAAGAATAACTGCGGCAATACTTGAAATGGCAAACAGTGTTTGCATTTTCATCATCTTAGCGTACTGTTCTAATAATTCTTCGTAAGAAGTATCTGGAGCCTGAATCAAGTGTTCAGCTGCTTTTACAGATTTTTGTACATGAATTCCCATCATAATGAGGAAGACGCCAAGGGCTGCAGGAAGAACAAGCCAAAAACCAATAAGAATAGCCAGACCGCCTGAAATATAGAGAAAGATACTACCAACCTTTCCCCACTTTACGATTGAATGAAGAGATTGAATGATTTTCTCAGTTTGTTGCAATGGTGTTCACTCCTTTATGTATTCACTCTTTATCATACTTGAGTAAGTAGTGCTTTAGGAAGAGTGAATGTTGATTGATTATATTGTTTCTCTCTTTACTACACTTTTTACAGCTGTGACTTGCGTCATAAAAAAAGCGTCTCTTTTTCAGGAAGACGCTCGTTTTATAATTCTTTTCCTAGGATATCTAAATCGTATCTGCTGCCGTCCATTTCTGCGATGCGTGGCAGGTGGCCCCATGTCTCAAAGCCGTGCTTTTTAAATAGTCGAATGCTGGCTTCGTTGTGCCCGAAAATAAAGGCAAGTAACGTTCGAATGCCTAATGAGGGTGCTAAATCAATGGCTTCTTGCAAGAAAAGTGATCCTAAGCCTTTTCCTCGATAGTCTTGGTTTAAATAGATACTCATTTCAACGGTCCCGTTGTATGCAGGCCTTCCATAAAACGTTTCAAAGCTGAGCCAGCCGTATATATTTCCATCCTCATCTGTTTTCACATAGAGAGGCCTTTTCTCGGAATGATTCAAAAACCATTGCCGGCGGTCGTCGACAGAAACTGGTTCTGTATCAGCGGTCACTTCTCTTGAAGCAATGGTTGAATTGTAGATATCAACGATGGCTTTGAGGTCATCTTCTGTTGCTATACGGTTGAAAGTTTTCACAATTAAGTCCCCCATCTTTTTTTCATTTATCATACATATTATTGATGCGATTGCGCAAAATAAAAAGAAAAATGATTTCGTGTGTATATATTTTTTGAAAAGTGTTCAGAATGTTGCTGAGGTGATGAAAAATGAGAGAGGAAGAAAAGAAACGTACTTCCAAAATCACAAAAGTTCAGCAATTTTTCCGTAAGCGCTGGGTATTCCCTGCTATTTACTTGGTCAGCGCAGCGGTCGTGTTAACAGCCGTTCTTTGGTATCAAGCTGTATCAAAAGATGTGAAAGACCAACTATCTGATGGAAATCAAACAGGGCAAGAACAGCGCGATGATGCCGTTGAAGTTGGAAAGCCAATTGAAAATGTCGCAATGCCGGTCCAGAATTCTGATAATGTTTCTGTCGTGAAAAAGTTCTATGAAGCAGATGCTGACCAAAAAGAAAAAGAAGCAGCACTTGTAAACTATAATAACACCTATACCTTGAGCAAAGGTATTGATCTTGCAGATAAAGATGGCAAAGTGTTTGATGTCACAGCTGCTCTTAGTGGAACAGTGGTTCAAGCGAAAAAAGATCCAGTTCTTGGTCACGTTGTTGAAATTGAACATGAAGATGGATTATCGACTGTTTATCAATCGTTGTCACAAGTAAGTGTCAAAGAAGGCGATGAAGTCAAGCAGAATGATGTCATTGGTGCTTCTGGTAAAAATCTATATGGTGCTGAAAGCGGCAACCATGTGCATTTTGAAATTCGTATGGAAGGTTTAGCGCTTAATCCGCTTAGCTTCATTGACAAGCCTGTTTCTACAATTGAAAAAGCAGCGCAAGAAGTGACGGAACAAGCAAAAGAACCTGCTCAGCCAAAGACTGAGGAAAAAACGAAGGAACCTGCTGCTGAAGATAAAGCCAAAGAGCCAGCTGGAGAAAAATCTGAAGAAAAGTCTGACGAGAAGGGGAAATCCTCTGATCAAGAAAAGTCTTCTGATTCCTCTAAAGACAGCAGTCAGTCAGAAGAAACAAAACAATCTTAATGTCTTACAAGGTCCTCTGTGTATATGAATATGCAGAGGTTTTTTTCTGCTTAAAAAGATCCTCCGCCACTCGGCGGAGGATAAACTATAGGGCGGCAGGTCCTTCTTCACCTGTCCGAATGTTGATTGTATTCGCTACCTCATATATAAAAATTTTCCCATCCCCTGGTTCGCCTGTACGAAGTACCTTTTGAGCTGTTTCAACGACCTGTTCGACAGGTACTTTGCTTAGGACGATTTCGATCTTTAATCGTTCGTACACGTTGCTTTCTTTTTTGACGCCGCGGTATAGCTCTGTATGTCCCTTTTGTAAGCCGCAGCCGTGTACATTTGAAAAGGTAATCGAGGTGACACCAATCTTTCCAAGCTCCACCTTTAATGTTTCAAAATTAGCTGGACGTGTGACAATCTCCACTTTATACATTTTGCTCATAGAGACACCCCTTTTTCTTTAATCTTGATAAGCTTTTTCACCGTGCATGGTTAAATCAAGACCCACTGATTCTTCTTCTTCGGTTGCACGAATTTTGAAGAAGACATTGACCACTTTGATGATCACGTATGTCACAACGGCAACAAAAGCGTACGTGGCAACAATCGCGACCACTTGCTTCCAAAGTAAGCTGGGATCTCCGTAAAATAAGCCATTGGCTCCACCGTCGTTGACAGAAGTTGTGGCGAAAAGTCCTGTTGCAATTCCTCCCCAAGTACCGCCAATTCCGTGAAGGCCGAATGCATCTAGTGCGTCATCGTAGCCAAATTTGGCTTTGAGTGAAAAGACTCCCCAGAAACAGACGATCCCGCCAATGATTCCTATTATAATAGAAGCAAACGGTGTAACAAAGCCTGCGGCAGGTGTAATGGCGACAAGACCTGCGATGGCTCCAGAGATTGCGCCGAGCATGGTTGGTTTTTTGTTGATCATCCACTCTACTAACAGCCAGCCGATGATTCCTGCAGCAGCAGCTGTATTGGTGTTAATAAAGGCAAACATGGCCACGCTGTCTAATGTAAGAGCACTACCCACGTTAAAACCAAACCAGCCAAACCAGATGACAGCTCCGCCAAGAAGGGTGTAGATCAAGTTATGCGGAGAAGAGCTTGCCGCTTCTTTGCGCTTCCCGAGCACAATCGCCACGACAAGACCCGCAACACCGGATGAGATGTGAACCACGTTTCCGCCTGCGAAGTCAAGCGCACCCATCTCGCCAATCCAACCGCCGCCCCATACCCAGTGTGCGACTGGAGCATATACAAATGTGACCCAAAGAAGTGTAAATACAACGACTGCTGAGTAGCGAATCCTTTCAGCAAAGGCCCCTGAGATGATGGCTGTTGTTAAGACGGCAAAGGTCATTTGAAACATCATGAACAATGAATGTGGAATGGTCTCACTATAGGAACCAGGCTCAAAGCCTACGCCTTTCAGGCCCACCCAGTCTAATCCTCCGATCCATGCATTGCCTGGTGCAAAAGCGAAGGAATAACCGAATACGATCCATACGATTGAAACGATCGCTAGTGACGTTAAGCTGTGCATGGTTGTGCTTAACACGTTTTTACTTCTTACGAGCCCTCCGTAGAATAAAGCTAAACCCGGTGTCATTAACCACACGAGTAGTGCGCAGAAGAACATAAATACTGTATCACCCATTTGCATGCTGCATTCCCCCGAATCATTCAGAATTATTGTTTTCTTAATTCTTCATTATAGAGAGAAAAGTCATATATAACATATACATGTAAGTTTATCTGACATGGTTTTTTGGTTAAGATCAATATAAATGGATGAAAAGTTCGTAAAAAATGAGCAAAAACGTAAGTTAAGCACTAAAAATGAAGGGCGTTTGACCTATAAAATGGAGCTTAGAAACAGTTTTGTACGTTCCTCCCTAGGAGAATCAAACAATTCCGAAGGGACACCTTCTTCGACGATGCGGCCTTCGTGCATGTAGACGACACGATCGGCAACTTCTTTCGCAAAGCCCATTTCATGTGTGACGATGACCATGGTCATGCCTTCTTTTGCGAGGCTTTTCATCGTTTGCAGCACCTCGCCTACAAGCTCTGGATCAAGGGCAGACGTAGGTTCGTCAAATAACATGACATCAGGCTTCATGGCGAGGGATCTGGCTATGGCTACACGCTGTTTTTGGCCGCCTGATAGTTTAGAAGGATAAACGTTGGCTTTATCCGCAAGTCCGACTTTTTCTAGCAAGGCGCTGGCTTCAGCGATGGCTTGCGCTTTCTTTGTTTTTTTTACCATAACAGGCGCTTCGATGATATTTTCAAGCACAGTTTTGTGCGGGAAAAGATTAAAATGCTGAAACACCATCCCTATTTTTTGTCTCATTTCGTTTAATTGATCGCGCTTTGGATGAACAGGACTGCCATCGATGATGATGTCTCCATCATTTTTTATTTCTAAAAAGTTCATACAGCGGAGCAAGGTGCTTTTTCCAGAACCGCTTGCGCCAATTAAGACGACCACATCATTTTCATAAACAGTGAGATCGATATCTTTTAAAACATGAAGCTCTCCAAAGTATTTATTGAGTTTTTCAACACGAATGATTTCCTTTGATTCTGTCATGCTTCTCCTCCTATTGGTCACTGGCTGATAGTTTCTTTTCAAAGGTTTGGACAGCGAATGTTAACAGCAGGACAAGAACTAAGTAATAGACGGCTACAACAAGTAAATACGTCATATTATCAAAACTGTTGGAGCCTTGCGTGGTGGCGACATTAAATAGTTCATTGACACTGATAAAGGCGGCGAGTGATGAGTCTTTTAAGCCGATAATGAACTGGTTGCCAAGAGGGGGAAGAGCACGCCGCATCGCTTGAGGGAGAATGATGCGTCTCATTGTTAAAAAACGACCCATGCCAAGAGATCGTCCTGCCTCTTTTTGCCCCTGATCGATGGATTGGATGGCGCCTCTGAATATTTCGGCTATATAGGCGCCATTATGAAAGGCAAGCGCAATGGAAGCAGCCCAGAAGTCGGGTATATTCAATTCTGTGAGGCCAAAATATAGGATGAAAATTTGAACAATCAGTGGTGTTCCGCGTACAAGAAAGATATAAGCATTGGCGATATAACCGAAAACGGCTATGCGGGATATTTTCAATAAAGCAAAGAAAAGCCCGATGAACATACCGATGAAGATGCTGATCACCGTCAGCTGTAAGGTGATCAGCATTCCTTCTAAGAAAATACCTCTTGAATCAATCAGTGTCTGAAAAAAGTGTGATAGGGTAGGCAAAACAATCATCTCCATTTGAAGAAAGTGCGCCTATAATAAGGGCGCACAATCGTGGTTTTAATCTTGTTTGACCGTGATGTCTTCATCAAAGTACTTTTCGCTAATTTGTTTTAATGTTCCGTCTTTTTTTAGTGCGTCAATCGCATCGTTGATCTCTTCTATGAGCTGTTCATTTTCTTTTGATACAGCAATTGCCTGCTCACTTTGTCCGAGTCTTTCCTGCGCTGTGATGTTCAATTTTTTCTTCATCGCTTCTGCACCTGTGGCGAAGTCTGTCACGACTGCATCGTGTTTTCCGTTGGCCAGAGCTTCTAAGGCGACGACATCACTATCATAATATTTTGGTTCTTGCCCGCTATGTTCCTTAGCAATATCAGCGTAGGACGATCCTTTTGATACAGCAATTTCTTTGTCTTTTAAGTCATCAGCATGCTGAATGTCTGATCCGGGTCTTGTGAAAATTTGCGGACCAGAGTAGTAATAGGGCTTAGAAAAAAGGACGTGTTTTTTTCGTTCCTCATTGATGGTATGACTTGCAACTGCCGCATCAAATTTACCTGCTTTCACGCCTTCGACGATGCCTGCGAATTTATATTTTTTCTGTATAGGTTCGAGACCTAGTTTGTCACTAATCGCATTGCCTACGTCAATATCAAAGCCGGACATCTGATTTCCATCCATGTAACTAAACGGATGAAATTCACCTGATGCTGCAAAAATAAATTTTCCATCCTCCAAAATTGGCGACCCTTTCGCTGTAGAATTACGTTTATCTCCGTTCCCATTTGTTTCATTTGAACCACACGAAGACAGAAGTAATACTGCAACCGAGAAAAGGGCTGGGACCCAAAACCGTCTTTTTTTAATAATAAGCTTCTCCTCCTTTTCAGCCGTTCTCCATATAAGGAGAAAGTAGGCTTTTAAATATGTGTAGCATCTTACCATTTGTTCCTCATATTCTCAATTTTATATGTGTTATTCCAACAATCGTCCTTTTTAGAATGTATGTCTTGCTTTTCTAAGAGAGAACTTGAATTGATTAGGGTAAAAAAGGGAAATGAATCTCATAATAACGAAAGGGTTGCAAAAAGGAGGTCAGTGTATGAACAAGTGGAGAGACAATCGAAAAGTTTTTTTAACCGCTATTGCCTTTGGAACGATGTTGAATCCGCTGAATTCATCAATGATTTCTTTGGCCTTGCATCAAATACAGCATGAATTCGGTTTGTCGTTTACGACCGTATCTTGGCTTATCTCTTCTTTTTATTTAGCCAGTGCAGTAACACAGCCAGTGAGCGGCCGGATTGGGGATCATGTGATGAGCCGGAGAACCTTATTTTTATTCGGTCTGGTTCTTGTCGCACTCTCAGCCATTTGCGCACCGTTTGCCCCAACGTTTGCGGTGCTGATTGTGATCCGTTTGTTACAGGCGATTGGAAGCAGTGCCATTTATCCTTCTGGGGTCGGACTCATTCGGGATCATATTCAAGAAAGACAGGCTTCGGCGTTAGCGGTATTATCCATTTTTGCTTCAGCGATGACGACGCTTGGACCGACGCTTGGCGGATTTCTGATGACCATTGGCGGCTGGCCGGCTATCTTCCTAGTGAATCTGCCGTTTATTTTGATTAGTTTCTTTCTCGGTCTATTGTTGTTTCCGAAGGAGCAGAAGAAGAGAAAGCTGCGCATAGGCGAAACTGTGCGAACACTCGATTTACCAGGGATGCTTCTTTTTACCGTCTGCATTGTTCTCCTGCTTTCATTTTTATTATCACTGGGTGATGGCATTCAATATGTTCAAGGCATTCTTTGTCTCCTGAGTGCAGGCGCTTTTATCTGGTGGGAGTATCAGGTGGATGAACCGTTTATTCAAATACGGATGTTCAGAGAAGAGCAGCGGCTGTCACTTGTGTATGTGCAATTTATCATTTTAAATATCTTTTTCTATTGTCTCTTTTTTGGTTTGCCGAGTTATTTTCAGGATGAGTTAGGCTGGCGTGTGGAGATGACGGGTCTTTTTATGCTGTGTATGTCAGGGGTGAGCATTATTGTGTCGCCGCTGACAGGAAAGTGGGTGGATCGCGGGGATGAACGCCATCCAGTTTTAGCGAGTGCAGTATTGATGCTGGCTGGAGCGTCTGCCATGACTTTCTTTTTTATTCCTGCGCCATTATGGGGGAAAGGATTGGTTATGGCGCTGCTTGGGCTCAGTTATGGGATTGGGAATGTCGCGCTTCAAGCTGCGATGCTCAAGGCAAGTCCTCAGCAAATGATTGGCACATCCTCTGGACTTTTTCAAACATGCCGCTACCTTGGTTCTATTCTGTCGTCTGCTGTGCTTGGTATGCTGTTTGGGGATGAAATTGCTGGTGCTCATTTTGCACAATTAGGCTGGACATTGATCATCATTTCTCTTATTGGCATTGGCGTCAGTCTTTATTTTTCAAGTATGGTTAGAGGGAGACAGCCAATAAAAAAAGCGGCGCGATAAGTGAGAGAAGAATCTTCATCACGTTATCGCAAGGCCGCTTAAGAGTTGGACAGGTCTGAGCCCTGATCCTTTGTCTTCCTTCTGAAAATTTTCCCTACAATTGTCTCGTAAAATGTTACGATGCGATCAATTGGAGAGTCAAAGAACTTCCATAATTTATTCATGATAAAGACAACCACAATCGATACGACCAAGCTGCCTAAAACATCAAATGGATAATGATGACCGACCCAGATGCGGGAGAATCCTGTAAGTAATCCAAAGACGAGCAAGATGTTGCCGAGCTTTTTATTACGGGATCGAATGGCTAGTGAAAGAGCCAATGCACCTGTTGTATGGTCACTTGGGAAGGAAGCGTCTGCTGAGTGCGGGATGAGTGTGTCGACTTTATGCGCCACAAACGGCCGCTCTTCATAATGAAACAATGTAATGGCAAAGTTGACGATAAGTGCTACAATGCCTGTTACACCGGAAAAGAAGACATGCTTCTTAAATTTGTGATTCCCTAAAAACCAGCAAATCAATAAGACAAGGGCGTACACAAGAATGGCCTTTTTCGTAATAAAGATCATGGCCTGATCTAAAAACTCAGAATGGTGAGCCATCCCGTGTATGACTTTAAACAATTCGTAATTCAAAACATCACCTATACTTTCGCTTAATGCCAACTATTTTTCAAAAAAAGCCGGTATGCTCTATTTGAAATATCCTATATTTTAGCATGTTTCCGGCGAAGTTTAAAATAGTATCCTTTTATTCTGAAAGGGAGACCTTTTGTGCATTTGCTTCCTGGGGTTTTCGTTCGCTCCAATAAAAAACGCCCATACTCAGTAAGACCACAATACCCGCAATGAGGTACACATTTGAAAAGTCTGTGAAACTGACAAGGAGTCCAAAGACAAATGAGCCGGCAGCAATACCTGTATCATACAGGGTGAAGAAAGTAGCCGTGGCATATCCCGTACGATGAGCTGGTGAGTGCTGAATCGCAAGTGTTTGTAAACATGGCACGAGCGATCCGTAGCCAAGTCCAATCACAGCGCCTGATAGAAGAAGCATTGTAGCGGAATGTGTCGCTGTCAGCATCCATAAACCAATGGCAAAAAGGGCAATCGAAGGATAGATCACAACGTGAGCTCCAACCCGGTCAAAAAGTCTGCCTGTAAATGGACGTGATCCAAGCATTGCAGCCGCAAACACAATAAAGAAATAACTGCTTGCACCCATCAAATGAAGTGAATTGGCATAAACTGAAATAAATGAAATAATCGGCGAATAACAGAAGGAAATAATAATGCCGACGGCCGCTGTTTTTAATGCGCCTTTTTCAAACAGATGCGAAAACGTGAATCGGAAGACAATGCTTCCACCGTTTTCAGGCTCTGGCTGTCTAATCAGCATCGTAAAAGCAGCTCCGATCGTCACGATAATGGAAAAGAGAAGAAATAAGGAATGAAATCCTATTTTTCCTACTTGATTCAGTGCGATAAACGGACCGATGACGACAGCGAGGTTCATAGACATCACAAAGTATCCGAGTCCTTCCCCGCGTTTATGTTTCGGGATCATATCAGCCGCAATGGCACTGGCAACTGTCGTCAAAATACTAAAAAAGATCCCTTGTACAAAACGCAGCACAAGGAGCGTTTGGAATTGATCAATCGGAATGTATAAATAAGTGAGTAAGGCAAAGGCTGTAGAAGAGAAAATCGCCATCCGTTTTTTGCCGAATTTCTCAATAATGGCGCCAGAAAACGGTCTTGTCACAATAGCAGATAATAAGAAGACCGTCACAAGGAGACCTCCCTGTGATTCTGTTCCATTTAGTTCATCCATTGTGTAAATGGGCAGTAATGTCAAAAGGGCATAAAAAGAGGTGAACGTAAATAAATTCACCAGGACAATCATGATAAAATCTTTTGTCCATATGCGTTCGTTCATGATGTATGTCACTTCCTATTCAGTAGATAATTTGTGTAAAAGTGTATGGAGGAGTTGTTTTTCTTCGTAGGTAAAATCTGAAAGACATTCTTCTTCAAATTGTTCCATCGTGCGTTTGATTTCTTCAAATCGGGCTTTTGCATCATCTGTCATCACGATCAGATTCTCACGTTTGTCTTTGCCTTGTACACGTTTCACCCAGCCGTTTGCTTCTAAACGGGTGACGGTTCTGGTGATGGTCGGTGCTTCGACGTTCAAATATGTCCAGATGTCTTTTTGGGTTTTTGGGCCGAATGTATCCAAACAAAAAAGCACAGTCCACTGGGACATGTACAAGTCATAAGCGGCAAGCGCTTCGTTCGCCTTTTTAGACAGCAGCCGTGCGCCTTGATGTATTTGATGTAAACACTCTCTATTTAACGTATCCATATGCTCACCTTTTTTAAATATTTAGCTAGGTAAATAAATTCACCTTTTCTATTTTACGTGCTGAACCCTTTCTTGTAAAGTGGAAATTTTCGCGCCCCGAAATGATTTTTTGTTTTGCCTTTTCTGATAAATCCCTTGTCCCATCTTCATTTTTAGCATATTCCCTATTCAATGCTAATACACTGTTACAAACCTGACAAAGAGAGTGTTTGAGGTGAGGGATCGTGTTTGGCATTTACTACCTAATGGATGAGAAATTACGACGAACAAGCGCCGCTGAAAATGGATAATCTTCATACGGATCTCATTTCACACTTCTCACATCCATTTTAGGGAGGTCGAGTGGTGTGCACGATTACATCAAAGAGCGAACAATCAAGATAGGAAAGTATATCGTGGAGACAAAGAAAACCGTTCGTGTTATTGCGAAAGAATTTGGAGTCTCTAAAAGTACTGTACACAAGGATCTAACAGAAAGACTGCCAGAAATTAATCCAGATCTGGCTAATGAAGTAAAGGAGATACTGGATTATCATAAATCAATCCGCCACTTGCGAGGAGGAGAAGCCACCAAGTTAAAGTATAAAAAAGAAGAAATTTTAGAAGGCGAGCCTGTGAAACAGTAAGCTTAGTTCTTTGTTCATAAACATGATATATATATCTTCCTCATATCGGTAGTTTCTAACCACAAATTTTGTAAAGACTTTTGTAAAGAAATATCTTTTTTTCTGCAAATTATGATAGAATATATAATTAGGGCAGAATGTGGTATTTGCTATGGAAACAGATTTTCAAGGAGGATATATATAGATGTTTGCTAGGGATATTGGAATTGATCTTGGTACTGCAAATGTACTGATTCATGTCAAAGGAAAAGGAATTGTGTTAAATGAACCATCTGTGGTAGCTCTTGACAAAAACAGCGGGAAAGTTTTGGCTGTTGGAGAAGAGGCTAGACGAATGGTTGGACGTACGCCTGGGAATATTGTTGCGATTCGTCCATTAAAAGACGGCGTAATCGCTGATTTTGAAGTAACTGAAGCGATGCTCAAGCATTTTATTAACAAATTAAATGTGAAAGGGCTGTTCTCTAAGCCGCGTATGCTCATCTGCTGCCCGACAAATATTACATCTGTTGAGCAGAAGGCGATCAAAGAAGCTGCTGAAAAAAGCGGTGGTAAGCATGTATTTCTTGAAGAAGAGCCAAAAGTAGCAGCGATTGGTGCTGGTATGGATATTTTTCAGCCAAGTGGAAACATGGTCGTAGATATTGGAGGCGGAACGACAGATATCGCTGTCATCTCAATGGGTGACATTGTAACCGCCTCTTCTATTAAAATGGCTGGAGACAAATTTGATCTGGAAATTCTAAACTACATTAAAAAAGAGTACAAGCTGTTGATCGGTGAGCGCACGGCTGAGGATATTAAGATCCAAGTTGCAACGGTATTCCCAGACGCACGTCACGAAGAGATTTCGATTCGTGGACGAGACATGGTGACAGGATTACCAAGAACGATTACCGTCACAAGCAAAGAAGTAGAAGAAGCATTGCGTGAATCTGTATCTGCGATTGTTCAGGCTGCGAAACAAGTTCTTGAAAGAACACCGCCTGAATTATCAGCTGATATTATCGATCGCGGCGTCATCATTACAGGTGGCGGAGCTCTTCTAAACGGGCTTGATCAATTGCTTGCAGAAGAGCTGAAAGTACCAGTTTTCGTTGCTGAAAATCCAATGGACTGTGTAGCAGTTGGTACGGGTGTGATGCTTGATAATATGGACAAGCTGCCAAAGCGTAAACTCAGCTAATGATTTCCCTCATTCTTTTTAGAAAGAATGGGGGATTTTTATTAAAGAACCCTGCTAATCAGCCGATATATTTCATAGAAGATTGTGTTTAGGTCATGTGAAAGAATTTGAATGAGGTGAGCACGTGTTAAAAGGACTATACACCGCAACATCTGCCATGATCGCTCAAGAGCGGCGGACAGAAATGCTTTCAAATAATATCGCAAATGCGAATACCCCAGGCTATAAAGCGGATGAAGGGGCAATGCGTGCATTTCCAGAAATGCTGCTGAGCCGAATGGAATCAGGACGTTTCCAAACATCTTCAGGCAAAGGCTTTAGTGTTCCACTGCAATCGCCGATTGGCGGAATCAATACTGGGACATATATGCAGGAATTAATCCCTCAATTTACACAGGGAACTTTAAAAACAACAGATCAAACAACAGATTTAGCACTAGTTGAAAATAATGTGCCGATCAATCCGGAGACCAATCAGAAATCGGCGCTATTTTATGCGGTCAACACACCAGAAGGCGTTCGTTATACGAAAAGCAGCTCCATTACATTGAACGCACAAAATCAGCTGACGATTAATGGACGCGCTCTTCTTTCCGTGACAGGTCAGCCGATTACGGTTCAGAGTGAGAATTTCAAAGTGAATGCAGATGGTACTGTGTCTGAAAATGGCCAAAATCTTGGTCAAATCGATGTACGTGTTGCGATGGATACAAGAAACCTAGCGCGTGAAGGAAATGATTTATACCGTACAGCTGATAACCAGCCACTGCCAAGTGCAGTCAATAACGGTCAAATGTCCTATACGTTAAGCCAAGGCGTATCGGAGCTGTCGAACGTGGATGTGACGAAATCATATACAGATATGACAACGGCCTACCGAGCATTTGAAACAAATCAAAAAGTGGTTCAGGCGTATGATAAAAGCTTAGAAAAAGCAGTGAATGAAATTGGCAGAGTGTACTAATCAAGAAATGAAAAAGAAAGGAGGATAATTATGCTTAGAACGATGATAAACGCAGCTGTATCAATGAATGAAGTGCAAAAGCAGCTTGACATCATCAGCAACAACATCGCGAACAGTGAAACAACAGGGTACCGCGCGAAAAACACCCGTTTCTCAGAGCTGATCAGACAGCAGTTTAATCAGGTAGATGAAAAAAATGAGCAGGTGGCAAACAGTCGTCTGACACCTGCTGGGTTAAGGCTTGGAACGGGGACAATGGTCAATGCGTCCATTAACTCGCTGCAAGGCTCGATTAAAGAAACAGGACGTGATCTTGATGTTGCCTTCGGAGCGCCGTCGCAGTATTTGCAGGTCAACGCCGGCGGTAATATCCGTTATACAAGAGATGGTTCACTTTACTTGCAGCCGGGCAATAACCGTAACCAAGTGCAGCTTGTCACGAGCGAAGGCTATCCGATTCTTGATGAAAACGGAAATGCAATCGTCTTAAATGCGAATTTCCGTGATATTTCAATCGATAAAAATGGACGGCTTACGGCGATTTCAAGAGATAATCAACCGAATCAGCAAGTGAATCTAGGCGTTGTACAAGTCAATAATTCGTCAGCACTTGTCTCTGAAGGAGATAATTTGTTCTCGGTCGACGGAACCTATCAAGGCGCATTAACTGCACTAAATGGAGCAAACCGAGAGGCGATTCAGCTTCAGCAAGGTGCACTGGAAACGTCAAATGTGGACATGTCGAAAGAATTAACAGACCTCATGACAACACAGCGTTCCTATCAGATGAATTCAAGAACGATTACGATGGGCGATCAAATGCTGGGATTAATTAATACAATTCGATAATCAGAGGCTGGTATCAGCCTCTCATGATAAAAAAGGCGGCTCGCTCAAAGTCGCCCTTTTTTTTATAAAAATCTGAGACATCAGCAAGCAGATCCTCAAGATCAATCCAGGCTTCTTTTCGTTCAAGACATGTGACGAGAGTGGCGATCTGCTCATCTGCCTTTGGCGTTTGGCTGTAGAGAAGAGATAAGATTTGAAACTTCATTCTTAATATATCAAACTGGGAAGCAACGGCTTCTTTCAGTCCTTTTTGAATATATTTCATCCCTTCATCGGTTAAATTTTCTTTAAAACAGGAACGCACAGTTTCGTATAGGCACGATACATAGGAGTGTGCTGACTTTCGGTATGCTGGAAGACGAAGCGCTTTTTTGAAGTATTCCAGCGCTTCCTTATGACGGTTTTGTCTTGACTGAATAAAGCCAGCATCATAATAAACGATACCGAGCAGCTCTTGATCATCAATCTTTTTCACATAATCAATAATTTCAATGAAAATATCTTCCGCTTCCTTATATTTTTTTTGGTCGCTATAGTTAAGAGCGAGCACAATTTTACACCGATAGATGCTATGGATATCTCCGTGCTTTGCAAAAATATCCATGGCTTTTTGAATATGACGAATCGATAACAACGAGTAACGGTTGTTATAATAAACACCGCTTGTACGGAAATGGAACTCTGCTTCCTCCAGCTCATCGTTAAGTAATGGCAGTCGTTCCTCTGCCTTTTCGAGATAATGAATCGCATCATTTTGATCACTTTTTAAAGATTCATATAATCCGAGAAAGAAATAAAAATAATATTGCAGTTCTTCGTTCATATCATCTTTGTGGGGCAGCAGTTCATGTTTGAGTTTTTCTAAGTCCTCTGTCTGATTCATCCAGAGCTGATGACGGAAAAGCATCAGCTGATAATGGAAATAGAGTTCCTGTTTTTTTGATAATTTGCGTTTATATTTTAGCAGTGTTTTTTTGATTTCTTCAGCCTTCGAAAAATGTCGATGCTTTAGCATTGTATACCAGGAATGGAGAAGTTTTTTTATGGATTTATCGCTCATAAAATTCATTTTTACCCTCTTATTCAATCAATGATGTAATATATATTACCATATTTGTGAAAAAACAATGAGTGTAGTGTGGATTATATTTGATGACAATTGGTAATGATAGATTCTATTTTTTACCATATGCATAAGGCGAATATTGAAAAATGCCAGCATTCATAATATACTTCTATAGGAATCAAATGAAGATCAGCGATATAGAAAAGAAGGAGAGATCAAGATATGCTTGATGCTCAGCAAATTCAAGACATTATTCCACACCGTTATCCATTTTTATTGGTTGACCGTATTTTAGAGGTTGAGGGAGAAAAAAGAGCGGTTGGAATTAAAAATGTCACAGTGAATGAAGAATTTTTTAATGGCCATTTCCCTGGTTACCCAGTCATGCCAGGTGTGCTTATAGTAGAAGCACTCGCACAGGTTTTTGGTGTGATTATGTTAGGCAAGGAAGAAAACAAAGGAAAGATTGGTTTGTTTGCAGGGATTGACGGATGCCGCTTCAAAAGACAGGTCAAGCCTGGTGACCAGCTTCGTTTAGAGGTTGAAGTGACGCGCCTCCGCGGGCCGGTTGCAAAAGGAAAAGCAGTAGCGACAGTAGATGGCGAAATTGCATGTGAAGCAGAACTGACATTTTCTATCGGTCCTAAAGTATCATGATTTTCCTGGCGGTTCATTAAGCATGAATCGCTTTTTTATTTAGGAACGTTCAGTTAGAACGGATAAGGACTTGCAATTTTGACAAAAAAACGTCATATTAGACAAAAAAAGATGAAGGTGATAAAGGATGCTGAAAGAGTTTAGAGAGTTTGCCGTCAAGGGCAATGTCATTGACTTGGCTGTAGGTGTCATCATTGGGGGAGCATTTGGCAAAATTGTCACTTCTCTTGTGAATGATTTAATTATGCCGCTTGTCGGTATTATTATTGGAGGGCATGATTTTAGCGGTTTATCCATTAAAATCGGAGCTGCTCAAATTTTATATGGGAACTTTATTCAAACAGTGGTTGATTTCTTAATTATCTCGTTTTCCATTTTTATCTTTATTCGTTATTTGAATAAGTTAAAACGGAAAAAGGTTGAGGAAGAAGAGGTTGTGGAAACGCCGGATCAAACGGAAGTTTTGCTAACTGAAATCAGAGATTTATTGAAAAATCAAAGCCAGTCTAAAGATGTGCAATAGAAAAAGAGCGGCTGATCCCGTCTCAGTGCGCGGACAAACCTTCGCATTCGGTGTCAGGTCTGCGCTCCGGTACTCACGAATGTTAAATTCGCTACGTTCCAGTGCTCGCCCTTCCTAGACTTCAAAGGTTTTCAAACACGCTGAAAAGAAGACAAAGGGCTAAAATCAAGTTCATTTTAGCCCTTTGTCAACAATCTAAGAGCGGCTGATCCCGCTCTTTTTTATGTGTTTTGTTTAAAAGCATCCAGTAGTTTTTCTCCTGACAGCCCCTCTTTGACGAGGTCTTTTAATACTTCTTCAGTTTCTGTTCTGTAACGATTTGTAATCATTTTACCATCGAGTAACACAGAAATGTTTTCTTCTAAGGCAACGATGTTTTTGACTTGGACAGATAGATGAACAGGGCGGTTGTTTTCTTTAGTGATCGTTACAAGAATCTTCACTTCTGTGTGCTGCTGAAAGAGTACCTCAAACACCTGTCTATGTTTCTTTGGAATGAGTGCCTCGATCATCCAGTGATTTTCACCGTCTTCTTTATTAATGATTAAACCGTCACGAAGGGGAATACTGGACATTTTATCTTGCTGTGGATCAAGTTCAATTTTTAAATCAATCAGCCTAAAGGTTTTCATATTTATCACCTCACAAGCGTTCATTATTCGTAAGTATTATTATAGCATACAACATCTGTATAAATGAAACCGCTGCCTGCTTAGAACTAGCTGCACATGAGTGAAAGGAGATGTTTTATGGAGTCCTATCAATTGAGAAACATTCATATTGGCGACGACAAGGCAAAGAGTGATATACGTGTTTATTCGTGGGGAGACATTCTTTCATTTTGTGATGTGTATATGGAAGAAGGAGAGTCACTCACGTTTCAATATGTCACCGAGGATCAAATGGACTGTTTTGAGTTTCAGCTGTCGGTTCATGATGGCCGGCTTTGTTTTTATTGGTTTGCGTGGGACGGATCTGATTATATTCACATGCCTTCTAGTAATTGGATTCATTCAGATATTTTTTATCAATTTATGAAAAATAAGTATTTCATCAAACAAAACAAGATGATGTTTTATACGCAAGCGGTAAAAAACAGAAATGAATGAGGATATAGAGAATTTGAAGGCCTATTTTGCTATTTTCCTGTTTTGTCACATACGGCCTTTCTCCGTAGACTAGGGGTAGCTGAAAGGAAAGGAGGCAAGTCACGAATCAAAAGGTAACGTCTATCATCTGACAGCCCCCCTCTAGCTAAAGCTGATAGATGCTGCCTTGTTCATATGAACACTGCGTAATATAGAACCAATGCTTCTTTGTATAGGTCGTGTGTCCCCTTGTGAATCCCCTTTGTGTGTATCCGGTCATATTTGCGTGGCCGGATACCCTTTTATTCACTGTTTAACCGATCAGCTCTTGCAAATAGTGGATACTCATTTCATAATGATGATGGATTTTGTTAACGGTATGTCGGTTGAAAATAGAGACAAAAAGGAGAGAACGATGACAAACATTCAATTAATCGCAACGGATTTAGATGGAACTTTATTGAACAGTGAACACAAAGTGAGTCAGGAAAACGAGCAGGCATTAAAGGAAGCAGCTGCGAATGGAATTGAGGTTGTCGTGTCAACAGGGAGAGCTTATTTTGATGTAAGGTCTATTTTTGACCAGCTTGGTATGAATACATGGGTGATTAGTGCCAATGGAGCTGTAATTCATGATCCAACTGGACTAGTGTACCATTCAGCTGCTTTACAAGAAGAAAAGGCTAAACACATACTGTCATGGCTTGAAGAACGTGATTATTATTATGAAGTCTTTACAAACGAAGCCATTTTCACGCCAAATCGCGGCAGAGAGCTTCTTGCGATTGAAATGGACCGTTTAAAAAGTGCCAATCCAGAAACGGATCAAAATGTCTTAAAACAAGCGGCAGAAGTTCAATACAGCCAGTCGGGTTTTTCTTATATTGATACATATAAAGAATTGTTTCGTGAGGATCGAAAGCTTTCATTTTACAATATCTTAGGTTTTTCTTTTTTTCAAGACAGATTGAAAGCCGGATGGGATATGTTTGGTGATGATTCAGATGTAACATTGGTCAGTTCGGCTGATCATAACTTTGAAATTGGTTCAAAGGACGCGTCTAAAGGGCAGGCATTAACAAGGCTGGCAGAAAGACTAGGTATTCCTTTAAGTAGGGCAGCGGCTGTAGGAGACAGTTTAAATGATGAATCAATGCTTCGAGCTGCTGGTGTTGGGGTTGCAATGGGGAATGCGAGACAGGATATAAAAGAAATCGCTGATCACGTGACGTTATCTAATGATGAACACGGTGTCGCGCATATGATCCGGCACCTTTTGAAATAGATGAATCAGATGTCGTGGTATAAATCACATAGGATGAAGCGCATTCTACAAAAGAGGAATTCAGAACCACTTCTATTTACACATGATGTGGAACATCATATAATTTAATTATGAATATAACCCGCTTGTAAGGAAAATAAGGAGAGTAAACGAATGGCGCTGGAATCTTATAAGTCCGAAAATCTGCATTTAATCAAGGAAGCCTTGGACTATACTCAGGTTGGCCTGACGGTGACGGACCCGTCTTTACCTGATAATCCTTTAATATATGTGAACAAGGGCTTTTTAGATATGACAGGCTATCAAGAAACTGAAGTATTGGGGAGGAATTGTCGTTTCCTTCAGGGAGATGAAACTGAACAAATCGCTCTCAAGCAAATTAGAACAGCCATTGAGAACAAAGAGGCTGTCACGGTTCAGCTGAAAAATTATAAAAAAACTGGACAAATGTTTTGGAACGAGTTAAGTGTCGCTCCTCTTTGGATTGACGAAAAGGAAGGAAAACGTCTTTATTTTGTTGGTCTGCAAAAGGATGTCACGAAAGAGAAGGAACAGCAGGAGCTTCTTGAGCAATCAATTGATGAAGTGCTGAATATTTCTGTTCCAATCGTTCCGGTGAAAGATGGTATCTCTGTGTTACCGATCATTGGTACGTTAACAGCGCCAAGATTTGATAAGATCATTTCAACGGTCTCCACCTATATCTCTCAGTCCAAGGATGATTATTTTATTGTCGATCTGTCCGGATTATTAGAAGTGGATTCATTTGTGGCAGATGCGATCTTTAAGCTGAACGATTTGATTTTAATGACGGGTACTGAACTCATTGTGACAGGAATTAAACCGAATCTTGCAATGAAGATGGGAGAAATGAGAGAGGACTTCCGTGAATTAAATACGTATATGAATGTGAAATCTGCATTGAAAAAACTGAACATTTAGCTTACGTTTATATCAAATAAAAAAGAGGACTTTTCATGAAACTTGAGAAAAGTCCTCTTTTTGCTGTGATTAAGATGATTGAGCGGCGGCACTTAAGGTAAATAAGTCTTCTAGTTCGTTTGTCGATAGCTCTGTAATCCAGCTTTCGCTTTGGATAATTTGATCATTTAATGTTTGTTTTGTTTCGAGCATTTGATCGATTTTTTCCTCGATTGTGCCCGTTGTGATCATCTTATGGACGTGAACAAATCGTTTTTGTCCAATCCGATAAGCTCGGTCTGTCGCTTGGTTTTCCACAGCAGGATTCCACCATCTATCGTAGTGAATGACATGGTTTGCGGCGGTTAGGTTGAGTCCTGTTCCTCCTGCTTTTAAAGAGAGAATTAAGATGTTGAATTCTTTCTTCTGGAAGCGGTCCACCATTTTGTCCCGCTCCTGTTTTGAGAGACTGCCATTTAAAAATTGGACTGGTTCTCCAAACATCTTTTCTGCCAGCTGCTTGATCATGTTACCCATTTCAATATACTGCGTAAAGATGAGGCAGCTTTCTCCTTGCTCATGTATCGCTTTTAACAGCTCTGCGAGTTTATCCATTTTTAACGAACGTTTCAGCAGTTTCACATCTGTTCCACTCTCTTTTAAATAGAGCGCAGGGTGATCACAAATTTGTTTGAGTCTGCCAAGCATACTTAAAATAATGGCTTTCCGCTGCATCCCTGTTAATGATGCCATATGTTCAAAGGTATCCTTCACGAGCTGTTCATATAAAGACGCCTGCTCAGCAGATAGCGGTATGAATTCTTTTTCTTCGAGTTTTTCAGGCAAGTTTAGGGCAACCTCTTCATCTTGTTTTGTTCGTCTTAATAAAAATGGTTTGATCAGCTGCTGCAGCTGTTCAATTCTTTTTTCTTCACGGTCTTTTTCAATCGGAAGGACGAACTTTTTATGGAAGCTGGTCAGGCTGCCGAGATATCCTTTGTTGACGAAGTCGAATATGGACCAAAGCTCTGTCAAACGGTTTTCCATTGGTGTCCCGCTGAGGGCTATGTGATGCTGTCCTTTGAGCTGTCTAATCGCTCTCGATTGTTTCGTATGGGCGTTCTTGATGTTTTGGGCTTCGTCTAAGCAAATGGTATTCCACTTTGCTGCCGTTAATTCATCACGATCAGAATGTGAGAGTCCATAAGACGTCAGAACAATATCTGTTGACTCGTATGCTTTTGTGAAGTCCTCTCCCTGTGGACGCGATGGGCCATAATGCAGGGCAACCTTCAAATGTGGTGCGAATGTTTCGAGCTCTCGCTGCCAGTTTCCTAAAACAGAAGTCGGCGCTATGATGAGAGATGGAGCGGCATTTTGCTCCTGCTCCTTCAAATACGTGAAATACGCGATCATTTGAATCGTTTTTCCAAGTCCCATATCATCTGCTAAACAAGCCCCAAATCCATGAGATCTTAAAAATAACAGCCAATTCACGCCATGCTGCTGATACGGACGCAGTGTGCCTTTGAAGGACTCACTCATTTCGTAAGAAGGGAGCTCGTGCGAATCGTTTAATTGGTGGACAAGCCCTCTTAATTGCGATGAAAGTTCAAATTGAATATGGGCAAATGCTGAACTGTCTAGTAGTTCTGGAATCGATTCAGAGGATGCTTCTTGATCTGCCAGTTCGCGTGACAAAATATCAGACATGTGAAGTCCTTCATTTTCGGCACGCTCCATCCACTTTTTCATTTGCTGGATGAAGGTCGGGTCTATTTTGATCCATTGTCCTCGAATGTTGACAAGACGTCGTTTGCTTTGGACAAGTTCGTTGAACTCATCTTCTGTCAGCTCAATGCCGTTTGTAGCAAAGCGCCAATTAAAGTCCATTAATGCGTCCATTCCGACATGCGATTCGCCTCGCGGTGTAGAAGAAATCCTTGCTTTTAACATCATCGTGCTGTCTTTGACAATTTGCCACCACGATGGGAGCAGAATCTCAATGCCCATATTGACAAGTGTTTCACTTGCTTCAGATAGGAAGAGCCACGCTTCTTCTTCTGACATAAGTGTGGTGCCAGATGTGAAAGAAAGCCAAGGGACGATTTGACTGAATCGTTCCAGCTCTCTTGAAATTTTATCTTGATACGGATGCCAAGACCTTTTCAATGAACGAATGCCTTCAAAAAAGTGAAGGTCGCTGTTTTTCTTATCACGCAAAAACAATTCGATTTTCCAATCATCTCCGTCAAAATCTGGCTCGTTTAAGCGCAAGCCGACAGTGAACGGCGTTTCGTCATCAATCCAGCCAATCGTCTCCAGGAAATCCTGCTCATCTAGAAAATGTCCTTGGAAGGATGAGAGCGCAGGCGATTGTGCGGTCATGCGGTTCCATTTGTGCTGCAAGGCATCATCATATTGAATGTAATCCTGTACAGCAAAGGAGAACCAATCAGCCGTATAACCATCTAATAGGCCTTCTTTGTCTTTAAACCGAAGTTCGCCTTTTGTCCACGCCTCATAATCGGGAACGAAATCTTCGTCCTCGATGAATTCGTAAATGGTGGAGGCTGTTTTCATCAGTGGTTCCGTTTCATCCGTTAATGTCACATGACTAAACGTATTAAATGAATTTTTTCCCAGCAACTCAACGGTCATCCAAGGGCTTAATAGAAAGGCAGGTGTGCCAATAAAGCTGACATCTTCTAAAAATGTTCCGTAGAAAGAAGATTCGTGCCATTGGAAAAGCTGCCTCTTCATTTCATTAAGCGGAACAGGGTGTCCGTCCTCTGCTTGCGCTGAAATGGTGAAAGAGAAATCTTCAGTTTGTTCTGCATGAATGACAATTTGTTTATGGCGTGTCATCAATCAATTTTCCTTTCTTCATTTCCTCTTGGAACGCACGCAGCCTTTTTGTTGAATCTTGCAGCTGCTTTACATACCTTTCCCAGATCGCGGTTTTTTTCGTTTTATGATAAAGCGTGCGCAGTTTCTTCAGCATTTTCACAGACTCTCGATAAGCACTTCGATTCTTTTGATCGAGAAGCAGTGAGATTTCACGGTGGTACGATGGAATGAGGGCTTCCGGCTCCTCTTTTGCAATCTGCTTGATCAAATCCTTCTCCAGTTCACTAATGGAGAAACCAACAAGGCTGTGAATCTCAATCCATTCCGCATAACGCTGCTGTGCATACAAGAGCTGACTGTATTCTGTAAACGCATAGGGCATACAGATTTGTAGGTAGCGTTCATATAAATGATGATCCTTCGTCTGCTTAAAGTATGCATCTAAATAAAAGAAGAAATCACTGACGGCTCCCCGCAGTTCTCTGTAGGAAAGGTCGAGCTGGCAATATTCCTCTAATATATAGGTGATTTCATGATACCAGAGCTTGAGCCGCTTCCAGTCCTTTCGGTTTGTGAGATCCTTTAGCCAATTGAGCACATTTGGCAGCATATCCGCATTGAGCAGCTGTAATTGCTGAAAGAGGCTTTCGTCTTCTTTCAGTAAATAATCCATGTGCATCAGGCCGATTGTACGTTCAACCGTTTGTTCTTTCTTCTGGGCGTTCTTTAGTAATTCTGTTTCTTTTTTGACCCATTTCCCTCTATTTAATATGGTGCCCCAAATCTCCATAAAGACCGCTACTCGTTCATGCTGGAAAGGTCCACTGATTTGAAGAAGTGTGCGAACGGCAGTTGGTGTGTTTTCAAGAAACGGATCGAGGGAAAAGGAAAGGGCGTATGTCTTCAAATGATCCACTGAATCAAAAATGGTGTTCATGAGCTGTTCTACATAGGGATTCATGGAATAAAAGTCTTTTTCGGCATCAAGCCGGCCGAGGTCGACGAGTTCATGAAGCCTCAGCCATACATCGATCGACGTATGAATCGCATACAAGCTCTTGAATTCAGGTGAAGCAGGTGCGTGTTTTTTTAGGATCGATAAATAGCCGTAATACAAATGCTGCGGCGTTTGCTGGTGCTTCGGTGTCCGTTTCAGCCAGAGGTTAAATTCCTCTTGGAAAAAAGTCAGCCAGCTTTGGAGTGATTGTTCGTCTGGGCGCTTCACTTGGAAGTGCTGGCGAATCAGTTCTTTGCTGCGCTGTAATTCATCTTTTTCTGACCAATTTTCTGTAAATCCGGTCACACTCTCTACTTGAGCGTATAGCGAAAAGAAGACAGCAAGAATGTGTTTACAAAGTCCATCTGCTGGACATGAGCAGCTGCTTCTCACAGGAAACAGCACATGAAGGTGGACCTTTGCTGCCACGACGTCATGTACATAAGCTGACCATTCGGTATCAGACTCTTGCTTGAGCCGATATACGCTGTCCTGTCTATAAGTAATCAATGCTTTTTTGATGAGTTGTTTGTTTTCATCTGTTGCAGGAAGAAGTTCTTTGATCTGTTCGGCAGTTTGTTTGATTTCTTCTTCGTTGATGTTGTGCTGAAGCATTTGATCCGCTCCTAACCAAGTAAAAGATTCCAATTCTTTTATTATAGCTCAATGGGGATTTATAAAAAAGTTTTTCATGAAAATGGTCATAAATTTCAAAAGCTGTCGAATGATGTAATAGAGTATTGCATAAACCAACCTTACAGCATATAATAATGAAATTAGTGGAATCGAAAGGATACAGACATGGATAATAAGGGTTTAAATCAAGAAGAGTTTTTAAAGATTTTGATGTACGCTCATGATATTGGTGAAAATTCAAATGATGTCACAACAAAAGAAATGCTTGAAAATCTGATTGCTCATATTCGAAATGGTCTTGTTTCATAAAAGTGACCCCCTGCTAGTGATGGCAGGGGGTTTTTGTATGCTTTTAAGAATGGAATGAACGCTCCCGGCATACGATGTCATTACAAGCATAAGGAGTATGGGGAGCTGATGGAGTCATGAATATTGCGATTGCAGGCTGTGGGTATGTGGGGCTTGTGACAGGTGTGTGTTTAGCGGAGGCAGGTCATGATGTGGCGTGTATTGATATTGACCGCCGAAAGGTCATGCAGCTGAAACAGGGAACCCCCCCAATGTATGAGCCCGGGTTAAAAGAGTTATTGAAACGCAACCTTGAGCAGGGACGAATTCATTTTCACATAAATGGAGCGGAAGTCTACCCGCGGGCTGATGTGTTAATGATTGCAGTCGGCACCCCGCAGCAGGCAGATGGCCAAGCTGACTTACAGTATGTGTTTCAGGCTGCGAAAGAGATGGGCTTAAAAGCAAAGTCAGGGGCGATTCTTGTGGTGAAAAGTACGGTGCCTGTCGGAACGGGTGATCAAATCGATCAGTTGATCCATCAAGAATTAGGACGGAAGGAGCCGCTAGCGATTGCATCTAACCCAGAATTTTTACGGGAAGGCTCTGCCATTTCAGATACATTAAGGGCGGATCGGCTAGTGATTGGAGCTGAAACAAAAGCCATATTAGACAAGCTAGAGGACATGTATGCTGATTTCCACCTTCCATTGGTGAAAACAGACCGTAAAAGTGCTGAAATGATCAAGTACGCATCAAATGCATTTCTGGCGACAAAAATCAGCTTTATGAATGAGATTGCCTCCATTTGTGAAAAAACAGGGGCTGATGTTGAATGGGTGGCGCAGGGAATGGGGCTTGATCAGCGGATCGGTTCTTCCTTTCTCAGAGCGGGCATTGGCTACGGAGGCTCTTGTTTTCCAAAGGATACAAATGCCCTTGTCCAAATTGCAGGGCATGTGTCCCATGATTTTGAGCTGTTAAAGGCTGTCATCAAAGTAAATAATGAGCAGCGGGCAGGTTTTATCCGCAATATTCAGGAGCGGCTGGGGGCAGCTCTTGAAGGGAAGCGAATTGCGCTTCTTGGTCTGTCCTTTAAACCGAATACAGATGATATGAGGGAGGCGCCATCTATTCCGATCGCTCATGAGCTCCATCAATTAGGTGCGAAGCTTGTGGCATATGATCCTGTTGCTGCCCGGCGTGCAGCTCGCGAGCTGCCGGATCAAGTCTTATTTGCTCAAACGATTGAGGAAGCGATCAAGGATGCCGATGCGGTCTGTCTATTAACAGAGTGGGCGGATATTCAGTCGTTTCCACTCGCTTCCTATAAGAAATGGATGAAGCGGCCGCTTATTTTCGATGGACGAAACTGTCATACACTTGAAGAGGCAGAACAAGCAGGGATCGAGTATCATTCGATTGGGCGCAGATCAATTTCTCCAATTTATATGTAAAAGAAAACCGATAACAGTGAATGTTATCGGTTTTTATGAATGCGGCAGAATGAATCCGCCATATAAGAAAGCAGCCACAATAAGAAAGGCAGGGTGCAGCTTGAATTTGGTCATCAAGAAAAAGGAGATCGCAGCAATGGCGAGCGATTGCGTCCAGCCGATGGCTTTCACAGCATCTCCGCCGATTTCCCATGTTAATAAAAGCATCATCATCGCAATGACAGGCTGAACGGATAAGGTCATGCCTTTTACGACGGGAGATTGACGAAAGCGGTCAATCAGCTTGAGCAATAAAATCAGCCCAACAGCGGATGGCAGGACAGTTGCAAGCAGTGCCACGATAAAGCCTGGCCAGCCCATGACGTCATAGCCGACATATGCTGCAATCTTTGTAGCGATTGGCCCCGGCAGTGCATTGGCTAAAGCCAGCATATTGGAGAATCCTTCGTTCGTCATCCAATGAAAATGATTGACGATTTCTTCATAATTGAGCGGGATGGATGCAGGGCCACCGCCATATCCTAATAGATTGGATAAAAAGAATGCCCAGAATAAAAAGAGAATCAGCATCATGAAGACACTCCTTTCTCTTTATTTGGCCGATTCCAGCGATTTTTCAGTTTAAAATGAAAGGCGCCATAAAGTAAAAAGATCATGACAATAATTCCTGGATGAATGGACAGCACTTGCAGCCCAATAAAGGCAAGAAGAAATAGAACGATCCCGAAGATCATGCCGAAGCCTTTCAGCGCTTTTTGTCCAAACTCATATGCCATGATACCTAACAGAACAGCAATGACAGGGGTCACAGCGCCAATCATATTTTGAATGATTTGTGAGGAGCTTAAAACGCTGACAAGTGTAACAAGGGCTACCATGGCGAGACATGTTGGTAAAATATGAGCAGCTGTGGCGACAATTGCGCCAGATACGCCCTTTAATCGATAGCCGAGGTATGCTGACATTTTCGTAGCGATCGGGCCTGGTAAGGCATTGGCGATGGCGAGTGTTTCTCCGAATTCGTCATCGTTGATCCATTGGTAATTCACCACCGCTTCATGGCGAATAAGCGGTATGACGGAAGGGCCTCCGCCAAAACCGAGAATACCGGTTCGCACCATAGCGATAATGAGTTCGATATATGATTGCAAGTGGTTCAACTCCTGTCTACAATTTCATGCCCATGCGGCTTTTGTATCGTTTAATGAGCATTTGGCAGTCCACACTGACAACGCCTTCTAGCGGGTATAGCTTTTTTGTCAGAAAAGTCTCCATTTCCTGTTCATGTTGAAAAATGCCATGCATATGCAGCTTGCTTGGTCCTGTCATGTGATAAAGGCTTGTGACAGCCGTTTCCTTTTCAAGCTGAAGGGCCACCGCTTCTAAAAATTTCGGCTCTACCTCTACATTAAAGAAGACAGAGACATGAATGCCGACCTTCGCGGGGTTAATTACAGCGGTGAATCGTTCAATGACTCCTGCTTCAATGAGCTGCTGAATGCGGGCTTGTACGGCAACACGTGACAGACCGACCTGTTTGCCAAGATCTGTATAAGACATGCGCCCGTCCTCGTGTAATAGGGATAAAATTTGTTTATCTCTTTCGTCTAATGTTAGGTTTGGAATGCTATAGTCTTTTGACACCGTATAACCACCTTTCTTCTGTTGATATTCTATCATATTTTATTACGAATAGAACGGATGATTTATCATTTACTATCGAAACGAAAACATTGCATGTAAGAAATTATCTTTATGCATAAAAAAACACCCCGATCTCATCGGGGTGTTTTCATTTATTGATCCGGGCTGCTTTCTGCACTGGCAATTTGCTGTGCAAGGTCAGCTCGATCAATGTCTGCTTGGAAGAATTCCTGCGTATTTGGCAGATGTAAATTCATATGGCGTTTTTGAGAAATGCGGATGGTGACTTGATCAACGGTGTAATCAAATACGTGTCCACCAACACTTCGATCTTCATCAATAAAATGAAGATGATATCCACTCACCGCAATGCCGTGTGCATACTGCGGTGTACGGAAGCCTGCGATCGTACCTTGAATATCCTCAAAGTCGAAAATAGGCTGAGACTTGACTGCTTCTACCATCGGAACGTAAGGTTTTTCCTGTTTTTCAACCGTACGTGTTTGAACCTTTTTGAATGATCCATCAATGCGGACCGCATAAAAGATATTTTTACTTGGCAAAATGCGGTCAATTTCTTCTTCCAGCTCTTTGGATGTCATAGGTGCATCAATTCGATGAACGATATCTGTTTCAAAGAATGCTAGAGAGCAGAAAGGTGAATAATCTTGATTGGTGACCGGTGTCGCTGTTCCATCCGAGCGCAGCCGGTAGAATGCGCCGTCAAAGCCGATCAGCTCTCCATCTAATTGATTGAATGTACCGATGCCAAAATCACCGTGTTCAGGAATATGTGCGAGGGAGAAATCTCCATCATATACGGCTTCCAGCAGGGAGGTCATTGTCGATACTTGATAGACCTCTTGCTGTTTGTCATGCTGTCTTGTGTCATTCTGTTGATTCATTGGGTGCATCATACCCATAACCGCTCACTCCTTTAATGTAATGTATCGAAGTCTTATCTGACGTTCATTGCATGTTTTTTGCGAAAGACTTCTGGCCATTTTTGACTGGCGAGGTCAGGGTTGTCTTGATAGTCAATCGGAATATCAATAATCACGGGTCCTTCTATGTTTATACCCTTTTGAAGGACGGTTGAAAGCTCCTCAGGTGAGCTGACCCTTAGTCCAGTCGCTCCAAAGCTTTCCGCATATTTCACTAAATCGATCTGCCCGAATTCAACGCAGGATGTACGGTCATATTTCATTTCCTGCTGGAACGCGACCATGTCGTATGTGCTGTCGTTCCAAACAAGGTGAACGAGGTTTGTTTTCTTCCGGACTGCTGTTTCTAACTCCATTGCGGAGAAGAGAAAACCGCCATCACCTGAGACCGAGATAATCTTTTCATCTGGATTCATGATAGAAGCCGCAATTGCCCATGGTAATGCGACGCCTAATGTTTGCATGCCGTTACTCACCAGGAATGAATTCGGTTCATAGACGCGGAAGTGACGGGACATCCAAATCGCGTGAGATCCGATATCACACGTGACCTTCGTGTCATCAGGAATCAGACGTCTCAATGTATGAATGACATCCAGAGGGTGAGATCGATGACTTTCTCTTTCTGGTGTCTTTTCGATGTCGCTTAATAGTTCCTGTAATTCAGTGACTAATTCTATGTTCTCTTTACTTAGAGAAAGGGGAACACTGTCATGCGCTAGATGTTTGACGGTTTCAGAAATATTGCCTACAAGCTCAAGCGTTGGCTCATAAAAATGGTCAATATCTGCCTGCATGTCATCAACATGGATGATCTGACGCTGCTGCGGCTGAAGATTCCAATGCTTCGGATCATATTCAATTGGATCAAAGCCAATGGTCAAAATGACATCTGCATGTTCAATGAGAAGATCACCCGGCTGATTACGGAATAAGCCGATTCTGCCTACATATTGAGACTCGAGCTCTCTTGAGAGAACGCCGGCTCCTTGGTACGTTTCAACAAATGGGATACCAAGTGTTTTTAATAATGCTCTTGTGGCATTTGCAGCAGCTGGACGACTAGCTTTCATTCCCACAATCGCAATAGGTAAGTGTGCATTTTGAATTTTGGCGATAGCCGAACTGATGAGAGCATCTGGTGCAGGACCTAATTCTGGAGAAGGGTGAGCAGACACTGGTGTTTGTGTGGTGTGTTCTGTCACGACATCTTGTGGAAAGCTGATAAATGCTGCTCCAGCCTGCCCTTTTTGTGCCGCGCGAAAAGCATTCGTTAATGCTTCTGGTATATTATGAACGTCTTGTACTTCAACGCTATATTTTGTGACTGGTTTGAATAATGCCGCATTGTCGAGTGATTGATGTGTTCGTTTCAGACGATCTGCACGAATGACGTTTCCGGCGATTGCGACAACAGGATCACCTTCTGTATTGGCTGTTAATAGACCTGTTGCTAAATTAGATGCACCAGGACCTGATGTGACGAGACAAACACCTGGTTTGCCGGTTAAACGTCCGACAGCAGCTGCCATAAAGGCTGCATTTTGTTCGTGTCTGCATAGGACAAGCTCTGGACCCCTGTCTTTTAATACATCAAATACAGCGTCAATTTTTGCACCTGGAATCGCAAAAACATGGGTCACACCTTGAGCAATCAGCGTATCAACAATCAACTCTGCTCCTCGTCTTGTTAGGGGTTGTGCTTGAGATTTCATTTACCCCGCACTCCTTTCGGCAAGTAAAATTTTTTATGAAAATATATTTTCATGATATGATTTACTATACATTTCATAAAATAAATTTTCCAATATATGTTTAACGTGGTTTTGATATGTTTCACGAATAAGTGTGTGAGGAGTGAAAGGATGGAACTGAGACATTTGCAGTATTTTGTCACAGTAGCGGAGGAGTTGCATTTTGGCAGAGCAGCCGCGCGGTTGAATATGACACAGCCTCCACTTAGTCAGCAAATTAAGCAGTTTGAGGAAGAATTGGGTTTTCCTTTATTTCACCGGTCGAAGCGGGTAGTGGAGCTAACAGCAGCTGGAAAGGTCTTTTTACATGAGATTCGGGGAGTGCTGCAGCAGCTTGATAAAGCCGTTGATCATGCCCGTCATACAGCAAGAGGAGAGCTGGGGAAAATCATCATAGGTTTTGTTGGAACGGCGACGTACGATATTCTGCCGCCCGTTGTACGTGAATTCAGGGAGCTGTATCCTTCTGTCAGTATTGAGCTGCAGCAGCTTTCTGTTCCGCAGCAGCTAGAGGCACTTTTAAATGGTGAGATTGATATCGGTTTTTTACATCCTACACCGCCGCATGAAGAATTAGTGAGTCGTTTGATGAAGCAAAGTGAATGTATTTTTGCGATTCCAAAAAATCATCGTTTGGCTAATAAAGAGACGGTCGCGATTGAAGATATCCGTCATGAACCGATTATTTCTTTATCACAGGAATCATGGCCGTCTCTTTATCAGCACTTTGTCCTGCTATGTGAAAAGTACGGGTTTTCTCCAAATATCGTGCAGGAAGCGGCGGAATATCAAATGATCATTGGCCTCGTCACAGCAGGGATCGGTATTGCAGTGATTCCAAAATCAGCCCGGCGTTTATTTAATCTGGATGTTGTATATCGGGCCATTGAGGATGAACAGCTTCTGGCGGAATGGACGATTTCCTATAGACGGGAAAATCATAATCCTGCTTTATTTCATCTTGTTCACCATATCCTGCATCGCACCGAGCTGGAATAAGAGGTGTAGGGAACAGGTTATGGTATGATGTCGTTACATTAAAAGGAGGCGTACCTGAATTGATTACATTGCAAATGGATCAGCTGTCACGAAAAGAGGCATATAAATTATTATCTGGTTCTATCGTTCCAAGACCGATAGCGTTTATTACAAGTCTGTCTAAAGAAGATGTTGTCAATGCCGCACCATTTAGTTTCTTTAATGTCATCAGCGGACACCCGCCGCTCATTGCGGTTTCTATCGGACGACGTGATGGTCAGATGAAAGATACTGCGCAGCATATCATTGACAGGGAAGAGTTTGTCGTCCATGTGAGTGATGAAGACATGATAGAAGATATTAATGAAACAGCTGCTACATTGCCTCGGGAAGAGAGTGAGCTGGATCGCACCGGACTTCATCAAGTAGAGAGTCATGTCATTTCAGTGCCGGGAATCAAGGAAGCGCGCATTCGTTTTGAATGTCAGCTGGAAAAACATCTGACCTTTCAAAATGATGAAGGGGAGATCACAGTTGATCATATCATTGGCCGGGTTGTATGTGCACATTTAGATGAGGGTGTTTATGATGCAGAAAAAGGCTATGTTTCTACTAATGAACTGAAACCAGTCGCTCGCCTAGCAGGTAATGATTATGCCCATTTAGGCACGTCATTTGTGCTGAAAAGACCACAGTAATAGGAAAACCCCCGAGGGAAATCGGGGGTTTTCTGTTTATTTCTTCTGTTCTAGTTTGAGTGGAGCTGCGATGTTCTTTTGTACCTTTTTCCCTTTTAATACGTCGTTTGCAGCACCGACTGCAAGTTGACCGATCAGCTCAGGCTGCTGCGCGACTGTTGCAGAGAGCTTTCCTGCTTTGATTGAGCTGAGTGCATCTTCGTTTCCATCAAAGCCAACGACAAGAATGTCTTTCCCAGAGCTTTGAATCGCTTCTAGTGCGCCAAGTGCCATTTCATCATTGTGGGCAAAAACGGCTTTGATGTCAGGGTTTCCTTGAAGGAGGTTTTCCATGACATTCAGTCCTTTTGTCCGGTCGAAGTCGGCAGCTTGTTTTGCTGTCACTTTTAGATCTTTATCCGCTATTTGATGGAATCCTTTTCCACGCTCACGTGTAGCGGAAGCGCCTGGTACGCCTTCTAATTCAGCGACTTTTGCTCCTTTGCCAACCTTGTCAATGATAAATTTAGCTGCCATTTCTCCGCCTTTGACGTTATCTGAGGCGACAAGTGCTTCTACCTTTCCACTTTCGGCTGAGCGGTCTAATGTGATGACAGGTATATCAGAAGCGTTTGCTGATTCGACAGCGGTTGATATGGCAGATGAATCGGCTGGGTTGATGAGCAATGCGTCGACGCCTTGCTGAATAAGGTCTTCAACATCACTTGTTTGTTTAGCTGAATCATTTTGTGCATCTGCAATCACGACTTCAATGCCTAGCTTTTTCGCTTCTTTTGTCACACCGTTTTTCAGAGAAACGAAGAATGGGTTATTTAACGTCGAGATCGACAGCCCAATTTTGATGTCCTTTTTCTTGCCATCCTTTGATGACTTGGCCCACTCCGGTGGTTCAAGTGAGCAGGCAGAAAGCATGAACAATGAGAGAGTCAGGATGAGAATAAGATATTTTTTCATAGCGGCTGCCTCCTTAAGCAGATTTCTTTCTGTCTAATAGGACTGCAATCAAGATGACAATCCCTTTCACAACAGATTGATAGAATGATGAAACGCCAAGTAAGTTCATACCATTGTTCAGGACACCGATAATGAGCACCCCGATGAGTGTGCCGACAATTCTTCCTCTTCCGCCGGACAGGCTTGTCCCGCCAAGTACGACGGCAGCAATGGCATCAAGCTCATAGGACGTACCAGCTGTTGGCTGCGCTGAATTTAGGCGAGATGTTAAGATTGCACCTGCTAAGGCAGACATGAAGCCTGCTAATGAATAGATCATAATTTTCACGCGTGGTACTTTGATTCCTGAGATGAGAGCCGCTTTTTCATTCCCGCCGATGGCATATGTTCTTCTGCCGAAAGGTGTTTTATGAAGCAGTACCCAAAGTACGATAAAGGTGAGAAGCATCGTAATCGCTGGAACAGGAATGCCTAAGAAATATCCGCGGCCGAATAACTGAAAGGCATAGTTAGAGCCAAGCCCAGTAATCGGGTTTCCATCTGTATAAACGAGTGTCAAACCTCTGAAAATTGTCATCGTGGCAAGCGTTGCGATAAATGGAGCCATCTTGCCTTTTGTGATTAAAAGACCGTTGATCATCCCAAGAACGGCACCGATGATACAGCCGACGATAATGGCTAAAATCGGATCCATGCCAGAAACGATAAAGCCGGCAGTCAGGGCACTGGATAGTGCAAGAATAGCACCGACTGATAAATCAATACCTCCAGTTAAAATAACAAACGTCATGCCAAAGGCAATGAGGGCATTAATGGAGATTTGTCTCAGTAAGTTTAAGATGTTTAATGGCTCTAAAAAGGCCGGATTTAAAATAGAAACAATGGCGACAAGGATGATGAGTCCTAAGAATGGCCCAAGCTTTTGCATGATGTGATCAAATCGTCCATTTGAAGTAAGTGGTTTCATGTTACTTCCCTCCTGTAGCTAGTGTCATAATTCGTTCCTGCGTTGCTTCTGCTTTGTCTAATTCTCCGCTGATGGTTCCTTCATGAATGACGAGCACTCGATCGCTCATCCCGAGTATCTCTGGGAGCTCAGAGGAGACCATTAAAATGGCAACGCCTCGATCGGTCAGCTCATTCATTAACTGATAGATTTCTCGTTTCGCTCCGACGTCGACTCCTCGTGTCGGTTCATCTAAAATCAAGACCTTCGGCTGTATGCCGATCCATTTGGCAATGACGACTTTTTGCTGATTTCCCCCAGACAGGCTTCGGGCAGAGATGTCAGAGGAAGCCGTTTTAATCGTCAGTCGTTTGATGAGAAGGTCGACAAAATCCTGTTCTGTTTTCTTATCAATCAGTCCCTTTGGAGAGAAGCTTTTTAAGTTTGGCAGACCGATGTTTTCTCGGATGGATGCATCAAGCATCAATCCTTCATCCTTGCGATCCTCTGTGATAAAGCCGATGCCGAGCTTGACGGCATCACTTGGTTTTTTAATAACAGCCTTTTTTCCATGAACCCATATTTCTCCTTGATCAAGAGGATCAAGGCCAAAGAGCGACCGCATCATTTCGGTCCGGCCAGCACCCATTAAGCCTGCAACACCAACGATTTCTCCAGCTTTAACTGAGAAGCTGATATCTTGAAATTGTCCTTTTCTCGTTGCTTGTTTCACCTCAAGGACAATGTCTCCTGTAGAAGGCGTTCGCTCAGGATATCGATCTGTCAATTCACGGCCGACCATTTTTTTGACGACTTCATGGAAATTCGTTTCTGGTATGGCCTTCGTATCGACCGTTTTCCCATCACGCATGATCGTAATCCGGTCACAGATTGCAAAGATTTCCTCCATACGGTGAGAAATATAGACAATGGAAACGCCTTCTTTTTTGAGAGATTCAATGACCTGGAAGAGCTTCTCGATTTCCCGTTCCGTAAGAGCTGCTGTCGGCTCATCCATGATGATGACCTTTGCATCGGTCATTAATGCTTTTGCAATCTCAATCATCTGTTTTTGTCCAACAGAACAGCTGCCTGCCTCTTGTTCAAGTGAGAGATTCACAGACAAACGGTCCAGCTGCGTTTGGGCGAGGGTCTTCATTTTCTTAGTATCTAGCAGTCCGAGTTTCGTATAGATTTCTTTCCCGATGAATAGATTCTCCAAGACGGTCATATCCGGCCATATGTTGAGCTCCTGATGAATGAAGGCGATGCCGTGCTGCTCCGCTTCCTTCGGATTTTTGAAAGCGGTTTCTTTCCCGTCGATTTGTATCGTTCCTTGATCTAAAGAATAAAGACCTGTAAGCAAATTCATTAAAGTTGATTTTCCCGCACCATTTTCACCCATGAGTGCGTGGACTTCACCTGTGACGAGGTCAAAGGAGACCCCGGAGAGAACGGTGTTTTTTCCAAAAGCCTTATGGATGTTATGCATCTCTATGTTCATATCTGGCTCCTCCTTTTAAAAGATGACACCGGCATGAAGAATGCAGTTTGCGTATGGGGTGGCTTCACCCGTTCGAATGACTGCTTTTGCCTGTTTGGTCATGTCTTTGAACGTCTCGTGGTCTACTTCATGTAACGGTTTTGAGAGCGCTTTCTTAAGAAATAAATGATCTCGTTCATTGGCTTCTTTGATTTCACTAGCTACAGTGATGTTTTCAACGGCCATTTCCTGAAGAAGGAGGGAGGTGACCTCCTGAAAGGATGGTGTGCCGATTGATAATGCTAGGTCAATTTTGACTGGACCTTCTGGGATAGGAAGACCACAGTCTGCGATGACGATTGTATCTGTGTGGCCAAGGTCAGCAAGCACCTTGGCGATATGGCTGTTTAGGATGCCGTTTTTTTTCATTTCTTTTTCTCCAATTCTTCTCTTGTTGGCATGCCGCCTTGTGCGCCAAACTTTGTGACGGACATTGATGCTGCAAGGTTGGCAAAGGCAAGTGCGTCATAGAGGGATTTGCCTTCTGTTAGAGCGACAGCCAAGGCTCCGTTAAAGGTATCGCCAGCTCCTGTTGTATCGACTGCTTCGACAGGAACGCCTGGAACCAACACGTCTTTCGTTCCATCAAAGTATCGAACCCCATTTTTTCCTTCTGTGACTAGTAATTTGTTGGGGTATTGACGCAAGACATCTTCAATTGGCAGACCATCAAACATCAGAACAGCTTCATGTTCATTCGGTGTAATGTAAGCAGCCTGATCTAAAACCTGCTTCGATACTTTACGGGCTGGTGCAGGGTTTAAAATGACAGGGATTTCTTTTTCACTGCAAATGGCGCAGACCGCTTCGACCGTTTCTTCAGGTATTTCCTGCTGGATGAGAACCATCCCAATATCATCAATTGTAGAAAGAGCAGTACTTACATAGTCAGGAGTAACCTCGTCATTTGCCCCTTTGACCACTACAATGCTGTTATCACCTTCTGCTAAAATGATATGAGCTGTGCCGCTCTCCATTTCGGTAACCGGTTTCATATATGAGGTACGGACACCTTGTGCTTGTAAATTGCTGAGAATATCATGGCCATAAGCGTCATCACCAACTCGGCCGACCATATATACATCGGCACCTAGTCTGGCGCTTGCGACTGCCTGATTGGCACCTTTCCCGCCTGGGACCGTTTTAAACGATTCGCCTAAAACCGTTTCACCGGCATTTGGCCGTTTATCTGAAGTGACGACTAAATCCATTGAACAGCTTCCTACTACAACAATATGACTCATTGTGAATCCACCTTTCTTGTGGTCTCTCGTTCAATAAAAGAGACGGGCATTTGAATAACTGGTTGATCTATCGGTTGTTTCTGAATCGCTTTGATTAACAGCTGTGCCGCTTCTTTTCCCATCTCATAGGCGGGCTGCCTTATGGTCGATAAGGAAGGGAAGAGCAGCTCACTTTGCGGAATATCATCAAATCCAATGATTTGAACGTCTCCTGGAATCGCTTTTCCGATTCGAAGCGCTTCATGGATGACCGCTGTTGCGACGATATCGTTGCTGGCAATGATCCCATCTGTTTCAGGGTACAGCTGGAAAAGGGCCTTGGCACTTTTTCGAGCTTCTTGAAAGGAAAAGGAAGCATTAGACATCACATGAAAGTCGACACCTGTTTCCGTGAGAACATCGAGTGCGCCTTTGAATCGCTGCCGCGCTGTTTGCAGATGGGCAGGTCCTTTTAACAGTGTGATCTGCTGGCTGCCGCGTCTGATTAATTCCATTGCCGCCATTTTCCCGCCAGCTGCAGCATCTGCAAAAACAGAAGGTGCATGTGGAACCGTTCGATCTAAAAACACAACAGGCAGATCATCATCATTGTATATATCTGACTCAGGTTCATTTGTGACCGCGATGACACCGACCACTTGATTTTGTTTAAAGGTTTGCAAGTATGCCATTTCTTTCTCTCGATCTTCATCACTGTTTCCGAATAATAACCGAAAACCGTGCGCATGAATCTCATCCTCAACGCCTCTAGCAAGCTGAGGAAAGAAGGGGTTTGTGATATCAGGCAAGATTAAGCCGATTAAGCGTGATTCTCTTTTGAAAAGGGATCTAGCCACTTCATTGGGAAAGTAGTTCAACTCCTGCATCGCTTGCGTCACGCGGGTTTTCGTATCTGAATGAACATATCCAGTATCATTGAGCACGCGTGAAACAGTGGCAACAGACACTTGTGCAGCTTTTGCGACATCTTTAATTGTAGCCAATGGAGAGCCTCCCTTCATGAATGTGTAACCGTTTACACACATAGATTATCACGAAAGCATCGAAATGACAATCTAAAAAAAATAAAAAAAGAAAAGAAAGAAGGCTTCTTCCTTTTCTTAACTAATAATACCTGTTTGTGTAATGTTCACTTTCACTTTTGGAATGATTTTCACCTTCGGATAATCGGTGACCCAGTTCATTTTCATATATTCATCATAGTGTTTTACCCTATATTTTCTGCCAAGGCTTAGGACGTCAGAATTTGCTTCTTGCAGGGCCGCAATGACTCTTTCGGCATCTTTAGTCAAAATAGCTGACAGCCTTTTATTTAGCATTTTAATTTTCTTGTCTGTATCTAAATTATCTTTCGGATATTCAATAACAGAGGTATTGAATTCAAACTCAAGAGAGAAGGTTACGTTTCGATGATCAGGATTGACGATTTTAATGTCTCTTTTTGTATCGGTAACTTGAATGCTGATGTAATTGTTCTCCTTTGATTTCATATCACTTCTTACTTTTTTTGTGAAGTTTGCATAACTGCCCATTTTTCCATCCATGATGGTGAGCAGAATGGCATCTTGCGCATAAAGTTCACCTTTCTTTTTCTCATTATCAAATAAGGCGACCCCCCTTACACTCGTTAACTTTTTTGATTTATCGTAGTAGAGTAATGGCAGTGTGAAATCCTCGCCGGTTTGCAGCATTTTGGACCGGATATTTTGAATGTTCTTAGGTGCAACTTGTGAGGAGCGTGATGCAGAAGTGATCAGGTTGTTTAAATAGTCGCTCACAATGAGTTTTTCCTTGAGCAGAGAATTGATTAAGTCCACACAACTCCCGCCTTGCACCACTGCCAAGTTTGCGAGCAAAGGGCTTTTGGGATCGCGATAAAACATATCTAAGTAAGGGAGCAGCCGGTTTTGGGCAAATTCATCACCGATCAGCAGGACCCTCATTTTAGACATATCAATTTTTTGGTCTACACTCCGGCTAAAGTTGCTTCTTGCTTTTCTTAAAGTAGGCGCATCGGTTGTGAGAACAGTGGTTAAATAGCTGCCTGAATTCCCTTGCTGCATACTTTGAGACTGCTGCACCTTTCGATAGGTAATCGAATATCTCGCATTGTCATCCTCTCCTTGATCAACAGCTGAAGTTAATACGAGAGAGATGTCTTTTAATAGGTTTTGATCCCAGCAGCCAGGCATGAAAATGAGGGAAACACAGATAAGCAGTGTCAACATGTACCTATGATGCATGTGATTTCACCTTCTTTTTGCGGTGTTTGATAAAGATGATAACGGCCATCATGATCGGAAGTGTGTATATAAATGAATATTGTGCAGCGGTAGTAAAGTCATTGAAGCGCTGAATTCTAAAGTTATCAGTTGAAAGAAAACAGCTTGCAGCATAAATCAAAATGGCAAAATAGTAGACATATTTTTTGTGATTTTTTTTCTTCAGCATACTGGACACACCATTTGCACAAAAGTACAGATAATTACTCAGTGTGGCTAAAATGACAAAGACCCAAAAGCTTAGAAAAATTAAATCCGTGCGCTCAATGACACCGAATGTAATGGTTTTTAATAGATACAAAACAGGATTCGGGATAACATCAAGCTCAGCTGGGCTGAAAAACATAAAACAAATTAATGTAATAAATAGGTAGTAAAGCGTCGTACATATATTTGAAATGGTCATCACTTTATATCGTTCCTTAATGGTGCCCTTCATCAGTGGAGAGATGATTAAAATCATCTCAAATCCATTCATTGACAGCACCACGTCCTTCAATCCAAGCTGAAATTGAGAAATATCTGTTTGGAAAAAGGGCAGAAGGTAATCAATATTGGTTCCTTTCAATGAATAGAACATCAATAGAGAGAGCATGAGCAAAAAGGGAGTTAAGATAAAATTAAACCTGACAATGGCTGTAATTTGCTCCTTTGAGATATAGATAATGCATATCATCAGTAATAGGTTAATCACCCAGTTTGGTGTGAGCGGGAGCACCCATATGCCAAGAATCCTTGTGAATATAGAAAGGACTACGATGCAGACCGAGGCAAAGTATACCGTATAGAGCACAACCAAGGTGCGTCCAATCCATTTTCCAAAGACCTCAATCAGTGCTTGGAAAAATGACGTTTCTGGATACTTGTAGATGATATAAAGAAAAATGGTATTGATGATTTGGATAAAAAAACACGCGACAATTATTGCCATCCAGCCATCGTGTCCCATGTCTTTCATTAGCAAATGGGGGAGCGCTAAAATACCAACACCAATTTGAGATTGGATGATAAAAAAAACAGCTTGAGGTGGAGATATTTTATTTTTCATTTTTCTTTTTCCACCCTCTCAGTTGTTCAATTTGTTTGTTCTTTTGCGGATTTAAATAAACAGGGCGGTTTTTGTACATCCACATTGGGAGTCGAACCACAGTATCTTTTAAGTCCTGCCAGTTAAATGGAGCAACAGGTGATAAATATGGCACCCCTAGTGATTCTAGGCGGCATAAATTCATGAGAATAATGGCGAGCCCAAATGAAATGCCAATAAATCCAAACATCGATGCCATAAACATGAGCGGGAAACGAAGCATCCTGATGGTGGACGTCATTTCAAACGACGGAAGTACAAATGAAGCGACAGCCGTCACAGCGACTACAATCACTTGGACATTCGAAATAAGTCCTGCTTGTACAACCGCATCCCCAATAACCAAACCTCCTACGATGCCAATGGTCTGCCCGATGGGTTTAGGCAGACGCACCCCAGCCTCACGTATAAGTTCAATTGTGATCTCCATGAGCATAGCCTCAATCAATGGAGGAAAGGGAATGCCAATAATAGAGTTCTTCATCGTAATAGCTAGTTCATCTGGGACAACCTCATAATGAAACGCAATAACAGCAATATAAAAAGATGGCAATATGACTGCGATGATGCAGGCAAGATAACGAAGAATACGAATAAACGTAGCAGGAATCCAGCGGCTGTTATAATCATCCGGCGACTGAAAAAAACTAAAGAACGTGATAGGCAGAATAATGGCCATTGGACTGCCATCCATGAGTACGACTATTCTCCCTTCAAGAATCGCAGATCTTACCTTGTCCGGACGTTCTGTATCAATCAGCTGCGGGAAAATAGAATATGAATCTTCCTCAATTGCCTCAACGATAGAGCCAGGACTTATCAGTGTGTCTACTTTAATAGAAGAAATCCGTCTGTTGACTTCTTCGACCTTTTCTTGATTGGCAATATCAGATATATAAACCGTTGCAAGCTTTGTTTCCGATTTTGTACCGACCTTATGATATTGAATGGCGAGTTTCCGATCATTTAAATGCGAACGCAGTAAGTAGATATTGGTATCAAGACTTTCAACAAACCCGTCATGTGCACCCGCGATAATACTTTCAGAAGACGGTTCAGTAATAGAGCGCAGCGGCGGCTGTCCGACAGCAAACAGCTTGATTTGCGAGGAGTTTTCATCAAGAAAGGCAATACTTCCCGCAATAATACTGTCTGTGATCAGCGTCAAGTCGCCTGTTTCAAGTGTGCTAAGAGACTTTATATAATTCTGCTTTCCAGGAGAGCCTAATAAGTTACCGATAATGAAATCATTTAATTTGCCTTCATCAATTCTTGTTTTAATAAAGAACAGCACAGATTTTGTTTCATTCACCATTAACTCTCGGTATTCAAAATCGCCGCTTTGCTGAAATGTTTTTTTTAGGATACGGATTTTTTCCTCGAAGCTGCCTGATAAAAAATGCAGGCGTGTCTGCTCATTGGTGTTTGGCATCTTTAGCCTCCTCTCACAGATTTTTTACCCATAGTGTAAGCGGAGAAGCGGATTTTATTCGTCTCCTTTGGGGAAAGCATGACATAAGCTGACAACTTTCAACTAAATTCATATTAAAAATGTTAAGAAATGATGAATCTTGATAAAAACAAATGAATAATGTTTCATTGTTTAGGTCATAAGGTGCGAATATCGTAAAGAGAAGGTACACCGAAATGATCAAATATTTACATCTTATCCCAATTTTTTGTGACCTAAAAATAAGCAGATGACTTGATTTTTTTAGAGGTGACCTTTGTCATAGGTCAACACATAGCAATCTGACCAATGAGGATGACTTTCTAACCTGTTCGTTCAAAAATATAAAACATTCCAAAACACGCACTATTCATTTAAAGCGCTGATATGACTGATGTTATAGAGAAGAGCGGGCTTTAAAACATTGATTCAAAATACATCTTAATAATTGTCAAAAAATTTAGGGAGAAAAGGACAAAAGATTTTCGGATCATTGATGGTAACGCTTTCTCATAAATTCAGCAGAAATTCAGATTGATTTTTGTCCGCCTTTTGGCCTTTTCATTTAAAGGATGGGTAGGCAAAAAAGCCTTCTGATTAGAGGAATTTGGCATACGAGGAAGTGAAAGATTATGTTACATAATACCGATTGTGATTTTATGCTGAACAGATATACTGTTGATTGAATTTACATATCACACTCATAAAAAAAGGAGATGTAGATAGCGATGTGGTTAATCGTTATAGCCTGTGTCATCATGTTAGGGATTGGCTTTATTGAAAAGAAGCGTCATCAGAAAAATATCGATGCCCTGCCGGTGCGCGTCAATATTAATGGTATTCGCGGAAAGTCTACCGTCACAAGATTGACAACCGGTATCTTAATGGAGGCAGGTTATAAAACTGTCGGTAAAACAACGGGAACGGATGCAAGAATGATTTATTGGGATACGCCAGAGGAGAAACCGATTAAAAGGAAACCGCAAGGACCGAATATCGGAGAGCAGAAAGAAGTTATGAGAGAAACAGTTGAAAGAGGAGCAAATGCCATCGTCAGTGAATGTATGGCGGTAAATCCAGATTACCAAATTATCTTTCAGGAAGAGCTGCTTCAAGCAAATATTGGCGTGATCGTAAACGTTCTTGAAGACCATATGGACGTTATGGGGCCGACACTTGATGAAATAGCAGAAGCCTTTACAGCGACAATTCCTTACAATGGACACTTGGTTATTACGGATAGTGAATATACAGATTTCTTTAAAGAGATTGCGAAAAAACGCAACACAGAAGTCATTGTTGCGGATAATTCCAAGATTTCCGATGAGTTTTTGCGGAAATTTGAGTACATGGTTTTCCCAGATAATGCTTCACTTGCACTTGGTGTTGCCCAAGCATTAGGGATTGATGAAGATACGGCATTCAGAGGAATGTTAAATGCGCCGCCTGATCCAGGAGCGATGAGAATTCTCCCATTAATGGACGCGAAAACACCTGGACACTTTGTAAATGGATTTGCGGCAAATGACGCAGCATCTACATTGAACATTTGGAAGCGTGTGAAAGAAATTGGATATCCAACAGATGAACCGATTATTATTATGAACTGCCGTGCAGATCGGGTAGATAGAACGATCCAGTTTGCGGAGGATGTACTTCCATATATTGAAGCAAGTGACCTTGTCTTAATTGGTGAAACAACTGATCCAATTGTGAAGGCATATGAGGAAGGGAAAATTCCGGCTGACCACTTACACAACCTTGAATATCAATCTACAGAAGAAATTATGAATATGCTTGAGAAAAAGCTTCATAATCGAGTGGTTTATGGAGTCGGCAATATCCATGGTGCCGCTGAACCGTTAATCGAAAAAATTCAAGAATACAAAATTAAGCAGCTTGTCAGCTAGGAGGAAATATAGAAAATGTTCGGATCAGATCTTTATATCTCGTTAATTTTAGGTGTTCTACTTAGTTTAATCTTTGCAGAAAAAACAGGAATCGTACCAGCTGGACTTGTTGTTCCGGGTTATCTGGCGCTCGTATTTAACCAGCCAGTCTTCATTTTAGTCGTCTTATCTGTCAGCTTGCTTACGTATGTGATCGTTCGCTTTGGCTTATCAAAATTCATGATTTTATACGGACGCAGAAAGTTTGCAGCGATGCTGATTACAGGGATTGCCTTAAAGCTGATATTTGATTTCTTCTATCCAGTGGTCCCATTTGAAATAGCAGAATTCCGCGGAATCGGAATCATCGTCCCTGGATTGATTGCAAATACGATTCAAAAGCAAGGTCTTACGATTACCCTTGGAAGCACGTTACTTCTAAGTGGTGCAACATTTGCCATCATGTATGTTTACTATCTATTTTAAGATAAGGTGTGTCCAATGATGAATAAAAAATTGAGCTTTCAGGAAAAGCTGCTGAAAATCACAAAGAATCAAAAGAAAAAGACGAATAAACACGTACTCATTGCTTTACCGATCGTCATTGCTTGTACATTTCTATTTACGTTTATCGGGAAAGCACAAGTGCCAACTGTACAAAAGAATCCAGAAAACATCCTGACCGCTTCGTTTGTCGGTGACATTATGTTTGGAAGAAACGTAGAGAAAGTAACAGACCGCTATGGAAAAGAGCATCTCTTTCGTTATGCCAAGCCATATTTTGATGTGTCAGATTATGTGACAGGTAACTTTGAACATCCTGTCGCATCAGATAAAGAACAGGCAGCGCAAAAGAATATTCATTTAAAAACTGATGAAGATTCTGTCCAAGCGTTGAAGGATTTAAATTTCTCTGTCTTAAACTTTGCGAATAACCATGCGGCAGACTATGGTGAAAAAGGACTGAACAACACGATCAATGCCTTTGAACAAAATGGAATGGATTATACAGGTGCAGGTCGTAACCTCCAAGATGCGAAGCAGAACATTTCGTACAAAGAAGTAAATGGTGTCAAAATTGCTACACTTGGTTTTACAGATGTGTATGGGAAAGATTTCAAAGCAACGAATCGCCAGGCGGGTATTCTGCCAGCCGATCCATCTATCTTTATTCCGATGATTTCGCAGGCTGCTGAAAAGGCAGATCTCGTCGTTGTTCATGCTCACTGGGGACAGGAGTACAACAATGAAGTAAACGACAGACAAAGAGAATTGGCAAGAGCGATGTCTAAGGCCGGAGCCGATATCATTATCGGTGCTCATCCGCACGTCCTTGAACCAATGGAAGTCTATAACGGAACGGCGATTTTCTATAGCCTAGGAAACTTTATTTTTGACCAAGGCTGGTCAAGAACACGTGATTCTGCACTTGTTCAGTATCATCTGAATGAAGATGGAAAAGCGACATTTGAAGTTGTCCCAATGTACATCAAAGAAGCAACACCTGCTCCAGTAAAAGCAGGATCTCTAGAATCAAAAGCCATTATCCGTATGCTGACCAATGGAACGAATGCGGATTGGAAAGAAAAAGACGGACACATTTTCTTTGAAGTAGATCACGCTGATAAAGTTAAAAACTTAAAAGAAAACGGAGGGAAAGAGAAGAAATGAAATTCCTAAAAGCAAGCTGGCCGTTTGTTGCGTTAATTTTAGTCTTTGTCTTTATGTCTGCTTTTAAATTTAGTGACAGTCTGACAGATCACGAAAAACAAAAGATTTCGGTTGAAATGCAGAAAATTGAACAGCAAAAGCAGTCAAAAGCGGAAGCAGGTAAATAACCTAAAAAGGATAAAGGGCACGCACATCGCGTGCTCTTTTTTTGTCGAAATACGGTGTAAAATGAAAGGTGTCATGACGAAACTATAGAAGAAAGGAGGGAAAGGATCATGAAATGGAAAGGAATGTTGATTGGAGGGTGTGCGCTCGTAGGGCTGATGTTCATGTCTCAATCAGCGGTATCTGCTCAAACACCATCTCTTTTGGAGCAAGCGGAAAAGCTCATTGGAACACCTTATCATAAAGGAGGAACCGATCCAAAAACGGGCTTTGATGCATCTGGGTTGATTCAATATGTGTACAAGACATCCGAAACATTTGATTTGCCGCGGAAGGTAATCGACCAATATCAGATTGGAAAAGAGGTATCATGGGATAAAGCGCAGCCCGGTGACCTTGTGTATTTCCGAAGCCTTGAAGAAACGAAGGATATCCCAACACATGTGGCGTTGTACGCTGGGAACAATCAGGTGATCCACATCACGCTTAGTCAAGGTGTGGTGAAAACAGATGTCAGCAAAAGCAAATATTGGACTGATCGATTTTATGCGGTCAAACGACTGCCTGGCACGCAAGAAATTTCTGATGATCCTCTTGTGAAAGATGCGATAACCTATTTGGGAATTCCTTATGTGTTTGGAGGCGCAGATCCAAAGACTGGATTCGATTGCTCAGGATTTTTACAGTATTTATTTGAAAAATCGCTTGGAATCTATTTACCTCGAAGTGCTGAACAGCAGTGGATCGTTGGAGAAAAAGTGGCATTAGGCGATATCCGCCCTGGGGATTTTGTTTTTTTTAGTAACACATATAAGCCCGGAATTTCTCATGTAGGTATGTATATTGGAGGCGACCGCTTTATTCATGCGAGCCGTTCTGAAAGTGTGACAATTTCTTATTTGTCTGAATCGTATTGGCGCGAAAAATGGACAGGTGCGAAACGATTAACAGATCTGGAGCTTGCGAAAGAGGATCCTATCGTATCAAAAGCCGCTACGTATATCGGCGAAGTCCCTTATGTCAAAGGCGGTACGAACCCAAAGCAAGGATTTGATACAGCAGGGTTCACACAGTACGTGTATCGAGAAGTGCTTGGCATTGAGCTGCCTCGCTATGCATCAGGTCAAGTCAAAGCAGGTACACCTGTGAAACGTTCTGAGCTTAAGCCAGGAGATCTTGTCTTCTTCAGCGGGACATCATTGATGCCGGCGATATATGCAGGATCAAATCAAGTCATTCATGTGACGGTCTCAAACGGTGTTGTTTTAACCAATATGAAAACAAGTACGTACTGGAAGGACAAATATGAAACGGCTGTTAGAATCAAAAAATAAAGAAAAAGCCCGATCAATACTTGTATCGGACTTCTGGACTTCTCTCTAGGCGCTGATCAGACAAGCGTCTTTTTTTCATGGAATTGATTTTGTAAAAGAAGATCAATAAAATAAGCGACACCGTCTTCATGATTTCCTTTTGTGATGAAGGTGCTCTTTTCTTTAATGACATCAACAGCATTCCCCATTGCAATGCGGTGGCCTGCTTCTTCAAACATAGAAAGATCGTTTGGGCTGTCACCAATTGCATAAATATGTGAGCGGTCTACACCATAATGGGCTGCGAGCTTTTTCAGGGCATGTCCTTTTCCAGACTCTTTTGGCAGTACCTCAATAATATGTTTACCAGACGAGGTCAAAGAAAGCTCGGGCATGTCTGCCAGAAGATTTCGTGCTTCGTTCAGTTTGTTCATATCAAACGAGAAGCAGAGTAATTTATAGGTCGGTTCGTTCGACTCAAAAATCTCACGGATATCATCCACTGGTTTGATGCCAAATTGTTTAAATTGCGTCATGGCTCCTTCCCATAGATCAGCGAGATCCTCATTTGGGTTTGCGCTTTTGATCAGATCAAATTCTGCTTTCAGCTTCTCTTTTCCATCAAAAGGAGAGAGGAGAGCATCATCTGTATAGACTTCAAAGTAAATGTTTCGTTCCACTAGTGCCTTTGCAGCCCGCTTGCCCGCTTCTTGGTCCAATGTGATACGGCTGAAGAGCTCGTATCCTTCTGTATGGACAGTCCCGCCGTTTGCCGCAATAATGGGGATGTCTAAATCGCCAAGCAGCTCCTTTACATCAAAAGTTGCCCGCCCTGTACAGATGGTCACAATATATCCAGCTTCCTTTGCACGAATCAATGCCTCACGGTTTTGAGCGGATATTTCACTTTTTGTATTTAAGAGTGTACCGTCTAAATCAATCGCAATCATTTTTTTCATCGCTGTCAAATCCTCCTTCATTCATGCAATAGTCTCTTCAAAGTATGTACGATTTCCTTCATTCTCATAAAAAAGGAAGGTTGATTCCTCACTATCAAGGCTAAACAAAAATGAGTGAATGATCAAGGAAATAAGAAAAAGCGCCCCTTAGGGACGCTTTTATTTATGATAATTCAAGCTGCTTCTTCAATTCAGTTTTCACTTCGTTCAGCTGGTTTTGATCCAATTGGAAATAATAAACGCCGTTTGGCTGGTAATCAGATCCTTTAAGCTGAATGGTATCAACCGATTTTAATGAGGTCAGAAGCGGGAAAAGACCGACTAACTCCTTCATTGAAAGGGTGGTTGACACATTATCACCGAGTGTATCAATGATATTGTCGTATGACGGAATAGATGTTAATGATTTTGATTTATCAAAAATGGCTTTTAACACTTCCATTTGTCGCTGTCCACGCATTAAGTCACTATCTGCTTTTCTCGTTCTCACATATGCGAGCGCTTGATCACCATCTAGTGTATGAGTTCCAGTTTGAAGCACAACCTTGCCTTTTGTATCCTTTTTAATCTGTTTCACAAGATACTCATCCTTGATGTTAATAGGAACACCGTTTAATTCGTTGACGATTTCTTTAAACGCTACGAAATTACTTTGGATGACAAAATCGACCGGAATATCTAGTAAATCTTCAACTGTGCTCACTGTTAAATCTGCACCGCCAAATGCGTGTGCGTGAGTAATTTTATCAAAACCGTGACCTGGAATATTAACGTATGAGTCCCTAGGAATGCTTAATAATTTAACGGTTTTATTTGTGCGGTTAATGGTTGCCAAAACCATTGCGTCACTTCGTGCTTGTTTCACTGTTTCGCCCGGTCTGCTGTCAATTCCAAGCAGCAAGACAGAAAAACTGTCTTTTCCTGGATCGAATGCTTCAATTCGTTTCACAGATTGTGCGCCGCGATCAAGAGATACTTGAGCCTTTTTGGCAGCATTTGTTATTTTATAGTAGGCATAGCCTGTAACTGAAGCAGTTGTCAGTAAAAGAATACTAATGATAAAAAGAGTGACTTTCACCCATGGTTTTAAACGCTTTTTTCCTTTGCGTTTACTTCGTGATTGATCCATATATTTTAAACCCTCGCTATGATTTTATAGTAAAGATGTCCTTCTTTCTGCTTACAAACTAAAACAAATATACCTTAAAACGGGATATAGTGCGACATTTTTTTCACTAACGCTTAATTGACGTTTTCTTCTCGTAAAAAGTTTCAAAGATACACAAATGAAATATATTTGTCATAAAACATCGAAATGTTTGAAATGACAGGAAGTGAGGAAAATGACTTTTCATAAGAGTACAGAGACAAAAGTGGGGTTATGTAAATGAAAAATCGGAATGGATGGCTTTATTTCTTCGGCGCCCTTGGCGGTGCTTTATATGGCTATGATACAGGTGTCATCTCTGGCGCCATCTTATTTATGAAAGAGGATTTAGGTTTAAACGCGTTTACGGAGGGGCTTGTCGTCAGCTCGATTTTAATCGGGGCGATGCTTGGATCCTCTCTTTCTGGAAAGCTGACAGACCAATTTGGGCGGAAAAAAGCCATCATCGCCGCAGCTATTTTGTTTATTATCGGCGGATTTGGTACAGCTCTTGCACCGAATACAGAAGTGATGGTCTTATTCCGAATTGTACTAGGGCTTGCTGTCGGGTGCTCGACAACGATTGTTCCATTATATTTATCTGAACTTGCGCCAAAGGAATCACGAGGGGCACTGTCCTCTTTAAACCAGCTCATGATCACATTTGGTATTCTTCTTGCCTATATTGTGAACTACGCTTTAGCGGATGCAGAGGCATGGCGCTTGATGCTTGGAATTGCGGTTGTTCCTTCTGTTCTATTATTATTCGGGATTTTGTTTATGCCGGAAAGTCCCCGTTGGCTGTTTGTCCACGGACAGGCTGACCGTGCGAAGGAGATATTATCTAAACTCAGAAAAAGTCAGCAAGAAGTGGAAGAAGAAATTTCAGATATTCAAAAGGCGGAAAGTGAAGAGAAAGGCGGTTTTAAAGAATTATTTGAGCCATGGGTACGCCCAGCATTGATTGCCGGTGTCGGCCTTGCCTTTCTGCAGCAGTTTATCGGTACAAATACGATCATTTACTATGCACCAAAAACATTCACAAGTGTTGGCTTTGGGAATTCAGCAGCGATTTTAGGAACTGTCGGAATTGGTGCAGTGAATGTCATCATGACGTTTGTTGCCATTAAAATCATTGACCGTGTAGGGCGTAAAGCGCTGCTCCTATTTGGGAATGCAGGAATGGTCCTTAGTTTAATTGTTCTGTCAGTGGTCAACCGATTTTTTGAAGGATCAACAGCTGCAGGATGGACAACCGTTATTTGTTTAGGTCTCTTTATCGTCATCTTTGCTGTCAGCTGGGGGCCAGTCGTTTGGGTGATGCTCCCAGAGCTGTTCCCAGTACACGTCCGGGGAATCGGTACAGGCGTCTCGACCTTCCTTCTTCATACAGGAAATTTAATCATCTCGCTGACATTCCCAGCTTTATTAAGCGCGATTGGTATCAGTAATCTTTTCCTCATCTATGCGGTCATTGGCGTAGGCGCCTTCTTATTTGTGAAATACTTGGTGACCGAAACGAAGGGGAAAAGTCTTGAAGAAATTGAAGAAGATTTAAAAAAGAGAAATGGTGCCGTCGCAAGTGGCGAAGGAAAAACGGTATGAACAATGGCCAGCTGCCGTGTGCAGCTGGTTTTTCTATGTTAAACAAACGTTTAATCAAGAAAGGACATTCCCTCATCTTCTGAACGTGCTGCCTATCACATACATATGGAACAGGCGGGAGAAAGGTGGAAATGAGATGAAAGGGAAAACAAGCATTGTCATGCTGACGTACAATGAACTGCATTTGACGAAAACATGTATCGATAGCATGAAACAGCAAACGAATAGTGACCAATATGAACTCATCATCGTCGATAATGCGTCAACTGACGGCACGAAGGAATATGTAAGAGAGCTGGATGATGTGATTTTCATTGATAATGAAGAGAATGAAGGTTTTGCAAAGGGATGTAATCAAGGGGCAAAAAAAGCTTCAGGAGACAGCATTCTCTTTTTAAATAATGACACGATCGTGACGGAAAATTGGCTGCCTCCATTAAAAGAGGCGCTATTCGCTTCAGAACGAATTGGGATGGTGGGACCCGTCTCTAATTATGTGAGCGGCCCTCAGATGGTCCAGCCATCGTATACAGATGTGAAGGAGCTCCCAGCCTTTGCTAAGGAGTATACGTCTAAGAGAAAAGGTAAGAGAACTTATGTGCACCGGCTTGTAGGGTTTTGCTTGCTCGTGAAAAGAAAGCTGATCGAGGATGTGGGATTATTTGATGAGCGGTTTGTATATGGATCATTTGAGGATGATGATCTATGTTTGCGTTCATTACTAAAAGGATATCAGCTGCAAATTGTGCATGATTCCTTTGTGCATCATCATGGTCATGCTACCTTTAATGCCAATCAAGAAACAAACATCTCTACACTGTTTACTGAGAATAGACTTCGATTTTTAGATAAGTGGGGCATAGATCTAAATTTGATCACTCCTCATCCGTATTTTGTGGAATTACTCCCTGAGGACGCTGCACACGTGCTGGATGTTGGGTGCGGCGCAGGGGCTACTGGGCTTGAACTAATGAATCGTCAGTCTGTACACATGTACGGGGTAGAGGCGGATACGTTAAAAGCAGCGGTCGCAAAGGCGTATTATGAAGAAGTCATCGAGGCAAATGCAGATGAATACCCATGGTCAGAAAAAGAGGCCTTTTTTGATGCGGTCATTTTTTCGGATGTTTTAGAGCATGTGGCAGATCCTTGGCACATCATTGAGCAAGCGCACGCCTCTTTAAAGCCAGGCGGTGTCATCATTTGCTGCCTGCCTAACATGATGCATGCAGAGGTGCTTCTTCCTTTGATGACAGGTGATTTTACGTATCAAGATGTAGGAATCTTAGACCGAACCCATATACGGTTCTTCACACCAAACACCATGCGTGCGCTTTTCCCAGACAAATTATTTGAACGCGTGATCGAGCAGCGGATCAATGTACAGATTGATCAAAACGTCCAATTGTTTTTTGACGAAGTAGCAAGGATAGGGGCGTCACTTGGATTTGAAACAAAAGCGTTATCTGACCAAGTGACTTTGTATCAGCTTCTCATTGTCGTACGTAAAAAAGGCGGCCTCTCATTGGGATAACCGCCTTTTGGCATTACCATTTGAAGCTTTTTGTTGCGCCTTCTGCTCCAAAGTTCAAGATGCTGACTTTTACATCGTAATCGATGGCTGCTTCTTGGAATAGTCTATCCCACTCGGTACCATGCTGATCCCAATAGTCAGGATATTTCATACGGAACTGTTGGTTAAAAAATATAGGATCAACTCCCACTTCTTTTTGCACATGATGAACCGCTTTTTGAATATGTTCTTTAATTTTATGTGCAAAGATACGCTCAAATCGTTTGATGTACTGCTCATCGAATGAGTTTTCAGGAGGATTTTGATCCTCAGACAATTTTCCATTTGTTTGTACGCTAATTTTAAAGGATACCTTTCCATCTTTCAGATAGGGCTCAACCTTCGTTTTAGCTTTTTTTATTTCATACGTTATCGGATAACCTTTGTAGGTGGCAGGTACGACGCCGCCAGTGATACGGCCCATTACCCAGTTTAAAGATTGGACATCTTTTGCTGGGATAAAACCAATCAGCTTTCGCGTTTTCCCATTTATGATTCCTGCCCCATCATAAATAATTTCACTGTCGATCACATCTACACTTTGCACAAGGAAGCTAACACCCATCTGAAAGTAATCAGACGCCCGGCCAATACGTGTTGGCGGTGCGATCTTTCCGTTAAAGCTTTGGTTTTTGGATGTTTCAAAGATATGCTCAACCGGTACCTTCTGTTGAGACTTTAACTTTTGATTGACCACTTTTGACGCATCATCTCGTGACACGAGGAGATAGCTGCTGCGCCGAACCTCATCATCTCGAATAAAATGATTAAGTGTTCCTTGAATATCGTGATGCTCCGCTTGATTTCTGCCAAACAAGAAGATTTTCAGGTGATCACTATAGATCGGCGGGTCCTTCAAAGCGACATTACTGACAGCCTCAAGCACATTCTTTCCCTTCGAGACAACATTCACATAGCCAGGAGAATCGGCTTCTTGTGTTCCGCTTATTTTTGGTACAAGGTTTTGGTAGGTTAGCTTAACTCCATTCTCATCTTGTTCATCAATGCCAACACCGCGTACAAACGATAGTTTTTCAATATCCTTTAAGTCCCAGCAGCCAGCTGATAGAAGAAAAAGACAGCAGGAAAAAAAGAATAACAGTATACGCCTGGCTTTCATGTAGAACGACCTCCCCATTTTTTGCGTATCATCAGCAGGATAGCTGTAATAAAAGGAATGGCTAATACCGCGAACAATGCGTAGCCGAGTAAAGTAGAGTAGTAAAAGACTTCATTGATATTTTTAGGGAAAAGTGAGAGTGCTGATGTAATTAAAAATAGCAGCCATAGCAGTCTTGTTATATTGGTTGTTTTAAAAACGGTGAAGCAGCCTTTAATCGCAAACTGGAAAAAGCCCAGCATACAAATGAACTGCTGGCACGTCCAAATTGTCAGTAAGAATATATCAAATCGTTCGATAAACACCCCTTCAAGTTCAAGCGCTTGAATGAGGGAAACCGTCGGCCAAGTGAGAGATTTTGTTTCTCCTACTGTCATGGAGCCGATTACAATAAAAAGTGTGAGTGAGTAAACGAGGGTTGTAATGCCAACTCCAATGGCAGCAGCCCATTTCGCCTTCGACCACTTGTCTTTATAAATGAGTGGCACGACAAACAAAATCACTTCAAACCCTGTAAATTGAATAAAGGTTTGAGAGAACAGGTTACTAAAATCTTTAAAACCATGCGCCATCACAGGGCGCAAATAATCAAAATCAAATATTTTTAAACAAAACAGCATGAGCGCTATGTAAATGACCATTGTGATCGGATAAATATAGGTCACCATTTTGACGACTGGAAGGATACCGCTTTTTAAATGATAGATCGCCACAAGTAAAAATATCATCACAATCACGGTCATGGGAGTCGATTGTAGTAGGAAAAACTGAACCACTTCCCCAAGGACACGTGCTTCAAAGCCGACAATGCCAAGTAAATAGGCGATCAGCATTAAATTAAAGATCGTGCCAAAGAATGCCCCTGCTCCTTTTGTATTTGACTCAAAGATGGTGTCTGGTGCATTCTTTTCGGCAATCCACCCCAACAAAAAAGCAACGAAAGCAAAGATGACTCCCTGTATTAATACAATGATCCAGCCATCAGGGAATCCTGAATTGGCAGAACTGCGTGGAATGGTTAAAATTCCAGCGCCTATCATTGTAGAGCTGCACAGAATGGTGACTTGTAACAATGATAGCTTTTCAGGTCTGTACATCGTTTAATCTCCTTGTCTTTTGAGATTTTTTATTTTTGCTGTTTTTGGTCTAGATTTAAATAGCCCGATTGGTAAACGAACGTACGTATCCTTTAAATCTGAAAACGGTGAAGACAACACTGGTGTGAAATAGTCAAAACCAAAAGTCTTTAACTGCATCAAGTGACAAAGCACAAATAAATAACACATGATTAAGCCGTATAATCCAAACAATGCTGAACTAAAAATCGCCATAAACCGCAAAATACGCAGTGGAAAACTAAAGTCATATGACGGTGCTGTGAAATCAGCGAGTGCGGTCAGTGACACAATAATCACCATTAAGGCACTGACGATATTGGCTTGGACAGCTGCCTGACCAATAATTACGCCGCCAATAAGCCCAATTGTCTGTCCGATGGCTCTTGGAAGCCGTAGTCCAGCTTCCCGCAGCAGTTCTATCGTAAAAGACATGAGAATGGCTTCGACAACAGGAGGGAAAGGAACATTCTGCCTGCTGCCTGCGATGGTGAGTGCCATTCTTGTCGGTAATAAACCGGGATGATAAGAGACAAGTGCAATGTAAAGCCCGGGTAAAAAAATCGTGAGCAGCACGGCAATATAACGAAGTAAACGTAAAAGAGTCGCGCTTGTCCACCTCTGATAATAATCCTCCGGAGATTGCATCAAAGCTGTAAGTGTCATAGGTAAAATGAGGGCAAAAGGAGTCCCATCGAGCAAAATGGAGACTTTTCCTTCAAGCACAGATGCAATCACCCGGTCAGGACGTTCTGTGTTTTGAATTTGTGGAAAAATGGAGATGTGACTGTCCTCAATCAGCTGTTCAATATAGCCGGTTTCAGGAATGTCATCCATTTTGATTTCCATCATACGTGATAGCACATCTTCTACTAGTTTAGGATCAGCAATATCACGAACATACACAAGAGCAGCGGATTTTTTATTTCGAGTACCTATACTCACCTTTTGAATCACAAGGTGAGGGTCGTTTGCCCGCTCACGGAGTAAAGCCGTGTTTTTTTCAAGATTCTCAATAAATCCGATCCGTGGTCCTCTTACAAGAACTTCAGATTGCGGCTCTTCTACTTCTCTAAATTGAAAAAGATTCGTATGGAGCGCAAGCGCTTGAGCCGCTCCATCTACAAATAAAATAGCCCTGCCGCTATATAACTGCTCGATGGCAAGGTTCATATCATCCAGCACATCACTTTGAATGCCAAAGAACGTTTTTGAAAGGGAGGAAAGTGTAGTAGAACCAACCTCGGTGATGTCGAGTTCCTTTTGCATAGGTGAAATGATTTGCTTAGAAAGCATCTCAAATTCTGTGAGTCCTTCAACGTACACGAGACATGCAGAAATAGTGGAAGGACCAAATGAAAAAGAGTGGAACACGATATCATCACTTCTTCCGGCAAAGCTTTTGACACGCTTAATGACGGACGCTATATCTTGTTCAATACGACTTTTCATAATACCTCACCCTCATCACATGTTTTTTATAGAGTGACTCGGAAGGTGGAGAATTATACAAATAGAAAAAAGAGAATCCCGGATAGGAATTCTCTCGTTTGTTTATCTTGCAAGCCATCCGCCATCAACAGCTAAAATGTGGCCGTTCATATAATCAGAAGCTGGTGAGCTAAGGAAAACAGCCGCACCGGCTAGATCCTCAGGCTTTCCCCAGCGCCCGGCGGGAATTCGTTTCAGAATCTCTTCATTTCGATTTTCATCGTCACGAATGGCTTGTGTGTTATTGGTCGCAATATACCCAGGCGCAATCGCATTCACTTGAATATGCTGGCTCGCCCATTCGTTGGCAAAAGCTTTCGTCAGCCCTGCGACAGCATGCTTACTTGCTGTATAAGCAGGGACAAAGACGCCGCCTTGAAACGATAGAAGGGAGGCGATATTGACGATTTTCCCTTGCCCATTTTTCAGCATCTGCTGTCCAACCTTTTGCGTGAGGAAAAAGAGACTGTTGATATTCACATCCATGACCGTATGCCAATCTTCCTCTGAATAGTGAGCCGCCTGCTCTCTTTTAATGGTTCCAGCATTATTGATTAAAATATCAATCGTATGCTTCTTTAATATGGCATCGACAGCCTGCTTTGCAGACTGAGGATTAGAAAAGTCAACCTGAACCGCATAAAATGATCGGCCTGCCTGTTCGACAAGCGCCTTTGTTTCTTCAAGCGGTGTGTGATGGTACGTACCGATGATATCTGCACCTGATTTGGCAAGCGCCACGGCAATGCCTTGCCCAATGCCGGTTCCAGGACCTGTCACAAGGGCAGTTTTACCTTCAAGGGAAAAGAGGGACGCTGCATATGAAGTTGTCATCACCCTCGTTACCTCAGCTGATCCATTGGGACAAAGTCCATATCTTTGAATGTATAGTTTTCTCCCGCCATTGCCCAAATAAATGAATAATTCGCTGTACCTGAGCCTGAATGAATGGACCAGGCAGGTGAAATGACTGCTTCCTCATTTGCCACAACAAGATGTCTTGTTTCAGATGGCTCCCCCATAAAATGAAAGACCCGTGCATCCTCTTCGATATCAAGATATAAGTACACTTCCATCCGGCGATCATGAATATGAGCAGGCATCGTGTTCCATGTGTTATTGGTTTCAAGCTGAGTGATGCCCATCATGAGCTGACAGCTTTGGATGCCGTCTGCATGGATGACTTGATACAGGTTTCGTACGTTGGAGGCAGCTGCTTCTCCTAAGTGGTTGGGTGTTAATTCAGCGATGGCTGCTTTTTGCGTAGGGTACGCCCTGTGAGCCGTGGCTGATACTAAATAGAACTTGGCCTGCTCGCCTGATGAACTAGCGAACTGTACATCTTCGTGACCAAGGCCAATATATAAGAAATCTTTATGCTCCAGCACAAAGGCCTCACCATCAACAGTGACCGTTCCTTGTCCGCCGACATTCACAATCCCGATTTCTCGTCTTTCAAGAAAATACTCCGTCCGTAAAAAGTCTCCGGCATCTAGTGTGATGGGCTCTGCTGCCGGCATCGCTCCGCCAATCACCACGCGGTCCTCATGCGAGTAATAGAGCTTTAATTCACCACTGACAAACAGCGTAGGAATATGAAAATGACGACGAAGTTCCTCTGTTGTAAAACGTTTGACCTGCTCAGGATGTACAGCATAACGATTTTCCATTTGGATAAGCCTCCCTTTCCATATGAAACAAATATTGATATTTATTTGGTATCGGTTTCAAGGAAAATTTTAGAGGAAAAAGAGAGCGTCGTCAACCGTTATTTTGAAATCGCTTTCTTTTCCTCTGATTAGACAAATTCTTTCTATCATCATGCAAAAAAATCTTCTGAAATGCGTTCAATTATGATATGCTCTTTTTAAGTTTATTTGAAATCGGTTTCGAACCAAATAAGAAGATCAATTGTGGGAGTTTTTTTGAATGAAAGAGAAAAAGCAAACGAAAGTCACCATTAATGAAGTTGCAGCTTATGCAGGGGTCTCAAAATCAACTGTATCCAGATATATCAATGGCAGAACAAATGAAATTTCTTCAGAAAAGGTAAAAAAAATCAAGAAAGCCATTGAGGAACTCCATTATCGTCCGAGTCAGCTCGCTCAAGGATTGAAAGTCAGAAAAAGCAAGGTCATTGGGTTTATTGTAGCCGACATTACGAATCCATTCTCTGTGGCAACACTTCGCGGAGTCGAAGAGATTTGTGATGAATATGGATACAGCATCATGGTGTGCAACACAGATAATCGTCCAGAAAAAGAACGAGAAATGCTCCTAAAGCTGAATGCACATTATATTGAAGGGCTCATCATCAATACGACAGGACAGAACAATGACATTCTGGAGGATTTTAAGAAAAACGGTGTACCGATTGTTCTTGTAGACCGGAAGCTGCCTGAACTGAAAGTCGACACAGTGACCACGAACAACCGTGATATCACCATCCGGCTACTTCAAAAAATGTATGAGAAAGGCTATGATCACATCGCTTTCTTTACTGAGCCTGTCGGTGGAATCAGCCCTCGTGAAGAACGAAAGGAAGCATATGAACAGACAGCTTTGAGTAAACATAAGAAGCCGATCATTGCAGAAATTGATTTAAAGCAAAAGGAACAAATGCGCGAAGAGATTGTTCGTTTTTTAGAATCAAACGAACAGAAAAAAGCGATTTTAGCCGGTAATGGATTACTCATGCTGAAGCTGATTAGTGAACTTGTAGAGCTTGGGGTGAAGATTCCTAAAGAGATAGGCATTGCAGGGTTTGATGATACAGAATGGTATAAGCTGATTGGACCTGGAATCACAACGGTCGCCCAGCCATCTCATGAAATGGGGAAAGCAGCCATGCAAAAAATCAAGACGCGGCTAGAAGGGGATGAAAGTGCGCCCCAAACGATTCAGCTTGATGGAGAAATCATTATGAGGAAATCTTTATAAATGATAGGCAGAGAAGAGTATACATACGTGCATGCTCTCTCTTTTTCAACTGATTTAAAACCGGTACCAAGAAAGGGGAGAAATGAGTGAAAGCGTTGGATGCGGTCACATTTGGGGAATCAATGGCGATGTTTTATGCAAAAGAAGTTGGAGAGCTTCATCAAGTGCATACATTTCAAAAGGCGCTTGCTGGTGCAGAGAGTAACGTGGCTGTCGGCTTGGCGAGGCTGGGCTTTCATGTGGGCTGGATGAGCAAAGTCGGAGCAGATTCACTTGGCACATTCATTTTAGAAGAGCTTCAAAAAGAAGGGGTCGATACAAGTGCAGTGCTCCGTTCAAATGATGGGTCTCAAACAGGAATCTTACTTAAATCAAAAGTGAAGGAAGGAGACCCTGACGTCACGTATTATCGGAAAGGCTCTGCTGCGAGCACAATGAGCCCAAGCGACTTTCCCGCCGATTATTTCAAACAGGCAGGCCACCTTCATATGACTGGTATTCCGCCTGCCTTATCTAGTGAAATGAGAGCGTTTTCTTTTCGTGCTCTTCAAGAAATGAAAGTATCGGGCAAAACCATTTCATTTGATCCAAACCTTCGACTTCAGCTATGGGAAGAGGAAGAAGATATGATTCAGACGGTGAATCATATCGCCTCACAATCGGATTGGTTTTTTCCAGGGCTTGCAGAAGGGCAAAGGCTCACGGGTTGTCACGAGCCAGAAGAGATTGCAGATGTTTATTTGCAAAAAGGTGTCAAGTTAGTGGTCATTAAGCTAGGGGCAGAAGGTGCCTTTTATAAAAGTGCAGCCGGTCAGGGGATTGTGAATGGATTTTATGTGCAGGATGTCGTAGACACAGTTGGAGCTGGTGATGGATTTGCAGTGGGGGTCATCAGCGGCTTGCTTGACGGCTTATCACATGAAAAATCCGTGACAAGAGGCAATGCGGTTGGGGCACTTGCAGTGATGTCACCTGGCGATAAGGACGGACTGCCTACCCGGAAGGAGCTTCAGGCTTTTATGAAAGAAGCCAAGCGATATCAAAGGCGGGAGTACATGAAAGGGGATGAGAGATATGGAAAAGTCAGCAAGTTTGAGCGTTAAAAAGCAGCTAGCGTCTTGTAAATTAATTGCAGTGGTAAGAGCAGGTAGTGAAGCAGAAGGTATTGAAATGATTGAGCGTTTAAAGAAAAAAGGAGTTCGTGCCATTGAAGTGACGTATACCACGCCAAATGCTGAACGCATCATCGCATCCTTCCAGGAGGAGCAGGACCTCATAGTAGGAGCGGGAACAATTACGACGCTGGAGCAGGCGCAATCAGCCATTGAGGCAGGCTCACAGTTTATCGTTAGTCCAGGATACCTTCCTATGATTGGAGAACATCTTTCATTTTACGACACACTCTATGTACCAGGGGTTCTCACCCCGAGTGAAATCATGCAGGCTAAAGCAGATGGCTATTGCTTGCTCAAACTTTTTCCGAGCGGCTCTTTCGGTTTATCCTATATGAAAAACTTACAAGGTCCATTTCCAGAAATTGAATTTATCCCTACGGGCGGCATTCATCCAGCTGATGTTCCAAAGTGGCTCAAAGCAGGCGCGGTAGCTGTTGGTGTCGGAAGTCAGCTTGAAAGCAGTACAGCAGAGGAATTACAAGCCGTTCTTTCTTCATAAATACTTGTCAAACGAACAAACAACTGGCTCGTTGATGCCGGTTGTTTGTTCGTTTATCTGACATAACAGCAGGTAAACATGTGACTCTTCACGTACAATGAGCGTGAAGGAGTGATGGAAATGTACATTCTACAAGATGAACTCACGGATGGACGAATTGACCAGCTGATTACCGCACATCTAGAAGAAATGAAGGAGCATTCGCCGCCAGAAAGCATTCATGCCCTTCCATTAACTGATTTAAAAAAACAGGATGTCACCGTGTGGAGTGTGCGAGATGGAGAGGAGCTTCTTGGCTGCGGAGCGTTAAAAGAACTGTCAAGTGAACATGGGGAAATCAAATCGATGAGAACCGCAGCCCTCCATATGCGAAAAGGTGTAGCGAGGTATATGCTGAATCATCTTCTCCAAGAGGCAAAACGGCGCGGCTACACACGTGTCAGCTTAGAGACAGGGGCAATGGCTTTCTTTGAACCAGCAAGAAAACTATATGAGAGCGCTGGGTTTCAGTATTGTCCGCCTTTTGGTACATATCAAGAAGATCCAAACAGTTTATTTATGACAAAGGAATTATAGAGGTCAAGAGAGTATGCTTATAAGCAGCTCTTTTTTTTATGCGGAAATAGTGGGAAGGAGGAGGACACGGTGAAATTATCTAAGTGGATCGGAATAAGCGCATTTCTCACATTTTGTGCGGTATCTGTCATCTTTTTAACGTTATTAGGTCAAGATTTATTTAAAATTGAAAGCGCTTCCGATAAAACGGAGTCAACGTATCAATATCATTTTGTTCTTATACCGGAGGAACTTGATAACGAATATTGGCAGCTGGTACAAAAGGGAGCTGCGGATGCGGCAGACGTTCATCACGTGTATCTAGAATATTTGGGCCCAAAGCAAGCGGATGTGGACGATCATCTGAAAACCATTGATATGGCAATCGCTGGACATGTTGATGGCATTATGACGCAGGGACTTGATGCGAAAAAATACAAACCGCTTTTTCAGAAGGCGAGGGAAAAGGGAATTGATGTTGTCACCGTCGATACAGATGCAGAGGGGAGCAAGCGTCAAGTGTATGTAGGAACGGACAATTACTATTCAGGCTTTATCGCAGGACAGGCACTCATCGCAGATACAAAAGGTGAACAGTATGTAGGAATTGTCACAGGCAGGCTGGATGCCATTCATCAAAAGCTGCGCGTCAAAGGCTTTCGAGATGCTGTCTCTGCTGAAAAACGCATTCATATTGCTGGGATAGAAGAATCAGCCATTACGAAGTCAGGTGCTTCAGGTGCCGCTTATAAACTATTAAACGATCATGCGAAGCTCACCGCATTTTATGGTACAAGTGCATTAGATGGTGCAGGCATCATTCAAGCAATCGCACAGTATCGATCAACCACTGATTTTTATGTGCTTGCATTTGACACGTTGCCTGATACGATTCAGGCACTTGAAGATGGAACAATTGATGCCGTGGTCGTACAGCATCCTTATGAAATGGGCTATCAAGCGGTTGAATCGCTTGTTCGTTTGCAGAAAGGTGAAAAAGAAGAACCGCTTCAGTACACGGGAACGAGTGTAATCCGGCGCGGGGATCTGCCTCTTCAGCAAACAGACAGAAAGCAGGGGGTGCAGCCATGAGAAGGATTCGAAGTAAGCTGTTATTGGCATTTTTAATCCTTGTGCTTCTTGGCAACGTAGCTGCTTTTTTTGTCTACTGGAGCAGTTCAAAAATCACATCAGAATATAGCCGGAGCTTCCGTTCTTTTCTGCTGCTCAATGATATATCGACAGAAGCGAAAACGATGTATGAAAAAGTCAATGCCTATGCCATTGAAAAGGATCGGAAGTTTGCCAAAGAATACCTTACGTCAAAACAGAAAATGAAATCCTACGATCAAGCGCTGCGAAAGGATGCCGGGCTTCATGCTGCGATTCCTTCTATTGAAAAATATCAATATATGATACGGACGCTCATCAATGAAAGTGATGCGACCATGACGCATGTAAAAGAAGGGAAAATCGAAGAATATGCTGCAAGTGTGAAGGAAGTGAGAACCGTCTCCTCCTATATACAAGAGCAGACGATGACCCTGCTTGATGATGAATTATCTGAATACCAAGTACTCTATCAATCTCTTCAAAAAAGGCATCATACCTATGCGCTCTTTACCTTGTGCCTGTTTACGTTATCAATCGGGGTCGCCTTATGGATGGCTTATATGATTGCTGGCGGGATCTCAAGACCCATCGTTCATCTGTCCCGAAGCGTAAAAGAAGTATCAGAAGGACATTTTGATGGAGCGAATTTGCATGTCACCTCAAAGGATGAAATCTCTGTTTTAAATGAAGCCTTTCAGCGAATGCGGCAAGAGATGAAAATGATGATTGAAGAGATCAAACAAAAGGCAGCATTGGATCAAAAAATCAAAGATATGAAGCTAAAAACGCTGCAAAACCAAATGAACCCGCATTTTTTATTTAACACATTAAACATCGTTTCACGTATGGCTTACTTAGAATCAGCAGAAGCCACATCGAGGTTGATTCAATCCGTTTCCACGCTGATGCGGTATTCGCTGTCTGCTCTTAGTACATCCGTTACATTGGAACAAGAAGTGAAAGTGGTGAAAGAGTATTTTCATATACAAGAAACGAGATTTGCCGATCGTATTACGTGCAAAACGTCCATCGATGAATCGTGTTTATCTGTGCATATCCCAAGTCTTACCTTACAGCCGCTTGTTGAAAATGCCTTTATTCATGGCGTCGAGCCAAAGGAGGAAGAGGGACTTGTCGAGCTCTCGATCTATCAAGAAGGCGGCTATGTGATGATTCGGATTCGGGACAATGGGATGGGCATCAATGAACAGGAGAAAAGAAGATTGCTGTCAGAAAAAGAAGAGGAAGATCCGAACATACTGAGTAAAGGCCACTCGACAGGAATCGGTCTTCGAAATGTAATGTCAAGACTGCGCTTGTTTTACGGGGTGCAAGATGCCCTTCAAATTGATTCAAAGCCAAACGAAGGCACCACCATACAATTGGCTATTCCGATGAAGGAGGGACCGGCATGCTGAACGTGCTGATTGTCGATGATGAAAAAATAGAACGGCTAGCGATGAGGAAGTTCTTAACCGAATGGCTTCCAGAGTGTCATATAGCAGGAGAAGCGGAAAATGGAAAGAAGGCGGTTGAATTCGTGCGATCTGAGTCCATTCATCTTGTGCTCATGGATATTCAGATGCCTGGCATGGATGGACTGACAGCGATCAAACAGATCAAAGCAATCAGTCCTCATACAAAATTCATTATGCTGACAGCCTACGATACATTCGATTATGCCAAGCAAGCGATGCAGGAAGGGGTGAAACAATACCTCGTCAAACCAGCTGACAAAGATGAAACCATCGCAGCCATTCGATTTGTAGCAGCAGAGATTCAGCAGGAGGCGTCTCTGCGGCAGGCGGCAACGGCCGATCAGCAGTCAAAGTGGCTTGAAGCGCATGTCATGAACGGTCAATCCTATACATCCATGGAGTTTCAACAACTATTCTCCGAATATGAAGCAGGTCTTATCATCGCTGTGCAACGGACAGAAGGAGATCAGCTGTTGATCGATTTACAGAAATCTGCACGATTTCATACGGTGCCTATTCAGATGGGGAGAGAACTGTTTACATGCCTCATTTATAGTCAGCAGGGACCAGGTCAGCTAAAGGCAGAGGTGCTGCAAGCCATTCGAGCTGCCATGACAAACGGTCAGCCTTCACCTGTCGTTGGCATAGGGCATCCAGTCTCAAACCCGCTTCATCTTCAGAAAAGTGCAGCAGAGGCGAAGCTTTCCTATTATCAGCGAAAAAAGAGTGGCGGCGTTGTTCGTTATGGCTTTTACCAAACAGAGGTGAAGCCCGGTCCATTGATTTATCTGCCGGAGCTTGCAGACAGCATGATGCAGGCGCTTGAGGAAGGGAGAAGAGAGGATGCGCTGGCTTTATTTGATGCCTTTCAATTAGAGGGGGCGACGATTTCACAGGTAAAAGAACTGCTGATTCTCTTCAAATCACGCCTCCGTACAGACCTATCGATATTGACAATCAGCACCGCAGCTGAATGCCGCCAATGCTGTGAACACCTATTTGATGTGTATGAAGCGAGAACCCAGACCATCAATGACATCGAGAGGGCAAAACGTTACATTAAAACATATTATTGTGAACAGATCACGCTTGAGCAAACGGCCGCTTATGTTGATTTAAGTCCCACCTATTTCACAAAACGATTTAAAGACGAGACGGGTCTGACATTTAAAGAGTATGTGACAGCCTGCCGGCTGGATAAAATCAAAAAGCTCCTCAAAGACAGCACGCTTAGCTTAAAAGAAATTACCTTTCAGGCAGGATATACAGATCCTAATTACGTCAGCCGTGTGTTTAAGAAGATGGTCGGTTGTTCACCGAAGGAATATCGAAAACAGGCCGTAAAAAAATGAAGAATTTCATAAAAAAGTGAAGAAGTTTGCCTGAAAAAAAGCAAGGATCTGCCATTATACTTATTTTGATAACGCTTACAAAATGGGGATAGGGGGATCAATTATGAAGTTTAAATTAGGCTTTACGCTGCTGGCACTCTGTATGCTTATCGTCACTGCCTGCAGCTCATCGACGAACTCAGAGGCAAAAAAAGAAGGCGGAGCGGAAAAACTCGAAATTTTCTCTTGGTGGACAGGAGCAGGTGAGGAAGACGGGCTGAAGGCACTCATCCAATTGTTTGAAGAGAAGAATAAAGACATTCCAATTGAAAATGCAGCCGTCGCAGGTGGTGCTGGTACGAATGCAAAGGCTGTCCTGACTAGCCGTATGCAGGGAAATGATCCGCCTGCTACGTTTCAAGTGCATGGCGGGGCGGAGCTGAATGAGAGCTGGGTCGCGGCAGGCAAAATGGAGCCTCTGGATGATTTATATGAAAAAGAAGGCTGGAAAGACAAATTTCCAGAATCACTGATTGACCTTGTCAGCAAAGATGGGAAAATCTATTCCGTGCCAGTGAACATTCACAGGGGCAATGTGCTTTGGTATAACAAGAAGGTATTTGATGATGCAGGCTTAGAGCCGCCAACGACATTTGATGAATTTTTCAAAACAGCAGATGCATTAAAGAAAAAAGGAATCACACCACTTGCACTTGGAGATAAGGAGCCTTGGGCAGCGACTCATTTGTTTGAAAGTGTTTTGCTGGGTGTATTAGGGGCAGATGGTTATCAAAAACTTTGGGCTGGCGACATGAAAATGGATGACTCGAAAGTGAAGGAAGCGGCAGACATCTTTGGACGTATGCTCGAATACGTCAATGACGATCACAGTTCACGTAACTGGCAGGATGCCTCACAGCTCGTGGCAAAAGGAGAAGCGGCAATGAATGTCATGGGCGACTGGGCGAAGGGGTACTTTGTGAATGATCTTGATTTGAAGGTGAATCAAGACTTTGGATACGCGGCGACTCCTGGAACTGAAGGAAGCTTTATGGTGATCACCGATACATTTGGACTGCCAAAGGGTGTGAAACAGCCAGAAAACGTGAAGAAATTCTTATCCGTTTTAGGATCTGTGGAAGGACAGGATGCGTTTAATCCGCTAAAAGGATCGATTCCAGCACGTGTGGATGCAGATGTATCAAAATATGATGAATACGGAAAATCGGCGATGAAGGCATTTAAAGAGTCAAAACTGGCGCCGTCTCTTGCTCATGGCTCAGCTGCTGAAGAAGGGTTTGTGACAAAAGCAAATCAAGCCGTCAATATCTTCGTGACACAAAAAGACAGCAGTCAGTTTGTTTCATCTTTAAAAGATGCAATGAAATAAAGACGAAGGAGGCGGCGGCTAGGCACCGCCTCTTTTTTAAAAAGGAGTGTAGCTTCATGCGCATGGACACATCGCCGATGACAAAAACACCTGTGCCCAAAGTTAAACGTATGCGGAAAAAATGGAATGGAGACCAGCTGCTGGCGCTGCTCTTTTTAGCCCCGTCAGCGGTTTTATTATTCATCTTTGTTTACGGTTTTATTGGCTGGACAGGATATGTGTCATTATCAAACTGGACCACGCTTGTTCCTGATTTCTCTTTCGCAGGTCTTCGCAATTATGTCATGCTGTTTCAAGATTTCCGCTTTCAATCAGATCTGCGAAACACGGTCTTTTTCACTTTATTTTTTATTGGAGCGGTCATTGTCTCTGGTCTCGCACTTGCGATTTTACTAGATCAGAAGATCAAGGGGGAATCTCTTTTTCGGAATTTATTCTTCTTTCCGATGGCCCTTTCCTTCGTTGTCACAGGAGTCGTATGGCAATGGATTTTAAACCCGTCTACTGGGGTGAATTTATTTTTGAAAACGCTTGGTATCCAGCCTAAGTGGTATACGGATACGAACATATTGGCCGGATTTGTCTGGGGGAAAATTGAGTTTGGTGTACCTGCGGCCATGATTGCTGTTGTCATTGCAGCTGTTTGGCAAATGACAGGCTTCTCTCTGGCGATGTATTTGGCGGGTCTGCGAGGAATTCCAGAGGAAGTAAGAGAGGCTGCTAGAATGGATGGCGCAACGGAGTGGCAGATTTACTGGAAAATCATTTTCCCTCTTTTAAAACCGATTACTGCAAGTGTTGTCATCATCATGGCTCACATTTCTTTAAAGATCTTCGATTTGATTTACTCGATGACAGGGCCGGGTGCGAACTTTGTCACAGATGTTCCGGGCGTGTATATGTTTGAAATGACCTTTAGAGGAAACCATTATGCAGGCGGTGCCGCCATTGCGGTTGTCATGCTGATCTCTGTTGCGGTCTTTATCGTGCCATATCTCCTGTCGAGCCGGAAGGGGGCTTCATCATGACAGCCAGATGGTTTGTCCGTCCAGTTCTTTATGCTTTATTGATTTTGTGCAGTCTCTTTTTTCTGATGCCTGTTTATGTCATGCTCGTCACAAGCTTGAAGCCATTAGGTGAAGTCACCCTTGAGCGAATGTGGTCACTGCCATCTACTATCGATTTTTCAAGCTATCAAATCGCGTTTGAAAAGCTGGCGCCCAATTTAATGAATTCTCTTTATCTTGTCATTCCCGCTACTTTATTGTCTGCTGTATTAGGTGCAATGAATGGCTATGTATTATCAAAATGGCGCTTCAAAGGATCAGAAGTCGTCTTTACGCTGATGCTGTTTGGGATGTTTATTCCATATCAAAGTATTCTAATTCCACTTATTCAATTTTTGCGTGAAGTCGGATTGTATAATTCAATTCCAGGGCTTGTGCTTGTCCATGTCGTATACGGACTTCCGATCACAACACTCATGTTTCGAAATTTCTATGTGAGCATCCCAGATGAAATGATTGAATCGGCGAAAATGGATGGTGCAGGGTTTATCGGGATTTTCAGACATATGATTCTTCCGCTTTCGATCACAGGATTTGTTGTGGTGGCCATTTGGCAGTTCACAAATGTGTGGAATGAATTCTTATTTGCGGTCACGATGACCACTGCGGAGCATCAGCCGGTGATGGTTGCCTTGCAAAATCTATCAGGCAGTCAAATTGTGCAATGGAACGTCCAAATGGCAGGGGCGATATTGGCTGCGCTGCCGACACTACTCGTCTATATTCTTCTTGGAAAATACTTTGTCAAAGGGCTTCTTGCTGGCTCTGTCAAAGGGTAAAATATTTTTTGTGTTATCGTTTTCATTCGGTGTACTGAAAGGATTGACTTCTCTTTAGATAGCGTCATAATAAAAGTTGAGACTTACTAGTTTTCATCAAGCTAGGTAAGGATTATCAAAGGGTAGCAAAGGGAGGAGTCATCCTGAATGAAGCAGTCACCAATTTTTTTACTGCCTGAATTGAAGGAGAGAATATGGGGAGGTACAGCCTTAAGGGATCAATTTGGCTATGATATTCCTTCTGATCAAACGGGAGAATGCTGGGCAATTTCTGCTCATCCAAACGGACCAAGTGTCGTGCAAGACGGTCCATATAAAGGGAAAACGCTTATCGAACTTTGGGACAATCATAGAGAATTGTTTGGGGGGATAGAAGGCGACCGCTTCCCGCTGTTAACTAAAATATTAGATGCAAACCAAGACTTGTCCGTTCAAGTTCATCCAGATGATGATTATGCGGAAAGACATGAAAATGGCGAGCTTGGAAAAACAGAGTGCTGGTATATCATTGACTGCGAAGAAGGAGCAGAAATGATCTATGGGCACAATGCAAGAACAAGAACTGAGCTTGTCACCATGATGAATAGCGGAGATTGGGAAGGTCTTTTGCGGCGGGTGAAGATTAAGCCTGGTGATTTTTATTATGTGCCAAGCGGTACCATCCATGCGCTTTGCGAAGGAACGCTTGTCCTTGAAACGCAGCAAAGTTCAGATACAACCTATCGCGTATATGATTATGAACGAAAAGACCAAGATGGCAACGAACGTGAACTTCATTTTGCGCAAGCGATTGATGTCACAACAGTTCCTCATGTAGACGGGTATGCAGATGAATCAGTTGAAACACGCCGGGGAGTGACCATTCGTACATTTGTCGAAGCAGAATATTTCTCTGTGTATAAATGGGAAATTGATCAAAAAGTAGAGCTTTCGCAGGATTATCCGTTTTTGCTATGCAGTGTGATTCATGGAGAAGGGTCTTTAGAGCATGACGGACACACATATCCACTGCCAAAGGGCGCTCATTTTATTTTGCCGGCTGAAACAGGAAGCTTCTCAATTGAAGGATCTTGTGAACTGATTGTGTCGCATATATAAGGAAAAGAGGACTTCGAGGGGTCCTCTATTTTTCTATTGCATAAATGACTTGAAAGAGTACTTGTTTTTGTCGATAAAGAGATTAGTAGACTATTATGCAAAGTTAAGAGAGGGACAGGGAACGTGAAAAAAACCATCAAGATTATGTTACTCGCAGCTGCCTTTGGTATGACATTACACACGGGTAAAGAAGCGCAAGCAGCCTCCTATGTCGATCAATCCATTTATACGATGAACACCTCAAAGGTATTTACAACAGAAGCAGAAGTGAAAAAAGCAGTGGAAACACTGAAGAAAGACAAAAAATGGACAGCCACTTATCAAACCTCAGGAAATACGTCGACCTATCAGCTCACTGCTTCAGGATATGAGTCGCAAGCAGCAGCGAATGCAAGTGCAGCTGCATTAAAAAAAGAAGTGGGCATGAGCGGTACGGTGTCTCCAGTAGGTGACCGCCTTCCTTTACAAAAGGTCGTATCTGACCCAGTCAATGATGAAAGTCAGGCGAAAAAGCTCTCACTTGAACTAACGAAAACATCAGGGCTCAATAGCTCCTATGAAGTCATCAATCAAAGCAAACCTTCTTATCAGGTCATATCAGGAACCATTGATTCTGAAACGAAAGTGAAAAATATTCAAACTGAGCTGCAAAAGCAGGCAGGCGTCACCAGTACATACCAAACCGAAACGAAAGCTGGCACTGTGTATCAGCTGATTTCAAGCGGTATTATTGGACAAAGTAAGGCGAATACCATTCTGCAAGGCTTTCAAAAGGCATCTGGTTTAAAACCAGTTCTTCAAACGGTGACAGCAGGTAAGCCGTATTACATCGTCACATCCGCTGCACAAGCGAACCAGTCGAAAGCACAGACGCTCCTTACCCAGCTGCAAAAAGAAGCAAAGATCAGCGGGAAGATTCAAAAGGCTGGTGCCTTAAAAAATGTCTACAGCTTGGAATCAGGCTATTTTAAAGACAACAAACAAGCAGCTTCAGCTGCAGCTCAGATTAAGAAACAAACTGGTGTTGCAGGTACTGTGCAGCGCGTGGGGAAAACAAAAAATTATATCGTGAAGCTCAATCAACTGAACGATACAGCTTACGCCAAAACGGTAGCCTTTTTCAAGAAAAAGAAATGGCGCTACACGTCCAAAAAGATTTCTTCTACACAGCCATATCAAGTCGTGACGGGAAACCTTTTAGGAGATGACCAAGCGAAAAAAGCAGCGGCTTTCTTCCAAAAGAAAAAAGTATCTGCGACAACGAAAAAAACCGGCAAGGTATCAGACAGCACATATCGACTCGTCGTCAATCAAGCAGTGGACCAAGCGAAAGTGAATAAAGGTGCCGCCTACTTAAAAACGCAGAAGCTGACAAGCAGCATCAAAGCAAGTAATGGACAGGCTGTCAGCAAAACGTATAGTCTCAAGACAACACCTGTATATGAACAAAGTAAAGTGAAGCAGGCTCAAGAGATTATCAAGAAAAATGGCGTTGCCAGCAGTACAAAAACGCTGACAGAAGCGGTCAAGCAATACCGTATCACGACAGAGCCGACAGTGAATCAGACAAAATTGAATCAAGCACTCAGCTATTTGACGAAACAAAAAATGAAGGCCGCTGCTCAAAAAACAGGCGCAGCCGATTATGCTCAATATCAGATCAAAACAGGTGTCATCTCAACAGCTGCACTTCGTGACCAAGGCATGGCATTTTTCAAAAAACGGAATGAAACCGCTGCGTATACAACAACAACGAAACCAACTTACAAAATCAACATTACGCAGCAATTTACAGGGTTACCAACTGTAAATGAAGCCATTGCTTTTGTGAAAAGCCAATATGGCTGGACCGCCACAGCCGTAAAAATTAAAAATGGCCCAATGGTCATGCAAACGAACTACAACCTTACTGTCAATGAGATGGTAAACAAACAAATGAAGGTGTCTCCACAGACAGATGGTGCGGCCTATGTCTATGCAGCATATGTAGACCAAGCCACATCGACAGTGAATACGGATGGCTTAAATGTTCGTTCTACACCTGATTCGAGCTCTGCAAGCAACATTGTGGCACAGCTCAATAAAGGAGCAAAAGTGAAACAGCTTGGGAAAGAAGGGAACTGGATCAGGATCAACCTCGGCTGGAGAAATGCAAGTGCAGCAGAGGTGCAAAAATATGTAGATCCAGCTAATATTGCAGAAGGCACGCAATCTTATTTTCAATTTCTGAAACTCTCTGAAGCTGCGAATCTCAATCCAGCAGAGGTCAATTCAAAGATTTTAGCAGGAAAAGGGATTCTTGCGGGTAAAGGACAAGCCTTTATTACAGCAGCAAAAACGTATCATATCAACGAAATTTATCTTATTTCTCATGCGTTGCTTGAAACGGGTAACGGAAGTTCCATTTTAGCGAATGGTACAATGTATAATGGAAAGAAAGTTTATAACATGTATGGCATTGGCGCATATGACAGCAATCCGAATTATCTTGGTGCAAAGTATGCGTATGAACAACAATGGTTCACGCCAGAGGCTGCCATTATTGGCGGAGCAAAATTCATTGGCAACAGCTATATCAATAATGCCACATACAAGCAAGATACAATTTATAAAATGCGCTGGTCGGCTACAGCGACTCATCAATATGCAACAGATATTGGCTGGGCTTCTAAGCAAGTCACTCGCATGTATAGTTTGTATAACCTGCTTGATGACTATACGCTGTATTATGATATCCCGGTGTATAACAAATAAAAAAACGTCCGTGCTTCCTAATGAGAAGCCGGACGTTTTTTGTGTAGGAGCAGCTGCTGTTCAATAAATGAGAGGAGCTGCTGACTGGATTGTCCCTTTGAATATTGGTTCCATTCCTCAGCAAAGGTTTTGATTCGTTCTTTATTGGTTGATCCGTTTAGGTGTAAAAGCTCCTGCAAGAGCACGTCTTGAGTGACGCAAGCCTTACCAGGAATGATATCTTCATACCGATCGACTAAGCCGCGTTTCTCTCGATAAGTGTCTAAGTCATAAGTGAAGAACAACACAGGCTTTTCGAGCAGTGCATACTCAAACACAATGGATGAATAATCTGTCACTAGGACATCACAAGCACAAAGCAATGGATAGAGCGGCTGATCGGACACATCAAATATCCATTTACCGTCTGTTTCTGCTTTCGCTAAATGTTTGACCGCAGGATGAAGCTTGACGAGCAGAATGTAATCGCCGTTCAGATCAGTTTGCAACTGCTCTTTTGAAAAAGGCAGCACAAGACCGTCCATTGCAAAGTCTCGATAGGTCGGTGTATAGAGCAGGATCTTTTTCCCTTTTGGGATATCATTTAGCTTCAAGGAAGGCTGGTGCTGTTCGTAGTACACATCCGTCAGTGGTACACCAGTTGGTAAAAAGCGTTCATCATTGACCCCAAACGAGGTCTTGAAAATCTCACGCATGTGATCTGAGCCTGTCACAATGTAATCGAAAGACGCATAAACACGTTTGAAGCGTTCGATGTCACGGGGACTTCGTTCAGAATTTGAAGCATCATCAAGCCCGAACTTTTTCAAAGCCCCATTGGCATGCCATACTTGAATACAGGTGGTAGAAGACCGTTTTCTTAGCAAACTCGTCATGAGAAAGTAATTATCTGTCAAGACAACCTTGCTTTTAAACATCGTATATATACATTGAATGAGATGGAGAGGATTTTTTTCATGAAAATAGCGAAATGACAGATGAGACCCGTCCTTTTCTATCGCAGAAGCATGCTTCGTATAGAGGATAGTGAGCTTCATTGTCATGTTCGCCTGTTGTTGATAAGTATGAATGAGAGCAGCCGCATTCTCTTGGAATGAAACAAGCAGCGTCACCTGGTTTTCACGAGGCTTCACGCCGCTCATCAGCCATCCAATGAAAGAAATAAAAGCTGCGTAACATGAAATCATCATTGAGCGTATATTCATCATTTATCAGTCTCTCACAGCTGCTTCGTCTGATCCTTTACCTGCTCAGGATAGTAACGTTTTTTTCCTTTGCTTTCCTTTAAGACGGCAAAAGCGTACTTAGGAATATTGAGCATTCGTTTCCATCTCCATGGATTCACAATCAATCTGTACAGCCATTCTGTATTTGTCTTAATCATCCAGCGTGGTGCACGCTTCACCGTTCCGCTAAATACATCAAAGCTTCCGCCTAAACCGATGCAAACAGCCTGCGGGAATAAATGGCGGTATTCGTAAATAAAGTTCTCTTGGTTTGGATAACCTAATGCAACGAACACCATATCAGGTTTCGAGCGCGCGATTTGCTTCGCTACGAAACGTTTATCGGCTTGATAGCCGTCACAGCTTCCTGCGAGGACCACATTTGGATATTCCGTATCAATTCGCTGTTTTACAGCCTCAAGCACTTCTTTTTTGGCACCATATAAAAAGATTCTTTTAGACTGCTTGTTTGCTAGATCAAGCATAGACATGAAGACATCAAAGCCGGCAATTCTAGATTTAAGCGGACTTTGGGTCATGCGGGACATCAATACGACGCCTACGCCATCCGGCAGTACATAATCCGCAGATGAGACGACTTGATGGTACGCATGATCCTTCATGACGGCATAGCCTATCTCTGGATTGACAGTCGCAATCATGGCGCCTCTTCTCTGAGAAATATGATGCTGGTTCATATAGCTGATAAATTCATTTAAGTCGCCGTTTACATAAGAAAGGTTAGAGACCACTTCTGTTTGCATTGTTTAGACCTCCTTTTTAACTTGTTATCTATGAACGTACATTGTAAATTCATTCTTCGCCTACTCATTATTTTATCACAGATGCTCCATGAAATATTAACAATAACTTTACAAACCTTTAAATTTCATGACATTTTCATCATTTCATCTGGACAATCCTTTGTGAAACATTGATTCCTCGGACTTTTCCTCCTATGCCCAATAAATTGGAAATAGTTTGTCTTTACATCCGCTTAACGTTTGGTGGGCGCTGTGATATAATGAGGTTCCGAAGAGCGAATCGAATATCACAGAATTACGGATAAATTACTGCACGAATGCAGTCGAATAAGGATTGAAGAAAGGAGTTTATGTTTGCAATGAAGAAAGTTATTACTTACGGTACATTTGATTTATTACACTGGGGGCACATTAAGCTGCTAGAACGTGCAAAGCAGCTCGGAGATTACTTAGTGGTGGCCATCTCTACAGACGAGTTTAATTTACAAAAATCAAAAAAAGCTTATCACAGCTACGAGCATAGAAAGCTGATTCTTGAAACCATTCGTTATGTAGACGAAGTTATTCCAGAAAACAGCTGGGATCAAAAAGTCCGTGACGTGCAAGAGCACGATATCGATGTGTTTGTCATGGGAGATGACTGGGAAGGTAAATTCGATTTCTTAAAAGAACATTGCGAAGTCGTATACTTGAAGAGAACAGAAGGCATCTCGACAACACAAATTAAGGAAGAAATTGCGGGACTTTAATAGATCGAAAAAAAGTACTTCTTATCTTTTGGTGAGAAGTACTTTTTCATGTAAAATACAATGAGCAAGTCATCATTATTTTTAAGGAGAGCTTCCTTTGTTTCAAAATTGGATGAAGAAAAAAGTTGAAGACACATTGGATCAATCTGAACAACATGAAACAATGGCATCAATGGACGTTCCTGATATGGACTATTACTTTATTATGGGTGATGTGCCAAAACAGGATGAGAGCTTAACGAAGTCTTTAAAGACAAGGATTAAGCCTTTGGCTGATCAACATAAACGTACTGCAATTTTAACTTTAAATTACGATGCAAATGTGAAGGAACGTATTCACAGCTTGGAGGAGACATTTCCTAGCCAAGTGGACATCTTGAATGTATTTGAACACTACATCTTACCGGAAAGCGGAAGTAAAAGACGTTACTCAGAATTTATTGCTGGTGAATCATCGCATCAGATCAATGAAGCTATTTTTCCAGAAGATGCGTCCACAATTCAAGTGACGAGATATGAATTGCCTTCTTCTCCCATTTGTTATATTGATCAATATAATGAAAACCAGCAATTAGTGAAGAGGGAAGAATACAATTGGCAGGGCATTTTGTGCAGAGTACAAAGCTTTGTTCCACATACAGGTGCTCTATACTTAGAGGAATTAATCAATGACGAAGGCAGCATCTATATGGAGATCATTTATCCTGGTGATGCAAAAAAGAATCCAGTCCGGCATATTAATTGGTATAAAAAAACAGGAATTCAAACATTTACAAAGAAGACGGATATTAAACAATTATGGCTATCCAGCATTCAATCACAAAATGACCGTTTGAAACTGATGATCACAGAGGACCGTGATCAGGACCGCCACCTGTTTAAAATCGATCAGCCTGAAACAACCTATTACGCTGCATTTGTGCATCACGCACATTATGAGGAAGATCTGCATCAAGTCAATTCTCAATATGGAGAATTATTTAAACAAATAAGAAAACAGCAAGTGGATGCTGTCTTTTTTGGGGATACTAAACATAAAGAAGATGTCGAAAAACTATTGGGAGAACAAGCCTATTTTTATCTTGTTCCTTCTGACGAAGAGACTGTTTGGAATACGGCGATTCATCATATGCTCGAAAATCGTGAGCATAAAGATGAACTGAGAGGGATCGTTGACAGCATGAAATGGGTCTTGCGTGATATAAGCTCTGAGCATCATGTTCTCCACCTTCAACTCGAGTTAAAAGATGAAATGAGTCATGCGGATCATGTGCAAATTGATTTCGCAGGATATGATCGAGTGAATGGAGCTGAAATCATCTCTCAAACAATCGATGAGAACCATCAAGTCAGCTTCCCAATCGGCCATTTTCAAACAAAGAAAAACATTGAAATCAACCAAACGAAATTTGTGGATTTTTACATTCGTTTTAAAACAGAAGAACTTCAAGAGGTTTTGCAGCGTCTAGAAATAGAAGGTGAGCTGCTTACGAATAAACCATCGTCCATCGATGGATGGTCATATCAAACGAAACAAGGCAACTATTCTTGGAAAGTGAAATAGTGATATAACATAACGGTAAGATTTCTGAACAGAGGAGATTAACGATTAATGATTGAAGAGGGAATTCATAAGAAGAGTGTCGTTGAAGGGTTAAAAAATCACCATGAGAAACTAGAAATGCTGATTCGCATCAACGATGACATGCCATTAACAGATAGAGAATTTTATTTGTTTATGAGGGAGAGAGTTTCGAAACAAGAACTTTTCCTTCCGCTTGTTCATCAAGAAGAGAATCTATTCAAATTGGTATTGAATGAAGCATCGCTGCCGCTTGCGTTAGAGCAAGGCCAGACATATAACTTGTATGTCACGGACTATTTGAGCACAAACAAAGAAGAGGATGAGGACGAGCTTGAGGACTCAGCTTATGATTCTGATTCCGAAGATGAGGAAGAAGAAGTAAAAGAAGCGGATATCAATACAGATATTGAATCTGAAGAGAAAACGTCAAACTATAAACGCCGTTTAAAAATGGAAATAGAAAAGCCTGAGCTGACCTTTTTAGAAAATAAAGACGCCATGCTGTGTATCATTCCATACCGTACAGACAAAGGAAATGCTTCTTTGAAAATCAAGCGTGAGCTAAAGGTTGTGAAATTCAATCATATCGAGCTCAACAAAGGGTGTATGTTATCTTTATCCGGGTATGCAGGCGTATTAAGTGCAGAACATCCGTATGAGATCAAAGAAGCAAAGCTTTTATTGAAGAAAAATGGTGAAGAACCAATTGAACATCGCTTTCCGGTTAATATCACCCATATAAAAGACGAAGTGATCGAATACCGTGATGATCAACATGTACCACAGCTTTATCAATTTTTAGCAGAAGTCCCTTTAGAGGAATTGACCTATTCATTAAACAAACGCTTTGTATATCGTTTCTATCTTGAATTTATCTGCGATGTAAACGGAGTAGAGGAAACATTAACAACCACTTCTTTAGTGCTTGGAGACCGCTCGAACAAACTCAAAGGACTTGTTCAAATTCATAAACGAAACGATGTACCGATTCGATATGAAGTGTACCGAAAGAAAAAAAGACAAACGCTTGGCATCCGTATTAATGATTACACAATGAAAACACGTGCCAAGTATTACGTCAAAAGCAAGTGGAAGAAATTTAAAAAGAAGATCAGTAAAATCAAAAAAGTCCGTAACCGTCTTGTGACAAGAACGTTTAAAACGACCTTTAAACTGGCGAGTAAGCTGTCTGTGAAAAAGAAAACGGTTGTTTTTGAAAGTTTTAACGGAAAACAATTCAGTTGTAACCCGCGTGGGATTTATGAGTATATGAAAGAACATCACCCTGAATATACGCTGATCTGGAGCGTTAAAAAGGGTCATGAAGCACCGTTTAAGGAAAAAGGCATCTACTATATCAATCGTCTGTCATTGAAATGGATCTTTGCGATGGCAAGAGCCGAGTATTGGGTTGTAAACAGCCGTTTGCCGCTATGGGTTCCAAAGCCAGATCACACAACATACTTGCAGACTTGGCACGGTACGCCGTTAAAACGGCTGGCAATGGACATGGACGAGGTGCATATGCCTGGAACAAATACGAAGAAATACAAAAAGAATTTCACAAAAGAAGCATCGAATTGGGATTATCTCATTTCTCCTAATGCCTACTCGACTGAAATCTTTACACGTGCGTTCCAATTCCAAAAGACCATGATTGAGTCAGGATATCCGAGAAATGACTTCCTTCACAATCAAAACAATGAAGAAACGATGAGAGCTCTGAAACAAAAAATGAACCTGCCGCTCGATAAAAAATTGATCTTATACGCACCGACATGGAGAGACGATCAATTTTATAAAAAAGGGCAGTACAAATTTGATTTAGACCTTGATCTGCATGAACTCAGAGCTGCAATCGGAGATGAATATATCATCATTCTGCGTATGCACTATCTAGTTGCTGAAAACTTTGATTTAGGGCCGTATGAAGGCTTTGCCTATGACTTCTCTCATTACGAAGACATTAGAGACCTTTATATGATTTCAGATCTGCTCATCACAGATTACTCCTCTGTGTTCTTTGATTATGCAAATCTCAAACGTCCGATGCTGTTCTATGTGCCAGACATTGAAACATATCGTGACAAGCTCAGAGGCTTCTACTTCGACTTTGAACAAGAAGCACCTGGACCACTTGTGAAAGAGACAGAAAGTGTCATTGACTGGGTGAGAGAAACAGAACAGCCAGACTTTACACTACCAGCTTCATTTGCACCGTTTTATGAGAAATTCTGTTACTTAGAGACTGGAGAATCTTCGAAGCGGGTCGTTGAAGTAGTGTTTGATAAAAAACATAATGCTTAAAATTCTTGCATTATTGTATGAACAAGATTTTGATCAAGAGACAAACACCTTTAAGTTGATTTCACTTAAAGGTGTTTTTTATCTCGATTAGTAAACAAAAAAAGCCAGTCGATTGTCTTGGACTGGCATCTTCAAAAAATAAATATTTAATTAGAAAAGTTTCTTTTGTGTATGTTTCTTTTTAGATGTCTTTTAATTGTCTTAAGAGCTTTGAGCGTTTTTCGAGATTTACTTTTTAACACTTTTACTTTTTTAACACTGATTGTGAAAATATAGTTACGGACTAGTGTTTGAATGGTCGCTATTTTTATATTTTGAAGAGTTTCTTTAGAAACTCTTGTTAAGGAAGCAATGATTGAGAAATCATCATCTTTTAAAGAAGATATTTCATTGAAAATTCTTTCGCAGTTTTTGTTATCAGTATACGTTAGAATTAAATCTCTTCTTTCTTCAACAAATAATTTTTCCCGGAAACCATTATGAATCGTATGAATAATCTCATTAACTAAGCTTGTTTGATCTTCTACAATTTCACCTAGGAAAGTTTCTTCCTTACTTCTTAAAATACCCTTATTGAAAAATTCTTCAAAATCAAAATGGTAATATATAACTGGTTTTTTCATAAAACTCACATCAAATGACACACTAGAATAATCGGTAATAAGGAGAGAGGCTCTCATTAATAATTCTTGAACGTTTACTTCACCCAATTCTAAAATAGACACTACATCACTCTTATATTTGTTGAAATAAGAAATATATGGCTGCATTCGATAATGTGGATAAAATAAGAGTTTCACTCTATGTTTTTTTAATTCTTGAAGCAGTTTTTCATCTTTTAGAATCGAAATATACTTCTCGTAATAATCCGATTTTAAGAAAGTTTCTTCTGTATTGAGCCATTCTCTCCATGTTGGCATGATTAAAATCTCTCTATCACCATTATGATCTGTTGTCTTAGAATTAGCTAAATGATCAAATCTTGATAAGCCAGTCACCTTAACCTCTGATTCTTTGTAACCAAAATGATCCATCATCATTTTCTTTTCATAAACCGAGCTGACACAAACTATATGAAAAGGATATTGATAGAAAAATCGATGATATTCGGCTGATTTTCTTCCCATTACACCGTGTTGAAGAAAGATTCTTTTTGCTTTCTTCGTATGTTGATATTGTGGTATTTTAAATGGAAGGAAATATTCTAGATCATGAGAACCGATAAAGTGTGTAGCTTGCAGTGTTTTTTCAATATGTTCAGCTGAGCCAATGATCAGAACGTTTCCAAGATGTTCGATATTTCGAATATCTTTACTTCCTTCTTCGATAGCATAATAAACTTTCTTATCAGGATGCTTTTCTCTGCAATATTTGAAAAAGTGATAACCAGTATCTTGAGCAGTATCTGGTCTTTCTCCTATAATCCAAACTTCTTCTCTGCTTTCACTAATTTGATCCTCTGAAATAGAAGATTTAAAGGGAAGCACTTCTAGTTTCAAATTTCCCTTAGGTGTCGTTGACGAAAAATTAAAAATCTTATTATTATCGTTGCCTTTATATTTGATAATAGAAAGGTACTTGTCTTTCTTATAAGTATATTTAACAAACCCTAGACGTCTATTAAATGAAAATTTTTCTGTATCGAATCTTATAAAGAAATCCCAAACTCCTTTTTCTTCAGGAAGTATGGATGTATCAAATAACACTTTGAACCCACAGTACGTATAATCTTTCTTGTCCCGTTTATAATGATAAGCAAAAGTTAAGTCTCTTTTATTTTGTACGGGAATGGTTATTTCTTTTAAAGATGCGCGTTCTTTTAGGACTAATGAACGCTTAACAGAATCTGAATGAGGCATTTCTAAGCCTCTTAAGATAGCAGCGCCTTCAACTTTTAAGTAGTGGCCGCGTATTTTTTTGACTTGATAGAGATTTCTTACGGTTCTAGCTTTCCTAACTGTAAAACTCAAGTTTTGACTTGCAGTTCGGTGTAGTCCTACTTCAAAAGGCACTTTCTCAAATATATTCAGAACGTTATTCTCATCAAAAGTCAAAGAGGTATTTGTAACCTTGGCGAAAATAGTCTTCTCGCTTTTCTTATTTGTTAACAAAAAGAGCCAGTCAGATTGTTTCTGACTTCCTTCTTGTAAGGCTTCGATGATGCGTTTAAAAGGTATCTTTAAAATAAAATCTTCATCATTTATACGTTTCATTCTAGTTAACACAGTACTCTCTGTGTCTTTGTTATTTATCATGTGAATTTCAGAAACATGATGATCTATTAAAGCTAATTGTTCACTTGCTATAGATATTTTTGCAGTCATCGTTTGATTTTGAATATAGCTCTCTTTAAAAGAAACGAGTAGACTCTCTTGTTTGACATCTAATATGACTCCACTATTTTTCTTTTTAAATTGACATTGAAAGAGATGATCAGCAGTCTTAAATGAATTTGTAGAAACTAATTTTTTCCTGTCTTTTATAAACGATCCTAGTAACTTACCCTCTACTTCTTCATAAAAATGCATTTGCCAGATACCCTCATATAAATTATGAAGGCCAAGTGAACTTAAATCTGCGTGTGCAGTCCAAATTCCATCTTCTGAAATTGAATCAACAGGAAATAATATTTTATCCTTTGAAGGTACTCTATGAAGTGAAATAAAGAATTTCCTTTGATCTAATGGAGCATCAATGTCTAAAATGTTTGAAACACCATTTATTGTGAGAGTATAATTTTCAAGCATGAAATCAATCAAATTGGTTTTGTATAAGTTTGTTCTTTTTTTAGCATTTAAAATTTCGAATGTTATTTTTGTTTGTAAGTTTTCATTGCTTGTTCTTTTAATTAATACAGCCAATTCTCTATGCAGAATCTTTCTTTGCCATTTGTGATGAGCGGCATATTGCAGCGGAGTGAGTATTCCACCTTGATCTGCTACGAAGATACTGAAAGAAGAACCTTTTAGAGGGAGAATGTCTTTAGCACGTATTTCTGCTACGTAAAAACCATCTTTATTCTGCTGTAGAGGAAAATCAAATGATTGATTATCACGAATGAAATTTATTGTTTTTAGGTCTTTTTTATCATATGAATGTATGAACAAAGATAAGATAGAGTTACTAGTTAAAATACTTTCTAAAGAAACCATAGTCTCTCTCCTTAAAATCTAGTTGATAATCTGCTTTTAATTAGTAAAAATAATACTGAATAACTATAATATGGATATTCAATTAATATGCTCTGATTATATAGTCAAGATAGTTTAACATACATTATTCTGAAATGTAAATATCATCCCAAATTTGCTTATAACCTATGATCAAGCAAATAATTCCTATACTTATGAAGGATAGCATCTTTGTTTTGTCTTTAAAGTGAAAAAATAAACAACATCTGTTACAATTATGAGCGGTGCTTTTAATTTTGGTGCTCAAAACTTTTGTTAAGGAAGATAACAATGAACGCAATGTTGACGATACTAAAGGAGCAAATCAGCTCATTTCCGCTGATTATGCGACTTGCTGTTTATGAAACAAAATCAAAATATCAGATGAATTATTTAGGTGTTTTATGGCAGTTTTTAAATCCATTGATTCAAATGCTGGCTTACTGGTTTGTTTTTGGTATGGGCATTCGCGGAGGACAGCCAATTGTTATTGGCGGTGTGGAGATTCCATTTATCATCTGGATGCTTGCCGGATTAATCCCGTGGTTTTTCATTAGTCCGACCATTCTTGATGGATCAAACAGTGTGTTTAAACGCATTAATATGGTATCGAAGATGAATTTTCCGATTAGTGCGCTGCCGTCTGTGGTGATTATGTCCAACTTGTTTAGCTACTTTGTTATGATGGGTGTCTATCTGATTGTGCTGATTTCTTATGGCATCTATCCTGACGCGCATTGGCTGCAATATATATACTATCTTATTTGTATGATCGCGTTTATGTTTTCGTTTAGTTTGTTTAATTCCACGATTAGTGTACTCGTGAGAGACTATCAATTTCTTTTACAATCTGTGACAAGATTACTTTTCTTTTTGCTGCCGATTTTTTGGAATATTTCAGAGAAGCTCACTGGAGACAAAGCGTGGATTGGGGACATATTAAGATTGAATCCTCTTTTCTACATTATTGATGGTTTTAGAAATAGTTTGTTAAAGGGAGAATGGTTCTTCCATGATGTCAAATACACACTTTATTTTTGGCTGATCACGCTTCTTCTTTTAACAGTCGGTTCATTGCTTCATATGAAATTTAGGGATAAATTTGTCGATTTTCTTTAAAAAGTAAGGAGATTATACGATGAAACTAAAGGTTTCGTTTCGAAACGTATCCAAGCAATACGTACTATATAAAAAACAGTCGGATAAGATTAAAGGACTGTTTTTACCTAATAAAAATGAAAAAGGTTTCTTTGCTGTTCGTGATGTGTCCTTTGATGTATATGAAGGCGAGACCATTGGTTTTGTGGGGATTAACGGATCTGGGAAATCGACAATGTCGAACCTTCTAGCGAAAATCATTCCACCGACAAGTGGTGAAATTGATATGGACGGCCAGCCATCGCTAATTGCCATTGCAGCAGGGCTGAACAACCAATTAAGCGGAAAAGACAACATTCGATTAAAGTGCTTAATGATGGGACTGACGAATAAAGAGATAGATGAGCTTTATGAAAAAATTGTAGAGTTTGCGGATATTGGAGACTTTATTGACCAGCCGGTTAAGAGCTATTCAAGTGGAATGAAATCACGTCTTGGCTTTGCCATTTCAGCGCATATCGATCCAGATATCCTCATTATTGATGAAGCACTGTCTGTTGGAGACCAAACCTTCTATCAAAAATGTGTGGACCGCATTACAGAATTCAAGGAACAAGGAAAGACGATCTTTTTTGTCAGTCACTCCATTAGCCAAATTCAAAAAATCTGTGATCGGGTGGCTTGGATGCATTATGGTGAGCTTCGTATGTTTGATGATACGAAAAAGGTCGTGAAAGAATATAAGGAGTTTGTTGATTGGTTTAACAAGCTTTCCAAGAAAGAGAAACAAAAATACCAAATGGAACATAAAGAAGGTAGAAAAGGCGTACAAAAGACAGAAAAGGTGTCTCGTTATCAAGAGAACGGAAAACGCCGCTCATTGTTCGGACCCGCATTTCAAGTGACAGTGTTAGCAGTCTTAACGTTATTGCTAGCCTTATCGATGTTTTCAGATCGCCCGCTTCGTACATTGGCGACATTTGGTGCAATCCCATCAGATAAGACAGAAGCGCCTCAGTCGAAGAACCCGCAGACCAAAGGAGCGCCTGATATGAAAAAGGTGGATCAACAGGTGATTGTCACGGCTGATCCACTCAAGGTTTACAAGGACCAAGCCATGAAAAAAAAGGCCGATGTCACTTTGTCATTTGGACAAGAAGTACAGGCTGTGGCTGAAAATAAACAAACCGTTCAAATTAAAACAGCGTCAGAAACGTATTTTGTTAAACCTGCTGCGCTTCAAAATGCAGAGGATTTAAAGTCATTATCCATTGGACCAGGACAGTTTAATTCCTATGTATCGCCTGCATCGGCAGGTTCGTATGAGTATTTACTGTCTTTCCTTGGAAAAGAAGAATCTGTGCTGAAACAGAGAATGCAAACGCTGAGTTCAGTGAAAAATGATCAAGGAGATACAATTGAGCGATTGACCACAGAGAAAACCGACTATGTCATTCAAAATAGTCAGGCAAACACGATTGTGTTTCGCGACATTATGCCAATCTCTCCTTCCACACTTGGGCTGACAGAACAAAATGTCTGGATGAATGAGAAACGAACAAAGTTCGCAGTGAAGGGCGAAAACAACCTGTTTGTCATTGATAATGAACAGCATACACTGACTATTTCAGTCATTAAATAAAAAAGCTGCCGATGCCGGCAGCTTTCAGCGTGTAGACAAACCCTCGCATTCGGTGTCAGGTTTGCGCTCCGGTGCTCACGAATGTCCAATTCGCTCCGCTCCGGTACTCGCCCTTCCTAGACTGCAAAGGTTTTCTATCACGCTGAAAAGAAGACAAAGGGCTAAAATCAAGATCATTTTAGCCCTTTGTCAACAATCTGAAAGCTGCCGATGATGGCAGCTTTTTTAATTCACTTCTTCTTTTTCGAGAAGCTGTTTCATAAATGGAATGAGTTTCTTTTTCAATTCTTCATCCTGAAGAGCAAACTCAAGCGTCGTTTCAATGAAGCCTTGCTTCTCGCCGACATCATATCGTTTTCCTTCAAAATCATAGGCGAAGACGCGCTGGATGTCATTTAGCTTTTGAATGGCATCTGTCAGTTGTATTTCTCCGCCTGCACCAATCTCTTGCTGATCGAGGTACATAAAGATCTCTGGCGTGAAAATATAGCGCCCTAAGATGGCTAGGTTCGATGGTGCTGTTCCTTGCGGCGGCTTTTCAACAAAGTTTTTGACTTGATAGCGGCGTCCTTCTTGTGTAAGAGGGTCGATGATCCCATAGCGATGCGTATCGCTGTCCGCTACTTGCTGAACCCCGATGACAGATGAAAGGGTTTTTTCGTATTCATCCATCAGCTGGCGAAGCCCAGGCGTTTCGGCTTGAACAATGTCATCACCTAACAAAACAGCAAAAGGCTCATCACCGATAAAGTTGCGTGCGCACCAAACGGCGTGTCCAAGTCCTTTCGGCTCTTTTTGACGTATGTAATGAATGTCAGCAATGTTAGAGGACTTTCTCACTTTTTCTAAAAGCTCGCTCTTTCCTTTTTCCTCAAGGTTGCGCTCTAACTCTGGTGCAAAATCAAAATGATCCTCAATGGCTCTTTTTCCTTTTCCAGTGACGATAATAATGTCTTCGATTCCTGATTCAACAGCTTCTTCAATAATATATTGAATGGTAGGTTTATCAACGATTGGGAGCATTTCTTTAGGCATTGCTTTTGTTGCAGGGAGGAAACGTGTCCCAAGACCTGCAGCTGGTATAATGGCTTTACGTACTTTTTTCAATGAACTTTGCACCTTCCTTACATATAGAAAAAATGATTTGGCTTCATTTTTCATCTTTCATAAAGTGTAACTTACAAATGATAGAAATGACAAATGATTTACGATAAATGCATGATCTGATTCATTATCTATTGTAAAGAGTTTGTGTAAATTTTTATGTTGAAAAGAGTAAAGGCGATGTAAAAATTGAAAATAGTATGATTAGGATTCGTTCCTATTCTTTTGTATAATACACTTATGATAAATGAGAAGGAAAGAGGCATCGACTATTGAAAACATTACATGTAATGACTGTATTCGGGACGAGGCCTGAAGCGATTAAAATGGCACCCCTTGTCCTTGAACTGAAAAAACATCCGCAAATCAAATCCTCAGTCACTGTGACTGCACAGCATCGGCAAATGCTTGATCAAGTGTTGAAAGCCTTTAACATTCGTCCGGATCATGATTTAAATATTATGAAAGAACGCCAGACATTATCCGAAATCACATCAAATGCACTCTTGAAACTAGATCAACTATTCCGAGAGGAAAAACCTGATATTGTCCTTGTTCATGGAGACACAACAACAACCTTTGCAGGAAGCTTGGCCGCATTCTACCACCAAATTTCGGTTGGTCACGTTGAAGCGGGTTTAAGAACACACAATAAATACTCGCCGTTCCCTGAAGAATTGAACCGACAAATGACAGGCACTATTGCTGATATTCATTTTGCTCCCACAAATGAGGCAAAGCAGAATCTTTTAATTGAAAATAAAAAAGAAGAGACGATTTGTGTGACGGGGAATACTGCGATTGATGCGTTGCAAACAACGGTTACAGAACAGTATGAGCACCCTATTTTAGAGAAGATAGGCACAGATAAAATGATCTTGTTAACGGCTCATCGCAGGGAGAATCTCGGTCAGCCGATGAAAAACATGTTTAAAGCAATTAGACGTATTGTAGAAGAGTTTGAAGATGTTCAGGTTGTCTACCCTGTACATTTAAACCCTGCTGTTCGTGATGCGGCTCAGACAGAATTCAGTGATCTTGATCGTGTGCACTTAATTGAGCCGCTCGAAGTCGTTGATTTCCATAACTTCGCTGCTGCCTCACACTTTATATTAACGGACTCTGGCGGTGTACAAGAGGAGGCGCCTTCTCTAGGGAAGCCAGTATTAGTGCTGCGTGATACAACAGAACGTCCTGAAGGTGTGAAAGCTGGCACGCTTAAGCTCGCGGGTACAGATGAAGAGACCATTTACAACATGGCAAAACAGCTGTTAGTCGATCAGAAAGAGTACGACAACATGTCGAAGGCGTCTAATCCATATGGTGATGGACAAGCATCAAAACGAATTGTCGAAGAGCTTCTCCATCGTTTTGGATTGAGTGAAGAAAAACCAGTTCCATTTCAATCATAAAAAAAGAAGACTACATTTCTGTAGTCTTCTTTTTTACTGCTCCAAACTTTCCTTCAATTCCTTCTTCACATTCGCAAGGCTGCTGTCATCAAGCTGGTAGTAATAAATGTTATTGATACGTGTGCCTGATCCTTTCAACTCGTGCTGCTTCACATGCTGTCTTGCATCACGATAATCATTCATCATCGTCCACATATCATCAAATGACATGTTTGTCTTCATATTATTTTCTACGACTTTGAACATATCGCCGAATTTCGTAATAGATGAAATGTTGGCACCTTTTGCAATGATGCCTTCAATGACCTGACGCTGTCTTTGCTGACGTCCGAAGTCACCTTTTGGATCTTGCTTTCTCATTCTCGTATACGCAAGGGCTTGATCCCCATTCAGGTTAATTTCGCCTGTACCAAATGAATGGCCGTCATAACTAAATGCAAACGTGCTATTTACTGTAATGCCGCCAAGTGTATCAACAATATCCTTGAAGCTTTCCATGTTCACTTTGACAAAGTAATCAACAGGTACATCAAGCAGTTCCTCTACAGTATCTGCTGCCATTTGTGTACCGCCGAATGCATAGGAGTGGTTGATTTTATCCATTGTGCCTCTTCCGACAATCTTCGTATACGTATCACGCGGGATGCTCACCATCTCTGTCGTTTTCGTTTTCGGATTTACTGTCATGTATATTAATGTATCTGCACGGCCTCGGTCATTTTTTCGTTCATCGACACCCATGACTAAAATAGAAATCGGGTCTTTCTTACTTAAATCGACATCTTTGTCACGCTTATCTGACTTCTTTAAATTCTCCTGAATGCCTGCGACTGTCGATGCTGCTGTATTCCAAAGATGATATGCGTACCCGCCAGTTGCTAATACGAATAAGCCAATAATCGATAAAACAATCCAAAGAACCTTTTTCTTCTTTCTTTTTCTTTCAGCTCTCATAATGTCCCTCACCTTTTCTATGATTCTTCCATGATTATAGGTTTACGAATCTTGATAAACAAGTTATTTTTTTACTCTGAACCTAGATATAGACGTTGTAACAAAAAAAAGGTTTCAAAAAACCTTAAATTTACCTTAAAATAATAACTTATAAGACGATACAAAGACATGAGGTGAAAAAAATGAAGAAAATCGTCGTTTTACCGTTCTTAATACTGCTACTAGGTATCGTGCTCACAGCATGTGGAACGGCTGAGCAGTCCTCAGGAGAAAACAAGACAAGCAGTTCAACTCCTCAGGTACTGGAAGAGAAAGCTGAATTTATTGGAATGGCTGATGCACATACAGTCGAAGTGAAAAAAGTGAATACGACCCTAAGCTATGAATTTACGGAAAATTTTAAAGATGTGTTAAATGAATTTAAACCAGGAGACACAGTAGAAATCTCTTACTTTATTAATGACAATGGTCAAAAGGAAATCCAGAAGATTGAAAAACAGAAGTAAAAAAGATGGGCGGGATGAACAAAATTGAAGAAAACAGGCGTTACACTAATCGTTCTCATGATACTGACTCTACTAGTTGCACCCTTTCAGTCTGCCATGGCAAGCTCGGCAATTTCAGTGAAATTGTCTAATTATATCGGAAACAAAACAAGCATGGATATCTCAACAACTGGGGAATACAAGCTATCAGGATCAAATGTTGCTGTGACGAAAAGATATGACGGCAAAAATAGATACGAAGTAGCCAACAGCATCGCATCTGCTGGCTGGAAAAATCCATCAACTGTTGTCATTGTCAGTCGTGATGCATTTGATCATGCAATTTCTGTATCACCGTTAGCATACAAACTGGGCGCACCTATTTTGTATACGAATATTGAAAAACTGACGAAAACAACAGAAAACCAGCTCAAGAAAATGAAGCCGGATAACATTCTGATTGTCGGAAATACGAAAAGCATTTCAACAGCTGCTGAGAAGTCTATTAAAAAGTATGGCAAAGTCAGACGTATTAGTGGAAAAGATAAGTTTGAAATCTCCCAAAAAATCGCTAAAGAAATGGGTAACTATAAGCAAGCTGTCGTTGTCGGCGGGAACTCATTTATGAATGGGATTGCCATTGCATCCTACGCATCGAGAAAGGGATACCCTATCCTGTTAACAAAAAAAGATTCCATTCCGTCTTATAGAATGCCAAGTAAAGTGATCATCATCGGCAGTACGAAAAGTACTGGACAAAAAGTTGAAAATCAAATCAAAAAAACCTCACAGGTGACAAGAATCAGCGGTGCCAATCGCTATGAATTATCTGTGAATATTATAAAGAAATTAAATATTAATGCAGATAAAGTTTATTTGGCAAAAGCCTCTAGCTATATTTATGCGATGCCGCTGTCTCAATTGGCTGCAAAATCTAACAGTACGGTTGTGTATGTAAAGCCCGATTCTGTCACAGCGTCTTTAAAAGCACTGCTGAAGGAAAAAGGTACATATGCTTATCATCTTGCTGGCAGCACAAGTGCAATTAAAGATAGCTTGAAAAACTCATTAGCCAAACAAGTCTATCTGAAAAAAAATCAAAACTACCAATTGAATATTTCTAACGGAAAAATTTCATTAAAAGGCATAAAGACGTATAACACAGTAAGAGTTGTTCCTGAGAAATATTCAACAAAAAATGTCCTTCAAATTGCAGGAAAGCCGTATTTAGGCAGCGTAAACTTTGCAATTGAATCAGGGTATATCAGGCCGACTCTCGAAAATATTCCATTTGAAGACTATTTAAAAGGTGTAGTGCCAAATGAAATGCCTGCAAGCTGGAATGTCGAAGCGTTAAAAGCACAGGCGGTTGCTGCTAGAACGTATTCGGTGAAAAGTATTGGAAAAGTCGTCCCTGATACAACAGCCTTCCAAGTATATGGAGGATATAACTGGTATACAAATTCGACAAAAGCTGTCGATGCCACAAAAGGAAAGGTTCTGAAATATAACAATCAGCTCATTTCAGCAACCTATTACTCTAGCAACGGCGGTTATACAGAGGCAAGTGAAGAAGTATGGGGAAGTGCACTGCCATACTTAGTGGCTAAAAAGGATCCAAAAGATCCAGTCAATCCATGGACACTGAAACTCTCTAAAAAACAACTAGGCACGACATGGACTGCTAGCACAGCAGCATCTGAGTGGTCTAAAGCAAAAGAGACAAATGCAGCTGACCTTGCCGGCTTGAAATCATGGCTGCTCAAAAACAAAGAAACTGCTGCATCTGATATGAAAATCGCATCGATCTCAAGCCTGACGTTCTCAGGGAAAACAAAAGGACAGCGTGCGAAGACGGTATCGATCAAACTGACATACCATCTGAAAAACAAAACAGGCACATATTCGGTAAACAAAAGCACAACGGCAAGTATGAAGATGACCGAGTTTCGATCAGTCATGGGCGCAACAAAGGTGAAAAGCACGTTTGCGTCAGTCAAAAACAACACAAATGACTTCACGATTTCAGGAAAAGGATATGGCCACGGCATTGGTATGAGCCAATACGGAGCCAAAGCGAGAGCAGAATCTGGAAACTCATATTCTTCCATACTCTCGTTCTACTATCCAGGTACAAAACTAACAAACTATTAAAGGGTAAAAGGAGGACATAGAAGATGCGCTCAATGATGAAAACAGCCATCCTCAGCCTCATCGCCATTTTCGTTATCGTTCCAACAGCATTGGCAGACAATTCAGTCTCAAGAATTGATGGCGGGAGCAGATATGCTGTAGCGGCAAACGTAGCGAAAAAAGGATGGGGAACTGCAAGTACAGTCGTTTTAGTTGGGAAAACTGCGTATGCAGATGCAACAGCAGGAATTCCACTTGCATATCAAAAAAATGGACCAGTTCTTTACACAAACAGTAAAAGCCTTTCGGGTGATACAAAGAAAGCCTTAACTTCATTAAAAACAAAGACGGTGATCGTTTTAGGCAGCACATCAAGTGTGTCAAACAACGTGGTCAACCAAGTGAAGAAAATGGGCATCTCCACACAGCGTATTTCAGGAAAAAACCGATATGAGCTATCTGCCAATATCGCGAAAAAAATGAAAAAGCCAGCAGGCGTCGTTGTCGTTGAGGGTTCTTTCTATGCACATGGGATTGCGATTGCACCTGTAGCAGCTCAAAAAGGATTCCCAATTCTATATACAGATAAAAAGGGACTTCGTTCTGAAATCGCTTCTGTTGCAAAAGCAAGCAATGTGAAACAAACCATTGTAGTCGGCGGAGAGAATTACGTCACAAAAGCAGCTTATAACCAATTGAAATCACCAACACGGATCAAAGGCTCGACTCGTTATGATGTCGCGGCAAATATTGTGAAAAAGTACAATATGAGTGTCAATAATACCTATGTAGGAAGAGGATTTGGTTATGCCACTTCATCTTCTGCTGCAGGCATTGCAGCAAAGCAAAACAAAGCATTGCTTCTAACGAATGAAAAGACACTGCCAAAAGTAACAAGAGCAACAGTGAGCAGCAAGAAAATCACCAAATTTACTGTCGTAGGCAGTACAAATACAGTGACACCAACTGTTGTGAACCAGCTGAAAAACCCAGCTGTTGGGAAAAAAGTATTCATTGACCCAGGTCATGGTGCGCATGATTCAGGAGCTGTAGGATACGGATTATATGAAAAGAATTTGAATTTAGATGTAGCAAAGCGTTTAAATACGAAATTAAACAACGCTGGTGCACTTGTGACCATGTCAAGAACATCAGACACATTTGATAGTCTTCAAACACGAGTGAGCAAAGGTGCGTCAGCAAATGCAGATATCTTTATCAGTGTCCATGCGAACTCAAACGATAACAGCAGTGCAAATGGAACAGAAACGTATTATGACAAAACCTATGCGGCTGCAAACAGCCTGAAGCTGGCGCAAAACATCCAGCCTAAAATGGTCAGCGCACTAGGTACAAGAGACCGTGGTGTGAAAACAGCTGGCTTCTACGTCATTAAATATTCTAAGATGCCGAGCGTTCTTTTGGAAACTGGTTTTGTTTCCAGTCCAGTAGATTCAAACATCTTGAAATCTGCTACGTATAAAGATCGATTAGCGTCAGGCATTTCAAACGGTGTGTCAGGTTATTTTAGATAAGAAAACACAAACCTGAGGGGTGCCTCAGATACTCCTCTTAGGCTGCTCGAGAACGTACTCGGCAGCCTTTTTTCAAAAGTCCATGAAGCATCTTTGGTGAAGGGTTCAAACCAAGGAGGTTGACTTCATGCGTTTTGATATCAAATGTATGTTACTGATTGCTATTTCAATATGTTTATATACACCATCCGTTTTTGCTCAGCACACTGTATCGAGAATAGAAGGAAGCAATCGATATGATGTGGCTGTAAATACCGCGAAAAGGGGCTGGAAGGAAGCGCCTGCCGTTGTTCTTGTGGGCGGTGATGCTTATGCAGATGCCCTGAGTGCTGTGCCTTATGCTTACCAGCAAGGGGCCCCAGTCCTGTTAACGAATGCTGGCAGTCTTTCAGGTCCTTTAAAGACAGGGTTGCAGCAGCTCAAAACGAAGCAGGTAACGATTCTTGGAGGGACTGCGAGTATTTCTGAAAACGTCGTGAAGCAGCTAAAAGCAATGAATCTATCTGTTTCCCGTATTCAAGGAAAGAACCGCTATGAATTGGCGGCAAATGTGGCGAAGCACATGAAGAGTGCTAGTGCGGCAGTCGTCGTGAATGGTTCTGCTTATGCTGATGCTGTCGCGATTGCTCCATACGCTGCTAAACAAGGCTATCCTATTTTAGTAACAGATGCGAAAGGACTGCGAGAGGAAACAGCCAATCTATTAAAAAACAAAGCAGTCAAGCGGACCATTGTGATTGGCGGAGAAGCAAGTATCAATAAAATGGCTTTTCAAAAGCTTCCATCACCAGTCAGAATAAGCGGAGCCAATCGGTATGAGGTGGCTGCCCAAATTGCTAAAACGTATCCAATGAAGACAAGCCAAACATTTATAAGTTATGGGTATGCCTATGCAGATGCAGCCGCTGCGGCAAGTATAGCAGCGAAACAGGGCCAAACCCTTCTTCTCACAGACGCTCAAACGGTGCCGGATGCTATCAGAAAAGTCATCGGAGCCAAACAAATGTCAGCTTTTTCTGTGGTAGGCGGAACATCAACCGTTCAAACGAATACCATCACGCAGTTGAAAAATGCGGTGTTAGGTGAAACGATTTTTATTGATCCAGGTCATGGTGCGCAGGATGCTGGAGCGGTAGGGAATGGGCTGCTTGAAAAGAACATCAATTTAGAAGTAGCATTAAAGCTGCGGTCAAGGCTTCACCAAGCGGGTGCCCTTATTGTCATGTCGAGAACTTCTGATACATTTGACTCCTTGCAGACACGTGTCAGTAAAGGAGCCCAGGCAAGTGCTGATATATTCATCAGTATCCACGCCAACGCAAATGATAACAACGGTGCGAATGGAACAGAGACGTATTATGATACGACATATGCAGCTGCTAATAGTATCAAACTGGCACAAAAGGTTCAGCCCCGGATGGTCAGTGCCCTTGGAACGAGGGATCGAGGAGTGAAAACAGCAGGGTTCTACGTCATCAAATATTCTAGAATGCCGAGTATTTTGCTAGAAACCGGCTTTGTAACAAGTCCAATCGATGCGAGTATTTTAAAATCTACCACTGCAAAGGATCGGCTGGCTTCTGGAATTACAACTGGTGTGTCCAATTACTTTGACGCAAAATGAATCATGAGTGGGGTGTCAAGTTAAAAATACATTTCATTTTTGGTTATGTTTGTTATAATTGAAACATAGAAGGTGAATGGTTTACACATAAATCTTCAAACGACAGCAAACCGACAAATCATGAAGAGGTGACGATTTTGAAAAAATTAATCACAATGCCGTTTCTAGTATTGCTTCTAGGAGTATTGCTCACAGCGTGCGGCACAACAAATCAATCAAGCGATAACAAAAAAGAAGACAGCAAAAAAGAAACAACTGAAGCAGCCGATCAAAACAAAGATAAGGCTGCAGACGAAAAATCAGAAGATCAATCATCAAAAAATGAAAAATCAGATGATCAAAGCAAAGAAACAGCTGCTCAAACAGAAGAGCCAGCAAGTCAATCTGATGAAGAGGCAAAAGACAGCTCAAGCAAAGAAATCACAAAAGAAGAACCTGTTAAAGACCAATCAAAAGCTGACTCTAAAGGTGACTCTAAAACAAAGAAAGAATCAACGACTAATAAGAAAAATGAAGTCACCAAAGAAGGCACATATGTCGGTTTGGCTGATGGACATACAATTGCTGTCAACATTGATGGAAAAGAAGTTGCTATTCAATTCGGAAATACATTTTCTAAACAAGTGAACAGCTTAAAAGAAGAATCAAAAGTAAAAGTAACCTATACAAAAGATGCAAACGGAACACTTCGATTAAAAACGATCGAATCTGTAAAAGCAAAATAAAGAAAAGACCCGGAGACCCGCAGAATTGCGGGTCTTTTTTACGTTCAAAAGGGCATAACTTGATATAAGTGCACATTCTTAACACAGTTTTACAAGACTTAACAGCGCATTTACATTTGCTTAATGTTGCTCTGCTAAACTGACTTTCATAGAACATCTCTTTACACAACAACTACTTTGAATGGTGAGGTGCAGGTCAGTGAGTGCAGAGAAAGCGATGAATCTTTACAGAGAATATGAAGTGAGACGAAATCACTCTTTTGCCTTAACAGAACATATGGTTCGTTATTTATTTGCAAAACGTTTCATAGATTTAATGTTCTCGTTCATCGGATTGATGTTGAGTACGCCAATCATTTTGCTGTTTGCTCTTTTGATTAAGCTGGAAACACCAGGGCCGGCCTTTTATATGCAGGAAAGGGTCGGGAAAGACGGTGTTTACTTTAAATTATGGAAGCTCAGATCGATGAGAATTGACGCAGAAAGCGGAGGAGCGAAATGGGCGCAAAAAAATGACCCGCGTATCACCAAAGTGGGGGCATTCATCCGTAAAACAAGAATTGATGAACTTCCGCAATTTATCAACGTGTTAAAAGGAGAAATGAGTATCGTAGGTCCTCGTCCAGAAAGACCGATGTTTACCGCAGAATTTAATCGGACGATTCCAGGCTTCACAAAAAGGTTGGCGGTAAAGCCAGGGCTGACAGGTCTTGCTCAAGTAAATGGCGGATATGACATGAGTCCAAGTGAAAAATTAACACACGACTTACAGTATATTCAAAACTTGACATTTTCTCTCGACACGAAGATTATGGTAAAAACGTTAAAAGTCATCATGACTGGTGACGGAGCCAGATAAGTAAAGTAGGGAAGAGAAATGGCAAGTATGAAAAAACGCATGCTAGGCGGGGCAAAATGGACAAGCTTGTCCGCATTGATCATCACCATCATCCAAATTGCACAGTTCGCCTTTTTAGGGAACGTGATGTCACTCAAGGAGTTTGGACTCGTTGGCATGATAACAACTATCACAATATTTACGCAGATTTTGCTTGATCTAGGAATTGGGGCAGCGATCATTCAAAAGGAACAAACGACAGAACGTCAATTATCTACATTATATTGGATCAACTTGCTTACAGGGATTCTCTTGTTTTGTCTGCTCATCCTGCTAAGCCCAATGATAGCCGCTTTTTATAACCGGCCAGAGCTAGAGGGTCTGCTCAAGCTATTATCGATCATGTTTCTAATCGCACCGATTGGCCAGCAGTACCAGTATATGATGCAAAAAGACTTAGCCTTTAAAACATTAAGCACCATTGAAGCCATTGCGACCATCATATCGCTGCTCGTTTTACTCGTTTTCGCCTTCTTCATGAATCCGATTGTCGCCTATGTCATTTCTCAAGTGCTGCTGCAATCAGGAAAAGGTCTCATGTATGCAGCAGCTTATTGGAAGAAGTGGCGTCCAGCACCTGTTTTTGCATTAGGAGAAGTGAAGGAATTTTTCTCATTCGGTGCATTCCAGCTCGCATCCAGACTGGTCAACCGAGCAGGATCGAACATCGACATGATTTTAATCGGCCGGTTTCTTGGAGCGGAAGCATTAGGTATTTACAGCTTGGCGTATCAAATTGTGACTATACCCGTGCTGAAGATAAATCCGATTGTGACGAGAGTGGCTTTCCCGGTTTTCGCAAAAAGTCAGCGGGATCACTCCATGCTGCGAGAGGGCTTCCTAAGTATGACGAATATGCTCGCATTGGTTAGTTTTCCATTATTAATCGGCCTTGCTGCCGTATCAGACAGCTTTATAGAAGTCGTGTTTGGAGAGAAATGGCTAGTAGCGGTTCCGGTTCTAAATATATTGTGCATTGTCGGCCTGCTGCGTGTGCTGATGAATCCAAACGGTTCAATACTTCTTGCAAAAGGGAGAGCGGACTTAGCCTTTTATTGGGATACGGGGATGCTCATCGTGTATGGCTGCGCATTATATGCAGGTGTCACGACAGGCAGTCTGCTCACAGTAGCTTGGATCTACTCAGGTGTCAGCCTGCTCAACTTTATTGTCGGCAGATGGCTTATGGCATATGTTATTCAGCTTGATATGAAGGTGTATTTAAAATCACTTGGAAAGCCTGCTGTCATGACGCTGCTCATGGCGGTCTGTGCGGTAGCTTTACATCAAGGGATGAAGCTGACGTCAGCAGATATTTCACTTCAATTACTACTAACTGTTTGTGTCAGTGCTGCATTGTATAGCTTGCTGCTCATCAAAATGTATCCGCAGGCTGCAGGCAAATTATTGAGAAGAGGTCGTTCGTCATGAAGGTACTATGGCTGACAAGTGTATATCCTAGTGAAAAACATCCGAGTGAGGGCGTATTTCATGAAACGCAAGTACAGGAGCTGCTCAAACAAGGAATAGAAGTGACTGTCATTTGTCCTAATCCAGTGAATCCGCCGGTTTTACGGATGCTCAAGGCATCCTATCGGCAGAAAAGGGATCTGCCTGAACAGGAAGTGAGAAGCGGAGTGACGGTTTACAGACCGCCTTATCCAGCGCTCCCTGGACAGCTGAAATGGGCGCAGCCGAGTAAACGAATAGCGGCTTCCGTTCTCAGAGCAATGCAGCATTATCAGCTGTCACCAGATTTTATCCATGCGCACTTTGCCATGCCGTCTGGCGGAGCGGCGGCTGTCATTCAGAATGAAACGCAAATCCCTTATCTTCTGACCTTGCACGGCAGTGATGTGAACGTATATCCGAACTATAGCAAAGGGGCGAAGGCAGCCTTTGAAACGGCGGTGAAGCAGGCATCTGCTGTTCTGACAGTGAGTGAGGAGCTGGCTAAAAAGACAAATGAGATGACGAAGGTAGAAGCAAAATGTCTTCCGCTTGGTATTCCGCTCGAATCATTTTCCAGAACGGAAGAAGATCAAAAAAGCATCAGAAAGCACTTAAGTTTACCGCTTCAAGATAAGCTCGTTGTTTTCGTCGGGCGTTTAGTGAAAGAGAAGGGCTTGCTTGAATTAGCTGATGCTGTCAGCAGCATGGATGGAGTGAAAGCAGTCTTTGTTGGAAAAGGTCCCCTTGCAAAGGAGCTCACGGAACGGGCGGGAGCATCTATTATACTCCCAGGGCAGGTACCGAATGAGCAGGTGAGAGATTACTTAATGGCAGCTGATCTGTTTGCACTTCCTTCCTACAGTGAAGGAATGCCAACCGTCGTTCTAGAAGCGCTCGCTTTAAAAGTACCTGTCATTGCAACACGGGTTGGTGGTCTCCCATCCTTATTTTCAACCTATCAACACCTGCTCGTTGAACCACGTTCGACGCGTCAGCTGAAAGAGGCAATTCACGCCTGCCTTTATGAAAACAGATGGAATGAAGCAGTGAAGAACGATCTTCATGAAATGGTTCATACAGAATATTCATCAGAACATAATGCGAAGCATCTCATTCAGCAATATGAGAAGGTGCTCAATCAATCAACACCCATCGTTTAAACAAGATGAAATGTGCAAAGAATGATAGATAGATAAACGGCTTGGAACGGACAATATGCTTTTATTGAGAGGATGAAAAATGTTGAAGAAAATTGCTGTGATTGGAACAGGTTATGTCGGGTTAGTATCGGGTACTTGTTTTGCTGATATCGGAAATCGTGTCATCTGCTGTGACATCGATGAATCAAAAATCAACAGCTTAAAAAGTGGTGTCGTTCCCATTTATGAACCAGGTTTAAAGGAATTGATTGAAAAGAATACAGAAGAAGGAAGACTGTTTTTTACAACGAATATTCCTGCCGCTATTAGGGAATCAGAGATTATCTATATTGCCGTAGGGACACCGATGACACCACAGGGGGAAGCAGATTTAACGTATGTGAAGGCTGTCGCTCAAACGATCGGTGAACACATGAATGGCTATAAAATCATCGTCAATAAAAGCACAGTGCCCGTTGGAACAGGCCGTCTCGTTCAAGCCATTGTGGAAAAGGCATCGCGCAGCAAATATCCTTTTGATGTCGTATCCAATCCAGAGTTTCTCCGAGAAGGCTCAGCGATTCAAGATACGATGAATATGGAGCGGGCGGTCATTGGGGCGACTAGCACTCATGCCTCTAGCATCATCAAAAGGCTGCATGATCCGTTTCAAACAGAGGTTGTAGAGACCAACTTAGAAAGTGCTGAAATGATTAAGTATGCTGCAAATGCCATGCTTGCCACAAAAATCTCATTTATTAATGACATTGCAAATATTTGCGAGCGTGTAGGCGCTGACGTTGAAAAAGTCAGTGAAGGAGTTGGATTAGACAGCCGCATCGGGCATAAATTTTTAAAAGCAGGCATTGGATTTGGAGGTTCTTGTTTCCCGAAAGACACGATGGCTCTTCTCAAAATTGCCGAAACATCCGGGTACCGGTTCAAGCTGATCGAATCTGTCATTGAAACGAACAACAACCAAAGAGCCCACCTGGTCAGCAAATTGATGAGTGTGTTCGGTGATATTAAAGGAAAAACCATTTCTGTCTTAGGGCTCGCCTTTAAACCGAATACAAATGATATGCGTTCAGCGCCTGCATTAGATATTATCCCAATGCTGAGAGAGCTGGGGGCTTTTGTGAAAGCCTATGATCCGATTGCTTATGTAGAAGCTGAACGTGAGCTTGGCCCACAGGCGGTTTTCAGCAACGACCTGTATGAAACAGTAAAAGATACGGATGCCTGTCTCATCCTAACAGAATGGGATGACGTACAGAAGATGGATAAAGACCAAATCAAGCAGCTGCTTCGTTCGCCGATTGTAATTGATGGAAGGAATTTGTTTGATCCAGCAGAAATGAAAGAGAGAGGATTTATTTACCAGTCGATCGGCCGCCCAAGTGTATGGGAAGCAGAATTGGTATCGAAGGCACAATAACAGGGGGAGCTTGGATGAAGAAAGTATTGGTTACTGGGGGAAGCGGATTTATTGGATCACATACGGTAGAGGCTTTACTAGAAAAAGGCTATGAGCCCATCGTTCTTGATAACTTTTCAACTGGATCTCGAGAAAATATTGCTCATCTTTCCGTGCAATGCATGGAGGCAGATGTCACAAAGCCAGCGACGATTGATTTGATCAAACAAATCGCACCGGATTATATCATTCATCTTGCAGCACAAGTAAGTGTAGCCGTTTCCGTTCAGGATTTCGTATATGACGAAGAGGTCAATATAAAAGGATCTCTGCACGTCATGAAAGCTGCGGCTGAAGCAGGAGTGGAAAAAGTCATCTTTGCCTCATCAGCAGCTGTCTATGGAGACCCGGTGTATTTGCCAGTAGACACCGCTCACCGGCTAAAGCCTGGTTCACCTTATGGCTTAGCAAAACTGACAGTAGAGCGGTATTTAGAAATGGCAAAATCACTCTATGATGTGGACTATTGTATTCTCAGGTACAGCAATGTATATGGTCCGCGCCAAGATGCACTTGGCGAAGGCGGTGTTGTCTCTATTTTCTCTGATAAGTTTGCAAAGGATGAGGCTCCTTTTATCTTTGGAGATGGAGAACAAACAAGAGACTTTATCTATGTGGGTGATCTAGCAGCAGCGAATGTTGCGGCTTTAACAGCCCAATCAAACGTTTGTTTAAATATTTCGTGTGGTGATTCCATCACTGTGAATGAACTGTTTCAAACGATGAAACGGGTAACGAGATCACAGCTTGAACCGATTTACAAGCCGCAGCGTGCAGGAGATATCGTGCATAGTACATTGGCAAATGAGGAAACGAAAAAAGTCTTAGCATGGGAGCCTGTTGTGAGTTTACAGGAAGGTTTGGCTCGTACCATTTCCTACTATAAACAGGAAGTCAAGGCTTAATCCCTCAAATCGGATGGGTTGCTTAGGAGGAAAATGGGTATGAGTGTGAAACAAACAGCATGGCAAATCATGATTGGTTGTATATTATTTGCAGCAGGGCTAGGACTTGTACAATTGGCGTCTGCGCAGCCCGCCGGGTTAAAAAAGATTGTCGCCATTCCGGTCCTGCTTTTAGTCCTGACGGCTTTTCTCGTGTTAATGAAGCTATACATGAACGGTGAGCAAGTGTTCATGTCAGCCATATATCTTTTAATTGCATTGACCTTTCTCAATAACGCTTTCTTTTCAATTAGTGCCGGGTTCTTTAGTCTTTTTCTCTACCGTATCATGCTCATTGCCGCCTTTGCTTTATTCATATGGCGGATGAGAGATAAGGGGACGTACATATCGCAGTGGCAGCAGATTCGTGTCAAAGGGATTCTTGGTTTTTTCGCTGCATGGTTTCTTTACGGGCTCATCTCACTGCTGTGGGCTCATTCGGTCACAGACGGTCTCAAATATATGTCCCTGCTTGCTATGGGGATGGGATTTGTCTTTCTTGTGGTTATGTACATTCAGCGAATCGATCAAGTGGTCACCTTTTATAGCATTTGGCTCGTCATGACTGTATTTGTCATGGGGATAGGGTTTTATAATCACTTTACTTTGAACCATTTACCGAATACTTCATTGTATCTTGGGCCGGCGTATAAACAGCACTATCCTACAGCTGTCTTTTTTAACCAAAATGACTTTGCGACGTTTTTATCGATTAGCTTTTTCTTGTATTTAGCGTGTATGCGGCAAATGAAAAATGGTTATATCAAAGCATTTGGATTATTTGGCGCCATCGCAGCACTGTATCTCATTTTGTTAACAGAATCCCGCGCCAGCCTGCTTGGCATATTTGCAGGAGCGTCCATCTATGTGTGGCTTCTCATGCCGCGCTTTCTCAAAAAGTGGTCACTCATCACAGCAGGTGGACTTGGTGTCATCTGTATCGCTGTTTTTTCAGCCAAGATTTATTCAGTCTTTTATGACTTGTTTCTCGCTTCTCAGGTGGCGCATTCTTTTAGTGAACCACTCCCATCCAACATTGCGAGAGCGAATTTGATCAAAAATGCATGGCATTTCTTTACGGATTCATACGGGTTTGGTGTCGGAGCGGGGAATGTGTCTTACTACTTAGCCCACTTTTCGATCTTTGATACAGATCAAGTCGTTGAAGTGCACAATTGGCTGCTGGAAGTGATGACGAACTTTGGATTTGCGGTCATGCTGGGCTATATCTCCGTCTACGCTTATCTCATGTTCACGCTGTATAAACAATACCAATGGGCTGACACAAGAACAGCAAAAATGATCATTGAAGGTTTGTTTGCTGCCATGCTGAGCTTTCTCGTTTCAAGTATCAGTCCTAGTTCTGTCTCGAATTTATATTTCCACTGGGTCTTTTTAGGACTCGTGATCGCAGCGGTGAATATGTTGAAAAACAAACAGCGCTTGGTAAACCATGTGTGATGCTGCGCTGGTATGGCTACACTAATGAAAAAGCAAATACGTCAATGTTGGGAGAATGAACATGTCTAGTTTCATATCTAGAATAGGGAAGCGAATCAAAAAGTATATTGTATGGCTTGTGCTGCTGCCTGTCGTATTAGGCGCTTTTGGATTCTTTTTTGCCAAAGGAACAGTGCAGCAGTCTAGTTACACAGCTGCCGTTACGCTTACACTTGGTAAATATGATGACGGAGTGTATAACAATATCGCAGAAGTGACATCTCTATTAAAAAGCGATGCATTTTTGAACGAAGCGCTCAGTGATGTGAAAGAAGAAAGGCAGGATGTGAAAAGCCGCCTCATCCTCACCAATCAATCAGATACACAATTACAGCTGTCCTTCACAGATGCTGATAAGGATCATGCTTTAGCTGTCGTGAAGCAGGTGTCGGATACATTTCTGAAGCAAGACAAAGCATTATTTACAAAAAGGCAGCAGGTGATTGAAAGTAGATTATCTGCTCTAGAAGACGAATCTGTCAGCAACGATTCCAAAGTAGATAAAGAGCGATTTTTATATGAATTGGAGTCTACAAAGCTTGGAATGAAGCAGGCGAAGATTGTTGATCCTGCTCAAGTTCTTGATGAAGGCAATAAAGGCATGTCAGCGAAAAAGCGGGCACTGCTTGGACTTGTCATTGGCTTTAGTATCTCGCTCATGTTTGTGGTCTTACCCGAAGTGTTCAAAGAATCTTAATGATGAACTGGAGATGAGTCTTAGGTGAACAATCAACCGTTAGTATCAATCATTACACCGGCCTATAATGCGGAACGTTATTTAACGGATACAGTTCATTCCGTCCTTGCCCAAACCTATTCTAATTGGGAACTGATCATCGCAGATGATTGTTCAACAGATGGAACAAGGAAGCTGCTTGGGGACTTAAGTGAAGCAGACGACAGAATCAACGTCATTTATTTAGAGCAAAATGGGGGAGCCGCCATCGCTAGAAACGCAGCCATCAAACAGGCAAAAGGCCGCTTTATTGCTTTTTTAGACAGCGATGATAAGTGGAAAGAGACGAAGCTTGAACAGCAGGTAGACTTCATGCTGACAAACGATTATGCCTTTACATTCACGGCATATGACATCATTGCAGAAAATGGAGAACCGTTAGAAAAAACCGTCACTGCACCAGCAAGATTAACTTATGATGAAGCTTTGAAAAATACCATTATCGGCTGTTTAACGGTGATGCTTGATGTACAGAAGATAGGACATATAGAAATGCCGAACATCCGCACAAGACAGGATTTAGCTACATGGCTGTCCATATTAAAAAGAGGATTTACAGCCTATGGAATGAGTAAACCGCTCAGTGAATACCGCATCGTTGGAAACTCGATCTCTAGTAACAAGTGGAAAGCAGCGAAAAAAACGTGGTTCGTCTACAGAGAAATTGAGCAGCTTCATTTTGTCAAAGCATCTTGGTGTTTTATGCACTATGCGACAAATGCTGTGAAGAAGCGCTTATAAACAGAAGGGAAAAAAGGTGATAAAGGTGAAAGCAGACTCGATCATACATGTTATCGTAGCGACGGGAGAATGGGGACAGGACGGCTTGAGGTACAGACGGCATCGACTGGCGGAATTTCTAGCATCTGATCCAGAAACGAAAGAGGTCATCTGGGTATGCCCATCTGCATCCCGTCATACAGCTCCCTTTCAACCCATAACCGATCGAATGAAGCAATTGACCATTCCTGATGTGCTCAAGAGCAAATTTTTTCGCTTTGGCCGATATCAAGACATGTTCTATATTCATAAATTGTCCCCTCTTCTTGAGCATTTGCGGCAGGAAGAAAAAAAGGGAATCGCTGTTTGCTTATGGTATACGTTTCCGGGTTTTCCGCTCTTATCTTCTTTATTTGAATGGAAACATATTGTCTATGACTGCAGTGACCTGTGGGGAGAGCCGATAAGCGGCAAAAATAATTTGCTTTCTTATATGAGACAGCGTGTCATTGTGAAAGCAGAAAATCGAATCATCAAATACGCACACAGCATTACATGCTCTTCTCAATACTTACACGATCAAATCAAAAAGCGTCTGATGGGCGAACCAAAAGATGTGTTTACAGTTGAAAATGGCGTCGAGTACGATGTGTTTGCAAAAAGCAATCTTCCATGTAAGGAGGATGTGCTGCAAGGAAGAGAAGGAACTGTTCTTGGTTTTATTGGAGGCATCAAGCCGAAGCTGGATTTTGACATGATAGCAGAAGCTGCCCGCGTGAAGCCTGATTGGACATTTTTATTTGTCGGTCCGGATGGAACAAATGGTGATCCATCTTTTCAGCATGCACTTAAACTGCCGAATGTGATTTGGACAGGTGCTGTTGCACCAGAAGAAGTGCCTGCGTATATGAAGCTGATTGATGTAGGCATGATGCCATACAAACAATCTCCTTACAATCAAGCCGTGTTTCCGCTCAAGCTATATGAATTTTTAGCCGCAGGAATACCGGTTGTTGGTTTAAATCTTCCGTCAACGGAAAGGCTAAAAGAGAATGATGTGTATGAATATTTAGAAGGCGAGGATCCTGCGCTCTTCGTAGAAGCCTGCCAAAAAGTGATCAGCAAAAAAGACGACATGACCTATAGACATCTAAGACAAAGCCGTGCGAAGAAAAAAGATTGGCACGCGCTGTTCACAAATATGGTGGAACTAACGAATATTAAAGAAAACGCATAATTCATCAGGGATTGTGCGTTTTTATTTGTTTCTTCTTCACAGGGGGAGCTTGTGATCATCCTCTATTCAATTGTATAATGGAAAGAGCGGCCAATATACAAAATACAGATTTCAATTTAGAAGGAGACTGACCTATGGATTACGAACGCGCCTTATTAGCGTTTTTTGTCTCTCTGGCTACAGTTTTAATTGTGACACCAATCGTCAAAAAGTTTGCAATTAAGATTGGTGCAGTGGACCAGCCGAATAAACGAAAAGTTCATGATAAAGTAATGCCTCGAATGGGCGGTTTGGCAATTTTTATTGGGGTAGCGGCTGGAGCATTAGCAGGCGGGCTGTTTCTACATAATAAAATTACAGCAATTTCAGTTGGTGCCGTACTTATCGTCATTCTAGGTATATTTGATGATAAATATAATTTAAGTGCAAGATTTAAATTTCTCGTACAAGTTCTTGTTGCTTGTCTGATTGTAAGCACAGGCTTAAAAATGGACTTTTTCTCTGTTCCTTTCTTAACAGATCGAATTGAGTTAGGCTGGATGGCATATCCCCTAACCGTGTTATGGATTGTCGGAATCACAAATGCCATTAATTTAATTGACGGCCTTGATGGACTGGCTGCCGGTATTTCTGTCATCGGTTTATCAACTATTGCCGTGATGGCATTTTCAGCTGATAAAATTTTGATTCTTTCTTTATCACTTGTTGTCATTGGCAGTACCATCGGCTTTCTCTTTTACAACTTTCATCCGGCGAAGATTTTTATGGGTGACACCGGCTCGCTTTTTTTAGGCTATATGATTTCGGTGTTGTCACTATTAGGGCTGTACAAAAGTGTCACTTTGTTTAGTGTTGTTGTCCCAGTGATCATCTTAGGTGTCCCAATTTTCGATACCACCTTTGCCATCATTAGACGAATATTAAACAAACAGCCGATTTCAGCACCTGACAAGTCTCATATTCATCATAGACTGATGGCCTTTGGCTTGTCACATCGCATGGCTGTTATCGTGATTTATATGATTGGTTTAGTCTTTAGCTTAAGTGCGATTTTGCTGACAAGCGCCACCATTTGGTTATCACTGATTATTATCTTTTTACTGGTCATGTTCATGCAGGTGATTGCAGAAGTCACAGGCTTGGTGAATGAAGAGTTTAAACCATTTACGAAATTTTATAAACGAATGGTCAAAAGACAGTAAAAAACAGCCCGTTCCTAGGAACTGGGCTGTTTTTATTATTGTCCAGGTGTGCTGGTCGATGAGTTAGTTGTATCAGTTGACCCTGTTTCACCAGAGGACGGATTGGTTTGTGAATCTGTTTCAGTTGAAGATTCAGTAGGAAGCTTTAAATGCGTCCGTAATTCATTTTGTACGTTAGCTAAATTGGTCGGATCTGGCTCAAAGTAATACGTGCGATTTGGCCCTAAATAAAGGTCTGATCCCTTAATAGAAAGAGTTTCTGTGTCGTCTCCTTTAAATCCGCTGTAGATTTGCTGAAGCGCAAGACCTTCTGTGATACGGAAATTGGTCGTAATGTGATCACTGACTTCTTTAGCAATGTTATCGACGTTCGCAATGTTATTTGGCTTTGCCATTTGATCAATCATTGCACGTAAAATTTGTTTCTGACGATCGTTACGTCCGAAATCACCGCGTGGATCTTGTTTTCTCATCCGTGCGTAAGCAAGTGCTTCTTCCCCGTTTAAATGCATATTGCCTTTTTTGAAGTAAATCTTTTTCGATTTTTTAACATCACTTTTTTCATTGAAGTCAAATGGAACATCGATATCAATTCCGCCGACTTCATCAATGACATCCTTGAATCCGTCAAAATCAACGGTTGCATACTTATCAATCGGAATATGCAAGAATTGTTCGACAGTTTCAATCGTTTCATCTTTACCACCTTTAGCAAATGCTGCATTGATCTTTTCTTTACTTCCTGTTGTATCACTTGCAAGCTGTACGCGTGTGTCACGAGGAATACTAACCATTTTCATCGTTTTGTCTTGAGGGTTAATCGTTGCGACAATGAGTGAATCTGAACGGCCATGATCACCCTTTGTGGCATAATCCTCAATTCCGACAAATAATACAGAGAAAGGTTTTTTCTTAATATCAATGACAGCATCACGAAGATTCGATTTCTCTCCACGGTTTAGTTCATCATATGTTTTGTCAGCAGCTTGAAGAGTATTGACGATTTTATATACTGCAAATCCGCCCATGCAGATGATAAGAAGCAAAAATAAGACCAGAATACGTTTGATAATTCTCTTCTTTTTACTTTTTTTCTTTCGTACACGCACTTTTACTCGTTGTGCCATTCATCTGTCTCCTTTATCGGACCAATGTCCTTTTCTAAATAAATCAGTTCGCCTTCTTTTGTAACACTCTTTCCATTTGTCAGCTCAGTCATCCACTCAATGAACTGCTCTGTTTGTGTTTCTTCGACATATGTCTCAAAAATAACATCTTCTGCATAATGGATTTCTTTTAGCTGAAAAGATGAGGCTCTAAGCTCATTCTCTACCTTTCCAAGCCATGTATAATCTATTGTTGTGTGCATTGTACGCATTAAACAGCGCTCTACCATTCCAACATGGTTGATAGCTTCTGATACAGATTTTCCGTAGGCACGAATCAATCCACCGGCACCTAGCTTGATACCGCCGAAATAACGAGTGACCACAACGACTGTATCTTTCAGCTTCCGTTTTTTTAGCACTTCAAGCATTGGCACACCTGCTGTACCGCTTGGTTCACCATCATCATTCGCTTTTTGAATCAGGTCATGTTCACCAATGAGATAGGCTGAACAATTATGTGTGGCATTCCAATGTTGTTTTTTAATGGATTGTATAAATGCTTGTGCTTCTTCTTCTGAGACAGCACGCTGTATATGACAAATAAAACGTGATTTTTCAATGACGATCTCATGCTCGCCACGACTTTTTACTGTAAGATAGCGATTCAGCAAAAGACATACCCTCCTGACAAGCAAATTGTAAGACTAGTGAAAATTTGCATTGGTTTTAGAATTTTACAGCGTATTTTGTTATGATGATAGGAGCGGAAAAAGGGTCGTCATAAAAACTTCATGATTATACGCATTCTTTCATTATAATTCGACATAAAATGCAGATCAATGACATTTATAATAAAAAAAGATGACATCACTGTTACGGGAGGGAAAAGCCATGACAACACCCAAAATGGATCCGAAATTATTGGATTCAATCATCATGAAAATGCTAAGTACAGTTGATGGCAGCAAGGACGAAGTATTTAGAATAGGCGAACAGTCCCGTCAACAATATGAAAGCCTAGTAGAAGAGCTGAAGCAAATCAAACAGCAAGTAAACGAAGTAATTGATTTTGGGGATAAGCTGGAAGTCCATACAAGACATGCTAGAAACCGCTTATCTGAGGTCAGCAGAAACTTCAACAAATTCAGCGAAGAAGAAATACGTGAGGCCTACGAAAAAGCACATAACTTGCAAGTGGAACTCACCATGATTCAGCAGCGCGAGAAGCAGCTGAGAGAAAGAAGAGACGATCTGGAAAGACGATTGTTAAGCTTACAAGACGTCATTGAACGCTCTGAAACGCTTGTGAGTCAGATTACAGTTGTTCTCAACTATCTCAACCAGGATTTACGCCAGGTTGGCGTTTTACTTGAAGATGCTCAGGCAAAACAAGATTTTGGGCTGAGAATTATTGAAGCCCAAGAAGAAGAACGCAAAAGAGTGTCTCGGGAAATTCATGACGGCCCTGCTCAAATGCTGGCAAACGTGATGATGCGTTCCGAATTAATTGAACGGATTTTTAGAGACCGCGGTACAGAAGAAGGTTTTAAAGAAATTAGAAGTCTCAGACAGAATGTGCGAAATGCACTGTACGAAGTGAGAAGAATCATTTATGATTTAAGACCGATGGCTTTAGATGATTTGGGTCTGATTCCGACACTGAGAAAATACTTAAACACAATTGAAGAATATGATGGGAAAACCAAAATTACGTTTCAATGCCTAGGTGATACAGAAAGCGAAAGAATTGCTTCTCAATTTGAAGTAGCACTGTTTAGACTAGCCCAAGAAGCTGTCACAAATTCATTAAAACATTCTGAAGCTGAAGAAATCTCTGTCAAAGTAGAAGTAACGAAAGACTTTGTGACCTTAATTATTAAAGACGATGGAAAAGGCTTTGATATGAAAGATGTGAAAACAAACAAAAACAAATCCTTCGGTTTACTTGGCATGAAAGAACGCGTAGACTTACTGGAAGGTAAAATGACCATAGACTCAAAAATAGGTCTAGGGACATTCATCATGATTCGCGTGCCACTAACATTGCAAAATAAAATTGTAAAATAGAGTCAAAAGACATATTGACCATAAAGTTCAGGTGTAGAACAATAAACATGGGGAGGCGTAGCTTGTGACTAAAGTAAATATTGTAATTATTGATGACCACCAATTATTCCGTGAAGGTGTCAAACGGATTTTAGATTTTGAACCTACTTTTGAAGTAGTTGCAGAAGGAGACGACGGTGACGAAGCTGCACGTATCGTAGAACACTATCATCCGGATGTTGTCATTATGGACATTAATATGCCGAATGTAAATGGTGTTGAGGCTACAAAGCAGCTTGTTGAGCTTTATCCCGAATCAAAAGTCATTATTCTATCTATTCATGACGATGAAAACTATGTAACACATGCATTGAAAACAGGGGCGAGAGGCTACCTGCTAAAAGAAATGGATGCAGACACACTTATCGAAGCAGTGAAAGTTGTAGCTGACGGAGGCTCTTATTTACATCCGAAAGTCACTCATAATTTAGTAAATGAATTCCGACGCTTGGCAACCAGCGGCGTTTCAGCACATCCACAGCATGAGGTATATCCTGAAATTCGTAGACCACTTCATATCTTAACTAGACGTGAATGTGAAGTTCTTCAAATGTTAGCTGACGGAAAGAGCAACAGAGGAATCGGTGAATCGCTCTTTATTAGTGAGAAAACAGTTAAAAACCACGTGAGTAACATTTTGCAAAAAATGAATGTAAACGACCGTACACAAGCTGTTGTTGTAGCTATTAAAAACGGCTGGGTAGAAATGAGATAATGTTCCGGACAAGTACTCCTTTTTCGCCTGTTTTTATTCTCTCACATTTTAGGTGGAGAGAAATGATAGACAGGGTAAGGAGTCTTTTTCGGATATAGCAGGCTTGCCTATTGATTAGGCAGGCTTTTTTGATTACTATTATAAATCTAATGAAAAAATGATCATTCTTTTAAAATAAAAAAGAGTAACTTAACGAATAAGGAAGGTATTTAAGAATGAAAATAGCCGTTGTAACAGACAGTACTGCTTATCTACCACAAGAGCTGCGTGATAAACATAATATTCATATGATCCCCCTTAACGTCATCTTTGGCAGTGAATCATACCGTGAAGAAATAGAAATGGACTGGAAGACATATTATGAAGAAATCAAAAAACACAAAGATCTTCCAACAACCTCTCAGCCTGCTTTCGGTGAATTAATAGCCTTATATGAAAAACTAAGTGAAACATACGACGCCGTGATTAGTATCCACCTTTCAAGTGGAATTAGCGGAACGTATAATAGTGCGGTCTCAGCGAATGATCTAGTTGACGGGATTGATATTTACCCGTTTGATACAGAAACAAGCTGTATGGCACAAGGTTTTTATGTGTTAGAAGCTGCTGAAAAAATCCAAGAAGGTGCTTCTTTAGAAGAAGTGTTAGCACATCTAAATTACCTGAAAGAAAGTCAGCGGGCGTATTTTATGGTAGACGATTTAACTCATTTGCAAAGAGGCGGCAGATTAAATGGTGCTCAGGCTTTTATTGGAAGCCTCTTAAAGGTAAAGCCTATTTTGCATTTTGACAACAAGCTAATTGTTCCTTTTGAGAAGATTCGCACACGTAAAAAAGCCATTTCACGTATTTTTGAATTATTTGATGAAGATGCATCACGTGGTGTTCCGATGAGAGCAACACTGATACATGGTAATAGAGAAGAAGAAGCAGAAGAATTAATTGCGCACTTATCAGAAAAATACCCTCATGTTGAATTTTATAAAAGCTACTTTGGTGCCGTAATCGGCACCCATCTAGGTGAAGGTTCTTTAGCCCTTGGCTGGGTGATTAGATAATTCCTAAAAAACCTCTTTTCTTATGGAAAAGGGGTTTTGTTTTTCTATTTTACCTGTTGGACGAAATGTCATGTCTTTGTGCATAATAGCCGAACATCAATTGAAAGGTGTTTGGTAATGTTGAATATGGACAAAGCAATGGAACTAATGCGGCAGCTGCATTCACGTCATCTGCTCACCGTTGAAACAAAGTGCCCACAGTCCAATTTAGATTGGCTGGAGGAGAAGGGCTTAGTCAATCGGTCTCCAGCCATTGAGAGGAAAGCAAATGGTTTTACATGCTGCCGGTGCGGTGTATCACACAAGCGGTATTTCGCTCATTCTCCATGTGAAGTGTGTCAAAAGGATTGTGTGTACTGTAGATCATGCATCATGATGGGAAAAGCAACGGAATGTGGGTTTCTTTATGAATGGACAGGTCCACAAATGGTAGAAACATGTCGAGCCGAATTAACATGGCAGGGAGAGCTGTCTAAAGGACAAAAAAGAGCGTCAGAAAGAATGATTGAAGCTATTAAAAACAAATTTGATCTACTTGTTTGGGCGGTTTGCGGAGCAGGGAAAACGGAAGTGCTTTTTCACGGAATCGAATATGCGTTAAATCAAGGAATGAGTGTCTGTATTGCGACACCTAGAACAGATGTAGTGCTTGAACTCGAACCACGGCTTACAAAAGCATTTCAAGGGGTGACAATTACCGTACTTTACGGAGGCAGTTCTCAAAGGTTTCAAATAACACCGCTTGTGATCACCACAACCCACCAGCTGATGAGATACAAAAATGCTTTTGATGTGCTCATTGTAGATGAAGTCGATGCCTTCCCTTATTCAATGGATGAGCGTCTCCAATTTGCTGTTCTAAAGGCGATGAGAAAGAACAGAGGGGTTAGGATTTATTTAAGTGCGACACCCTCTAAAAAAATGACGAGAGAGGTTGCTCGTGGAAAACTGGAAGCGATAAAAATTCCTTTGCGTTTTCACGAGCAACCATTACCCGTACCGACCTTTCATTGGATCGGTCATTGGAAAAAGAAATTAAAAAAGAACCAGCTGCCCCCTAAAGTGATGAATTGGATGCAGAGACATATTGCAAATAAGAGAAGAATATTACTTTTTGTTCCTTCAATTGCTACCATGAAGAAGGTAACGAAGATTCTTCGAGAACAATCCTTAAACGTGGAGGGGGTATCTGCCGATGATCCGGATAGGAAACAAAAGGTTCAGCACTTTAGAGATTACGTATACGATGTACTAGTTACAACCACTATTCTAGAAAGAGGCGTAACAATTCCAAATGTTCAAGTGGGGGTACTAGGTTCGGAATCTACTATTTTTACAGAGAGTGCACTTGTCCAGATATCTGGACGGGTAGGCAGACACCCGGATTATTGTACAGGAGATGTTTTCCTTTTTCATTTTGGTTTAACGAGAAGTATGAAACAAGCAAAGAAGCATATCGCAAAAATGAATGATACGGCTGCAAAAGAGTTTTCTGAAAAACGGTGTGGGTTCAACTAAATCATGGTACATTATATTCACAATACACAAATGGCAGGAGAGACAAATATGCTACTCAATGCAAAAGAAATACTACTCAAGGAAATTCTCAATCAATATCTCAACCAATTAAACATGATTTGTCATTGTGAAAAGTGTATGGAAGATGTATTAGCGATTTCACTGAATCAAGTGAAACCACAATATATAACAGATATCGATAAAATATCCTACAGTAAATCTGAGATGGTGGATAAACAGAAGAATACTGCGATGCTGGTCATTCTGACAGAAGCAACTTCCAAGGTCTCTGCATTTCCAAGGTGCGAAAATCGTCTGTTGCTGAATAAGGAATCCTATTGATTTGCCAAATTTGCGAGGGACATTTTGTGCCTGCTTTTACATGGAAATCATTCCTACTATTAAATGATGATCGCCTTTGTGTAGCATGTAAGAATCACTTAGTAAAGATTGAGCGTCCTATTTGTCCAACATGCGGAAGGGCGCAGTCAAATGGCCAATTGTGCCAGGACTGTAACAGATGGAATGAACGCTCTGATTCTATTAAAATCCTTGTAAAAAATAGGTCAGTTTATACTTACAACGAGTTGATGAAAGATGTCCTTGCCCGCTTTAAATTTCGGGGTGATACGGCTTTAGCTGAGCTGTTTAAAAAAGATGTACAAGCAGCATTTAAACATTCCTTCTGCATAAAAGACCCATTGCTGATACCGATTCCTTTAAGTCATGAAAGACTAAAAGAAAGAGGATTTAATCAGTCCGTGATAATCGCTTCTTTGCTAGATAAGCCAATATTGCAGCCACTCGTGAAAATACATCAAAGTAAGCAGTCTAAAAAAAAGAAAAATGAACGCCTAGATCAAAAAGGATTGTTTCAAATAAAGCAAACAGATGCGATTGTTCAAAGGGATATTATATTAGTTGATGATATCTATACAACGGGAGCAACCATCTATGATGCGGCAAGAATTTTGAAAGACGCAGGTGCTAAAAGTGTTTCTTCTTTTACGTTGATACGTAGTTAAAAATCATGATAATTAACCGATAATAAGAAAAGAAAATAACGTAAGGGGTTTTGGTTATGAATCAATTGGCAAACTGTCCACAATGTAATCAGCTATTTTTAAAAACCACCATCCAAACGGTTTGTAACAAATGCTTTGAAGAAGAAGAACGTTCTTTTGATATCGTATATAAATTCTTGAGAAAACAAAGCAATAGACAATCAACCATCGCTGAAATAGTAGAAGCAACAGAAGTTGATGAAGAATTAATCTTGAAATTTATTCGTTTGAAAAGACTGCAAATTAGTCAATTTCCAAATATTAATTATCCTTGTGAAAGATGTGGCAAAGCGATCAGGAAAAACAAGCTATGCAGCCAATGTGAACAGGATATTCATTCGCAAATCAGCCAAATGAACCAAGAAGAGGAGCGTAAAAGGGAGATTGAATCTAGGAAAAAAGACACCTATTATGCCATTAATCCTAAAAACGACTGATTCCCTAAACTAAGTTGCAGTTTGGTCGATAAAATGGATAGAATCAAGACAGACTGTAACGGAAAGCGAGAGGAATCCCGTGAAAATTAATCGATATGGAACACAACCAGTAAATCCTTACAAGAAAACATATGAGAAACAAACGTTGCAATCGAATCAAGCTAAATCAACTGATAAAGTCGAAATTTCTAAAAAGGCAATCGAAATGCAAAAGGTGCCGAATATTATGAGAGAACGCCAAGATAAAATTGACCAAATTAAAAAAAGCATTGAAGCCGGAACATATCAAGTAGATACAAAAGGTATTGCAGATAAAATGCTGAATTTTTATAAACAACAATAACAAAAGGGAGCAGCGTGAATGTCAGTTAAAATAATTATTGAAGAACTGCATCGTCTCTATGGATTGCATGAACAGCTTTTAAAGTTGTCTAAGGATAAAACAGAAATGCTGAAAAGCAATGAGATTGATGCTCTTTCAGAGGTCCTGAATTTAGAGCAAAAGTATATTCAGGCCATTTCTCAATTAGAAGAAAAACGAATTGAAGCGACCGTTCAATTTTTACAAAGTGATCAATCACCAACCATCACTGCATGTATCGAAAAGGCTGAAGGTACAGATCAAGAAGAGCTCATTTCATTATATGAGAAACTAAATGACATCATGGTGGAACTAAAAGATGTAAATGAACTGAACAAGCAGCTTATTCAGCAGTCACTTCAATTTATTTCACTGACATTCGATCTCGTTAACCCTAATAAAGAAAATATGAATTACGGACAAAATGGTCTTGAGAGTTCAAAGCCTAAACAGCAAAGGGCTTTGTTTGATTCAAAGGCGTAAACAAGGAGGATACCAATGGGTTCTACATTCATGGGACTAGAAACGGCAAAAAGAGGAATCACAGCCCAGCGTGCAGGGCTTTATGTCACATCAAACAACGTCTCCAATGCAAATACGGAGGGCTACTCAAGACAAAGAGTGACCTTTAAAGCAGAAAATCCTTATCCAGTCATTTCGGTTTATGACGGCAAGACGTATGGCCAAATGGGGACTGGCGTACAAGTTGGAACGGTTGAAAGAATTCGAGACAGCTTTTTAGATCTACAATACAGAGATCATAATAATAACTTATCTTACTACTCAACGAAGTCAGATGCTCTTTCACAGATGGAAGGGGTTATGAATGATTTGACGGATGAAGGCTTGAACAGAGCTTTTGATAATCTATGGAAATCATTACAGGTCTTATCGGAATCAAAAAATGCTGATACAGCTTCTGCACGTACAGTTGTTAAAACAAGTGCACAGGCTTTAGTTGACCAATTCCGTCTGCTCAACTCCTCTTTAACAACGATACAAAAGAATTTAAAAACGGAACTCGATTCAACAGCCAAAGATGTAAACACTCTTTTATCTCAAATAGATGAAGTGAACAAACAGATTGCAGCAGTTGAGCCAAATGGATATCTTCCAAATGATCTTTATGATACACGTGATACTTTGGTCGATCAATTATCCTCACTTGTTGATATTAAGGTCAGCTACAATCCTCCTGGCGGTAATGCACTCAAAATTGCTGAAGGAACTGTCAACATCGACATTATCGGTGCAAATGGACAATCTGCTGGAAACATTTTGAATGGTATTACGAACGAAAAGTCTGAACTGCAAATCTCTTATGATAATACAACGGGACTTGTTAACTCACTACAATTTGGAACAACAACAATTGCAGCGGATCAATTACAAGTGAACGGTAAAGTAAAAGCACTTGTTGAGGCTTATGGCTACATGTCAAACGGTGCTGAAAAAGGCATGTATCCAGATATGCTTGCAGAGCTGGATGAAGTAGCAAAAGTATTCATGGATACATTTAACGATGTACATAAGCAGGGGTACACGTTAAATGGTGCAAGTGGACAAGACTTTTTTGATATCGAAAATAACAATGAATTGAATAAAGGTTTGGCAGCTCGTATTAAAGTGAGCGATGTCATTTTAGCATCAACAGATAATATTGCTGCATCTCTCAATCAAACTCAAGGTGACGGTTCGAATGCTACGAAATTAGCTAATATACAAGACTTAAAGTTACCAATCGGCGGCAATACAACGACAATTCAGGATTATTACCAAAATGTTATTGCTGAGATGGGGGTACAAGGGAAAAAGAACATGACGCTTGAAAGCAGTTCAGCTGCTCTTGTCAATTCAGCCAATGAACGTAGAATGTCGACTAGCGCTGTCTCCATTGATGAAGAAATGACGAATATGATCCAATTCCAGCATGCATATAATGCGGCTGCGAGAATTATGACATTACAAGATGAAGTATTGGATAAGGTCATAAACGGCATGGGTGTCGTAGGAAGGTAGGGATAACGGATGCGAGTCACACAAGGTATGATTTCTCAAAACTCACTTCGAAATATTAGTAAAAGTTATGAAAAACTTTCTAAAATTAATGAACAGGCACAAACAGGCAAACGTTTTACAAAAACGTCTGATGATCCTGTTGCAGCAGTAAAAAGCCTTCAATATAGTACTGCCTTGTTTCGAAATGAACAATATAAAAATAACTTAAATGAAGCACAAAACTGGATTGATACATCTGAAACAAGTGTCACTGAAATCATTGATATTATGTCAAATATACGAGATAAAGTGCTTGATGCGGCAAATGGAACAAAGCAGCCCGAAGATTTAGCAGCTATCGGAGTGGAAATTGGCCAGATGAAGAATCAAATCATTGATGCAATGAACACTCAAATGCTAGGTAAGTTCGTATTTAATGGGACAAATACAAATGTTAAACCAGTTGTTGAGAATGCAGACGGAACGTATACATTTAACTTCGAAAATTATACAGATGCGAATGCTGTTCAAGCGAATATTTCTGATGGTATCACTTTAAATGTAAACTCAAATCCAATCTCAGCGTTTGGCGGACAGGCTAACGGTCAAAATGTCATTGAAATGCTGACTGATTTAGAAAACTCATTGAAAAATGGAACGTTTGCGAATTCTGATGATGCACTAGGAAGTATCGATCAGTTCAAAGAAGTGATGAGTGCTGAGCGATCCGACCTAGGAGCGCGTTCGAATCGTGTTGACTTAGTAGGAAGTCGTTTGACTTCACAATACCAAGTACTGAAAAATGCTAAATCAGATAATGAAGATGTTGAAAGTGAAAAGGCAATTCTTGATCTTCTTCAACAAGAGACGGTGAATAGAGCTGCTTTAGCGACAACAGCTAAAGTCATTCAGCCATCCCTTGTAGATTTCTTAAGATAATAAAAAGCATCCGATGGGTGCTTTTTTGCATCATGGAGGTGAACATATGCAAATCCCTAGATTGTTAATGCAGCAAACCTATGCAAAGCTTCAAATGTCGACAACTCCTTCACGGCAAGAAGTAGAGCAGCCACAAGCTGATCTTGAGATTCAGCAGCCACGAGCTGTCATGAATATCAAAAGGACACCGTCGAAATTAACCATTGATCAAACCGAGGCGTTTGCCGATATGGACATCAAGTCAATTTTTAGACGTTCTGAGGAATGGGCAGCTGAGGGGAAGCGTGCTGTTGGAGAAGGAATGGGTCGCAGAGCGGAAGAAGGAAGTGAACTCATCAAGATCGAGAATGGTGGGAATGCGATTGCTGAGTTTGCCAAAATCAATGGCAGTCCCCCAGCAAAACAATTCACCATTGGTGTGATACCTTCATTCTTTAGTGTGAAAATTCACTATCAGCCTTCTGAGCTTCAAATTGATGTGGAGCCGCAAAAAGCTATCATAGAGGCCACACCTCATAAACCAATCGTTAACTACCAGCCAGGTAAGGTCAATATTGATATGTTACAATATCCAGAATTAAAAATAGAAGTTGACGAAACGGGCCAAAATGGTGATAAGGTATAGTTAAGAAAAACGAAAAAGGTCGTGAATTATGATCATTCAAACAAAATACCATGGTGAAGTGACAATCAAAGAGGAGCAAATCATTCACTTCTCTAACGGGATACCAGGATTTCTGGATCAAAAACAGTTTGTCATTTTGCCTTTATCAGAAGAGTCTCCATTTTTAGTTCTTCAATCATTAAATAACTCGGCATTAGGTTTTATCGTCAGCAGCCCGTTTTTATTCTTCAATCAATACGAATTTGATTTAGACGAAACGGTTGTAGACATTCTGGAAGTAGAAGAAGCCAATGATGTGGAAGTAATGGTTATTTTAACAATGGAATCTTCTATTGAAAAAACAACAGCCAATTTAAGAGCGCCTATTATTGTGAACCGGAAAAACATGAAAGCCAAGCAGGTGATTTTGCATGATTCAGCCTATCATACAAAACATTTGTTAGAGGTGGCATCCTCATGTTAGTGCTGTCTCGTAAATTAAACCAGTCGATTCAAATAGGCGATGATATTGAAGTCAAGATTATTTCAATCGAAGGCGATCAAGTGAAAGTCGGGATTGAGGCTCCTAAGCACATCGATATTCACAGGAAAGAAGTGTACCTGTCTATTCAAGAAGAGAACAATCGTGCAGCGAGTTTATCCTTAGATCTTCTCTCTCAATTATCCTCACAAAAAAAGTGAGGATTTTTTTATCGCATTCAGCTGTCCTTCTCCGTGTGAAAGCGTTTCGATACAGATGTTCATGATCTATAGGAAACTTTAACAAATCGGTCCATCTATATTTAATTTACAAATTCAAAGCCGATATAAAAGATAGATTAAAGCACAGGAGCTGAATAACTATGTCTGTTGGTAAGTTGACATCATTAGAGCCAATTATCGATGCATTTCAAACCCGTGTTTCTAATAACCAGAATGACAATGTAAACTCTGACTCACAAGCAAATGGTAGGACTGTTTCAAAAGAAGAAATTGAAAAAACGCTTCAAGGCGCAAACAAGCTGATTGAACCTACTCAATTTCATCTTCAATTTGAATTACATGAAAAACTCAATGAATATTATGTCAAAGTCGTAGATAACCAAACAGAAGAAGTGATTAGAGAAATTCCTTCCAAGGAATGGCTTGATTTCTATGCAGCAATGACAGAAATTGTCGGTTTATTTGTAGATAAAAGAATGTAAATGAAGGGAGAACATAAATAATGGTCAATCGTATTACTGGATTTTCAAATGTGTTCGATATTGATGAAATCGTATCAAAGCTGATGAAAACGGAGCAAGCACCACTTGATACAATGACGCGTCAGAAACAAACACTTGAATGGCAAAGAGACAGCTATCGCGAGGTTAACTCGAAAATTAAAGAATTAGATGATTTGATCAACAGTTTAAACTTAACGCGTCCAAGTACATATGGCGCCAAAAAGGTGACAAGCTCTAATGAATCTGCTGTCACAGCAACTGGATCAACAAATGCGACCTCTGGCTCTATTCATGTCACTCAACTAGCGACAGCTTCTGTCTTCAAATCCTCTGGTACATCTGGATTTACACCAGCAAATGGCACGTTTACGTTTGAAGTGACGACACCAGATTCAACAAAACCGAAAATGGTGACGATCAATACTTCTGATTCCGATACAATCGATGACATCGTGAAAAAGCTAAACAACGCTCAATTAGGTGTGACGGCTTACAAAGGCCAAATCTCTGATGGCACTAACTACGTGGATACAATTGCTCTTACTTCTCGGACAACGGGTGAAGGCGTCAGTATTAAAGCAGCTGATGGCAATTCGGCTTCATTTTTAACGCAATTAGGCTTCCAAGTAGATGGAGATAACAAATTAGTTGCGACTACTCAAGGAAAGAAGGCGCAATACGAGATTAATGGTCTGAAAATGGAAAATAACAACAATACTTTCACACAGGCTGATATTACGTACGAGCTTAAAGCAACAACGGATCAGCCCGTCAGCTTAAACGTTTCAACAGATGTGGATGCAATATATGATAAAATTAAGCAATTTGTTGATAAATACAATGAGCTCGTTGAACAGATTAATGGTAAAGTCAATGAAAAGAAAAACAGAGACTATCATCCATTAACGGCTGAAGAGAAAAAAGCGATGTCTGAAAAAGAAATAGAGCTATGGGAAACGACCGCGAAGTCTGGCTTGCTGAGAAGTGATTCCATTTTACGATCTGGTGCCTCTAAAATAAGAAGTGATTTGTATGCTAATATTACGACAAGTGATGGGAATAAAATTCAACTCACACAAATCGGTATTTCGACATCATCCAGCTATAAAGATGGCGGAAAGCTTGAATTTATTAAGGATAGTAATGGAGTAGAGAAATTAAAGAAAGCCATTGAAGAAGACCCGGAGAAGGTCAGACAAATGTTTATATCGGGTAGTTTAAATGTGGATTCAAAGGATAAAGACAAAGCGAAGCAGCAATATCAAGAACAAGGAATTATCTATCGTGTCAAAAATTCCTTATCAGACTTTTCGAAGAGCATTCAAAAAAAGGCTGGCAGCACAACAATGGAATTAAAGGAATACGGACTTGGTAAGGACCTTGACTCTTTGACCAAACGAATGAGTACGTTCCAAGACCGTTTGAAGATGGTTGAAGCCCGTTACTATACGAAGTTTAACGCCATGGATAGTGCAATTCAAAAGCTAAACAACCAATCTGGCTACCTTTCTCAACTGCTTGGACAATAATTGGAGGTTTATAACATATGGCAATACAGAACCCTTATGCCGCCTATCAGAAAAATTCTATTGAGACCGCAACATCTGCCGAGTTGACGCTTATGCTTTATGAAGGCTGCTTAAAGTTCATCAGAATAGCGAAGCATGCCATTCAAAAAGAGGATGCAGAAACGAGAAACTTGAACCTAAAAAAGGCTCAAAACATCATTCAAGAATTAAATGTCACCTTAAATCGTTCCTATGACGTATCAAAGAGTATGGCAAGTATGTATGATTACATTTATCGCAGACTGATAGAAGCCAATCTTCAAAATGACGAAGAGATATTGAATGAAGTAGAAGAGTACGTAACTGATTTCCGTGATGCGTGGAAGGAAGTCATTCAAACCGATCGTAAAGGCCGTCACCACTCTATCGGGGGTTCTCTATGAGTATTGTGGACCAGCTGCATGATCAAACATTAAAAATGGCAACCGAAATAGCGGAAAATCCGCAAAGTGAGACACTTGTTGAAGACTTTGATGCCTTTTTAATTGAGAGAGACGAATTAATGAGAGATATACAGCATGAATTGACGGATCAAGAAAAAGAGAAAATCCGAGAAATCATCCAAACAGATCAACAGATGGCGAAACAATTAACGGTTATCCAAAATGGGATAAAAGCAGATATTCAAGCCATTCAAAAAAAGAAAACAAAACAGCTGAATTATCAAAATCCATACCAGCCCATAACGAGTGACGGCGTATACTACGATAAACGGAAATAAATAGGTGAGACCTGTGGCGTATCGTTCAAATGACTATATTTTATTAACCACATATTATGAACTTCTATACACGATAGAAGAGAGTCTAAACTATTTAGATGAAATTGAGAAGGATTTTGACAAAACAGAAGGGGATCGGATCTTTAATGATCTGATCCATGCCTTCTTTCATTTAGACACAACACATCCTCTTCTGCTTTCAATTATTGAAAATGAACACTTTGCCAAAACGATTCGTTCGTTTGATCAAATATTTTTAAGTTTTGATATACTAGCTTTCTATACATTCCCTTCAAATCACTTCCAATCATTCCTGAAAACATACTTTATACCTGAATATAGAAAGTGGATGGATGAAATACATGCCTGTATGAGGCCGTATGTCATTCATTAATTTTTGTCCAATTCAGACCATTCGGAGGAAATTATGAGACTAAAAAATCAATTTTTATTTGGGCTTATTGTCATATGTGTATTGTTTGTCAGTATGTTAGGATTCTCAAGCTTTCTCTATTACAAAACAGATCAATCCTATAAAGCGCTATTAAGCAAGGAAGTGAAGCTTTATCAGACCTCGCTGGAATTAGAAGCGCTTCTTCAAAAGCAGGAAGCACAGATTAAAACATATGTCGTCGTGCAAGATGCTGAAAATTTGCAGAAAATTGAGCAAACATATGAAGATATTAATAAGAAAACAGCAGAAGCTTCGAAAATGAGTACGGTCAAACAAGCAAAAAATCTATTAGATCAAATCTCAGAAAAAAATTATCTCTACTACACCTCAACAAATCGATTATTTAATTCATTAAATATGCAAAATCAAAAAGAATTCAACACCCGCCTCAGTCAAGAATTACAACCTATCGAACAAGAAATACATACCTTTACAAAAGAGTTCGCTCAAAATCAGCTAAAACAACGTGATCAAAAAATCAATCAGCTCAATCAAGATAGTAATCAATTATTGCTTACACTCATTTTGGTCAGTGCAGCGATTATTGTTGGCCTTTTGGTGATTGGGATCAGATTTGTTCATCGCATGACAAAACCAATTGTTTCTGTCACAAATGCCGCAAAAAGGATGGCAGATGGTGATCTAACCCTTGAAGAGATTGAAGTGACCTCTAAAAATGAGATTGGTCAACTCGGCACAGCCTTTAATCAAATGACGGCTCATTTGCGTCAGCTTATTTTGCAGGTGCAAAGCGGATCAAGACAGCTTGCTGATTCTGCTGCTCAATTTGAGGAAACCATCAGTCAAACGATATCGGCTAGTGAGCAGACATCTAGCTCGATTGAACAGGTCAGTGAAGCTTCACGTGAACAATCAGATGCGGTCGGAAAAGTAGCATCCGCCATTCAGGAAGTGTCGACTGGCATGCAAAATGCAGCTGTACACACATCCGATGTTTCGGGTCACTCAATTTCAGTGACTGAAAAGGCTGAAGAGGGCGCGGCCCTTATTCAACAGTTTGTGAAACAAATGAGTTCTATAAAAGAGTCTGTGAATGAACACCATTCTACAATGACCCATGTGCAAGCGCAGTTTACAGGCATTCAAGATCTGTTAGGTCATATCCATGCCATTGCTGACCAGACGAATTTGCTTGCTTTAAACGCAGCTATAGAAGCAGCAAGGGCAGGAGAGCATGGAAGAGGCTTTGCAGTTGTAGCAGATGAAGTGAGAAAACTGGCAGAAGAATCTAGTCAGCTGACAGATCAAATTAGTCAATTACTCGAAAACGTGAACAAAGATACAGAAAAGTCATCACAATCGATGACGAAGGTCGAGCGGGATGTAGCAGAGGGTGTAAAGGTATCACAATTATCTGAACAGAGCTTCCATGAAATCTTGGAATCTATTCGTGATATTTCAATGAAAGCAGAAGAGCTGTCAGCCACTGCAGAACAAATTTCTGCTAGTACAGAGGAAATTTCTCAAACAGTTGGTGTCATTGAAGAAGGTGCGAAACGAAACTCAGAAGAAACAGAGTACATGTCTGCTGCTGTTGAAGAATCATTAGCTGCCAATGAAGAGATGAAAGCCGCTGCGGAGGATTTAAAATCCTTATCTCAATCGCTGAAAACATCGATTTCATCTTTTACCATTTAATGTGCGCTGGTCTTTTTCAAGAATCAGCCGAATATATATTCATCACCTATCAAGCAACAGTTGAAGCACCGCAAAATTCGACAAATTTCAATAAATATTCACATTTTTTTTACGTTTGAGCAGGAGAAAAGGAGGGAAAAGTAGAAATAGGTTTACATATCCTTAATTTTAAAGGAGGCGTTCTTTACATGAATTACAATGTCAGAGGAGAAAACATCGACGTAACACCTGCACTAAGAGATCATGTCGAGAAAAAAATTGGAAAGCTGGAGCGTTATTTTGAGACAGATGTAGATGCTTCAGTCAACGTGAACTTGAAGTTTTACAACGATCAAGAATCTAAAGTTGAGGTTACCATTCCAATGACTGATCTAGCACTTCGAGCTGAGGTGCATAATGAGGATATGTACAATGCAGTAGACCTAGCAGCCAGTAAATTAGAACGTCAAATTAGAAAGCACAAAACAAAAGTAAACCGTAAATTCCGCGAGCAAGGTGCCAAAAAGCACTTATTTGCTGGAGGAAATGGTACGGCTGAAGTAGCAGTTCAAGATGACGAAGAGATTGATGAAACAGAAATCGTCAGACAAAAACGTTTCAACTTAAAGCCGATGGATAGTGAAGAGGCCATTCTCCAAATGAACATGTTAGGTCATAGTTTCTTCGTTTTCACAAATGCTGAGACAAATTTGACCAATGTGGTTTATCGCCGAAATGACGGTAAATATGGACTCATTGAGCCAAACGCTTAAATATCAGTTGATGCTGATTTAAAAACAACCTAAATAAAGTAAACCCGTTCCCTTCATTAGGGGCGGGTTTTTTGTGCGAAATTATGGCAAATTCTTTGGAAATGAAAGAAGGTATGGTATGATAAATGCAGGTAAATATGGACCTGTCAAACTTTTGGACATGCCGAAAAATTGCATGAAATAGAGGAGCGTTATTATATGCTTGGAATCTTAAACAAAGTGTTTGATCCTACGAAACGTACGATCAGCCGATATGAAAAAAAGGCAAATGAAATCGAAGCTCTCGCTCAAGATTTTGAAAAATTATCTGACGAGGCTTTACGAAATAAAACGATTGAATTTAAAGAAAAACTTGAAAAAGGACAATCCGTGGATGACCTGCTGATTGAAGCATTTGCAACGGTTCGCGAAGCATCCCGCCGCGTAACAGGAATGTTCCCGTTTAAGGTGCAGCTCATGGGGGGCATCGCGCTTCACGAAGGTAACATCGCTGAAATGAAAACAGGTGAAGGTAAAACATTGACATCAACAATGCCTGTTTATTTAAATGCTCTTTCTGGAAAAGGCGTCCACATCGTGACAGTCAACGAATACTTGGCAAGCCGTGATGCGCAGGAAATGGGCAAAATTTTTGAGTTTCTTGGTTTAACAGTCGGCTTAAACTTAAACAGCTTAGACAAAGATGAAAAAAGAGAAGCGTACGCCGCTGATATCACGTATTCAACAAACAATGAACTCGGCTTTGACTATTTACGAGATAACATGGTGCTTTACAAAGAGCAAATGGTTCAGAGACCGCTTCATTATGCCGTGATCGATGAGGTTGACTCCATTTTAATTGATGAAGCGAGAACACCTCTTATTATTTCAGGACAAGCTGCGAAATCAACAAAGCTTTATGTACAAGCCAATGCATTTGTCCGCACATTAAAAATCGAAGATGATTTCACGTATGATATTAAAACAAAAAGTGTGCAGCTGACTGAAAGCGGAATGACGAAGGCGGAAAAAGCATTCGGCATTGAGAACCTGTTTGATGTCAAACATGTCGCGCTGAACCATCACATCGCTCAGGCGCTGAAGGCACATGTTGCGATGCAAAAAGACGTGGATTATGTGGTAGAAGAAGGCCAAGTAGTCATCGTTGACTCCTTCACAGGACGTTTAATGAAAGGACGCCGTTATAGTGAAGGTCTGCATCAAGCCATCGAGGCAAAAGAAGGTCTTGAAGTGCAGAACGAAAGCATGACACTAGCAACAATTACGTTCCAGAACTACTTCCGTATGTATGAAAAATTATCTGGTATGACTGGTACAGCAAAAACGGAAGAAGAAGAATTCCGTAACATATACAACATGCAGGTTGTGTCAATCCCGACCAACCAACCAGTGGTTCGTGATGACAGACCTGATTTAATTTACCGCACAATGGATGGTAAATTTAAAGCAGTGGCTGAGGATGTTGCGCAGCGCTATATGACAGGGCAGCCAGTTCTTGTCGGAACAGTAGCAGTTGAGACATCTGAGCTTATTTCTAAGCTGCTTAAAAATAAAGGCATTCCTCATCAAGTGTTAAACGCAAAAAACCATGAGCGTGAAGCACAAATTATTGAAGAGGCTGGTCAAAAAGGTGCTGTGACCATTGCAACAAACATGGCAGGACGTGGTACAGACATCAAGCTTGGAGAAGGTGTAAAAGAACTTGGAGGTCTGGCTGTTATCGGGACAGAGCGTCATGAATCCCGTCGTATTGATAACCAGCTTCGCGGACGTTCTGGACGTCAAGGAGACCCAGGGATTACCCAATTCTATCTCTCCATGGAAGATGAATTGATGCGCCGATTTGGTGCAGAGCGGACGATGGCGATGCTTGACCGCTTTGGCATGGATGACTCTACACCAATCCAAAGTAAAATGGTGTCTAAAGCCGTTGAATCATCTCAAAAACGTGTAGAGGGGAACAACTTTGATTCCCGTAAGCAGCTTCTGCAATACGACGATGTGCTTCGTCAACAGCGTGAAGTAATCTACAAACAGCGTTTTGAAGTCATCGATTCTGACAACTTAAAATCAATTGTCATCAATATGATCCAATCTTCAATTGAGCGTGCTGTGGGATCTTATACGCCAAAAGAAGAGCTGCCTGAAGAATGGAAACTAGATGGTCTTGTTGAATTAATCAACACGAACTATTTAGACGAAGGTGCCATTACGGTCAAAGATATCTTCGGTAAAGAAGCAGATGAAATCACAAGCTTCATCATGGATCGTATTAAAGAAAAATACGATGCAAAAGAAGAAACATTTGGCGAAGAACAAATGCGTGAATTTGAAAAAGTCATCGTTCTTCGTGCGGTGGATTCGAAGTGGATGGACCATATCGATGCAATGGATCAGCTGCGTCAAGGTATTCATTTACGTGCGTACGCACAAACGAATCCGCTTCGTGAATACCAAATGGAAGGATTTGCGATGTTTGAGCATATGGTTGCTTCAATTGAAGATGATGTGGCCAAGTATGTCTTGAAATCAGAAATCCAAAACAACCTAGAACGTGAAGAAGTGGTTCAAGGTCAAACAACGGCTCATCAGCCGCAAGAGGGCGATGAGGAGAAGACAGTGAAGAAGAAGCCGGTACGTAAAGTCGTAGACATTGGACGAAACTCCCCATGTCACTGCGGAAGCGGCAAGAAATATAAAAATTGTCATGGGAAGACAGAATAAGTAATGGAAAGAGGTGAAAACCTCTTTCTATTCATGTCAGCCCCCATACATCTATGAGGTGAAGGATATGGAATTAGTAGAAATTAGACAAGAGCTTGAAAATATGGCTAGCAGGCTAGCTGATTTTAGGGGGTCTCTTTGACTTAGAAACAAAAGAGGCCAAAATCGCAGAGCTTGAAGCGACGATGTCAGAGGCTGATTTTTGGAATGATCAGCAAAAGGCTCAAGGCGTTATCAATGAAGCCAATGCACTGAAGGATTCTGTGAATTCCTATCATGAGCTCAGTGAATCGCATGAAGAGCTGCAAATGACGCATGACTTATTAAAGGAAGATTATGACGAGGAGCTTCATGCAGAGCTTGAAAAAGAGCTGAAGAACTTAACGAAGCAGTTTAACGAATTTGAGCTGCAGCTTCTTTTAAGCGAACCTTATGATAAAAACAATGCCATTCTGGAGCTTCACCCAGGTGCAGGCGGTACTGAATCACAGGACTGGGGTTCTATGCTTCTGCGAATGTACACTCGCTGGGCAGAGCGCAGAGGCTTTAAGGTCGAAACGCTTGATTACCTTCCAGGTGATGAGGCAGGAATTAAGTCTGTGACTTTGCTCATCAAAGGGCATAACGCGTACGGTTACTTAAAAGCTGAAAAAGGTGTCCATCGTTTGGTTCGTATTTCTCCTTTTGATTCTTCTGGCCGCCGACATACATCCTTCGTTTCCTGTGATGTCATGCCGGAATTCAATGAAGAAATTGATATTGATATTCGGACAGAGGATATCAAGGTAGATACGTATCGTGCAAGTGGAGCTGGCGGGCAGCACGTGAATACGACGGACTCTGCCGTTCGTATCACACATATTCCAACGAATGTCGTCGTGACATGCCAAACAGAAAGATCACAAATTAAAAACAGAGAACGTGCGATGAAAATGCTGAAATCGAAACTTTATCAAAAACGGATCGAAGAACAGCAGGCAGAATTGGATGAAATCAGAGGAGAGCAGAAAGAAATTGGCTGGGGAAGCCAAATCCGCTCTTATGTATTCCACCCTTATTCTCTTGTGAAAGACCATCGAACCAATACGGAGATGGGAAATGTTCAAGCGGTGATGGATGGAGATTTAGATTCATTTATCGATGCGTACCTGCGTTCGAAATTATCATAAAAACTCGGCTTCTTGCCGGGTTTTTTTAATTGTGAGAAAATATAATGAATATAAAGGAATACATACGACATACTGATTCTATATCCTTTGTATGATGAAATTAGCAAATAAAGGGGGAAATATTTTGGGATTAACACCATTGCAAGAAACGTGGGATTTAGATACCTTTTTTAAAGGAGGCAGTTCTTCACCAGAATTTAAGACATACCTGCAAAATATTCAGCAGCTATTAGATGAATTACGACAAAAGGTGAATGCCTTTTCAAAAGAAGATACACACATTGAAAGCAAATTAACGTCTGTCCTTGACACGTATGAAACTACATATAAAAAATTATCTCAAGCAGGTTCATTTGTAACCTGCCTCCAAGCTCAAAATACGAAGGATATGAAAGCAGGCAGCCTTCGAGGTACGATTGCCAAGCTGGAAGCTGATTTAGGAACCATCCTTGCACTGTTTGATCAAGCGCTTGCTGCTATCCCAGCAAACAAGTGGGAAGAACTGATGAATTCAACCGCCTTTTCAGATGTCCGCTACATATTAAATGAGCGGAGAGACCGTGTGAAGGATCAATTACCTGTTGAACAAGAAACGCTGATTCAAAAGCTGGCTGTAGATGGGTACCATGCGTGGGATGAGCTTTATTCCAGCTTAGTGAATAAAATTACCATTCCGTTTGAACAGCATGGAGAAACACAGATGATCTCTGTAGGCCAAGCAGAAAATGCGATGGATGATTCAGATCGTGAAGTCAGAAAGGCTGTTTACCACAACCTAGAGCATGCATGGACGCAGGATGAACATTTATTTGCTAGTACGCTCAATCACCTTGCTGGCTTTCGTTTGCAAGTGTATGAAGCAAGAGGCTGGGAGCACATTTTAAAAGAGCCGCTTGAAATTTGCCGTATGAAACAAGAAACCCTTGATGCAATGTGGTCTGTGATTGATGAACATAAGCAGCCATTCATTGATTATTTACACCGAAAAGCTGACATGCTTGGAGTTGATAAGCTGAGCTGGTTCGATGTTGGGGCTCCTATCGGGAGTGAGACCAAAATCTATCCTTATCAAGAAGCAGCTGCTTTTATTGTGAAACATTTCGCTGGATTTGGAGAAGAGCTCGCTGCTTTTACAGAAAAAGCCTTTAATGAACGCTGGGTAGAAGCTGAGGATCGTCCAAACAAACGGGTAGGCGGCTTTTGTACAAATTTCCCTGACAGCGGAGAATCACGTATTTTTATGACTTTCTCAGGAAGTCCATCCAATGTGGCGACACTAGCACATGAGCTTGGTCATTCGTTCCATCAGGAAGTGATGCAGGATGTTCGCATTCTGAATCGCAAATACGCAATGAATGTAGCTGAAACAGCGTCGACCTTTGCAGAAATGATTGTAGCTGATGCTTCATTAAAAGAAGCGGCAAATGAAGAGGAGCGTCTCAGCCTGTTAGAGGATAAGCTGCAGCGCAGTGTAGCATTCTTCATGAACATTCAATCTCGTTTCTTATTTGAACAGCGCTTTTATGAAGAGCGTAAAAAAGGAGAAGTGCCGGCTGATCGGTTGAATGAATTGATGGTCGAAGCGCAGAAGGAAGCGTTCGGTGACTCATTAGATGAATACCATCCGCATTTCTGGGCGTCTAAGCTGCATTTTCATATCACGAATGTTCCATTTTATAATTTCCCATACACCTTTGGATACATGTTCTCGTTAGGAATTTATGCAAAAGCATTGCAGGCTGGTACATCGTTTGAGGAGAAATACATTGCATTATTAAAAGATACTGCTTCAATGACAGTAGAAGATTTAGCCAAAAAGCATCTAGGTGTTGATCTTACTCAAAAAGCATTTTGGGAAGAAGCCATTCGTTTGGCTGTAGCAGATGCTGAAGAATTTTTAGAAGTGACGAAAAGATAATAATAAAAGCTCCCATTACGGGAGCTTTCAGACTGTTGACAAAGGGCTAAAATGATCTTTATTTTAGCTCTTTGTCTTCTTTTCAGCGTGATAGAAAACCTTTGAAGTCTAGGAAAGACGAGCATTGGCGCGGAGCGAATTGAACATTCGTGAGCACCAACGCGCAGGACTGACAAAGAATGCGAGGGTTTGTCTACACGCTGAAGCTCCCGTTATGGGAGCTTTTTTGCTGGCTTCAGCCAGTCAAGCATTGTCTGGATGAGATCATTTTGCTGCGACAGGGCTGGAATGTCCGCTGGCTGATCCCCTTTTTGTTTGCCATACATGCCAAACTGCGCATGATTCCCGCCTTTTATTTCATGATAAACAGTTTGAGACGGCAGATTTGCTTTCGATTTCTTGATTTTCTCTTGTGTGGCCAGCCCATCCTTTTCACCTGAAATAGAAAGGACTTTCAATGAAGATTGTTTCAGGTCATCTGATGCTGGATAAGATGCTAGGAAAAAGAGTCCATCGAGCTTGCTCTGATTTTTTTCTGCAAACATAGCGGCAGCTGCCCCGCCAAGTGAATGTCCGCCAATATACCAGTGTTTGATCGTTTGGTGATCTTTGATGATGTCCTGCGCTTTGTTTGGATTGAAAATCGCAAAGGAAAATGGCATGTCAGGGATAAAGACAGAGTAGCCTTTTTTCATCAGCGTATCCCCGATATAGGCATACGCAAGTGGTTCCACCTTTGCCCCAGGATAGAGAATGATGCCAGTATCACTTTTTGTTGCTTCAAATGTATAAACATTGTTTTTATGTTCCACTTGCTCAATGTTGACCTGTTTTTTTAATGCTTCTGATGGTCCATATGTAAAGCGGCTCCATGTATAGAAAGCACCAAAAGCTAAGATGATCAGTGCAAGTAATGTCATACCTGTTATCTTCAGTATTTTCTTCATCGCATGCCCCTTCTTTCTCATGTACATATTAAATATACCATCATTTACTCCTATGCCAACCGGCAAGTGCGCTGATCCGTCTGTGTGATAAAGTATTAATCCATTAGCACTGCATTTGGCTGTTATTTACAATCGTTTTAAGAGGGCTTAAAATAGGTGTGCATTCAGAAGTAACGGAGGAAGAAAGACATGAAGCAGAGACATTCACAATTTTGGATCGAAGTGAAAAATTATTTGTTCATTTTAATCGGATCAGCCATCGTGGCGATTGGATTTAATACGTTATTATTACCGAATCAGATCGCAGCAGGCGGTGTGAGCGGTATTAGTACCATCATGCAGTCATTCGGCTTTGAAGCGGCGTATGTGCAATGGGGGCTCAATATTCCACTGTTTATCGCTGGCTTTTATTTATTAGGCGGTACATTTGGAGTGAAAACACTCGTTGGCTCGATTTTTTTACCTTTCATGGTGTTTGTCACAAGACATATTGCACCTGTCACACACGAAGCACTGCTGGCGGCTATTTTTGGCGGTGTGGTCATTGGGATCGGAATAGGGCTCGTGTTCCTTGGGAATGGATCAACGGGTGGAACGGCACTCGCTGCTAAAATCATCAATAAGTACACAGGACTCACGCTAGGCACCTGTTTAGCGATGATGGATGGCTTGATTGTTCTGGCTGCGATGACGGTCTTTGGAATTGAAGAGGGGCTGTACGCGGTCATTGGTGTGTTTATTTCTAGTAAAACGATCGATGTGGTACAGGCTGGCTTCAGTCATTCAAAAATGGCAATGATCATTACAGGGCATGAAGATGAGGTCAGACAGGCGGTTTTTGATCAAATTGACCGCGGTGTGACAAAGATCTCAGCAGTCGGAGGATATACCGATCATGACCGCCCGATTTTGATGTGTGTCGTTGGGCAGTCACAATTCACAAAGTTGAAACAAGTGGTGAAAGCAATCGATGCATCAGCATTTGTCATCGTGATGGATGCAAAAGAGGTGCTTGGTGAGGGTTTTAAAAGGGCTTAAACAAGGATATAATAGCGTTGACCAAATGATTGTAAGGGAGGGAAATAGATGAAAAAAAGCGGATTAACGATGCTATTTGCAGCGATGCTTCTTGTTCTCGCGGCTTGTGGAGGAAATTCAAGCAGCAGTGACAAAGAAGGCAGCAAAAGTGCTTCATCTGTGAGCAGTGGTGAGGAGATCTATCAGCAAAACTGTATTGGCTGTCATGGGAAAGACCTATCTGGCGGAGGCGGACCAAGCCTGAAAGAAGTAGGGAAGAAATATAATGAAAGCCAAATCGCAGATATTGCGCAAAACGGTAAAGGCTCTATGCCAAGCGGTATGGTAGATGAGAAGCAAGCAAAAGAAGTAGCAAAATGGCTTGCAGAGAAAAAATAAAACCTTTGAAACCTTTGTCTAATCGACAAGGTTTTTTTGTTTTTTTATATGTAGAAAAAGACTTTTAGATAGTATGAAAACGCATTATATTAAATTTTATTTAAAAAATAAGGGTATAAAGGCACGTTTTTCGGTTTTGATTGTTCTATTTACCTTTTATTTATAAGTTTTGAAATATAAATGTAATACCATTGCGTCGATTCATGACGTATAATTGGAGTTGTTGAAATTTAGACGATTCAATTTTTTCATCTTTTTGGATGAAAAGGACATAAATTGTTAGTAAGTATCGAAGGGTATGTGCGTGACCATACATAACGTTTTTTGACGAGAAGTGTCAAAACATCATGATAAGCTGTTAGTCAGCGAATAAGAAAAGATTAGGTGATTACATGATTCAAATGAAGGAAGTCTACAAGATCTATCCTAATGGCGTAAAGGCGATCAATGGAATCAATGTCTCTATCCATCCAGGAGAGTTTGTGTATGTTGTTGGTCCCAGTGGTGCTGGTAAATCCACTTTCATCAAAATGATGTATCGTGAAGAGAAGCCAACCAAAGGGCAAATCTTAATTAATAACAAAGATTTAGGATCAATGAAGGAAAAAGAAATTCCTTACGTAAGAAGAGAAATTGGCGTAGTATTCCAAGATTTCAAGCTGCTTCCAACTCTTACTGTGTTTGAGAACGTAGCATTTGCTCTTGAAGTGATTGGTGAACAGCCTCATATCATTAAGAAAAAAGTGCTTGATGTTCTCGATCTGGTTCAGCTAAAGCACAGAGCGCGTCAATTTCCTGACCAGTTGTCCGGCGGTGAACAGCAGCGTGTGTCTATTGCCCGCTCGATTGTCAATAGCCCTGAGGTCGTCATTGCAGATGAGCCGACAGGAAACCTTGATCCAGACACTTCTTGGGAAATCATGAAGACGCTCGAAGAGATTAATAACCGCGGGACAACAGTGGTTATGGCGACACACAACAAAGAAATTGTAAACACCATGAAGAAACGCGTCATTGCAATCGAAGATGGAATGATTGTACGTGACGAAGCAAGAGGGGAGTACGGAATTTATGATTAAAACTCTCTCGCGGCATTTACGTGAGAGCTTCCGTTCACTTGGAAGAAACACGTGGATGACATTTGCATCAATTAGTGCGGTTACTGTCACATTGATTTTAGTTGGGGTTTTCCTTGTGATTATGCTCAACTTGAATAACATGGCATCGAACGCTGAAAAAGAAGTAGAAGTAAAAGTATTAATCGAATTAACGGCGAATCAAAAGCAGCAGGATGAATTAAAAGCAGAAATTGAAAAGATTCCTGAAATCAGTGATGTGAAGTACTCATCTAAGGATGACGAACTGAAAGCACTGATTAAAAGCTTTGGAGAAAATGGACAATCCATGGGGCTTGTTGATCAAGAAAATCCATTAAACGATGCGTTTATTGTGAAAACAACAGATCCCCACGATACACCAAAAGTAGCGAAGAAATTAGAAAAACTAAAGGGTACATATAAAGTAACCTATGGAAAAGAAGAGGTCAGCCGACTCTTTAATGTAGTCGGAGTAGCGCGTAATGTCGGTATTGTGCTCATTATCGGGCTGTTATTTACAGCTATGTTCTTAATCTCCAATACGATCAAAATTACGATTTTTGCTAGACGTAAAGAAATTGAGATTATGAAGCTGGTAGGTGCAACGAACTGGTTTATCCGCTGGCCATTCTTCATTGAAGGATTATTGCTTGGTGTATTTGGTTCCATTATACCAATTGCCCTATTGCTTGGCACGTATCAATATGCAGTAGGCTGGGTCGCACCGAGAGTACAAGGCTCATTTATTTCAATGCTTCCATACAACCCGTTTGTCTATCAAGTATCACTGATCCTGCTAGTGATCGGTGCAATCATTGGTGTATGGGGAAGCTTAACGTCTATCCGTAAATTCTTAAAAGTATAAATATATTTTGATGGCAGCATTCGAGGATTCTATAGAAGATGTGACCGGTTGATCTGATTCATCCGGTCGGCTCTTCATGTCGACAAGTTGTCATGGGAGGGGAATATCGTTTTGAAAAGAAAGCTGATGATGGCTGGAATGGCAGCGTTTATTGGAACAACGTGGCTATACATTCCAGGGAACGAGAATCGTGCATTCGCATACGAAGACCTAGATCAAAAACGTCAACAAATCGAAGAGAAAACATCGAAGACTGAATCAAGCTTGAAGAAGAAGAAGTCAGAGCTAGCAAAGCTTGAAAAGAAAGAATCAAAGCTCAAGAAAGAAATTGAACAAATTGACCAAAAGGTAAGTACTGCAACTGAAAAAGTCGCTGAAAAAGAGAAAGAAGTTAAAAAAACGAAGCAAGAGATCAAGAAGCTAAAAAAAGACATTCAAGTCATCAATGAGCGAATTGAAAAAAGAAAAGCCATTTTCAAAGACCGAATTCGTTCAATGCAAAAAAGCGGCGGTACGATCAACTATTTAGATGTGCTGCTAGGTGCTCGCAGCTTTAGTGATTTTGTCGGTCGTGTTGGGGCTGTCACAACGATTGTCGAAGCAGACAAAGACATGATTACAGAACATGAAAATGATTTAAAGCTGGTGGAGCAAAAAGAAGCAGAGCTAAATAATCAGCTAAGCGGACTTGAAACATCTCTGAAAGAGCTAGAAGCACTGAAAAAAGATTTATCTAAGAAGCACAAAGAAAAAGAACACATTTTAGGTGATGTGACAGATAAAAAAAATCATGCACATGATGAACTAGGCAAGCTTGAGAATGAACAAGAAATCCTTGCGAATCAAAAAGCGGCAGTGAAATCTGAGGAAGCACACCGACAAAAGGAAGAAGCGGAGAAAGCAAAACAAGCAGCTGAAAAAAATGCACCTGCACCTCACAGCGGCGGCTCAGATCAAGTATCTGATACACCAGCAAGCAGCTCAGGCTTTATTAAACCAGCTGCAGGGCGTTTCTCATCTGGTTTTGGCGGACGTTCTGGCGGAAACCACTTCGGATTAGATATTGCAGCAAAGGGCACAGTTCCTGTCTATGCAGCAGCATCTGGAACCGTCACAAACTCAAGCTACTCATCGAGCTATGGAAATGTTGTGTTCATTACGCACAATATCAATGGACAGACGTATCAAACTGTATATGCCCATCTGTCTACAAGAAGTGTGTCAACAGGACAGAGAGTCGAACAAGGACAATTCCTTGGCTATATGGGAAATACCGGCCAATCGCATGGTCAGCACCTTCATTTTGAAATTCATAAAGGATTATGGAATGGCGCAAAATCAAATGCAGTCAATCCAGCGCAATATATCCGCTAATCAAAAAGCCGATAACATGATGTTATCGGCTTTTTTGGTCTAGATAGAATTAAAACAGCAGCAGTAATCCGGCAATAATAGGTGTTAACAGAACAGCTGATTTCAATAAGAGCTTCGGTGCAAGGCGTGTAAATTTCGCGCCGATAAATGCGCCTAATACGGTTCCAATTAATATTTGAATCAGCAAGATGAAATCAACATAGCCCTCTGAAATATACCCAATTCCACCGCCGATGGAAATCGGAATAATGACAAGCATGGTCGTGCCAACGGCTTGCCGAATCGACAGCTTCAGTAAAATCAAAAGCCCTACTTGAATAAATGGTGCAGACCCGATACCAAACATGCCTGACAGCATCCCAGATACAAGGCCTAAAATAATGCCTCTTGTCATCAGCTGACGTGAAGAAAGCGGCTGCTGTTCAGCCTCTTCATTAAGAACAAATAGTTTGATCATCATAAAAACAGCGGATAAAAAAAGCATTCCTGCTGTTAAATAGTGCAGACTCTCTTCTGGAATAAAAGGAGCAACCTTAGCCCCAGCAAAAGAAGCGATACAAGCAAGAGCCCCGACAATCAAACCAGATTTCAGCTGAATGTTCCCTTCCCGGTAGTGGCTGTATGCACCTGATAGTGTCGTAAATGCCATAGCGGCTAATGACGTCCCGAGTGCGGTATGGATAGGGATATCAAAAATTAATGTAAGCAATGCGATGACAAATCCCGCCCCGCCTGCTCCTACAAAACCTAATAAAATTCCTAATAAAAGCATCGTCAAGATAATATACATAGCGAAGACTCCTTCTCAATCATAACAAAATAAAAATTACACCTAATAAAATGATTCGTCAAGCCTTCAAGGGAGAATGTCTTTACATGAAATCCCTTCTTCTGGCATATAATAACTCAGGTCATCAGGAAGAGTTGAAGAAGGAGGCCAAATATGAAAAAACAAATCGCATCTATTATGGCAAGTGTCGTTCTCTTAATAAGTGCAGGTGTGATGACGCATAAAGAGGGAACTCATGCGGAGTCACCGCAAGCAGCCGCTGCAATGGCTGGACAAGCTCAATCAAGTGATAAGGCGAAAGAGAATGGGATGGAAAAGATCGAGAAAGCCTATGACCTTATTTCAAATGAATATGTAGAGGAAGTGGATCGGCAAAAGCTGCTTGAAGGCGCGATCCAAGGAATGCTATCGACGTTAAACGATCCGTATTCAGTATACATGGACAAGCAGACCGCAAAGCAATTTTCTGATTCGCTTGATTCTTCCTTTGAGGGGATTGGGGCAGAAGTGGGGATGGATGAAGGAAAGATCATTATCGTCTCCGCCTTTAAAAAATCCCCTGCGGCAAAAGCAGGTCTAAAGCCAAAAGATGAGGTCGTCAGCATTGACGGTGAGCCGATGAAAGAAAAAAGCTTAAACGATGCTGTACTGAAAATAAGAGGAAAAAAAGGGACGTCTGTCGCCTTAACAATCAAACGAAACGGGATTGAAAAAGAGCTGACGTTCCATATCAAACGAGAAGAAATCCCGCTTGAAACAGTGACTTCCTCTGTAAAAGAGGTCAATGGTCATAAAACAGGCTATATTGCGATCTCCAGCTTCTCTGAAGATACGGCGAAGGATTTCACGTCAAGCCTGAAACAGCTCGAGAAAAAGGGCATAGAAGGCCTTGTACTGGATGTGAGAGGAAACCCTGGCGGCTATCTGCAAAGTGTGGAAGATATTTTGAAACATTTTATTACGAAGGATCAGCCCTATATTCAAATCGCAGAACGGAATGGCGATCGGAAACGATATTTTTCAAAACTGAAAGAACAAAAGCCTTACCCAGTCAACGTCTTAATTGATAAAGGCAGTGCTTCCGCTTCGGAAATACTTGCTGGAGCCATGAAAGAAGCTGGAAAGTATGAAGTTGTCGGTGATGTCTCCTTTGGAAAAGGAACTGTGCAGCAGGCGGTTCCGATGGGAGATGGAAGTAATATTAAATTAACGCTGTATAAATGGCTCACGCCAAAAGGCAATTGGATTCACAAAAAAGGCGTCGTACCGACAATTGCGATTCATCAGCCGGATTACTTTACCGCAGGTCCGCTTCAGCTGAAAGAACCACTTCAGCTTGATATGAACAATGAAGAAGTAAGACAAGCGCAGACGCTGTTAAAGGGATTGTCATTTGACCCTGGCAGAGTAGATGGATACTTTGATGAAGAAACGAAAAAGGCCGTACTTGCCTTCCAAAGCACATACAATCTCGATAAATCAGGTGTCATTGATTTAAAAACAGCAGAAATGATGAACAAAATGGTGGATGAAGTGAAATCTTACGAAAAAAATGACCTTCAATTACAGACTGCACTAAAAGCACTATATCTTAAAAAATAAAGAGGCGAATAATAGCCTCTTTTTTTTGGTTCATAAGTGTCATGAACATGTAATAATTTATGATTAAAAATAAATTATATCGAGAAATATATTCATTTATTTTACAAAAAACATAACATTCCTTCAATTTTACCCGATAACATATGTATATAAGAGACTTTCTGTTGATTTAAACATGTCATGAAAATGAAACTTTTGAAAGTTGTATGTTACATAAATAATTCTTACAATAAAAAGTAGCACTCATTTTAAATATTTTATTTTTTGCGGATATTCAGCTTGAGCATTAAGCTGTACCGAGGTTTGCGCTTTTCTTAAAAGAACTAGTAAATGGGGGTACACAATTGAAAAGGGCAAGTATTGTGAGAGAGAAAAAATATTACGAGTTGGTAGAGGAACTTAAGAGTCGTACGAAAGATGTGACGTTTTCCGCTACAAAGGCATTAAGTCTGCTCATGCTGTTAAGCAGGTACTTGGTCAATTACACAACGGTAGAATCAGTCGACGAAATCGATGAAGACTGTGCTGAGATATACTTCAATTATTTAATGGATAATCATAAGAGACTTGGTATAAACTTAACCGACATCAAGAGGTCGATGCAGCTGCTCGGCGGCATACTAGATGTAGATGTCAATCACTACTTAAAAGATTTTTCACTGTCGAATGTCACACTTTGGATGAATCAGGAGAAATAAACCTGATGTCAAGCATCGATTTATTTGATAGAATAAGAGAAAATGCTTGACTTGGGCGGTGAACGATAATGAGCTCGGAGTGGATGGGAGCCGGATTAAAAGCGGTCGGTCTGTTTTTAATCCATCCTCTTTTTTATTTCATGATATTAATCAGCCTATTGCATGGCTACATCCGCGTAAAGCGGGAGAGAAAAGCGTTTCAAACAAGAATAGAAGATGTATACGATGAACTTAAATTTACATATTCAAAGGGATGGATTCTAGGGATTTGCCTATCCGTTATTTCAGTAGGCTTAGGGATTGCCCTCCCCCCTGGATTCATCGTGCTGATTGCAGCGATGACCATCGTTTTCTCTTTATTCTTTAAGGCGAGTGCGCTTTCGTCTGCATACACACTCGGTTTCAGTTTTATTGCGGCACTTGGACTGATGCATTTCCAAGTGAGTCATTCTTGGCTGCCGCAGTTCTCAATGATGAATGCATCAGCCGTTGTCATTCTGCTAGGACTTCTATTAATGACCGAGGGGATTCTAGCCTATCGAACGGCGCATTTACGTACATCGCCTGCTATGGTGATGAGTGCGAGAGGACTTTTAATTGGTCAGCAGCGGGCAAACCGTCTGTGGCTTTTACCGCTTGTTTTGCTGATGCCGGCAGGTGAATTCACTTCTTCTCTGCCATGGTGGCCGGTGCTTCAAGTGCATGATCAAAGCTTTTCATTTATTTTGATTCCATATATCATCGGATTTGGTCAGAGAATTCAAGGCTCACTGCCAATTGTTAGTATTCAAATTACAGCGCGGCGTATTCTTATGCTCGGACTCGCTGTCGCCTTATTAGGTGCTGCAAGTATTTGGTTTCAACCGATTGCTTGGGGAGCTGTATTGATTGCGGTGATAGGAAGAGCCTTTCTCTCATGGAAGCAGAGGGTCAATGACAATGCTGCCCCGTTCTACTTCTCTAAGCGTAATCAAGGGCTGATGGTGCTGGGGATTATTCCGAATACACCAGCGGCTGATTTAAAGCTTGAGATCGGAGAAGTCATCACAAAAGTGAATGGAATTGAAGTCAAAACCGTTTCGGAATTTTATGAAGCCCTTCAAACCAATCGTGCTCTAACAAAGCTCGAGATTATTGGCTTAAATGGTCAGACAAGATTTGAGAAACGTGCTTCTTACGAAGGGGAGCATCATCAGCTTGGCATCCTGTTTGTGAAGGATGATCCACAGCAAGAACCAACGGCAATTTCATCTTAAAAAAAGCTGCTAGAGATGGCAGCTTTTTTCTTTTGGACGCGCTTCTTTCCCGTAGGATTCGCCCCATTCACGCATGGCGAAGATGATAGGCTTTAATGTATTTCCGAGAGAAGTGAGGGAATATTCGACACGAGGGGGGACCTCCTCATAGACTTCTCTATGGACAACGCCGTCTTGTTCAAGCTCACGCAATTGCAGTGTGAGGACACGCTGAGAAATTCTTGGCAGCAGCCGGCGCAATTCATTGTAGCGTTTTGGTCCGCAAGTCAAATGATAAAGGATCACTCCTTTCCATTTCCCTCCGATGATACTTGTCGTCACTGAAACGGGACAGCCATGATTGACAATACTGACTGGGTTGGATGGTGCACTCATCTTAACACGCCTTTCTAAGATAAATTTGGTGATACACGAACAAGATGGTAACTAACGAACAAAAATGTGCGTACTTGAATCACTCGAAGCTTTTCTTATACCATAGAGATATCACATCACACATTCGGGCTGTTGTTTTTTTATCATAACAATTTCTATATGGGAATGGAAAGAAATTGGATTGATGAAACACACACCCTAATTGGTTAATAGAAAGGATGAAGACAATGCGAGACAAAGAGCAATTAAAAAAAGAAATCATTGAGGCGTATGAGTTCCGCCATGCGACAAAAGAGTTTGATCCAACGAAAAAAATACCAGAGGATGATTTTGCATTTATTTTAGAAACAGGAAGACTTTCCCCAAGCTCTGTAGGGTTTGAGCCTTGGAAGTTCCTCGTTGTTCAAAATGAAGCATTGAGAGAAAAATTAAAAGAGTATACATGGGGAGCGCAAAAGCAGCTTCCTACTGCCAGCCATTTTGTGATCATCTTGGCAAGAACAGACGCCCGTTATGATTCAGCATATGCAGAATATATCAACAAGCAAATCAAAGGAATGTCAGACGAAACGTTCGAGATGGTGAAGGGACGCTACCAAGAATTCCAAGAGAATGATCTTCATTTGTTAGAAAATGAACGCACGCTCTTTGATTGGGCTTCAAAACAAACGTACATTGCCCTTGGAAACATGATGACAGCCGCTGCACAAATTGGCATTGATTCATGCCCAGTTGAAGGATTCAGCTACGATGAGATTCATCGCATTCTAGATGAAGAAGGGCTGCTTGAGGATGGTCAGTATGATATTTCTGTCATGGCAGCCTTTGGTTATCGTGTGACTGAGCCGAAGCGCGGCAAAACGCGCCGTCCGATGGATGAAGTCGCTGTTTGGATTCGTTAAAAGAGAATGTCTGAAAAAGGATGTTGACAATTGCGTGGTTAGTCAGTATATTTAAAAAATAAAATCTTTGATGAATATACAAATTGACTATAAACGCTTTGACTTGAGAATAGTAGATGAACATCCGTTTTTTTAAGAGAGCTGCGGGTTGGTGCAACGCAGTAAAACGAATCATTGAACTCGCTCAAAGAGCGGTAAGACTGAATGAAATAGTAAGTCTTTACGTGTGACCTCCGTTAACGGGTTTTAAGTTGGATTTAGCTATGGCTGAATCAATTAGAGTGGTAACGCGGTTGCAAGGTCAGTCGTCTCTTCAAGGAGATGACTGGCCTTTTTATATGCTTTTATCCTATATTTGTCTGAAGATTCAAATTTAAAGGAGCTATAGAAAATGGAAAAGGAACATGTGCAGTTAAAACGAACAATGACGTCAAGGCATATTATGATGCTCGCACTTGGCGGTGCAATTGGTGCTGGTCTGTTTAAAGGAAGCAGCTCTGCTATTGATATCGCAGGTCCTGCTGTCATTTTGGCATATATGATTGGTGGTCTTATTTTATTATTTATTATGCAAGGACTTGCCGAAATGACGGTTGCACGACCTGGCGCAAGAACATTCCGTGATTTAATTGAACCGGTGTTAGGCAAATATCCGGCTTATTTCTTAGACTGGATATACTGGAAAATGTGGGTGCTGAACATTGCAGCAGAAGCAATCGTATCTGCGATCTTTATTCAGTACTGGTTCCCACAAGTGCCGATTTGGATACTTGTGTTAATCATTTCACTTGTTGTGACATTGATCAATGTTTGTTCTGTTAAAATGTTTGCTGAGACAGAGTACTGGTTAGCTTCTATTAAAATTGCTGTCATTCTTTTATTTATTATCATTGGGTTAACCATGTTGTTTGTCTCATTTGGTCAGCATGCAGCACCGGGATTATCCAACTTAACCGACCACGGAGGATTTTTCCCGAATGGAACAGGCGGCTTAATTGCGGCCATGCTTGTTGTGGTGTATTCATATGGCGGGACTGAAATGATCGGGGTCACATTAGCAGAAACAAAAAACCCTGAAAAAGTCATCCCAAAGGCCATTCAAAGTACATTTGTACGAATCATCGGCTTCTATGTACTGCCGTTCTTCATCATCGTCAGCTTGATTCCTTGGAATCAAGTAAACAATGAGCTAGTGAGTCCATTCGTCACCGTGTTTGCAACGATTGGCGTGCCATATGCAAGTGACATCATGAACGGTATCATTTTACTAGCGATCTTGTCTTCTATGAACTCTGGGCTGTACGCATCCTCAAGGGTACTTTATACGCAAGCGATGGATGGGCGTGTATGGAAGGGCTTCTCAAAGCTATCAAAACAGCAGGTGCCTGTTAGAGCGATCCTAGTGTGTACATCTACATTGTATGCCGCTGTATTGATTTCTCTTTTTGTAGGAAGTCAAACCTTTAATTATTTAATGGGTTCTTTAAGCTATACGGTCTTATTCATCTGGTTTATTATTGCTGTCGGTCATTTAAAATCTCGAAGTGTAGCAGAACCAGGAGGATATCGCGTGAAGCTGTATCCTTTCACAACATGGTTTTCTGTGATTGCGATCATTGCCATTTTCATCGGCGTTGTGTCAACAACTCCAATTGTTCAAACGATGGTCACAATGGGCATTTATCTGATGATTACTCTTTCTTTCTTCATCAACAGAAAGCGGTTTGAAACAGCCGCTTAATACAAAAAGCGTGCGGGACCTTTAAAGAGGTCTCACACGCTTTTTTAATGCTGTTTGTATTGCTTGAAATGAACAGGGGGTTGAACAGGATGTGGCTTTGACTGAAGCCCGTAACTCTCTCTTACGATGTAAAGTGGTCGATCTTTTGCCTCGTCGTAGATTCTGCCGATGTATTCCCCAATCATTCCCAGCATAAAGAGGATGATGCCGCTAAAGAACAGCTGTATGACAATTAATGAACTCCATCCTGTAATGGTGCTGTTTGTAAAAAGCTTTAAGTAAAGTACAAGAAACATTGAAATGAATCCGATAGCGGAAAGGGCAATTCCTGCTATACTCGCTAGCTTCAAAGGTTTATAGGAAAAGGACGTGATTCCATCCATCGAGAGCTTGAGCATCTTTTTGAGCGGGTATTTTGTTTCTCCTGCTAGACGTTCATCTCGAACGTACTCTACTGCAATTTGTTTGAAACCTACCCAGCTGACTAGGCCGCGAACAAATGGATTTTTTTCTCGTATTTTTCTCATTTCATGGCACACTCTACGATCCATTAACCTGAAGTCACCGGTGTCGATTGGGATATCTACTTCGGTGATTTGACGTAAAACGCGATAGAAAAGGGAAGCGGTTTGCTTTTTGAAAAAAGTTTCGCCTTTTCGTTTGGTGCGCACGGCGTATACGACTTCATAGCCTTCTTTCCATTTTGCGATCATCTCTAATATCAATTCAGGCGGATCTTGCAGGTCTGCATCTATCACGATGACCGCTTCTCCCTTTGCATAATCCATCCCAGCTGTAATGGCAATTTGGTGTCCGAAGTTACGTGAGAAATCAATGAGTCTTACCTTCGGATCGTTTTGGGAATACCCTTTAATTAGTTCAGCTGTTCGATCCATACTACCGTCATTGACGAAGAGAAGCTCGTATGCTTCTCCCGTCGAATCCATGACTGTTTTCAGTCGCTGATAGGATTCATGGATCACAAGTTCTTCATTATAGACTGGGACTACAATAGAATATCGTATGTTCTTTTCCATCAGTCATCCTTCCTCCCTTTTAATAGATGAATTAATCAACGGATAGTTCATAAAGAGTGCCGCTCTCCATTCCGCCCATTCTTCCATTTGACTGATCATTTTGTTCTGATTGTTGGCTGTCTGTTTGCTGGTTCGTTTTGGATGTAGAGCTGTTCTGCCATTTAGAAGCAGATACTTCTTTGCCATTTTTTTGAATCCAAGTGAGAATGTCAGAGCTGCCGCCTCTCATACCAGAAAGATAGAAGTACTTGATTTTGCCGTCTTTGACGAGCTGTTTGAATTCACTAAGCGTGAGAATGTTATCAGATCCACTAAATCCACCTAATGCCATAACAGCTTTTCCTGTTTTAATAATGTAAGGTGAAGCAGTGGTTGCATCTGTTGTCCCGAATAGGAATTCTTCTCCCGTATTGTTTTTCTCAAGATAGCTGATCAGCTTTTCATTGACTTGTGAACTCATGCTGCCACTTGAAGTTGCAAGCTGAGGACCAGCCTCTGGAAGCATACTGTTTCCCCCATAAAGAAGAGGTGTGCTTGCCCAGTATAGTGGTGCAATCAGCATGCCAAGGATGGCGATGAGAGACACGAATTGTTTTAGTTTTTCTTTTCTTTTTACCAAAAGCAGAGAAAGGATTGTTCCAACACCAATGATACCGACTGCAATGCTTAGTCCAAGACCGATCGTGCTTGTAAAAGTGGATAGAATAAAGATTTCAAATGCGGTTGTGACGAATATCGCAAATGGAAGCAGCCATTTTTTAAAGCCAGTTCCTGTTTGAAATAATTGTGTCATAGAAACCCATCCGGCTCCTGCTAATACAGCAATTGGCGGTGCCAGCATGATCAAATAATAGTGATGGAAAAATCCTGCTACACTGAAAAATGCAGCAACAGGTATAAGCCAAGCTAACCAAAATAGTGTTTCTTTTTGTTTTGTATTGAGACGTCTTCTTTCAAAGGCTGTTGAGAAGAAGATACCAATCGCACCGAATATCGCAAATGGAAGCAGCCAGCTGATTTGATCGGACAGTTCAGATTGGAACAGACGTAACGGTCCTTTGGTTCCTGTACCAAACATGCCGGAGCCATTTCCCATTTTTCCGCCTCCGCCATTTGGAGGTCCGTCACCATTACCGCCAGAAGGCATATCAGGTGGTGTTGTGCCGTTTGCACTGCTTGGTGGTCTTTGCATTGAAGGCTGTTCCTGACTGGATGATTGGTTTGAATTGTCTGAGTTGTTTTGATTTCCATGAGATGGCGGCTGAGGCATGGTGGATGAATCATTGTCATTTTGCTGATCACCCTGCTGTGAAGGAGGCTGCCCCTGATTTGTGCCGCCGCCCCCGCCAGACTGTTGACCAGTCAACCGCTGAAGACCGTTGTAACCAAAGGCTAATTCTAGTGCTGAGTTCGATTGACTAGATCCCATATAAGGACGATTGTCTTTGGAAGTGAGATCAACCGCTATAGACCAAGAAACAGATACACCTAAAAGAACAATCATTGAAATCATCAGTGATAACAATTTTTTCTTCCATGTCGTTCGGTAGGCAATGATGTAAAAAAGAATGAGTGCTGGTACGATCATATAGGCTTGCAGCATTTTTGTATTAAAGCCGACGCCAATCATCGCAAACGAAGCAATCGCCCAAAGCACCTTTTGCTGTTTTACAGCCTTGAACATCATTCCTGTTGCTAGTAAAAGTATAAAGACAAGTAAGCTGTCAATATTATTTGTGCGAGATACAGCAACTGCAATAGGTGTACACGCCATGATAAGTGCCGCTAATCTCGCCGCTGCTTGACCAAAAGTTGGTTTGACAAGACGGTAGATTAGATAAACAGATCCAATGCCTGCTAAAGCTTGAGGCAAGATGACGCTCCATCCATGCAGACCAAAAATTTTGGCACTGATCGTTTGCAGCCAGAAGGTGAGCGGGGGTTTATCCACCGTGACATATCCTGCTGGATCAAATGAAGCAAAGAAGAAATTATGCCAGCTTTGCATCATACTAGTGACAGCCGCAGTATAATACGCATTCACCGTATCATCTTCCCAAATGTTATAAATGTTTAAGATGGCAGATAAGATCAATATGAAAAATAAATAAATATCAAATTTCTGAAAACGTCTGATCAAAAGCATGTCACTCCTTTTTCTTCACTTGAAAAAAGTGTAACAAGCAAATATGAATAAAATGTTAATAAAAAAAGACCATTTTTTTATCTTTTAGAAATAAAAACAGCTCTTGATGAAAAGAGCTGTTCAAGTTGTAGAAAATCCTATGGATACTGAATTTATTGATAAAGTAGTAATTCCAAATGATATTTTAAAATATGTGAGTAGCTATAGAGTAGGTGAGCTCTCATTGAATGGAGCATTGGGAAGTTGAATGATGGCTGTCGTACCAAAGCCAGGTTCAGATTGAATGTCGAATGTTCCATGATGTTTTTTAATGATTTGATAGACAATGGCTAGTCCAAGGCCAGAACCGCCATCCTTTCTTGTTCGTGCTTTATTTACACGATAAAATCGCTCGGAAACATGTGGGAGATCTTCTTTTGGAATACCGCTGCCTTCGTCAGTCACTTTCAATTCAGCAACACCTTGGTGAACTTGTAATTCAATCGATATTGATTTTCCAGATGGCGTGTAATGAATGGCATTATCGAGTAAATTACGTATTACTTGTTGGAGACGGTCGCTATCACCATAAACAATACAATCCTCTTCAAGCGTTCGTTTGAAAGTAATGCTTTTTTTGTCAGCGATGAATGCCATTTGATCAAGAACATCGTGGATGAGCTGTGCAAAGACGATTGGCTCCATCGTAAGTGGATAAGAGTCACCTTCTAACTGTGCAAGATCTAAAAGGTCGTGCACAAGCCGGCTTAAACGTGTGGCCTCATCTTGGATGATTTGCATTCCCTTTTTTTGATCAATGATCCCTTCTTCAATTCCTTCTGCATAGCCTTTCATATAACTTAAAGGCGTTCTAAGTTCGTGAGAGACATTCGCAAGAAATTCCCTGCGGTGCTGTTCAACTTTTTCGAGGGTTGAAGACAGTTTATTAAAGGAGCGGCTGAGCTGGTTTAACTCATCTCCTTTTTTGGTTACGGCCATTCGTTTTGAGAAATCACCAGATTCCATTTCCATTGCAATTTCTTTCATTTTATTAATTGTCTGCACTACTTTATTGGAGCTCTTATATCCGATCACAAATATCAGGAGCAGAATCATTAAGATGGATATGCCAAGCGTCAATCTAATTTGGACAAAGGGTTCATATACATCTGATAAGGGCATGGAGAGGAAAATAGTTCCCGATAGATCATCATTGCTTGAGAAAACAGGGATGGCGATGCCAAGAATATCTTGGTGAAACTTTGGGTGTTCTCTAATTAACACGACGGTTTCACCTTGAAGGAGCTTTTGGCGTTCCTTGAACGTAATGAGATTATCATTTGTGTCCGTATCAAAAGGAAGTCCACTTGAAAGCTCCATTGGATCATCTGTAAAAATAATGCTTGCCTGACTTGAGTCATTTGCCCATTTCATTCTGTCGGTAAAATACTTGTCTTTCCCGTGTGTGTGATAGATTTCTGCCAGCTTCTTACCTTGCAAACTTAAGGAATCGATCTGTTTATCAATATATAAATGCTGGTATAAGTAAAAGGTAAGGGCAAGCGCTGAGGCTGCAACGATTCCGATCACTGCAAGGATTAAGAAGAGTACTTTCTTTTTAATCGATAATGGCTTCATTCTTCTTCCTCAAACTTATAGCCGACACCCCAAACGGTTTTAATATATCGTTCTGCTTCCTTTAATTTCAGTCGCAGCGTTTTGATATGTGTATCGACAGTTCTTAAAGAGCCGCTCGTTGAATGTGATTCCCACAATTTTTGATAAAGGTGTTCTCGTGAAAACACTTGTCCTTGGTTGAGCAAAAGAAACATGAGTAAATCAAATTCTCTTCTTGTTAAATTAACGGGCTGTTGATGGAGGTAAACTTGTCTGCCATCTTGATCAATCTCCATGTCACCAATCTGTATTCGGCTGCGCTTTAGCGAAAGACCTCTAATTCGTCTCAGAGTGGTTTCGATTCTTGCTGCAAGCTCACGCAGACTGAAAGGCTTCATGATGTAGTCATCCGCTCCAATTTCAAGTCCTCTAATTCGGTCCTCTTCATAACTCCTCGCTGTTAAAAATAAAATTGGTATTTGAGATGTTTGTCGAATACGCTGACAGACTTCAAATCCATCCATGTCAGGCATCATGATATCTAATACAACAAGATCAACAGCTTCCTTTTCAAGCTGATGCAGGGCATCTTTTCCATTATTCGCAGTGATAATGTGAAAGCCATGTCTCTTTAAAAAAGACCCGATTAACTCAAGCATATCAAGCTCATCATCTACGATTAAAATACGCATTTGTTCCTTCATTTCTTTTCCTCCAACACGATAGCATAAGGTCCTGATGGGACATTCAGTTGATTTTTCATGATAAGTGAGTGTTTATCGATGATGGATACTGAGTTGTCATCCAAGTTACTCACATAAATTGATGTCTTATCAGCAGTGATATAATTCGGATTTTGACCAGTTTCAACAGAAGCAAGCTGTTTATTTGTTTTGGTATCTACTTTGTATAGCGTATGATCTCCATGACATAGTACATATAAAGTAGAAGAATTTTTCTCTGGAAAAAATGCAACAGGCATAACGCCTAGCTTTATTTCTTGCTGTTTTTTTCCAGTTTTAGGGTCATAAGCAAAAATACTCTTATTTAAGGTGCCTTGTTTACCGTGGCCGCCGATCCAAATGAACTGTCCATCAAAATGAATTCCAGAAGGCCGTTCAAGTACAGAAAACGTACGTATATTTTTTTCCTTTTCAATATCTATGACGGAGACAGTATGACTTTCTGCATTTAAAACAAATAAAATACCTGATGAAGAAAGAGTCATAGAAGAAGGTAATTTTCCAGTTTTCACAGTCGATTTTATTTTTTTGCGCTCCGTATCAATAAAATAAACGACATTTTTCTGTGAGTTAGCAGCGATTAATGTATGAGAAGCTGCATCATATGTAAGGGAAGTCAGTCCTTTATCCACATTCATATAATCTGTTGCTGTACCGTGTTTTAGATTAATTTCGATAAGGGATTCTCCCTCTTTACTTGTAGCGATGATGACGTCTTTATTGATTTGAATAAGATCAGTGAGTGGGTGTTTTAAATCCACAGAAGAGAGCATTTTATTTTTTTGTATATCAACTATTGAAAAGGAGGCTTTTTTTAATTGAGAGATGACAGCGATGGATTGAGAGCTGCCTGGCGGCGTAAATTGCTGTTCTTTTCCACAGCCTGTCAGGAATAAAAGTAGAGCTGATAAACAGATCAAAACATATTTCACACGTTCCATTCTTCCGCTCCTTTGCGTTCTCTATTTTCAAAATCATACCACAAAAATTGTGAAAAAAAATTGAAGTTATCCATGCTGAAAGAATGAAAAAAAGCTTTTAGGTAAGTGAGGGAGACCATTTGTACCTGAAGTTCCTTTTTTGTCTGGACATATGCCATTTTTTCTTCTTTAAAAGATGATTTTCAGGATTTGATGGATGCACTCGCTATAGTTTACAGTGATACAAATGATGAAAACTCCCCGCTCTAACTAAACATAGAGCAAGGGAGTCATTAGGCGGAATGTTCAGATGATGCGGAGGTTGATTTGGTTTTTACACGTTGAGATAAAAGGAAACCAAGAATACCTGCACCCATTAATACAATAAATAAAGATTGGAAACCACTCATGATCCCAATCAATGTAGACGAAATGATACTGCCAAAATATCGAAAGGTAGAGAAAATACCAGATGCTGAACCAGATAAGCTTTGATCAACAGACGTTAAAGAAGCCATCTGCATACTGGTCATTCCAATACCTGATGAAATTCCACCTGCGACAAGTGTCACGATAAGCAGTGGTAAGGTAGGGAACTGACTGAGTGTGATTAACATGATGCCTGATAAAGTCAGACAGAGAAATGAAAAGCCAATCATTTTTTTCGCGCCTTTTTTCGGATGGAGTCTTGCCCCTAACAAGCCGCTAATAGACATGCAAAGAGAAAATACTGATAGAATAATACCGCTTTGTGTATGAGAAAGTGCAAGTTGTTGTTCCATAAACAGCGGCATAATTAGAAGAATGGCATACATCACAAAATTACTTAGCATGATCGACAGGTTTGCGTTTGTAAATGAACTGTTTTTAAAAAGCGACAAATCGATGATCGGATTCTTTACTTTTCGTACATGTTTAAAGAATAAAGGAATGACGATCAACGCTAGAATTCCATAGATCAAGTATTCATTTAGCAATTGGCTTTTAGTGCATAGAATGAGTGTGGCAATCCCGATGGTTAAGTATAGTGAACCAGTGATGTCTACATTTGCTTGTAAGCGTGTATGCTTTGTTTTTGGAATGAGTAATACGCCGGTAACAAGTGTAAGGAACAAGAATGGGATATTGACAAAGAATATAGAATGCCAATCAAAACTCTGAATAAGAATCGAACCAATAAAAGGTCCAAGTGCGGCACCAATACCGGCTCCAAACCCAAAATACCCCATTGTTTTAGACAATTTTTCGGGGGATACTGTTGCACGAATCAATGCAATGCTATTCGGTGTTAAAATAGCACCGCCAGCTGCTTGAATGGAACGAAAAGTGATGAGAAAAGCTAGATTAGGAGCTAAAGCACATCCAATTGATCCAATTAAAAAGAGCATGACCCCAATTAAATACATTCGCCTGTGTCCGTATATATCTCCTAACTTACCAGCGATAGGCTGAGTGACTGCCATGACAATTAGATAAATTGTGACAACCCAAGTGATGTTTGCAAGGGATTGATCATAATAAGTTGATATGGATGATAGAGCGACAGCGATCATCGTTGAATTGACTGGAACTAGTATAGCTCCAAGCAACAAAGAATAGATGACGAAACTCTCTTTTTTTAACCTCAATGTGTATACCACCTTTTGTAAAAAAGAAGAATTCCACCCTTTAAGCGGGAGAAATTCCTCTCATGAAAATGTGTGTGCATGTTTCAATAAAATCTTCTTTTTGTGTGAGAACGAGTTGAAAATCTTGCTCTAGCTGCTGAATGAAAAATCCGAAATACGTACTAATGAAAATGTCTGCATAAATGTCTTCATTTCCTTTTAATACATGATGCTGGGCACCCATCTTTTTGAAATATTGTATGAGCATTTCTCTCAATTCTTGAGGATAAATCTTTTCGTGACTGGTTAAATCCTTATACATAACCGGATCTCGCATGCTGATATAAATAAATTCTTTTTTGGAAGTCAAATCTTCAAGGAAATAGGTACCGAGAAACTTCAAATCGGTGTATAAATCGCCTTTGAATTCTGCTTCTAGGGTTTTTGTCGGTGTTGATTTCATTTTCATAATGGCAGCAATCACGCCGCGTTTGTTTTTAAAGTTGCGAAAAATAGTTGCTTCACTCACATTCGCTTTTGTCGCTATTTCTTTGGTTGTTGTTTTTTGATAGCCTTTTTCAGTTAATAAATCCATTGTTGCGCGAATGATTCGTTGATTTGTAGATTTTAACAAGCATACTCACCTCAGGTTATGAATGTGTTTGCAACAAAGTAAGTATACCGATAAAACCTATGACCGCCAATATCATCCAAAATGATAAGTTTATGCACGCGAATGCTGCTTTAAAATCTGAATGCGTCCATTGCTGCCATCTACTGTCACAAGGTCACCGGATTGAAGTGTTTCAGTTGCTATTCTAGTACCTAAGACAGCTGGCATCATATACTCTCTTGCGATAATAGCTGAATGAGATAAAATGCCTCCAGCATCGGTGATGACTGCTTTCGCATCTCTAAATAAGCTCGTCCATAAAGGTGTGGTCGTTTTACAAACTAAAATATCATCCTTTTGAAATTGTGAGAATTCATCAGCACATGTAATGACTTTTACTCTTCCAGAAACAATACCGCTGGATGCGCCAATTCCATGGATCACATCGTGTGTGTTGTTTTCATTTTCTCTTAATGAACCAAGCATTCTTTCTACTTGCTGAAGTTCCGCTTCAGTTGGTGTACCAATGTAAGCCGGTGGTTGAATATCTTCATTTTCCTTCATTTCTATCTTTCTTTGCTGGATAACCGAATCAAATGAGATAGACGTTGTGAGCGCTTTTTGTACCTCTTCATCGTAGAGATACCAAAGATCTTCTTGATGAGGAATGGCTCCTTTTTGTACAAGAAGTTCACCTATTTTTAATAGATATACCCGGGCCTTTGCATCTAACATGGCATCAATATAGAAGTGGTGGTCATCTCGGATATTCGCTGCTCGAAGGGCAAATTGATACAGCGTCTCAAATTTTGTTTTAAACGATTCATCCTTCACTTGACTCATAAAATGTTTATATGTCTCTTGTCTTTTGATCACTGCTTTTGCAAATTCTTCATCAAAATCACAATGGCAATGGATGTTATTTCTGATGATATCTAATATAAACTCCGGGTTTTCTGCCCAAGTCTCATCTGTAAGGTCATGACTTTTAACAGATCGCCAGCCGTAAACTTGGAGAAAATCCTCCAATTTCGAAATGAAATGCCCTCCTTTTTCCGAGTGATTGAGTGCATGTAACAGCTCGGAGTTCTTTTCATGTTGAATAAATGCTTGATGAAGTTCTGGATCTTGAAGGACATCCTTTGCGATATCAGATAGCACCTTGTCTGTTTCAAGAGATTTGTTCATCACGCCTATCATCATTTCGTGCAGCAAGACGACTTGGGTTGGATCACCAGTATACGTTACAAGCATGTCTTCAATGATGGCTGATAGAATGACTTGTGGTATGACGATATCAAAATGATCATCATATGCTTGAATATAAAAATCCTTTAATTCTTCAAAACCAATGATGGCTTTTTCAATGGTCATAGGTTCATTCATTTGGCGATCGAGTTTTTCGTAAAATGGAAAGAAATTTTTCTCTAGAATCTCATACATCCGTTCACTTAAATGAGGAAATAACTCAAATATACTTTCATCAAAAACGGGTGCAGCTCCTTCTTGCGCTTCTGGCAGATCCGGTGCTGAGTATAGGTGGCCTCTGTAAAGTTTAATATCTTTGATGTTCATATCAGGTACTTGATACTTTTCTCCATTTTTCTTCATCCCGCTTTTTAAGGCTGGTATGATTAGGCTTGAGAAAAGAGGGCTCGTTGGACCAGGCATATGATCATCCATTGAAATCCAGAAATCCTGCAGCTCTTCTGGCTTCATTTGAAAAGAAGCACCTGCTGTTTCATTTACTGCTTTTGGAAGAGCTGTAGTAATCGGCCTTGCTTGAAGTAAATAAAACGACCCATCTGCAATTCCAAATTCGATATCGACTCCATGTCCGTAAAGTTCTTCTACTTGTTTCGTAATTTGTGTGATTTCCTTCAATTGATCATCGTTCAGGCAAAACTGGCCAGCCATTTCCTTCGATACTGGCTCCTCGATGACACCCTCTTGGAAAGGAACAATTTGTAGCTCTTTCGCCCCAAGTGTTTTTTCAATCAAAAAATTCTCTTTATCTACAATAAACGTGTCTGGTGTCACAAGGCCGGAGACAATTGCTTCTCCCAATCCGTAGCTTGCGGTCAGCATCATTTCATTTGTTTTCCCCGATACGGGATTCTCACTAAAGATGACACCGGAGACGTCAGAATGGATCAATCCTTGAACGACAACGGCCATGAGCGGCATCTCTTCCTCATTTTCATTCATCTCTTCCTTATATTCTGTGACTCTCGCTGCAAAATAAGAAGACCAGCATTCTTTGACTGCCTGTAAAAACTCTTCATTTGTTTTGATATTTAAATAAGTCTCGTACTGTCCTGCAAATGAGGCGCCTTCGAGATCTTCAGCAACAGAAGAGGACCTGACTGCAACTGAGGGGTAAGTCTTCCGCAAGGATTGAAAGGACGAAAGCAGCTCTGCTTCCATTTGTAAAGGAAACGATGCTTCTTTGATTTTTTGAGAAAGGTTTTGTTCTGCTGGCTGCAGATTGTGATATGAAAGAAAACTTGCAAAGCTGTTGGTTTTAATAATAAACCCATCTGGGACTGGCAGGCCGTGATTGTTTAATTTGATTAAATTCAGGCCTTTTGCCCCTGCGAGTGATGCGGATTCTTCAGCCGCATGAAATAAAACTGAATACATGGGAATGCCCCCTTATCCAAATAGCCAATGGTTTGTATGTCTCTATGATTAAAATGATAGTGCGCACTATCATTTTAATCATAGGATTGATTGGATGTTATTGTCAAAGACGGAAAGACCTATCTTTACAAAGGGGACAATCTCACTAATTTCCTTCTATTTCTAAAACAAAAGTCTCCGAACATGGAGAAAAAAGGCGAAATTGAAAACTGTGAATTGTTCAATATGCCAATCTTTACTATAATCAAGGAAGTAGACCATGAAGAGGGAGGGTTTTTGTGATTACAAAAGCCATATTTGCACTAGTTTTTCCTTTCTTGCTCGTTATTTTATTTTCAAAGGTTACTTATAATCATTATGTGGGCATTGCGTTAACAGCAGCGCTTTTATTTGCTTCGTACATGAAAGGCTATACAGAAACCTACTTTATTGTGGGATTAGATATTATTTCTTTAGTAGCTGGGGCTTTGTTTATGGCTAAGAAAGAAATCGAAAAAAGAGAAAAAGCTGAAAAACATCAATGATGTTATCTCAATGCTGAAAACTGACATGTTTTAAACAAGAGCTGTGCTTACGATTTCTAGTAAGCACAGCTTTCTTTTTCTGCTCATCGAATATCTCACTCCAAAATGTTCCATACTGAAAGGAAGGTTTTCTTAAGAGGGTTATTTCCCATGGGAGAGAGGGTATGACTGTATTGGAAATAAAAATCAAGTAAGAGACGAACTTTAGTTCGTATTTTTGTGTTCTTTTATGATAATATATTCATTAGATAGATTTCGTAACGAAACGGAGGCTTTGATGTGAGTGACCGCTTTGAATTAGTTTCTAACTATCAGCCCCAAGGAGATCAGCCAAAGGCGATTGAAAAGCTTGTTGAGGGGATCCATCAGGGGAAACAGCATCAAACGCTGTTAGGTGCTACAGGTACGGGAAAGACCTTTACTGTCTCCAACCTGATCAAAGAAGTGAATAAACCGACACTTGTCATTGCGCATAATAAGACACTTGCCGGTCAGTTATACAGCGAATTCAAGGAATTTTTTCCGAATAACGCTGTTGAATATTTTGTGAGTTACTATGATTATTATCAGCCAGAGGCATATGTGCCTCAGACCGATACATTTATTGAGAAGGATGCCAGCATCAATGATGAGATTGATAAGCTGAGACACTCGGCTACGTCCTCGTTATTTGAGAGAAGAGATGTCATCATCATTGCCAGTGTGTCCTGTATTTATGGCTTAGGTTCGCCAGAGGAATACAGAGAGCTTGTGCTGTCTTTGCGTACTGAAATGGAGATTGAACGCAATCAGCTTCTTCGTAAGCTGGTGGATATTCAGTATTCTCGTAATGATATAGATTTTCAGCGCGGAACCTTCCGAGTCAGAGGAGACGTTGTTGAGATTTTTCCCGCTTCACGAGATGAGCATTGTATCAGAGTGGAGTTTTTCGGTGATGAAATTGAACGTATTCGTGAAGTGGATGCGCTGACTGGAGAAATACTTGGTGATCGTGATCATGTGGCGATTTTCCCAGCATCTCACTTCGTCACAAGAGAAGAAAAAATGGAAAAAGCCATTATCAATATTGAACAAGAGCTAGAAGAACAGCTTGAAAAGCTTCGCGATAATGGAAAATTACTTGAAGCGCAGCGCCTTGAGCAGCGGACAAGATATGACCTTGAGATGATGAGAGAGATGGGCTTTTGTTCAGGAATTGAGAACTATTCAAGACATCTGACCTTGCGTCCGCCTGGTTCAACACCTTACACACTGCTTGATTATTTCCCAGATGATTTTATGATTGTTGTCGATGAGTCGCATGTGACGATTCCGCAAATCCGCGCCATGTACAACGGGGACCAAGCTAGAAAGCAAGTGTTGGTTGATCACGGATTCCGCCTGCCATCAGCACTTGATAACAGACCGCTCACCTTTGATGAGTTTGAAAAGCATATCAATCATATTGTGCATGTATCAGCAACGCCTGGTCCATACGAGCTTGAGAAAACACCAGAGGTTGTGGAACAAATTATCCGTCCAACAGGATTACTTGATCCAATCATTGAAGTCCGTCCGATTGAAGGACAAATTGATGACTTAATTGGAGAAATTCATGCACGAGTTGAGAAAAATGAGCGTGTGCTCGTGACCACACTGACGAAGAAAATGTCTGAGGATCTCACAGATTACTTAAAAGAAATCGGAATCAAGGTGAATTACCTGCATTCCGAGATTAAGACCCTTGAGCGGATTGAGATTATCCGTGATCTGCGTCTCGGTAAATATGATGTGCTTGTTGGAATCAACCTTCTTCGTGAAGGACTGGATATTCCAGAGGTGTCGCTTGTGGCCATTTTAGATGCGGATAAAGAAGGCTTTTTGCGCTCTGAAAGATCCCTCATCCAGACGATTGGCCGTGCAGCGAGAAATGCAGAAGGCCGGGTCATTATGTATGCAGACAATATGACGAAATCGATGGACATTGCGATTCAAGAAACGAAGCGAAGACGAGAACAGCAAGAAGCATATAATGAGAAATTCGGGATTACACCGCAAACGATCCATAAGAAAATTCGAGATGTCATTAAGGCAACAAAGATACATGAGGATTCAGAAGAATACGAAACAAAAGCAGCACCAAAGCTTTCGAAAATGAGCAAAAAAGAACGAGAAAAAGTGATCGAAAAAGTCGAGATGGAAATGAAAGATGCAGCAAAAGCGCTTGATTTTGAAAAAGCAGCAGAATTAAGAGATCTATTGTTAGAGCTAAAAGCGGAAGGATGATTGCCTGATGGCTATGGAACGAATAGAGGTGAAAGGTGCTAGAGCACACAACCTTAAAAATATTGATGTCAATATCCCGCGTGACCAGCTAGTGGTCATTACGGGATTATCTGGTTCAGGAAAATCGTCGCTTGCCTTTGATACGATTTATGCAGAAGGTCAGCGCAGGTACGTTGAATCTCTTTCAGCGTATGCACGCCAATTTCTTGGGCAGATGGATAAACCGGATGTAGATGCCATTGAAGGTCTTTCTCCGGCGATTAGTATTGACCAGAAAACGACGAGCCGAAACCCTAGATCAACAGTTGGTACTGTCACTGAAATTTATGATTACTTGCGTCTCTTGTATGCTCGAGTCGGAAAACCTATTTGTCCTATACATGGAATTGAAATTACGTCACAAACGATTGAGCAGATGACAGATCGTATTTTAGAGTATCCTGAAAGAACGAAATTACAAGTGCTTGCGCCAGTTGTATCCGGCCGCAAAGGAACACATGTGAAAGTGCTTGATCAAATTCGAAAGCAGGGCTATGTACGAGTGAGAGTCGATGGAGAGATGGAGGATCTTTCAGAAGATATCGAGCTTGAAAAGAACAAGAAGCATTCCATTGAAGTAGTCATTGATCGAATTGTCGTGAAGGAAGGCGTTGCTGCTCGGCTGTCTGACTCCCTTGAAACGGCGCTGCGGCTGGGCGAAGGCCGAGTGATGATTGATGTGATTGGACAAGAAGAGCTGTTATTCAGCGAACATCATGCTTGTCCGCATTGCGGGTTCTCTATTGGTGAACTTGAGCCGAGAATGTTTTCGTTTAATAGTCCTTTTGGTGCCTGCCCGAGCTGTGATGGGCTCGGTTCAAAACTGGAAGTCGACCCTGAGCTTGTCATTCCTAATAAGGATCTGACTTTACGGCAGCATGCCATTGCACCATGGGAGCCGCAAAGCTCGCAATACTATCCACAGCTTCTTGAGGCTGTTTGTACACATTATGGCATCGACATGGACATTCCAGTGAAAGATATCCCATCGCATTTATTTGATAAAATTTTATATGGAAGCGGATCTGAACGGATTTATTTTAAATATGAAAATGATTTTGGCCAGGTACGTGAAAATGAAATTGAGTTTGAAGGCGTTCTTCGTAATATTGAACGGCGTTATAAGGAAACCAGCTCTGATTATATTCGTGAACAAATGGAAAAATATATGGCCAATCAGCCATGTCCGACATGTAAAGGATATCGTCTGAAAAAAGAAACGCTGGCGGTTCTCATCAATGGCAAGCATATCGGAGAAATCACCGATTTGTCTGTCTCTGATGCCCTTGATTTCTATGAAAAAATTGAGTTGTCTGAGAAAGATTTGCAGATTGCCCAGCTCATTTTACGTGAAATCAAAGAGCGTTTGTCCTTCTTAAATAATGTGGGCTTAGATTATCTGAATTTGAGCCGGTCCGCTGGCACACTATCAGGCGGAGAGGCGCAGCGGATTCGCCTGGCAACTCAAATCGGCTCAAGGCTGACAGGTGTTCTTTATATATTAGATGAACCATCCATTGGTCTGCATCAGCGCGATAATGACCGGTTGATCGGGACGTTGAAAAATATGCGTGACATCGGGAACACACTGATTGTCGTGGAGCATGATGAAGATACCATGCTAGCCGCTGATTATTTAATAGATATTGGACCTGGAGCAGGAGTTCATGGAGGAGAAGTGATTTCAGCTGGAACGCCAGAAGAAGTCATGAAGGACCCGAAATCCTTAACAGGACAATATTTATCTGGCGAGAAATTTATTCCGCTGCCAATTGAGAGAAGAAAGCCTGATGGCCGCTATATTGAGATAAAAGGTGCAAAAGAAAACAACTTGAAAAACGTGAATGCGAAATTTCCTCTGGGCGTCTTTACAGCTGTGACCGGAGTATCCGGCTCAGGAAAAAGTACGCTTGTGAATGAAATTCTATTAAAATCACTTTCACAAAAATTGCACAGAGCGAAGGCGAAGCCAGGGCAGCACAAAGAAATCAAAGGAATGGATCATTTGGATAAGGTCATTGATATTGATCAATCTCCAATTGGCCGTACACCAAGATCCAACCCTGCCACGTATACAGGTGTCTTTGATGATGTGCGGGATGTGTTTGCACAAACCAACGAAGCAAAGGTAAGAGGCTATAAAAAAGGCAGATTCAGCTTTAACGTCAAAGGCGGCCGCTGTGAGGCGTGCCGCGGGGATGGCATCATTAAAATTGAAATGCACTTTTTGCCAGATGTGTATGTGCCTTGTGAAGTGTGTCACGGGAAACGTTATAACCGCGAAACACTCGAGGTCACATATAAAGGGAAAAACATTGCTGATGTGCTTGAAATGACTGTGGAGGACGCACTCCAATTTTTCGAGAATATCCCAAAAATTAAGCGGAAGCTTCAAACGATTTATGATGTGGGGCTTGGATACATTACACTTGGACAGCCTGCAACGACATTGTCCGGAGGAGAGGCGCAGCGCGTGAAATTGGCATCTGAGCTTCACCGCCGTTCAAACGGAAGGTCCCTTTATATTTTGGACGAGCCGACAACAGGACTGCATGTGGATGATATTGCCCGTTTATTAAAGGTGCTTCAGCGTTTGGTTGAAAACGGAGATACGGTGTTGGTCATTGAGCACAACCTTGATATTATCAAGGCAGCTGATTATCTCGTTGATCTCGGACCAGAAGGTGGTGCAGGCGGCGGAACGATCATTGCCTCTGGCACTCCTGAGCACATTGCAAAAGAAGAAGCATCTTACACAGGCCAATACTTGAAGCCTATTTTAGAGCGTGACCGTAAACGCATGAAACAACTGGTTAAAGAAACGGAAAGTGTGACTTCTTCATAAAGAAAACCCCTCGATAAGAGGGGTTTTTCTTTTACTGCACATCTTCCTTCGGCATTAAATTACTGAGGTGCGTTAAATCCTTTAAAATATGGGTGCTGCTGCTGTCGAGCAGTACCTTTAAATAACGGATATCACCATACTTTGGATGAGACGGATGAATGGTCTCAAGCTCCTTGATCATATCGCTGTTCATGCTTTTCTGTTTCTGTATAAGGTCTAAAAGCGTTTGAGCCGTGTGTTTTGAATTATGATGATCTGTCAAAATAATTACCCCCTATAATGATAATCACCATCTTTTCAACATATTTTAAAGGGTAATCTGTGAAGAATCTACTCTTAGGTGCAAAAAGAAATAATTTGTGTCTAAGGTCATATGTAAATCGAATGATTTTGAAACTTTTTATACGCAATAAACGTATGAGTTAGAAAGGGATTTTCGTTATGAAGGAGCGAATATATATGAATAGAGATCAGTCGATTATTGCTTCTATTTGTTATTTTAGTGTATTATTTATGCCGTTTATCGTACCGATCGTGGCGTTTTTTGTAGTAGATCAAAAGGAAACGAAGCGGCACGCATTGCGGGCATTATGGTCACATCTTTTGCCGGTCGCAGCGTGCATTCTGTTGATTTTTGGGTCTATCCCATTTTTATTGACGACACAGGCAGGTGACTCGCTCATTCCAGTCATGACGGTGTTCATCTTGTCTTTTTTAGTAGTCATTGGCTTTTTGATCTCTGTCATTTGGAATATCATTCAAGGGATTAAAGTACTTCAATCCATCAAATCATAGGAGGGCTTTGTATGAATGAAAAAGAACGAATTTTAAAATTAGTAGAAGACGGAGTATTATCAGCAAAAGAAGCAATTACGCTGCTGGAAAAACTAGAAGAAGGTCAGTCAGTCTCATTAGAAAAGTCTACGGCTGATCACAGCTTTCATGAAGAAAAAGCTGGAGCAGAGAGCAAAGGAAACGGCACCGAAAATCTTGGGGCAAAGCTGTTTGGCTGGTTAGACTCTGCGGTGAAAAAGGTAAAAGACGTGGATCTTGATTTGAACTTTGGACAGTCCGTTGATGTTGAGCACATTTTTCAGTTCAAGGACGCATCGCTTTCCCATTTAGATATTCAATTGGCGAACGGCAGCCTCAACGTGATGCCTTGGGACGATCGAGATATTCGAGCAGAGTGTCATGCAAAAATTTACCGTGCAGAGGATGGAGAGCAGGCAAGACAGCAATTTCTCAATCAATTGGACTGCGGGCTTGAAGGAGATAAATTTTTTATTCGAACCGAAAAGAAGACGATGAAAGTCAATGTTACATTATACGTACCGCGTATCCAATACGATAAGATCAAGGTCAAGCTGTTTAATGGACCGATTCGCGGGGAAAAGCTAAAGACAAAAGAACTTGCCGCGAAAACGACAAATGGTGTTGTCTCTTTTGCTTCGTTACAAGCAGAAAAAGTCGGAATAGAAACAGCAAACGGACAAATCAAACTGGCAGATCACGAGTGTGGTATGATTGAAGTAGAAACCATCAATGGGCTCATAGACCTGCGCGGGAAAAGTGAATCAATTGATGCTCAAAGCTTTAATGGAAATATTGCTGTTCAGCTGTCAGATGAAAAGTGCCGTTCCATCTATGCGAAAACGACAACAGGCAGTGTGGACGTTCAGGTTCCGCGTGCATGTGCAGTGACCGCTGAGCTGAAAAGCAATCTTGGGTCTATCTCTCATGATTTACTTGATGCAGAGATGATTAAAGAAAAAAATGAAACATTACAAAAAGAGAAAATGATCAAAGCCAATCAACAAGCGGTGCACAGTATATCCATTTTTGCAGAAACAAAAACAGGCTCAATACAAGTAAAGCACCAATCAGACAAGGAGTGATTCTACATGAAGAAGCTTTATCGTTCAGCAACAGATAAAAAAATAGCGGGTGTTGTTGGTGGACTTGCGGAATATTTAAGTGTGGATGCATCCCTGCTTCGCATTTTAACCGTCATCATCGGATTTTTGACAGCATTTATGCCGATCTTCCTGATCTACTTCATCTGGTATTTTGTTGTTCCGGAAGAAGGCACTAAATAAATGCTTAGATGGATCGTCAGTATTTTAGTAAATGCATTACTTTTAATCGTCATTGCTGGATATTTTGATTCGGGCATTCTGCCTGGGCTCGGGAGCGTGTATATTGAAGGTTTTGGCGCAGCCATTGTGGCAAGTATCATTTTGTCCTTGCTCAATATTTTAGTGAAGCCGTTTTTGATCATTTTAACGCTTCCAGTGACCGTTCTTTCACTAGGATTGTTCTTATTTGTCATCAATGCGATTACACTCATGATGACATCGAGCTTTATGGGAGATAGCTTTAACATTGATGGATTCGGAACGGCCATTTGGATGGCTGTCATTTTATCCATTTTCCATCTGTTGATACAAAAAGGAATTGTAGAGCCGTTAGCGAAAAAAAGCTAACGGTTTTTTTGTGCAAATTTGCATCGTTTCTCCGTTCCATCTGACATAAAAACGACCTTCAGGAGACACAATATCCGAAGGGAGGCGGTGCAAGATGGTGAACGTGAGTAGACAAATCATGCTTTTATGTGTTTTTATCATTCTTTTTTGTTTCAGTCAGCCTGCTTCAGCAGGACCTTTTCTTCAAACAGAAGTGAATGTACCGGACAAGCCTTTTTCGCCTTTTATCTTTGACCAATTTCATGTGGACGTCCGCCCGGTTCTAGGAAAAAGCCATGATCTACAGTTTCGTGCGTCCATTAGTGACCAAGAACAGATTTTGTCTGCGAACTTGTATTATAAACAAAGTGATGAACTGGGGTATCGTTTGATTCCAATGGAACGGCTGCCAGGGATGAAGCCAGAATTTACAGCGAAAATTCCGCCAGATCAATTATGGAATCCAACCGTTCGTTACTATACAGAGTTCCTTACGCAAAAATCAGTCATCAAAACGGCAGAGAAATCGGTTCATTTAAATGGATTTGAAGAAGATCTTTCACATATTCCGGATTTATTCATCACAGAAATTGTCGTCAATTCAAAAAACCGAAAAGGCAAAGATGCTTTTGAGTTTATCGAAGTGTATAACACGACACATGCGCCTATCTCTCTTAAACATTATCAGCTCCGCTACCGCAATCCTGCACAGGGCATTGAAATGGATGATGTATATTCCTTTCACACAAATCCAGTCACCATTTCACCTGGAAAACCTTATGTATTCTGGCTGAGAAAAAAAGGGCAGGAGCATTTAACGACAGCGGACTTTAATGCCATGTACAAAAGCCAATTAAAAGAGGGCGAGCATCTATCCATTATCGAGAGCAAAGGGCTGTCCAACTCTAAATCTCGTCTTGTTTCGATCACAACAAATATAGGTGAAGAGATTTCTTCTGCTGCATTTCGTTTGAAGCCATCATGGTTTAGCGAGCATAAATCCTTGCTGTTTAAGTATCCAATGGATGGTACTACGCAGACGAAGCTGATTTCGAAAATTGAGGAAGAACCCACTCCAGGTAAAGTGCTAAAAGCACAAATTCCATCTGAAAAAAAGGAAATTTCTCAAGATATCCATAAACCTGTGATTGAAGATATGACGGTAAGGAAACCGGTGAAACCAACTGAAAGTGTAGAGATTAAAGCAGATGTCCAAGATGATCAGGCCGTAAAAACCGTCAAGCTGCGCTATCGAACGAATCGAAAAGATCCGTTTAAGGAAATACTGCTGCAAAAAGACCATAATGACCGGTTATTTCATCATATTATTTATTCACCTGAGTTGATTGGGAAAGAACAATTGGAATATCAGCTTGAAGCGTCAGACGGCGAAAATGAAGCCAAGACGTTGAAAAAAACGATTGATGTGGAGCAGGTCAGCAAAGCCCACGGTCTCCGATTCAATGTAGAAGAGGGAGATACGGTATCAGGTTTATTTTCATTAAAGGCAACGTCTGATCAGAAAAAAAGCATCGAATTGCGGATAGATGGTAAACGGAATCAGCAAGTATCCTCTGCCCTTGAAGCAGATCCATATATCGCATTTGATGTCAAAGGAACAAATTTATATTTTAAAAATGGTGTGTCTATAGGTAGGCGTTTACTTTCTATTTTTGATGATTCGACAAAAGTGTACCGTACCTATACAATGCCAATACCCGAAGAAGAGATAAAAAAGGCAGGTCTCCAAACGATCTCTTTCCACGCTGGCACAAAGTCTTCTCCGATGGACCGGCTGCCTGGAGAGAATCATGATGATTTTGAATTGAAAAACGTCAGGATGATCTTATCAAATGGAACACAAATTCCGCCAATCAATGCGAAGCCGCTAAAAGAATGGAGAATGGGAGACAGCGGGAACGCAAAAAAGGTGAGAACGTTTCAATTTGAGATTCCAAAAGAGGCGTATGTCTCAACCTATATAAAGTGGGACACAAAAAGGCTGAAAGAAGGGCCGCACCTGATTGAGGCCAAAACCTCAGACGAGCACGCTTCAGTACGTGTAAAAGTTGATAACACTGGGCCGAGAATTAAGACCAACGTACAAGCAAAGGATCAATATAAAGGCGCCTTTACATTAAAAGCAAAAGTAACGGATCGCTGGAGTGACATAGAGGAGTTGAAGGCATATGTAGATGGCAAACCAGTTTCTTTGCCATATCAGACGTCCTCTAGTGAATTAAAGCCTGGGAAGCACACGTTTACGATCAAAGCAAAAGACGCAGCTGGTAACATGTCGACGTTAAAAAAAGAGTTCAAGACGGTACATGAGCATCCTGAAACACCAGAGCGGGTGGCAGATAAGACAAAAATGAAATCATCAAAACAAACTGTGCTAACCAAGGATCCAACGAATGATAAGTTAGATTACTCTTTTTATCGTGCCTATCAATATACATCGCTGCATCCTTCAATGAAGATTTTTAAGTATGCAGCAGAGACAGAACCGCCTAAGAGTTATCTCCAAAAAGGAGAAATGATTTTTTCTGATCAAGAAAGGAACCGTATTGCATTTGTTGATGGGAAGTCAGTTGAAACGAAGGATTTACAGCGTTTTCCTTATCATCGTTTTCAAATTAAGGTTCATCATGATGTACGTGAAAAGGATGTCGTCGAAGCTGTATGGAAAGGGAGTTCATTGTCAGGGAGAAAGGTGACAATGTACGCGTGGAATCACCAGCAGGAAAAGTGGGATAAAATCACTCATCACTTTGCCAAGGATCAAAAGGAATTTTACCTGAAAGGGCTGCTGTCAGTGAGACAGTACATGAAGAATCAAACGTTTGATTTGCTAGTACAGGATGAAATCAGCAAATCGCAAAAGCCATATAAGATGGTATGGATGTCTGACACTCAATATTATGCAAAGAGCTATCCTCATATCTTTAAACAAATGGTCGAATGGATCAGAGATCAAAGGGAAAAATTAAACATTCAATATGTGTTCCATACAGGCGATATTGTGGATGATTCAAAGGATAAGCAATGGCACCGTGCTGATACATTTATGCGTGTATTGGATCAGAATCACATTCCCTATGGTGTTTTAGCAGGAAATCATGATGTTAGACACAAGGACGGTTTATATGCGGAATATGGGAAATATTTCGGGGAAAAACGCTTTGCGGATAAGCCTTACTATGGTGAATCCTATCGAAACAATAAAGGTCATTATGATCTCATCTCTGCCGGCGGCAATGATTATATGATGGTGTACATGGGCTGGGGGATTAAGCAAGATGAAATTGATTGGTTAAACCGTGTAATTTCTGAGCATCCAGATCGTATTGTCATTTTAAATTTCCATGAGTATTTGTTAGTGAGCGGCAACCGGAGTCCGATTGGCGACCTCATCTTCCACCAAGTGGTGAAACGCCATCCTAATATTGTGGCCGTATTTAGCGGCCATTACCATGGAGCAAGCAGGAAAGTAGATGAGCTTGATGATGACCATGATGGAAAAGTCGACAGGAAAGTATATCAAATACTCGCCGATTATCAGTCAGGACCTGAAGGTGGTCAAGGGTTTATGAGGGTCATAACAGCCGATCAAGAAAAAAATCAACTTCATTTTACGACATACTCTCCTTACTTGAATCAAGAGCATTTTTATGATCCTAAAACGTATGGAGATCAGGATGAATTTTCAATCGATGTAGATTTGACACCGAAAATGAAATCTGTCAAAACCAATTATTTTGAACTCAATGTGTATACGAATGTTCTTCTAGGAGAAGCGCGCGGCGTAAAAAGCGGCAAAAAAGCAAGCTTTGAGTGGAAGGGCTTAAAGCCAAATGAAGATTATTATTGGTACACTGTAGCAAAAGATCGTTTTCAAGGAAAAGCCATTTCACCAATATGGAAAATTCATACAAAAGATGATGACGAAACAAAATTTCTTAGGAAATAAAAAAACAGTGCTCCGTGTCAGGGGCACTGTTTATCTTTCCATTGTATGAATGAGCTTGTAACGATCCCCTCTATAAACAGAAACGACATACTCAAATGGAATGTCTTGTTGAAAAAAAGTCGTTCTTGTTATGGACAGAACAGGATCGCCTGCTGAAATAGACAGCAAGTTTGCTTCATCCTTTGAGGCAACATTGGCTTCAAGTTCCTGTTTGGCATGAGCAATGACATGGCCAGTGTGAGTTTCTATATATTCATATAAAGAGCCCGTTAAATGTTCCTTTGTTAAATCTCCGGCAAATCTTTCAGGTATATAGCTCGTTTCAATCGCCATCGGTTCATCATTTGCAAGGCGTATCCGTTTTAGCTCAAATACAGCATCACTATTTGACAGATGTAAGACTGGCAGCAAGTGCTCTGGACATGCGGTTTTTTTAAAGTCAATCAGCTGGCTTGATGCTTTGAGCCCTCGCTGGCGCATATCCTCTGAAAAGCTTGTTAAGCCTTGAAGCGGCTGTTCAAATTTTTTTCGGCTTACAAAGGTGCCTTTTCCTTTTTGTCGATACAAATATCCTTCGTTCACAAGATTCGATAAGGCTTGTCTGACAGTCATTCGACTAATACCAAAGCGTTCGGCATATTCTCTTTCAGAAGGAATGAGTGTATCAGGTGCTAATGTTCCATCCTCAATCTGTTTTTTCAGGTTCTCCATAATCTGATGGTACATCGGAATAGGTGACTGCTTATCAATAAACATGTGAAAATCCTCTCGTTTTTAGCGTAGTGATCCAGCATCTCGATCAATCAAGACCGTTACATCTTCATGAAGTTTCAGTGCAGACGCTGGGAAGTCCGGATGAATCTCTGCCTGTTCTAAATATTGTATCACTTTCGCTTTTGATTTTCCCGAAGCAAGAAGGAGAATCTTTTTACTTGAAAGAATGCTCGCAATTCCCATTGTGATGGCATGTGTAGGTACCTCATCAATAGAAGAAAAGTATCTTGCGTTAGCCTGTCTCGTGTTTTCATCTAACTGCACGACATGAGTTTTTGAGTTGAAAGGGGTACCTGGTTCATTAAAACCGATATGCCCATTTTGACCGATTCCAAGGAGCTGAAGATCGATGCCGCCTACAGCCTCAATGAGCTGGTCATATCTTAAGCATTCCTTTTCTAAATGAGCTGCATTGCCATTTGGAAGAAAATACTGATCCTGAGTGAGATCAATATGGTCAAATAAATGACGTTTCATGTAGGTCATATAACTATTTTCATGTTCTGGATCAAGTCCTGCATATTCATCTAAATTGATTGTTTTTGTTTGCTTGAAAGACAATTGATGCGCTTGATGAAGTTGAATTAACTCTTTGTAAGTTTCAATAGGTGTACCGCCCGTTGCTAGGCCGAGTACGGCATCGGGTTTAGCAGCTATTGTCCTTGCAATAATGGCAGCTGCTTCTTTTCCTAATTGATCTTTGCTTTCAAATTCGATGATGTTCATTAGTGGTTGGCCTCCTTTTTTTCAAAGACGATTTGTCCACGGCAGATCGTCATCATCAGTTCACCAGATTCATCCCAAATCACCAGATCTGCTAGTTTTCCAACTTCGATGGAACCGAGCTGTTGATCAAGTCCCAGCTGAGCGGCCGCATTGGTTGAGGTCATCTTCGCAATCTCTGTCCAATCACAATCAGTGAGCTGTTTCATCCGTTTGACGCCATCTTTCATTCGCAAAATCGATCCTGCAAGTGTACCATCGTCCAGCAATGCTTTTTCGCCGCTGACTGTGACCGTCTGACCGCCAAATTCATACGTTCCATTCCCAAGCCCTTTTGCACGCATCGAGTCTGTGATCATGATTAAACGATCACTTCCTTTTGCCAAATACGCAAGCTTGATGGAAAGAGGATGGGAGTGAATCCCATCTGTGATCAGCTCAGTATGAAGATTCTCGTTCGTAAGAGCAGCACCTACAGCGTTCGGTTCACGGTGCTGAAACGAACTTATTGCGTTATAAAGATGCGTTACATGGCGTGCACCATGCTTAGCGGCTAAATTGATCATGTCATGATGGGCATTCGTATGTCCAATAGAAGGGATAATGTTCTTTTCCTGTAATAGAGAAAGAAATGCAAAATCTGTGTCTTCCTCAGGTGCAAACGTGACAATTCGAATGAGCTGATCAGAAGCATCCAGCCATTTTTTAAAAAGCGGGATGTCCGGCTGTTTAATCCATTGAACAGGCTGTGCTCCTGCCTTATCTTTAGAAATAAATGGACCTTCGAGGTGGATTCCTATACATTGTGCCTGATTTCCTGCTTGTGCTTCATTACTTTGTTTCCACTGAGCGACATTTTTAAGTGCATGCTCAATCTCATGATGGTTTTGTGTGATGGTTGTCGCTAAAAAACTTGTCGTTCCTTCGGATGGAAGGTTGTCAGCGAGTGTATTCATCGCTTCTGCCGTCGCATCCATCATGTCTGCACCGTATCCGCCATGGATGTGAATATCAATCATTCCGGGGAGTAAATAAAAGTTTTCCCGGGAAATATATACTTTTTCATAATTTCCTGTCGGTGGTGATGTTGAAATATAGTCAATCTTGCCATCGCGTAAACCGACAAAACCGTTTTCAATGACCTTTGTCTTTGTCACAATATGAATGTTGGAGAGCAATAAAGAACCGCTCATGTTTGAGCCCCCTTATTCGTTATCTTTCATTTAAGTTTACTCTTTTTAAGTATAGTTGTCTATACCAGTTAGGGCAGGGAAACAGGAACAGGATAAAATACTGTTTTGGGTTCATCATTGAAAGTGATAAAATAGAGCTGTATTTCTGAATCGCCTGTGATAAAAGGAGGAAGAAACGTGCCGAAAGTTCGTACGAAGGACATAATGGAACAATTTCATCTTGAACTGGTAAGTGGGGAAGAAGGGATTAATCGTCCCATTACAATCAGTGATCTTTCCAGACCAGGTATTGAAATGGCTGGTTATTTTACATATTACCCAAAAGAAAGAGTTCAACTTTTAGGGAAAACTGAGCTTTCTTTTTTTGAACAGCTCCCAGAACGCGAACGAAAGCAGAGAATGATGTCTCTTTGTACAGATATTACCCCTGCCATTATTTTGTCACGAGATCGTGATGTCCCGAAGGAATTAATCGAAGCATCAAATGAAAATGGCGTGCCTGTTTTACGATCTAGTCTAAAAACGACAAGACTTTCCAGTCGATTGACCAACTTTTTAGAAAGTAAGCTTGCACCAACGACTGCCATTCATGGTGTGCTCGTAGATGTATATGGTGTAGGTGTGTTGTTAATTGGGAAAAGCGGAGTAGGAAAAAGTGAAACAGCCTTAGAATTAGTGAAGAGAGGACATCGGCTGGTCGCAGACGATTGCGTGGAAATTCGTCAAGAGGATCAGGATACGTTAGTCGGGAGCGCACCTGAGCTGATTGAACATCTTTTAGAAATCCGCGGGTTAGGCATTATTAATGTAATGACCTTATTTGGAGCAGGCGCTGTCAGAAGCTATAAGAGAATTACGATTGTAATGAACCTTGAGCTTTGGGAACAAGGCAAACAGTATGATCGTTTAGGACTGGAAGAAGAGAAAATGCGCATTATCGATACAGATGTGCCGAAGCTGACGATCCCTGTGCGGCCAGGACGAAACTTAGCGGTCATCATTGAGGTGGCTGCGATGAACTTCAGGCTGAAACGTATGGGACATAATGCAGCGGAACAATTTACAAGTAAACTTGCCGATGTCATTGAAGACAATGGCCAGGATGAATAGGAGTTGACTATATGAACGAAGCAATTCAGCCAATTGATCCGATTGCTTTTCACCTCGGACCTATTTCGGTTCATTGGTATGGTGTGATTATTGGGGTCGGGGCCTTGCTTGGACTTTGGCTCGCCTTGAGAGAATGTGAAAAAAGAGGAATCAATAAAGATACGTTCATTGACTTAATCTTATTTGCCATTCCAATAGCGATTATTTGTGCCCGAATTTATTATGTATCCTTTGAATGGGATTACTATCAGCAGCACCCAAACGAAATCATTAAGATTTGGAATGGTGGAATTGCGATTCACGGCGGGCTGATCGGTGCCGTGCTGACAGCCATCATTTTTACAAAAGTGAGAAAGATATCCTTTTGGAAAATAGCTGACGTCGCAGCACCTAGTATTTTACTAGGGCAGGCAATTGGACGCTGGGGGAACTTTATTAATCAAGAAGCACACGGTGAGGCGGTTTCAAGAACCTTTTTAGAAAATTTGCATCTGCCTGAGTTTATCATTAATCAAATGTATATTGATGGTACCTATTATCACCCGACGTTCTTATACGAATCATTATGGAATCTTGTTGGTGTTGTCATCTTGATTTTATTACGCAGAACTTCGCTGCGCAGAGGCGAAATCTTCTTGTCTTATTTAATTTGGTATTCCATCGGCCGTTTCTTCATTGAAGGGATGAGAACAGACAGCTTAATGCTGACAGAGCATCTTCGAATCGCACAGATGATTTCGATTGCGATATTCGTAGTGGCTGTTCTACTGATTTTCTTTAGAAGAATGAAAGGATACGCATCGATTCCGTATAAAGAGAACAACTCATCGAATTAAGCAGGGGGGATCAGAAGAAGATGGGAGAGACATGGAAAAACGGCTTGAAAGCAGGGCTGTCGACAACTTGGACACTTGGTAAAGTCATCTTTCCAGTGACCATTCTCGTCAGTATCTTGCAGCATACGCCTGTCATGGATTGGATCATCCGATTCATTCAGCCATTTATGGGGCTGTTTGGTCTTTCGGGGGAAGCAGCGATTCCGCTTGTATTAGGAAACATGCTGAATTTGTATGCGGGAATTGCAGCCATTTTGACATTAGAGCTTCCTGTGAAGGAAGTGTTTATTTTGGCAGTGATGCTGTCCTTTTGCCATAACTTGATCATCGAATCAACAGTGGCAGCAAAGGTTGGACTGAGGGTATCTGTGATTTTGCTGGTCAGAATCAGTCTTGCTGTTATTTCTGCTATTGTCATTCATCTCGTTTGGCAGGGAGGCGAGGAGCCGGCGCAATATGGACTGCTTAGTGCAGCTCAGGCGGCTGATGTGCCTTCCAGCTGGTACATGATCGTCCTTCTTGCTTTACAAAAAGCAGTACTCGGTGTGCTGCAGCTTGCCTGTATCGTTATCCCGCTCATGATCATCATTCAATTCATGAGAGATTTAGGTTGGCTCCATACACTGTCTAAGTGGCTGTCACCTTTTACTAGAATGCTTGGAATGAAAGAAAATACGTCTATGACGATGGTGGCTGGATTAACGATTGGTCTCGCTTATGGAGCCGGTGTGATGATGAAGGCAGTGGAAGAGGACGGTGTGAGTAAAAAGGACTTAACCCTTGCTTTTATTTTCCTTGTTGCCTGCCATGCGGTGGTCGAAGATACGCTGGTTTTTATTCCACTTGGTATTCCGGTATGGCCGCTTCTTGTCATCCGTCTGATTTCTGCAATTTTATTGACAGCTGCTATTAGCTATATTTGGCGGAAGCGGGAACTTGCAGCTGTTAGAAAGGAAGCCATATGAACGAATCGACGATCAACACGGTGCTATTTGATTTAGATGGCACATTAATCAATACAAATGAATTAATTATTGCTTCATTTCAGCATACGCTGGATCATTATTACCCTGGTCAGTACAGCCGTGAGGATATTCTTCATTTCATTGGTCCGTCCTTATTTGATACATTCTCTGCGATGGACCCTGATTTGACGGATGATATGATTCAGATGTACCGCACGTTTAATCATAAGCAGCATGATCTGCTTGTGACTGAATATGAGACCGTTATCGACACATTGAAAGTCCTGCAGGATCGAGGATTTAAGCTCGGTATTGTCACAACGAAGATACGGGATACTGTTTTAATGGGATTGAAGCTGACCGGTTTAGAGCCGTTCTTTGAGGTCATTGTGACGCTTGATGATGTACAAAATGAGAAGCCGCATCCGGAGCCTGTTCAATTGGCATTATCAAAGCTTGGCAGTGATCCGCATGAAGCGGTGATGGTCGGTGATAATTATCACGACATTTTGTCTGGTCAAGCGGCAGGGACAAAAACGGCAGGTGTTGCTTGGTCTATTAAGGGAGAAGAGGCCCTTTTAAAGCATCGCCCTGATTTCATGCTGAAGAAAATGAGTGATCTCCTGGCGATTGTTGGAGCTGATTAAGTTGAGAAAAACAGATCGTTATCCTGTAAAAGGGGTCAATTCGCTGCGGCAAGTCTATCGGACAGTTCCTTTTTTCAAAGTGGTGAAAAACTTCATTTTTATTCAAATGGCAAGGTACACGCCTTTTATGGGAATGAAAAATTGGATATATCGAACCTTTCTTCGTATGAAGGTCGGCGAGGATACGGCGTTTGCCTTAATGGTGATGGTTGATCTTATGTTTCCTGAGAAAATCACTGTCGGTCGGAATAGTGTGATCGGCTATAACACGACCATCCTGTCCCATGAGTATTTGATTAAAGAGTACAGACTTGGGGAAGTCTATATTGGTGATGAAGTCTTAATTGGAGCTAATTCAACTATTTTACCTGGGGTGACCATTGGGGATGGAGCGATCGTATCGGCTGGTACACTTGTTCATAAGGATGTGCCAGCAGGCTCATTTGTTGGAGGAAATCCAATGCGCATGATTTATACGAAAGAAGAAATGGAAGCACGTCAATCTATGTCTGCTGAGTAGCTCGGCAGACTTTTTTGTTGACAATGTGACATGGTGTAACTATAATGATTACAACAGAGGTGAGAAAACATGAAAATCAGCAGCAGATTTACTGTCGCTGTCCATATTCTGGCCTTGCTATCACTTGAAAAAGGATCATTACAGACATCGGAGGATATCGCGGGAAGCGTGAATACAAACCCAGTGGTCATCCGCCGCATTATGAGTAAATTAAAAAAAGCAGGCCTAATCTCAACGAGTCTTGGCAAAGGTGGTTCTCAGCTGAACCGCAGTGAAGACGACATCACACTGCTCGATGTGTATAAAGCGGTTGAAGTCGTGGATGAGGGGGAATTGTTTCAAATTCATGAAAGCCCAAATCCTGACTGTCCGATCGGTGCAAATATTCAAGCGGTGCTTGAATTAATTTTATGCCGCGCTCAAAGTGCGATGGAGCAAGTACTTGCTGAGATCAAATTAAGTGAACTAACGCATGTGCTAATCAAAAAAATTGGATGATCTATTCAATTTTTTTTACCTCTGTTGTAACCATATTGGTTACATCTTTCTTTATCAACATAAAACCATATTGCAGGAGGAGTTAACATGAAAATTGGAATTATTGGCGCAACAGGTAAAGCAGGACAAGAAATTGTGAAAGAGGCTCAATCAAGAGGACATGAAGTAACGGCGATCGTCCGAGATGCACAAAAGGTGACAGATTCATCACTAGCTGTTCTTGAGAAGGATGTGTTTCACTTGCAAGCAGAAGACATCAAAGGCTTTGATGTGATTGTAAATGCATTTGGCGCACCTACTGGAAAAGAGCATCTTCATGTAGAAGCTGGGAAAAAGCTGATCGATATTTTAAAAGAGGCACCTGAGACTCGTTTGATCGTTGTGGGCGGAGCAGGAAGTCTATTTGTAGATGAGGCGAAAACAACAAGACTAGTGGACACACCAGAGTTTCCTAAAGAATTTGTTGCTACGGCTTCACAGCAAGGAGAAAATCTAAAAGATCTTCAACAGACAGAGGGATTAAAATGGACCTTCCTCAGCCCAGCTGCATTCTTTAATCCAGCTGGCAAACGTACAGGTTCTTACGTGAAAGGGAAAGACCATCTGATTGTCAATTCTAAAGGTGACAGCTATGTGAGCTATGCTGACTACGCCATTGCACTGGTTGATGAAGTGGAGCAGGCAGCCCATGTTGGAGAACGTTTTACCGTCGTATCTGAAGCTGAATAAGCCGTTTCATGGCTACTTAAAAATGATAATGGGGTGTCTAACGTATGAATGAGCAAGAATTGTCTTTCATCTATGTATGGGATGCGTATTGTGGCTGGTGTTATGGATTTTCAAACAGTATCCGCACTTTCCATGAAAATCATCCGGAGATATCACTCACACTTGTGTCGGGCGGTTTATTTGTAGGGGAAAGAAGTCTTCCAATAAAGAATTATCCACACATTCCAGAAGCAAATCAGCGAATTAGTCAGCTGACTGGTGTCGAGTTTGGAGAACGTTATCAGGAGCTGTTAGCAAATGGAACGTTTCTTTTAGACTCTGAGGCTGCGGCCATTGGTTTTTCTGCATTAAGATCCATCGCACCTGAGCGCGCATTGTACTTGGCTTCATCAATGCAAAAGGCTTTTTATCAAGACGGAAAAAGCCTGAGTGATGAAGAAACGTATCGGGAGATCGCTTTGGCGCATCAACTTGATCCTGACGCAGTCATTGAACGCATGAAAACAAAAGAAGCGATCAATGATGCGTATGCCGACTTTGCCAAGGTTCATCAACTTCATGTGAACGGCTATCCTACACTTTTATTAAAAAGAGGGGATGAATACTTCAGCCTGGGCGGAGGTGCGATGACAGCTGAAAAGCTTGAAGACCGCCTGAAGGAATTACTAGGAAAATGAAGCAATAAAAACAACCTCTACGTGAATAGAGGTTGTTTTTTTACGCTTTAATGATAATCGCTTGACTACCCAACTGTTCCCAAGAATCTTCAAACTGATCGCGATCGACTTTTTGATTCTTTTCTCCGTATGGGTTATTTAAGTAGACATGCTCCTTGTCATAGCCTGTGATGACCACGCTATGCATATTAAAGCTTACATCGATTTTGCCATTTGGTGTATTCCATGTTTCGATGTTATCTGTTTTGTCAAAGGTGGATGTCGTAATCACCCAGACAGGATAGCCTTTTTCAAGGGATTGATAGATGGCCTTTTTAACAGGCTTTCCGGTTAAGTCGACTACTTGATCGCCCGCGTATTTTTTCGCAAGCTGATAAATCGGTTCGTGGTAAACCCCAAGACCCGGTCCATTCTCCATATCGCCTACAAACCCGTCATGAGGGTTTCCTTTTAAGCCATTTTCATAATTGAGCGGAACGCGTTTGATTTCATTTGCCAATGTGTTTTTCGTTACTTGCTCATAGCCGCTGTAATGAAGCAGCATCGCTAAGCTCGTGACTTCGCATCCGTTATAAAGCCTTGGCGTATCCATTTGATTGTAGAGAATGACGTCCATGGCTTTTTTGCTTCCTTTTAATGAATGATGTGTGGTTTCTGCTTTTTTCGTTGAACGAGTTTCTTCAGCCGCAAGTTCTGTATCGTTTTCTTTTGCTGCTTTTTGCGGCGAAGCTGTTTTCTTGACTTGATCGATTTGTGAAACGTATATAAAGCCGAAATAAACAAGACATGCGCACAACAAAGTTAAGATGAATGTCTGGATGAACTTCACTGTTAATCTCCTGTGTTATTCAATATTTTTAAGTATTATAGCACGTTCCTTCATCGAACATACAGAAAAGGCACAGGTGTCACTTGAATGTAATAATTCCAGAATATGTTGATGAAAATAGAGAGAAATAAAAATGATTGATTTAATCACTTTATTTTGTTAGCATATTATCATATTAGCGAACTAAAGGATTCGGAATTTTTTGTTTTAATGTGTTGGAGGTGCGGAAGAAACATGTTTATGTTTGAGAAACCATATGGAATGCGGGATTCATTACCTGGATTGTATGAGACGAAAAAAAAAGTGAGGCATTCCTTAACAGAGGTCATGACTGGTTGGGGTTTCCGTTTGATGGAGACACCAACGCTTGAATTTTACGATACAGTCGGTGTTCAATCGGCGATTACTGATACACAGCTTTTTAAGCTTCTTGATCAAAACGGGCAAACTCTAGTGCTGAGACCTGATATGACAGGTCCGATTGCAAGGGTGGCGGCTTCTAAGCTTCATGAACAGGCGTATCCGCTTCGTGTTGGGTATGCAGCCAATGTGTTCCGCGCCCAGGAAAGAGAAGGCGGAAGGCCGTCAGAATTTGAGCAGGTCGGAATTGAATTGATTGGTGATGGTTCGATTAGTGCAGATGCTGAAGTCATCGCGCTTGCCGTATTTGCCTTAAAAAATGCCGGGCTAAGGTCCTTCAAAATCGCGATCGGGCATGTCGCTTTAGCAGAAACGTTATTTGTCGATGTACTTGGAAATACAGAGCGTGCAAACGTCCTTCGCCGCTTCTTATATGAAAAGAATTATGTGGGATACCGTCAGCATGTGAAACAATTACCGCTTTCCTCCATCGATAAAACGAGGCTGTTACAGCTTTTAGAGTTAAGAGGCGGCCAAGAGGTTATAGAGAGGGCAGAGGAAATCGTCGTTTCACAAGAAGGAAAAGAGGTGCTCGCACAGTTAAAGTCGCTTTGGGAGACACTTGAAGATTACGGCTGTACAGAATATATCCGTTTAGATTTAAGCATGGTGAGTCATATGAGCTATTATACGGGTATTTTGTTTGAAGTATTTGCAGATCATGTTGGGTCGGTCATCGGAAGCGGCGGGAGATATGATCAATTGCTTGCTCACTTTGATGCACCTGCACCAGCTACAGGGTTCGGACTTCGACTAGACCGTCTTCTTGAAGCGCTCGATGCAAAAGAAATCATTGAGCCGCAGGAGGCTGTGATTTTTAGTAAAGAACAAAGACTGGAAGCCTTTGCTTTTGCAGAAAAGGAGCGGTCAAAAGGGAAAAAAATCGTCCTGCAAGACTTAGCGGGGATTGAAAATATTGACGCGATGACCAAGGCATTTGAACAGGTGACTTATTTTATCGGCGCTAGAAAGGAAGAGCGGAATGGGTAAAGTGTTGACGATGGCGATGCCAAAGGGCCGGATATTTGAAGAAGCAGCAGGGCTGTTAAGACAGGCGGGGTACCAGCTGCCAGAGGAATTCGAGGATTCAAGAAAATTAATCATTGATGTACCAGAAGAAAACCTCCGCTTTATTTTAGCCAAGCCAATGGATGTGACCACCTACGTAGAGCACGGCGTGGCGGATGTTGGCATTGCAGGGAAGGATGTCATGCTCGAAGAAGCTCGTGATGTGTACGAAGTGCTCGATTTAAACATCAGTAAATGTCATTTAGCTGTTGCTGGCTTGCCAGGAGCGAGCTGGGGGGGAGTCGCACCGCGTGTGGCAACAAAGTACCCAAATGTCGCATCGTCCTATTTTAGAGAGCAAGGGGAGCAGGTGGAGATCATTAAGCTGAATGGTTCCATAGAATTAGCACCGCTCATTGGGCTTGCCGATCGCATTGTAGATATTGTCTCTACAGGTCAAACACTAAAAGAAAATGGACTTGTGGAAACGGAACATATTTGTGATATCACGTCACGTTTTATTGTCAATCCTGTGAGCTATAGGATGAAGGATACGGTGATCGATGAAATGGCGCAGCGTCTTGCAAGAATCATTGGAGAAGGGGAGGAATCATCATGAACATCACCTATCTACAAGAAGGTGAGACAGATACTCTCTCACTCAAACGGTCCTTAGATACAGGAACAGAAGAGCAGCGTCAGGCTGTTCAGCGCATTATACAAGAAGTGAGAACAAATGGTGATGAAGCTGTACGGTCTTTTACAAAGCAATTTGACGGTGTGTTGATTGAAGATCCACTTGTCACAGAGGATGAAATGGCAAAAGCCTTTGACCGCTTGGACAAAGAGATGGTTCAGATTATTCAAACGGCTATCAAGCATATTCGAACATACCACGAGCGCCAGCTGACATCCTCTTGGTTTTATCACCAAAAGGACGGCTCAATGCTTGGACAAAAGGTAACACCGCTTGATGCAGTAGGTGTGTATGTCCCTGGCGGAACAGCTGCTTATCCATCATCTGTATTAATGAATGTGATTCCTGCGCTAGTCGCTGGCGTTGAACGAATCGTTCTTGTGACACCCCCTGGGAAAGATGGCCGTCTCTCAGACGCTGTACTGGCTGCGGCGAAGGAGCTTGGTATTTCTGAGATGTATAAAATGGGTGGAGCACAGGCGGTTGCTGCACTTGCCTATGGAACGGAAAGCATCAAGCCTGTTGATAAAATCACAGGTCCAGGCAACATTTATGTCGCGCTGGCAAAGCGGGAAGTATTTGGTCAGGTAGACATTGATATGATCGCAGGTCCAAGTGAAATTGCAGTTCTAGCAGACGAAACAGCAGTCGCACATGAGGTAGCGGCGGATTTACTTTCACAGGCAGAGCATGATGCGCTGGCATCTAGTATTTTGGTAACACCGTCTAAAACACTTGCTGAAAGTGTGCAGGCTGAAGTAAGAAAGCAGCTTGATACTTTGCCGAGAAAATCAATCGCAGCAAAATCTATACAAGATCATGGCCGTATTTACGTGACAGAATCAATCGATCGTGCAGTAGACGTCATCAATCAATTAGCACCAGAGCACTTAGAGGTGCTGACAGCATACCCAGAATCACTTCTTGGTCAAATCAAGCATGCTGGCGCAATTTTCTTGGGACGCTATAGTCCAGAGCCGGTGGGCGATTATTTTGCAGGGCCGAATCATGTGCTGCCAACAAACGGAACAGCTCGATTCTCCAGCCCGCTTGGTGTGACTGATTTTCAAAAGAAAACGAGCATTATTTCATATAGTCAAGAAGCCTTTGAAACACACCGGGAAAGCATTGCGGCATTTGCCAGATTAGAAGGGCTTGAAGCACATGCAAGGTCGATTGAAGCGAGAAAGCGGGAGGAATCGTAATGAGACAGGCGAAAACAGCGAGAAAAACAAATGAAACGAACATTTCATTAGCGCTAGAAATTGATGGAGAAGGAAAAGCGGATATTCAAACAGATGTCCCTTTCATGACGCACATGCTTGATTTATTTACGAAGCATGGACACTTTAATTTGACCGTCGATGCGAAAGGAGATACGGATGTTGATGATCACCACACAACAGAAGATATCGGCATTGTACTTGGGCAAATGTTTAAGGAAGCGTTAGGCGATAAAAAAGGGATTAAGCGGTATGGCTCCAGCTTTGTTCCGATGGATGAAACACTTGCCCAGGTCGTGGTCGACTTAAGCAACCGTCCTCATTTGGAAATGAGAGCGGCTTTTCCGAGTCAAAAGGTTGGTACCTTTGATACAGAGCTAGTACATGAGTTTCTGTGGAAATTTGCACTTGAAGCCCGGATCAACCTTCATGTCATTGTTCACTACGGAACCAATACACACCATATGATTGAAGCCATTTTTAAAGCGATGGCACGTGCCTTAGATGAAGCAACAACCATTGATCCACGTGTGAAAGGAATTCCTTCAACAAAGGGGATGCTCTAATGATCGGAGTTATTGATTACGGAATGGGAAATTTGTTCAGCGTATCAAAAGCACTGGAACGAGCAGGTGCCCGCTATATCGTCTCCTCTGATGTGGAGGAGCTGAAAAAAGCAGATGCTTATATATTGCCCGGAGTAGGTTCGTTTCGTGATGCAATGCAGCTGTTAAAAGAGACTGGACTTGAGGCGTTTATTCACCAAGTTGTGCAGGAAGGAAAGCTGTTATTCGGCATTTGCCTTGGCATGCAGCTGTTATTTGAAGAAAGTGAAGAGGCAGGACACACAAAAGGATTGGGGCTGTTAAAAGGGCGTGTCGTTCTTTTAAAGGATCATGATCAGGACGGGCAAAGATTGAAGGTACCTCATATGGGGTGGAATGAGCTCACATTTCATCAGCCCTCCCCATTGTTTGACGGTGTACCAGAAGGATTTGCGTACTTTGTTCACTCTTATTATGTGAGCGATATGAATCCAAATGAGCAATTAGCAAGCGCGGACTATGGTGTTCAAGTACCAGCTGTTGTTGGCAAGGGAAATGTGCTTGGAGCACAGTTTCACCCTGAAAAAAGCAGTACAACGGGAATGGCGCTGCTCAAACAATTTATTCAATTAGCAAACGAACAGAGGGTGAGCAAATGAGCGAGTTTATATTATATCCAGCGATTGATATGAGAAATGGCAAATGTGTACGTCTTGTGCAAGGAGATTATGATCAAGAAACCATTTATGGAGATTCACCGCTCGACATGGCCGCGCAATTTGCGAAGGATGGAGCAGCATGGATTCATCTTGTGGATCTAGATGGTGCAAAAGCAGGGAAACGTGTCAATCATGAGCATGTGCTGGCGATTGCTTCTTCTTTAGATGTGAAGGTACAAATCGGCGGCGGTATTCGGACAGAAGAAGACGTTGCCTTTTATTTAAAGAGCGGCGTAGATAGAGTGATTCTCGGCAGCTCAGCTGTTTCGAACCCAGCCTTTGTGAAAAAAATGCTGGCGCAATATGGAGAGAAAATCGCAATTGGGATTGATGCGCGAAATGGCTTTGTATCGACTGAAGGATGGCTTGAAACGTCTAAAGTGAAGGCAGAGGAACTCGGCAGGGAATTGGCAAAGGAAGGCGCAGAGGTCTTTATTTTCACCGATATTCAAATGGATGGCATGCTGTCTGGTCCCAATTTAGAAAGCACGGTTCGCTTAGCAGAAGCAACCGGCAAACAAGTGATTGCTTCAGGTGGTGTCAGCGCAGTAGCTGATCTTCAAAAGCTGTCAGCGCAAAAACAGTCTGGTGTGTCTGGTGCGATCGTTGGAAAGGCACTTTACACAAAGCAGTTTACTTTAGCAGAAGCATTTGAAGGGCTTGACCGCATATGATGACAAAACGAATCATTCCATGTCTTGATGTGAAGGAAGGGCGTGTTGTCAAAGGAGTGCAATTCCTTGGCTTAAAAGATGCTGGTGATCCGGTTGAATTGGCGCAGATCTATGATGAGGAAGGGGCGGATGAACTCGTCTTTCTTGATATTTCTGCTTCTCATGAAGGCCGGAAAACGATGGTGGATGTGGTTAAACAAGTCGCGTCTACGCTTGCGATACCATTTACGGTGGGTGGCGGGATTAACCACCTTGATGACATGAAGCGTATATTAAGAGCGGGTGCAGACAAAGTATCTGTCAACACAGCAGCTGTGTTAAGACCGGAACTGATTTCAGAAGGTGCTGACTTTTTTGGCTCCCAGTGTATCGTTGTTGCAATTGATGCAAAATACGATGAAGAGAAAAAAGCATACATGGTCTATACACACGGAGGACGCCGTCAAACAGATTTAGAGGTCAGCGACTGGGCGAAGGAAGCTGTGCAGAGAGGGGCAGGAGAGATTTTGCTGACAAGTATGGATGCTGATGGTGAAAAGACAGGCTTTGACCATCGATTGACAAAGCTTGTATCAGAGGCGGTCAATGTGCCAGTGATCGCTTCTGGCGGCGCTGGCAATGCCCAGCATATGCTGGAGGCATTTACAAAAGGAGAAGCTGATGCAGCATTAGCAGCCTCCATTTTCCATTATAAAGAAACCTCCATTCAAGAGGTGAAGACATATTTGAGAGAACACGGGGTGAAGGTCAGATGAAACAGGCAAATGAATTAACCTTTAATGAAGCGGGCCTGATTCCTGCGATTGTACAGGATGCTCAAAGTAAGGAAGTATTGACGCTTGCATATATGAATCAAGAATCCTATGAAAAAACGCTGGAGACAGGTGAAACATGGTTTTATAGCCGGTCGAGAAACGAGCTTTGGCACAAAGGCGCCACCTCTGGACATACCCAGCAAGTGATTTCTATTCGATATGACTGTGACAAGGACGCTCTGCTTGTCCTTGTCGCGCCAAGCGGCCCAGCCTGCCATACTGGCAGCTATAGCTGTTTTTCGGAAGAAGGGGTAAAACGCCTGAGCGAAGAGCAGGAACGTTTTGCGATATTAAATGAACTTGAACAGGTCATTGCAAAGCGTCAGGCGGAAATGCCAGAAGGGGCTTATACAACCTATCTATTTGAAAAAGGGGTCGATAAAATCCTGAAAAAGGTAGGGGAAGAGGCGTCTGAGGTGATCATTGCAGCGAAAAACCGGGATCAAGAGGAATTGAAATGGGAAACTGCTGACCTCCTCTATCATCTTCTTGTATTATTACGTGAACAGCAATTGCCGTTTGATGATGTATTAAAGGTATTAAAAAAACGTCATCAAGGTGAATGAAAAGCCGGGGGATATCCCAGGCTTTTTATTTTTAAATGAAAAACAAATCCTTCCTTTCCTTTTGTTCTATGTGACGACTGGTGAAGTATGTTATACTACACACGGTACACTGTTCGAAATGGAGGGTATCGGTGAGTAAATACACTTCTCAAAATAATCACACACAAGTCGTCCAGCTATTTCAAGATGGGCATTACTTTTTTCATAAAGGTCTTAAAGCATATAGAGAAAGAAATCTGTCTAGGGCAAGTAAGCTGATACAGCGGGCCATCGTACTTGAGCCTGAAAATGTAGAAATGCTGTCACAGCTTGCCATTATTTATACTGAAATGGGTCATTACCAGCAATCAAACGAACTGCTTGATTTCATCCTTGAACACATCGATGAAAACATGTCTGAGTGCCACTATTTTAAAGCCAATAATTATGCGAATCTCGGACTGTTTCAAGAGGCATATAAATCAGCTACTGCTTATGCCGCGCTGGAAGAGAACGGGGAATTTGCGGATGAAAATGACGACCTTCTTGACCTGCTCGATATGAGCGACGAAGAGGACGAAGATTTTCCTTATGATCAGGATGACCTGATTGTGAAGCAGGATCAAGCAAACCATTTGCTAGAAAGCGGCAGACTCGATGAAGCCATTGAGATGCTGGAACAGATGATTGTTGAGTATCCAGAATTCTGGTCGGCGTATAATAATCTCGCTTTGGCCTATTTTTATTCTGGCCGAATCCATCAGGCGAAAGAAATGTTGAACCGGGTCCTTCATGAAAATCCCGGTAATCTGCATGCCCTTTGCAATCAGCTAGTCTTCTACCATTATGAAAAAGAAGAAGAAAAGGTCAACGTGTTAGCAAAGCAATTAACGCACGTGTATCCAATACTAAGTGAACAGCGTTATAAGCTTGGTGCAACATTTGCCCTTGTGGGAGAATTTGAATGGGCCTTTAAATGGCTTTATTCTTTGTACAAAACAGGTTTTCAAGGAGATAGTACATTTTTATACTGGCTTGCAAGCGCAGCCTATCATACAGGCCACAAGACGCTCGCCCAAACGGTTTGGGATAAGATGGTCGAAGAAGATATCGATGCAGATGAAATCAAGCCGTGGCAGGATAAACCTGAGGTGACTGAGCCAATGGTCTCGATTGAGGAACGGCTGACTGCGTACTATGTCAGTAAACAAAAAGGGGAACGTGACGTTCTGCAGTCTGTCCTTGATGCACGCGCAGCGAAAACGGCCTTTGAACAGCAATTCATAGAACTGCTTTTATATGAAGATGAAATGAAAGAAAAGTCTTTTTCAGAAGATGCAGTTTTTGCAAAACAGGCTGCATCCAGTCTGGAGGAAGCGGTTCAGCCTGACAGCCATATGCCTTATTTTTGGTTATTCCATATTATTCAGCAGGCACGTGCTTCTGGTATTGATAAGAAAAATGCACCTGCCTGGGCAGCAGCATCTTATTATCTATGGATGAATGAACAAGAAGCAGCTGTCAGCAAAAAAGATGTTGCGTCCGCTTTTCAGATCAGTGTTCAAACACTGTCTAAATACGAACGAGAGATCTGTACGTTAATCGATTAAATAGGTAAATAGATTCAGAACATCCGAGCATGGCCGAAAAGGTCATGCTTTTTTCTTGGATAAAAAGGTGGGATTTGCAAGGAATTGGCGAAGTATGACAATCACGACATGTTTTTGAAACATAAATGTAATAAAAATATTAGCTCATTTTGTCGATGTCTCATGTATAATGAAACTCGTGGATTAAAACAAAGATAGATATTTAAATATTTTACTATACATAATGAAACACCTAGTGATAGAAACAATCAGGTCAACATCTGACTGAACAATCAGGAAGAAAGACATAGAGAGCACAGATTGATCGCAGAGAATTTGCTGCTTTCTAATGTCGCTTGGGAAATTGTCAAAGGAGGAACTATTCGTGAAAAAGTTTATTACTTTCGGTTTAGCTTCGGTGATCGGAGCGAGCGGTTTATTTATTCCATTTACGCATGAAGCAAACGCACAGAACTTTGAACAAAAGAAACAAGAACTAGACAGCAAGCAATCTGAGGTAAACAAGAACCTTCAAAAGAAAAAAGAAGAGCTTTCAAAGCTTGAAGCAAAACAAGAGGCACTTGCTCAAAAGCTTAAAGATATTGATGAGAAAGCTTTAAAAACAAGTGATCAAATCGAAGAAAAACAAAAAGAAAATGAAAAAACAAAAAAAGAAATCAAAGCACTGAAAAAAGAAATTGCTGATACAGAAAAACGTATTGAAGAAAGAAACGAGTTCTTGAAAAAGCGTGTACGTGCCCTTCAAGAGAGCGGCGGTTCTACGAAATACATAGATGTATTACTAGGAGCAAAAAGCTTTAGCGATTTCATCAGCCGTGCAGGTGCAGTATCTACACTGATCAACGCAGACAGTGAAATCATTAAAGAGCAGGAAAAAGACAAAGCAGAACTTCAAAAGTCTGAAAACGAATTAAACACAAAGCTTGAAAATGTGCAAAACACACTTGCAAAGCTTGAAACGCTTCAATCAGACTTGAATAAACAGCTTGATGAAAAAGACAAGCTATTCAAGCAAGTGAAAAAGCAAAAAGGAAGTGCTTTTTCTGAAATCAGCGAGTTAAACAGTGAGGCTAACAGCATTGCATCTGAAAAAGACGCAACAATCGCTGCACAAAAACAAGCTGAAAAAGAAGCAAGAGAAGCAGCTCAAAAAGCAAAAGAAGAAAAAGCGCAAAGACAACAGCAGCAGCGTCAAGCTAGTGTCCAAGCGGAAGGCAACAGCTCAAATAACGATAGCAGCCCGTCTTCAAGTAACAGTGGATCATCTTCTAATGACAACAATAACAGCAACAGCAGTGCACCAAGCAAGAAGCCATCTTCTGGCGGCGGATCACCTGTCAGCAGTAACGTAGGCGGAATTGAAGGTGCGATCAGCACAGGTTCTACGATTGTTGGACAATCTCCATATAAATGGGGCGGCGGCAGATCACAAGCCGATATTGACGCACGTCGTTTTGACTGTTCTTCATTCGTTCGCTGGGCATTTGCATCAGCAGGTATCAACCTTGGACCAGTTGGCGGTACAACAACAGATACGCTTGTAGGTAAAGGAAGAGCTGTAAGTGCATCTGACATGAAACGCGGAGACCTTGTGTTCTTTGATACGTATAAAGTAAATGGACACGTTGGTATTTACTTAGGAAACGGTTCATTCTTGAACGATAACAGCTCTCGCGGTGTTTCAGTTGACTCAATGAACAACGTATACTGGAAAAAAGCTTTCAATGGCGTTGTAAGAAGAGTCGTTGAATAAATCATTACTTTTTATATAACCGTAAACAGGCTTCCTTAAACAGCAGTTTAAGGAAGCTTTTTCTTTTTTTGAAGATATGAGCAAATGATTCGCTTATTCCCCGCAGATTTAATAGGATATGGGTAAGGAATAAAAGCTAAGAGTGGAAATGATGCTCTCTGTCATGAATGGAAGCATCACCCAAGGGCATTCTAATAAGAAATGCGAGCAGCAATTGAAGAGGGAGTGACAGTTGTGTCAGAAGAAAAAATCTACGATACGATCATCATTGGAGCGGGTCCTGCCGGAATGACAGCCGCTGTTTATACATCACGGGGAAATCTTTCAACATTAATGATTGAAAGAGGAATTCCAGGCGGACAAATGGCAAATACGGAAGATGTCGAGAACTATCCTGGCTTTGAAAGTATTTTAGGGCCGGAACTTTCAAATAAAATGTTTGAGCATGCGAAGAAATTCGGTGCAGAGTATGCATATGGCGATATTAAAGAAATCGTGAACGGTGAAGAATATAAAATCGTCAAAGCCGGTTCAAAAGAATACAAAGGACGCTCTGTCATTATCGCTGCAGGGGCTGAATATAAAAAAATCGGTGCACCAGGTGAAAAAGAACTTGGCGGCCGCGGCGTATCATATTGTGCAGTATGTGACGGGGCTTTCTTTAAAAACAAAGAGCTTGTCGTCATCGGGGGCGGTGATTCTGCGGTAGAAGAGGGTGTGTATCTCACACGCTTCGCTTCTAAAGTAACGATTATCCATAGACGCGATAAACTTCGTGCACAAAGCATTTTACAAGCACGCGCCTTTGATAATGAAAAAATTGACTTCAAGTGGAACAAAACCGTCAAACAGATCAATGAAGAAAACGGGAAAGTCGGCAGTGTGACATTGGTTGATACGGTGACTGGTGAAGAAGAAGACTTTAAAACAGACGGTGCCTTTATCTATATCGGCATGCTGCCACTGTCTAAACCATTTGAAAATCTCGGCATTACAAATAAAGAAGGCTACATCGAGACAAACGAAAGAATGGAAACAAGAGTGGAAGGTATTTTTGCCGCTGGTGACATTCGAGAAAAAACACTTCGTCAAATTGTGACAGCAACAGGTGACGGAAGTATTGCAGCACAAAGCGCACAGCATTATGTAGAAGAGCTTGCTGAAAAACTCAAAGCAACGAAATAAAAGGCTGTCGTAAATCCTTAATATAGCGTCATGGGCTTTTAACTGGAATGTAACACGGGTGAAATAATTTTCAGTTATGATGAAACTAGTAATTGACCCCCTTTTATAAGGAATACATGTTTGGCACGGATGTGAATCCGTGTCCTTTTTTTTGCCTAAAATCAGAAATTCACGAGATGTTCACAAATGACGCATGGAGAACCATTAGATGCTGTAAAATAAAGAGTAGAGAAATGGCCCGTTACACGATTCAAACGAAAACCGGTCTGTTTTCGGGGAAGAACGGGCATGTTCATTGTGGGAGTCAGGTTGAACCTGTATAATAAGTTAAAGACATAAAAGAGTAGGTGACAGCTGATGCAACGAGTAACGAATTGTGTGCTGCATCACGAAGATCAAGTTCTCTTGCTGCAAAAGCCAAGACGGGGCTGGTGGGTAGCACCGGGCGGCAAAATGGAAAGCGGAGAATCGGTCAAGGATTCAGTCGTTCGAGAATATAGAGAAGAAACAGGTATTTATATTTTAAATCCGCAGCTGAAAGGTGTTTTTACCTTTATCATAAAAGAAGGCGATCAAATCGTTCAAGAGTGGATGATGTTCACCTTTATGGCAGATTCATTTACCGGAAAAAACGTAACAGAGTCAGAGGAAGGCATTTTAAAGTGGCATGACGTAAAGGATGTGCCTCATTTGCCGATGGCCCCAGGAGATTCCCATATTCTTGATTTCATGCTTAAAGGAAAGGGACTTCTGCACGGCACTTTTACGTATACACCCGACTTTGAGTTGATTGCTTATCGGTTAGATCCTCAGGGAGAATAATACATGAACCGTTTTCATAAAGAAGGAGAGGAAGCAGGCATGAATACACACAAACAAGAAGATATTCAGCTTGTGATTATTACAGGAATGTCAGGTGCGGGGAAAACCGTCGCCATTCAAAGCTTTGAAGATTTAGGCTACTTTTGTGTTGATAACCTGCCGCCATCACTTTTACCGAAGTTCTTAGAGCTCATGAAGGAATCGAATTCCAAGATGAGCAAGGTCGCTCTTGTGATGGATTTGCGCGGACGTGAATTTTTTGACAGTTTAATTGCCGCGTTAGATGAAATGAGTGATCTTGACTGGATCACGCCAAGGATTCTATTTTTAGATGCAAATGATAAGGTACTTGTCTCAAGATACAAAGAAACGAGACGTTCGCATCCCCTTGCGACAACAGGTTTGCCGCTTGAAGGAATTGCAATGGAGCGCGAGCTGTTAGAGGAGTTAAAAGGCCGGTCTCAAATGATTTTTGATACATCGGATTTAAAACCAAAACAGCTGCGAGAAAAAATTGTCACGCACTTTGCCACGAATCAAGGGCAGGTGTTTACAGTAAACGTGATGTCCTTTGGCTTTAAATACGGTCTGCCGATTGATGCTGATCTTGTCTTTGACGTGAGATTCCTACCGAATCCTTACTATATTGAGAGCATGCGTCCACAGACTGGAAACGATGAAGAAGTGCGCTCCTATGTGATGAAATGGACTGAAACACAAAAATTCACAGAGAAATTAATCGATCTCCTCAGCTTTATGCTTCCGTCCTATAAACGAGAAGGAAAAAGCCAGCTTGTGATTGCCATCGGCTGTACAGGCGGACAGCATCGATCTGTGACACTGGCCAACTATTTATCGGAGTATTTTAAAAACGATTACTATACACATGTCACTCACCGGGACATTGAAAAGAGAAGCAGAAAATAGATGACGACACTACCAAAGGTGGTCATTCTTGGCGGCGGCACTGGCTTATCTGTTTTGCTCAGAGGGCTTAAAACGAAGCCGGTGGACATTACCGCTATAGTAACGGTTGCTGATGACGGAGGCAGCTCAGGCAGACTGCGGCATGATTTGAATATTCCCCCTCCAGGTGATATTCGAAATGTCCTTGCGGCTCTCTCTGATGTTGAACCGCTTGTAGAAGATTTATTTCAGCACCGTTTTAACAAAGGGAATGACTTAACAGGCCACTCACTCGGCAACCTCATTCTTGCGGCCATGACAAATATAACCGGTGATTTTTTTCATGCCGTCACTGAAATGAGCAAGGTTTTAAATGTGAGAGGAAAAGTATTGCCAGCAGCGAACTCAAGTGTTGTTCTTCATGCGGAATTAGAAAATGGGCAAATGGTGACAGGAGAATCGAAAATTCCTACCTATGGTAAGCGAATTAAACGAGTGTTCCTCACACCCGATACGATTGAACCGCTGCCAGAATCCATTCAAGTCATTCGTGAGGCGGATTTAATCGTCATTGGGCCTGGCAGCCTGTATACGAGTATTTTGCCAAACTTGCTTGTCCCGCATATTGGAGAAGAAGTGATTCGCTCTAAGGCGAAAAAAGTGTATATATGCAATGTCATGACGCAGCCGGGGGAAACGCTTTCCTACAGTGCAGCTGATCATGTTCAGGCATTAAATGATCATATGGATCGTCCATTTATCGATACGATTTTTGTGAACAATAAAGAAATTCCAGAAGAAATCAAAGCAAAATATGCAGAAGAACAGGCACAGCCTGTCCAATTCGACACAGATGCACTGAAAGCAATGGGACTAGAAGTGATTCCTGGAGAAATCATTACATATGACCAGCATGTCATTCGTCATGACACGCTGAAAGTAGCCTCGCTGCTTGTCGATCTGCTGCAACAGAAAAAATAGGAATGGGGGTGGCAAGGATGTCATTTGCATCCGAAACAAAAAAAGAGCTGACTAATCTGGACGTGAAGGACTGCTGCACAAAAGCAGAGCTTTCTGCCCTCATCCGTATGAACGGTTCATTATCTTTCTCTAATCGAAAATTGATTTTAGATATACAGACAGAGAACGCAGCCATTGCAAGACGGATTTATACGCTGCTCAAAAAGAAATACGATGTGACAGTCGAACTGCTCGTCCGTAAAAAAATGAGATTGAAAAAGAATAACGTGTATATTGTCAGACTGGTAGAACGAGCGAAAACCATTTTAGAGGATTTAAAAATATTAGGTGAGCAATTTGTATTTGAGCGCAATATTTCAGAAGAACTTGTGAAGAAAAGATGCTGCAAGCGCTCCTATATGAGAGGTGCTTTTTTAGCAGGCGGTTCTGTGAATAACCCAGAAACGTCCTCCTATCACCTTGAGATTTTTTCACTATATAAAGAACATAATGATGCCCTTTGTGAGCTGATGAATCAATTTCATCTCAATAGTAAAACACTTGAGCGCAAAAAAGGGTACATTACGTACATGAAGGAAGCAGAAAAAATCACGGAATTCTTAAGCGTTGTGGGTGCTCATAACTCACTGCTTCGCTTTGAAGATGTGCGGATCGTCCGAGATATGAGGAACTCCGTCAACCGGCTCGTCAATTGTGAAACAGCAAACTTGAATAAAACGATAGGTGCATCACTGCGTCAGGTCGAGAACATTCAATTCATTGATGAAAAAATTGGGCTTGATGCCCTGCCGGAAAAGCTTCGTGAAATTGCCAAACTGCGAGTCGACTATCAAGAGGTCACGCTGAAAGAACTTGGAGAAATGGTGGAAAGCGGCAAGATCAGCAAGTCAGGGATTAACCACCGTTTAAGAAAGCTAGATCAAATCGCAGAACAATTACGAAACGGACAAGCTGTTACACTCAAATAGGAGAATGAAAAAGGGAGGCAGATCATATGGTGGAAAAAACGGTCACCATCCAGCTGAAAACAGGCTTGCAGGCACGTCCAGCTGCTTTGTTCGTCCAAGAAGCCAATCGCTTTGGTGCTGATATTTTTCTAGAGAAAGATGGGAAAAAAGTCAATGCGAAAAGCATTATGGGTCTCATGAGTCTTGCGATCAGCTCTGGGGTTACTGTCACACTGATTGCAGATGGTGCAGATGAACAAGAAGCCATTGAGGCGTTAACAGATTTTGTCAATCAAGAAAACTGAGTCTCTTCAAAGGCTCAGTTTTTTTAGGAGGGAATGTCATGATTCAATCAGCTTTTTTACAGAAGGTCGGATATGAAGGCCAGTCCATCACCTTTAAAGACTTGCCTGTATTATTAAAAAAAATGGCCTATACCTTTCCATTCGAAAATAGATCTGTTTTGAACAAACAATCCTACGCTTTGAATCAAGAAGGGTTGAAGCAACATCTACTTGAAGAAAACAGAGGAGGTCTTTGTTACGATCTCAATCCTCTCTTATACTATGTGTTAAAAGAGGCAGGACTCTCTGTACAGCTTCTTCAAGGCACAGTGTATAACAAAGAAGCGGATACGTGGGCAATTGATGGCACGCACGTAGCCATCATGTTGAAGCATCACAACGAACGCTTCCTCATTGATGCGGGATTTGGTGTGAATTTACCTCTTCAGCCTGTGCCTTTTACAGGAGATTGGGTGAAAGGAGCGTCAATGCGGTTTCGCGTCAAAGCTGAGGAAACCGAAAAAGGGACACATCTGCTCCAATTAGATAAGGGAGATGGCGCTGAAACAGGCTATGCTTTTACATTGAACGAGGTGGACGAGTCTGTATTAGCCCAAATGAGACACGAGATTTATGAAAATGAATCCTCTCCATTTAACAAAAGACCGCTTGCGTCAAAGCTCACGCCAACAGGACGTGTGATCGTTACTGAGGATCATGTCACCACACATGAACATGAAGAAGTATCGAAAAAGCCGCTTCCGATTCCTTTTGAGGATTACGTAAAAAAGCTTATACCGTAAACCACCATATGAAAAGACAGCCCCAGATCAAATAGGGCTGTCTTTTTTATTGATTATCGAATACGTGTGAAAGTCGCATAATGGTCTGTTGTTTTGTAAATGAGCCAGTCGCTTGAATACACAAGACGGTCTGCATTGCGGAAGCCTGAAACGTAGTTGATGTCTGCCTCACGCCATGTTCGGCCGCTTGCTGAAGGAAGACGTCCCTCCCGGTTTGAGAAAATATCTCCACCAATGCTTTTACCTGGCGCCACCTCGGCTAGATTTCCCTTAGATGCCACCCATCCGAGAGCACTTGCTTGTGATTTCGTAATGTAGTTATCAGGCAGTCGTTTATAGCGAATTAAATAATCTGCTACACCATCAAACGTATTAATGACGGCAAGGGTGCGCACATCTGGCGTGAGCTGAATAGAAGCAGTTTCAGTTGTGGCTGTTGGTGTAAGAGGTGTTTCTGCATGAGCTTGCTGTGGGACAAATCCAGAAAACAGAATAGCAGCGATCAGAGCGAACATAGTAAAAACCGAACTCAATCTTTTCATCTTCATCCTCCTATTAAGGAAATCGGATGCCGTCCTCTTGATGCTTGTCTAGCTCATATTATAGCACCCGAACATGAAGGAAATGTAAAGAATCAGGATCTTTGCTAAAATGAGGCTTTTCTCCTGATGTCTCCTAAAGAAATAAATAAAAAGACGCAGTTTCTGCGTCTTTTCAGTTCAAGATGAAGCAAGCTCCTTCACAACATCAACAGGCGCCTTCCCATCTATTCCATGAATCACATTATGAATGGCTCGTTTTAGCATGAGATCCCTTGTTGTTTCAGTAGCGGAACCGATGTGAGGGGCTAGGGTGACATTGTTCATCTCTTTGAAAGGATGATCCTCTTGAAGCGGTTCCTGCTCATACACATCAAGACCAGCGCCTTTGATCCATCCCTCCTGAAGTGCTTGAATGAGGCTTTGTTCATCCACTGTTTTCCCGCGGGAAATGTTTACAAATAAAGCCGTTTGCTTCATTAACTTCAATTCTCGTTCCCCAATCATATGATATGTTTCCTCGGTCAGCGGTGTAATCAACACGATGATATCAGCTTGTTTTAAAAGATCATCAAGTGCACAATAGACAGCGCCATACGCCGATTCAGCCTTTTCATTCCGGCTTCGGTTATGATAAAGAACGTTCATATCAAAACCATGTGCTGCCCGTTTGGCCACTTGTTCTCCGATACGTCCCATGCCAATAATACCGAGCGTTTGGTGATGTACGTCAATGCCAAAGATCTCTTCTTCCTGTACGAATTTCGTCCATTTTCCTTCACGGATAAAACGGTCAAGCTCGGCGATTCTTCGCGCAGAGGAGAGAATGAGCGAAAAGGCAAGGTCAGCCACGGTATGATCGAGCGTATAAGGAGTATGCGTACCAATCACGCCTCTTTGCCTCATCGCTTCTATATCAAAATTGTCATAGCCGACAGAGTTATTGCTCACCACCTTGAGTTTTGGTGCGTGATCTAACAGCTCTTGATCGATTTTTGTTCCAGACGTTAAAAGACCATCAGCGTGCTGCAGCTTCTCAAACAACATGTCTCTTGGAATAGGGTCTTTGGATTGCCAAACCTCGTATGTACAATGTTCCTTTAGCATTTCCTCAAAAGAGGCAGGCAAGGGTTTGGCGACAAAAATGTGTGGTGTCACAGTCAATTCGCTCCTTTCACTTGGTCATCTTACTCCTTTTATTATAAAGCAACGATTTCGGCAGAACACGTTTGAATATTAGCAGCTCAATATTTAATATACTGAAATAACGGTAAAGAAAGACATTTTCTTAGTGAAAAAGTAGATTCTTATGCCATCTGATGCATTTTTTATCTATATAAAAATAAGCTGATAGTAGATGAGACATATGAAATTGCAAAAAATTACGAGAGATTATCTGACAAACTGGAAAATAGATCGAGACTTTTTGATAGAAAATTTATTATATTTGAAATGTATTAAACGGGATGGTCATTTTCTACTAAACCATTTTATTGTCTTTTGGTGTGATGAGAACAATAGATTAAAAACAAACCCGCGAAGCCGTTGGGATGCAGCGTAAAATAGAGAAAATGATGATATTTCTTCTCATCGTTTTCTCATTTTTTTCTTTTTTTTCTATCATTTTTCTTCTCTATTCTTGAGAACACAAGAAAGAAAAGGAGGACAGAAACGAGCTTACGTTACTTAAAAAAAGATGGGAGATGGCAAAATGGAGTCAAAATTAGAACAGATTCTTCAGCACAATTCAGAGTTTGTGAATGAGAGACATTATGAGCCTTACAAAGCGGGAAAATTTCCTGAGAAAAAACTGGTTATTTTAACGTGCATGGATACCCGTCTTTTGGAATTATTGCCGCAATCTATGGGTCTGCGCAACGGGGATGCAAAAATCATTAAGAATGCAGGCGCCATCGTGACACATCCGTTCGGCAGTGTGATGCGGAGTATCCTGCTAGCTATCTATGAACTAAAGGCAGAGGAAGTATGCATTGTAGGGCATCATGAATGCGGAATGGCAGGTCTTGCGGCGGACCCTTTACTTGAAAAGGCGAAAGCACGCGGAATCGAAGAGAAATGCTTAAGCATTGTGAAAAACTCAGGAGTTGATTTAAAGGGCTGGCTGACAGGCTTTGATTCAGTTGAAGAAAGCGTGGCCCAAAGTGTGAAATTAGTGAAAGAGCATCCACTGATGCCAAGTGATGTGGCAGTTCATGGACTGGTGATTCACCCAGCGACAGGAAAGCTGGATGTCGTAGTGAAAGACAAACAAATTGACCCACAGTATACCTAAATCATCTACACATACTTGAAGGAGGCCAACACATACCATGCGTTTTTATGGAAGATTTGAAGGGTACAATTCATCAAAGTTTAGACGCGATTTAATCGCTGGGCTTGTCGTGGGCGTTGTGGCAATTCCTTTAGGCATGGCATTTGCCATTGCATCTGGTGTCGGACCAGAATATGGATTATACACAGTCATCGTTGCCGGCATTTTGATTTCATTGTTTGGTGGTTCAAAGTATCAGATCGGCGGGCCGACCGGGGCGTTTGTTCCAATTTTATTCGGGATCGTCAGCCAGTACGGTATTGAAAACTTGCTCATTGCCGGTTTTATGGCAGGCTGTATGCTTGTATTATTCGGAATATTCAAACTAGGAAAGCTCATGAAATTTATTCCTCGTCCGGTTATCATCGGTTTTACTGCTGGCATTGCTGTCATTATTTTTTCAGGACAGATTGCCAACTTCCTCGGATTAAAGGGTGTTGAAAAACATGAAAGCTTTTTCCTCAATATGAGAGAAATCGTGGTGCATCTTGGTACCACAAACAGTCTCGCCATTATCACAGCCGTCATCGGGCTCATCGTGATTTTGGCGGCACAAAAATACATTCCCAAAATACCTGGTGCTCTATTAGGTTTATTGGCTTCTACGTTTCTAGCCGTTCTCTTTTTTCAAGGACAAGTTGAAACGATTGGCTCTGCATATGGTGAAATCCCTCGTCAGCTGCCAACCTTCGCTTTTCCTGAATTGACGATTGAAAAAATGATATACCTCCTGCCTCCAGCAATTGTCATTGCGCTTTTAGGCGGCGTGGAATCGATTTTATCCGCAATGGTCGCTGATAATATGAAAGGCTCTAAGCATGACAGCAATAAAGAGCTTGTGGGGCAAGGAATTGCCAATATGGCGGCACCGCTTTTCGGAGGAATTCCAGCGACGGGAGCTATTGCCCGAACGGCCACGAACATAAAAAATGGCGGGGCAAGTCCGATTTCTGGTGTGGTGCATGGCGTTGTCGTCTTGCTGATCTTAATGGTATTTGCGCCGTATGCGTCGATGATTCCACTTGCTGCAATGGCACCGATTTTAATGTTTGTTGCTTGGAATATGAGTGAGAGAAAAGAGTTTATCAATATTTTGAAAGTGAAAAATGCTGATTCGCTTGTACTGGTCGTGACCTTCCTGCTCACAGTGATCGGTGATTTGATTATTGGCGTCACTGCTGGTCTCATTTTAGCGTTTATCGCCTTTATCAAAAAAATGAGCCAGACGACCAATATCCATACAAATGTCGCCGTTCCTCAAATGGAAACAGCAGCTGCTTTAGAAAAACAGACAGAGGAGAAAGGGATCAGTATGTATTCCATTGAAGGGCCGCTCTTTTTCGGAACAACAGATTCATTAGAAAATTCGATATTGGATCATGTTCAAACAAAACCGAAAACGCTCATTCTGCTTATGAATAAAGTCAATTACATGGACACATCGGCAGAAGCGGTTCTAATGAATATCTCCAATCGGTTAAAGCATCATAATGGAAAGCTGATGATCGTTGGACTTCAATCACAGCCTAAGGAGCTTTTGCATCGAACGGGACTATTCCATCATATCGGAAAACAGCATTTCTTTGAACGAACGGATGACATTTCACCACAGCATCTTTAAGGCGTAAAAAACACGTGACAGCTTGGTCACGTGTTTTTTACTGGCTCTTTTTCTCCAGAAAAACGCTTTGTGAGTTTTTGTTGATGAGCGCTGAAGATCTCTTCTACTGTGACATCATATTGATCCGCTAAAATGAGGAGATTTGCTAAAACATCTCCCATTTCTTCAATGAGTTCTTTCTTCAGCTCAGATGATTCCTGTCTCTGCTCATCAGGCCGGTCTCGTCCGATTTCTATTGCTCTAACAGCTCGAGCGAGTTCTCCCGTTTCTTCCATTAAGAAGCCTAACCGGATAAACGGTCCGTATTCTGTCCAATTTCTCGTTTGATAAAAATCCTTGATCCACTTCTCCATCTCAGTTGTTTGCATTCTCTCTTTACAGCTCCTTATATGGTGTTCACTCTTTTGATTTTACACTATATATAGAAGAAATGGCTGTTTCTTTACAAATCATTATAGTAGAATGAGTGGGTGAAGAAATCATAGAGAGAGATGGGGCTGTTTTGATGAAAACGATTTGTGTGTTTGCTGGTTCGAATCCAGGTGTAAATGATGTCTATAAACAAAAGGCTGTAGAGCTGGGTGCTTATATGGCGAAGCAGGGCATTCGTCTTGTTTACGGCGGATCGCGTATTGGGTTAATGGGCGCGATTGCCGATGAGGTCATGAGACATGGCGGGCAAGTGATCGGGGTCATGCCTAAGGGACTTTTTAGAGGAGAAGTCGTGCATCAAGAGCTGACAGAGCTAATTGAGGTAACAGGCATGCATGAACGAAAAGCAAAAATGGGCGAGCTGGCCGATGGGTTTATTGCGATGCCAGGCGGCTTTGGTACATATGAAGAATTATTTGAGGTGCTGTGCTGGGCACAAATCGGCATCCATCAAAAGCCGATTGGATTGTATCAAGTGAATGACTACTTCAACCCGCTCATAGACATGGTGAAATTTAGTATACAAGAAGGTTTTTCGAATGAATCACACCTTCAATTGTTACATGCTTCGAGTGAACCGGAGGAATTAATCACGCAGATGGCTTCTTATCAAACACCGTCTCTTCAGCAGAAATGGACGGAGCTGTCTTAAAGTATATGTCAATGACAAAAAACCGTCTGTTCAAGGAACAGACGGTTTGTGTTGTGATCATTATTTTTGGTCTTCTGTATTACGGGTCAAGACTTTGTCAATGAGTCCGTATTGAAGTGCTTCTTCCGCTGTTTTGAAGTTGTCACGATCTGTATCGCGCTCAATGACTTCAATTGGCTGACCAGTACGTTCAGCAAGTACTTGGTTCAGTTTATCGCGTAAGGAAAGGATTCGTTTTGCCGCAATTTCAATTTCTGTTGCTTGACCTTGGGCACCACCGAGTGGTTGGTGAATCATGACTTCACTGTTTGGAAGAGCATAACGCTTACCTTTTTCTCCAGCAGCAAGCAGGAACGCACCCATAGATGCAGCCATACCAATACAAATAGTTGATACCTTTGGTTTAATAAATTGCATCGTATCGTAAATGGCCATACCAGCTGTGATTGAACCGCCAGGGCTGTTAATGTAGATAGAAATATCTTTTTCTGGATCTTCAGCTTCTAAGAAAAGCAGCTGTGACACGATGGAGTTGGCAACATTGTCATCGATCGCAGAACCAAGCATGATAATACGGTCTTTTAAAAGACGAGAATAAATGTCGTAAGCTCTTTCCCCACGATTTGTTTGCTCAATGACTGTAGGTATTAAATTCATAATGTTCCTCCTTCACCTTTTAGGTAAGTATGTAATTCAATGATACATTTTTGGTCAATAAAGGTCAAACAAAACGCTGACCTAAATTCAAATACCCCTATCCATTTTCCCCAAAATCATTCCACTTCAAACCATCATATTAGTGTATGAATACAAAGTAAGAAAATACATCTCATGACGAATGATTAATCATTGCTTTCTTGCAGCATTTCCCTTATAATTTGATATGCTGACGTTCAAAAAACATATCGTGCGCTCGTAGCTCAGTTGGATAGAGCGGTGGTTTCCGGTACCACGTCTGCCGGGGGTTCGAATCCCTCCGAGCGCGTATCTGACCTTGCTTACGATGATAAAGGTCTTTCATGAACCCCTCTTCATATGGAGAGAGGTTTTTTTGTGTTCATTCGGGTTTATCGTTCACTAGGGTGAGGGAAGTGAAAAAATGATCTGGTTGCAAGCCAGCAACATCTATCCGTATATAATAAAATAGCCCCCACTCTTAACTTAAGAATGGGGGTTATTGCTATAAAGGGGTTACCTGCCTTTTTGGTCTTTCCTGTAAATAACCGCAGGTATAATTGTAAGGAGAACAATGATAAATCCAATCACGGATACAGTATTTTTTATTGTATTGTCATTCACAGTGAAGTTTGCCACGATCATTGCCGCTAGACAAAGAATGATAATTAAATAACTGTATTTCTCCAAGACTTTCACAAAATATCCCTCCAATATGAAGCTGAAAATAATATTATGACTAATTATACAAGAATAAATAATAAAGGGTTATATTGGATGTTTGCTCGTGAGAAGGCGTTATGTTCATGTCCCTCCATGAAATACTGGACGTAAGACTCATTTCTTCCCTTTTCAGGCGTATTTGTTGAGCCGGCTTACTGTATATGATTAACATGGAAGGGAATTGACAATGAGGAGGAATTTCTTGTGGCGAAGATTTTATTGATTACGTTTCCAGCTGAAGGACACGTGAACCCTATGTTAGGAATGATTAAAGCATGGGCGGATCGAGGCGATGAAGTGCATGCGGTCACAACTGTACATTATGAGGAACGGATCAAACGCTTAGGCGCTCACGTACATATACATCCAGACTATATTCGGACATTACATGTGGAAGAAGGAGATATAGATTCTATGCAGCCGTTCTTTCATGCCATGCTGCAAACATCATATGATATTTTAGAGGTGGTGGAAACACTTTCCGAGAATCATTCATTTGATTTGGTTTACTTTGATATGTTTGGGGCAGGGGAGCTTGTTCGAGATTATTTGCACATTCCGAGCATTGGGTCCAACCCATCTTTTGTGCTGCAAGAGGCGCATTTTGATACACCGCTATACAGAAAGGATGAGAAAGCCGATCATCTGTTAGAAAAAATACAAGAGCGTTTTGGCGTTCAGCCAACGCGTTTGATGCAATTTATGAAAAACCGTGGAGAACTGAATATCGTCTATACAAGTGAATATTTCCAGCCGTCTGTTGATTCGTTAAACGATTCGTTTGTCTTCATTGGACCGAGCTTTCTAAAAAGAGCCGACCAGCATGATTTCCCGCTGGAAGCACTTGAGCAAGAAAAAGTCGTTTTTATTTCCATGGGCACCGTTCTTGGGGATACAGAAGCATTTTTTAATATGTGTATAGATGCTTTCGAAGACTTTGACGGAAAAGTGATTATCGCAACAGGTGAAAAAGTAGATCGTTCTCTCTTAAAAGAGGCGCCTGCTCATTTTCTGATCGAGCCTTATGTGCCGCAGCTTGAAGTGCTCGAACTGACAGATGTGTTTATAACGCACGGCGGGATGAATAGTGTCAATGAAGGTATTCATTACCACGTTCCGATGGTCGTCATTCCAGTCGACAAAGATCAGCCGATGGTGGCACAAAGACTGACCGAATTATCTGCTGCCTGTACACTTGATAAAGATCAGCTGACACCAAAGCAGCTAAGAGAAACTGTTGAGAAGGTTTTAGGCAGTGACACGTACCGTGCGGGGATTGAGAAAATTGAAGAAAGCTTCCAAGCAGCAGGTGGAACAGAAAAAGCATTAAAGGTGATCGACCAATTCATACAAGCGAAACAGACTCAATAGATAACGTTTTTTCAAAGGTGGCTGCCATATTCAAATGGAATCCCGCTTGACAAAAAATAACCAATCTTTTATCGTATACGTAACAAACGACGGAAGGGTGACCCAATGCAATGAAGTACTAATCCTATGACCTGTAAGCAAAATGAACGAACGAAGGCAGTGAGCAAACGATCAGTTTGCCATGTTTGCTGCGTTTTCATTTTTTAGCTTCGGAATAGGATGGTACAGCTTGGGATTCAAAGAATAAGGTGATTGATACGTGGGATGTGTGTGTTTGAATATGAACGGCACACATACTGCTGGATCAATCCGCTTATTTTTGTACACCATTTTGCCTCCTATTCTGAGAATAGGAGGCTTTTTCATGTCTCCTGATACGAAAGGAGAGGATTGGATGTTACTAAAAGCCAATCAGTTAAAGGTATTTAGAAAAGATCGCTTGTTATTTGATATTGAGGAGCTAGCCATCCATCAAGGTGATCGCATTGGTCTTGTAGGGACAAATGGCAGTGGGAAAACGACTTTATTGCATGTGCTGGCGGGGCAGGAAACACCAGACAGCGGCACAGTTGCCGCCACAGCGGTCTGTACGCTGCTTCCTCAATTGAAACAAGGAGACGGCAGACAGAGTGGCGGTGAAATGACCCAGGCTTATATTGAAAGAGCATTAAGCCGGCCGTCTGCCCTTTTATTAGCAGATGAACCGACCACTCATTTGGATACGGAGCATATTGAGTGGATAGAAGATAAGCTGCGTCATTATCAAGGAGCTCTCATTGTTGTTTCACATGATCGTGCTTTTTTAGATGCAATATGTACGGAGATTTGGGAGCTGGATCATGGGAAGCTACATCATTACAAAGGCAATTACACACATTTTGCACAGCAAAAAGAGCTGGCACATCGTCAGCAGGTGGAAGCGTATGAAGCCTATACACAAAAGAAAAAACAGTTAGAGCATGCACTTGAAAAGAAAAAGAAAAAGGCGGACAAAGCGACAAAGCCCTCCCAAAAGGTGAAATCCTCAGGACCTAAAATTGCAAAGCCCTACTATGCAAATAAGCAAAAAAAACTGCAAAAAACAGCCAAATCCATTGAAACAAGGATGGAGAAATTAGAAAAGGTGGAGAAGGTAAAGGACATTCAGCCTATTCAAATGACTCAGCATACGATGAAGGAAACAGCAAGCCGTACCATTTTGAGAGTGGAAAATGTAGATGGCAAGGCGGGAGATAAAGTGCTTTGGAGGCAGGCGAATGTGGAAGTGAGGGGCGGAGACAAGGTTGCCATTATCGGAAAGAACGGGAGCGGCAAAACGACATTTCTCCGTATGTTAGTGAATGGACATCCCGGAGTTACTCGTTCAGAGGCTGTCAAGCTAGCCTATTTTCGTCAGGATCTGTCAGGATTGAAGGTAGATGAATCGATTTTACAAAATGCGCTGAAAGAGGCAGTTCAAGATGAGACAGTGGTTCGAACGGTTTTGGCGAGACTAGGATTTAGAGGAGATGATGTGCATAAGCCTGTTGAGGTATTAAGCGGGGGAGAACGGGTGAAGACGATGCTTGCGTCCTTACTCGTCAGTGACGCCAATGTTCTCATGCTGGATGAACCGACGAACTTTTTAGATCTGGCGGCAGTTGAAGCACTTGAAGGTCTATTGAAGGATTACCCAGGTACCGTTGTGTTTGTTTCCCACGATCGCAGGCTGATTGAAGAGGTTGCCACTCGTATTTTCCATATTCATGAGGAACGTATTGAAGGATTTGACGGCACATATGAAGCCTATAAACAAAAGGAAGAAAAACCAGCTGTAACAAATAGAGAAGAGGAGCTTCTGTTAATTGATATGCAGCTGTCTGAAGTGCTCAGCCGTTTAAGTATTGAGCCGTCGCAAGAGCTTGAAGAGACATTTCAAGCATTATTGAAACAAAAAAAGTCTTTGGAGTCGTAAAAGAAAACCCCTGTTTACTCTACAGGGGTTTCAGCGTGTAGACAAACCCTCGCATTCGTTGTCAGTCCTGCGTGCCGGTGCTCACGAATGTCAAATTCGCTCCGCTCCGGTACTCGTCCTTCCTAGGGCTGCAAAGGTTTTCCATCACGCTGAAAAGAAGACAAAGAGCTAAAATAAAGATCATTTTAGCCCTTTGTCAACAATCTAAAACCCCTGTTTACTCGACAGGGGTTTGTTCATGTCGTTCTTTTTTTAATTGTTCAAGTTCACTCACTGTGACGAGCTGGTAGCCTTGTTTGGTGAGTTCATGGATGATCTTTACGGCAGCTTGGGCTGAACTTTCATAAATATCGTGCATTAACACTGTTCTGCCATCAGCTGCATGTGAGAGAACGCGGTTTGTGATTTGCTGGCTGTTGCGGATTTTCCAATCCTCTGGATCAACATCCCACAAAGTGACCTTCATCCCAATTGCATGATTGATATCTTGATTTGTACCGCCATATGGCGGTCTAAAGTGCGTAGGTGTATATCCGCTCGCTTTCTCAATCAGCTGCTGGGTGTCCTTCACTTGTTTCACCGCTTCATCTAAAGGCAGTCTTGTTAATAAAGGGTGATTGTAGGAATGGTTTCCGATCTCATTCCCGCCTTTTAAAATATCGGCAAGCATTCCAGGGTAATATTGCACCCTGCTGCCTAATACGAAAAAGGTAGCATGTCCTTTATTTGCCTTCAGCGCATCTAAAATTTTTGAGGTTGTCGCTGGATTCGGTCCATCATCAAATGTGAGTGCGATGGCTTTTTTATTCGGGTCAAGCTTTGATTTTTGCGGCAGCTTGACGGCTTTTCTTTTTGGATTCGGTTCTTTCATTTCATTTTTATTTTTCAGTTTATCCATATATTCTGGCTTTAATATGTCCTTCAGCAATGTCTTTTTGATCGCGAGTGTTTGCGGACCAAGATCCTCTGCGGCTACTTGAGATGCAGGGAAATAAAATTCTACATATTTGTCTTTCAAGGCAAATTGACTGAAGTTTTGAGCATCAGGGGCTGTTCCTTTCTGAAGGAGAGGCTGATCCTTAGATAAGGTTTTGTCCTTCCGAAGCTCTGTATATGTAATATAGGATAATTTCTTTAAATAATTGGTTTTAGGCAGAAATAAATCTCTTGTGTCAAGAAAGGTTTTTTTCTGAAAATCAAAGTTAATCGTGAGATGATTGGTGGTTCCATTTTGCTGGCCAGTATACGTATAGGTCGTAAAACGAATGGCAGCAGACTGCTTCGCATAATGCACCATTTCATAATCAATATTCAGTTCATAGCGTTTATGTTCATCGATATCCTTTGCTTCACTGAATGTTTTTTTGAAATGCTCTAATGCCGAATTGGCATAGCTTTGAATCTTATCATCTAGCTCTTTTTGATGAAAAAGAGGATAGTTGACTGCATATCTCATAAATTTCCCGTCATTTACGAGAGTGACAATTTCTACGTTTTTATAGTTCGTATCCTGCTTTACATTTTTCTTCTCTGTACCGCTTGCTTGTTGATTTTGAAAGAAAGCAACTGCTCCAATGACGACTGCAAGCGCAAATAGGACGATACTCCATTTTCCCTTTACTGACACAACTTTCAAATCTCCTCTCATGACGGGTCATTCTTTATTAGTTTGACATCTGTTTGTAATATTTTCATAACATTTGACTTACTTTTGTAATTTTAGGGGATAATCATGCGAAATGTCAACTATTTTCCTATTAAACTATGAGAAAAAATGATAGGCCGTTCTAAGCGTCAAAAAGAAATCTCCTTTCTCTGCTCGCACATACCTTCATTAATTAAAAAATAGGGTGTACATTGATTTTTTAGAGACTGGCGGCTATAATTTTGTTGATTATGATTCTCATTTTCAAACTGACTTTTAATGAAGAAAAGGATGACACCGATTTTGCAGGATAAGCGAACACCTCAACAAAAACGATCATCACATATTCTGTTCTTTTTGATATTTTTTCTCGCCGTTATTGGTTTAGCGGCTGCCATGTTTTTTGCTGTGTCATACGGTGCAAAAACATTGTCTCTGCAAACGGTTTGGACAGCTGTATTTGACTACCAGTCAAATGTGACAGAGCAGCAGATCATCCATGAATTAAGACTCCCTCGTGTTTTAGGGGCAGCTCTAGTGGGAGCGGCGTTTGCCGTAGCGGGTGCTCTTATGCAGGGCATCACAAGAAATCCACTGGCAGATGCGGGGATTTTGGGCATTAATGGAGGTGCGATGTTTGTGGTCGCTCTCTGTTTTGCTTTTTTTCCAGGAATACCTTATTCGGCACTGATGTTTTTTTCCTTTATTGGTGCTGTGCTCAGTACGCTGCTGATCTTTGCGATTGGTGCGGCTGGCGGCGTATTGACACCGCTGCGCCTCACTGTGGCAGGGGCGGTTGTAGCGGCATTGCTTCATGCGCTCAGCTCTGGGATCGCGATTTATTTTGACCTGAGTCAGGATCTGGCTTTTTGGTATGCAGGCGGGGTAGCTGGTATGAAATGGCCGCAGCTGACGATTCTCGCCCCGGTTATTCTGATTGTGATCTTATGGGCAATGCTATTAGGCCGGTCACTTTCCTTACTATCGCTCGGTGAAGATACAGCGGCAAATTTAGGGGTGAAAACACGACAAGTGCGAATACTAGGAATGACCGCTGCTGTGTTATTAGCAGGGGTTTCTGTATCAGCAGTCGGGTCGATTGGGTTTGTCGGTCTCGTCATCCCGCATATTGCACGAAAGCTTGTTGGTGTAGACTATCGTTTCGTTATTCCGATGTCAGCGATATTAGGCGCAATGCTACTTGTCTTTGCAGACCTTGCCAGCCGAACAGTCAATCCGCCAAGAGAGCTTGCCATTGGCGTGATGGTGGCACTTGTTGGTGTTCCTTTCTTCTTATACATTGCCAGAAAAGAAGGGAGGAACCTGTCATGAGAGAGAAACAGCGTGCTCTTGTCGTGACACTCGTTTTGCTTTGCCTGAGTGCGGCTGTTGTGCTGTATAGTTTAAATACCGGTACGCTGAAACTAAGCCCTGTCATGGTCGTCAAGACGTTATTTGGCTTTGGAGATTTCCAAAGTGAAACGGTGCTGTTTGACTATCGTCTGCCTCGAATTGTGGTGACGATGTTAGCTGGTATTGGTCTTGGCATTGCTGGCGGCATTTTGCAGAGCTTATCCCGTAACCCGCTGGCCGATCCTGGGATTATTGGATTGAATGCAGGGGCAGCCTTTGGCTTAATTGTGTTTGTGACATATTTTCACGCACTTGAAGGCAATCCGTCTCTTCTTATTCCGCTCTTTACGTTTGGCGGCGGACTGCTTGCGGCAGCGGTCATCGTGCTTCTTGCATATGACCGGCATGAAGGGCTTGTTCCTATCCGGCTGATCTTAGTTGGCATTGCGGTTGCTGCGGGATTTAGTGCACTCACCTTATATTTGTCATTGAAGCTGGATGAAGATACATACACGTTTGCTTCAAGGTGGCTTGTGGGCAATGTATGGGGGAGAGACTGGATTCATGTGCTGGCGCTTCTGCCTTGGATTGTATGCCTTGTGCCGCTTACGCTGATGCAGACGAACACGCTCAATGCATTGACATTAGGAGATGCTGTCGCCTCAAGTGTAGGTGTACGTGTCCAGCGTAAACGTCTTCTCCTCTTGACTTTAGCGGTAGGCCTCGCGAGTGCAAGTGTTTCAATGACAGGTGGTATTGGCTTTATTGGCCTCGTCGCCCCGCATTTGGCTAGGAGGCTCGTCGGTTCACTGCATCAGTATTTTTTACCAGTTAGTGCGCTGCTTGGCTTGTTGATTTTGGTCAGTGCCGATACAATCGGACGTTCCATCTTTGCTCCAAATGCCATACCGGCGGGTGTGGTCGTGGCCTTTATCGGTGCCCCGTATTTTCTCTATTTATTAACTAAAACGAAATAAATATGAAAGAGGAACTCATCATGAAAAAACTACTAGTAATTGGATTAACGCTCTGTTTCTTGCTGCTTGCCGCTTGCGGACAACAGGAAACAAAAAATACAACAAATGAAAAGACCAATGGCACACCAAAGATTGCTTCCTTGTCTATTCATTTAACAAATGACTTGTTAGCACTCGGTATCAAACCGGCGGGCTCTGTTGTAGGAGGAGACTTAAAAGATTTCCTTCCACATGCGAAAAAGCAGCTGAGTCAGACGAAAAAGCTCGGCATTGCATCTGATCCAGATATGGAATCACTGCTTGCGTTACAACCAGATGTCATTTATGTTGATGAAGAATTAGCCGGACAAGACTTATCGAAATATAAGAAGATCGCCAAAACAGAAGTGTTTAATTTAAATGATGGCACATGGCGGGATCATTTGAAAAAAATCGCCAAACACGTCAATAAAGAAAAAGAAGCGGATCAATATATTAAGAGTTACAATCAAGAAGCAAAAGAGGTCAAATCGCTCATCAAGAAAAAGATTGGAAACGGAAAAGTCATGGCGATCCGTGTGACAGCAAAGGAGCTTCGCGTATTTAGCATGAAGCGCCCAATGGGTCCTATTTTATACGAGGATTTAGGCCTGACACCTGTCGATGGTGTGAAAAAGCTGGACAGCAAGCGCCCATTTGAAGTGATTTCTCAAGAGGTTCTTCCTGATTATGATGCTGATGCGATCTTTGTCGTTGTCAACCGTGATGATAAAGCGCAGCAGGCATTCAAGCAATTAGAAAAGACTCCGATTTGGAAGGGTCTAAAAGCAGTGAAGAAAAACCAAGTCTATCCGATTGCCGATCAGCCTTGGCTCGATTACTCAGCTCTAGGCAATAAAATGGCATTGGATGAAGCAAAAGAGATGTTTTCTAAATAAATAGCAAATAAATCAGGCATCATTCCGCATATAGGAATGATGTCTCTTTTTTTGATTCGTTCTTCTATTCATTCGGCTGATGCATACATATGAGAGAGAACGAGCAATACCGCCCGTGAGAAGAGGAAAGGGAGGGGTTACAGTTGGAGGTTCAAAAAATTAGTGCAGGTACAATTGCAAGGCTTGTGCTGCTTTTACTGGCGCTTGTTAACAGTGCGCTAACTGCTGCAGGAAAAAGCCCAATTCCTATTGATGAAGAAGGCGTTCAACAATTCATCACACTGGCCTTTCTGGGAATTACATCACTATGGGCCTATTGGAAAAACAATGATATAACGAAAAAAGCACGAACAAAAAAAGAAGAATAACAGAAAAAAGAGCCTTTCATGAATCAAAGGCTCTTTTTCATCGAAGCGTCAAACGCCTCTCCCCGCAATCATTCTTCCTGAAAGGCTTACGCCCGGCGTTCTCCCATGTTGTTGAGGAAAGCTTTTACTTCCTCAATGCTTAAGCCAATTGCCTTTGCTTCACTCATTAGACGCTTCCACTCTGCGATATTTGAATCCGTCAGCTTTCTATGGGTGACATGTAACGACTTCTCTTCCTGCTCCTTTCGGTACGTTTGGAGCAGCTGATAGAGCTCTTCTTTAGGCATGCCTGATTGGACGGCACTTACGATATGCTCCCGCCATTCGTGTTCACCACCCTCAGCGTAATGAAACATCATCGTCTCTGCATCAAACAGCTCTTGTAAATCAATCTCTAGTGAAGAGGATACCTTTTTTAAGAACTGGACAGATGGATTTCTGTGGACACCACGCTCAATTTTGCTCAAATATGACTTAGAGACATGAGCATCCTCAGCCAGCTGCTGAATCGAGTATCCTTTTCTCTTTCGGTAAATGCGTATCACCTTGCCTATCATTCGATCAATGATCTCCCTTCTCACCGGCGAATAGTTCTGCGACCTTTTCGTTCATTATAAGAAATAAATTGTTCTTTATAAAATTCAAAAACGTAAGAATCAGGAAGTAAACAAAAGAAAACGAACGATTTCGTTCTTTAAAAAGAACTATAAGACCTATTATGACATTTTTCTTTGCGGGTATTATCTTTTATAATCCAATCATTAACAAAAAGAAACCATATATAACCTTTTTATGATGAAATCGGGAGGTATCTATGAATGAGAATATAGGTTTTAAGCAGCTGTTTTCTGTCATTAAAGAGAAAATGGCCCTTCTGATCCTGATTGTCCTGATCGTAACGGGCATTTCAGCCTATTATCAGTTCTATGTCTCGACTCCTGTATATCAGGCAACCACTCAAATTCTTGTTCATAAACGCAGCAATGACGCACAAGCAGATTTAAACGATATTCAGATGAACCTTCAATATACACGTACCTTTCAAGTTTTATTAAAAAGCCCAATCGTCATTGAAAAAGTAAAAGAAACACTCCATCTCACAGAATCAGCAGAAGGACTAAAACACAAAATTGCCACAAGTACAGAAAATGAGTCTGAGGTCATCAATATTTCTGTACAAGATGAGGATCGCGCGAAGGCAGTCGCCATTGCGAATACCGCAACAGAGGTGCTGCAAGAAGAAATCAAAAAAACAATGAATATGGATCGCATTAATGTTTTGTCTGAAGCCAAGCTGTCTAACACGATTCTGATGAATTCAAGGAAATTCGTTCATATCGTTCTGGCACTAGGCGCCTCTTTATTAGGGGGCATGACACTCATTTTCTTAATGAATTTACTCGATGATACTGTAAAACGAACACATCAAATAAGAGAAGAGATCGGATTGCCGTCGCTTGGCAGTGTCTATCAGATGCAGGCAGACAGGAGGGCCAAAAAAGACAAGCAGTCCGTCATAACGGGAGGACAGAACATTGATCTTTAAGAGGAAGAAAAGAGAAAAGAGAGATTTATCCTGTATTTCTGTATTAAATCCTCACTCTGTCATTGCGGAACAATTCCGTACGATCCGAACAAACATCGAATTCACATCGATCCAAACAAGGCTGAAATCGATATTAGTGACCTCCTCCTTACCGAAGGAAGGGAAATCATTTACGGCTGCAAACTTAGCAGCTGTTTTTGCACAGCAGAATAAGCGGGTGCTGCTCATGGATGCTGACTTGCGAAAGCCGGCCGTCCATGAATATTTTGACTTGAGTCATCATACCGGTTTGACGAATGTGCTATTAAATAATTGCAGCTTGGAAGAAGCTATTTTACCGACACCGATTGAGCATTTAGAGCTGCTTCCGAGCGGAACCATTCCGCCGAATCCAGCTGAGCTGCTCTCCTCTTCTGTAATGAAGCAGTTATTTTATGAGATTGAACAGCAATATGACATGGTGATTGTTGATTCCACGCCGCTTCTGCCAGTTGCAGATGCAAAGATCTTGGCGAACCGGACGGATGGGAGCATTCTCGTTGTCTTAAGCGGCAAAACAAAGATTGCTGCTGTGAAGAAATCAAAAGAAGTATTAGAAGGAACAACAAGTAAACTGCTTGGAGCTATGCTAAATGGCAAGAAAGAGAAAAAGGGCAGGCTGTACATGTATTAAAAAGATTGATAGGTGATGTCTCCTAATCTTTAACAATGGAGGCACTCGATCCTGCTGTGGGCATAACCGTGCCTTAGATGCTCGTCATCAGTAGTGGGATGTGAGGACGGGTTTGATGCCCATGTTACGTAAGAATAGTGATGCTTTAAAAAGGGGGAGGAGCGTTGACTTACGCCCAAAGATTATCAATCATCGTAGCACTAGATTCATATCTCATCTTAGTTGCCGTCTTTTTTGGTTTTCAATTTGTCCAAGAGGCGGCTTTAACCGTTTATACATTTGAAATGCTCGTCATTTCTTCACTCAGTCTGCTCATTGGGCACCATCTATTTGCCTGCATGTTTCATGTGTACAAGCAAGTATGGGCTTATACAGGAGTAAGAGAGTTATTTTCTTTAATGAAGACCTTTGTGTGTTCTTTTTTATTTTCGATGACGATGCTGTACCTTTTCGTGCAGACATGGCCATTTCGGTTTTTATTCATCGTGTGGCTTTTTCATATCTTATTCATCGGTGCATCTCGTATGGCTTCTAGGTTATTTCATGACGGGGCCAAACGGCTTCAGGCAGAAAAAGAGCGGGCCTTAATTATTGGTGCCGGATCAGCAGGAACCATGCTCGTTCGTCAGCTTCAGCAATCGAGTGATGTACATATTGAGCCAGTCGCCTTCATCGATGATGACAAGACGAAACATCGGCTTGAAATTATGGGTCTGCCTGTTATAGGAGGAAAAGAACAAATTCAAACAGCTGTCGTGATGATGGATATTCAGAAGATTATCATCGCCATTCCGTCCAAAAGCAGCCACACCTTAAAAGGGCTGTATAAGGAATGTGTCGCGACCGGAGTCAAAACACAGATCATGCCGGAAATGGAGCAGATTTTAAAAGGAACCCATGCGCTGAATCAATTACGGGATGTACAGCCAGAGGATTTACTAGGGAGAGAACCGATTCAATTAGATACGAGCCGTCTATCTGCTCATTTAAAAGGAAAAACGATCATGGTCACAGGAGCAGGCGGATCAATTGGGTCAGAAATCTGCCGTCAAATTTGTGTGTTTGCTCCTCAAGCGATTGTACTTGTGGGACATGGAGAATTTAGCATTCATTCTATTTTACTAGAGCTGAAAGAATTATATGGAGGCAGCATCAGACTCTATCCACAAATTGCGGATATTCAAGATAAACAGAAAATGAGTGAAATCGTTGGTCAATTTCAGCCGGATATGATTTATCATGCTGCGGCACATAAGCATGTTCCGCTCATGGAGATCAGTCCGAAAGAAGCTGTGAAAAACAATATTATCGGGACAAAAAATGTCGCAGAAGCCGCACACGAGCACGGCATTGAAACATTCGTCCTCATCTCATCTGACAAAGCGGTCAACCCTGCCAATGTGATGGGAGCCACAAAGCGGTTTGCTGAAATGCTGATCATGCAAATGGGGGCAAGCAGCGAAACAAAATTTGTTGCCGTTCGATTTGGAAATGTACTCGGAAGCAGAGGGAGCGTCATCCCTATTTTTAAGAAACAAATCGAGCAAGGCGGGCCGGTGACGGTCACGCACCCAGCCATGACAAGATATTTTATGACCATCCCAGAAGCATCAAGGCTTGTGATTCAGGCAGGTGCACTGGCAGAAGGAAGACAGATTTTTGTTTTAGATATGGGGGAGCCAGTGAAAATCGTGGACCTCGCAGAAAACCTCATTCACCTCTCAGGCTACACCACAGACCAGATTCCAATCACTTTCACAGGCATTCGTCCTGGAGAGAAAATGTACGAGGAATTACTCAACCAGCATGAAAAAGCACAGGAGCAAATCTTCCCGAAAATTCACATCGGCCATGCGCTGGATGGTGACCCATATGTGCTGAACCGTTTTATCCATGAATTTGACATGATGAGTGAAGAGCAGATGAGACAAGCATTATTTGCTGCCATTGAGTCGCATGATATGTTGTCCGATCAGATGACACGAGAGGAGGAAGCGCTTGCCAATGAAGAAAAAAGTCTTGTTTTGCGCAACGGTTGATTATCACTTTAAGGCCTTTCATCTTCCGTATTTCCGGTGGTTTCAGGAACAAGGATGGGAAGTGCATACAGCGGCAAACGGCCAGCTGAAGCTGCCCTATGTGAATCAAGCTCACTCAATTCCGATTCAGCGCTCTCCTTTTCATGTACGCAACCGGCTTGCGTATGTAGAACTGAAGAAGCTGTTAGCGAAAGAGCACTATGATTTCATCCATTGCCACACACCAATGGGAAGTGTCATTGGCAGGCTCGCAGCCAAAGGTACGCGCAAAAAAGGAACGAAGGTTCTTTACACGGCACATGGCTTTCACTTTTGGCAGGGGGCGCCGCTTCAAAACTGGCTGCTCTATTATCCAATAGAGAGATTTCTCGCCCGCTATACAGACGCTCTGATCACCATTAATGGAGAAGATTTTAAAAGAGCCGACCGTCTATCAAAAGAGCGGACATCTGTTTATTATGTGCCCGGTATGGGTGTGGATATGAAGCGGTTCGCACCTGTCGATGAAAAAGAGAAGCAGAGCCTTCGCGCAGCCTATAGCTTTTCCTCGGAAGATTTTATCGTGCTGTGTGCTGGTGAATTAAATACGAATAAAAATCAAGGGATGCTCATCAAAGCATGTGCACAGCTGTCTAGGAAAATACCAAATATAAAGATCGTATTTGCCGGGGAAGGGACAATGGGGCCGAACTATGAAAAGCTTACCCGCCAGCTCCATCTTGAAAATCATGTCCACTTTGCTGGGTTTTGCAAACAAATGGAGGAATGGATGCATATAAGCGATGTATGTGTTTCCACCAGCTTGAGAGAAGGGCTCGGCATGAACCTGCTTGAAGCGATGTCGGCAGAAAAACCTGTGGTTGCAACGGAGAATAGAGGACATTGTGAGCTTGTCAAACATGGCGTCAATGGTTTTTTAGTTAAACCGCAAGATGTGAATAGTTTAGCTGATTACTTGCAGCAGCTCTACGACAAAAAAGATCAGCTGCCCCTCATGGGAAAAGCGGGACGTTCTATGGCTCATGCATTTGCACAGGAGCAGACGGTCAGGGCAATGGAAGAAATTTATACAATCTATATGGATCAAGCAGAGAAGGTGATACAGCATGCATAAACCAAAGGTGTCTATGATCATGGGCGTCTACAATTGCCAAGAGACAGTAGAAAAAAGCATTGAATCTATTCTTCATCAAACATATGAAAACTGGGAGCTCATCATATGTGATGACGCATCAACAGATGGCACTTACGAGAAAGTGCTGTCTTATACAAAACGACATCCTGAAAGAATTCGCCTGATCCGCAATAAACAAAATCAAAGACTCGCTGCCAGTCTCAATCGCTGCCTGGCTGAAGCGAGGGGAGAGTTGATTGCAAGGCAGGATGGCGACGATCTATCAGTGCCTGTTCGTTTAGAAAAACAGGTTCATTTCCTCGATACATATCCTGAATATGATGTAGTCGGTACGGCGATGACGGTTTTTGATGAAACGGGAACAAAGGGTGTGCGGGCACTTGTTTCAGAGCCTGATCGGAAGGTGTTGGCAAGAGGGACTCCTTTTTGTCATGGGACCATTATGATGAGGGCTTCTGCTTACAAGGCTTTACAAGGCTATCGTTCTGTAAAAACAACAAGGCGGATGGAAGATATCGATCTTTGGATCCGCTTTTTTGCTGCTGGGAGGAAAGGTTTTAATTTACAAGAGCCGTTATATCTGGTGAGAGAGGATGAAGCGGCCTTTCAGCGGCGGAAGTTTCGATATTCGATGGATAATGCCTGGCTCGTTTTGAAAGCATGCTGGCTATTAAAGCTGTCGCCGCTTGACTATTTATTTGCTCTAAAGCCAGTGGTCCGTGCCTGCTTGTCACCGAAGATCATGAAGCTTTATCATCGCCGGAAGCTGGCGTCGTCTATGCTGAAGAGGAGGGCGGTTCAAGATGAGTGAGCCAAAGCGCGTGCTTCATATTGTGGGCGGGATTAACCGCGGCGGAGCTGAAACGATGATTATGAACATCTATCGTGCACTCGACAGAAATGTCCTTCAATTCGATTTCATTACCCATCGGCAGGACGTCTGTGATTATGATGAGGAAATTCGCCGGCTTGGAGGACGCATCTTTTACGTCCCAAGTATTGGGGCGTCCTCTCCGGTTGCTTTTGTGAAAACATTGACCAAGACAATTAGGCAAACAGGGCCCTATCAGGCAGTGCATGCACATACGGATTTTCAGACGGGTTTTTCCGCACTTGCCGCCAAACTAGCGGGTGTAAAGGTGCGCATTTGCCATTCACATAATACAGCGTGGAAGCAGTCGCCAAACTGGCTGGATCATATGATGCTCAAAGGATTTCGCCAGCTGATCTTTGCATTCTCTACACAGCTTGTTGCATGCGGCGAGGATGCCGGTGTCTTTTTATTTGGACAGAAAAAAATGCAGAACGGGCAAGTTGAGGTGCTTCCAAATGGGATAGATTTATCCCTTTTTTTTCAGCCTGATCCAGACGAAAAGGCAGAGATGAAAAAGCAGCTCCATCTTCGCGAAAAAAACATGGTCATCGGTCATATTGGGCGGTTCCATGAGCAAAAAAATCATGTTTTTTTTATGGAGCTGGCACAGACCTTAAAGAAGCAAGGGGTTTCATTTCAGCTTGTCCTCGTAGGAGATGGACCACTGAAGCAAGTAGTCGAATCGTATGCAGAGAAGGCAGGTTTGATGGAGGACATTGTCTTTACAGGCGTCGTATCAGACGTTCCACAGTATATGAAAGCATTTGATGTATTTGTGATGCCTTCCTTGTTTGAAGGTCTTCCGCTTGTATTAGTGGAAGCACAGGCGTCTGGTCTGCCTTGTGTGATTTCAGATCATATTACAGAGGAAGTAGATTTGGGCTGCGGGCTTGTGAAAAGGATGTCCCTGCGAGATTCCGCGCATGAATGGATGAAGGCGGTGCTTGAAGCATATCATGCAGAACCTCCTCTTCAAGAGACCATTACCTCTCAGCTTGAACAAAGAGGATTTGATGTGAAACAGAATATTACACGTGTGATGAATCTATATGGACTGTAAGGAAGGAAGGGCAGATGGCGGTTTATTTGGTAAACATGATCATGGTCTATTTATGGTCGAGCTTTGCCGCATTTTACGGCAGGCGTGATGATACCATTCAAAGCGGATGGCGGCCTAATAAGCTTCTGGTGTTTTTTCCGTTTCTGTTTCTTTGTATCGTAGCTGGTATTCGGTATAAAGTAGGAACCGATTTTGTCACATATGGCCAGATGTATGAGTTCTCCATCAACTACGAAAAGCCTTGGCATATATTCGGCTTCGGTGTGGATAAGGCCGCAACGGATCCAGGGTTTACGTTTATTTTATGGATGCTTAATCAATTGTCTCATGATCCGCAAATCATGTATATCTCAGTTGGAGCCATTACTTATTTTTTTATCATCAAGACGCTTATTCAATATGGCCGTCCATTTGAGCTGAGTATGCTGCTTTTTCTTGGGACCTTTCATTATTATGCGTCATTTAATGGCATGCGCCAGTATATGGTGGCAGCGATTCTTTTTTATGCCATCCGGTTGGTGATCAATGGTCAGTGGAAATTGTATTTTCCGCTCGTCCTTGTATGTTCATTGTTTCATTCATCCGCTCTCATCATGATTCCTGTGTATTTTATTGTGAGAACAAAGGCTTGGTCTTGGATGATGCTGGTCTTATGCCTGGTGTTCTTAGGCTTAACCGCTCTTTATGACCGTTTTGTCTCGGTGTTTGTCGTGATGCTGCAAGGCAGTTCATATGGTCATTACGAGGAATGGCTCACAACGAATACGAATGGAATGAATGTGACAAAAATCGGTGTCTTGATTTTGCCGCTTCTGCTTGCTTTCTTTTATCGAAAACGACTTCGTGAGCTGACGCCTGAGAGTGATTACATTGTGAATTTTTGTTTGCTTGGTTTCTTGTTTGGCATCCTTGCAACGAAGGATGTCATTTATGCAAGATTTCATATTTATTTTGGCTTGTATCAGCTCATTTTACTGCCATATTTCACACGCATTTTTGATCAGCGGTCTAATGTGTTTATGTATGTAGGGATTGCTGTTTGCTATATTCTGTACAGCATCATGCTGATGCCGTTCGATTCTTCGGTTTTGCCGTATAGAACGATATTTAATAAGTAGATTTGAAGAAAGGTGGGGCATGTTGTAATGCCAGCTATCAGTCTATTGGTCGCAGTTTACAATACGAGTCAATATGTGGAGCAATGTCTTCAATCAATTGCAGATCAAAGTTTTTCCGATATAGAAGTCATTCTTATCAATGATGGATCGACCGACCGCAGCGGTGAATGGCTTGAAGCATTTGCTGAGCGTGATGAGCGTTTCCGGGTAATCCATCAATCCAATCAAGGGTTAGGCGCTGTGAGAAACCTGGGCATCGAGGAAGCGAAAGGGACGTATCTCGCCTTTGTGGATTCAGATGATATTCTCGCTCCTCATTACTGTGAAGCTATGTATGAAAAAGCCGAAATGACCGGGGCAGATCTTGTTGTGAGCGAGTATTGGATTCAATTTGAACAGTCAAAGCGAACGATAGCAACGACGCTGTTAGACAAGCGCTCAGCCGAAAAAACGGATGTAATCAAAGCGTTATTACACGGAGACTTGACTGGATTCTCATGGAATAAGCTGTATCGGCGTGCCTTTATGGAAAAACACCACATTCGATTTCCGCTGCGGGGTGAGCTTGAAAACATTGAAGATCAATATGTGACGCTGCGCTGTTTTTCTTTAGCACGCAGCATCGCCTTTGTTCATGAGCCTCTTTATTATTACAGGGTTCATCTGTCATCTATTGTACAGCGATATCAGAAGCAGTATTTTCATCATGGACTGACCTTTTATCATGCACAGCGCTCTTTTTTAAAAGAGCATGATGACATCTCTCTGTATGAGAAAGCATTAGACTTTTTTATCGTCAATCATACGCTTCATTGTATGCTCAACGAATGGAAGAGCCAAAATGATCTATCTATTCAGGAAAAACTTGATCACATGCGTGAAATGGTCACACATGATGCCTTTCAGCATGCCGTCAAACAAGTGGAACCATCGAAGCTCACAGTACGAAAGCGAATGATTTTATTTCTTGCTAAGTGCCGATTGGTTTATCCGCTTTCTGCCGCGGCTTCTAGCTATCAAAAATGGATCGAATATCAGACAAGGAAATAGGGGTGATGGGATTGACAGTGCAGCAATTGAAGGCAAAAACCGCAGAGTGGCTGCTCTTAAAGGTCAAATATCCGCTTGAGTATAGACTGAGCCGCCAAAGGCTGCCAGAGCTGAGTCATCAGAAGAAAATCATTCTCACGCTGCTGCCGGGCCATGATAATTTAGGGGATCATGCGATTGCCTATGCGAGTTATTGTTTTTTAAAGAAACACTTTCCAGCCTATGACATCATAGAAGTGGACATGAAAGAGATCTATCGCCTTGCCCGTCCGCTAAAGCGCAGCCGGCATCCAGAAGACATCGTCTGTATGATCGGTGGGGGCAATATGGGGGATTTATACCGGTACGAAGAATGGACGAGACAATTTATCATCAAGACCTTCAAGTCCTATCCCATGATCCAGCTGCCTGCTACTGTACATTTTACAGAAACAAAGAGAGGGAAACGAGAGGAACGCCGCGCCATTCACACGTATAGTCAGCATCCAAGACTGCTCCTCATGGCAAGAGATCAAACAACCTATGAATGGATGAAGCTTCATTTTCCTGATCAAGATGTGTGGAAACAGCCTGATATGGTGCTGTCATTAGACGAATCATCAAAGGATGAAACACGTGAAGGGGTTCTGCTTTGTCTGCGTGAGGATCAAGAAGCATATCTCACAAAGGAGGAGCGCCAGCAGCTGCAGCAGCATATCCAAGAGATATATGATCAAGTCGGTTTGATCACAACGACAATTGGCAAACGAGTCGATCGAACAACTCGCTTGAAGGAGTTAACGTCTTTGTGGACGGAGTTAAAACAAGCGCAGGTCGTCGTGACAGATCGTCTGCATGGCATGATCTTTTGTGCGATCACTCATACACCGTGTGTTGTCCTTAGATCGTTTGATCATAAGGTGATGGAGGGATTTGAGTGGGTGGCTCATCTTCCGTTTATGACCCTTTTAAAAGAACCAAATGAGGCCGCTGTGAAAGAGGCCGTTCATCAGCTGATGAAAACAAGCGGTCAAAAGGGAGAGGAAGCTGGATGAGGACTCTTAAACGCTGCGTGAAAGCACAATGAATCGAGCGTTTCTTTATAATGCCAGTGCGAACTTAATCACGTTTGTCCTGATGATGCTTATGTCTGTTTGTTTAACACCTTATATTGTTCATACGCTTGGAGTGGAAGCATTCGGCTTAATCCATCTGACGCAAAATATGATCAACTATTTATCGGTCATTACGGCTTCGTTAAGTGCGGTTGTTGTGCGATTTTTTTCTGTGGCGGCTCATAAAGGAGAGATGGAGAAGGCGCAGCGCTATCTCGCTTCCTATTTCGTCAGTTCGTTTTTACTATCTATTAGTCTCTTTTTGCTTTGTCTTTTCGTGTCTCATCAGCTGGTTGAATGGCTTCATGTACCTGTTCATCTCGCAAATGACACACAGACCGCCTTTATTTTAGGGGGTCTTTTATTTATGCTCAATTTCGTCATGTCTGGCATTGGGGCTGCACCGTTTTATGCGAATAAGCTCTATGTATCAAGTATTGGACAGGCGATTCAAATGTTTTTGAGGGCGCTGATGATTGTCATCCTGTTTACATGGACGACACCAGCCATTTGGCATATCCCGCTTGCGGCCGTCATAGGAAGCTTAGCGGCTATGGGAATCGGTATCTATTATTTTAAGAAACTCATCCCTTGGTTTTCATTTAAGTGGCGGCACGTCTCATTATCGTCTAGTCTCACACTTGTTCGATCAGGGATCTGGCATTCATTTGAGCAAATGGGGATTTTGTTGTTTTTACAAATTGATTTATTGATGACCAACTTGCTCATTGGAGCGGAAGCAACGGGCCAATATGCGGCAATTTTACAGTTTCCATTATTATTACGCACACTGGCAGGGACACTGGCCGTTGTGTTTGCACCAACGATCACGAAATTTTATTCGAATCAGGACAAAGAGGGACTCATTCAATATGCTGCAAACGCCATTAAGTGGAGCGGCTTATTTGTTGCGTTCCCAGCCGCACTTCTAGGAGGTCTCGCTGGTCCACTCATGCTTTTATGGCTTGGGCCTGCTTTTGAGGAGCTGAAATGGCTTCTCATGATTCATGCGGCTTATTTATGTTTGACCTTGATGTTTTTACCGCTCACATATGTGCCGACCGTGTTTAATCGATTGAAAGTTCCTGCAGTTGTCACCCTTATATTAGGTGTATCTAATGTGCTTTTTGCCTATGGATTGACTCATATGCTGCAGCTTGGTTTATATGGCATTGCATCAGCGGGGGCAATGGTTTTATTGATTAAAAATATTGTGTTTCTGCCATTTTATACGGCCAGGATCACGAATCAGAAACGCACTATCTTTTATAAACATACACTGGTTCCACTTGCTGGAGGGCTATTTATTTGGGGCATCTGTGCGGGGATTCAGGCGGTATATAACGTGACTTCATGGTGGGAGCTGTTTTGTATTGGAGGGCTTTGTTTCATTCTCTATATGGGCTACTTGTATGTGTTTGCAGGAACGAAACGAGAGCGGATGCAGCTGATGCGTAAGGTAAAACATGCGGTCTCCCGCTAATATGAAAAGGAGATGCAATGATGAAAAGAATGATAGATGTGATGGTGGCATTGACGCTGCTCATCGCAGGCAGTCTTCTTTTACTTCTCATCTATGGACTGATTAGATGGAAAATTGGAACGCCTGTGGTGTTTCGGCAGAAGCGGCCTGGTCTGTATGGCCGGCCTTTTATGCTATATAAATTTCGGACGATGACCGATGAACGAGACGAACATGGGGTGCTGCTGCCAGATCATTTGCGATTAACAAAAACCGGTGCCTTGATTCGAAAGCTTAGTCTTGATGAATTGCCGCAGCTTGTCAATGTACTCAAAGGAGAGCTTAGTCTTGTCGGGCCAAGACCGCTTTTAATGGAGTATTTGCCTATGTATACAGAAGAACAAGCAAGGCGTCATCTTGTAAAGCCCGGCATAACAGGATGGGCACAGGTGAACGGACGGAACACGCTTTCATGGGAAGAGAAATTCACCTATGACCTGTGGTATGTCGAGCATCAATCGTTTTGGCTCGATATGAAAATTTTATGGATGACCTTGCTGAAAGTCATGAAAACAGAGGGGGTGCAGCAGCCGGATCATGCCACAGCTGAAAAATTTAAAGGAACCGATATGTAAGAAGCAAACCATTGGTTTAATTGGGGCCGGAGGACATAGCAAAGTCATCCAAGATCTCATTTTTGCACATGCCGATTACTCATTATGTGCAGTATTAGATGATCATTTTGAAGAGGCGGTCACTCAAAGCGGGATTTTGTATGGACCGATCTCCATGAGTGAGCAGCTGAGAGAGACAATGCCTCATATGAAATGGCTGATTGCGATCGGACAAAATGAGATTAGACAGCTCATGAAGGAACGCCTCTCATTTGAAGACACAGCATATGCCACACTCATTCACCCAGAGGCGGTCATGAGTCCGTCATCTGTCATTGGAAGGGGGACTGTTGTGATGGCAAGGGCAGTGGTTCAAGCAGATGCAGCCATCGGTGAGCATACGATTATAAATACAGGATCTATCGCTGAGCATGACTGTATACTCGAATCGTTTGTGCACCTGTCACCAGGCGCTGTGCTGACTGGCGGTGTATCCGTGCGGGAGGGTGCCCATATTGGGGCTGGTGCTGTGGTGACACCGGGTACAACGATCGGAAGCTGGTCCGTCATTGGCGCTGGAGCGGCAGTGACAAGAGATATACATGATCAGAAGGTCGCTGTAGGAATTCCTGCAATAGAAATCAAAGATCGGAGAGAAGGTGGGAAGTGATGAAAGAAAGGAAGCGAATTTACTTATCTCCTCCGCATATGAGCGGAAAAGAGTCTTTCAAAATAGAGGAAGCCTTCAAGAGCAACTGGATTGCGCCGCTTGGACCGCTTGTGAATGAATTTGAACAGGCAGTGGCGGACTATGCGGGAGTGAAGACAGGAGCGGCTTTATCCTCGGGAACAGCAGCGATTCACCTTGCTTTAAAGCTGATAGGTGTGCAAAAAGGAGACATTGTCTTTTGTTCCACCCTTACGTTTGTTGCAACGGCAAATCCGATTTTATATGAACAAGCGAAGCCTGTTTTTATTGATTCTGAAAGGGAGACATGGAATATGTGCCCGCTTGCTTTAGAGAAAGCCTTTGTTGAATCAAAACGTCTTGGGAAAAAACCTCGTGCGGTCATCGTTGTCCATTTATATGGGCAAAGCGCAAAAATGGACGAGATCATGGCTCTGTGTGAAGCATATGATGTACCAGTCATTGAGGATGCGGCTGAATCGTTAGGTGCGCTTTATAAAGGAAGAAAAAGCGGCTCAATGGGCAGGTTCGGTATCTATTCTTTTAATGGAAATAAAATCATTACAACATCAGGGGGCGGAATGCTTGTGAGTGATGATGAAGCTGCGATTGAACGATGCCGCTTTCTTGCTTCACAGGCCAGAGAAAAAGCGATGCACTATGAGCATCAAGAGATGGGATACAACTATCGCATGAGCAACCTCTTAGCAGGAGTCGGGATTGCTCAAATGGAAGTGCTGGACGAGCGTGTTGAACAAAAGCGCCGCATTTTCCAGCGTTATCAGGACGCTTTATCAGAAGCAGAGGGACTTCATTTGATGCCAGAATATCAAGAAACGAAATCCAACCGCTGGCTGACGGCATTGACCATTGATCGTGATAAACAATTGTCTCCAGCAGATATCATTGGTGCTTTAGAAAAAGAACAAATCGAAGCAAGGCATGTATGGAAGCCGCTGCACCAGCAGCCGCTCTTTCGTCATTGCCCTTTTTATACTGCGGAAAAAGGCACTCCTGTATCTGAGCTGTTATTTGAGCGGGGGCTTTGTCTTCCGTCTGGAACGAGCATGACAGATGCAGATCAGGAACGTATCATCCATATACTCCATGACATGCTGCGAGAAAAAACATTTACCTCTTCACAGGCTGCTCATTCATAAGCAGCCTGCCTCTCTTTCTATCAAATTCCTCAATTTATGGAATAAATCGGAATAAGTATTGTCATTTCGTTTCAAATATGATATTGACAACGGCTTCCTTCCTCCTTAAAATGAAAATGATTATCAGCATCAATTAGGAGGAGCAACTTATGTCTATTTGGAGAAATTTTCCGAAAATTAAAATAAATTCAGTATTACCATTCCTGCTTATTTTCTTTTTACTAGTAGGATGCTCTCAAACAAACAATGGAGCAGAAGGCAATAAGGATCATCCTGATATGATCACAATGGCGTGGCCAAGAGATATTGGTGAAATGAATCCACACGTATACAACCCATCACAATTATTTGCGCAATCAATGATTTATGAGCCATTGGTCAGCTATCAAAAGAATGGTAAGCTGAAACCTGAATTAGCGAAATCATGGGATGTTTCAAAGGATGGCAAGGTGTATACGTTCCATTTAAGAGACGGAGTGACTTTCTCAGACGGCTCTGAATTTAATGCGGACATTGTCAAAAAGAACTTCGATACAATTTTAAAAAATAAAGATTTACATAGCTGGTTAGGTGTCATTAAGAAAATCAAAAAGACAGAAGCCGTTGATAAAAAGACATTTAAACTCACATTAACAGCACCATACTATCCAACTGTGCAAGAATTAGCCGTTGTTCGTCCAGTTCGTTTCTTAGGTGAAGCAGGTTTCCCTAAAAACGGAGATACGTCAAAAGGAATTGAAAAACCAGTGGGGACAGGCCCTTGGGTTTTAAAAACATATAAGAAAGATGATTATGCCATTTTCGAACGAAACGATCATTATTGGGGAGAAAAACCAAAGGTAAAAGAAATCAAGGTAAAGGTCATCCCAGATGCGGAAACGAGAGTCATGGCATTTGAAAAAGGTGATGTGGATTTACTTTACGGAGAAGGAACCATTAGCCTTGATTCTTACAAACAGCTGGAAGCAAGCGGCAAGTATGAAACGAAAATGTCAGAGCCTGTTGCAACGAGACAGCTTGTTATGAACACAAAAGTGGATCAGCTGTCAGATGAGAAAGTGCGTCATGCCCTTCAATATGCCTTCAATAAAAAATCAATGGTAGAAGGGGTCACCTCAGGTTTAGAGGATGAAGCAGATCACATCCTGCCGACTAACATGCCGTATACGTCACACATTCAAGTGAAGTCTTTCAAATATGATGTGGACAAAGCCAAAGCATTGCTGGATGAAGCGGGCTGGACACTTCCAAAAGGAAAATCCGTTCGTGAAAAAGATGGGAAAAAGCTTGAGTTTAGTATGATGTATGACTCAGCGGAATCGATTCAAAAAGCGATGGCGGAAACGCTGCAAGCAGAATGGGCAGCCGTTGGTGTCGGCGTCAAGCTTGAGGGTGTGGATTTGGCCACACAGGTTCAACGCTTTAAAGCCAATAAGTTTGATATGAACTTCTTTAGCAACTACGGAGCGCCGTATGATCCGCATACATTTATGAACGTTCTTTCATCAGATGGTTTTGGATTCAAAGAAGCCATTTCAGCCTATCCAAATAAGGAAAAGCTGATCAAAGAAATGACGGAAATTCCATCCACAACAAATGAAAAGAAACGCAAAGCACTGTATTCGTCTGTCTTATCCTCTTTACAGGATCAAGGGGCAATTGTGCCAATCTCTTATTTTAAAAAGACAGCCGTTTATCAAAAAGCTGTGAAGGACTTTGAATTCCCTGCAAATCGTGATGAACATCCTTTCACAGGCATTAAGCTGAAGTAACAGAAGGAAGGTAAGGAAATGGGCCGCTATATCGTCAAACGAGTGCTATCAATTATTCCTGTATTTTTATTAGCCACACTGCTTACAACTGGTATGATTCACCTCTCGCCAGTTGACCCGGCTGAGGCATATTTAGCAGCGGCTCATATCCAGCCTACGGATGAAATATTAGCGCAAAAACGAAGTGAATTCGGCTTAGATGAGCCATTTTATATGCAGTATCTTCATACCATTGAAAAAGTCATCTACCTTGATTTCGGCCGGTCGTATATGTCCAATCAGCCTGTCGTTGATGAGGTGGTTTATCGAATACCGGCGACAATTCAATTGGCGCTTACCAGTCTGCTGATCGCTATTTGTGTCAGCATTCCGCTCGGCTTTTTCAGCGGCATGAGGAAAAATGGTGCCGTTGATCATGTGAGCCGGCTCATTTCTTTCTTAGGAGCATCTATCCCGACGTTTGTCTTGGGGTATTTGCTCATCTTCTTTTTTTCAGTGAAACTTGACCTCTTACCAGTTGAAGGGATTGGAACATGGGAGCATCTCATTCTGCCCTCGATCACACTGGCAGTCCCTTTAATTGCTACGTATACAAGGCTGTTACGGTCAAGTGTGAGTGAGGCGCTTCAAGAGCCTTTCGTTCAATATGCGAGAATCAGAGGGTTGAAGGAACAATCGATCATGTTCAAGCATGTGTTCAGAATTGCGATATCGCCGATGCTGACCGGACTAGGGGTGAACCTTGGCAAGCTGTTAACCGGAACCATTATTGTAGAGGCCGTTTTCTCATGGCCAGGGTTTGGCCGCTTTTTTATTGAAGCGATCTTTAACAGAGATCTGCCTGTCATTCAATTTTATGTCCTCATGTCGGCATGTATTTTTATCTTGAGCAGCTTGATCGTTGACTTAGTTCAGCTGATCATAGACCCCCGTATTTCTAGAAAGGAAGGCCGCCAGCAATGATGACAAAAGTAAAACATCTCATCGCTCATCAAAAGATGATCTCGATCTGCGCTTTGCTGCTCGGTCTCCTGCTCATTGTCACAATATGTGCACCATGGATCGCTCCACATGATCCGGCTGCTGTCAATCTAGCAATGAAGCTAAAGGGATCTTCGTGGGAGTATCCTCTTGGAACAGATCAATTAGGGCGGTGCAATTTATCTCGTATTTTATATGGTGCGCGTGTTTCGCTCGGCTGTGCGTTATTAATCTTTCTTTCTTCGTTATTCATTGGTTTAATTGTCGGCCTCTTTTCAGGATACAAAGGCGGCTGGATCGATCATGTTTTGATGAGAATCTGTGACGGCGTCATGGCATTTCCCAACCTGGTGCTGATCCTTGGATTAGTCGGCATCTTCGGTCCGGGACTTCCTCAAGTCGTACTTGCTTTGATGCTTGTGCAATGGGTATATTATGCCCGCGTCTTCCGAGGAATGGTGCTCAGTTTAAAAGAACAGAACTTTATAGCAGCTGCAAAAATCAGTGGGACCTCGCATTGGAACATTATGAGAAAGCATATGATTCCCAATGTCCTGCCGCCATTAGCAGTCATTGGAACACTCGAAATGGGCTGGGCGATTATGGACATTTCTGCGATGTCTTTTCTCGGATTAGGGGTTCAGCCTCCTATGCCTGAATGGGGAGCGATGATTCATGAAGGGAAATCTTACATTCAAACGAATCCTCAGTTAATGCTGTACCCAGGTCTTGTGATCATGGCTGTGGTGGTTCTGTTTAATTTACTAGGAGAAGCCCTTTCAGAGAAATATGGCATCAAACGCCGTGTGTAAAGGAATGATCAATGTGCAAGAGTCCATTTTACAAGTAGAGAACCTGCATGTGCAGACGAAAACACCTCAAGGGACAACCCCTCTTATTCAAGAAGTCTCGTTTGAAGTAGGGCGCGGTCAAATCCTTGGATTAATTGGTGAGAGCGGCTGCGGGAAAACAGTGACGAGTATGTCGATCTTGCGTATGCTTGATCGAAAAACAACGGAAGTCACTGGCAGTATCACATTACAGGGACGAGAATTGATCGGTATAAGTGAAAAGGATATGCGTTCCATTCGGGGCAAAGACATCTCGTATATTATGCAAAATCCAATGAACAGCTTTACGCCGGTATGGACAATCGGCCATCAGCTGGTTGAAACGATCCGCCGGCATACGGCTGTCAGTAAAAGGCAGGCACGATTACAGGCAATAGATGCGTTAGCGAAAATGAATCTGCCGCAGCCAGACCAGCTGTTCAATAAGTATCCTTTTGAATTAAGCGGAGGGATGCTGCAGCGTGTCATGATCGCCATGGCTGCCTGTATGCACCCGCCCCTCATCATTGCAGATGAGCCGACAACTGCATTAGATGTACACAATCAGAAACGGGTGCTTCAGCATCTGAACCAAATTCGTCATGACTATGGAACGGCCATTTTACTCATTACCCACGATCTTGGTGTCATTGCTGAAATGGCAGATCAAGTTGTCGTCATGAAACAAGGAGAAATTGTTGAAAAGGCAGGAGTTCTTGAACTCTTTGAACAACCAAAGCATGATTATACAAAAAAACTATTAGCAGCTCGTCCATCGATCCCAGCTGTTTGCCCGATTTGAGGTGAGAAGGCCCTTGTATTTATTAGAAGTGAAAGCAGTCAGTCATGCATACAACAGTCGGTCGTTTCTAATGAGAAATAAAAGCGCAGCCCCTGTCCTGAAAAGCGTCGATTTGAATATTGAAGAAGGCACATGCCTTGGGCTGCTGGGACAAAGCGGCGCAGGGAAAAGTACACTTGGCCGCATCATACTTGGTTTAGAGAAACCAAGAGCTGGGCAGGTTCTTTTCGAAGGTCAGGATGTCTATCGTGCAGATCAGCAAACACGTAAGCATTTTCGCCGGCATGTGCAAGCGGTGTTTCAGGATTCCTATTCGGCGGTAAATCCAAGGTGGACAGTCGAACAAATTTTATCTGAGCCGCTTGAAAACTATGAATCCATGAGCAGGAAGGAACGTAAAAACGTGCTGATTCACTGGCTGGAAAGAGTCGGGCTCGGTGAAACGGATTTGTCTAAATATCCACACCAATTCAGCGGCGGCCAGCTGCAAAGGATCAACATTGCTAGAGCTTTATTGCTCCAGCCAAAGCTCATTGTACTTGATGAATCTGTCAGCAGCTTAGACATGGTGACGCAGGCTGTCATTTTAGATTTATTAGTAGAATTAAAGAAGGAGCTGGGTGTGGCTTACTTATTTATTACACATGATATAACAGCAGCCTATCACTTATGTGATCAATTGGCGATTCTTGATCAAGGAGAGCTTGCTGCCCAATTTCAATCAAAGGATGAATTCTTTTCATCAGAAGAGGAAGCGGTGCGGAAAATGAGAGATGCAATGCTCGCAGACCATCCTTTGTCACGAACGATTGGCAGACCGGTTCAGTAAAACTTCATTTTATCAATGCCTCAGCGTGCAGCCAAAGCGTCGCATTCGGTAAAAAGCAAAGCCCCTTTGCAGGCAATCTGCGCCTCTTTTAGGAAAGAGGCTATTTTTCATGAAAGGCAGGTGGCATCGTGAACCATCGAGCGTATTTAGCTTTGGCCATTCCTTTAACAATTTCAACGATGACCACTCCATTACTGGGAGCTGTTGATACAGCGGTTGTCGGTCAGCTCGCAAATCCCGCTTATATTGGAGGCGTTGCGGTCGGCAGTCTCATTTTCAGTACATTATATTGGCTGTTTGGTTTTTTGCGGGTAAGTACATCTGCTTTTGCCGCCCAGGCAAACGGTGCGCAGAATGAGGAGCAGGGCGTTCTTGCTTTTCTAAGACCTTTTTTCGTCGCCATCATCGTCGGACTTTGTTTTATTGCCCTGCAATGGCCGATCATTCAATCTGCTTTTCTAGTGATCTCTCCTGATGCTGATGTCCGTCAATTTGCCGCAGACTATTTTCATATTCGCATTTGGGGAGCGCCATTTACTTTAATGAATTATGTTATATTGGGCTGGCTTATGGGGATGGCTAAAATGAAAGAAGCTCTTTCATTACAAATCTTGATCAATGTTATGAATATGGCGCTCGCATTTCTGCTTGTTCATGTGTTTTCGTTTGCGGTCAAAGGAGTTGCGGCTGCGACATTGATATCTGAACTAACCGCTTTTGTGTTGGGGGCATGGATCATTCTGAAGCATTCGTCAAACGGATTCCAGATGCCTTCCATCAAGAAAATCATGGATACTCAGGCAGTGAAGAAAATGTTTCATGTGAATAAAGATTTGTTCATTAGGACGATCTGTCTGCTAGTGGTCATCAACATGTTTACGGCAAAAGGTGCTTCTTTTGGTACAGAGCTGCTGGCAGCCAATGCCATCTTATTTCAAATTCACTACATCATGGCTTATTTGTTCGATGGTTTTGCCAATGCGTCCAGCATCCTTGTTGGCAGGTCGGTTGGTGCAAATGACCGCACCCTTTATGAAAAAACCTTAACCCTTTCGAGGCAGTGGGCACTTGTGATGGCATGTGTCATTGCGGCGGTTTATTTTTTATTAAAAGAGCCGATATTGAGCTTGTTTACAAATCTCCCTCAGCTGCTTGATGTGACATTACACTATGCAGACTGGCTTGTTCTTTATCCGTTTGCGGCTTGCTTTGGTTTGGTCATTTACGGCGTATTTACAGGTGCGACAGAAATTGCCCCTGTTAGAAATTCGATGCTGTTTGCGATGATTTTGTTTATCGTCGTTCAAACCGCAGTCACACCTATTTGGCACAATCATGGCCTATGGTTGGCCTTTATCATCTATACTGTAGGACGGTCTGGTTTTTTGATGATGTATAAATCGAGGCTGGATCAGAAGCTTTTTGCATATGATAAACACCCTTTGTCATCTTGACAAAAGGGTGTTCTTTTTCGTTCATTCGCTTTCTTTTTTCACCTTTTGATAGGCTTCATCAAGATGCTGAATTCGCTTCAATACAACCGCATTTTTGGTCAGCTGGTCTTGAACAAGCGTTGACACTACTGAGCGGTAATAGGCATTCATGGCATGAACCTTGTCTTCATTTTGGTTCATGGCGATGTGCTGCTTCAAGTTGTCGACAAAGTATGGAACGGAAAAAAGTTCAGACATAGAAATCACTCCTATTTCGTATATACGGTCCGTCAATCTTCATGTAAAATGATGAGAGGGAGGGGAGACAATGAGCCTTAAACTGCAACAAGAACAGGTATTAAAGCAGGTGCTCACACAAGAACTTAGGCAGGCCATTACGCTGCTGCAGCTGAATTGCGCAGAGCTCGGCGAGTATCTTGACCAGTTAGCGCTTGAGAACCCTCTGATTGAGCGGAAAGACACGGACAGCTATCAACCAGTTTATCATAAAAAATCACAAGATCGAATGACAGAGCCGTATCGAACGCATCAAAAAGAAAGCCTGCAAATGTTTTTAAAAAGACAGGCGATTGATTTGAATTTAAGTGAAAAGAATCAAAGAATCTTTCACTTTATGATTGAGTCCATTGATTCCAATGGCTATCTAAATGAACCGATTGACGCAATGGCAGCTGTCTTAGAGGTGCCAGCTGAAGAAGTAGAAGCTGTCCTTCATCAGCTGCAATCGCTGGAGCCTGCCGGGATTGGCGCAAGATCATTGCAGGAATGCATCCTCCTTCAGCTGAGAAGGAAAAAGAAGCGCTGGTATGAAGCCGAGCTGATCATCGAAGAGCATTTCTTTCTTTTTGCCAGAAAGGCTTGGAAGGAAATTGCGGCCAAAACAGGTGTTTCAATGAAAACACTCCAGGCGGTACAAGATGAAGTGTCTCAGCTTGAACCAAGACCAGGCCTTCATTTCTCATATGATGAAGAGCATGTGTATATAGAGCCTGATGTGACGATTACTGTGGTGCAGGATCACATCACATTTGAGCTGAATCAGCGCGCTTTTCCAGACGTAGAAATGAATGAAGGCTACTTCGCCATGATTCAAGACCAAAAGCGGCATGAAGCATATGCGTATTTAAAGGAAAAAGAGCAGCAGTACAATTGGCTTGTCCAAGCGCTGAAGCAAAGAAAGCAAACGATGACTCATGTCGTTCGTGAGATTATCTCACATCAGACCGATTTTTTCCTAACAGGGAAACATAAAATGAAACCGCTTACGATGAAGCGGATCGCAGATATACTGCAAGTGCATGAGTCAACAGTCAGCCGGACTGTAAAAGGGAAAATGGTGCAAACCCCTTATGGTCTTATGGAAATGAAACAGTTTTTCCAAGCGAAATTAGAAGGGCATTCGCTAGAAGAAGCGTCCAGCTACACTGTCAAAACGCACATTGCAGAGCTCATCCAAACGGAAAACAAGAAAAAACCGTATTCAGATCAGCAAATCATGACGCTGCTTCAGCAAACCTTCGGCATCCGCGCGTCGCGCAGAACCATTGCGAAATATCGCGAACAAATGAATCTTCCGTCCTCTACGCTGCGGAAGCGATACGATTAAAAAGAAGTACTTGCCAGAACATGGCACGTGCTTCTTTTTTTGTTGAAAGCAAGGCAGCCCGAAGATTTCTTGAAAATTAAAGAGGGGAGACGTGTGATCGGAAATTTTGGGGTAAAGTATAAGATAGGGCATGAGCCGATAAGGATAGACAACAGTGATGAGGTGAGACCAATTGAAATATAAACAAATCAAAACGAAAAAAATATATGAAGAAATTGCGGATGCATTAATTGAATCCATTCGTACAGGTGAGCTTCTTCCGGGGGAAAAATTAGATTCGGTTCAAGCGCTCTCAGAAAGCTTTCAAGTCAGCCGTTCTGCTGTAAGAGAGGCGCTGTCTGCTCTCAAAGCGATCGGATTAATAGAGATGAAGCAAGGGGAAGGTACATATGTGAAGCAGTTCGATCCTGAGCAGCTCACATTTAGTCTGTCTCCTGCATTTTTGATGAAGCAGCATGATATCACACAGCTCCTTGAATTAAGATCCATTATTGAGACGGGTGCTGTTAAAAAGGCAGCGCTGCTCCGAACGGACGATGACCTTCATGAGCTGCGTGAGGCACTTGAACAAATGAAACTCGCAGAAGCACATAAAGAAACTGGTGAAGAAGCAGACTTCTCCTTCCATCTCTCCTTAGCAAAAGCTTCAAAGAATGATTTATTAAAGGCGTTAATGAATCAGGTCTCCACCTTGCTGGTAGAAACAATGCGGGAAACGAGAAAAGTCGTCTTATTTTCAAGGAAAGCCTCCATTCGGCAGCTTTACAAAGAACATGAACACATTTACAAAGCCGTCATGGCAAGACAGCCAGAAGAAGCAGAAAGAGCGATGCTCACGCATTTAAAAAATGTAGAAAAACTGCTGAGTGATGTGAATCAAGAACAGGCAGGACAGTCAGAACCACAGTAAGCTGTGCCGAATGAGGGCACAGCTCTATTATTAACGAGAAATATGCAGTTTTTTCATGCGATATTGCAGACTTTGCCTGCTCATGCCCAATAACTTTGCAGTCTGTGAAATATTATCGTCCATTTTTTCTAAGTAATGGACGATGTATTGTTTTTCGAATCGTTCCATTTGGGTTTGAAAATCAGTCGTATGTTCTGGGCTTGTATAAATAAACGTGTCAGCTGCGGTATGCTGTAAAGGGTTCGTCTGTAATTGCGCTGCAGGACGGCCTTCCCTATGTTTAAATCTAAAATGATATGGAAGGTGATGCATGCATAAGGAATCCTCATCCATCATCATATTCATCCCCGCTTCAATCACATGCTCCAGTTCTCGTACATTACCCGGCCAATCATACGCTTGAAAAAGGGCTAGTACCTCTTCGTCAGCCGCCTTCACCTTCATTTGAAACAGCTCATTATATTTTTGAATAAAATGACTGACAAATGTAGGAATGTCTTCTTTTCGTTCAGAAAGCGGCGGAATAAATAAGGTGACAATACCCAGCCGATAAAATAAATCCTTTCGCATGCGTCCGCCTGCGATTGCATCAACAGGATCCTCATTCATATTGGCAATGACTCTTACATCAACAGCGATTTCTTTTGTGCTGCCAAGCCTTCTCACACGTTTCTCCTGTAATACGCGCAGCAGTTTTGCTTGAAGACCAGGATTTAATGAGTTGATCTCATCAAGCAGCAGTGTACCTCCCTGCGCCTGTTCAAATAAGCCGGGCTGATCAGTTGCGCCTGTAAAAGCCCCTTTTTGTGTACCAAAGAGCAGACTTTCAATGAGATTATCAGGCAGTGCCGCGCAATTCTGGGTAATAAATGGTCCAGATGACCGGCTGCTGCCGTTATGAATACTTTGCGCAAATAGTTCTTTTCCTGTCCCTGTTTCTCCAACAATGAGTACATAGGAAGAGGTGCGTGTCGCTCGTTTTGCATGCTCAATCACCTCTAAAAACGCAGGGCTTTGTCCAATAATGGAATCAAAGGTAAAGCGCGTGCTTCCTTTTTTCTTCATATTGTGGTGGATCAGCCGTTCCAGCTTGGTCACATCATTCGAAATTTCAACCGCTCCTTGGATGAGGCCGTCTCGAACGAGCGGGTATGTATGATTAATCGTTGTGATTTCTTTTCCGTTGTAATTATGATACGTCTGCTTTGCATGAACGGTTTGTTTCCCGGTACGCAGCGCTTGGACAAGCGTACTGTGCATTTCGTCTTGGAAGACGAAGAGATCTAATACATTTTTATGGAGAACATCAGAGCGTTTCAAAGACTCAATCTCCATCATTTTTTTATTATAAACAACAGTATTGCCATTCTCGTCAATTGCATGAACCCCGACATCTATTAAATCAAGCATTTGTTTATACAGATCAATCTCATTTTCCAGCTTTGCAGTATACTGATCTTCTTTCATTGAAGCACCTCCAGACCTTACCTCTATTTTACATGAAAAATTTTGCGGTTTCCTCTGAAAAATTTGGCGTATGCAAAGATATTTTGCATAAAGAGCCAGATCAATCACCGACATGATGCGGGCAGAAAGTTGGCACGATCCTTGCATATCATATGTGTGAAGATGATTCTAATGAAAAAGAGGCTAGCTTATAGAAGGAGGAATAGACGATGACACAGACAAATGAATTGATTCAACAAACCGAACAATACGGTGCTGCAAACTATCATCCGCTGCCAATTGTGATTTCAGAGGCTGAAGGAGTTTGGGTGACAGACCCTGAAGGCAATCGATATATGGATATGCTGAGTGCGTATTCCGCGGTGAACCAAGGCCATCGCCATCCCCGCATTATTGAGGCGCTCAAAAAACAGGCAGACCGTGTGACACTGACTTCAAGAGCTTTTCACAATGATCAGCTTGGCCCTTGGTATGAGAAAATTTGTCAACTGACGAATAAAGAGATGGCACTCCCGATGAATACTGGCGCTGAGGCTGTAGAAACAGCTGTAAAAGCAGCAAGACGCTGGGGCTATGACGTCAAGGGAATCGAAGACAATCGCGCAGAAATCATTGCGTGCGTCGGTAATTTCCATGGCAGAACGATGACGGCTGTTTCCCTTTCTTCTGAAGCAGAATATCAAAGAGGTTTCGGTCCAATGCTTCCAGGCATTAAACTGATTCCTTACGGAGATATTGAAGCGTTACGTGAAGCCATTACACCACAAACAGCGGCTTTTCTGATCGAACCTATTCAAGGAGAAGCGGGAATTGTCATGCCGCCGGAAGGCTTCTTGAAGGAAGCGAAGTCGCTTTGTGAAAAGGAACATGTGCTGTTCATTGCGGATGAAATTCAGGTCGGATTAGCGCGAACAGGCAAGATGTTTGCATGCGACTGGGAAGACATTGAGCCAGATATGCTGATTCTTGGGAAAGCTTTAGGCGGCGGTGTATTCCCAATCTCGTGTGTGGTCGCAAACCGCGATATATTAGGTGTGTTTAACCCTGGATCTCACGGCTCTACCTTCGGCGGAAATCCTCTTGCGTGTGCGGTGTCGCTGGCTGCACTGGATGTCTTAATCGACGAAAACCTTGCAGCGCGTTCTATGGAGCTTGGCGAATACTTAAAAGACAAACTCACGCGCATTCAAAGTCCTGTCATCAAGGAAGTGCGCGGCCGCGGATTATTTATCGGCATGGAGCTGACAGAGGCAGCGAGACCTTATTGTGAGAAGCTGAAACAAGCAGGGCTGTTATGTAAGGAAACCCATGAGACCGTCATCCGCTTTGCACCGCCTCTCACGATATCTAAAGAAGATTTAGACTGGGCGATTGGTCATATTGAAGCATTATTTCAAGCATAAATGTCAAAGGGGGAGAAACCTTCACTTTCTCCCTTTCTCTTTCAACGAACAGCGAATTTTGTCAAAGGATGATGAATAGAAGAGTGAAAGTGGGGAAGCGGATTTGAACCAAGAACAGCATAATGAACTAGAACGTTCCATGAAAAGCAGGCATCTCTTTATGATTGCCTTAGGCGGCGTCATTGGTACTGGTCTTTTCCTTGGGTCAGGACTCATTATCCATCAGGCTGGACCCGGGGGAGCCATTCTATCCTTTATCATTGGAGGATTGTTAATGTATTTGGTGATGCTCTGTCTTGGAGAATTAGCGGTGGCGATGCCTACAGCGGGTTCCTTTCAGGAGTATGCAACCAAATATATAGGTCCGTCCACAGGCTTTATGATCGGCTGGCTTTATTGGTTTAGCTGGGCATGTACAATAGGACTGGAGTTTACGTCAGCAGGCATTTTGCTCCAAAGGTGGTTCCCAGATATCCCTGTTTGGCTTTGGTGTCTTGCATTTAGCGTGATTTTATTTGCCGTGAATGCCATCTCAGCTCGCAGCTTTGCTGAAACCGAGTTTTGGTTTTCAGCCATTAAGGTCGCTGCCATCCTATTATTTATTATCATTGGAATTGGCGCAATTTTCGGAATGATTCATCTGAAAGATGGAGAACCAGCCCCTCTATTTCGTCATTTGACGGATCATGGCGGACTATTTCCTAACGGCGTTTTTGCTATTTTATTAACCATGGTCACGGTCAATTTCTCCTTTCAAGGAACAGAACTTGTAGGGATTGCAGCAGGAGAGAGTGAAAGCCCTGAAAAAACATTGCCTCGTTCTATACGAAATATTATTTGGAGAACGATGGTCTTTTTCGTTTTATCTATTGCGGTTCTGGCCGCGCTTCTTCCGTGGCAGACAGCAGGCACTGTCGACAGCCCGTTTGTCGTCGTGCTGGACAAGGTCGGTATACCATATGCGGCAGATATCATGAATTTTATCATCATCACAGCCGTCTTATCTGTAGCAAACTCTGGATTATATGCATCATCACGTATGCTTTGGTCGCTTTCGAAAGACGGGAAAGGACCTGACTTTACGAAAAAGCTGTCCAAGCGTAAAATTCCGATCAATGCACTATTGGTGACAATGGGTGTATCTGCACTATCTCTGCTGACAAGTGTTGTGGCACCAAAAACGGTGTATGTGTGGCTCATTTCTATTTCTGGTATGGTTCTTGTTGTGGTGTGGATGTCTATTTGCTTGTCTCAGTATTTCTTTAGAAAACAATTCATAAAGGCGGGCGGAGATGTAAAGGATCTCGTCTTCCGAACACCGCTCTATCCATTTGTTCCATTAGCAGGCTTTATCGCATTTGGCATCGTCCTCATCAGCTTATTTTTTATCGAGGATCAGCGGATCGGCCTTTATTGCGGAATCCCGTTCATGGCTGCCTGCTACATTATTTATTATCTCAAAATCAAACCGAAGGAAGAGGCAAAACAGTTTGGAACCATCACAAAAACATAAGCAGGTCCTGAAAAAAATGTGCATGCTCATATCACCAGCATGCACATTTTCCATCGTGAATACATTCTATATAAAAGAAAATAAATATTTTGAAAAGAAATATCATCGCAAGAACCTTGATGACAAGCAGGCTATCGGTAAAAATGTGTCTATTTTTTGTCTAAATGTGTTTGTAAGAGTTGAAAATGCAAGATTATCCTGTTAAAATAATTAAAGAAAGCAGGGATTGATTTTTTTTGGCTGTGGCGGGACGTTTTTTGTCACAGTGGGACGTTTTTAGTCCAACGTGAAAAGGAAGGGTCGTTAGCCATGAATCGTTTATTGGAAGCTCAAAAAAAATTATTGCCAGATCTTCTCATTGTTATGCAAAAACGCTACGACATTTTGCAGTACATCAGATTAGCTGAACCGATTGGCCGCAGAAGTCTTGCGACAAGTCTTGGTCTCAGTGAGCGCATCTTACGTGCTGAAGTTCAGTTTTTAAAAGAACAAAATCTGCTGGATGTGAAAACGAGCGGTATGATGCTGACGAGTGAGGGTCACGCTTTGCTTGAAATGCTTGAAGGAATGATGAAGGACGTTTTAGGTTTAACCTTTTTGGAAAATACATTAAAGAGAAAGTTAGGCCTGGAAGAAGTCATGATCGTTTCTGGAGACAGTGACGAATCCCCGTGGGTGAAGCAAGAAATGGGAAGAGCTGCTGTCCAATGCATGAAAAAAAGGTTTACTGGAAATAATATCGTCGCCGTCACTGGCGGAACGACGATGGAAGCCGTTGCCGAAATGATGACCCCTGATGCCAAAAACCGCGATACGATGTTTGTCCCTGCGAGAGGCGGTCTTGGGGAGAATGTAAAAAATCAGGCAAACACCATTTGTGCCCACATGGCTGAAAAAGCTTCCGGTACTTACAAACTGCTGTTTGTTCCAGGGCAGCTGTCAGAAGGTGCTTACTCTTCCATTATTGAAGAGCCGTCCGTCAAAGAAGTGCTTCAAACGATTAAATCGTCCACGATGCTCATTCATGGTATTGGTGAAGCAAAAACAATGGCGATGAGACGAAATACACCAGCTGAAGATTTAAAGAAGATTGATGAGCATGACGCAGTGACAGAGGCCTTTGGCTATTACTTTAATCGTGATGGTGAGGTCGTACACAAAGTGCACTCCGTCGGCATGCAGCTAGATGATCTAGAAAGCATTCCACACATCATTGCTGTTGCAGGTGGATCATCAAAGGCGGGGGCGATTGAAGCTTATTTCAAAAAACCGCGCCGAACGGTTCTCGTCACAGACGAAGGAGCCGCAAAAGAGTTATTAAGGGAGTCAATTGATCCCTCAATATAAAACATTGTGACCTATAAAAGGAGGAAACATCATGGCAGTAAAAGTCGGTATTAACGGATTTGGACGTATTGGACGTAACGTATTTCGTGCAGCATTAAATAATCCTGAAGTTGAGGTAGTAGCGGTTAACGATCTAACAGATGCTAACATGCTTGCACACCTTTTACAATATGACTCTGTTCACGGAAAACTAGATGCAGAGGTTTCTGTAGACGGTACAAACTTAGTAGTGAACGGTAAAACAATCGAAGTATCAGCTGAGCGTGACCCTGCGAAATTAAGCTGGGGTAAACAAGGCGTAGAAATCGTTGTTGAATCTACTGGATTCTTCACAAAACGTGCAGACGCTGCGAAACACTTAGAAGCTGGCGCTAAAAAAGTCATCATCTCTGCTCCTGCTAACGAAGAAGATATCACAATCGTTATGGGTGTAAACGAAGACAAATACGATGCAGCTAGCCACGATGTCATCTCTAATGCATCTTGTACGACAAACTGCTTAGCTCCATTTGCAAAAGTACTTAACGATAAATTTGGTATCAAACGCGGTATGATGACAACTGTTCACTCATACACAAATGACCAGCAAATTCTTGATCTTCCGCACAAAGACTACCGTCGTGCTCGTGCAGCTGCGGAAAACATCATCCCAACTTCTACAGGTGCTGCGAAAGCTGTTTCACTTGTATTGCCTGAACTTAAAGGTAAATTAAACGGTGGCGCTATGCGTGTTCCAACACCTAACGTTTCTTTAGTTGACCTTGTTGCTGAATTAAACCAAGATGTAACAGCTGAAGACGTAAATGCAGCACTTAAAGAAGCAGCTGAAGGAGAACTTAAAGGAATCCTTGGCTACAGCGAAGAGCCATTAGTATCTGGTGACTACAATGGTAATGCAAACTCTTCAACAATCGATGCTCTTTCTACAATGGTAATGGAAGGCAGCATGGTGAAAGTAATCTCTTGGTACGATAACGAGAGCGGATATTCTCACCGCGTTGTTGACCTTGCAGCTTACATTGCAAAACAAGGTCTTTAATTTCTCACACTGAAGGAACTCACTTGGTTCTTTCCTAGAGACACGATATAATGAAGACGGACAAGGGAAGGGGAAGCATCCCTTTCCCTTTTTCTCTGTTTTTATCCGTTCTGCACGATTTCTCGTTTTGATGAGGGCAAAATGGGAAAAGGATAAAGAGAGTCTTGTCCAATGCGTAAGGAAACCAGAATAAAGGAGGATCTCCTGACGAGCATGAATAAGAAATCAGTAAAAGACATTGACGTAAAAGGTAAAGTTGTGTTCTGCCGCGTAGATTTTAACGTTCCGATGAAGGACGGAGAAGTGACGGATGATACTCGTATCCGCGCAGCATTACCAACAATTGAGTATTTAACAGGACAAGGCGCAAAGGTACTGCTAGCTAGTCATTTGGGTCGTCCGAAGGGTCAAGTTACTGAAGAACTGCGTCTGACACCTGTGGCAAAACGTCTGCAAGAGCTTCTTGGAAAAGAAGTGAAAAAGGCAGATGAAGCTTACGGCGACAACGTGAAAAAGCAAATCTCTGACTTAAAAGAAGGAGATGTGCTAGTGCTTGAAAACGTTCGTTTCTATCCTGGTGAAGAAAAGAACGATCCTGAATTATCAAAAGCATTTGCTGATTTAGCCGATGTGTATGTCAATGATGCGTTCGGTGCTGCACACCGTGCACATGCATCGACAGCTGGTATTGCAGCTTATCTTCCGGCTGTTTCAGGCTTCCTCATGCAAAAAGAGCTTGAGGTTTTAGGGAAAGCCATTTCAAATCCTGATCGCCCATTTACAGCGATTATCGGCGGCGCAAAGGTAAAGGATAAAATCGGTGTGATTGAAAGTCTTCTTGATAAAGTGGACAACCTCATCATCGGCGGCGGACTTGCTTACACATTTGTGAAAGCACTTGGCCACGAGGTAGGGAAATCTCTATTAGAAGAAGACAAAGTCGATTTAGCGAAATCCTTTATGGACCGTGCAAAAGAAAAAGGCGTGAACTTCCTGATTCCAACAGATGTTCTGGTAGCCGACGACTTTTCAAATGATGCGAATACAAGCATTGTGCCAATCTCTGAAATTCCAAGTGATCTAGAAGCACTTGATATTGGAACAGAGACAAGAGAAAAGTATGCTGATGTTATTAAAAACAGCAAACTTGTTGTCTGGAACGGACCAATGGGTGTATTTGAAATCGATGCATTCGCTAAAGGAACAAAAGCTATCGCAGAAGCACTGGCAGAAGCAAAAGATACATATTCTGTCATTGGTGGTGGAGATTCAGCAGCAGCTGTTGAGAAATTTGGTCTTGCCGATCAGATGAGCCATATTTCTACAGGCGGCGGCGCTTCACTTGAATTTATGGAAGGCAAAGAACTTCCTGGTGTTACTGCATTAAACGATAAATAAGACCAAAACTGCTATAAGGAAGTGTCAATCATGAGAAAACCAATTATAGCTGGGAACTGGAAAATGAACAAAACACTTGGCGAAGCAGTCAGCTTCGTTGAAGAAGTCAAGTCATCTATTCCATCTCCTGACAAAGTGGAATCCATTGTCTGCGCGCCAGCTCTTTTCCTTGAAAAGCTAAACAGCCTATCAAACGGAACAGACCTTAAAATTGGTGCACAAAACATGCACTTTGAAGAAAATGGTGCATTCACTGGTGAAATCAGCCCTGCTGCTTTAAAAGATTTAGGCATCGGCTATTCAGTGATTGGGCATTCAGAGCGCCGTGAATTCTTTGCTGAAACAGATGAAACAGTGAACAAAAAAGCACATGCTGCATTCAAGCATGGCATCGTTCCAATCATTTGTGTAGGTGAAACGCTTGAAGAGCGTGAAGCTGGCAAAACAAATGAACTTGTCGCTGATCAAGTGAAGAAAGCACTAGCTGGTTTAACGAAGCAGCAAGTCGCTGAATCTGTGATTGCATATGAGCCAATCTGGGCTATCGGTACAGGAAAATCTTCTACAGCGAAAGATGCAAACGACGTTTGCGCACACATCCGCCAAACCGTTGCAAGCGAATTTGGTCAAGAAGCGGCAGACAGCCTTCGCATTCAATATGGCGGAAGCGTGAAGCCGGCAAATATTAAAGAATATATGGCAGAATCCGATATTGACGGTGCTTTGGTAGGCGGCGCAAGCTTAGAACCTCAGTCTTTCGTTCAATTATTGGAGGAAGGTCAATATGAGTAAGAAACCAGCTGCATTAATCATCTTAGACGGGTTCGGTTTAAGAGGCGAAACAGTCGGTAACGCTGTCGCACAAGCAAAAAAACCGAACTTTGACCGCTACTGGAACGAATTTCCGCATCAAACCTTAACGGCTTCAGGTGAGGCAGTAGGTCTACCGGAAGGTCAAATGGGGAACTCTGAAGTTGGGCATTTGAACATTGGTGCAGGACGCATTGTGTATCAAAGCTTAACAAGGGTGAATGTTGCCATTCGTGAAGGGGAATTTGAGAAAAACGAAACGTTCCTAGATGCAATGACGTATGCAAAAGAGAATGACAAGGCACTTCATTTATTTGGACTCTTGTCAGACGGTGGTGTGCACAGTCACATCCAGCATCTTTTTGCCCTGCTGAAGCTGGCGAAAAAAGAAGGCTTAACAAAGGTATACATTCATGGTTTCTTGGACGGACGTGATGTTGGTCAGAAGACAGCCAAAGTGTACTTGAAACAGCTGGAAGAACAAATCAAAGAAATCGGTGTCGGTGAAGTGGCAACACTTTCAGGACGCTATTACTCAATGGACCGTGACAAACGCTGGGATCGTGTGGAGAAAGCGTACCGTGCGATGGCATATGGTGAAGGGCCAAGCTATCAAAACATCTATGATGTCGTTGATGACTCCTATGAAAATGGAATCTACGATGAATTCGTTATTCCATCTGTCATTACGAGAGAAAATGGTGAGCCGGTTGCCAAAGTAAACGACGGCGACTCTGTGATTTTCTATAACTTCCGTCCAGACCGTGCCATCCAAATCTCGAACACTTTCACAAATGCAGATTTCCGCTCGTTTGACCGCGGAGAAGCTCATCCGAAGAATTTACACTTCGTCTGCTTCACACACTTCAGTGAAACGGTTGATGGCTATGTTGCCTTCAAACCAGTGAATTTGGATAACACGGTAGGAGAAGTGCTTTCTCAAAACGGATTGAAACAGCTGCGGATTGCTGAAACAGAGAAATATCCTCATGTCACGTTCTTTATGAGCGGTGGACGTGAAGAAGAATTTCCTGGTGAAGACCGCATCTTAATCAATTCACCAGATGTAGCCACCTATGACCTCAAGCCGGAAATGAGTGCTTACGAGGTAAAGGATGCACTTGTTGCAGACATCAATGCTGACAAGCATGATGCGATCATTCTGAACTTTGCTAACCCGGATATGGTTGGTCATTCAGGTATGCTCGAGCCAACAATCAAAGCCATTGAAGCAGTAGATGAGTGCTTAGGAGCTGTAGTCGACGCAATCCTGGCAAAAGGCGGACATGCCATCATCACGGCAGACCACGGTAACGCAGACGTGCTGATTACCGAAGAAGGAAAGCCGCATACTGCACATACAACGAATCCTGTACCAGTCATCGTGACGAAAAAAGGTGCGACGCTTAGAGAAGGCGGCATTTTAGCTGATCTATCTCCAACGCTTTTAGACTTACTTGGTCTTGAAAAACCAAAAGAGATGACAGGAACATCATTAATTCAGAAATAAAAAAATTGATTCAAAAGGAGAGAAATAACGATGCCATACATTGTTGACGTATATGCACGCGAAGTATTAGACTCTCGCGGTAACCCAACAGTTGAAGTAGAAGTTTACACAGAATCTGGCGGCTTTGGCCGTGCGCTTGTTCCAAGTGGTGCTTCTACTGGTGAATATGAAGCAGTAGAACTACGTGACGGAGACAAAGACCGTTACCTTGGAAAAGGTGTTCTGACAGCTGTAAACAACGTAAACGAAATCATTGCACCAGAGCTTTTAGGCTTTGATGTAACAGAACAAGTAGCGATTGACAAAATGTTAATCGAACTTGACGGAACAGAAAACAAAGGGAAATTAGGCGCAAACGCAATCCTTGGCGTATCTATCGCTGTAGCACGTGCGGCTGCTGATTTCTTACAAATCCCACTTTATCAATACCTTGGTGGATTCAACTCCAAAACGCTTCCAGTACCGATGATGAACATCGTCAACGGCGGAGAGCATGCGGATAACAACGTAGACATTCAAGAATTCATGATTATGCCTGTAGGTGCACCGAACTTCCGTGAAGCACTTCGCATGGGCGCTCAAATCTTCCATAGTCTGAAATCTGTATTAAGCGCAAAAGGCTTAAACACAGCTGTAGGTGACGAAGGTGGATTCGCTCCAAACCTTGGTTCTAACGAAGAAGCACTTCAAACAATCGTTGAAGCGATCGAAAAAGCTGGCTTCAAACCAGGTGAAGAAGTGAAACTTGCAATGGATGCTGCATCTTCTGAGTTCTACAACAAAGAAGACGGTAAATATCATTTATCAGGCGAAGGTGTTGTGAAAACATCTGCTGAAATGGTTGATTGGTATGAAGATATGGTATCGAAATACCCAATCATCTCTATCGAAGACGGCCTTGATGAAAACGACTGGGAAGGTCACAAACTATTAACTGAGCGCCTTGGCAGCAAGGTTCAGCTAGTAGGAGATGACTTATTCGTTACAAATACGAAGAAGCTATCTGAAGGAATCAAAAACGGCGTTGGTAACTCAATCCTGATCAAAGTAAACCAAATCGGTACATTAACTGAAACATTTGATGCAATCGAAATGGCAAAACGCGCAGGATACACAGCTGTTATCTCTCACCGTTCTGGTGAAACTGAAGACAGCACGATTGCAGACATCGCTGTTGCAACAAATGCTGGACAAATCAAAACAGGTGCTCCGTCTCGTACGGACCGTGTGGCGAAATACAACCAATTACTTCGCATCGAAGATCAATTGGCTGAAACAGCACAATATCACGGCATTGCAACATTCTATAACTTGAATAAATAATGTCAGCTATGCGCTGCGTTCCGCTCTTTCATGAGAGCGGGGCGCAGCGTTTTTTTGTGTTAAGCGAAATCCGCTGGCTAATTCATTTGACTTATCCTATTTCTGTAAAAAATCCTCCTTCAGTTAGAGAAAAAAGCAAAATCCCCTCCATTTATAAGCACTAAATCATGAAAAATCGACTAAAAATATGATCTGAAATGAACTTATGCTTTCTGTAAGGGGGTGGTATCATTTTACATATATTAGGGGGTGATGAGATGCTGAATACTTTTAGCCTTCGTTTTCCAGTAGGTGTATATATGTATGTTCTTCACCTATTGGCGGCATATGATGAAAGGAAGCAACGAATTCTAACTTCTAAGAATGTACAGAAAAACGCATTTTGGATTTATGTCCTTGCCGCTATATTGGGCATTATTTCACTTGGAGCATTGATTTGGGCATGCAAGACCTTTGGACGAGGCTCCAAATTTTTAGGTGAGTTCAAATTATTAGGCATGTATGTTAAAATCCAGTGCGGTTTTTAACAGGGATGAGAACAGATGCAAGGGCATCTGTTCTATCTGAAACAAACGGAGGGATATGATGCTGACATTACGATTAAAAGAAAAAACATATAGCCGCACCTTCTCTCTCCGCAATATTCAAATGAATGTCGAGAAAGGGCAGATGCTGTTGCTTTTGGGGCATAATGGTGCGGGAAAGACGACGATAATCCAATCCATGTTTGGGCTGACGCCATTTAAAGGATGCGTCACTTTACATGGTAAAAAGCTGAATCTTCAATCCTCAGAACATATCTCCTTGTTGAAAAAACATGTGTCCTATATTCCTGACGAGCATTCGTTGTTCGATTATTTATCACCGAGGGAATACTTTCAATTACTTCAGCTGCCAAATGAGCAAGATGTCACACGGGAAGAGACGTTCATCGATCTGTTTGAGCTGGGTTCTTATATGGATCAGCCTATCGCTCAGCTGTCTCATGGCAATCAAAAGAAAACGCAGATCATTTCACAGCTCCTCAGGCCATGTGATTATTATGTGTTCGATGAGCCAACGAACGGTCTTGATCCAGATATGATGATCATCTTAAAAAAGGTGCTCATGAAGCTGAGAGATCAAGGCGCTGGCATTCTCATTTCAACCCATCATTTGAGCTTTGGTGATACGCTTTATGACCATCTCATGATCTTAAGAAATGGGGACGTCAAGCTGGATATGTCCCGCCAAGAAACGACTCAGACATTTCCTCATCAGGCACTTGAAGAGATTTATAAAGAAGTGAATCGAGATTACTATATGCAGGTGGAGAGGTTGCTCAATGATCTGGACACGACACGTTCTTCATAAAATAGAATGGGGAATGCTGACAACGAAAGGAAAGCAGCTCGCAAAAAAGTACCCTATACAGCTTCTCGCAGCCGTGGTTTTTTTCTTGCTCATGTATGCGATATATGTCGTCATCAGCCTTCGCTTTTTCATGCAGGCAGGAGAAAGTGAGCCGGCTGCTTTATACCTCCAATTGATGAAAATGACGCTTTTACTTCTAGGTGCAGGTATTGTGTTATCCCGCAATAAATTAAAGCGCCAGGAATATCAATTCTACTTTTTGAATAGTGCGATACAAAGTGTGCCATTTGTCCTTTGTGTGTATTTCTATCCGATGCTCTTTTGTTTTCTCATGGTAGGGCTGCTTTTTTTACCGATTGTCTTAGGCCTTTTGATCAGCGGTATTACGCCATCTTTGTATTGGATAACGGCTGTATGCATGACTTGCTGTGTACTGGCGCTGCTTGCACTTGCTTCTTGGATGATGATGCGGATTGCTGTGAGCCATTTCGTCTCAAAAACAAAAGAGCATTTACTGCTGCAAACGCTCGGCTTTGCGGTGCTGAATCTATTGGTGTTTCTCCTTTTTCAAAAAGCAATGGAGATGATCCGAGTATGGCCATCAGTCTATCTCATATTTCTCGTGATCCTTCTAAGCGCTGGCTGGCTATGGCTGAAGGGGTTAGCGGCTTCTTATGTCCATCAGATGTTTTTGCAGCTGAAAACAGAGGTAAAGTCGTTTTCTTACAAGAAAATTAGAACGCAATCTTCCTTTCTGACGCACCTGCGGCAGGAATTGGTCTATTTCAGCCGGTCAGCTGTTTTTAAAGAACAGGGCATTTTGTTTTTATTTCTCGTTTGTTTGACTGCGGGGCTGCCTATTGTTTTTACACCGGTAGAAACCGGCTGGATGTATGCCTTTATTGTGCAGTATGCATTAAAGGAAATATTGATCATGCTTCCACTGATGATTGGCAGAGAATATCATATGAATCAAAGGGCCATCTTTATGTTAAATACATCAAAGGGTGCTTATTTATTGTCGAGAATTTTATTTTATTACGCTATTAATTTGTTGATATATTTTGTGTTTATTGGGTTTGCATCTATGGTGATAGGTATTGAAAGTGAAGGTCATGGCCTCGCAAGTTTGTCCATTTTGTTGATCACTGCCATGGCGGCCTGTACAGGGTTTATCGTGAAGATCAGTGAGTTTAATAAACTGTTTGTCATCGTGATGATGATTGCTGTATTCAGCTTTATCGATATGCTTTTATTGAAGTGGCTTTCATCAGATGTGTATCTTCTCGCCACTGCTTATCTGCTAGGTTCACTTGCATTTTATAGCTGCATATATACGGTCATGTTAAAGAGGCCTGTCTTGCGATGATAGAGCTTGTGTGTAGTTTCCTAGCGGTTGTGGTGATACATGAACTCGGTCATATGCTGATGATCATGTTGTGTAACAAAATCGAAAAAAGGCCGCTCTTTGATTTTGTGATAACGATTGATTGGAAGCATGTGGCGGTCGTCCATGAGAAATTTGTCCGGCCGAGCTTCAATATGATGGTGGCACTTGCAGGCCCGCTCTTTCCGGTGCTTTGTTCGCTTGTGCTTTTTATGATATGGAAGTATCCGGTCAGTCATCAGCTGCTGTTTTTTTCTTTACTGAATACGGTGATGCTGCATCCAGCTTGCCCTGACGGAAAAAATATCACAGCCAGTTTAAAAGAGATGAAGGAGAGAAAGAGATGATCAAAGTATTTCATTCGTTTTCCAGCGGTATAACACTTGCGATGCTGTATGTATTTGCTGTGTTTATGACCCCTGTTTTTTTACTGCTGCTAGAGGTCAATCATGTTGAATCAAGCCCAACATTGTTTGGCAAGCCATTTTATATCATGAAAATTGAAGAGTATCAATTCAGCTCAGAGGCGACGCTCTTTGGATGTGTGGTCTGCTTTTTAGCTGGCGCCGTGCTTTATTTCTTCATTCAATATGTGAAGCATGTGGTAAAAAAACGCAGAACATAAAAAAGCAGACGGACGGAACAAAACATCAGTCTGCTTGCAAAGTGAGTGACAGCCGTACCATATCCATACACTGAATGCCATTTTCAAAAATCGGTTCATCATAATGCTTAAGAAAGAAATCGTGGTCAATAGATATCATGCGGAAGCCGCATTTCTGATAAAGTGCGAGCTGCTGAATGCTCGAGTTGCCTGTGCCGATTTCAACCGTGTGAAAACCTGCGGCTTTCGCTTCAGCAATGGCATGGCGGATCAGCTGCTTCCCAATTCCTTTTCCTTGCCATGATTCCTTCACGGCGACATTGATGATTTCGACTGTCTGCTGAGACAGAGATAAAAGCACATAGACACCAATCACGTCCTGTTCATGATACGCGGCATAACAAGAGCCGGATTGCACATAAGTAAGAACCTTTTCCTTTGAAGGATCAGCTAAGAGTAAAAGATCCATAGGGACGGATTGATCACCTGACAATGGCCGAATGTGTATCATGTTTTTTCATCCTTTCTATTCTTTAATATATCCTTGTTTCACACCCCAATCATATTGATCCTGTACCCATTGTGAGGGCGGATTGTGAGTGACATTTGGATCTTTTTTTACAGTTGGTTGCCTTGCAGCCTGTGCGCTCTGTTTATTCGCTTGAGCAGTGGCTTTCGCTGCTGTCAGCTCTTTTTGAAGCTGGTCAATTTTTGCCTCAAGTATTTTACGCTGCTTGACTTCTTTTTGATAGGCTTTCTTTTCGTTTTTGAGCTTTTTGGTGATGGTAGACAGTTTCTTTTTTTGATCTTCGTTTTCATGCTTCATATCCGCTTGATCTGATGTTAACTTCGAAAAGCTGCTCATCGTTCGTTTTGCTTTCTTGCTGATGTTTTTCCTTAGCTGCTTTGATGGTCTGCTGCTGCCAAACCATCCAGCCGGCTGCTCCTAAAACCGCCACAGATAGAAGGATGATGGTGATCGTTTTCTTCATGTGTCATTCCCCTTTCTTTAAACCTTCATTATCATCGGTTAAATATATACAGGTTTTAACATCACAAGGGAATATTCACATCAGATTGGCAGACACTATGAAAAAAGGAGGGTGTCTGTTGATTTCCTTTATGATTCATGTCGTGGTCTCATTATTTGCTGTATCAAACCCTATTGGAAACGTGCCTCTTTTCATCACTTTAACAGAGGGATATACAGAGAAAGAACGCTCCCAGACAGCCAAAAAAGCCATTGTGGTCTCTTTCATTATTCTTGTTGCCTTTCTATTGGCTGGGAGGCTCATTTTCAAATTGTTTGGGATCGATATTCATGCACTCCGCATCGCCGGAGGTATTTTCATTTTTGGTATCGCTTACAATTTACTGAATGCAAAGGAGTCACATGTCCAAAATCCTCATTCTGAGGAAAAGGCAGAAAGCATAGAAAAGGCGGATGTTTCCGTTACGCCGCTGGCGATTCCGATCATCGCTGGTCCCGGTACAATCGCTACAGTGATGAGTTTAACCCCGGGAAGTCAAGGGATGCTTCACATGTTTACGATTTTAATCGGCATTGTCATCGTTCTGGCAATGACCTTTTATGCCTTTCATTATTCAAGTTTCATTATGCGGAAAATGGGGAAAACAGAGATGAATGTCGTGACGCGGTTAATGGGATTAATTCTTGCTGTAGTGGCAGTTGAAATGATCGGTGCAGGCTTAAAAGGGATGTTTCCAATGTTTATGCAATAAGTGTATATAAAAAAGCTGTTTTTTTCTACAATGATGTAAAATAAAACAGCTTTTTTTAAGGTTTCGGCACATGCTTAAACACTTCTTCACTTTCAAAGAATTCAATTAAGCGGCTAATCCAATCATAGTAATCAAGACTTTCCTTGATTTCTGAAAGAAGCAGATTGATTTTATCCTCTGTCTCTTCTGGCAGGTCGTCCTGTTCAAGCAGCTCCAGCAATTCCTTGCACGTTTTCTTATGTGCCTTGCGGTTTTTGCTGACAACTCGGGACCAATTGGCTGCAAACAAGGAAATAAACGTTTGGTATTGATCTTGCTCAACGTCATATAAATCTTTACGTATTCCTTTTTCATAAACCTTTTCCGCAATATTCAAATCAAGCATTTCTCGAACGACTTGACTCATTCTCGTTTTGCTCATGCCTGTCGCCTCTGATAGCTCTCCAAGCGTCATTGGTTTACGGTTCATGTGAATGATACCAAGCACTCTACCCACTGTAGAAGAAAGACCAAAGGCATTCATGTTCTCGGCAGCTTTTTCAATATAATGATCCTGTGCTTTTTGAATGGCACCTAACGCTTGCTTGTCCACTCCCCGATTCATCCCTTCACGACTGACAATTTGTAACACAATATATCATATACCTGTTTGTTGATGAAAACAATAAATATTGAGTATTTGCTCGTAATTTGGAGGAAAAAGGAGAGATCTCTATCTATCAGGCCGTTAACTGAAAATTTTAAATAAATGTTATGCAATACAAACACATCATAAACTTTTTATTTTATAAAGTTTGCACTATAATAAATAAGGTGTAAATTTTCTGAAAATATTGATCCGACTAATGGAGGTGTCTCATTTGCTGAAACTAGAGAATGTATCTAAGACGTATAAAGGCGGAAAAAAAGCTGTCAAAAATATTGATTTAGAAATAGCAAAAGGAGAATTTATTTGTTTTATTGGACCGAGTGGCTGTGGTAAGACAACAACCATGAAGATGATTAACCGACTCATCGAACCTTCCTCAGGAAAAATCTTTATCGAGGGAGAAAACATTATGAAAAAAGATCCAGTTCAATTAAGAAGAGAAATTGGCTATGTGATTCAGCAAATTGGACTGTTCCCCCATATGACCATCGCACAAAACATTTCACTTGTTCCGAAGCTGTTAAAATGGCCGGAAGAAAAACGAAAAGAACGGGCACGTGAACTGCTGAAGCTTGTCGACATGGGACCGGAATATTTAGAGCGCTATCCTCATGAACTCAGCGGAGGACAGCAGCAGCGCATCGGTGTTCTTCGCGCACTAGCAGCGGAACCCCCTCTGATCCTCATGGATGAACCGTTTGGCGCACTTGATCCAATCACACGAGATTCATTGCAGGAAGAATTTAAGAAACTGCAAAAAACATTAAATAAAACCATCGTATTCGTCACACATGACATGGACGAAGCTATTAAACTAGCTGATCGAATTGTGATTTTAAAAGATGGAGAGATTGTCCAAGTAGGAACGCCTGACGATATTCTGCGGAATCCAGCCAATGAATTCGTAGAAGAATTCATCGGCAAAGAACGTCTGCTTCAATCAAATCCTAATATGGAACGTGTAGAACAAATGATGAACACGTCACCAGTCACCGTTACAGTTGAAAAAACATTAACAGATGCCATCTACATCATGAGAGAAAAGCGGGTCGATTCCTTGCTTGTAGTAGATGAACATCATGTGCTAAAAGGCTATATCGATATTGAAACAATCGATGCGAACCGCAGAAAAGCAGCTTTCGTTGGTGATATTTTAAATACAGAGTTCTATACCGTACAAGAAGGCGCACTTCTAAGAGACACTGTCCGGAAAATCTTAATACGCGGCATTAAATATGTACCGGTTGTGGATGCAGAAGGGCACTTAAAAGGCATTGTGACACGTGCAAGTCTTGTAGATGTTGTGTACGACTCCATTTGGGGAGACGATACGCCGGCGGCTGTCACTGAAATGAAGTAAGGGAGGTGTACACATGGATCAAATCATCGACTTTCTAGAGAAAAATGGTGGGGAACTCCTCACAAAAATGTGGGAGCATTTATATATTTCCTTAATTGCTGTTGTGCTTGGTATTATCGTTGCCGTTCCTTTAGGTGTGGTCCTCACACGAATGAAGCGAGGCGCAGGTTTTATCATCGGTATCGTGAATATCTTTCAAACACTCCCTAGTTTAGCGATTCTTGCCTTTTTTATTCCTATTTTGGGGGTTGGGAAAATACCTGCAATCGTTGCTCTCTTTTTCTATTCGGTTTTACCTATTTTAAGAAATACGTATGCCGGGGTTCAAGGTGTGAACAAAAACTTGCTTGAATCCGGTAAAGGAATCGGGATGACAACATGGGAACAAATTCGTCTTGTTGAACTCCCGCTTGCTGTACCGGTCATTATGGCAGGTGTCAGAACGTCAACGATATATTTGATTGGCTGGACAACACTTGCAGCCTTTATCGGTGGAGGCGGTCTAGGTGACTACATTTTAATTGGACTTCAGCTGTATCAGCCGGAATTTATTATTGCGGGTGCGATACCAGTCACAATTTTAGCAGTCATCATCGACCTATCATTAATGAAGCTGGAGAAAAAAGTAACACCAGAAGGCTTAAAAGGATTGAAGGAAGTTTCATAAGGAGTTGGCTTATGTGAAGAATCGAAAAACAAAATGGATCAGTGCACTGCTTGCCGGATGCTTGCTATTGATAAGCGGCTGTTCACTTCCTGGACTAGCCGGCTCCTCAGGGGGCACGCTGCGAATTGGAGCACAAAACTTTACCGAATCAGAAATTATGGCCTATATGGTTGGCGATATGATCGAACATTACACAGATAAAAAGACGACTATTGTGAAAAACCTAGGCTCCAACACTGTGCAGCAGAAAGCAATGGAAAACGGAGATGTCGACATTTCTGCGACAAGATATTCAGGCACGGATTTAACAAGCACGCTTGGAATGGATGCGGAAAAAGACCCGGAGCGTGCCATGGAGATCGTCCAAAAAGAATTTAAAAAGCGCTATGATTACAAATGGTTTGATTCTTATGGATTTGATAATACGTATGCCTTTGCTGTGACGCAGAAGATGGCGAAGGAAAATAAGTTAGAAAAGGTCTCTGATTTGAAAAAGAATGCGAACAATTACCGATTTGGTGTCGATAATATTTGGCTCAAAAAGAAAGGCGACGGCTATGACGGGTTCGTGAAAACATACGGAATCAAATTTGGCAGCACGTATCCGATGCAGATTGGTTTAGTCTATGATGCTCTAAAGAATGAAAAAATGGATATTGTGCTTGCCTATTCAACAGATGGACGAATCAAGGCCTATAACCTTAAAATCTTAAAAGATGATAAACGGTTCTTCCCGCCGTATGATGCATCACCAGTAGTCCCGGAGAAAGTCTTAAAAGAAAATCCAGGGCTTGATAAGGTGATCAACAGGCTGATCGGAAAAATTGATACAGAACAAATGCAAGAGCTGAACTATCAAGTCGACGGGGAGCTTCAAGAACCAGCAACCGTTGCGAAGAATTTCCTGAAAAAACACAATTACTTTGAGTAAGATGGGGAGGTGTCACGGCTGATGGACACACTGCAGCAATTATGGACGTATTATCAGCAGAACGGGTCATATGTGTTAGAAGAATTTTATCGCCATTTTCTCATGTCGGCGTATGGGGTGTTATTTGCGGCGATTGTCGGGATTCCAGTAGGCATCTTTGTCGCGCATTACCGCAAGCTGAGCAATTGGATCTTCGCCGTTACCAACGTCATTCAAACGATACCGGCATTAGCGATGCTTTCCGTATTGATGCTTGTATTAGGACTGGGCGCAAATACAGTCATCCTATCACTCTTTCTGTATTCGCTTCTGCCGATCATCAGAAACACGTATACGGGCATTGTCAGCATTGAACATGCTTATTTAGAATCAGGTAAAGCGATGGGCATGACGAAATGGCAAGTGCTGAGAATGGTTGAATTACCGCTTGCTTTATCAGTCATTATGGCTGGTTTAAGAACCGCACTGGTCATTGCCATCGGTATTACAGCGATTGGAACATTTGTGGGCGCGGGAGGACTTGGTGATATCATCATCAGAGGATCAAACGCCACAAACGGAACAGCTATCATTTTAGCAGGTGCGATTCCAACTGCACTCATGGCTATTATGGCTGACCTTGTCATGGGCTGGCTCGAACGCTATTTAAGCCCGACAAACAAGAAAAAGGAAAGAAAAGCGTTAGCTGAAAAAAACATCACATCTGCTTAAGCGGTTGAAAAGACAAAACCTCCCTTACATCTGTAAGGGAGGTTGTTTTATGATGATCAGGCGGTTCGCATGCTGGTATTTTATGATTCAAGCGTGATCCATTCAGAGGACCACTTCGCAATTTCCTCAAAAACGGGTGCAAGTGAACACCCCATATCTGTTAAAGAATACTCAATGCGCACGGGTGTTTCAGCAAAAACCTCCCGTTTTACAATACCTGCTGCCTCCAGCTCTTTTAATCTCTCAGATAAAACTCTTCCACTTAAATTTGTCAGAGCCGCCTCAATTTCACTAAAGCGCTGCTGACCTGAGAGAAGCTGAAAAACAATCAGTGCCACCCAGCGTTTACTCAATAACTCAACTGCTTTTTCAAACCGCGGGCACATATCAGATTGATTCATCTTTCTTCACTCCAATCTGAACCCATTATACCGTAAATCTGTCATAAATCGGCGCAAAAAGCTTAAACATTTATGAGGACGAACGGCTGTTTAACATAAATAACAAATAGCGGTTGAGGTCCTCTATTTCTTTTTTCGAAAGGGTTGACCATATGTCACCATCAAATATTTCGAGATCATCAAGTTCATATTGCGCTGCGGCTTCCTTTATTTTGGAAAAAGAAAGATCATCTTCCTCGTGCTGATGGACAGAAGAGGCCTCCTCAATATAGCCCGCAGCCCGCATCATGTCTTCATAAGGTACCTTTAACGCACCAGCTAGCTTTTTAATCGTAGGAGGTTTCGGAATGCCGCGTTTCCCGTTTTCGATACGAGATATACCGGCAGCGCTGACCTCAGAATACATCGCTAATTGGTTCACCGACAGCTTCTTTTCCTCACGTAATGCTCTTAAATATGCACCAAAGTTCATCAACGCAAAACCTCACATGGTTATAGATTCGATATGTCTATTTTACTTGATTTGTTGACTATTGGCAATAAGCACACCATGAAAATATTGACATTAGTTAATGGTGGATGTACATTAGGTTTATGCCCCGCTATTTGTTCGCCTTTTTTTGGTCGATGAGCGTGAGAAAGTATTCATTCAGCTGGCTGATGTCTTGTGCGGAGAGCCTTTCCCATTTGTTTCCGTCAAAAATGGGGAGATGTTCTACATCCTTTTGAAGCGCCGTTTGATAGATTTTTAACATGGACTCATATTTCGGTTTCATTTCATGAACTTGTTCCTGTTCAATATGACCGGCAAGCAGCATTAAATCCTCATAGGGCACCTTCAAGGCGTGTGCTAATTTTTTTATGGTTAAAGGCTTTGGCACACCGCGCTTTCCATTTTCAATACGAGAAATTCCAGCAGCGCTTACACCTGAATACATGGCAAGCTGATTGACCGACATTTTTCTATTTTCTCTTAAAATGCGTAATTGTTCACCAAAGTGATTCATGACATCGAACCTCACATTTCAGTATATGACTTATTTTAGTATGATCATTGACCAAAGGAAATAGCAGAGGGGTAAAAGTGTTGACATAAGTTAATGAATCTGCTTGATGTGAGAGTCTTACATGTTGTACATAATGATTCCATAGGAGGTTGTAATGATGGTCGAAAAGATTCAGATCAGGCGGGCTTTTGTCATGCAGTATATGATCGAGAACGATATGTCGTTAAATCAGCTCGCTGATGAAATTGGTATCTCTCCTGCCACACTTAGCAGGGTATTAAATGGTCACCGAAAACCAGGACAGCTTGTCATTGGCAAAATGATTCATTACTTTGATAAAAAATTTGAAGATCTATTTTACTATGAAGATATTGACAAAAGTCAATAAATGATATCATCATCAAGGAGGAAATGTCATTGAAAAGGACTGGGATGGTCAGACACATTGATTCTCTCGGCAGAATTGTTCTGCCCTCAGAAATGCGCAAGGTACTCAATATTAAAGAAGAGCAGCTGTTAGAAATTTTCATTGAAGATCAAACCATTATGCTGAAAAAATATGATGCAGATAAGAGCTGCCTGTTAACGGGACAAGTGACGAAGTACAACAAAAGCTATGGAAATGGGAACGTGATGCTGAGTCCTGAAGGAGCTGAACGTTTGTTAGTAGAATTAAAACAGCTATTGAAGGAAGAAGCAACTCATTAAAATGTGTTTTTAACCGAAAAATTGCATATAAAAATGCTGCAGCCAGCACTTTGGAACGAAATTGTATCAAAATAACGAATCAAGTCGACAATATATAGGAAATCTTTATTTTGATGTTTCGTGACATGCACCTTGTTTTCATGTAAAATAAAGTTATGTGTACCAGTTTGTCTGGAGGTGTTTTCATGCACGCATTTGTTATCACATTACTCGTAATTGTCAGTATCGCACTTATCATCGTTGTATTACTACAATCAAGTAAAAGTGCTGGACTGTCAGGCGCTATTTCAGGTGGAGCCGAGCAGCTTTTCGGTAAGCAAAAAGCGAGAGGCCTTGACTTGATTCTTCACCGATTAACGGTTATTTTGTCAGTGCTTTTCTTCATCTTAACACTTGCATTGGCATATTTAGGCGTGTAAAGCGCGAGTAACAGAAGGTCTGATCTTTTTTCAGACCTTTTTTTATTATCAGCACTCTTTTGTGTTTGTTTCATACATACAAGTGGAAAATATAAACCATATCAGAAGGAAAGGAAGTCACATCATGAAAGTTGTTACACCAAAACCATTTACGTTTAAAGGTGGAGAAAAGGCGGTGCTTCTTCTTCACGGTTTTACTGGGAATACAGCCGATGTTCGAATGCTTGGCCGTTATTTGAACGAAAGAGGATATACATGCCATGCACCTCAATATAAAGGACACGGTGTGCCGCCAGAAGAGCTTGTCCATACAGGCCCGGCTGACTGGTGGAAAGATGTAGAAGAAGGCTATCAATTCTTAAAAGATGAGGGCTATGAGGAGATTGCAGTTTGCGGACTATCCCTCGGAGGAGTTTTTTCATTGAAATTAGGTTACACTGTACCTGTAAAGGGAATTGTACCTATGTGTGCACCTATGTACATAAAAAGTGAAGAAGTCATGTACCAGGGTGTACTAGATTATGCCCGTAACTATAAGAAATTTGAGGGTAAGTCAGAGGACCAAATTGAACAAGAAATGGAAGCGTTCAAGAAAACACCAATGGATACACTGAGGAGCCTGCAAGAACTGATTGCAGATGTCAGAAACAATGTCGACATGATCTATTCACCTACTTTTGTTGTGCAGGCACGTCACGATCATATGATTAATACAGACAGTGCAAATATCATTTATAACGAAGTAGAGACAGATGATAAGCATTTGAAATGGTATGAAGAATCAGGCCATGTCATCACGCTTGATAAAGAGCGGGAGAAGGTTCATCAGGATGTCTATGCATTCTTAGAATCACTTGATTGGTCAATTTAAATATATAGGGGGTTAGAGTGTGCAAAAAGAAGAATTTATGGATGAATTACTCGCTTTTATGAAAGAAGAAGCATATAAACCGTTAACTGTTCAAGAGCTGGAAGTCATGATGGAGATTACCAATCCTGATGATTATAAAGAGCTCGTCAAAGCACTTGTGACGCTGGAGGATCAAGGACTCATCGTTCGCACGCGCAGCGACCGTTACGGTGTACCAGAAAAAATGAATTTGGTAAAAGGAAAGCTGTCTGCTCATGCAAAAGGATTTGCATTTGTAACGCCTGAAGAGTTTGGACAGGATGATATTTTCATTCCGCCAAATGAGTTAGGCACAGCGATGAATGGCGATACCGTCATGGTGCGTGTCAGCCACAAATCAAACGGCACGAAAAAAGAAGGAACGGTCATCCGCATTCTGGAGCGTAATACTCAGACGGTTGTCGGTACCTATACAGAAACGAAAAGCTTTGGCTTTGTCATTCCTGATGATAAAAAAATCACAAACGATATCTTCATTCCGAAATCCGCTAAAAACGGTGCGGTCGAAGGTCATAAAGTCGTTGTGACGCTGACAAGCTACCCTGAAGGAAGAATGAGTGCAGAGGGTGAAGTGACTGAAATCCTCGGTCATAAAAATGACCCTGGCATTGATATTTTGTCGATCATTCATAAACACGGTCTGCCAGGTGAGTTCCCAGAAGAAGCACTTCAGCAGGCAGTAGACACACCGGAAACAATTGATGAAAAAGACCTTGAAGGCAGACGCGACTTGCGCAATGAAACGATTGTGACGATTGACGGTGCAGATGCAAAGGACTTAGATGATGCCGTAACCGTGCAAAAGCTGGATGATGGCAAATATAAGCTTGGCGTGCACATTGCAGACGTTTCTCATTATGTCACAGAGAATTCTCCGATTGATCAGGAAGCTTATGAACGTGGAACGAGTGTCTATCTCGTCGACCGCGTCATTCCGATGATTCCGCATCGTTTGTCAAACGGTATTTGTTCATTAAATCCAAAGGTCGATCGTCTCACCCTGTCTTGTGAAATGGTTATTGATCGTAACGGGAAAGTCGTCAAACATGAGATTTTCCAAAGTGTGATCAAAACGACAGAGAGAATGACCTATTCCGATGTGAATAAGATTTTAGTCGACCAAGATGAAGAGCTTCTAAACAAATATGAGCCGCTAGTGCCGATGTTCCAAGAGATGGAGAAGCTTGCAGAGATTCTTCGTGACAAACGAATGGAGCGCGGAGCTGTAGACTTTGACTTCAAGGAAGCAAAAGTACTTGTAGATGATGAAGGCGCTGCGAAAGATGTTGTCATTCGTGAGCGTTCCGTTGCAGAGAAATTAATTGAAGAATTCATGCTTGTTGCAAACGAAACGGTTGCAGAGCATTTCCACTGGATGAATGTTCCGTTCATTTACCGAATTCACGAAGAACCAAATCCTGAGAAACTTCAGCGCTTTTTAGAGTTCGTGACGACGTTTGGTTACATTGTGAAAGGGACGTCAACGAACATTCACCCGCGCGCACTTCAAAGTGTCCTCGATGCTGTCAGGGATCAACCAGAAGAAGTCGTCATTCAAACTGTGATGCTTCGCTCTATGAAACAGGCGAAGTATGATCCAGAAAGCATTGGCCATTTTGGATTATCAACGGAATTCTATACACACTTCACATCACCGATCCGCCGTTACCCGGATTTAATCGTGCATAGATTGATTAGAACCTATTTGATTCAGAAAAAGACAGATGAAGCGACCTTAGAAAAGTGGGGCCAGCTGCTGCCTGAAATCGCAGATCATGCATCTACAATGGAGCGCCGCTCAGTCGATGCAGAGCGTGAAACAGATGACCTGAAAAAGGCAGAGTTTATGCTAGATAAAATCGGTGAAGAGTTTGATGGCATGATTAGTTCCGTGACGAACTTCGGACTATTCGTTGAACTGCCGAATACGATAGAAGGTCTTGTCCATGTCAGCTACATGACTGACGACTACTATCGCTTTGATGAACAGCACTTTGCCATGATCGGTGAACGTACAGGGAATGTCTACCGTATCGGTGATGAAATCACTGTCAAAGTCGTGAATGTCAATAAAGATGAGCACTCAATTGATTTTGAAATCGTCGGTATGAAGGGCACTCGCCGTAAATCACCAAAAGATTTCAAGTTCAAAAAACGAACAGATCCACCAGCGAAAAAAGGCCGTGGAGGTCAAAAAGCCTCTGGGGAAAAAGGCAAAGAGGATAAAAGCGGAAGTGACTGGTTCACAAGCCGTAAAAAGAAGAAAAAGAAAAAACGCGTATTTGAAAACGCACCGAAACAAAAACGAAAAAAGAAAAAGTAACGTGCCAAAAAGCAAATAGGGCATCACGCTCTATTTGCTTTTTGACCACATGGCGTCAGCATTGTCGAAAGCTGGATTGTTTGATAAAATAATCCGTACGATTTGGACCGTGTTTGTGTCAAAAGGAGGGTGTACGCCAATGCCAAAGGGAGAGGGAAAGGTTGTTTCCCAAAACAAAAAAGCAAATCATGATTACTTTATAGAAGAAACGTATGAAGCTGGTCTTGTGTTGCAAGGAACTGAAATCAAATCGATTCGTGCTGGAAAAGTGAATTTAAAAGATTCCTTTGCCAAAATCGAGCGAGGAGAAGTGTTCCTTCACAACATGCATGTGAGCCCATACGAGCAGGGGAACCGTTATAACCATGATCCGCTGAGAACGAGAAAGCTGCTTCTTCATCGCAAGCAAATCAGCAAATTGATTGGTGCGACGAAGGAAGAAGGCTACTCACTTGTGCCTCTGAAACTCTATTTGAAAAATGGCTTTGCCAAAGTGCTGATTGGAATCGGAAAAGGGAAGAAGAAATACGATAAACGTGAAGACTTGAAGAAAAAAGATGCAAAACGTGAAATCGAACGTGCCTTCCGCGATCGTCAAAAGCAATTCTAGCCTGATGCTGATGGCTTGCTGAGAGCGGAAGCATTATGCTACAATGTCTTATGTAGTAAACAATCAGCGCTGTTTTGACAGAAACCACCAGTTGTTTCGAGCAGTGAGATTGTTATAATAGTTATATACGGAAGCAGTGAAGCTGAACTTCCATCCCGTATATCCCTTTTACAAGGGGACGTTACGGATTCGACAGGGATGGTTCGAGCTTAGGCTGCGAGCCGAGAGGCGATCTCGTTAACACGCACTTAAATGTAACTGGCAAAACTAAAAGTTTTAACCAAAACTTAGCACTAGCTGCCTAATAAGCGCAGCGAGCTCTTCCTGACATCGCCTATGTGTCTGTGAGGAGCCCAATGAAGTAGGCTACGCTTACGTTTCCGTCTGAGGACGTAAGAAGAGATCCATCAGACTAGCTCTCCAAGCGCCCGTCAGCAGGCATGAGGATGAGTGAACACAAAATATGTTGACTACGCTCGTAGACGCTTAAGTAATCGATGTCTCTGGACGTGGGTTCGACTCCCACCGTCTCCATCAAAACTTTTAGAATGCAGTCGCATCAAGGGTTTTAAAGCCCTTGATGCGGGTCTGGCAACATTTTGGCAACATTTTAAAAAACTTCTTCTTTCATAAAAGCTACAACTTCCTTTTGTGTGGAAGGGTATATATGGCTATAATTGTTTAGTGTTTCTGAGAACTCCTCCATTTTTTGGAGGTTTTTTTGTGTTAATTCAGTTACTTCAAGTACACCTATCTATCATCCGTATTTTTGGAAAATCAAAAAACAAGTAGAGAAAGGAGGGATAGATCTATCTTGTGTAATGCTTCTTATTACTTATTTTTACATAAATGTTGAAAGGCAAAAAAGGAAATTTGAGATAATAAATTGAAATTACCTTGGATATACATGAAAAGTAGATGTGTAGAATGTTTGATGTTTCTCTAATTTGGGAGGTGAACTATAATGAATGGTATAGATATATTAGAGAACGCTTCAAAACTTGGTCAATTAATTCTTTTCTTCTCTGGATACGCTCTTTATTGGAAACTAGTCAAAACAAAAAAAGAGCGCCCTCTCACAAAGTACGAAAATTTCCTTAAATTTTTTGTAATGTTGGGCATGGTCATTTATTTTCTATCGTTTTTATGTTTAAACTTGTGGGCGTAATATGTCGATTTATGTATGATTGTGTCTAATGGGTTTAACTCTCTCTTAAAAACCTTTATTTTACATAAATGTATGATAAAGTAATTTTAAGTTAAAAAAAGAGGGAGTTAATATGAAAAGATTGGTTTTTTTAATGTTAGCATTAGTTCTGGCTGTGACTGCCTTTGTTCCAGCTGCTGCTGCAAAGACACAAAGCACAAAGGGATTAGAAGGTTTGACAGAAGAGCAAATTGAGAAGTCTTTAAAAGAAATTGAATACATCTTCACAAAGATTATCATTTCTGATAAAGAAAAAGGCTACACCATTAATGAAGAAGAGCTTGCAAAATCACATTATACAAATGCAGAGAAAAATGGCATGATCGCTTTCGCAAAATTAATGAATCAAGAAGCGACTACGAAAAGTAACACGGTAACTCGCTGTGTCGAGGATGCAGTTGGTATCGCTAAAGGTACTTTAAAGCATCTGCAAAAAGCAATAGATAAGGGAGATTGGATGACAGTGGCAGTTTACTTAGGCGGTATGGGCCTTGCAATTAAGCCGAGCGTGTTATTCGTATTCATGCTATTTTGTGGTGCGCCAGTAGCCAAAATTGCTCCTGCTCAATATGAATAAGAGTAATATGTAAAATTGGCCGTCCACCTGGGCGGCTTTTTTACATTACTTGAACTTTCACTCATGCTTCTCTTTATCCCATTCTATTTCATTTCTAGACATCAGGTTTTTAACAGCCTTACGGATCGCGAGTTCATCTTTACCCGTTTTCTTTTTAAGGTCATCCATCGAAGGGTTGTTGCGAAATCGGCTCATATTATAAATGCTTCGGTATAACTTCCTTTCAAGATCCGTCACGTCATACCCTCCTACAAAAAGAATGTACGTTCGATTATAAATGTTAATAAAAAACCCTTCAACTTGAAGGGTCATTTTAAAGAAGATACTTTATCAGTAATTTTCATTTGTTCTCCAGAACGTTCATACGAGAATTTAGCCACTGTTTCATCTTCATCTATATAAGGAACTTTCCAAAATACAGCTATTTGATTGACTGTATCATTATCTTTGCCAATGTTTGCAGCTAAGTCATCACTATACATTTCAACCATGTTATAAGCGGTTTTACTTGTGTTCAACGCGTCAAATGACAAGTAAACAAGAGCTATTAATTTATTATTCTCATTTGAACCCATATCTTCGTTAATTTCAATTTTTTCAATCGATGTGGTTTTATAGTTCTCTTCGATAATTGTTTTGATTTCTATTTTTGCATCATCTTTTACCATATCTAACTCATCTTCTTCACTGTTATCTTCAACTTCTTCTGAGGTATAATCTTCATTTTTCTCTTCCTCTGCATCTGTATCTTTAGGCAAAGTTTCCTCCTCAGATATAACTTCAGAATTGTTTATTTTTAAATTTATTTCAGCAGTAGCTTTTAGTTCTGAGTCACCGCTAATCTGTGAACCACTGAGGTTAGATCCATTATCTCCAAAAAGTTCTTGAACAACTTCAGTTTGTTCAAGAACCGGTAGTGTTTCGACATATATAATATATTTCCCATCATCAAATACTGTGTCACCTTCATTAAAGAATTTATACTCGAAAGATCCATCCTTTTGAACAGCTGTATTAACTATGGAGTTTTTATGGGAATTTTTTTGTTCAAGACGAATCCTTAGTTTCGTATCTTTAGGTAAGTTGCTTTTCCCGCTAAGGATAATAATTTTATTGTTTGTGATTTCTTTATCCAAAGTGATCTTTACGTTTAATTTTTTTTTAGTTTCAATGCTTTCTTCTTTTTTACTGGAGTTACTTGTGGATGTGTTTTCTGCTTTGCCACAAGCAGATAAGAATAAGGCACATAAAATCATAAAGAGAAAAGTTTTAAGGTAATTCAATATTAACCCTCCGTATCAAATAATTTCCATAAAAGTTTATCATATTAACAGGGGATAATGTTAAAGTGAGGGTTTTGTGGCATCATTCTGGCATTAAAAGTTTAAAAACGCTCAACTAATAATAAACAAAACATTGAATAGTAAACGTATCTAATGAATATTACAAACATACGAACCCCATCTAATAGACTCCCACCGTCTCCATCAAAACTTTTAGATTCCAGTCACATCAAGGGTTTTAAAGCCCTTGATGCGGGTCTGGCAACATGAAATATTTAGATTAAATAAAAGAAGACGCTATTGATAGCGTTTTTTTTATGCTTTTTTAATTTTTTAACAGAAAAGCCAAATGGGGATTTTTTTACTAATAATTTGAATGAATAGCTAAATATAACCATCTTTTAACCGATGAAATGTAGGGATGTTACACCATATATTAGTGGGTGAATTTATTAAACTTAAAGCCTGAAAATAACAGCAGGAATGCAGAAGGAGTTTATCTCAGTGAACAAAGTAAAGACTAAATCACTATTCGCCACGATGATTATGCTTGCCGTGCTGATGGTATTCGGTACAGCGTGCAGCAATCAAAAGGCAGAAAAAGAATACGCCGAGTGGTATGAGAATTACAGAAGTGATATTGAAGACACAATGTTTGCGTTTGCTAAAAAGATGGTGGCAATTGATGCAGGTAATGATGAATGGCTTGGATCTGTCGAGAAGTCACTTTTTGATGTACAAAAAGTCATTGATGAGGGTAATGAAAAGAAAAACGTTCCTGGTGCTTATAAAAAAGCACATGAGTATTTGCTAAAAGCAAACAAAGGATATCAATATGCCGTAGAAGAAACACCGAAAGCACTTGAAAATCTTGATCTTGAATCACTGGATAACATTTCGAAAAGACTCGACAAAGCATACGATCAAACAGCCAAAGCCGATGACGAAGTAGAAAAAGTCTCAAAGGATAAGGAGTAATTCACACATGAAGACAAACAAAAGGACAATGCTTTCAATATTTCTTCTAGTATTTACATTGATGCTGAGCACAGCATGCGGTAAAAATGAAGTAGCAAACGGTTCATCGTCAAATAAAACGCCGGTAAAACAAGAAAAAATTGAAAAGATGACCGATAAAGAATATGCTGCATGGTATAAGGGGTATTTAAAACGTTTTGAAGATAGAATTATGCCTTTCTTTTTTTCATTAGTTCCAATGGATGATGTTTATGATAAAGAATGGGCTAGTGAACTTGAGAAGAAAATTGATAGTCTGCGAGAATTACTTAACGAAGCCAAAGAAAATGAAAACAAAGTTCCAGATACGTATAAAAAGGTAAATAGTTACTTAGTGAAAACAGATGACAACTTAGAGCCGATTTTCAAAGATATTTTAAAGGTTGCCAAGCAAGATAAGGTAGACGGTGATGATTTGAATTTCATAGATTCTAGGATGAAGAAAGCATTAGAAGAGATGGTTCTTGCAAAAGCAGAGGTTAGTAAAATTGAAGATGAGAAAGCTAAAAATACAACAAAAGATAATTCAAAACCTTGATTTAGAAAAATAATGCTGGAACCTTTTAAAGGATATAAACCGAACTTGGTTCACAGCAGAAAAAGAGATGTCAGATCTGGCATCTCTTTTCTTATGTACGGTTTCTCAAAGAAGACACCAACCGAACAAACAAAGGAAAAACGACAACCACCGCAATCATCATCAAAAATCCATCCGGCATAAGTTTTACAAACGTTGTCTGAATCACATAAACCGCAATCAGCAGCAAGTAACTGATCAAAAATAACAATCCAGAACTTCTCTTTTTAAACGGTTTTTCTAAAAGAATCAGCATAAACAGCCCCGTCATAATCATCCAAAAAGTCATATTCCTTTCGAGTCTCCTCTCCATTCATCCCCACATTGTACAGATATTTCTCCGAACGCAACATACTTCTCCCTCAAATTAAGCAAAAAGTAGTGAAAATATAAGGAATCACGAACCGATGACGCCTGAAATTTTACAAAAAACCTCCAACCAATTCAAAATCACATCTTCCCATTTGAGACGTCCTCATATATAGTAAGATTAGACTAGTTCTAAATAACTGAAATTGGGGCGTTTACATGGATTCGATTGTTTTACATTTTATTGTGATCATGAGTGTTTCTGGCATTCTGTCCGTGATATTATCAATCATTGCTCATGCAAACCGCCATCGATATATTGGCTGTCAATTGTTTATGTACATGTCTGGAGCAACTGCGATTTATATCTTTGGGCATACGTTTGAATTATTGGCTCGTACTCCTGGAGAAATCATGTTCTGGGTTTGTTTTCAATACATAGGTCTTCCGTTTATCGCACCGCTCAGTCTGCTGATTGTGCTGCAATTTACGGGGTTCCATCAATATTTAACAAAGCGCCGCGTGCTTCTCATCTTATTGATTCCAACTCTCACAACCATTATGGTGTTCACCAACTCTTTACATTCACTCTTTTATCGAAGCATCACGATGAATCCAGTAGATGGGTTTTTATTGGCTGATTTTACGATTGGCTATTGGTATATCATTCATGGCGTTTATACGTTTGGCTGTTCGATGCTTGCTATCTTTATGCTGTTTTGGTTTTTACGTGTCACAAAAAAAGAATATTTAAAGCAGATTCTGATACTGTTAGTGGGAATGTCATTACCAATTTTGACTTCTTTTATTTATTTATTAGGTGTTACACCCCTACATATTGATCCGGTTCCTGTGGTGATGTTTATCACCAATGCACTCTATTTATGGGCAATTATGTCGTTTCAGCTCTTTAAGCTGTCTCCTATTGCAATGGAGCGTGTGTTTGAGCATATGTCTGAAGGGGTTCTGATTTTAGATCGATATCGGACACTCATTGATTACAATCCCGCTGCTGCATCGATCATTCCAGCACTTGCGAATAAAAAGGGAATTGGCTATAAAATCGACGATATTTTCTCAGCAATCATCAAAGATTCAACGTTCATTCAATGGCTGCGCTCTCCGCAGGATCATTCGCAATATGATTTAATGTGGAAAAAGGAAAAAGACCAGTCCTGCTATTATCATCTGACCGCTTCGTCTCTATTTAATAGAAGAGGAGAGATCGAAGGCAGGCAAATCGTGATCAGTGATGTAACAGAGCAGCGTTTGCTGCAGGAAGAGCTGGAGCGTCGTGCGTATATCGATGGTTTGACGAATATTTTCAATCGTTCTTCTTTCATCGAACGAACGCAGATGATCTTGGAAGAGGATGCACAGGATACGGCTGTTATGCTGTTTGATATTGATTTTTTTAAACAAATCAATGACACACACGGACATCATATTGGGGATGAAGCGCTGCGTCATGTTGTCTCTATTTGTCAGGAGCATTTACAAATGGATGATTTATTTGGACGATATGGGGGAGAAGAGTTTGCCATTTGTCTGCCTCATCAGTCATTTAAAGAGGCATGTCATATCGCGGAAAAAATAAGACATTCGTTTGAAGCAAGTTTCTTTACGAATGATGAGGAAAAAGTGCGAGTGACAGCGAGCTTTGGAATTGCTCACACAGCCAATGATCCTTGTGTATTAGAGACACTTCTATTTGAAGCGGATCAGGCCTTGTATATGTCAAAACGCCAAGGACGGAACCGGATTTATGCATCCACTGGTAAGGGCCATGTGCTGTATCAAGAGCAGGATCTTCTGAATTGACTGTTGTCCTGACATTCGATATGATAAACATAACATTTGAACGGTTTCCTAAAGGGGAGTAGCTTTTACGGTTTGGTCGTCATTACAGAAACATCCGTTGTTTCTCGGCTATTCCGGCATGAACAATGTTAGCCAGACCTTTGCCTATCACACATGAGGCAAAGGTCTGGCTATTTTTAAGGTCTTTTTGCATCTGTGTGATAGAGAAGCGGAACAAATGATGCTTTTAATCCTACAGATGAAAGGATGATCGATCTTGAAAAAATATGTGATGGCTTTCCTATTTTTCGGAACGCTTGTATTAAGCGGGTGCTCCAGCTTGCTTGATCAGGTCAACGATACAACGACATATGTCACTGAGGCAAATGACTATGTGACAGACATTCAGCAATTTACAGAGGATTTTCCAAAACTCGCTGAAGAAGCTGTGCAAAATGCCGCCAAAAAAGCAGAATTAACGCAGCAGCTTGAATCATTGAAGGCAGACATTCAAGATTTTAATGAAGTCACAGCGCCAAAAATGGCAGAAGACCTGCATGCGCAAATCATTGAAAAAAATAAAGTGCTGTCAGAGGAAATCCAAACGTATTTACAGCAATTGAAAGCAGGCGATATCGATGCTGCCGCCATACTGGAGGATCAGCAGGGATTGATGAAACAGCTTCAGCAATCCGTCAATCTTTTGCAGGATATCGAACAATTAACAAATTAGGACAAACACAGCTTTATATGCGGTGCTCAGCATATCTTTGCCTTTTCCGGTGGAGATATGCTTTAATTTAGGTACAAACAAGTCATAATGGAAAAAAGGTGATCACATGACAGAACATGAAGAAAGACATATGGCTTCGCCTAGAGCCGAAAAGGAAAAGGACCAATTGATCAATCGCTTAAAACGAGTGGAAGGACAAGTGCGCGGGATTCAGCAAATGATTGAAAACGATCGTTACTGTATAGATGTTGTGAATCAAATTTCCGCAGTCAATGCGGCTTTGAAAAAAGTCAGTCTTCATTTGATGGAAAAGCATACACACCATTGTGTTGCAGATGCTATCAAGAGCGGCAATGGGGATGAAGCCATTGAAGAGTTAATGACGGTCTTTACGAAACTGACAAAATCGTAGCATTTATGTTTACATTAATACCCTACTAGGGTATAGTAAATTGTAGAAAATGATTGATGGAGGCGATGAGAAATGGAACAAGCAACACTTCAAGTGCAGGGCATGTCTTGCGGACATTGCGTGAAAGCAGTCGAAGGAAATGTAGGAGAATTAGCAGGTGTTGAATCTGTGAAAGTCCATTTAGACAAAGGACAGGTGGAGGTTTCATTTCACCCGGATCAAGTCACGTTACACCGTATCTCCGATGTGATTGAGGAACAGGGATATGATGTTGTATAAATAAGTATACGTGCTGCAAAACAGCACGTATTTTTTTCAAAATATAATACCCCCATGGAGTATGTGGAGAGGTGAGATCAATGAAAAAGGAAATTGATTTTCAAATTACGGGGATGACCTGTGCTGCCTGTGCAGGCCGCATCGAAAAGGGATTGAATAGGCTGGAAGGTGTGGAGGATGCCAGTGTGAATTTGGCGCTTGAAACTTCTCATATCATTTATGAAACAGAGCAGCTAACACCAGATGATTTGAAGCGAAAAGTTCAATCTCTTGGCTATGATGTGGTGATGGAGCAAGCAGAATTTGATATAGAGGGAATGACCTGTGCAGCTTGTGCAAACCGCATCGAGAAAAAAATTAACCGAATGGATGGTGTCGATCACGGGTCTGTAAATTTTGCCCTTGAGACACTTCAGGTCACATATCATCCGGGCCAAACGTCTGCAAATGACATAAAAGATGCGGTGCAGTCTATTGGGTATTCTTTAATAGAACCAGATGCAGATCAAGCGGAGGAAGGAAAAAAAGATCACCGGCAAGCTGCAATAGAAAAGCAAACGGCACGCTTTTTATTCTCGATGATTTTATCACTGCCGCTTCTTTGGGCAATGGTCAGCCATTTTTCTTTTACGTCCTTTATTTGGCTGCCAGAAGCGTTTATGAATCCATGGGTACAGCTGGCGTTAGCAGCGCCGGTGCAGTTCATTGTCGGCTGGCCCTTTTATGTAGGTGCGTATAAGGCTTTAAGAAATAAAAGTGCCAATATGGATGTTCTTGTCGCACTTGGGACATCTGCCGCGTTTTTCTATAGTTTATATGAAAGCATTCAGTCAGCGATTAGAGGCACACATGAGGCAGCCCTCTATTATGAAACAAGTGCTGTCCTCATTACGTTGATCGTGCTCGGAAAATTAATGGAAGCAAGAGCAAAAGGAAGATCATCAGAAGCGATTCAAAAGCTGATGGGCTTACAGGCGAAAGAAGCGGTTATCGAGCGAGATGGCAAGCAGATGACTGTGCCTATTTCTGACGTGAAAGTGAATGATCTTGTGTTTGTCAAACCCGGGGAAAAAGTGCCGGTAGATGGAGAAATCATAGAGGGGACAACCGCAATAGATGAGTCCATGATTACAGGAGAAAGTCTGCCTGTTGATAAAACAGCAGGAGATATGGTCATTGGGGCAACGATCAATAAAAATGGATTCATCAAAATAAAAGCGACTAAAGTCGGGAAAGAGACCGCTCTTTCACAGATTATCCGAGTCGTAGAACAAGCGCAGGGCTCAAAGGCACCGATTCAAAGATTGGCAGATCAAATATCAGGGATATTTGTTCCTATTGTTGTAGGAATTGCTGTGCTCACATTCCTCATATGGTTTTTCTTTGTTGATCCAGGAAATGTGACGTCAGCACTTGAAACCTTTATAGCCGTCATTGTCATCGCATGTCCGTGTGCGCTCGGCCTTGCGACACCAACCTCTATTATGGCTGGCAGCGGCCGTGCGGCTGAATCAGGCATTCTGTTTAAAGGCGGAGAGCATTTAGAAGTGACTCAATCACTCGACACGGTGGTGTTAGATAAAACAGGGACTGTGACAAAAGGAGAGCCTAGTCTGACAGATGTACTGGCATATGCCAACTGGACAGAAGATACGCTGCTGCAGCTAGCAGGCTCGGCAGAACAGCAGTCGGAACACCCGCTTGCCCGGGCGATCACAGACGGTATGAAGGAACGAGGTCTTGAAGCGGTCGAGGTTGAAGCGTTCCAAGCAGATCCAGGTCATGGAATTGAAGCAAAGGCAGCAGGACACAAGCTTTTGATTGGAACGCGTAAGCTATTACAGAAACATCATATCCAATATGAGCAAATTGAAGCTTCTGTCACAACGCTGGAGGAGCAAGGGAAAACGGCTATGCTTGTTGCGATTGACGGTGAAGTCGCCGGCATTGTCGCGGTTGCAGATACAATCAAATCATCCTCTCCACAAGCCATCGCTCGTCTAAAAGAGCAGGGGATTCACGTTGTGATGATGACAGGTGATAATAAACTAACAGCAGAGGCGATTGCGAAACAGGCGGGCATTGATCATGTCATTGCTGAAGTGCTGCCTGAAGAAAAAGCGGCTCATATTGCAGCGCTTCAGAAACAAGGAAAAAAAGTCGCCATGGTCGGAGACGGTATCAATGATGCCCCAGCTCTTGCAACAGCGAATATTGGGATGGCTGTGGGAACAGGGACAGACGTTGCTATGGAAGCAGCAGATATTACGCTCATGACAGGAGATCTCCATGCCATTGCAGATGCGCTGGAATTTAGTAAAAAAACAATGAGAAACATTAAACAAAACCTATTTTGGGCGCTTGCCTATAACTGTATCGGGATACCGATCGCTGCATTTGGTTTTCTTGCGCCATGGCTTGCAGGAGCAGCAATGGCCTTTAGTTCCGTGTCCGTTGTGCTGAATGCGCTCAGATTGCAGCGATTGAAGCCAATTAGAGAGGGAGTGGCAGAATGAAGCTGAATGTCAAATGGATTTGGACCGTTAGTGCATTGTTCTACGTTGCTCTTGTGCTGATTGGATATACGATTTATGATGAATTTTTTCAAAATCAACATACACCAAGTGAACAGATGCAAAATCATTAAGACTTCGCCAAAAGCGAAGTCCCAGCATGTAGACAAACCCTCGCATTCTTTGTCAGGTCTGTGCGCCAGTGCTCACGAATGTCTATTCGCTCCGCGCTGGTGCTCGACCTTCCTCGACTTCAAAGGTTTTCTATCACGCTGAAAAGAAGACAACGTGTTAAAACAAAATCATTTTAACACGTTGTCTATATATTCTAAGACTTCGCCAAAAGCGAAGTCTTTTTTTTACAATATTGTGGAAAAACCCACCTTTTTAAAGATTTTTCATAAAAAATTCACTTCTTTTTGTTCCTTTTTGTCGTTTTTTGTAGGTTCGTCGTTAAGATGCGATTAAGCAACAAAGAAAGCGTTATCAAAAAAAGGGGGTTCACGTATGAAAAAGTTAGGGTTAGCTTCTCAAATACTCATTGCACTTGTTCTGGGTGTTGTCGTGGGAGCGCTGTTTTATCAAAATGAAACCGTTATTAATGTGTTAACGCCGATTGGCGATATATTCATCCATTTAATTAAAATGATCGTTCTTCCAATTGTTATTGCTGCATTGATTGTAGCAGTTGCAGGTGTTGGAGATATGAAAACGATCGGAAGACTCGGCGGAAAAACCATTCTTTACTTCGAGATTGTGACAACGATTGCATTAGCAGTTGGACTGCTTGCAGCAAACTTGTTCCATCCTGGTACAGGAATTGATATGAGCAACATGGAGAAAGGTGATATCTCTAAATATGAAGAGACATCTAAGGCTTCTTCTGAAAAAGCGACTTTCTCTGAAACGTTGGTGCATCTTGTACCGACAAACGTTTTCCAATCCATTGCAGAAGGTGATCTATTACCAACCATCTTCTTTACAGTCTTATTCGGATTAGGAATTGCCGCAGTTGGAGACAAAGGAAAACCAGTATTAGGATTCTTTGAAGGTATACTCGAAGCCATGTTCTGGGTGACCAATAAAGTGATGAAGTTTGCACCATTTGGTGTATTCGCGCTCATCAGTGTGACGGTGATCAAATTCGGGGTCGGAGCGCTTCTCCCGCTAGGCAAACTGGTACTTGTCGTTTACGGTACAATGGCATTCTTCGTCATTGTTGTACTTGGCATTATTGCGAAAATGGCTGGAACAAGTGTCTTTACACTATTTAAAGTATTAAAAGAAGAAATCATTCTTGCATTCTCAACAGCAAGTTCAGAAGCTGTACTGCCTAGATTAATGGACAAAATGGAGAAGTTCGGCTGCCCGAAAGCGATCACGTCGTTCGTTATTCCAACAGGCTACACCTTTAACTTAGATGGAAGTGCCATCTATCAATCCATTGCTGCGATATTTGTTGCACAAATGTACGGCATGCCTCTTTCCATCTATGAGCAAATTACGTTACTATTAATTTTAATGCTGACATCTAAAGGAATGGCTGGTGTACCAGGTGCATCGATCGTTGTTGTCATCACAACTCTTGGTGCTATGGGACTGCCGCTTGAAGGACTTGCCTTCATCGTTGGGATCGACCGACTTCTTGACATGGTTCGTACAACAGTGAACGTATTTGGTAACTCACTTGCAGCCATTGTCATGTCTAAGTGGGAAAAAGTATTTGATCAAGAGAAATCGAAGAAGTATATTGAGGAATTAAAACAACAAACAAAAGCAGCGTAAAAAAGGAGATCTTTTCAAATGACGAAGCTACAGGACAAGCAAGTTCGAATCGAACGTGACTTTCTAGGTGAAAAGGAAGTAGACACTCAAGCATATTATGGAATTCAAACATTACGTGCAGTGGAGAACTTTCCAATTACAGGCTACCGTATTCATGAGGAACTCATCAAAGCATTAGGGATTGTCAAAAAGGCAGCCGCACTTGCAAATATGGATACACAGCGACTATATTCTGGTCTTGGAGAAAAAATTGTTCAAGCCGCAGATGAGGTCATCGAAGGAAAATGGAACAATCAATTTATTGTCGATCCAATTCAAGGCGGGGCTGGCACTTCAATGAATATGAATGCCAATGAAGTCATTGCAAACAGAGCGCTTGAACTACTAGGAAAGGAAAAAGGCGCTTATACTGAGCTAAGTCCAAACACGCATGTGAACATGTCGCAGTCAACAAACGACGTTTTCCCAACAGCGATTCATATTTCAACATTGAATATGATTGAAAAACTACTTTATACGATGGAAAACATGCATCAAGTCATGACCGAAAAAGCGCAGGAATTCGATCATGTCATCAAAATGGGACGCACGCATCTTCAGGACGCTGTTCCAATCAGACTTGGACAAGAGTTTAGTGCGTATGCAAAAGTTCTTGCTCGTGATATTAAACGTATCAAGCAGTCTAGACAGCATTTATATGAAGTCAATATGGGTGCAACAGCAGTCGGAACTGGATTGAATGCAGATCCTAAATATATTCGCCAAGTAGTTGGCTACCTATCTGACATTAGCGGATTACCGTTAGTTGGCGCTGAAGACTTAGTCGATGCAACGCAAAATACGGATGCTTATACAGAAGTATCGGCTGCACTTAAAGTATGTATGATGAACATGTCCAAAATGGCGAACGATATTCGTCTGATGGCTTCAGGTCCAAGAGCAGGTTTTGGTGAGCTGCACCTGCCGCCGAGACAGCCAGGTTCATCCATCATGCCAGGGAAAGTCAACCCAGTTATGCCTGAGGTCATGAACCAAGTGGCATTCCAAGTCATAGGGAATGATCACACAATCTGTCTTGCATCAGAGGCTGGCCAGCTTGAACTAAACGTTATGGAACCAGTGTTAGTGTTCAACCTGCTTCAATCTCTCAGCATGATGAAAAATGTATTCGAGTCCTTCGTGGACAACTGCTTGCGTGACTTAAAAGCAGATGAATCTAGATTAAAAGAATATGTAGAAAAGAGTGCCGGTGTCATGACGGCGGTGAACCCGCACATTGGTTATGAAGCGGCTGCACGAATTGCAAGAGAAGCCATCCTTACAGGCGCATCTGTACGTGAGCTTTGTCTGCAAAATGATGTGTTAACAGAGGAAGAGCTTGATGTCATCTTAAATCCTTTTGAAATGACAAAACCAGGTATTGCTGGTGCATCACTTTTAGAAAAGGATCGTTTAGAAGATTAAGCGGCATCATGAGAAGCGCACACCGGCAAAGTTCCGGTGTGCGCTTTTTCATGGAGGTTTGTTTTTCTTTAGCTCACATAGTATACTATCGTCAATTATTAGGGATGTGACTGCGTTTGAATCTACTGAAAAAATGGCTGAATACAGAGCCTTATTTAATTGTGCTGCTCATTGTACTGACGCCGATTGGCGGAGAGTTTAAATTTTATCCGTTTGAGGACAGCTTTCGGGTCAGCTTTGGAACCGTTGTCTTTTTCTTTATCCTGCTACAAATGAAAAGATTTCCGGCATGGGCAAGCGGCATCATCGCTGGGATATCTGTTTTTGTGTTTCGCGTGCTGCTTGATACAGCTGTGACAGGGCATCTTCCGCTTGAAGAGGCAGTTTCATTAAGATTTCCTTCCCTGCTTTATTATGTTGTCTATGGCACACTCTTTTATTTATTGAAGGTCAGACGTTTCCGCGATCAGCCATGGCTGATTGGAGCAACAGGCATCGTCATGGAGCTGTGCGCAAGCGTTGTTGAAATCATCGCACTTCGAGGCACGATGGATGAAATTTTAACGGTGAGGACGCTGTTCCAATTATTTGTTTTGGCGATATTCAGAAGCTTTTTCGTGTTGGCTTGTTATACAATGATTCGCTTATATGAAGAGCAGGCGAGAGAGCGTCAGATGAAAAAGGAAAAGGAACATCTGCTGATGCTTCTGTCTAACCTTTACACAGAATCTACATATTTTCATAAAACACTCGCACATGCTGAGCATATTACGGCTACATCCTATCAATTGTATCAATCCCTTCACCACGCAAAGGATGCGGAATCATTGGATTTGAAAAAGCTCGGTAAAACCGCCTTGCAGATTGCAGGAGAGGTGCATGAAATCAAAAAGGATAACCAGCGGATTTTTTCTGCCTTATCAAAGCTGATTCATGAGGAAAACTTCCAGGCTTATGAGAGTCCTTCTCATATCGCTGGGCTTGTTATTCGCATTCATGAAAATTATGCAGAATCTCTTAAAAAAAACATCGTCTTTCATTATGATGAAGATGGAAAGCATCCCGCCTATCATGTGTATACCATTCTATCTTTGTTAAATAACATCGTATCCAACGCTGTGGAAGCCATTCCTGTAGAAGGAGAGGTGTCACTTTCTATTTCACAGAAAGAAAACCACGTGATTTTTCAAATCAGCGACAACGGGCCTGGCATAAAAGAACGTAATCATCATGTGATTTTTAAACCGGGCTTCACTTTAAAATACGATCAGGCTGGGAATCCATCGAGCGGTATCGGGCTTGCCTATGTAAAGGATACAGCGGAGAAGCTTGGCGGAAGTGTTGAGATGGAGAGTATCCCAAATGAACAAACGATTTTCACATTAACGATACCAGTAGATCAAGTCAGTAGAAAAGAGGGGATTGGGAGATGAGATTTTTTATTGTTGATGATGATGAAGCCGTTCGTTCTTCGCTGGCTCAGCTCATTGAAGATGAAGAGCTTGGCATTGTGGCCGGGGAAGCAGAGGATGGCGCAGAGTTAACAGCCAGCTACTTAAATGATTTGCACATTGATATCTTATGTATTGATCTATTGATGCCGGAAAGGGACGGGCTTGAAACGATTCGAGCGATCAAGGATGAGTTTCATGGGAAATACTTAATGCTGTCACAGGTTGAAACAAAGGAATTAATCGGACAGGCGTATACGCTTGGCGTCGAATATTATGTGACAAAGCCGATCAATCGTGTAGAGGTCTTAAGTGTCCTCCATCTCATGATTGAACGTCTTCATTTAGAGCATTCAATTGAAAATATTCAGCACTCACTTAAATCGGTCATGCAATTTCAGCAGCGCGGTCAGACGAAAACGAAGCAGCGGGGGAAAAGTCTTGCAGAGGCGGGGCAGTTTTTGCTGGCGGAGCTTGGTATTGTTGGTGAGAAGGGGTCTAAAGATTTATTAGATATGATTCTGTTTACAGACCAGTATTTAGCGCTGCATGCTGATCAGCATGATTCCTTTCCTTCTTTAAAAATCATTTTCACTGGGATTACGGAGGATAAGTTAAGTGAGCCCTACACATCGGCAGACATCGCAAGAGAAGCAAAGGCAGCCGAACAGCGGGTAAGACGTGCGATCAACCAATCATTAAAGCACATCGCATCACTTGGGCTAACCGATTTTTCTCATCCAACGTTTGAAAATTACGCATCTAAATTTTTCGATTTCACCATCGTACGAAAGAAAATGAGTGAATTGACGAAAGAGATGAGCGGAAGAGAAGAACACACCCGTATCAATGTGAAGAAATTTGTGCAGGTGCTTTACTACGAAGCGAAACGTATTTTTATGGAAGATTAAAAAAAGACATGCTCTCCAATTAAGGAGACATGTCTTTTTTTGTGATGGATTGCAGGTGCATCTGCAGTACAGAGCGTATGAGCTGAGGCGGTATACGTTCGGGCTGCACGATTCCATTCAATGCAAGCCCATTGATGACCGCATAAAGCCGCTCAGTTTCTAATAAAAGATCAATATCAGTTAACAGCAGCCCATCCTCTTTCAATTTCATTAAACAATATTGGACCGTTTGGAAAAGCTCGTCATACATCTTTGCATTGAGCGGCTGTAGATCTGGTTCAGTCAGCGCCTTAACTGTAAAAGCCTGCCACACCTCCATTTCAAATTTTCGTTCTTCATCAAGTGGAAGAAGCTGCTCCAATAAAGTGAGGACATTTTCCTCCGTTGAACCGTTTAATGAAAGCCCTGTAATCCGCTCCTTGACTCTTTCCTGAATTAAATTCATAGAGAAGAGAAATAACTCTTGCTGTGTGGAAAAATAATGACGCATAGAGCCGGCTGAAATTCCAGCTTCGACTGCTATTTTTCGTACAGAAGCGTTTTCCAATCCCTCTTGTTTAATCACTCTCATTGCAGCTTGAGCGACCTTTTGTTTTTGTTTATGGTGATCGACGATTTTTGGCATACATTGATTTTAGCATAGCTGTTGTTTTTTTAACACAGATGTGTTATTTTTTATTTAATACAATCGTATTAAAAAGGATGTGGAGAAATTGGTCGGGTTATTGATTGTGGCATGTGAAATTGGTTTTTGGCTGTTTATTCTAATGGGCTTAACGCTTCGTTATGTGTTTAAACAGAAAAAGTGGGGTGCTTTTTTTCTTGTCTGTACGCCAGTTTTAGATCTCATCCTTCTTGCGGCTACTTATATAGATTTAAGGCAAGGGGCTGTGGCGAGTGTCATCCACGGGCTTGCGGCTGTTTATATTGGTGTGAGCCTTGCCTTCGGACATCAAATGGTGAAATGGGCAGATGCTAGGTTTGCCTATCGATTTGCAGGAGGCCCTAAGCCAAAGGGAAAACCAAAGTACGGGAAAGAGCGGTCTGTGTATGAAATGGTCGGCTGGGCGCGGCATTTCATTTCTTATGTTATTGGAGCGGGGCTGTTATATGGATTAACCTATCTCATCCAAGCACCAGAGCGGACGGAAGCGCTGATACAGCTTGTCAATACATGGGGGATGATCTTAACGATTGATTTCATCATTAGCATCAGCTACGTCATTTGGCCGAAAAAGCATCCAGAAAATATAACAGGCTGATAAAAAAGACAGGCGGATTCACTCCGCCTGTCTTTTCTTATGATGACAGCCCTTTGTAAATGGTGTCGATATTCCATTTCATCATCTTATAGTAGCTGTCTCCATCTTCCCCTTCTTTTCCAATAGAGTCAGTGAAGACTTTTCCTTTGATCGGAACCCCGGTTTCCTCAGAGAGGCTTTCAAGGCTGCGTTTATCAACACTTGTTTCAAGAAAGAGTGCAGGAACTTGATGATCTTTGACAAAATGAATAATGCGCTTCATTTGTCCTGGTGTTCCTTCACTTTCTGTGTTGATCTCCCAAATATAGCCGGCTTTCAATCCATACGCCTCTGCAAAATATTTGAATGCCCCTTCACTTGTGACAAGGAGCTTTTTATCTTTTGGCAGCTGATCAAACTTGTCTTTTGCTTCATCGTGAAGAGCTTGAAGCTTTTTGATATAGGCTTCTGCATTTTTTTCGTAATCCTCTTTATGTTCAGGGTCCGCTTGAATAAGCGCATCTCGGGCATTTTGGGCATAAAGGATCCCGTTCTCAACATTCAGCCATGCGTGAGGGTCCTGCTGGCTTTCAAGGCCTTTTGAGGACAAATGCTTCACTTTGACGCCTTTACTCAGCTCGGCTACAGGTGCATCATCCCCGTCCTTGCCGCTCGATTCAAGCAGCTTTTGAAACCAGCCGTTCCCTGTTTCAAGGTTCAAGCCATTATATAGAACAAGGTCTGCATCCGTCGTATACTGAACATCCTTTGGCAGTGGGTCAAATTCGTGCGGATCTGTACCAATGGGAACAATGCTGTGAATAGAGACATGCTGCCCGCCTACTTCCTTCACAATGTCATAAAGAATAGAGTAGGTCGTGACAACTTTTAATGTGCCGTCATCTTTACCGGAATTACTTTGCTTGGTCGAACAGCCTGCGATGATCATAAGGGCAATGAATACTGCGGTCAAACGGATAGCAAATACCTTCTTCATATATGTCCTCCTTTTACATAGACGCTTCCTTTTTTAAGTGCGTTCGTTTTCGTTTAGATTTTAATGATCTCCATAGAATGCCTTGCTTTGGTGAAAAGATAAAGGCACTGCCGAATAAAATAGTCGCGACCAGCACGATGGAAGCGCCAGATGACAAGTTATACGTAAAACTAAGCCCAAGACCTACGACAGCAGAAACAGCACCGAAAAAAGCAGATAAATAAATCATGATCCAGAGCCGGTCCGTTAAGAGATAAGCGGTGGCTGCCGGTGTGATCAGCATGGCAACGACAAGAATAATCCCAACGGTTTGCAGTGATGCAACGGTCACAAGGGTCAATAAGGTCATGAGAAAATAATGAATCATACGATTCGGCAAACCGTAAACCGAAGAAATCACCGGATCAAATGAACTAATGAGCAGTTCCTTGTAGAAAACAATGACGGCTAGCAAAATAAAAATACCGATTCCCAGTGTAATCCACATATCAGATGATCGAACAGCTAGAACGTTTCCAAATAGAATATGATATAGATCACTTGAACTTTTCAAAAATGTGATCAAAATAATTCCGATTGAGAAAAAGGCTGTAAAGACAATGCCGATGGCAGAATCATTTTTTATGCGGCTGTTTTGACTCACATAACCGATCCCAATCGCTGTTAACACGCCAGTTAAAACAGCCCCGAAGAAAAAGTTAATTCCAAGCATATAAGAGATGGCGACCCCTGGCAGTACGGCGTGAGAAATGGCGTCTCCCATCAGGGCCATGCCGCGTAAAATGATAAAGCAGCCGATAACGCCGCAAATGATGCCTACCATGACGGATGTAAATAGCGCTTTTTGTAAAAAAGCATATTCAAAGAGTCCGGTTAAAAATTCCATTACACGTCTCCTCCTGCTGATTTTAAGAATGGCAGCTGTGTTTCATATGCTTCCAGCATGATCTCTGGGCGAAGGATGTCGTGTACAGGCCCTGCTTTGATGAGTTTTTTATTTAACAGAACAAGATGGCTGAAATAATCATCTGCCTTACTCAAATCATGATGGACAACCAAAATGGTTTTCCCTTCATCTCGTAATTCCTTCAAAATGCGAACCATCGTTTCTTCACTTGCCATATCGATCCCGACAAACGGTTCATCCAAACAGAAGAGCTGTGCGTTTTGCGCAAGTGCCCTTGCAAGGAAGACACGCTGCTGCTGCCCGCCGGATAACTCGCCGATTTGTCTTTTGGCAAAGTCCTTCATTCCGACTTTTTCTAAACAGTGGTACGCATATGCCCGGTCTTCTTTTTTTGGACGTTTGATTAGTCCGAGCTTCGGATATGTTCCAAGTAGTACGGTATCCAGTACATGAATCGGAAACGTCCAATCTAAATCATTTCTCTGCGGTACATAGGCGATCTGTTTTCTGACTTGTTTAAAGGGCTGTTCAAAAAAACGAATATCCCCTTGGTCTTTTTCAATGAGATCCAAACATGCCTTGAGTAACGTCGATTTACCAGCACCATTTGGACCGATGATTCCTGTCATTGTGCCTTCCTGTATGGAAAGAGAGACATTCTCTAATGCATCCTGTCCGTGATATGAGACATGAAGACGGTCGATTGTTAAAGCATTTGACATCTCTTGCGGCCCCTTTCAATCATCATTGCACTTCCTAAAAATATATGCATAAATTAAATAATTTTGACTAAAGGATGAAATGATTCTCTAATGCTAATTTGTTTCCTTAGGGAAACTTTTATTTTATTCTAAGCGTCTGTCCTTCTTTTGTAAAGAGAAAAACTGCAAACGATCGTTTTTATGTTATGCGGGGGGCGGGGGACATGAGCTTGGTTTATTGAAAATCCGTGTGACAGAATTGGACACAAAAAACCAATTATTTCTTCAGAAATGATTGACAGAAGACAAGAACTCCTCATATAATAAAGGTAATCCAATATATGAATATATGCTCATATATAAAGTTTTTGATTTTTAATAGGTTTCATCGATCCAGGGAACGTTACTTATCATATAGAAAAAAGGTGAGAACATGAAAAAAATGAAGGATGAATACGTATTAAGCGGTCTTGATTGTGGAAACTGTGCACGTAAAATTGAAACAGGTGTCAGCAAAATGGATGGCGTTGAAGCTTGTTCCGTTAATTTTGCGACAGGGACATTGACTGTCACACATGCAGATAAGCAAGAAACGATGTCAAAACGTATTGAAAAAACGGTTCAGTCCATCGAACCTCATGTGAGTGTTTCACCAAAAGAAGAAGGACATCACCACGATCACGATCATGGGACAAAAAATTTAAAAGCGATTGTGCTGAAATTAATTGGCGGTGCAGTCATTGGAACAGCAGCTTATTTTATACCAGAAGATGGCTTACTGAAATTTATCATGTTTTTCGCAGCGTATTTACTAGTCGGCGGCGATGTGGTTTTTAAAGCGCTTAAAAATATCGTGCGCGGCCAAGTATTTGATGAAAACTTCTTAATGACCATTGCAACAGCTGGCGCTTTTGTCATTCAGCAATATCCAGAGGCACTGGCAGTGATGCTGTTTTACCAAATTGGAGAGCTGTTCCAAGGAGCAGCAGTGAATCGTTCAAGACGATCCATTAGTGAACTAATGAATATTCGCCCTGAATATGCGAATCTCAAAGTAGGAAATGAAACGAAAAAAGTGAAGCCGGAAGAAGTAAAAGTCGGTGACCGTATCGTCGTAAAACCGGGCGAAAAAATTCCACTTGATGGTCTCGTCATTGAAGGCTTTTCACTCGTGGATACCTCTGCATTAACAGGGGAGTCTGTGCCGCGGGATGTAGAAGCAGGGAAAGAAGTTCTTGCAGGATTTGTGAATCAAAACGGTATTCTGGAAATTGAAGTGCAAAAAGGGCTAAGCGAATCGGCAGTGACGAAAATTTTAGATTTGGTTGAAAATGCGAGCAGCCGAAAAGCACAGACAGAAAACTTTATCACAAAGTTTGCAAAATACTATACACCGGCTGTCGTTGTATTGGCATTGCTGCTTGCCTTTGTGCCGCCGCTTCTCATTCCATCAGCTCAATTGTCTGACTGGGTTTACCGGGCACTCGTTTTCCTTGTGATTTCTTGTCCTTGTGCGCTTGTTGTGTCCATCCCATTAGGGTTCTTCGGGGGAATTGGGGCAGCTTCTAAACGAGGCATCCTTGTAAAAGGCAGTAACTATCTAGAAGCACTAAACTCTGTGAGCTATGCTGTATTTGATAAGACGGGCACACTCACAAAAGGGAACTTTACAGTGACCAATATCGTGACAACGAGCGATAAGTGGTCAGAAGAAGAGCTGCTTTCTTTTGCAGCTTTAGCAGAAGCCCACTCCTCACATCCGATTGCTGAATCAATTAAAGCGGCATATGGTTCGCCGCTTGATGAAAGCAAGATCGAAGCATATGAAGATATTGCGGGACATGGAATTAAAGCAACCATCAGTGGTTCCCAAGTGTTAGCGGGTAATCATCGCTTGATGGAACGAGAAGGCATTTCATATGAAAAAGAAAAACGAAGCGGAACGGTTGTGTACATGGCCATTAACGGTGAGTTTGCCGGATCGATCTTGATTGCAGATGAATTAAAGGATGATGCAATTGAAGCCGTCTCAGCTCTAAAAGCATCTGGCATTCAAACAGTCATGCTGACTGGTGATGCCAAGCAAGTTGGAACAGCGGTCGCCCAGCAAATTGGCATTGATGAAGTACATGCCGAATTATTACCGCAGGATAAAGTAACGAAATTAGAAGAAATTGATCAGAAAAAAGCGCCTCAAGAAAAATTATTATTTGTTGGGGACGGCATTAATGATACACCGGTATTAGCAAGAGCAGACATAGGAATTGCGATGGGCGGACTTGGTTCAGATGCAGCGGTAGAAGCGGCTGATATCGTCATTATGACAGACCAGCCGTCAAAAGTAGCAGAAGCCATCGCTGTCGCTAAACGAACAAGAAGAATTGTATGGCAGAACATTGCATTTGCTCTTGGGGTTAAAGGGGTTTTCCTATTACTCGGAGCATTTGGTATTGCGACCATGTGGGAAGCTGTCTTCTCGGATGTCGGTGTGACTGTACTCGCTGTTTTAAATGCCATGAGGGTAATGAAATAAAATTGTTAGGAAAAATTCATGAATACCATCTTTCATAATGAATCCCCTCTTGTTAAAATAGAAGAAGTTGGATAATGGCATTATTCTAAGCTATTATCCTTTTTCTTTTGAAGGAATGAAAAAGATAAGGTAGGTGCTTATGTGAGTAAAAAAAATAATCAATCATCATCCATTAAATTTGCTGTCATTTTAACCATTATCGCAGCTCTTCTCATCGGATTATTCGTCGTCATTGGAAATAACAACAGCAAAGAAGCACAAACGGTTGACAGTAAGCCTTCTATTAAAGGACAGCCTGTCATGGGAGATAAAAACGCAGCCGTACAAATTGTCGAGTTTGGGGATTATAAATGTCCATCATGTAAATCATTTGAAACAGACATTTTCCCAAAACTGAAAGCGGACTACATAGATAAAGGCGATGTATCATTTTCGTTTATTAACTTGCCACTTCCTGTTCATGGAGATGGCGCAGTGCTGGCAGCACTAGCTTCTGAAGAAGTGTGGAAAGAAGATCCGAAAAACTTTTGGGCATTTCATGAAGCTGTCTATCAAGCACAGCCAGATAGTGAAGCAGAATGGGTCACGCCTGCTAAGCTGACAGAGCTAGCGAAAAAGACAACAAAAATAGATACGGACAAGCTTAAAGATAACCTATCAAAGAAAACATATCAGCCGCAGCTGAACACAGACGATCAGCTTGTGAACCAATATAAAGTGAATGCAACACCAACTCTTTTCATTAACAATAAACAAGTTGAAAACTTTTATGACTATGATGAAATCAAAGAATTAATTGATCAAGAGCTCAAAGGGAAAAAATCATGAAGAATAAGCTTGTTTACTTATACAGTGCTTGGATCGTTTCTATCGTTGCGACGATGAGCAGCCTGTATTTAAGTGAAGTAAAGAAGTTTATCCCATGCGATATGTGCTGGTTTCAGCGCATTTTCATGTACCCGCTTGTGCTTTTACTTGGAATTGCGACATTCAGAGGCGATGTGAAAGTGAAATATTACGTTCTGCCTTTAGCTGTAATTGGCGCTTGTTTTTCTATCTATCATTATATGGAACAAAAGATACCTGGCTTTGCATCGATTCGCCCTTGCCTGAGCGGTATTCCTTGTTCCGTTGATTATTTGAACTGGTTTGGTTTTATCACCATTCCACTACTAGCCCTTATTGCATTTATTCTCATCATCATTAGTATGCTGCTGTTAAATGCAAAAGAAGATTGAAAGAGATAGCCTGCTTATAAGCGGGCTATTTTTTATTTTTGCAAAAAGATAAAATTTAAAGAAAATTTGTATTGCTTTTCACCTGTGTCAGATATACATTAAGGGAGTAGTGTTAGATGATCAGATAAAGGTAAGGAGATAAGCGGAAAATGGCATGGGAAGTCTTAAGTATCATTGGCATTGTCGCATTCGCTATTAGTGGTGCGATTGTGGCAATGGAGGAAGAGTACGATATTCTTGGTGTGTACATTTTAGGGATTGTGACAGCATTTGGCGGTGGAGCGATTCGGAATCTATTAATTGGTCTGCCGGTGTCTGCTTTATGGTCACAGGGCAAAATGTTTACGATTGCCCTTGTATCCATTACGATTGTGTTTCTTTTTCCAAAGCTTTTGCTCAAGCACTGGAGCACATGGGGGAATTTCTCGGATGCGATCGGTTTAGCAGCGTTTGCGATTCAAGGCGCATTATTTGCTGTGCAAAGAGAACTCCCGCTCAGTGCAGTTATTGTGGCAGCCATTTTGACTGGAAGCGGCGGCGGAATTGTGCGTGATTTATTAGCAGGACGAAAGCCGCTTGTGCTAAAAGCAGAGATTTACGCCGTATGGGCAGCCCTTGGCGGCTTATTCGTCGGACTCGGCTTAGCGCAAGGAGAGCTTGCTTTATATCTGCTGTTTGTCATCCTCGTCGTATGCAGGGTTTGTTCCTACTTATTCAAATGGCGCCTTCCCGCCAGGTCTTATTTTTTAAATAAAGGGTAAAACGAAAAAAGGGCGATTCCGCTCTTTTTTTGTGTTTAATAAGAGCTGAATATCAGCAGATGATGGAGTTTTCGTGTAAAATAAAAGCAGGGTCTTTTGTTCATCATTTGAACAATACATATGATGAAAATTTTGTCAGCTGGCTGAATATCTGGATTCAGCCTTTTTTTGCCTAGATGGATTGTTATGTGTTGGTTTCACTTTTTGCGGAATACTAAAAAAGCACTTCTGAGCGGATGGATGGATGAAATGAACACATCTTTGCATGTAAGCAAAACTTGACGAAAAATATACATAGGAGGGACATGTACTAGTGGAGATTTTTTTGGCAGTGCTCGTACTACTGGCACTCATTGCAGTATCTAATATTATCAATCGTTTTGTCCCCTTTATTCCCGTTCCGTTAATTCAAGTGGGCTTAGGAATATTGGTGGCAGCTTTTCCTTCAGGTTTACATATTTCTTTAAATCCTGAACTTTTCTTCGTTCTATTTATTGCGCCGCTGTTATTTAATGACGGGAAGCGTACCCCAAGGGATGAGCTATGGAAATTAAGAGCACCGATTCTTCTTTTAGCGCTTGGTCTAGTGTTTGCGACCGTCATTGTAGCGGGATATACCATTCATTGGATGATTCCAAGCATACCGCTTCCAGCCGCATTTGCGCTTGCAGCAATTTTATCACCGACAGATGTGGTGGCAGTAAGTGCTTTATCCAGCCGTGTGAATATGCCAAAGGGCATCATGAGACTGCTGGAAGGTGAAGGGCTGATGAACGATGCATCAGGACTTGTCGCCTTTAAATTTGCCATTGCTGCAACGGTGACGGGAGCATTTTCAATTGCTCAGGCATCCTTTAGTTTTGTACTGATTGCAGCAGGCGGGTTATTGACTGGATTTATTCTATCCTTTTTTATCATTCGTTTTCGCTATTTTCTCCGCCGTTTAGGAATGGACGATGTCACAATGCATATCATCCTGCAAATCCTTACACCATTTGTGATTTATTTAGCAGCGGAAGAAATCGGTGTATCTGGAATTTTAGCCGTTGTGGCTGGCGGTGTGACACATGCCATTGAGCAAGACCGAATGGAAGCGAATTTAGCCAAACTGCAAATTGCTTCATCAAACACATGGAATATTATTTTATTTATTTTAAACGGACTTGTTTTCGTTTTACTTGGATTGCAGATTCCGGATGTTTCTACAGTCATTTTCCAAGATGAATCCTTTAACAACATGCAGGTGATTGGCTACATCTTAATTATTACGCTATGTCTCATGGTGCTGCGGTTCTTATGGGTATGGCTGTTCTGGGCAGGAAAATGGAGTGCAACAAAAAAGCAAAATGTGAAAAAGCCGAAGTTTCGCGCCTCGATGCTCATGACATTCTCTGGTGTCCGCGGGGCTGTGACATTAGCCGGTGCCTTCTCTATCCCATTTACGCTCGCGGACGGATCACCATTTCCAGAGCGGCATTTGATTATCTTCCTCGCAGCAGGCGTCATCTTATGTACACTCATTTTAGCCAGTGTGTTACTGCCTCTTTTATCTGAGAAAAAAGACAAACAAGTCGACGTGGACTTGGATACAAAGATTCAGCATGCGAAACGGAAGCTGCTGAGAAGCGCGATTAAAACGTTAAAAGAAGGGATGAATGAGGACAACAGGGAAGTATCCCTTGCACTCATCAATGATTACCGAATGAAGCTGAGAAATATCCAGCGTGAACCATACCAATTCGGGATGAGAAAACAAGAGCGAAAAATCAGACTGCACGGCATCAAAGCAGAACAGATGAAACTTCAACAATTAATCGATGAAGAGAAAATTGACAAGGAAGAAGCCTATGAGCTGCAAGAGAGATTTCATGAGCTGGAAATGCTGTATTCAAACTCCTTCAAAATCCGTTTTTCAAAGGTGAAGTTTCTCCGCTTGCTTCAATGGCTGCAATTATGGCGGCCGAATCAGCACATTTCAAGCGGTATTTTAGAAAAAGAGGACGCGTACAAACAAATCCGTAAGAAAACGGCTGAGGCTGCGGTAGACTCGATCAAACAGCATATGACAGATGAAAACCAGCAAACGTGCCACCAAGTGATTGGTTTTTACAACCAAGTGATTTACCGCTGTGAACACGGTCCAAGCTTCTTCCAGCAAAAAGACCGTTCATTTGACCGAAAGAAAAAAGAGCTTAACTTCCAAGCTGTACAGTCGATTCGAAATGAAATTCAAACCTTATATGAAGATGGTGAGATCAACCGTGATATTGCCCATCATTTAAGGGAGTATATCAATGACATGGAAGCTGTTCTGCTCACCAATACGTGATGTTGTCATCTTCTCCCCCATGTTTTATGATGAAGAAAGAGAACGAGCAGGGGGAGATCAATGATGGCCTATTATGGAGCGATTGAAGCTGGGGGCACAAAATTTTGTTGTGCAATCGGCAATGAGCATGGAGACATCTTAGAGGAAATGACGATTCCGACAGAGCACCCAGAGAAAACAATACAGCAGCTTATTCCATTTTTTAAGCAGCATGACATTGCAGCATTAGGGATTGGCTCCTTTGGACCCATTTGTGTTCAAAAGGATGATCCTTCATACGGTTATATTATGAACACGCCGAAAGTGGAGTGGAAGCATTACCCGTTCATTCCTGAGCTTGAGAAGCAATTAGGTGTCCCAGTATCCTTTACAACAGATGTCAATGCCGCAGCACTAGGTGAATTAACAAAAGGGGCAGCCAAAGGGCTAAGCAGCTGTTTGTATATCACGGTCGGTACAGGCATTGGTGCGGGAGCTGTTGTGAAAAATGAGCTTCTACACGGCCATTCACATCCTGAGATGGGACATATCCTTATCAGACAGGATGAATCAGATCCGTTTGCAGGTGTCTGTCCGGCACATGGAAATTGCTTAGAAGGGCTGGCAGCTGGACCAGCGATTGAGAAAAGGTGGGGAAAACCCGCCAAAGAGCTTACGCAGGAAGAAGCGGTTTGGGCACTTGAAGCGGATTATTTAGCGCAGGCGCTGATGCAGTACTCACTCATTTTAAGCCCAGAGCGCATCATCATGGGCGGAGGCGTCATGAAGCAAAAGCAGCTATTCCCACTCATTCGAGAGAAGCTGGATGCTTATGTCAATGATTATGTGGATCTGCCGCCGCTTGATACATACATTGTCTCCCCCGGGCTTGAGGACAAGGCTGGCATGACAGGTGCGCTGCTCTTAGCCAACGAAGCCAAGAGAAACGCCTGATAATAGAGTTTTGAAGCACAACATGAGATAATGAAAGAGATGGAATCTATAAAAAAGGTGGTTGTTAAAATGGTCAAAAGCTTGAATGATACCGTAACATTGAATAACGGAGTCGAAATGCCTTGGTTTGGTTTAGGTGTATTCAAAGTGGAGGACGGCAATCAAGTGGTAGATGCCGTAAAAGCAGCCATACGAAACGGATATCGCAGCATTGATACGGCAGCTGTTTATAAAAATGAGACAGGCGTAGGAAAAGCGATTAAAGAATCTGGCGTGAAACGAGAAGACTTATTTATCACATCTAAAGTATGGAACACAGATCAAGGTTATGAAAAAGCGCTTGAAGCGTTTGACGCAAGCTTAAACCGATTAGGTCTTGATTACTTAGACCTCTATTTGATTCATTGGCCTGGACCAAATGCAGATACATTTAAAGACACATGGCGCGCACTTGAGAAGCTTTATAAAGATGGGAAAGTCAGAGCCATTGGAGTCAGCAACTTCTACATTCAGCATTTAGAAGAGCTGTTAAAAGATGCTGAGGTTGTTCCAGCTGTGAACCAAGTGGAATTTCATCCGAAACTGACACTTGTTGAACTGCGTCAATATGCAAAGGAAAAAGGCATTCAGATTGAGGCATGGTCTCCGCTGATGCAAGGGAAGCTATTAGATCATGACGTATTGAAAGACATTGCTGCACGCTACAACAAATCTGTTGCTCAAGTCATCTTGCGCTGGGATCTGCAAAGCGGTGTCGTGACAATTCCAAAATCAATCAATGAAGAACGCATTAAACAAAATGCAGACATCTTTGACTTCGAGCTTTCCAAAGAAGACATGGAAAAAATCGATGCATTAAACAATAACGAACGCGTCGGCTCAAATCCAGAGACGATGACGGTTGGGTTTGAATAAATAATAAAATCCTCTTTCTTATATGAGAAAGAGGATTTTTTACGTACTGCTTCGGCGCACAGCCAAGAGCATGATAAAAGATAGGATCACAATACAAATCGTCCAAGCCCAAGCAAGCTCCATTCGTCCAGAATCAATTGCCACATAGATTGCAGTTGGGAGTGTTTGCGTTTTTCCTGGGATGTTGCCGGCAAACATTAAGGTCGCCCCGAATTCTCCAAGGGCTCTAGTAAAGCTGAGGACGCTGCCTGACAATAGAGAAGGCAGGGCAAGTGGTACTGTAATATAGGCAAAGACTTGGAATGAATGAGCACCATCTACTTTTGCAGCCCCTTCAATATCTGACTCAATCGTAGAAAATCCAGCTTTTGCAGATTGATACATAAGCGGGAATGCCACAACCGTCGATGCAATAACTGCCGCCCACCATGTAAAAATGACCGGCTGGTGGAAGATCCATTCAATCACGTCTCCGATCAAGCTATGCCTTCCGAATATGACGAGCAATAAAAACCCTACAACTGTTGGCGGAAGGACAAGCGGCATCATCAAAAGCGTTTCTACGATCATTTTCCCCTTAAATGAAGTTCGCGTCATCCAATAGCCAATCATTGTACCAAAAACTGTTGCCAGCAGCCCGCTCACAACGGCAACTTGCACGGACAGCCAGATGGGAGAAAGGAATTCTTCAGTGAGCATGGGCATTATGTCACTTGAAAGCCGTACTTTTTAAAAATGGATTTGGCTGCTTTTGATTGTAGAAATTGAAAAAAGGACTTGGCTTCCTCTAAATGTTCTGTCCCTTTTACGATCCCTACTGGGTAAATGATCGGGGAATGCATGTCCTGATTGGCTTCAGCTGCAATCTTTACTTTTTTGGAAACGAGGGCATCTGTCTTATACACAACACCTGCTTCCACATTTCCTGTTTCTACGTAGCTTAAAACCTGCCGCACATCCTTGCCGTACACAGTGTTCTTTTTCACTTGATCCCAGATGTTCAGCTTTGTGAAAATCTCTTTGCCGTATGTACCAGCAGGAACGGATTCAGGTGTGCCAAGAGCAACCTTTCCTTTTATGTGCTGGACGTCTTGAAAGCTTTTAATAGAGGAAGAGTGATCTTTTGGCACAATGAGTACAAGCTCATTTTGGATAGCATCCTTGATAAAATGTTGATCGATGTCTCCAGATTTCACAAGCTCATCAAAGGGCGCTTCAGCTGCTGAGAAAAAGAGATCGGCCTTTGCCCCTTGCGCAATTTGCTGCTTTAATGCGCCGGATGACCCGAAATTATTTGTTAATGTCACATTCGGATGCTCATCATTATAAATAGATTCAATTTCCTTTAGTGCATCCTGAAGACTTGCCGCAGCTGAAATGACAAGCTCAGTTTTTTTGGTTGTATCCGATGACTTCATCTCTGTTTGACACCCGCTCAGGAGCAAACAGATGGCGATGAAGGCGAAGAACGCATACTTCATGTTCACACCTCTTATTATTCAATATCATCTGTATCCTTTATTATAAGCAAACTTATTTGACCATTCATAGGCTTTCAGTAAAAAGAGAAAAGAAAAGCCGCCAGAAGGCGACTTTTAATGCTGATAAAAACGGAGCAAATTTCCATTGATTACTTTGTCTGATAAGGAAAGCTCTTTATTGGCTTTTTCGATATAAGGCTGACACACCTCATCCTGTTCAACAGGTTCTTTTGTTTTTTGATCATAGCAGGTGTTCTTTGTATAGAGATAATCATCTGTAATAAAGTTCCCGTTTCTCAAAACAGCAAAAGGCGTCCGTTCGTTTGAAAATAAGTCATTGCCAAATTGAATGGCATCCTTCGTTTCAATACCGAGTAAGTGCAGGAGTGTAGGCTTCACGTCGATTTGCCCAGCTGTTTCAGAAATTGTCTGCGGTGCTTGGTCTGTGACTCCCGGAATGTAAATCAAAAAGGGAACCCGCTGCAATTTCACAGCATCAAACGGTGTGATTTCATCTTTATTGAGCAGCTCTGCCATTGCCTGATGATGTGCCTCGGATATGCCATAGTGATCCCCCATGAGAACAAACATTGTATTGTCATACAGTCCTTCTTCTTTCATACGGTCAAAAAATGTCTTAATGGCTTCATCCTGATAGCGGACGGTCGTCACATAGCGGTTTAAAATGTCGCTGGACGAATCATATTCATCAATCAATTGATCGTTTGGATCGATTTCAAATGGAAAGTGATTGGTCAAGGTAATGAATGTGCTGTAATAAGGTGCCTTCAACTTTTTTAAATAATCAATGGATTGGTTAAAGAAGTCGATATCCTTTAAGCCCCAGCCAGTTGAATTCTGTTCATTGACTTGATACGAATCGACATCATAAAAGCGGTCAATCCCAAACGATTCATACATCACATCACGATTCCAAAACGTTTTATTATTCGCATGAAATTGGACGGATTGATAGTTCTTTTTTTTCAGCTGCTTGTATAACGTGTCGTATTCGTTGTCACTCGCTGTGAAAAAGACAGCGCCGCTGCTAGATGGATAGAGGGAATTTGCGACAATAAACTCTGAATCCGACGTCTTTCCTTGCTCAGTCTGCTGATAAAATTCATCAAAATAAAAACTCTTTTTAGCAAGTTGATTTAAAAAGGGAGTGATGTATTGTCCATTCACCTTTTGATCAACGACAAATTGCTGGGTTGATTCGAGTGAAATGAACACAACGTTCTTGCCTTTAGCAAGTCCAAAGTACTCTTCGTTTGGTGCACTGTAATCAGCCTTTGTGTAGTTTGCTACGGTTGAAAGTGTATCTTCATCTGCAAAGGCTTTTTGTCCAATTCGCGCTGTTTGGGCAGCGCCGTCATACAGGTGGAACTGGAACAGCCCAAGGTTTCGTACAATCACTTCTCGATCATAAGAGCTTGTCAGAAAACGAGGGTGATCCATCATGGCTGAACTGACATGAAACAATAGAAAGCTGCAGCACACGGCATAATATGTTTTGATCGTCTTGAAGGAGGCTTTTGGAGCTAAAGGTTTACGCTTTAACAGCCATGCCAGTACTACGAAATCAATGAGCATCAGCAAAAACAGCGGGTGGAACAATTCTGTCATACTGCTGCCCATATCCCCCATGTTTTTCGCTTGGAATAATACAGGGATCGTAATGAAATCAATATAAAATCCATAAAAGATCGTATTCGCTATAAGAATCGCCGTCAAAATAAAATTTGCGGTCAATAAAAAAACCTTTTGCTTCGTTTCATTTAAAAAAAGAGCTATCCCAAACAAAGGGAGCAAAAAGCTAAGTGGATTGATTAAAAGCAGCCATTCATGAAACAGATTGGCCGTTCGTATGTGAAATCCGAATTGATATATAATGTATGTTTTCATCCACATGAAGAGGATGGAATACACTAAAAACCAGTGATTTTTGAAGAACGCTTTCATTTATGTAGCTCCTCACCATTCTGTATTCAGCTGCAAGGTAAAAACACTTATCTTAAACCTACTAAAAAAATGAGGAATGATCAATTCATATCCTGTGTTTTTCGGAAAAACTCTTTTTGATTCATTAGAATGGGATGGATATGCCGCAGATGACGGCGATGTAATAGCAGGTAACGACGGTAAGAGCAGCTAGTACGACTTGTTCTCCTGTGCTGCCTGTTTTGACATAGAAGGGAAGACGCACTTTAATGGAAGCTGGAAATAAAAATTTAATCCCGTTCACAGTTCCTGCATCCAGGATCAGATGACTTGCCATCCCGACTAGTAAACCGATACTTAGGCTGTCATTTGGAATGTATGTTGTCGCTAGAAAATAAATGATCAGCAAAAATAATAAACTGTGTGTAAACGTGCGATGACCGAATACACTGCTGATCAGTGCCGAGAGCAGCGGGAATTTTCTGCCGATTTTACTTTTTGTATGGCAAAGATCAGGGATCAGGGCACCAACTGATCCAGCAGCAGCCATCGTCACTGGGTCGAATCCATAATAGTAGGCAACGGCTGTAGAGGCGGCAACTCCGCCCATGATGTGTGTTTTTCCTGTCATGATGCGTACTCCTGTTCTATCTTTAGTTCAAGTACTCACTATATCAAGGGTGGATTTATTCAGCAAGGCTTATTTCTAAAGAAAAAGAGGCCAAAATGGTTGGCTGAATGGAAAAACATTCTATAATAAGGGAGAAGTCATGTTGATACTAACGATAAGGATGCGATTCGGATGGGTAATGCAGACATTTTAAAAGAAATTGTTCTTGTACATTATGAAGTCAGCCGTAAATTAAACCGCAAGTTACTTGAGTTAGAGAAAGACATCACGCCCCCGCAGATATATGCTCTTTCTATTTTGATACAAGGCAAAGTATCACATGCCGAAGAGCTGAAGCAAAGACTCTCTTTAAACCCTGGTGCAGCCTCTATTGCACTCAATAAATTATGTGAGCAGGGTTATATTCAAAGAGAACGGGACAAGGACGATTCATCACTTGTTCGTTTAGAAGTCACGGAAAAAGGGATGGCGATTTATGAAAAGCATACACGTCTTTTCGGAAAAGTGATTCAGCATATGATGTCAGACTTCACAAAGGATGATTTAAAAACCTTTCTGTCGTACTTGCAAAAAATGAGACAGACCTTTCATGATGATTGAGCCTCTTCCCTTGTATAATGCTGAGCGCTGTAGCGCAAATTAAACAGGCAACCGCATTATATGAAAAGGGAGGAAACAGCGATGTCATTTTTCCAAAAGGATAAAAAGGCGAAAAGTGAGAAAAACCATCAGCAGGTAGATCAGCTGTTAGAGGAAGCAAGTAAAGAGCTAGCAGGCGATCCGCTTCAGGAAGCTGTACAAAAGAAGAAAAACAACCAACAATAAGCAGGTAAAGGGCAGAGAAACCGTTCTCTGCCTTTTTTCTATGTTTTTCCCTTTGACAGATGTGAGAATGTTTGATAACCTTCGTGTAGTAAAAATGAATAGAAATCCTCACGCTATGTCTCAGTGAGGTAGAGGTTGCGCGGATGATGAGTCACTCATAGGAGAGATGGAATCGTAGATCATGAGAAAAAAGGCATCAGCGCCGAAGTGTAAAGAGAGCTCCAACTTTCTTTATGCTGGGTCTGCATTGAATAAATGCAGGACTGCCACGTCTTTGAAGCGTGGAGGGCTATCCGGAGATCAAGGTGTATGTTTTGAAAAGCATGGACTTTTGTTCAGGCTTTTTTTTATGTTCTGAGTAACAAAAATAAGGGTATGCTGTGAATAAGTAATCCATGATGAACATAAAGAATGCAAGTCATTGCTTCACAAATATATCAATGAAGATACTGCCGGGTCTGGTCCAAAGTGAATAAAACGGAGGTACGGAAATGGAACAGACAAAAAAATGGGGTTTTTGGTTATTGACGGCTTTTGTCGTCGGAAATATGGTAGGTTCAGGCATCTTTATGCTGCCAAGTACGCTTGCCCAGCACGCCAGTCCTTTAGGTGTGACGATGGCATGGCTTGTCACAGGCGGCGGTGTGCTGATGATTGCGCTTGTATTTGGGCATTTGTCCATTCATAAGCCGCAGCTGACGGCTGGACCACAAAGTTATGCAAGGGCGCTTTTTAAAGATCCGAAAAAAGGGAAAGCGGCCGGTTTTACAATGGTTTGGGGATATTGGGTGGCAAGCTGGATTAGTAATGTCGCAATTATTACAAGCCTTGCTGGTTATTTAACGACTTTTTTCCCTATTCTCACCGTGAAGACTGAAGTTTTTACCTTTGGAAAAGAAGCGGTCACACTTGGCCAGCTCATGACGTTTATCGTATGTACCCTTCTTCTATGGGGAACACATACCATTTTAATCACTAGCTTAAGTGCTGCAAGTAAATTGAATTTTATTACGACCTTTTCGAAGGTGCTTGGATTCGTCCTTTTTATTGTGGCGGGATTATTTGCATTTCAAACGGCATTATTTGAACATTATTACTTCCCAGTTGAAACAGGCGGAGAAGGAGTTCTCGGACTTGGTGGCCAAATTCATCATGCGGCTATTTCCACACTATGGGCATTTATTGGGATTGAATCAGCTGTCATTTTATCAGGAAGAGCATCCTCACAGCGTGATGTGAAACGTGCGACGATTACAGGTCTTTTAATCGCACTTTCGATCTACATGATTATCACATTGATTACAATGGGCGTTCTGCCGCATGATCAATTGCAAGGCTCTGACAAACCATTCGTGGATGTGCTTCAGCTTATTATTGGGCCAGCTGGCGGAATTGTCATGGCACTGCTGGCGATTATTTGTTTGTTTGGTTCGATGCTTGGCTGGATTTTACTTGGTTCAGAAGTACCGTATCAAGCAGCAAAGGCTGGTGATTTTCCAGCAGTATTTGCAAAAACAAACAAAAAAGGAAGCCCTGCTTTCGCTTTGACTGTTACAAATATTATGTCACAGCTGTTTATCTTCTCTGTGATGTCACGTACGATTAATGAAGCTTTTACTTTTTTAACCACATCAGCGACACTTGCGTATCTTATTCCGTATATTGTGTCTTCCATCTACAGCTTTAAGGTCATCATGCAAGGTGACACATATGAGCTTCAAAAAGGAAATCGAACAAGAGACGGTATCATTGCACTTGTTGCGATGGGATATTCAGCTTGGGTCATTATTTCAGGAACAGCCGACTTGAAAACTTTTGGTCTTGGAATCGGTCTATTCTTAGTGGGTATTTTGCTTTATCCACTTATGTCAAAAGGATTTGCCAAAGAAACGGTATAAGATAAGGAAGACGTTTCTCCATCTCTGGAGAAACGTTTTTTTATGATGCAGATGTCAATCGGTCCACAATGAACTCTAGCTGACCTTCTAGTGACACTGGGTCATTAAAAAAGTAACCGACGGGATCTATTTCAAATACACGTTTATTTTTGACGGCAGGAAGTGATGTCCAAATGCTGCTTTGATATACTTGGTCACCATTACTTTTTGAGCCGCTCCATGGACCTGTGAAAATATAGTCGCCAGCGAATTCTGGCAGCTTCTCAAGAGAAATGCTTGCATAGCCGACACCGCTGTCGATCGCTTCTTTTTTGACGGCTTTCGGTGCTTTTAATTTCAGCTCGTCATAAATGATTTCGCCCCCGCGGCCAAAGGTGTTTCCAAAGATATAAATACCTTTATCAAATGGCGATACGATCGAAACCGTTTTGCTGCCGACAGCTTTTGTTACCTTTGGTTTCACCTCAGCAATTTTAGTATCCCATTTCGTGATCCATTCTGTTGCTTTTTTTGATGTACCTGTCATTTTACCGAATTCTTTTAGCTGGTCTTTGAAGGAATATTGGTTGTATTTAACCGCTACAGTTGGGGCGATTTTTTTGTATTGATCAAACTTCTCGTCTTCTCCCCAAGCAATAATCATATCTGGCTTCAAAGCGGCTACCTTTTCAACTGATGGGGTCCTTCCGAGATTTTCCACTCCATCTGTTTTCCCTTTATAAAAAGGGTTTTTAAAGATGGGCGATGTTGTAGCAATCGGCGTCTTGCCGAGTGTGACGAGGTCCCCGTAATAGCTTTCTGCAAGAAGCACTATTCGTTTCGGATTTTTCGGAAGCTTCACTTCACCTTTGGCATCCTGATATGTAATCATGTCATTCTTTTTCGCTGCAGATTGTTTATTTGAAGTGCTGCCGCAAGCGGCTGTAAAGATCATAAGGATGGATAAAGAAATCAAAAGAAATCCAGTTCGTTTTTTCACAAAAGTTCTCTCCTATTCACTTTTCCTTGATAATGATTCTCATTTTCAATTTTATCGTAACATGATAGGAACAAAAATGCATCGGCTAATTTAGAACCAAAAGAAAAATGATGAAATTCTCACAGTTTTTTGCCGAAAATAAAGAAATTTATCAGAACAGTGATTTCAAAAAGAAAAGAAAGTGATATACTAGACTTCGAGATTGATAATCATTATCACTAATAGAGAATAGACATGAACGGAAAGGAAGAGACTGGTTTTGGGCTCACAATCGAATAAACAGCTGCCAGCCAGCGATGATACGATCGATATTGTCACGAAGCCTTTTGGAACAGCAGCTGTTATCATCATAGGAATGATCGCTTTAGCATTTGGTCTTTTTTTATCAGTATCATTAGGAGCGGCAAACATTCATCTACAGACTGTATGGGAAGCCGTTTTTCATTTTGATCCACATCAAACTTCACATCAAATCATTCGGGAATTGAGGCTGCCGCGTACAGTTGGAGCTGCCCTCGTCGGTGCCTTTTTAGCCGTATCAGGTGCCATTATGCAAGGAATGACAAGAAACGCGCTTGCGTCACCTGAGATTATGGGTGTGACAAATGGCTCCGCATTTGCGATTGCCATTGCATTAGCATTTTTCCCTGGCCAATCTTCTTTTACATTAATTCTTTGGTCATTTGTTGGAGCCGCACTCGGTGCCTCTATTGTATTTGGTGTAGGTACTATGTCAAAAGGGGGGCTGACCCCTGTAAAGCTCGCACTAGCTGGTACAGCGGTTGGAGCACTTTTGAGCTCCGTATCCTCAGCCATTGCCATCCGTTTTGACGTCGCTCAAGATATGAGCTTTTGGTATGCTGGCGGAGTGGCAGGGGTGAATTGGAGCAATATTCATATCATCATTCCAGTTGCCATTGCAGGACTAATTATTGCAATGATCCTTGCCCGTTCGATCACGGTTTTGAGCTTAGGTGAAGAACTGGCGAAAGGACTTGGACAGTATACAAAAACGGTCAAGGTGCTTGGTATATTGGTTGTTATTCTTTTAACGGGTGCTGCCGTGTCGGTAGCAGGCTCTATTGGTTTTATTGGGCTTGTGATCCCTCATGTCACTCGATTCTTGGTCGGAGTGGACTATCGCTGGATTATCCCATGCTCCGCTATTTTAGGGGCCACTTTGTTAATTTATGCAGACATTGCTGCAAGACTGGTCAACGCTCCGTTTGAAACGCCAGTCGGTGCCATTACAGCGATTATAGGCGTTCCTTTCTTCTTATACTTAGCTAGACGTGAAAGGAGCGGGATTTAAATGGAAATGGTGCAGCAAGCAAAGAAAAAGAAATATCAACGAACGATGCTCATGATCTTTTTCGCGATCGTAGCTGTGTTTCTCATTAGTTTAAATACCGGAGAAATTCGAATCTCTCCGATGGATACATTGAAAACACTTTTTGGATTCGGAAGTGAAATGGATGAACTCGTATTATTCGAGTTCAGGCTTCCAAGAATGGTCATCGCTTTACTTGTCGGCGCTTCTATCGCTGTATCAGGAGCGATTTGGCAAGGTGTTTCTCAAAATGGTTTAGCTGACCCAGGTATTCTCGGTGTCAATGCCGGTGCTGGTTTTGCCGTTGTGCTATTTATCTTTGCATTTCAAGGCACGATGACAAATTTAGGTGATTTTACGATTTTTGTACTGCCGCTTTTCGCGTTCGTAGGTGCAGGCTTTGCTGCATTTCTCATCTATGTGTTAGCGTGGAAAAAAGGCATCACACCTGTTCGATTGATTTTAACTGGTATTGGTGTGAATGCTGCGTTTTCAGCAGCAATTGTGGTCATCCAGTTGAAAATGAGCCCAAATGATTTTAACCAAGCCATCGTGTGGTTATCTGGAAGCATTTATGGCTCGAGCTGGACGTACGTCTTATCTGTTCTGCCATGGATGCTGATTTTCCTTATATTAGCGCTTGTCAGATCACGCTACTTAAACATTATGAATTTAGGTGATCAGCTGTCCTATGGATTGGGCATTTCTGTTCATAAAGAAAGAAGCCTTCTCATGCTGATTGCCGTTGCATTAGCAGGTGCGAGTGTTGCTGTTGCAGGAAGTATCTCTTTCCTAGGATTAGCCGCACCGCACTTGGCTAGAAAGCTTGTTGGGCCAAAGCATCAAGGAATGATACCGGCCTCCGCGCTGATTGGCGCGCTGTTATTATTACTGGCAGATACAATTGGCCGCGTCATCCTTGCACCATCAGAAGTGCCAGTTGGCCTTGTCGTTTCTGCTTTAGGTGCACCTTACTTCATTTACTTATTGATGAAATCGAACTAATGAGGAAGGAGAGACAACATATGAAATCACTCGAAACAGAAAAGCTTTGTATCGGTTATCAAGACCGTTTGATTGTAGAAGATTTGAATGTCAGTATCCCAAAAGGCAAGGTGACAACACTGATTGGACCGAATGGCTGCGGGAAATCAACCATTTTAAAAACGATGTCTCGTATTATGAAATCCAATCGAGGAGCTGTTTACTTAAATGGCAAGGCTATCCATGAGACGCCGACAAAAGAAATTTCAAAACAAATGGCGATCTTACCGCAAACGCCCGAAGCACCAAGTGGATTGACAGTGTATGAGCTCGTGTCATATGGACGTTTCCCGCATCAAAATGGGTTTGGTCGCTTATCAAATGAAGATAAACGAATCATTAGGTGGGCACTTGAGGAAACGGGAATGATTGCTTTTCATGATCGGCCAATTGAAGCACTTTCCGGCGGACAGCGTCAGCGTGTATGGATTGCGATGGCACTTGCCCAAGAAACAGAGCTGCTCCTATTAGATGAACCTACGACGTATTTGGATCTTGCACATCAGCTCGAGATTCTTCAGCTGTTAGAACGCTTAAATAGGGAGCAGGGCCGAACTGTGTTGATGGTCATCCATGATTTGAATCATGCGGCGCGTTTTTCACATTACATGATTGCCCTCAATCAAGGGAAAGTCATAAAAGATGGTACGCCTCATGAGGTCATGACCAAAGATGTACTCAGTCGGGTATTCCATATTGATGCAGAAATTGTGCTTGATCCTAGAACGAATAAGCCGATCTGTTTAACATATGACTTAATGAATCATGAACGAAAGCTAGAAGCTGTGAATGGATAATAGATGTATAGGAACCCGGTGCAGCTGCCGGGTTTTTTTGCATGTTTAAAACTTCCTAGTCCCGCCATTTTCTCCAGTTGATATTTTTTCGCTTTTATGCAGAAAAGAGGTACTTTTTTACTTTAGACAATGGTAATATACGGTTAGAGATCATGCTAGAAAGGAAAGAGATGCGTGGAAACAGCAAAAATATTGATTGCAGATGACGAAGAAGCAATTGTGAAAATGGTTGAACGCGTATTAAAAAAAGAAGGATTCAAGCATATTTATAAAGCCTACCATGCAGATGAAGCATTAGATATTGTCAAAAACGAGGACATCCACCTCTTACTTCTAGATGTAATGATGCCCGGTAAGTCTGGCTTTGACGTTCTGCCTGAAATCAGAAAGTTAACGAAAGTGCCTATTTTCTATTTAACTGCAAGAACGTCTGATGTCGATAAACTGACGGGCTTTGCACAGGGGGCAGATGATTACATCACGAAGCCATTTAACCCGCTTGAGCTAGTGGCTAGAATTAAGGCTCACCTAAATCGAACATATATCTCCTTACAGGAGGAGCAAGAAGACACTCAAAGCCAATATCATTATGCCCATTTCTCCTATCATCCTCATGCAGCCGAATTGAAAGTAAGAGGAGAGGTGACGGCATGTTCTGCTCAGCTTCTTTCTTTGCTGAAGTACTTTTGTGACCATCCGAATGTGGTACTCTCAAAAGATCAAATCTATGAGAAAGTATGGGGCGTCCCATCATATGGTGATAACAACACTGTCATGGTTCATATTCGAAAGCTGAGAGAAAAGATTGAATTAGATCCGAGTCAGCCAGAATATATTGTGACGATCCGTGGTATGGGATATAAATTTATACCGCACCCTGCAAAGGTCCTTCAATAATTTATGAATTTACGAGCAAAACTTTTCTTTCACTTTGTCGGACAAATGTTTATTGTGATTGCCATTCTGACGATCGGCAATACGTTCTCTGAGAACTTATATTTAAATAAATACTATGAGAACATGACCGAAACTGGTTTAACAAAAGCTGATGGAGATACACTCATGAGCTGGCTTTATTTTAACGAGGATGGAAAAATGGAAGCCGACGATCAGCTCAAGCAAGCAGTAAAAAAAAGAGACGGCTGGCTGCAAGTGATTGATTCAAAGAAGAATACCGTTTATAGCTATCACCGTCCTAAATCAATTCCAACGTCTTATCAAAAGGATGAAATGATCAAGATCTTTGAAAAAAGACAATTTAAAGATTACAAGATGTACTTCTGGCCAATTGAGATTGATCAAGAAAGTTTTACTGTGTTATATGGGTTCAAAACGAACAGCACAAAGGTAGCCAATTATCTGAAACAGCATGAGAAAAATTTGGCTGCATTATCTCAATATTCGGCTGAAACGAAAGAATTCTTGAAGAGAATGAATGGATCAGTTCATTTGTTCAATGACGAAGGAAAATATTTAAAAGGCATTCGAGCCAACACCGATTTGAAACATAACGTAACAGATGTTGAACTGCTCAAGTATCAATCGAAGCCTTGGGAGTTTAGAAGTGATCTGTCTTATATGAAAGTGAATAAAAACCTGTATATTATTGTTTCGGTACCAAATAAAGTATACAGCCCGGACGAGCTTTATGATAAAGAGAGAGACGCTTTAAATCAATATACAACCATCTTAATTGCAGGTCTTGCACTCACTATTATTATTGTCATGACATTATGGTATTCGTATCGTTATGGGCTGCCAATTTATCACATTATTCGCTGGCTGATTTTCTTATCAAAAAATAAATTGCAGGAACCAACAAATAGAAAGGGAATTCCAGTCAGCAAAAATAAAAAAGGCCGTATTAAGCGGGAATACCGATTATTTGAGGATATCCTAAAAACAATGGATCAGCTCACGCTTACATTAAAAGAGAATGAAGCAAACCGAAGAAAAATTCAAACCACAAGGGAAGAATGGATTGCAGGATTGTCTCATGATTTGAAAACGCCTCTAAGTACGATTTATGGCTATGGACTCATGCTTGAATCCGATCAATATCAATGGTCCAAAGAAGAAGTCATGGAAATGGGACAGGTGATTCGTGAGAAATCAGAATACATGTCGACACTGATTGAGGATTTAAATCTCACGTACCGATTGAAGAATGGTGCCCTGCCTATTAATCGGAAACCGGTTGAACTCAGTGAATTTTTAACTTCCATTATGGACGAGTTTTCAAGAAGCTCCTCATCTGAGGATTATCCATCCTCCTTTGAAGATCAAACAGATGGTGTCATATTTGAGATCGATAAAGCTTGGTTCAGACGAGTGATTGAGAACCTGCTGGCGAATGCAGTGAAGCATAACGAAAAAGGCACACATATTACAGCTGTTTTATCTGAAACAGATGAAGAAGTTCGAATCGAAATGAAAGACAATGGCCGCGGAATGGCACAGGAAACGGTGGATCACCTGTTTAACCGCTATTACAGAGGGACAAATACAAACGATCCAACGAACGGAACAGGTCTCGGGCTTGCGATAGCAAAAGAGCTCGTCTTGCTGCATGACGGTGATATTCAAGTTGAAAGTGAACTAGGCACTGGAACAACTATTGCGATTATCCTAAAAAAATCATCACCTGTAAAATAGCCAAAAAACGATTTTCTTTTCTAAAGGAGATCGTTTTTTCCTGTTTTAGGATTGAAATCAATTTTGTAAACGATTACAATAAAATTGTTAACGTGAACAAATTATTTTTATCTATAAGAGAGATGGGGGAGTTTGATGAAAGCTTTTTTAGATGATCAGTTTTTACTCAACAGTCAAACGGCGGAACAGCTATACCATGAATTTGCAAAGGACCTTCCAATTATAGATTACCATTGTCATTTAAGCCCCAAAGAAATCTATGAAAATAAAACCTTTCATAATATCACCGAAGCATGGCTTTACGGAGATCATTACAAATGGCGTGCCATGAGAGCAAATGGCATACCCGAATCGCACGTCACAGGGGATGCCTCAGACTATGAGAAATTTCTGGCGTGGGCGAAGACCGTTCCCATGACCATTGGAAACCCGCTCTATCACTGGACTCATTTAGAGCTGAGACGATATTTTGGAGTTGAAGAACTTTTAAACGAAAAAACCGCAAACATCATCTGGCAAAAAGTAAATGAAAAGCTGCAAGGAGAGGGTTTTGGTGCAAGAGACTTCATTGTGAAATCGAACGTTGAAACAGTCGTGACAACAGATGATCCAGTCGATTCGCTTTGCTATCATCAAAAACTGCGGGAAGAAGGATTCACTGTGCAAGTACTGCCCGGATTTCGGCCTGATAAGGCACTCGATATAACGAATCACCTATTTACATCGTATGTTCACGAACTGGCAAAGGCTTCATCTACTCCAATCCAATCCTATCAAGACTTTTTGAAAGCACTCCTCGCAAGAATTGATTTTTTCCATGAACAGGGCTGCCTGATCTCAGATCATGCCATTAACGAAATGACGTTTGAAGAAACGACGGAAGAAGAAGTGGAAGCCATCTTTCATAAAAAAATGTCGGGGCATTCATTGACGGAAAAAGAGAAGGTTAAATTTAAAACACAAACATTCATTAAGCTTGGTCAGGCTTACTATGAGCGGGGCTGGGCGATGCAGCTTCATATCAATGCGCTTAGGAACAACAATACGAAAATGTTTGAGCGGCTTGGGCCAGATACAGGGTATGATGCGATGAATGATGAAGACATTGCCAAGCCGCTTTGCAGAATATTAGACCGTTTAGATCAAGAACAGGCACTGCCAAAAACCATTCTCTATTCCTTGAATCCTCGGGACAATGTTGTGATTTCCACATTGGCTGGAAGCTTTCAAGACGGAACGACACCTGGGAAGATCCAGCACGGCACAGCTTGGTGGTTTAATGATACGAAACAAGGGATGACAGAGCAGATGATGGCTCTATCCAGTATTGGGCTGATCAGCCGTTTCATTGGGATGCTGACAGATTCACGAAGCTTTTTGTCGTATACAAGGCATGAATATTTTCGAAGACTGCTTTGCGATATCATTGGAGATTGGGTAGAAAAAGGAGAAGCCCCTTATGATCTTGAGCTGTTAGGGGGAATCGTGAAAAGAATCAGCTATGAAAATGCCAGGCAGTATTTCAAATTTGACCGGGCAAATCAGCTCAAGCACCACCCAAACAAAATGACATGAAGAAAATGAAAGCGGTTTTATGATAAGATGGTAAAAAATCATAAAAGGCGGAATAGCATGACAGTCACAATTAAAGACATAGCAAAATTGGCAAACGTCTCTCATACCACGGTATCAAGGGCTTTGAATAACAGTCCTTTTATTAAAGAGAAGACAAAACAAAAGATTTTGTCGATTGCAAAACAGCTGAATTATTCACCGAATGTCCATGCGAGAGGCCTAGTATCACAAAAATCATTTACAATTGGTCTGTTTTTTACAAGTTTAACAGAAGGCACATCTTCAAGCTTCTTTGTGGATGCGTTAAAAGGTGTCAACAGCGTCATGACAGAGTATTATAATCTCTTTGTAAGAGGAATTGACGACTTTCACGATTACACAACCATTCATAAACAACGCTACGATGGCATTTTGCTCATGAGTCAAAGCGAACACGATGAAGCATTTATCCATCATGTGAAGAAACAGGGCATTCCCATCATTGTGCTGAATCGCCGTGTAGAAAGTCATGAGGTCATGAATATATTAGCAGATGATAGTCAAGGAGCTTACCAGGCTGCACACCATTTCATTCAGCAAGGTCATGAACAAATCGCCATCATTGAAGGGAAAGAAGGCTTTAAATCAACTCAGGAAAGAAAAGCTGGTTTCCTGCAAGCGTTAATTGATCACCAAATACCTATGAAGAAAGAATATATGATGAAAGGCGATTATCATATGAAAAGCGGCTATGAATCAATGGAATCGCTGCTGGCCCTCGATGATCCGCCAACAGCGCTCTTTTGCTCAAACGATGACATGGCGATTGGTGCAATGAATGCTTTATTTGCAAAAGGCAAAACGTGTCCAGGTGATATTTCTATTATTGGTTTTGATGATATTGCTTTTTCGTCCTATACCACACCTGCATTGACAACGGTGAAAAAACCGATTGAAAAAATGTGTGCACTTGGAGCAGAAGCTATCCTTTCAGTAATAAACGGTGAAGAGCAAGAAGAGGATCATATGGAGAAAGTGTATGTCCACACAGAACTGATGATCAGAGATTCAGTTAAAAAGGTGCAGTAATCAGCACCTTCTTAGAAAAAATGTTCACGTGTGCATAATACTTGGAGAGGGGAATCCATTTGAAACGATTATCAAAAGCCATATACCCGGCGGCTGAGTATCCGGAAACGATTTTGCAGATTGGCGAAGGAAATTTTATGCGAGGATTTATCAATTGGCACATCCAGAAGCTGAACGACTGCACAGATTTTAAAGGAAGAGCGGTTGTTGTTCCTCCACGAAAAGGATCGGTAGCAGCCTTAAATGAACAAGATGGCTTGTACACATTATGTATTCAGGGATATCATGACCAGCAAGAAATGAATGAACGTATGATCATCCAATCGATTAGCAGAGGAATTAGTACGTATACGGATTACGAGGAGTTTTTACACGTAGCGGAAAACCCGAATCTTCGCTATGTCTTCTCAAATACGACAGAGGCAGGACTTGTGTTCAGAAAAGAGGATCGTTTGGAGGATCGGCCGCAAGCCAGTTTTCCAGGAAAGCTGACAGCGTTCTTGTATCACCGGTTTAAAGCATTTGCTGGAGATGAGCAGAAAGGACTGATCATTCTGCCTTGTGAATTGGTTGAACAAAATGGTGATCGATTGAAGGAATATGTGATCAGTATGGCAGCTGAGTGGGAACTGCCGTCTGCGTTTATTACATGGATTAAGGAAGCCAATACGTTTTGTAATACACTTGTGGACCGGATTGTCCCTGGATTCTCTAAGGAAGCGGCTGAAATTGTACAAAAGGAGGAAGGGTATATCGACGAATTGCTTGTCACGGCAGAATATTATCATCTTTTTGTCATTGAAGCGCCTGCTTTTGTGCAAAAGGAGCTCCCCTTTCAAGAAGCAGGATTAAATGTACTTTTTGTAGAGGATATTGCGCCTTATCGTATGAGCAAGGTACGAATTTTAAATGGTGCACATACGGCAATGGTGCCGATTGCCTATTCATGCGGTTTAGAAACTGTAAAAGAAGCTGTGGATGATGAGCATGTTGGTCCGTTCGTCAGGTGTATGCTGGAGGAGGAAGTACTTCCAGGGCTTGAACTCCCTGAAGATGAGCTTCTTCTTTATACACAATCCGTTTGGGATCGTTTTTGCAATCCATTTGTAAAGCATCAATTGCTGGATATTGCGCTGAATGGGATATCCAAATTCCGAACCCGTAATCTTCCGTCATTGCTTGATTATGTTGAACGAAAGAAACAGCTACCAATGAAACTTGTGTTTTCACTTAGCAGTCTCATTTATTTCTACAGAGCACATGCGGGAAGGGTAAAGGATGATGAAACTGTGCTAACGCTCATGAAGGAAGCATGGGAAAGGGAAAACCCTTCTAATGAAGGAGTTGCAGCGAAAATTCTTTCATGCGAGTCATTATGGGGTAGAGATTTAACGGATATAAATGGATTGAGTCAAGCTGTAGCTGATCAGCTTACCCTCATACAGACGCATGGGATGAGAGCGGCTGTTCATCGAATGATGCCTAATCAATATGAAAGTCAGGGGGAGAAAGCATGAAAGACTTTATTGTCATCCACCCTTCAGATAATGTCGGTATTGCTTTAAAAGGACTTGAGCAAGGGGAGGAGCTGCAGCATCAAGGACATACGATTATCTTAAAAGAGACCGTCGCCAAAGGTCATAAGTTTGCATTGGCTGAAATCAAGCAAAGAGAGAATATTATCAAATATGGCTATCCCATTGGTCATGCAGTGACTGCCATTTCTGCTGGAGAATGGGTGCATACGCATAATATCAAAACCAATCTATCTGGCAAGCTAGAATACGAATACCAGCCTTCATTATCAGAAAACCCTTATGAAAAAACGAATCTTACATTTAAAGGATATAAACGAAAAAATGGCGGAAGCGGAATCCGCAATGAGCTTTGGATTGTTCCTACCGTTGGATGCGTGAATGGCATCGCCGATCAAATGATCCAAATATTTACCGCTGAAATGGGTGGAAACATCCATCCTTTTGAAACAGCCCTTGTATTAAAGCACAATTATGGCTGCTCACAGCTTGGGGACGATCATGAGAACACCAAAACCATTTTACAAAATGCGGTGAAGCATCCTAACGCTGGAGGAGTACTCGTTCTTGGACTTGGGTGTGAAAACAATGACATTGAGGATTTTCAGTCCACATTAGGTGAATATGACCATACGAGAGTGAAATTTTTAAGAAGCCAAGAAGTAGGAGATGAGATTGAGACGGGAGTCGCATTACTCAAGGAAATTTATGATGCCGCGAAAGAAGATCATCGTGAAGATATTCCGTTATCTGAGCTGAAAATCGGTTTGAAGTGCGGAGGATCAGATGGATTCTCTGGTATTACCGCAAATCCGCTTTTGGGCAGACTGTCCGATTTTATTGTTGCTCAAGGTGGCACGACAGTGTTAACAGAAGTGCCAGAAATGTTTGGTGCTGAAACGATTTTAATGGAGAGAGCGGAATCAGAAAAGACTTTCGACAATATTGTGCAAATGATCAATGACTTTAAACAATACTTCATGGATCATCGACAGCCGGTATATGAAAATCCTTCCCCGGGAAATAAAGCAGGTGGAATTTCGACATTAGAGGATAAATCTCTTGGCTGTACACAAAAAGCAGGTACTTCTGAAATTAAAGATGTATTGAAATATGGAGAGCTGCTGAAACAAAAGGGATTGAACCTATTAAGTGCACCTGGTAATGATTTGGTTGCTTCATCTGCACTGGCTGCTTCCGGTTGTCAAATGGTCCTGTTTACAACAGGCAGGGGGACACCCTTTGGTACGTTTGTACCAACAATGAAAATCTCGACCAACACAGCCTTATATGAAACAAAAAAGCACTGGATTGACTTTAATGCTGGAGAACTGCTTGAAGATGTACCGGAAGATGTTGTATTAGAAAAATTCATTTCAACTGTCATTGATGTGGCGAGCGGGAAGCTGTTAAATCATGAAAAAAACAATTTTAGAGAGCTGGCTATTTTCAAAACAGGTGTCACACTTTAAGTCGACTGGGGGATGAGTACGTGTCTAAAAAGCGGGATTTGATGTATATCACAGCAGGAACGGTACTAACTGGAGTCGGAATTGCTCGTTTAGCAAAGCAAGGGAAGAAAAATAAGAAAGCAAACGGAATTGATCAAGTGCTAAAGCAGATAAAAGCACCGCAGTTCCCAGATCGTGAATTGAATGTGGTGCATTATGGAGCAGATGCGGAAGGGCAAGAGCTTTCTACAAATGCCATTCAGTCTGCCATTGATGATGCGCACCGGTTGAAAGGGGGACGGGTGCTGATACCAGCAGGGACATTTATGACAGGTGCTTTAGAATTGAAAAGCAATGTAGAACTTCATCTGCATGAGAAAGCCTATGTGACATTCAGCCAAGACCCAAAGGATTACTTGCCTCTTGTACTGACAAGATATGAAGGGGTTGAACTTTATAATTATTCTCCTCTCATTTATGCACACCATGCAGAAAACATCGCTATTACAGGAGCTGGAACGCTTGATGGCAGAGGGGATGCGCATCATTGGTGGCCTTGGAAGTATGGGACAAATGGCCAGCCCTCTCAGGATCGGGATCGCCAGCTTTTGTTTGAAATGGCGGAAAAGAGAATACCGGTAGAAGAAAGGGTATTTGGAGAAGGTCATTATTTAAGGTCGAGCTTTATTCAGCCATACCAATGTCAGCATGTGCTAATCGAAGGAGTGACAGTGAAGGATTCACCGATGTGGCAAATTCATCCTGTGTTAAGTGATAACGTCATCGTCCGCGGCGTTAAAATCATTGGGCATGGACCAAACACAGATGGTGTCAATCCGGAGTCTTGCCGGAATGTGCTCATTGAAGATTGTTATTTTGATAACGGAGATGATTGTATTGCCATCAAATCGGGCAGAAACGAGGATGGACGGAGAATAGGGATTCCATCTGAAAACATTGTCATTCGTAGAAATGAGATGCGGGATGGACACGGCGGTGTGACGATCGGGAGCGAGATTTCTGGCGGGGTAAAGTATGTTTATGCAGAAGATAATGTAATGGACAGTCCGAACCTTGACCGGGCACTGCGTATTAAAACCAACTCTGTCAGAGGCGGCACCATTGAACATATTTATTTTAAAAACAATACAGTGAAAAGTCTAAAGCATGAAGTGGTCTGTATCGACATGATGTATGAGGAAGGAGATGCTGGTCCGCACCGTCCTGTTGTACGTCATATTGAAGTAGAAGGACTCAAAAGCAGCGGCGGACGATATGGTGTGAAAATAGCCGCATACGCACATTCTCCTGTGACACATTTTAAAATGAAAGATTGTGTCATAGATGATGTGGCGTATCCCTTATCTTTAGAGCATGCCGTTTCTCCTGCTTTTCAGAAAGTCGTCATCAATGGAGAACAAATCAATTCATTGAAGAGTGAAAAACAGTCTTTTTAGAGGCTGTTTTTTTGTTTTAGGAACAGAAAAGACGCTTTTAGAAATCACATATACAACCTATCTGCACTGTAGTATAATATTCCCGAAATTAGAAAAGAATTGACGAAAGAGATTTCGTTAAGCAGTACATAAACAGGGGGTTCACTCATGAAAAAGTTAACAGCTATTTGGCTATCGTTATTGCTTGTGATGGGTGTTTTAGCAGGATGTGCAGGCGCTGAGACAGATCACAAAGCAAAAGGGTCACAAAATAAAGAAACGGCCACTGCGGCTTTTCCAGTATCAATAAAAGATGCAGCTGGCAAAACAGTCGAAATCAAAGAACAGCCTAAACGAATTGTTTCGTTAATTCCAAGTAATACGGAGGTTGCCTATGCACTCGGTCTTGGAGATAAAATGGTTGGACGATCAGACTTTGACAATTATCCAAAGGAAGTCGAAAAGGTAGAGAAGATTGGCGGACTTGAATTCAATGTCGAGAAGGTCATTTCCTTAAAACCAGATCTTGTCTTAGCACATGCATCTCAGATGGGATCAAAAGATGGATTTAAACAGCTTGAAGATGCAGGGATCCAAGTGCTGACTGTAAATGATGCAACGTCCTTTAAGGATGTGTACAAATCAATCAATATGATCGGTGAAGCAGCTGGCGTGAAAGAAGCATCAACAAAGCTTGTAGACGAAATGAAAACAAAGCTGAATGACATCAAGAAACAAGCAGAGGGGATTTCGAAAGATAAGCAAAAAACAGTCTTTGTCGAAGTGTCAGGTGCACCTGAAATCTATACAACTGGTAAAAATACATTTATGGATGAAATGCTTTCTGTTATCCATGCCAAAAATGCTGCAGGCGATCAAACTGGCTGGGTGCAAATGACAGAAGAATCGATCATCAAGCGAAATCCTGATGTTATCGTGACAATTGATGGTTCCAGCTTAGCTGACTTGAAAAAAAGAGACGGCTGGAATGCAATGAAAGCAGTGAAAGAAAAACAAGTCTTTCAATTGAATACGGATCTCGCATCAAGACCGGGACCGCGATTGGTTGAAGGAGTCGAGGCTCTTGCGAAAAACGTCTATCCTGATACGTTCAAATAAATTGACCATCGCATATACACTAAGTGTTTTACTTCTTGTGATGAGCATTGGAATGGGAATCTCCTTTGGAAGCTTAGGGATTCCCATTCCTTCTATTCTTCGAATATTTGTTCACGAACTATTCGGCGTGCAGTTTGGAACCATTGATTCCATCGATCGCAATATTATGATGAACATTCGGCTGCCAAGAGTCATATTAGCGGCATTAGTCGGAGCAGCACTTGCGTTATCTGGTGCAGCTTTTCAAGGTTTATTAAAAAATCCTCTTGCTGACCCTTATACGCTGGGGGTATCTCAAGGGGCATCAGTTGGAGCCGTAGCGACCCTGTTTTTCAGCTTGCAGCTTCCGCTTTTTGGTAGTTTCACACTGCCATTATTCAGTATGACAACAGCGCTTGTGACCCTCTGTCTCGTTCTCTTTTTTGCGCGTCTTGTTCATCGGGGGATGAGCATCTCTTCTTTAATTTTGACAGGAGTGATTTTCAGCTCTTTTTTGGGTGCGCTCATTTCATTGATGATTGCTTTAACAGGTGATGATCTAAAAGAGATCATTCATTGGCTGCTTGGCAGTGTGTCCATGAGGGGCTGGCGTTATATTGTGCTTTTTCTTCCTTTCTTTCTTATTGGAACCTTTGCGTTAATGTTGATGGGGCGGGATTTGAATGTGATGACGTATGGCGAGGAAAAGGCAAAGTTATTAGGTGTACATGTGAAAAGGAGCAAATATATTGTGCTGCTGGCGGGCTCGATCCTGACTGGAAGTGCAGTTGCGGTATCAGGGACGATCGGTTTTGTAGGACTTGTGATTCCGCATTTTATCCGCCTCTTAACTATCACGGACCATCGGCATCTGCTGCCTTTGTCTATGCTGAACGGTGCTTCCTTTCTTGTATTAGCAGATGTGTTATCCCGTACCATCATCGAGCCGACTGAATTACCGATTGGCATCATTACTGCGTTAATTGGTGCACCTGTATTTGGCATCATCCTCATTCGTAAATATAGAGGGGGGACGCACATATGATTCAAGTGAAAGAAATCAGAGGTGGATATGGAGAGAAAGAGGTCATTCGTGGCATTAATCTTGAAGTAAAGCAAGGAGAATTTCTCGGTATACTCGGTCCAAACGGAAGCGGTAAGACGACCCTTCTTAAAATGATGGCAGGGATTTTAGCACCTATGAGCGGTGAAGTACGTCTCAGCGGTCACCTTATTCAATCCTATCAGCCAAAGGCGCTTGCGCAAAAGATGGCAGTTCTGCCGCAGAAAACGGACCAAGCTTTTTCATTTACGGTGGAAGAAACCGTCCAATTCGGTCGTTATCCATATCAAAAAGGGTGGCTGCAATCTGTCACGCAAGAAGATGTGAAGGTCGTCAGCAAAGTCATGGAACAAACGGGTGTTGCACAGTTTAAGAATCAATCCATCCATGAGTTAAGCGGAGGAGAACAGCAGCGTGTATATTTAGCACAGGCATTGGCGCAGCAGCCTGAATATTTATTGCTGGATGAACCTACGAGTTTCCTTGATTTAGCCTATCAAAAAGATTTGCTTGATTTAATTAAAGAAGAAACTGCTTCCTCTAGGTTAACGGTCATTGGCGTATTCCATGATGTGAACATCGCCAGTTTATATTGTGATCGGCTGCTGCTGCTTCATGGAGGAAAGACTGACATGTTAGGAATGCCGCATCACGTCTTGACCACTGAACGAATCAACCGTGTGTATGAAACAAATGTGACACCGCTCCAGCATCCATTTAGGGCAAACCCTCAGCTGATGGTTGAGCCTGCAGCCCCTTCTAAAGCATCAATTGTAAACATAGCGGATGGTTGGAGGACATATGGTTCAGAAGGAATGACGTTTTCCATTAATCAGCCTCTTCGCATCCTTTCCTCACATAAGAAAAACGGCGGGTTCTTTTGGAAAAGGTCTATTGGAACGGGGACGAAGGCGCTTCATGAGCAGCTAGAGTCAGCTGAAGAAATGCTGTTTTTCGAGCAAGCTAACAAATTAGCACAATTTGCCGCAGAAGACGCCGAAGACGATATGATCCTTTACGGCATGCTTCAGCAGGAAGCGTTGACCATTTGGCTTATCCTAAAACGATCTTTAGCAGATGGCGCAGTTGTTCAGCTCATGGGGCAGCTTATGCACATCATTAAGCAAGAAACAAGTTATCCGATCCATCATCTGTGCATCGCTGCACCCAATACGCAAGAAACGGAAGATGCTGACCATTTACACGAAAGATTAGGACAAAAGGTACAAAGGCTTCTTCAAACGTTGAATGTCATTCAAAAGTGAATGTACAATTATATTTAGGTTAGTTGAGTAAAACAGTTGAAATAAAAGGACTACACATATCTAAAATGTGTAGTCCTGACAATAGTTCTTAATCTTTGCTTTAAATAAGAAAAAAAGCTGCCACAATGACAGCCAGTTCTAATTTTATATCTAAGACGGTCGAATTCTAATTAGATGAAATGCCCTTTCCGCCTTGTGTTATTAAAGTATTGATTCTTTCCATACCAGTAATAATTGGTTTCGCACGACTTATTAATGTTTGGATAGCTTCGAGACCTAGAGACGCTTGATGGGCATCTTCATTTGCCCACACTTCATAAACATAAACAGAACTTGGTTCATTCTCGGAAATATTCACAAGATATATGTCACATTCATCCAAATTCTTCATTGATTCTGCTGCTTCTAATAGAATATCAACCATTTTTTCTCTTTCGCCTTCTTGTACCAAAAACTTGTTAAATAAACTAAATTTACTCATACCATCCTCCTTCATTTTGTCTTAATCATGTTTTACATTATAAACTATATCTTCAATCACTATTTTATAATGAAATAAAAAGGATGGTTTGCCTTCATAATGGACTATCTATCCTATTATTTAATATCTTAATTTAACAAATGGTTCACTTTTCTTTTTCATTGATGACATTCATTCCTCATGATTTAGTAAAACAACTGCATCTTATTCAGTTCGGGTTATACTAAAAAGACAAAGCAGTAGAAAAGAGGGAAAACCGTTGAAACTTTATACGAAAACCGGGGATCAGGGTCAAACAGGCTTGATCGGAGGAAGAGCCGATAAAGATGATGTGAGAGTAGAGGCGTATGGTACGTTAGATGAGGCGAATAGCTTTATTGGACTCGCGCATGCAAAATTACGGCAGCATGGCGAATTGTTTCCGGACCTTTTGTCAGAGCTGATCGTTATACAGCATGAGCTGTTTGACTGCGGGGGTGATTTGGCAGCAGTCAAACCACGTAAAGAAGGCAAATTAACAGAAGCCTCTGTGACAGTCCTTGAGGAAAGAATGGATGTCTATGTAGAAGAAGCTGAGCCGCTTACTAAGTTTATTTTACCGGGTGGTCAGGAAGGCGCTGCTCTCTTACATGTAGCGCGGACAGTCGTCAGAAGAGCCGAGAGGCATATTGTGACGCTTGCAAAACAGGAGGAGATTCCAGCCGTTGCGCTCTCATACGTAAACCGTCTATCCGATTATTTATTTGCAGCCGCTCGAATCGTGAATTATCGGCTTGGTGAAGCTGATGTTGAATATGAACGAAGTGCCGATGTGTTTCGTTCTAAATAAGGAAAGCACTCTTCATAGAAGAGTGCTTTTTTATTAGGTTCTGCCGCTTAGTCTGAGCATTGTTACGACTCTAGTCGCAAACAAAGATCAATCTGTGACACGTTTTGCCGGCTTTCTTTTTTGACTATAGTTAAAGCAAGGAGCAAGAAAGGAGGCATGAAGATGAAAATAACAAGTAAAACCATTATCGGTTCAATTTTATTGTTTGTCGGTTTATCCATCTTCTTTGGTGGTTCATTTGGTGGTCTGATCCCGGTTTTGATTGGTGCAGGGCTCATCTATGTAGGTGTTAAAAAATACGAAAAAGGCAGTAAAACCTTAGGTGTCATTCTAGCAGTCATTGGTGTACTGATCGTCGTGCAATTTCTGCCGTTTATACTCGGCATCGCATTTGCAGGGGTACTTCTTTATTTTGGCTGGTCGATGATCAATGGTGAATCTACCGAAAAATCATCAAGCAGAGCCTATATGGAGCCAAACACGGCACCTAATACGGAAGAACCGATTCATACGTCTTTTGATCAAGAGTGGGAAGACTTTTTAAAGAAAAAATAAAGGGAGGAATATCAAATGGTATTAAGAAGAGTAAGAGATATGTTTGTTGCAACTGTCAATGAAGGTTTAGATAAATTGGAGAATCCGCGTGTCATGCTGAATCAATACGTTCGTGATATGGAGGATGATGTTGCGAAAGCGAAACATGCCATCATCAAACAGCAAACGATTCAGCAAGGCTTCCTGCGAAAAGCAGAAGAGACGGAAGCATTTGCTGAAAAGCGAAAGAAACAGGCCGAGCTGGCATATCATGCGGGAGAAGAGGAGCTTGCACGAAAAGCGCTCACAGAAATGAAGTATTTTGAGGAAAAGCACAACGAATATCAGGAAGCCTACCAGCAATCTGTGAAACAATTGAAAGAGCTGAAAGAGCAATTGCAGCACTTAGAAACAAAGCTGCGTGATATAAAAGACAAGAAGCAGGCCCTGATTGCAAGAGCCAATGCCGCACAGGCAAAGCAGCATATGAATGATTCCATCAATAAAGTAGACAGTGAAAGTGCATATAAAGAGTTTCTTCGAATGGAGAACCGTATTGAAGAAATGGAAACAAAAGCAGGCAGCTATGCACAATTTGCAGATCAAGGGGCATATGCTCATTTAGACTACGCCGATGAGGTTGAAAAAGAATGGCAGAAGCTGAAGCTTGAGAAAAAGCCTGAACAGCAGCAAGCAAACGTATAGAGGTCAAATCGGAAGAAAAGCAGGCTTTTTCTTCCGATATTTGATTTCTTTCTGTTTCGCTTTTCCTTATAATGAAAAGGTCAGAAGATAAAGGGATGGTATAAATGAAGCGATTAATCGGTCTAATTTGTATACTTGTAGGTATCTTTTTAATGATTGGCATGCTTTTCAAAAATGAAAATCTCTTTCATATAAGTTTTTCCCGTGAAAAACCAGTGACAACAGCTTCAGCGAAAAAAGAGGAGATTGATCAATTAGATATTTCTCTTTCTGGGTTTCGCGTGAAGGTAAAACCTGAAAATCGTTCCGATATCTCGGTGACTGCTGTCAATGGAAAAGGGAAAATGTATGCGGAGCAAACAGGCGGTACGTTCAAAATTCGTGCTGAAAATAAAAGCTTCTTGTTTTTCACTCAATTTGAAAAAGGAGAGCTTTTAGTTAAAATTCCAACAGATTATCATAAAAATGTGAAGATTACGGGTGGAAGCGGCGTCAGTGAGATTGATGGAGAAGGAAAGCTGTCCCTTCAAGATGTGATACTCAAATCAACGAGCGGAAACCTCACAGCTGAGAATTTCTCAGCAAAAAATGTAGAAATCAAAGCAACCTCTGGCAGACTGGCAGTGTCGCACATTGATGCGAAGGATAGTGATATTGGGGCAACTTCAGGGCGTGCTGATATTAATGATGTCAAAGGCGAGCTGCAATTGGGCATGACAAGCGGCCGATTGACAGCAAGTTTTGATACAATTGAGTCACCTGTCTCCTTTCATATGACATCAGGGAGCGCGAAATTTAATTTGCCAGATGACGGAGATTTCAACGTTCAGGTGAAAAAAACAAGTGGAAGCGTCGATCACTCGTATGACTTTGATCAAGTGGATAATGAAGGTCGAGGCTTTACAGGTACGCGGGGAAAAGGGACACATTTAGTCGATATTGAAATGACAAGTGGTAACCTCAAGCTGCGGTAATGAATGATAGAAAGGAAGGAGGCGAGTCAACTGCGTTTTACAAGGAATCAAATTTTAGGCATCATTGTTGTGATATTTGGTATTAATTTATTTCTCAAAATTATTGGGATCGGAGCAGATTTGTTTTGGCCTGTGTTTTTTGCGCTGGCGGGTTATTGGCTGCACTCACGATCCAAACGTTGGCTCGGTTCAGTTTCCTATATTTTTGCCGGCTTTCTCTTCTTAAAATTTTTGCTCAATATTACATTTAGTTTAACAGGTTACCTATTTGCGGCCTTTTTGATTTATGCCGGCTATCGCTTATTGAAAAATAAACCTGTTTTTGATGTCGATAAAAAGGAAACATCAGAAGACGGGAAGCCTTCACTGAAAGTCAATCTTGAAAAAAAGAGCGATCAGAAGAAAACAAAAAGCCAGACAAAGCCGCGCAAAGAGCATGACTTTTTTATTGGTGAAGTCAGGCTGATGAAAAAGCCGTTTCAATTAAGTGATTTGACGATTTCAGGCTTTATTGGCGATGTTAAAATCGATTTATCAAAGGCGATCATCGCAGAAGAAGAGAGTACGATCGTGATTAGCGGGCTGATCGGAGATGTGGATATTTACGTACCGCAGGATATTGAAGTATGTGTGAGTGCTTCCGCCGCGATTGGTGATATGAAAATCATAGATGAAAAAAGAAGCGGGTTTGGCAGTAAAGTGTACGTGATGACCAACGATTACGATGAGAGCAAACGAAAAGTGAAAATCTCCATCTCTCTGCTGATCGGAGATGTGGATGTGAGATACTTATGAGGAAATTGCATTTAGGTCTCCAGTGGCAATCTGTTCGTCTTGGCGTCGGTATCTCGCTCGGTGTTGTGACAATGACGACACTGCCGATGTTTTTTTATTATCAGCTTGATCCAATGATCCTGCTTTCTACCCGCTGGTTTGGCATACCGTTTTTTTGTATTTTACTTATCGTTAGTCTTGCGATTGGGATTTCTGCCGGGAGTGTATTTGGCTATCAGCATAAGAAACGCCTCGATCAGCTTGTTGAGTCGATTTTGAAATTTGAAAATGGAAACTTTGCATACAGACTACCGTCTCTTGGCGACGATGAAATTGGCTTAGCCGCCGATCAATTAAATGAAATGGCGAAGCGGGTCGAAGGGCAAGTAGCCTCTTTGCAAAAGCTTTCAAATGAACGGGCTGAATGGCAGGTTCAAATGAAGAAATCGGTCGTCTCAGAAGAGCGGCAGCGGCTTGCACGAGAGCTCCATGATGCGGTCAGTCAGCAGTTATTTGCAATTTCAATGATGACTTCAGCTATTCTTGAAGGCATGAAGGAAAAGGACGAAAAGATATTAAAGCAAATGCAGCTTGTCGAACGAATGGCTGGCGATGCACAAAATGAGATGCGTGCTCTTCTGCTTCACCTAAGACCGATCACGCTAGAAGGAAAAGACCTGAAAAAAGGCTTAATTGAACTGCTAAATGAATTCCAAGCAAAGCAGCCGATTGATATTGATTGGGAAATCGAAGATGATGTTCCGTTATCTAAAGGAGTAGAGGACCACCTCTTCCGAATTGTGCAAGAAGCCCTGTCTAATGTATTTAGGCATGCAAAGGCGACAAAGGTAACTGTGCGCCTGCTCATAAGAAACCGGCAAGTGCAGCTAAAGATTATTGATAATGGTATCGGCTTTCAAACAGATCATGTGAAGACAGCCTCCTACGGACTTGAATCGATTCGAGAGAGAACAAGTGAAGTAGGCGGTGTCGCAGAGATTATGTCATTTGAGGGAAAAGGCACACAAATTGATGTGAAGGTTCCCATTTTTGATGAAGGAAAAGGAGAGAACGTTCGATGATTCGAGTGCTTTTAATCGACGATCACGAAATGGTGAGAATGGGTCTTGCGGCCTTTTTAGAGGCGCAGGCTGATATTGAAGTCATTGGTGAAGCGTCAGATGGACAAAAAGGTGTAGAGCTAGCCGTTGAATTAAGGCCAGATGTCATTTTAATGGATCTTGTCATGGAAGGGATGGATGGCATCGAAGCAACGAAAAGAATTTGTCAGGAAATTGAAGATGCCAAAATCATCGTTCTGACGAGCTTTATTGACGATGATAAAGTCTATCCGGTGATTGAGGCGGGTGCTCTAAGCTATTTATTAAAAACATCCAAGGCAGGAGAAATTGCTGATGCCATCAGATCAGCAAGTATCGGTGAACCAAGACTTGAATCAAAAGTGGCTGGAAAGGTCATGAATAAACTCCGTCATTCATCAAATGGGTCCATCCTTCACGATTCATTAACAGCAAGAGAAATGGAGATCTTGAAGCTGATTGCGGATGGGAAATCGAATAAGGTCATTGCCGAGGAATTATTTATTACAATTAAAACGGTGAAGACCCATATTACCAACATTCTTTCCAAACTTGATGTGGAAGATCGAACGCAAGCGGCTGTGTATGCGCACCGTCATAAGCTGATTCAATAAAAAAACAGCTTTCAAGTGAAAGCTGCTAGAACATGCGTAAAATTAGTCCTTCTGTCCTGTGATCGGACGTTCGGATAGTTGATGGAGCTCAGGAACTGGAAAAGCCTCCTGCTCCTTGGCCGATTTTTCTTCCAGGGTTTTCTTCATTTCGGATAAAAGCTTTACGCTCTCCTTTGCTGCTGCCGCTTTTTTTTCCTGCAAATCAATGATCTGTGAAAGTCCGACGAATAATCCGCCTCCCAACAGAAGGAGCGCAGGGGTTTGTCCATAATAAACCACGATCAAAAATGTGCTTGAAAAGCTGTCGGCTTCAATGAAGAAATCTTCTTTTGATTGCGTGAATACAACGATTAACAGAAGTATCCCTAGAATCAAAAATAGAATGCCGGCCGAAAGTAAAGCTCGTTTCATGATTGACACCCTTTTTTTCTTACCATTTTAACATACTCTATAAAGATTGTGTTGCGCCCTTAGTCCCGAAGTCACGGATTTTCACATTTGCCTTGTAACGAATGTCTGATTCACTAAAAATTTCATCCCAATGCTTCGCTTCTTTTCGAAAGTCCTTCGGATACGCAATACTCGCTTTTTGAGAAAACCCGCAAATATCTGCTTTGATCTCATGCTGTAATTCCCCAATGAAATCTTTTACGTTTTTCTCTATTCGACGCTCCACGACACCTTCAATCTCTTGGAGATACTTTTCATTAAATGCATTTTCCCGCTCATTCCAATCCTCAGACAACCTTCCTTCAAGCGCCACTGACACATTAAATTGATATTTTCCGCTCGCTGTTTTATTCGTTTCAATGTTGTGTTTCAGTTTAAAAATCTCAAACGAATAGATGCTGTGATCATATTCAAATTCAATCACTCCGCCTTTTCCGTCCCCAGTCAACAGGTTGTATGACTGCACGGCTAACGGAGAGATGCTGGTGAGAAATCGTCTGTTCTTAATAATAGAGGCTCCGTCGAGTATTAATTTCCCTTGATCCACACCGACTTTCGGAACAGCAAAAGATACGTTGTTTTGCATAGCAGAAGAAATATCTCCTAATGAAACGGGCTTGAACATACGTATGGTCGATTTTGTATTCGCAGAAAGGTCATATAATGTAGAAGAAGCTGGTTGACCAGCGTCATTGATTTTCAGCAAGTCCCCAGGCTTTTCTGAGGTCATAAAGACGAGGCTTCCTCTCCTCGTTTCATTGTCGCGAATGAATTGATTAATGACGAGGTCGAAATTATTCTCATTGATGAGTTCCTCAGAAAATAAATACACTCTCAGCTGCTGGGCGAAAATACGGTGACTTTTGAGCGTCGTTGTTCGGAATATTTGATGTACCGAATCACCACTAGTTTCTATAATCTTTGTTGGGTCTTTTACGCTGGATTCTTGTTCAATTTTTTGAGGAACAAGGACTTGCATTGATATTTTAAGCTTATGACCGTCATCTCCTTTATCTAAGCCATAACCAATCGCCATGTTGAGTTCCTCAATATTGGTACTATCCCAGCATCCACTTAATAGAAAAAGGGTCATTAATGCAAAAACCACTTTCTTTTTCATGCCGCTTTCCGCCTCCTTTTAAAAAACACGATGATAAATAAGAGAAACGGGAGAATGCCGAATAAAAGGAAAAATAAATTGTTCACATAGGTTAAATAATCACGCACTGTATCAACATCCTTTGGGAAAACGGCGGCAAAGTAGATGACAATTCCCATCAACGTGAGTACGACTTTTTTGGGTAATTTTGTTAGTTTGGATACCCCCATTGCAGCAAAAAACGTATATCCTACAAAGCTCGTATAAAGCTGAACAAGCCAAACGATAAGTAAAAAAGATTCAATCCGCTCAATAAAGATCCCCTGTATATCGAACGATTGAAATAAAGCAATCGTCGGCCAAGTCAACGTCGCAGTTTCTTTCACAGTGAACGCACCAACGACAAGAATATAGGTGAATATATAAATGATCACAGGAATCAAAAAGCCGATTGCGCCATAAGCAAAGGTGTGTTTTTGCGTGTTCATATAGACAGGCATAAACAGCATCATTTCAATGCCGACAAACGAAATGGCTGATGCATTAAAGGATTTGAAGACAGGTGAGAAGCCCTCGCCTAAAACAGGCCGGAGGTTATCTAACTTAAACTCTTGAACACTGAGTCCGTAAGCAATAAATAAGATAATCAGGGTGACAATGAGGAAAAAAGGGCACAGTCTGGCAAAATCGCCAATCCCGCCGACGACAAGATAAAGACCGACCAAAATAAAGCTGATCATTGTCACCGCTACAGGAGTGTTTTGAAGCAAAAAGAACTTCACCATTTCCGACATAGCCCGCACTTCATAGCTGGCAACGCCGAGAAAATAAATAATAATGAGCAGGTTAGCAAGGGCACCGATCCACTTGCCAAGCCCCTCGTTCGTATAATCATAGTAAGAGGAGAAGGGGACTTTTTTCATCATAAGGACATTCGCAAAAATAAATACAATGTAAATGCCACTCATGAGTAAGAGCGCAATCCAGCCGTCAGGTGTAGCTGCAGCCTGAGCCATTGCTCTTGGCAGAATCATCATACTTGCACCTAATGTTGTATTGGCAATGATGGCACTTGCCTGATAGCTGGTGATCGACTCTTTATGATTGACCATATCGTTCTCCTTTCTTTTGATTTTTTAAAGGCAATCGAATGATGGAATTGTCTTCGTTTTTATAGCTGAACACAAAATCTGGTGAGAAATAAGGCGTCCCAAAACTTTTTTGCCGTGTTAAATGAGTAAGGAGAACGAGCATGAACAGCACAATCCCATATAAACCAAAGGTAGCTGCTGTAAACATGGACACAAACCGGAGCACGCGGAACGACATGCCCATCCCATATTGAGGGACAGTGAATGATGCGAGGGCAATCACACTGACGATAATCACCATGATCGAGCTCACAATATGAGCCTGAACGGCCGCCTGCCCGATGACAACTCCGCCTACAAGTCCAATCGTTTGCCCGAGCGGATTTGGCAGCCTTAAACCGGCTTCCCGCAGCAGCTCAATCGTTATCTCCATGATCAGTGCCTCCACAATAGGCGGAAAGGGGACATTTTCTCTAGTGCTTGAGATTGAAATAGCAAGAGTTGTTGGTAAAAGCCCTTGATGGAAGGACACAAGCGCAATATAAATGGCTGATAAAAATAATGTCAGAAAAATAGAGGTAAACCGCAGCATCCGAATGAGAGAGGCAGCGATCCACCTTTCATAATAATCATCAGGTGATTGCATAATCGTCGCGAGAGAAGCAGGTACAATTAACACAAAAGGTGAATGGTCAACAAAAATGGCGACACGTCCATTATTTAAAGCAGATGCCACTTTATCCGGCCGTTCTGTGTTTTGTATTTGCGGGAAAGGAGAGTACACATTGTCCTCAATCAGTTCCTCAAGAACACCGGAATCTTGTATATCATCAATAGTGACTTGCTTGAGCCGTTTTTTCACTTCTTTTAAAACAGATGATTGAGCCATACCGTCAATGTACATGATGGTCACTTTGGTGTACTTTTTTTGACCAATCTTCATGTCGACGGTTTTAAGATCGGGGTTTTTCAAGCGCTGTCTTACAAGAGCTAAGTTCGTATCTAAATCTTCAATAAAGCCAATTTTCGGTCCTCTCACAACTGTTTCAGAGGTAGCATCCCCTATACTGCGTTTCTTTGTTCCATGCGTTTCTAAAATATACGCATGCTGAAATCCGTTAATCAGAACAACACAATGCCCATCAAAAATCGCATCGACCAATTCCTCGGTGGTCTTCACCGAACGGGTGGTCATCATCGATAAATTGGATTCCAGCTTCTCTTTTGTGAGTGACGTATGATCTTGGAGAAGCAGCTTTAAAAAGGTTTGAATCTCCATCTTTTCGTTCATTTCTTTTATGTATAAATAGTAAACCACCTGTCCGTGAGGCAGCGTTTTTTTCTCATGGACCAAATCGTCCATTTCCTTTAATTGTGGAAGGAGGACGGAGAGATTATCGTATAAGTGCTCTTTTAATGGAGTTTGATTCATTCGGATCACCCGCCTCAAATCTTTTTCTTAGCATTACCTGCTTGAAAAAACAATATTCTGTGTTACATTATTTTGTGGTAAAAGAAAGAATGAGGGTTTTGGAGGAAACAAGATGGCACAGATTCGTTTAGCAGGAACAAAAGAGGAGATCGACCGTATTCTACAGTCGTTTGACAAGCATTATGAGGTGACATATACATCAAAGGATTACGGAAAAACGAACCCAAAATACAAATATTCGAAGGATGTTCGCGTTTATATTGAACTAAAATTAAAATAAAGATAAAATTTTAATTGAAAACGCTTAAAGGATTTTCGTTTTTTGTATAGAATAGAGTTGAGTGATGAGAAGCTATGGAGGGATACATAATGACGGAATTTAGAATCGAAAAAGACACAATGGGCGAAATCAAAGTGCCGAAGGACAAGTTCTGGGGTGCACAAACACAACGAAGCAAAGAAAATTTCAAAATCGGTTCTGAGAAAATGCCAAAGGAAGTTGTGAATGCGTTTGCAATTTTGAAACGTAGCACAGCGATTGCCAACGAACGTCTTGGCAACCTTGAAAGCGAAAAAGCAGAAGCAATTGCTGCTGTATGTGATGACATCATCAGCGGAAAGTATGACGAGCATTTCCCGCTTGTTGTTTGGCAGACAGGCAGTGGAACACAAAGTAACATGAACATGAACGAAGTCGTTGCAAACAGAGCAACTGCTTACTTGAAAGATAAAAATAGCGAGTTCAGCATTCATCCGAATGATGACGTTAACCGCAGCCAAAGCTCAAATGATACATTCCCAACGGCTATGCACGTGGCAGCTGTTTTAGCTGTGTACAAAAAATTGCTGCCTGCTATTGACCAGTTAAGAACAACTCTTGATGAGAAAGCAAAAGCGTATCAAGAGATTGTGAAAATCGGCCGTACGCACTTGCAGGATGCAACACCGCTGACAGTTGGCCAAGAGATTAGCGGCTGGGTATACATGCTGGACCGTTCAAAAGAAATGATTCTAGAATCAACTGAAAAAATGAGAGAATTGGCCATTGGCGGAACGGCTGTTGGTACAGGCATTAACGCACATCCTGAGTTCGGTCAATATGTTGCTGAGGAAATCAGCCAGCTGACAGGTCAAACATTCAATTCTTCACCAAACAAATTCCATGCGCTGACAAGCCATGATGAAATTACGTATGCACACGGTGCTTTAAAAGCACTTGCAGCTGATTTAATGAAAATTGCCAATGATGTGAGATGGCTTGCAAGTGGTCCTCGCTGCGGAATTGGTGAATTGATCATTCCTGAAAATGAGCCTGGAAGCTCCATTATGCCAGGAAAAGTCAACCCAACCCAAAGTGAAGCTTTAACCATGATTGCAGCACAAATCATGGGGAATGATGCCACAATCGGTTTTGCGGCAAGCCAAGGAAACTTTGAGCTGAACGTATTTAAGCCAGTCATCATTTATAACTTCCTGCAATCAGTTGAACTACTTGCTGACGGCATGAACTCATTCCATGACAAGTGTGCAGTTGGAATCGAACCAAACCTTGAAACGATTGAGAAAAACTTGAACAATTCATTGATGCTTGTGACGGCACTTAACCCGCACATCGGATATGAAAATGCAGCAAAAATTGCGAAGCTAGCGCACAAAGAAGGATTAACACTAAAAGAAGCAGCACTTCAATTAGAGCTGTTAACAGAAGAGCAGTTCGAACAATTTGTGAAACCAGAGGAAATGGTGACACCGAAAGCAAAATAAGAAACCAGGGGCGGCTGCCCCTGGTTTTTTTCATTGAAAATATGTGTTTACAAATGATCCTCTTTCAAAATGCGCAAAAGAGATTCGGAGTTGGTTTGAAGCGGTGCATATAATTTCAATTGGTACAGCATGCCTTTCACGATGACTTGTCTTGGTTTTTGTTTGTTTAATTCATTTTCCAGAATGCCAAGTGCTTCAAATAATTCAGGCTCGTCTTTCACTTCATAGTGTGCTTCAGCCATCTCTCTTAACTCCTGTAAAAGAGATTCTGTGAGCGGATCGAATGACCTTTCATAAATCGGACCAAACCAATCGCTCGCTTGATCTACAGAAATGAGAGGAAGATCATTTCGCTTCATCATACCGCCCATCAAATCATCGATACGGTGAATCATGGTTGTGGCAAGCTCTTCTGCTTCCAGCTGAAAATCATATAAAATCGCAAGCTCGAAATAAACGTGGCTCATGCCCTCAATCGTCAAACATAAATCAGCCATATAAGGAATGGCAGCGTCTCCATACACTTGTTTAATATTATCGATATGAAGCTGAATCGTCGCAAGCCTAATTTGTTTTGCGAGCTGCTGCGTTTCTTGAGTCATAGGAAGCGCTCGATCGCTCAGCTGCATTTTAATAAAATCCTTTTGCTGCAAAATATTATCGTAATAGACAGTGAGCTGTTTGCGGTAGGCTTCTTTTGGTGTGCCGCCCTCTGTTTGAACCTCATGAATCCGGGTAAATACCTTATCGTAATAGTAATGAAGGATCGAAATGAGCAATGCTTCCTTTGATTTAAAATAAAGATAAAAAGCACCCTTTGACATGTGGCATTCATCCGCAATTTCCTGAACAGACGTTGTGTTGTAGCCTTTGCTGGCAAATAATTTCATGCCAGCCTCAATGATCATTTTTTCTTTCTTTTTCAATATGAATGTCATCCTTTCTTACCAAGAGACAAATGTCTTAGGAAACGTGCGCAAAGAGATGTGACTTATTGGTCATAAACGACGAAAGTTTTCAAAAATTAATCAGATTGTAACTTGTTTTTTACAGTGTAATTCTTTATATTATAAAGTAAGGTGACCAACTGGTCAAAATATGTGAAAGGATGATGTTCCATGAGAGAAATCGATGATATGATTAGACGCTTGCGAACAAAAGGGATTCAAGTAGAAAAAGTCAAAATGCCGAAAGAGACAACCATTGAAAAGAAATGGATGTATCAAGCTGGCAAAAAGATCAAAGCCACATACCGTGATTTCAATGGGTATTCATTCATTTAAAAAAGACTGCGGTCAAAAACCTACAGTCTCTTCTTAGGAACCATGATTGTATAACGTACACCTAGATCATCATTTTCAATAGATATGGACGCTTGATGCATTGAAAGAATTCTTTTGACAATGCTTAATCCAATACCGAATTCGCCCTTTTTTCCCTTACTAAAAGGTTCGTATAGGTTGGACAGCATATGTTCTTCAATTGGAGGACCGTCATTACGAATGACAATGCGGATTTGATCCTCTTCTTGTTTCATCTGAATATCAATCTTACTTTTTGCGTAGCGAAGTTGATTTTCTAGTACATTCTCAAATAATTTGCTCCATTGTTCTGGATCGCCTTCAAGAGCAGCCTCATCATCTAAGTCCACGTTCCACTGCAATTCATTTTTCGACCAGCGTATTCGGTCGACCACTTCCAGCATCGTATTACTGAGTAGGAAGGAAGAATGTGCGGGATGTTGTTTAGATAAATAATCAAGCTTTGTTAAGTACAGCAGATCCTTGATTTTCTTCTCAAGCTTTTCCGCTTCACCTTCAATGACTTCCACCGTTTGTTCAAGATCTCCCTTAGGAAAAATACCATCTTTAATGGACTGCGTGTAGCCGCGGATGACCATGACAGGTGTTTTTAAGTCATGTGAAATATTCTGCAAAAGTGTCCGTTCTGTTTCATCTTTTTGAATGAGTTTTTGTCTCATTTCTTCAATGGTATGACCAAGTTTGCCAATTTCATCTTGCCGGTCAACGATGACAGGATCGTCCCAGTCCTCTTGGGCAATCCGTTTGACGTGCTTTTCAAACGCAACGATTGGTCGGGATAGATAGCGGGCAAGCCAAATCGATGGAATCCAGCTTAGTAAAATAACAGTGCCTAAGATAAAGATCAGCTGTTTAAACAGCGTAAAGGACAGATCATCTCGATAAGAATCTGGTGCATAGGACAGAAGAATATATTGTGTATTGCCTGATGATACTTTTTTGATGACAAAAAAGATATGCTGGCCGTTCACCTCTTCAGAATACCGTTTCGTTGCGCTTTTTTGTTTTTTCACAAACGATTGGATTTTCTCAATAAAAGCATGCGGAAAAAACTGCGCCATTTGATCTAATTCATCTGACGGGATCAAAATGTGCTGCACGGAGCGGTTTTCCGGTGTCGACTTTGGCGAGCCGTCTCGGTTCAATGGATATTCTGTCAGCACTTGCTGTTCATTTTCGATATTTTTATAAATTTCATTTGTGAAGAAGTCACGTAATGTATTGGAAAATAGAATAATCAGGACAATGGAAATGGTGAGCAAAATGCCAGAGATCACAGCCCAAATTTGAAAAGCGAGCGGTTTGTTCTTCATCCTTTCAGCATCCTATAGCCAAATCCATAGATGGTCTCGACCTTTAAGTCGGGCATTTTTTTGCGCAGCCGTCTGACAAGGTCATCCACCACACGATCTGTCCCGAAGTAATCGTGTCCCCAAATCTTGACGAGGATATCTTCACGAGAAAAAGCATGTCCTTGGTGATGTGTAAATAAAAGCAGCAAGTCAAATTCCTTAGACGTTAAGTTAATGAGCTGCCCCTCTTCATAGACCTCTCTTACATCCTCATGAATGACATAAGAAGAAACTGAAGTGACGCTTTGCTGCTGCGGGGTATCGCTGTTTTTATACACAAGCTCCAGCAGCTTTTGAACCCGAATGATCAGCTCACGAGGAAGAAACGGCTTCGCAATATAATCACTGCTTCCCAGCTCTAAGCCGAGGACACGGTCGATATCTGCATCACGTGCTGAAATGAAAATGACCGGTACGTCAGGTGATGCGGCTTTGATTTCTTTAATAAGGGTGTAGCCGTCTGTATCAGGCAGCATGATATCTAAAATCCATAGATGCGGCGGCTTGTTTATGGCTTCGCGTGCCGCTTCTCCGGTTAAAAAAGAGGAGACATTCCAATCTTCACTCTCTAAATATTTGGTTAACAGTTCATTTAAATTTTGTTCATCTTCAACTAAATAAATGGTGTACGACAAAGTCTTCCACATCCTCTCAACGTCATTATAACGGGATACGAAGGCGGCATGTCAACAATCACACGCTTTTTTCACAATTTCACATATTCTTCTCATCATTATCCCATAATGTTTGATTATGATAAGGTCAAGGGAAAAAAGGGCATAGACAAAAGGCGGATGAATAGGTGCTTTTCATCAATGTGCGCACCTTGCTTTTTTTCTATGAATAAGTATTATATAATTTGACATATTGCCATAAAGTATTTTTCAATGATCTTTCCATTAAGAGGACCTGAGTCCTATCTAGACATATGAATGAAACATGATGTAAAGGAGTGCAAGCGATGGATTTCCGAAGAGAAGATGAAGAGAATAAGATGAATCATCCAGAAAATCAAGACAATGAAATGAATCATCAAAAAGATACCCATCAAGAGAATGAGAAACAAATAGACGCACCAGAAAAAGAGAAGGAACTCGTTTTTCACCAGCATGAAAATGAAGCATCTGCCTCGCAGGAGAGTGTGACAAAGCATTCTCCTCAAATGGTGGATGACCGTGCGTCGAAAAAAGAGAAAAAGCGGAAGGCGGCATGGCTCAGCCCAATTCTTGGAGGGATTATTGGCGGGGGTCTTGTACTTGGCATTACACCGCTTTTGCCGCAGTCACAGGATACAGCTGCCAACACGCAAACGCAGACCGCATCAAGCGAGCCGGCAGCCTCAGATAATTTCTCGACAAAACAAATCACCAATGCCACAAATGTGGCTGATATGGTAGAAGATTTAGAGCCCACTATTGTAGGGGTCTCAAACTATCAATCTACACAAAATTCGTTTGGCTTGAGCGGTGATCAAACAGAAGCTGAAGCTGGAACAGGCTCTGGTGTCATCTTCAAAAAAGATGGCAAAAAAGCGTACATTATTACAAATAACCACGTTGTCGAAGGGGCTAATAAAATCAAGGTCACCCTTTATGATGGAAAAACAAAAGACGCAAAGCTTGTCGGCAGTGATGTCATGACCGACTTAGCTGTTGTTGAAATGAACGCAGACGGCATTGATAAAGTGGCGAGCTTTGGTGATTCTTCTAAGCTTCGTGCTGGAGATAAAGTCATTGCCATTGGGAATCCGCTCGGTGCACAGTTCTCAGGTACTGTGACAGAAGGAATCATTAGTGGTCTTGATCGTACCGTAGAAGCAAATACGTCATCTGGTACGGTGGAGATGAATGTGCTGCAAACAGATGCAGCCATTAACCCAGGAAACAGCGGGGGGCCACTGATCAATACAGATGGTCAAGTCATTGGCATTAACAGCTTGAAAATCAGCGAAAGCGGTGTGGAATCACTCGGATTTGCGATCCCAAGTAACGATGTCAAACCGATTGTAGATGAGCTGTTGAAAAATGGAAAAGTCGAACGTCCATACCTTGGCGTACAAATGATTGACCTTGAGCAAGTGCCTGAGACGTATCAGGAAAATACGCTCGGCTTATTTGATAAACAAATCGGCAAAGGCATTTACGTAAAGGATGTTTCAAAAGGTTCACCTGCTCAAAAAGCAGGCTTGAAATCTGGAGATGTCATCATTAAGTTCAAAGGAAAAGACGTAGTGAACAGCTCTCAGCTGAAAGAAATTCTTTACAAAGAAACAAAAGTCGGCGATAAAACCACAATGACTGTCATTCGTGAAGGAAAGAACAAAAATCTAGATATTACCCTTGGACAGTCAGATAGCGAATAAATGAAAAAAACAGGTGGATGTCAACATATCCACCTGTTTTTTTGTGCTTATTTTTTTGAAGAGAGTGTCCGTAGTATGATGTGTTCCCACATGTTCCACGGCAGAAGCTGCTTTGCTGTGAATGAAAGTCGTACACCTTTTCCAACAAGATATCTCAGCCGTTTCAGCCGCTTCTTTTCTGCTAATCGAACAACAAGATCTGCCACTTCACGAGGATCTCCATAGTTGGATTTCTGGGCATCAATATGGGCCATCATCTTTTGATAGAGTTTTGTGTATTTCGATCCTTCTGCTGGCTGAATCATTTGTTCGTTCATGGAGGTGTTCCAAATATTTGTCTGGAAAGAGCCTGGCTCGATCAAGGCCGCCTGTATACCGAACGAAGCCAGTTCAATCCGCAAGCTTTCTGTATAGCCTTCCAACGCAAACTTAGATGATACATATGGAGAAAGTGCAGGCATTCCCATTAATCCGCTGATACTGCTCATATTGAAAATCTTTGCACCACTCGTCATAAACGGCAGCACGGCTTGGGTCATTTCCATCACACCGAAGACATTCACTTCAAATTGCTGGCGGTATGTATCGACAGGAACCTCCTCCGCAAAACCAGCAAAGGCTGTTCCCGCATTGTTCACAAGCAGGGTAATGGGTGCATAAGCATGAAGCTTCTTCTGAAATGCTTGAATCGACTGCGTATCGGTCACATCTAACGCTTCAATATGTATCATGCCAGATAAAGAGGCTTCCTCGATTTCTTCAGCGAGCTTTTTGGCATTGGTTTCCTGTCTGACGCCGGCAATCACTGTATAGCCCCGCTTGGCGAGACGCATTGTGATGAGCTTGCCAAAGCCGCTATTGGCACCAGTTACAATGGCTGTTTTTTTCATCATCCGGTCCTCCTTTTTGTTTCAATTTATCATAGTGGGCTGTTTTATTGAATAACAAAAAGGAGCCTGGAGAAGAATAAAAAGCGATGCTGTGAAATAGGAGGAAACACATGATGTGTTGGAAGAAGGCGGGAGGAATAGGAGTGCTACTCTTTATGCTGTCCGGCTGTCAATCAGTTGAACCGTTACAACAAACACATGAAGCAGAAGCAGAAAGTCTATCAGCTGTTCAAATGAAGGAACTGCCATTTCAGCATGTGCATCTGCTTGTCCAATATGGACAGAAAAACGAATTATACGAAGCGACCTACCGTCAGGCAAGAGGCAAAGAGGAAGCAATCATTCGTGATCATATGAATGGAGCCCGCTATGAAGGAGAAGAAGCCTTGCGCGAGATGAAGATGAAGCTGAATGATATGTCGATTCCTAGTGCAAAGATCAATGAAGCGTATGTAAATGAACTATTAACTGCTTTTAATTTAGATGATGATTATCAGCGGATTCAGATCGATTTAAAGCTCGAGGATGGGACCAAACGTACATTCCAAAGGAAGAAATAAACGAGACTTTCTCATTTTTTAATTGAAAATGATTTTCAAGATCACTTAAATCTGATACACTAAATTGAGATAAGTGATCTTTTACGTCTGTACATAGACGATATTTCATATAAAAATTTGGATGAGAAAAGGAGCGTTTGAGCGGAATGAGTGCCATTTCTACTGAAGGTTTAAGCTTAGGCTACGGAGAAACAATGATCATCGATGAACTAAATGTATCAATCCCTAAGGGTGAAATCACAGTATTTATTGGCAGTAATGGATGTGGTAAATCCACGCTACTGCGCTCTTTGGCTCGACTCATGAAGCCAATGGGTGGTTCTGTCCTGCTTGAAGGTCATTCCATTGCAAAATTACCAACAAAAGAAGTAGCGAAACAGCTCGCCATTCTTCCACAAGGACCAGAAGCGCCAGAAGGATTAACCGTGCATCAGTTAGTGAAGCAAGGCAGATATCCTTATCAAAATTGGCTGAAGCAGTGGTCGAAGCAAGATGAAGAAGCTGTGAACCGCGCATTGAAGTCAACAAAGATGGAAGATCTTGCTGATCGGACCGTTGATTCATTATCAGGTGGACAAAGGCAGCGTGCATGGATTGCGATGACGCTGGCCCAAGAGACCGATATTATTTTGTTAGATGAGCCGACGACATATTTAGATATGACGCATCAAATCGAAATTTTGGACCTTCTGTTTGATTTAAATGAGAAAGAGCAGCGCACGATAGTGATGGTTCTTCATGATCTCAATCTCGCATGCAGATATGCTCATCATCTTGTCGCGATTAAAGACAAGTCAATCTATGCAGAAGGCAGACCAGAAACCGTAATTAATTGTGATCTCGTGAAAAATGTCTTTGATATGAATTGCCAAGTGACAACAGATCCTTTATTTGGAACACCATTATGTATTCCGCACGGTAGAGGACGCTGTATTGTGCAGCAAGCGCAAGCTGAAACGTTTCTTGCTGCAAGATAATCGTATGTCAAAAGCCTGACATCTGTGTCTCACAGAGTCAGGCTTTTTTCTGAAAAAGGAGCGGAATATCAATGGGAAATGAATTAGATGAAAAGCTGGAAGGCTTGCTTGATAAATATACAGAGCTGCTGCTCGGTGAATCAACAGACGAGCTGAAACAAGATGTGAAACAATGGGTGATCTACTCCCATATCGCAAAAAGCATGCCGCCGCTAGCAAAGCATTTCAATGAAACGTATCCAGAAGCAAAAGAAGAAATCAAACACACGATTCAACGAATCAAACAGTTGAACGAAGCTCACCGCGCCAATAAAGACCGTTAAAAAAACTGCCAGCAGCGTGTAGACAAACCCTCGCATTCTTTGTCAGTCCTGTGCGCTGGTGCTCACGAATGTTCAATTCGCTCCGCAAAAGTAGCCGTTCTTCCTAGACTGCAAAGGTTTTCTATCACGCTGAAAAGAAGACAAAGGGCTAAAATAAAAATCATTTTAGCCCTTTATCAACAATTGACTGCCAGCTCTAGACTGGCAGTTTTTTTCTTATGACATTTGTGATGAACCGTACGGAGATTGATCTGTCAGTGTTTGCTGGAATTTCTGGTGTGCCTGCTGGAGCTTTTGCTGATCAGCGGCTTCAACAGAATACCAGCCATATCGGAACATGACATCATATAAATGTCTTTGTGTTTTCTGTGTTTCCAGTGCAATTCGCTGAATATCCTGATAAAGAGATTCATGACTGAATTCATTGAGCGCTGTGTTGTATCCACTTGTCATATATTTTTCAGTCGACAAGAGATCTGTGACAAAATCACGATCGTTCATGTTGGTTGTTGTGGGAACCGGAGTTTGTGGATTCCCGATTTTTTGTTGGTTTTGCTGTTCCATGTTTTTTCCTCCTATTGCATAAAGCCAGTAGACTGGCCTTGCCCTGAGCTGCCTAAATGCTGAAGAATTTGTGTGTAATGCTGATGATGCATTTGCCCAACTTGATTTAATTCTTGTTTCAATGTTTGGTCCTGGCAATGCTCGGCCATAAAATGAGCCTTTTTCATGGCGATCAAGTTCCAGTTGAGCATATCCTCTAAGTACAAGGAATCCTTCACTGAAATGACTTCTGGGGGCATATTCATTTGCTGATTGTTCAACTTGTGTTCCTCCTTACGAATTTGTTTCCTTACTGATTCTTTTTATATTGCTGATTTTGACTGGTTTTTTTCCCGCCTAGGTCTGCTTCCTGTGATGGACCTGCGTTTCCTTTTACACTTGCAGCACTAACGCCTGCTTTCGATGGGTTTTTCTTCAAACGAGACATGTGGACATCACCTCCATTCTTACAATTCCCTCTCATCTTTAATTCATACGCCGCAAAATAAGGCACACGAGAATGTGTAAATTTTTGAAATCTGCTATTGAACTGTTTCGGAAAATCTTTTAAGATAAAGAAAGAGGCATTGCTTTTTTTTGGACAAAAAATGAATGACTGTTCATTCAAAATGTTTAGGGGGATATTTATGGGCAAACATATTCGCAAGGCGGCTGTCATTGGTTCAGGTGTCATGGGCTCAGGCATTGCTGCACATTTAGCCAATATTGGGATACCAGTTACACTGCTAGATATTGTGCCAAATGAACTGACAAAGGAAGAAACGGCGAAAAAGCGGACGCTTGATCACCCTAGTGTTCGGAATCGATTAAGTCAAGAAGCGATGAAAAAATTGTTAAAGCAAAAGCCAGCACCTCTTACTTCAGCAAAAAACCTATCATACATCACACCGGGAAATCTCACAGACCACCTTTCCTTATTACACGATGCTGACTGGATCATTGAAGTCGTCACTGAAAAGCTCAGCATCAAAAAGCACGTATTCTCTCTCATCGACGAACACCGCAAAGAAGGAAGCATCGTATCAAGCAATACATCCGGTATTTCAGTTGAAAAAATGGCAGAAGGCCGATCAGATGATTTTAAACGCCATTTTTTAGGCACACATTTTTTTAACCCAGCTCGTTATTTAAAGCTCTTAGAAATCATTCCTATTCAAGAAACCGATCCAGAAGTACTGTCATTTATGAAAACATTTGGCGAGGATGTACTCGGCAAAGGTGTGGTTGAAGCAAAGGACACGCCGAACTTTATTGCAAACCGCATTGGCACTTATGGACTTCTTGTCACAGTGCGTGAAATGCTTGAGAACAAATACACGATCGGAGAAGTGGATTCTGTCACAGGACCTCTCATTGGAAGACCGAAAAGTGCGACCTTCCGTACACTGGATGTAGTGGGACTCGACACGTTTTCTCATGTGGCACGAAACGTATATGAACAGGTAGAAGGAAAGGAAAAAGAGATTTTCCAGCTGCCTGAGTTTATTGAAAGAATGCTCGAAAAAGGATGGATTGGCAGCAAGGCAGGCCAAGGTTTTTATCAAAAAAATGGGAAGGTCATTTTAGAGCTTGACCCAGTGACGCTCACATATGGTGAACGCACAAAGCTAAAAGATCCAGGCATTGAAATGGCGAAACAGCAAAAGGGTGCAAAAGCAAAGTTGAAAGCGCTTATTTATCAGGATGGCCGTGCAGGGCAACTACTTTGGAATATGACAGCGCCCGTACTTCTTTATTCAGCTCATCTAAAAGGTGAAATTGCGGATGATATTCAGTCTATCGATAACGCCATGAAATGGGGATTCGGCTGGCAGCACGGCCCATTTGAGCTGTGGGATGCAATAGGTGTCAAAAAAGCCGCCGAACGCATGGAAGCAGAAGGCCGCAGTATTCCAGCATGGGTGCAAGACATGCTGTCAAAAGGACACGAGACATTCTATCAAGAGAATGCTGATGGAGAGCGAGCGTTTTATCATAACGGGGCTTATGAACAGGAAAAAGGAAACGACAAACATATATCTTTAGCTAGATTGAAAAAGAAACACGACGTCATCTTCAAAAATTCTGGTGCGAGCCTGATCGATATTGGTGATGATGTCGCCTTGCTCGAATTTCACTCTAAAAGCAATGCCATTGGACTAGATGTCATTGATATGATCAATCGCGCTGTTGATGAGACGGAAAAGAATTATAAAGGGCTTGTCATCGGAAACCAAGGGAAGAACTTCTGTGTTGGCGCAAACCTTGCCCTGATTTTAATGGAAGCACAGGACGACAATTTCTTTGAAATTGACTTTGTGATCAGACGCTTCCAGCAGGCAATGATGAAGGTGAAATATAGCAATCGCCCAGTCGTAGCCGCCCCATTTGGGATGACATTAGGAGGCGGAACAGAAGTTTGTCTGCCGGCAGCAGCTATTCAGGCGTCCAGCGAAACTTACATGGGACTTGTGGAAGCGGGAGTTGGACTGATTCCAGGAGGCGGCGGAAACAAAGAGTTATATCTTCGTCACCTGCAAGGATCAGCGAAGCCGTCGCAGACGGCTATACAGGATGCCACGCTGAAAACATTTGAAACAATTGCAATGGCAAAAGTATCGACTTCAGCTGAGGATGCGCGGGATATGAACATGCTCCGCGTGAGTGACGGGATCAGTATGAACGGCGATCACCTGATCTATGATGCAAAACAACTGGTGCTCTCTCTTGATGAAGCCGGTTATCGTGCGCCGCTCAAGCAAAAGGTGCCGGTCATGGGAGAAACAGGCTATGCAGCAATGATTTTGGCTGCTGAAAATATGAGACTGTCAGGATACATTTCAGAACATGACATGACCATTGTAAAAAAATTAGCTCATGTCATTTCCGGCGGGAAACTGCCATTTGGAACAGAGGTAGAGGAGCAATACTTATTAGAGCTTGAAAGAGAAGCCTTTTTAAGTCTTGTAGGAGAAGTGAAATCACAGGCACGTATGCAGCACATGCTCGTCAAAGGAAAACCTTTACGTAACTAAGGGGGAGTCAAAATGAGAGAAGCAGTCATTGTCGCTGGCGCAAGAACACCAGTAGGGAAGGCGAAAAAAGGATCGTTAAAACATGTCCGGCCTGATGATATGGGCGCATTATGTGTAAAAGAAACGTTAAAGCGTGCCGGTGAATACGACGGTCAAATAGATGATTTGATCATTGGCTGTGCAACGCCAGAAGCAGAGCAGGGGTTAAATGTGGCGCGGAATATTGGGGCATTAGCGGGATTGCCTTATACGGTACCTGCCATCACCATAAACCGTTACTGCTCGTCTGGTCTTCAATCTATCGCTTATGCGGGTGAACGTATTATGCTCGGGCAGGCAGACACGATTTTAGCCGGAGGAGTCGAATCGATGTCGCAGGTGCCGATGATGGGGCATTCCATTCGTCCAAATGCTCTCTTGGCAGAGCAAGCACCTGAATACTACATGAGCATGGGGCACACGGCAGAGCAAGTGGCGCAAAAGTATCAGGTCACACGTCAAGATCAGGACGCCTTTGCGGTGAGGAGTCATCAAAAGGCAGCAAAGGCACTTCAAGAAGGGAAATTTTCAGATGAAATTGTGCCTGTTGATGTAACAGAGCGACGGGTAGGTGAGCAATATCAATTAGAAGAGCATCAATTCACGTTCTCACAGGATGAAGGTGTGAGAGCAGGCACAACGGAGGAGATTCTTTCCACATTGCGTCCAGCCTTCTCAACAAAAGGCACGGTGACCGCAGGGAACTCGTCTCAAACAAGTGACGGGGCTGCGTGTGTGATGATGATGGACCGCGAGAAAGCATCCTCACTTTCTCTTCAGCCGCTCGCTAAATTCAGAGCATTTGCTGTTGGCGGTGTACCGCCTGAAGTGATGGGGATCGGTCCGGTTGAAGCCATTCCGCGTGCGCTGAAAATCGCTGGACTCGAGCTGAAGGATATTGGACTGTTTGAATTAAACGAAGCGTTTGCTTCTCAGGCAATTCAAGTCATTCGTCATTTAGGAATTGATGAGGAAAAGGTGAATGTCAATGGCGGGGCAATTGCGCTCGGACATCCGCTCGGCTGTACAGGAACGAAACTAACGCTGTCACTTATTCATGAAATGAAACGGCGAAACGAGCAATTTGGCATTGTCACAATGTGTATCGGCGGGGGCATGGGAGCAGCAGGCATTTTTGAATTGATCTAAAGGGGGAAATCAGGATGAAAGCATTGGAAGATGTAAAAAAGGGTGGAAGCTTTTTAATTGATGAGACGAATTATGAGCATATTTTTACACCGGAGGATTTCTCTGATGAACATCAAATGATTGGAAAAACAACAGAGGATTATATTTTACAAGATGTGGTTCCGCATATTGATCAAATTGAAAACCATGAGTTCGAGCATTCGGTCAGGCTTCTCAAAAAAGCTGGTGAGCTTGGGCTGCTTGGAGCTGATGTGCCTGAGGAATTCGGCGGGCTTGGATTAGATAAAATCAGTTCAGCTATCATTACTGAAAAATTCGCTAGAGCAGGAAGTTTCTCACTTTCCTATGGTGCTCATGTCGGTATTGGTTCTCTGCCGATTGTGCTCTTCGGGAATCAAGCGCAAAAGGAAGCGTACCTGCCTGGACTCGCCTCTGGTGAAACCATTGCGGCGTACGCACTCACTGAGCCGGGATCAGGTTCTGACGCTCTTGGAGCAAAAACAACGGCAGTTCTGAATGAAGCAGGTACCCATTATGTCCTCAATGGAGAAAAGCAGTGGATCACAAACTCCGCATTTGCCGATGTCTTTGTTGTGTATGCGAAGATTGATGGTGAACACTTCTCTGCTTTTATTGTCGAAAAGGATTTTCCAGGTGTCAAAACGGGGCCTGAAGAGAAAAAGATGGGTATTAAAGGATCATCGACAAGAACATTGATTCTTGAAGATGCCCAAGTACCGAAGGAGAATTTGCTCGGTGAAGCTGGCAGAGGTCATGTGATTGCGTTTAACATTTTGAATATTGGGCGCTATAAGCTGGCAGTCGGCACAATCGGTGCATCAAAGCGCGTCATTCAATTGTCGGCAGAATATGCGAACCAGCGTAAGCAGTTCAAAACACCAATTTCTCGATTCAGCTTAATTGGTGAAAAAGCAGCCAATATGTCAGCAAAGCTCTATGCGATGGAAAGTGCTGTTTACCGTACGGTTGGATTATTTGAACAGCGGATGGGGCTCTTAAGTGATGAAGAGCAAAAAGACGGCAAACAAATTGCCCAATCCATTGCGGAATATGCGATTGAATGTTCTCTCTGTAAAGTGCTTGGCTCTGAAACGTTAGATTATATTGTGGATGAAGGCGTGCAGATTCACGGCGGATATGGATTCATGCAAGAATACGAGGTCGAAAGAGCCTATCGCGACTCACGAATTAACCGGATTTTTGAAGGGACAAACGAAATCAACCGTTTGCTTGTACCAGGTACATTCTTGAAGAAAGCGATGAAAGGAGAGCTTCCGCTGCTTCAAAAAGCGCAAACCTTACAGGAAGAGCTAATGATGATGATGCCGGAAGAGCCAGGCGATCAGCCGCTCGATCAAGAAAAATATTTGCTCGCCCATGCGAAAAAGATCGCCTTAATGGTGGCTGGTATGGCAGCCATGAAATACGGGAAAGCCTTAGACAAAGAGCAAGAAATTCTTGTGAACATAGCCGATATCGTCAATGAAATTTTTGCTGCTGAATCAGCGATTCTGCGTACAGAAAAGGCAATCGCTGCAACGGGGGCAGAAAAGAATGAACAAAAGCTTGCTTACACACAAATTTTCACGCAGGAGGCTTTCTTAAAGATTGAAGCCCATGCAAAAGAATCCTTGATTGCGATGGAGGAAGGAGATTCACTCCGCATGAGCCTGTCAGCCCTTCGCAAGCTGACACGATTTACGCCGATCAATGTCATCGCCAAAAAGCGCGAAGTGGCAAAACGAATCTTTGAAGCAGAGAAATATATCGTATAAGGATGGCTTAAAAGGTGCGGATATCACTCCGCACCTTTCAGCGTGCAGACAAACCCTCGCATTCGGTGTCAGTTCTGCGCTCCGGTGCTCGTCCTTTCTAGACTGCAAAGGTTTTCTATCACGCTGAAAAGAAGACAAAGGGCTAAAATTAAGATCATTTTAGCCCTTTGTCAACAATCTGAAAGGTGCGGATATTACTCCGCACCTTTTTGTAAGCATACATTTAGGTTTTTAAAATATTTTGTGATAAAATGTTGTCACAATTTGCAGGAGGTGAAAATGGTGGCTTTAGATTTTTACGAATACCCATCTTGCGGTACATGCCGAAAAGCAAAAAAGTGGCTGGAAGCACACAATAAAGACATCAACAGCATACATATCGTCGAAGAGACGCCTGATAAAGAAACAATAAAAGCCCTTTACGAAAAAAGCGGTTTAGAGCTGAAGAAATTCTTTAATACAAGCGGACAAAAATACCGGGAGCTGCAGCTGAAAGATCAACTTCCTGCAATGTCAGAGGACGAGCAGCTAGAATTACTCGCGTCTAACGGAATGCTGATTAAGCGCCCGATTACAACAGACGGAAAACGAGTCACGGTAGGATTTAATGAAGATACATTTAAAAGCGTCTGGAAATGATGTAACTTTCATTCAGATTGTGGTATCTTCAATATAGATTGTAAGAAAAGACTGGAGGGGTATTGAATGAGCACACCAAAAGATTTACGTTATTCAGAAGAACATGAATGGGTCAAAGTAGAAGGAGATAAGGTGCGTATCGGTATTACGCATTTTGCTCAATCTGAGCTGGGCGATATCGTGTTCGTTGAGCTTCCTGAAGTAGGAGACAAAATCACAGCGGACGAGCCTTTCGGAAGTGTAGAATCAGTGAAAACCGTTTCTGAACTTTATGCACCGATCAATGGCACAATCGTTGAAGTGAACGATGAGCTGGATGACAGCCCAGAATTCGTCAACGACTCTCCATACGAAAAAGCATGGATGATCGTTGTAGAACCAGCTGATGCTTCTGAAATTGAGAACTTAATGACGGCTGAGCAATATGAAGAAATGACAAAAGAAGACTAATTCATGAGAAATTGGACACTCTACCTTTATGGGGGGTGTCCAATTTGTCTTTTCAAAAAGAACACGTGGATATAACAGAGCATGTCACTGGACGATTCAAAGAAAGCGGCATGGTGCTTTATCATCAAAATGAAGAGATTGGCACGATGATTAGTGAAAACCAATATGAGCTGAAATCGGGATATTCCTATGATCAAAATCGTTTTTATCGTTTAACGGACACATTAACCGATGGGACAGAAAAATATGTTGACTGTGACGATGAAAATGGCTGGTGCTAATCACAGATGAGACTGCAGTGAACAGAAGCTGCAGTCTTTTTGATGACGAGGCGCTCAATCTTTACAACCTGAATGAAAGATTGTAATCTAAGGAAGAAGTGAATCAACGTCAAAAGGGCCGGGTGATCGTGATGAATGTCGAGATAGAAAAGGTCATCATTGTAGAAGGTAAAACAGACAAACAAAAGCTAAAAGAAGTCATAAGTGAACCTGTTACCATCATTTGCACCAATGGCACGATCAGTACATCGAAGCTGGATCAGCTTGTGGACGATTTAGTGGGGAAAGACGTTTACATATTAGCTGACAGTGACGATGCAGGCGACAAACTGCGGAAGCAATTTCGAAAAGAATTCCCTGAAGCACTTCATCTTTTTGTCGACAGAACGTACCGCGAAGTGGCCGCTTCACCGTCAGCCCACATTGCATCTATCCTATTAGCTGCAAACATTGATGTTCATTCGAAATATTTATGAGGGTGGACGTATATGAAAGAAATTGAAGAACACGAATTCACGGAGATAGAGGACGATTTATTTCTTTTATACTTATATACACCGTTTTGCGGAACATGCCAGCTGGCAAAGAAAATGCTGGCAGTCGTAGACGCCATGCAGCCGGATGTACCATTTTACGAAAACAATTTAAACTATTCACCAGGCTTTGCGAAAGCATTTGAAATCGAGAGTGTTCCTTGCTTTCTCCTGTTTAAAAAAGGTGAATTGGTGCAAAAAGGCTATGCCTTTCACTCAGTTCCATATCTTCATGAAATGATTGAAACCGCTAAATAAAGCGGTTTTTTGTCATATTTCAAGAAATTCATTTGAAAATTTGTCGAGTTATTTATAAAGGACAAGAAGATGTTTGTAGAGAAATGTTATGTATAACCAAATGACAGGGAGGTTATACATGTGGAAAATGTGAAAGCCCATGGTAACACAGGGCAGCGTTTATTATTAAAGCCGCTGCTCTCATCATCATCCTTGAAGATTACATTTGAGGCGGAAACTGACTCTTGTACATTGATTGTGGATGAACGTGGTGAAGTGAAGAAACTACCTGCAATTGAGTTATCGGATCTCATCTTTTATGGTGAGAGGAAAGAGATTCTACAATTATTAGATGGAGATATGTCCTTACAGCAGTTAATCAGCAGAGGACAAGTCAAAGTGAAAGGGTCATTCCGTGCGCTCCTTAGACTAGAGGCAGTGCTTTGGCTGACGAACGGTTTTTTTCGAAAAATGATAACGTAGTTGTTTACTTGGAAATTAGCGATTTACAGCGTTGACATATCTCGGGTAGCATGATATCCTACGTTAGTAAAAACATGAACATCACATAAAACAACATATTTTCTCTTATTAAGAGAGGTGGAGGGACGTGCCCTATGAAACCCGGCAACCGTCAGCATAGCTGAAATTGGTGCCAATTCACTCAAAGCCGCAGCGCTTTGAAAGATGAGAGAAAGGCGTAATTGACATAAAAGGCCTTTCTGCTTGCGTTGCAGTTAGGTCTTTTTTACTGACCTGGTGCCAGGCTAGAGTCATGACAGAAAGAAGAATAAATAACGTATGTGATGGAAACCTATAGATTCAGCAAGAAAGCAGGTGATCAGACTGTGATCCATTTACAGAATGTATCAAAAACGTACCATTCAAAAAGCGGAAATGTTGATGCCGTGAAAGACGTCAACTTGGATATTGATAAAGGTGAAATATTCGGAATTATCGGGTATAGCGGTGCAGGGAAAAGCTCGCTTATTCGCCTATTAAACGGTCTGGAGCTGCCAACAGAAGGAATTGTTGAAGTGGCAGGCAACCGGATCAATGAAGTATCGAATGCGAAACTTCGGAAAGCAAGACAAGAAATCAGCATGATCTTCCAGCACTTTAATTTACTTTGGTCAAGAACGGTGAGACAAAACATTATGTTCCCGCTTGAGATCGCAGGTGTACCGACATCTAAACGGAGAGAGCGTGCGAATGAACTGATTAAATTGGTCGGTTTAGAAGGAAAAGAAAATGCATACCCGTCTCAGCTAAGCGGCGGGCAAAAACAGCGTGTCGGCATTGCGAGAGCATTAGCGAATGATCCAAAGGTTCTTCTATGTGACGAAGCGACATCTGCGCTAGATCCGCAAACGACTGATTCGATCCTTGAGCTTTTGGCGGATATCAATAAACGGTTAGGGCTCACGATTGTGCTCATTACACACGAAATGCACGTCATTCGCAAAATTTGTCATCGCGTTGCGGTCATGGAAAATGGACGCATTGTCGAAGAAGGCGAAGTATTACGCGTCTTCAGACAACCGAAGGAAGAAATGACGAAACGATTTGTGAAACAGCTTGCAGAACCAGAGGAAGCGAAAGAAACAATCGAGCACGTCTTAGAACGAGTAAAAGAAGGTCAGGTCGTACGGTTGTCCTTTATTGGAGATTCTGCCGAGCAGCCGCTGATCACTGAAATCATTCGATCCTTCAATGTCGATGTGAACATTCTTCAAGGGAAGATTTCTCAAACGCAGGAAGGCGCGTTTGGAACACTCTTTATCCACATTAATGGAGAAGAGACTGAGGTAGAAAAAGCCATCGCCTATATCCAAAGCAAACAGGTTGAAATCGAGGTGATGACACATGTTTGAGAAATGGTTTCCGAACGTTGATTTAGACGTCATCTGGAGTGCAACAGGTGAAACGGTGTATATGACACTGATTTCATTGGCATTTGCCTTTGCAATCGGGATTATCCTAGGACTCCTGCTCTTCCTTACAGGAAAAGGCGGTCTTTGGGAAAATAAACCGATCAATGCTGTCATCGGCGCTGTCGTCAACATTTTCAGATCGATTCCTTTTATCATTTTAATTATTCTATTACTAGGGTTCACGAAATTCTTAATGCATACGATTCTTGGCCCAAATGCAGCACTCCCTGCCCTTGTCATAGGGTCAGCTCCATTCTATGCACGTCTTGTCGAAATTGCACTGCGTGAGGTAGACAAAGGAGTCATTGAAGCAGCACGATCAATGGGAGCAAAAACGTCGACAATCATTTTCAAAGTATTGCTGCCAGAATCATTGCCAGCCCTTATTTCAGGTATTACCGTAACAGCAATTGCTCTGATTGGCTCTACTGCGATTGCAGGTGCAATTGGAGCAGGCGGACTTGGTGACCTCGCCTATGTGGAAGGGTACCAATCTGGTAATACAGATGTCACACTTGTAGCTACTGTGTTTATTCTCATCATCGTCTTTATTATTCAGATAATCGGTGATTTGATTACAAATAAAATTGATAAACGTTAAGGGAGGATTTATTCATGAAGAAATTGATTTTAAGTGCACTATTTCTAGCATTTGCAGGTATTTTAGCTGCGTGCGGTTCATCTAATAACGCAAGTGAAAGCAAAACCATTACGGTTGCCGCTTCAAAAACGCCGCATGCCGAAATTCTTGAAGAAGCAAAACCACTTCTAAAAGAAAAAGGCTACGATTTAAAAGTGAAAGTGCTTAGCGATTATAAAATGTACAACAAAGCGTTAGCTGAAAAAGAAGTGGATGCGAACTTTTTCCAACATATCCCTTACTTAAACGAAGAAAATAAATCAAATAAAGATTATAACCTAGTGAGTGCTGGTGCGGTTCACCTTGAGCCTTTCGGTATCTACTCTAAGAAATACAAATCAGTAAAAGATATTCCAAACGGCGGCACAATCATCATGACAAACAACGTAGCTGAACAAGGCCGTATGCTTGCCCTGCTGCAAAATGCTGGTGTCATCAAGCTTGATCCAAAGGTTGATACAATCAACGCAACAGTAAAGAACATTAAAGAAAACCCAAAGAACCTAAAATTCAAAAAAATCGCACCAGAATTAACGGCGAAAGCTTATGAAAACAGTGAAGGCGATGCTGTATTTATCAACGTAAACTATGCGATCCAAAATAAATTGAATCCGAAAAAAGATTCAATCGAACTTGAGCAAACAAAGAACAACCCATATGCAAACATCGTTGCGGTTCGCAAAGGTGACGAAAAATCAGATAAGATCAAGACATTAATGGAAGTTCTTCACTCTGATAAAATCAAAGAATTCATCGACAAAAAATATGACGGTGCAGTATTGCCTGTATCTGAATAACAACATTTTAACCTCGCTTCTATCAAAGCGAGGTTTCAACGTGTAGACAAACCCTCGCATTCGGTGTCAGGTCTGCGTGCCGGTGCTCACGAATGTTCAATTCGCTCCGCTCCGGTACTCGTCCTTCCTAGACTGCAAAGGTTTTCTATCACGCTGAAAAAAGAAGACAAAGGGCTAAAATAAAGATCATTTTAGCCCTTTGTCAATAATCTGCAACCTCGCTTTCATCAAAGCGAGGTTTTTTGTGTATTTTTTCAAATCTCGCTCATAATAAAAACGTACAAATGACCTGAAGGGATGGAATCAAGATGAATGAACAGCATATGAGCGGATCCATGCAGCAATCACTGACTGATTATAAAACCGCAATGGGTGAATTCCAGAAGAAAATGCCGGTGTTTGGAAAGAAATTCAATGAATTTACGGAGCAGTGCTTCCAAAGCGATTCATTAACGCAAAAGGAAAAACAAATGATTGCCCTCGGTATTAGTATTCATGCGCAGGATGAATACTGCATGATTTATCATACAAAAGGAGCGCTCGATCAAGGGGCGACAGAAGAGAATTTGCTGGAGGTTGTCAGCGTGGCGGCAGCTTTTGGCGGCGGGGCAGCACTAAGCCAAGGAATCACTGTCGTTCAGCAATGTATTGATGAATTTGGAGGACAGACGCATTAAGGGAAGCAAAACACGGTATTTTTCCATCTCAGGGAGTTGAGCGCTTCTCATCCGATTGTGTGAGAAAATATGCCAGCATAAGGTGTCATATCCCTTTTGAGTGAAGCCGCATACGTTTGCTACAATAAAGCTACACTCAAGGAAGGGAATGGTTTATTATTTGTTCGGACCATAGTACACTGGGATTGGATTATACCGCCGAGATGGAAAAGGCCATGCATCAAGCTCATGGCATGAGCTATGCAGAGTACGAAAGAGACCATGACTTAAGGATGAAAGTGGAATATAAACGAGAGCAGTCCTATCGAGATGAGAAAAGACAGCTCGCAAAAATGAATATAAGAGGCTAATAATAGCTGAGGGGCGGGGAGAACAGTTTCCCGCCCTTTCTTTATGAAAACAGTCTTTTCGACATAAATCCTTTTATCTACCTGCTTTTTTTGTTAGAATTTTGAGAGCATCCTCTCACGCTTATCGTGAATGTGTTGTATTCAGTTTTAATTTGTTATAAAATTAGAATGAGAATAAATTGAGAATAATGATTATTTTGGAGGTATCGATATATGACTGCTTCGACATTAACAATTAAGGACTTGCACGTTGAGATTGAAGGGAAAGAAATCTTAAAGGGTGTAAACCTCGAGATAAAAGGTGGAGAATTCCACGCAGTAATGGGACCAAACGGAACAGGTAAATCTACTTTATCTGCTGCCATTATGGGTCACCCTAAATATGAAGTAACAAAAGGGAGCATCTTGCTTGATGGCGAAGATGTCCTTGAAATGGAAGTAGATGAGCGCGCTCAAGCTGGTCTTTTCCTTGCGATGCAATACCCATCTGAAATCAGCGGTGTTACAAATGCTGACTTCCTTCGTTCTGCAATTAACGCACGCAGAGAAGAAGGCGATGAAATCTCTCTTATGAAATTCATCCGCAAAATGGACGAAAACATGGAGTTCCTTGAAATGGACCCAGATATGGCACAGCGCTACTTAAATGAAGGTTTCTCAGGCGGGGAGAAAAAACGCAACGAAATTCTTCAATTAATGATGATTGAACCAAAGATCGCCATCCTTGACGAAATCGATTCTGGTCTTGATATCGATGCCTTGAAAGTTGTTTCTAAAGGAATTAACAAAATGCGCGGCGAAAGCTTCGGTTGCTTAATGATCACTCACTATCAGCGTCTGCTGAACTACATCACACCAGATCACGTTCATGTCATGATGCAAGGTCGTATCGTGAAATCTGGCGGACCAGAACTCGCGCAGCGTCTAGAAGCAGAAGGCTATGATTGGATTAAAAAAGAGTTAGGAATTGAAGACGAAACTGTTGGTCAAGAAGCGTAAGCGTTAGGAGGATTATTGATGACATTAGAAACGAAATTATCAGTAGATCAAGATTATGTCAAAAGCTTCTCCGAGAAGCATCAGGAACCGGCATGGATGAGCTCCCTTCGCTTACAGGCTCTTGAAAAAGCAGAAGACCTCCCAATGCCAAAGCCTGACAAAACGAATATTTCAAAATGGAATTTAACGAATTTCAAACAGCATACAGTCGAAAGTGCGCCATTTGGATCATTAGAAGAGCTTCCAGAAGAAGTGAAATCTCTGATTGATTTAGAGGACACAAATAAGACAGTTTACATTCAGCGTGATCAAACGCCGGCCTATTTGTCTCTTTCAGCTGAAGCAAAAGACAAAGGTGTGATCTTCACTGATCTTCATACAGCGATTCGTGAGCATGGAGATTTAGTGAAACAATACTTCATGACAGATGCAGTGAAAGTGGATGAGCATAAACTAACAGCTTTACATGCTGCTTTAGTGAATGGCGGAGCTTTCCTCTATGTACCGAAAAACGTAGAGCTTGAAGCACCAATTCAAGCTGTTTATCTTCATGAAAATGACGAAACGACTTTGTTCAACCATGTCATCGTCGTAGCAGACGATCATAGTGCTGTGACATATGTAGAAAACTACATCAGTACAGCAAAACCGAAAGAAGCGATCTTCAATATCGTTTCTGAAGTGTTCACAGGCGCTAACGCCCGCGTCACATACGGTGCTGTAGATAACCTTGCAGAAGGTGTCACAGTATATGTGAACAGACGCGGTATGGCAAATGGTCGTGACAGTAAAATCGAATGGGCGCTTGGCCTGATGAATGATGGAGACGTCGTGTCTGAAAACATCACAAAACTGATGGGCGACGGTACATTCGGTGATACGAAATCAGTTGTTGTCGGCCGAGGAAACCAAACAGAAAATTTCACAACAAGCATCATCCACTTCGGTAAAAACTCTGAAGGGTATATCTTGAAGCATGGTGTGATGAAGGATCAAGCATCCTCTATCTTTAACGGAATTGGCAAAATCGAGCATGGCGCAACAAAGTCAAATGCAGAGCAGGAATCACGTGTCCTCATGCTGAGTGAGAAAGCACGCGGTGACGCAAACCCAATTCTTTTAATTGATGAAGATGATGTGACAGCAGGGCACGCCGCTTCTGTTGGACGTGTTGATCCAATTCAATTGTACTACCTCATGAGCCGCGGAATTTCCAAAGAAGATGCAGAAAGACTTGTGATTTATGGCTTCTTAAATCCAGTTGTGAAAGAACTGCCGATTGAAGGAGTTAAAAAGCAGCTGATTTCTGTGATTGAAAGGAAAGTAAAATAATGAATATCAAAGACGTTCGTGAGCAATTTCCAATCCTTCATCAGCAAGTGAACGGACATGATTTGGTGTATTTGGACAGTGCAGCGACTTCTCAAAAACCAAGAGTGGTCATTGATGCAATGAATGAGTATTACCGGTCTTACAACTCGAACGTCCACCGGGGTGTTCATACCCTTGGCACAAAAGCAACGGACGCATACGAGGGTGCGAGAGAGAAAGTTCGTGCATTCATCCGTGCTTCATCTGTCCAGGAGATTATTTTTACTAGAGGTACAACAACTGCACTAAACACAGTGGCGATCAGCTATGCTAGAGCAAACCTCAAAGAAGGCGATGAGATTGTCATTACGCATATGGAGCATCATGCGAATATCATCCCTTGGCAGCAAGCAGCAAAAGCAACTGGCGCCACATTGAAATACATTCCGTTACAGGAAGACGGCACGCTATCGCTTGAAGATGTGAAGCAAACGATCACACATCAAACGAAAATTGTCGCAGTCACACATGTCTCAAACGTATTAGGAACCATCAACCCGATTAAAGAGATCGCCAAAATTGCCCACGATCATGGGGCAATCATTGTCGTCGACGGTGCGCAAAGCACCCCTCACATGCAAATTGATGTTCAGGATCTAGATTGTGACTTTTTCGCATTCTCTGGGCATAAAATGTGTGGACCGACTGGCATCGGTGTGCTTTACGGGAAGAAGGACCTGTTGAATAATATGGAGCCTGCTGAGTTTGGCGGTGAAATGATCGACTTTGTGGATCTATATGATTCTACATGGAAAGAGCTGCCGTGGAAATTTGAAGCGGGAACACCGATTATTGCTGGAGCAGTTGGACTAGGAAAAGCAATTGACTTCTTAAATGACATTGGTATGGAGGAAGTCAGCCGTTACGAGCATCAGCTTGCGACTTACGCGCTTGAGCGCTTTAAAGAGCTTGACGGTGCGACTGTTTATGGACCGCAGCACCGAGCTGGGCTTGTGACGTTTAACTTAGACGACGTCCATCCGCATGATGCGTCAACTGTTCTGGATACGGAAGGTGTCGCCATTCGTGCTGGACACCACTGTGCACAGCCGCTCATGAAATGGCTTGGTGTATCAGCGACTGCAAGAGCAAGCTTCTATCTGTATAATACAGAAGAAGAGATTGACCAACTTATTGCAGCGCTCCGTAAGACAAAGGAGTATTTTACGAATGTCTTTTAATGTAAACTTAGATACACTGTACAGACAAGTGATTATGGATCATTATAAAAATCCGAGAAACAAAGGTGTACTAAACGACAGCATTGTCGTCGATATGAACAACCCAACGTGTGGTGACCGTATTCGTCTTACGATGAAAATCGAAGACGAAAAAGTCACGGATGCGAAATTTGAAGGAGAAGGATGCTCGATTTCGATGGCATCTGCCTCTATGATGACGCAGGCGATTAAAGGGAAAGATATTGAAACAGCTTTGAAAATGTCTCAGATTTTCTCCGATATGATGCTAGGAAAAGAATACGACGATTCCATTGATCTTGGTGACATTGAGGCGCTGCAGGGAGTTGCAAAATTCCCAGCCCGCATCAAATGTGCAACATTATCCTGGAAGGCGCTTGAAAAAGGCGCATCTGCCGAAGATAACGGCAAATCATAAGATTGGAGTGAAAATGGATGGCTAAAAAAATGCCAGATGTTGGTGAATATAAATACGGCTTTTCTGATAAAGACGTTTCCATTTTCCGTTCAGAGCGCGGACTGACAAAAGAGATCGTTGAAGAAATTTCTCGTATGAAAGAAGAGCCTCAGTGGATGCTCGACTTCCGTTTGAAATCTCTTGAGCACTTTTACAACATGCCGATGCCACAATGGGGCGGAGATTTAAATGCATTAAACTTTGATGAAATTACGTACTACGTAAAGCCATCAGAGCGCTCTGAGCGTTCTTGGGATGAAGTACCAGAAGAAATCAAACAAACCTTTGATAAGCTTGGTATTCCAGAAGCAGAGCAAAAATATTTAGCAGGTGTATCTGCTCAGTATGAATCTGAAGTTGTGTATCACAACATGAAGCAAGATCTTGAAGATCTAGGAATTGTGTTTAAAGATACAGACAGCGCATTAAAAGAGAACGAAGACATCTTCCGTGAGCACTGGGCAAAAGTCATTCCTCCGACTGACAACAAATTTGCTGCGCTTAACTCGGCTGTATGGTCTGGTGGTTCATTTATCTACGTACCAAAAGGCGTAAAAGTAGATACTCCACTTCAAGCATACTTCCGTATCAACTCTGAAAACATGGGTCAGTTCGAACGTACACTGATCATCGTTGACGAAGGCGCACATGTGCATTATGTAGAAGGCTGTACAGCTCCAGTTTACACAACAAACTCACTTCACAGTGCGGTTGTTGAAATCATCGTCAAAAAAGGCGGCTACTGCCGTTATACAACGATTCAAAACTGGGCAAACAACGTCTTCAACCTTGTGACAAAACGTACAGTATGTGAAGAGAATGCAACAATGGAATGGATTGATGGAAACATCGGTTCTAAGCTGACAATGAAATACCCAGCGGTCATCCTAAAAGGTGAAGGCGCTCGTGGTATGACATTAAGTATTGCCCTAGCAGGTAAAGGTCAGCACCAAGATGCAGGTGCGAAAATGATTCACCTTGCACCAAACACATCTTCAACGATCGTATCGAAATCGATTTCGAAACAAGGCGGTAAAGTAACATACCGCGGAATCGTTCACTTCGGACGCAAAGCAGAGGGTGCACGCTCAAACATCGAGTGTGATACACTCATCATGGATAACAAATCAACATCTGATACGATCCCTTACAATGAAATCTTAAACGACAACATTTCATTAGAGCACGAAGCAAAAGTATCAAAAGTATCAGAAGAACAGCTCTTCTACTTGATGAGCCGCGGAATTTCTGAAGAAGAAGCAACAGAAATGATCGTCATGGGCTTCATCGAGCCATTCACAAAAGAACTGCCAATGGAATACGCCGTTGAAATGAACCGTTTGATTAAGTTTGAGATGGAAGGTTCTATTGGTTAATAAAGAAAAAACCTTTATATATCAAAGGTTTGAGCATTTTTTAAAAAGTGTAAAATTGGCGGCGTGCCGATTTAATTTAATCTTTGAGTGTAGGAGGCGAACTTTTGAAGTTCGTCTTCTTCTATTTTTTCAGTAACATCAAGATAAGTATCTGCCGTTGCTTTGATGGTTTTATGCCCTAAGCGATTTGATATATATTTAAGGCTTACACCTAGTACAGCATGTAGAAACCATTTGTGCCTTTATATTCAACCCCGCTTTTGTACAATAATACTGCATTGCTTCTCGGATGATAGAAGGTATAAAATAATCACCGTTATAATTTTGGAATATAATACAGTTTCCATTTTGGGGAATTTTGGATTCCTTAATATCAATTCATTTTGTTTTATCTTAAACTTTTTAAATTCAGTATTACGTCAGGTTCAATTTGACAGTTTCAGGCTATAGTTTAGTTTATCGCCTTGCACTATTGTAAGGTTTTCTCCTTTTTTCGTTTGATGATGTGCTATAATGTAGTTGTCTTTTTTTTACATAGCTAAGGAGGACTTGGTATGGTTATAAGCTATAATAAGTTGTGGAAACTCTTGATTGACAAGAAAATGAATAAAACGGAGTTGAAGGAGCAGGCTGGAATCACTTACAACATATTAGCTCGCCTTGGAAAATGCAAACCTGTAAACCTTGAAAGCTTATATAAAATTTGCAAGTGCCTCGAATGCAACATTGGAGACATTTTGGAATTTGAAATAGAATAAACGATTTGCGAAAAATAGGGTAAGGGGCTGAAGCTTATGGGGAAGAGAAATTTGTCTGAGGAAGATATCAAAGCAAGATATATTACACCAGCAATCACTAATGCGGGCTGGGACATAAAAAAGCAAGTTCGACTTGAATACGCCTTTACGGCTGGTAGAATCATACTTCGTGGAAATGTAACTGCTAGAGGAAAAAAGAAAAGAGCGGACTATGTACTTTTTTACAAAAATAATTTTCCTTTAGCAGTCATAGAAGCCAAAGATAATAATCATCCGATAGGAGCTGGTTTGCAGCAAGGGATCGAATATGCCAAAGCATTGGATATATTTTATGTCTACGCTTCTAATGGGGATGCCTTTGTCGAGCAGAACTTGATTACTGGTGAGGTAAGAGAACTAGGACTGGAAGAGTTCCCATCGCCAGAAGAATTATACCAAAGATATTTAATGGATAAAAACATCAATGAGGCTGAAGAAAAGGTTATCTTAGAGCCTTATTATTATGTGCCTAATTATAAAACACCTAGATATTATCAAAGAGTTGCAATCAATCGAACAGTTGATGCGGTTGCCAAAGGACAAGACCGTGTGCTTTTAGTGAGTGCCACAGGTACCGGTAAGACCTATATGACGTTCCAAATTATCTATAGGTTGTGGAAATCTGGTTTAAAGAAAAGGATTCTTTTCTTAGCAGACCGCAATGTACTGGTCGATCAGACTATTTCGGGAGACTTCAAGCCTTTTAGTGGGAAAATGACAAAGGTGAAGAATAAAGATCTTGATAGTTCCTACGAGATTTATTTAGCTCTGTATCAGCAACTTACGGGTGACGATGGAGAAGAAACATTCCGTCAGTTCCAGCCGAATTTTTTTGATTTAATTGTGATCGATGAGTGCCACAGAGGAAGTGCAAAAGAAGAATCAGCATGGAGAAAGGTTCTAGATTATTTTTCATCGGCTACTCACATTGGTTGTACAGCAACACCAATCGAAACCAAAGAAGCTTCAAGCCAGACTTACTTTGGTGAGCCTATTTATGAGTACTCTTTAAAACAAGGAATCAATGATGGCTTCTTGGCGCCTTATAAAGTCATCAGAATTGGTCTTGATAAAGATTTAGAAGGTTATCGACCGGAAGTAGGGAAGGTTGATAAATATGGCTATGAAATTGAGGATCGAGAGTACAATGCAAAAGATTTTGAACGATCTCTCGTAATTGATGATCGCACACGAGTTATAGCATCTAAAATCACAGAGTTCTTAAAGAAAACCGATCGCTTTAGTAAAACCATCGTATTTTGTGTGGACATTGAACACGCCGAGCGTATGAGACAAGCACTTATCAATGAGAATAAAGACATGTATGCGGAAAATCATAAATACATCATGCGTATTACTGGGGATAATGAAGAAGGAAAAGCCCAACTGGAACATTTTATTGATGAAGAAAGCCCTTATCCGGTTATTGCAGTAACAAGTAAGCTTATGACGACCGGTGTTGATGCGAAAATGTGTAAGTTGATTGTTTTAGAAAATAACATCAATAGCATGACTGAATTTAAGCAGATTATTGGTCGTGGTACAAGACTTCTTGAAGAATACGGTAAGACCTACTTTACCATTATGGACTTTCGTAATTCGAGCCGTCTCTTTGCTGATCCTGCTTTTGATGGTAGACCGGAAGTGGTTATTGAACTTGATGGAAATGATCCCGTGGATGAACCAGGCACACCGACAGATGAAGGCGAAGAAGGCATGGGGGAAGATGATGGTAATGATGGTGTTAAAGAAGATAAGGGGGAGTATGGAACTGGAGACACACCACCTTTTAATGATGAGGGTGAAGATAAGCCTCGCAAATATTATATAGGCGATGTTACTGTTAGGGTTCTTTCAGAGAGAGTCCAATATGTCGATAAGGATGGGAAGCTCATCACTGAAAGTTTGACTGACTACACAAAGAAAAACATCCTAGAGCAATATGCAAGGCTGGATGATTTCTTGAGAACTTGGACAGAAGCAGAGAAAAAGCAAGCGATAATTGATGAATTACAAGAGAGTGGTGTACTGCTTGATGCAATTAGAGAAGAATTGGGCAAAACGGAGCTAGATGATTTTGACCTCATTTGTCACTTGGCTTACGATAAACCACCGCTAACAAAAAAAGAGAGAGCAGAGAATGTGAAGAAACGTCACTATCTGTACAAATATTCCGATACTGCTCAGCAGGTCATTGAAGCGTTGCTTGATAAGTATGCCAATGATGGCATTAAAGAAATTGAAGATACTAAGGTACTTCAGCTTAAGGAGTTTGCTAAAATTGGCAGTCCGATGAAAATAGTCGAAGCCTTTGGTGGAAAAGAAGCCTATCTCAAGGCAGTTAAAGAATTAGAAAATGAAATTTATTACGCATAAGTAAAACACACAATTGTAGACAAGGTAGGTATTTGAAATGGCGATTAGTAATTTTGTCAAGAGAATTCAAGATGTTATGCGGAATGACTCGGGTGTTAATGGAGATGCCCAAAGAATCGAGCAAATCGTGTGGATTCTGTTCTTAAAAATATATGATGCAAAAGAAGAAACGTGGGAGATTTATGATGACAACTACAAGTCGATCATCCCAGAAGGTTTAAAGTGGAGAGATTGGGCAGTAGATCGAAAAGACGGTGAGGCACTGACCGGTGATGCTTTACTGGATTTCGTGAATAACACGCTGTTTCCTACCCTTAAGAAACTAGAAATTGATGAAGAAACACCGATGAGTCAAATCATCGTAAAAACAGCATTTGAAGATGCTAACAACTATCAAAAAGATGGAGTATTGCTTCGTCAAGTTATCAATATCATTGATGAAATTGATTTCACAGAATATAAAGAGCGCCATGAATTCGGTGCAATCTACGAATCGTTCCTAAAGGATTTACAGAGTGCAGGAAATGCAGGTGAGTTTTATACACCAAGAGCGGTCACAGACTTTATGGTAGAAGTGGTTAAACCGGTATTAGGGGAAAAAATTGGGGACTTCGCCTGTGGTACTGGGGGCTTCTTGACATCTGCGTTATCTGTCCTGGATAAACAGGTTGGTAACTCTCTTGAAAATAGAAAAATCTATAACAATTCTGTGTATGGAATTGAAAAGAAAGCATTGCCGCACATGCTGTGTGTGACCAATATGCTGATTCATGATATTGATGATCCTAATATTCTTCATGGAAATGCATTAGAAACAGATTATAAAGAGCTTCGTAAAATGGAGTCATTTGATGTAATTCTAATGAACCCACCATATGGCGGTAGTGAAAAAGAGAGTGTCAAAGTCAACTTCCCAATGGAGCTAAGAAGTTCTGAAACAGCAGATTTATTTATGAATATGATCATGTATCGACTGAAGAAAAATGGTCGAGCAGCAGTTATCATTCCGGATGGATTCCTGTTTGGAACTGATAATGCTAAAATCAATATCAAGAAGAAATTATTCAGTGAATTTAATCTTCATACAGTTATAAGGATGCCTAATAGCGTTTTTGCGCCTTATACATCTATTAGAACGAATATCTTGTTCTTTGACAATACTGAACCGACAAATGAAACATGGTTCTATCGTGTGGATATGCCAGAAGGTTTTAAGAACTTCTCAAAGACTAGACCGATGAAACTGGAACACTTTAATGAAGCACTAGTATGGTGGGATAACAGACAGGAAATCGAAGTTGAAGGCTTCCCTAAAGCCAAGAAATATACAATCAGTCAGATAGTAGAAAGAAGCTATAACATTGACTTATGTGGCTTCCCTCATGAGGAAGAAGTAATCTTGGAGCCAATGGATTTGATTCAACAGTACCAAGAAAAGCGAGCTTCTCTTAATGCAAAAATCGATCATGTATTAGAACAGATTACTTCTATGCTTGGAGGTAATTAAATGAATGCACAAGATTTAAAAAACAGTATTCTTCAACTTGCGATTCAAGGAAAACTGGTTGAGCATAGAGAAGAAGAAGGTACTGCAAAGGAATTATTAGAAAAGAAAGAGGCTGAGAAGAAACAACTTATTAAAGAGGGGAAAATCAAGAAACAAAAAACCTTGCCATCGATAAAAGATGATGAGATACCATTTGATATACCTCAGACTTGGGAATGGGCGAGAATGGGGAATGTTATAGATTTCATAAATGGTAGGGCTTATAAGAAAGAAGAATTAAAAGATAAAGGGAAATATAAAGTTTTAAGGGTAGGAAATTTTTTCACTAACAATAGTTGGTATTATTCTGACATGGAACTTGAGGATTCCAAGTATTGCAATAATGGGGACTTGCTTTATGCTTGGTCTGCATCTTTTGGTCCTAAGATCTGGGATGGAGATAAAACGATTTTTCACTACCATATTTGGAAAATTGATTTCGATAGCCAAATATTTTATAGAGACTATTTGTATTGGTTCTTATTACAGGATGTAACAATAATAAAAAAATCTACAACTGGCTCAACAATGGTACACGTATCAATGGTAAATATGAGACCTAGATTAATTCCTATTCCTCCAGTAGAAGAACAAAAACGTATCGTAGCAAAGATAGAAGAACTATTGCCTTATGTGGAGAAATACGATAAAGCCTACACAGAAGTAGAGGAGCTCAACAAAAGGTTCCCAAATGATATGCAGAAATCAATTTTACAATATGCAATCCAAGGCAAGCTGGTTGAACAGCGTGAAGAAGAGGGGACTGCTGAAGAACTATATCAGCAGATTCAAGAAGAAAAGAAAGTGTTAGTTAAAGAAGGTAAAGCTAAAAAACCTAAAAAACTCATGAGAATTACAGAAGATGAGATTCCATATGATATCCCTGAGAATTGGAAATGGATTAGACTTGGAGATATTTTTGAAATTAATCCTCGAAATACTGTCAATGATGATACTACTGTATCCTTTATTCCAATGACATTAATAGAAGATGGATATAGAAGTGAATTTTCATATGAAACCAAGTCTTGGGGTGAAGTGAAGAAAGGCTACACGCATTTTAGAGAGGGTGATATAGTGATGGCAAAGATAACTCCCTGTTTTCAAAACTTAAAATCTGCAATAATGTTAAATCTTGAGAATGGTGTAGGAGCTGGTACGACAGAGCTTCATGTACTAAGAGCCTACAATGATATCTGCTTGGAGTTTTTCCTGTGGTTTATTAAAAGTCCTACCTTCGTTTCAACTTGTGTATCCAAGATGACAGGAACCGCAGGACAACAAAGAGTTGGTACAGATACAATTACAAATTATGTTGCCCCACTCCCTCCACTAGAAGAACAAAGGCGGATTGTCTTAAAGATAGAAGAAATGCTGCCTCATTGCAGACAGCTGATCAAGTAGATGTATTATGGTACCTTTTTGGAAGGGGAAGAGCCCACAGCGTAGACTGTGAGTTCTAAGTTATTAACCCTCCCTACTTGGTTTTATAAGTTAATTTCCGTGCCTTATTCGAGCCAAGCCCGTGCCAACTTGATATTACAATCCATTTTAAACCATTTGAAAAAATGCCTTTATATCAAAGGTTTGACCGGTTTTGTTGCAGATCTATTCGTGCCATTATGAGCAAATTTAATCAAGTTTGAAATGGAAGGCTCTATTGGTTAATAAAAAACATTGATGCACAACGCTTTTTGAGGGAATTTATTTTCGAGTCACACCACTTGTTAATGAAAAGCCTTCATGGCGTTGTGTTTTTTATATGTGGGTGTGCAGAAGTATACAGTGTTTATCCTCAACAAATGGCTCTTACTCACATCATGATGGAACGACAGATTAATCTAGATCATGTAGTCAGGTCCATCTCTCCAATCACATCATCATTAAGCCATCATATTTTCTAATGGAATCAAACTTTTCTCTAAACAAACATAAATACTTGCAACATTCAAATTAGTACTGTATAGTTCTAATTATGACAAAGGCAAAATTAATGAATCAAAAACGTGTACTTGAAGTAGCTGCAACATTATTTTTGGAAAAAGGGTTTGCTTATACAAGTATGGATGAATTGGTACGTGTAAGCAAAGTATCAAAGTCTAATGTGTATTATCACTTTTCTAATAAGGAGGAATTATTAGAAGGGGTCGTTGATTATTGGATTGACATGTATCAAGCTTCAATAGACGACGTAATTTCTCAGATCCAATTTTCAGTTGAAGATCGTATCCAAATGTTTTTAAAGCAATTATCACAAGGCGTTCAGTCGAGAGAGTATCAGGGAGGCTGTCCATTTATTACTCTTTATATTCAAAGTCCTGCACAGGCCACGCAAATAAAAGAAAAAATAGGTCTTTTTTTCACAGGATTACAAAAGAAAGTTTCTCTATTACTGAAACAAGGGGTAGAGAACGGGGAATTCAGAGATACGATTCAGATTGATGAGGTGGCATCACTTTTTATTACAAATCTTGAAGGAGCGTTATTTATTTCAGAAACATTGAAGGATGCCACTGTCATCACAAAAACAGCAGATCATTTATTTAACTTGCTTCGATAAAGAAGCATTTTTTTTACATCAAATTAGTACTGAATAGTACTAAAAAGGAGATTTTATATGAAAACAGTATTTTTAACAGGTGGAACAGGCTTTATTGGAAAGCAATTAGTTGAAGAATTAGCCAAAGAGGATGTGAACATTCTTCTTTTAGTGAGGTCGAAAAGTAAAGCGACACGCATTTTTCAAGAAAGAGGTATTTTAAAAGAGTCAGTGATGCACTTTGTTGAAGGTGATTTGACGAAAATAGATTTAGGTCTAAGTGCTAAAGATATGGAGATGGTGTTGAAAACGGATGTGATGATTCACGCAGGAGGCCCTATGGATATTCAAGCGACAAGTAAAGAGGCAGCTTCCGTCTTTTTAAATGGCGCCAAATATATTGGTGAATTGGCTAAAAATATTCATCAATTGAAGGGCTTGCAGCATTTTATTCATGTTGTCGGTTATATGAGCCCCTTTGATGATGAAAATAGCAAGATTGCAATTGATGTGTTTAAAGAAGGAAATGATTACCTGAAAATAAAGAATCCTTACGAGAGAACAAAATTTTTAGCAGATCTTTATATCCGTCAACAAGCATCAGTTGTCGGTTATCCGCTGTCTGTCATTAATCCGCCAACTGTGGTCGGCAGTAGTAAAACAGGGAGTACAGAACAGATAGCAGGATTAGGATTGCTTGTAACAAGTATGCGAAGAGGGCTTATGCCAGTGATTCCTGGAGGTAAAGGATTTAGGCTGCCACTGATTTCAAACGATGAGTTTGCGAAGTTTATTGTGCAGGTTTTCAGGATGGAGCAGCCGGCTATTCAAACATATACACTTGTTGAAGACAAAGAGCATGATCAGAACATTGCTGAATTATTAAGTGTGATGTCGGAAAGTATGAATATGAGGGCACCAAAAATCTCTGTCCCAATGCCGTTTATGAAAGCAATGATGAAAAGTGGAGTAAGCAAAATAACAAACATTCCTTCTGATGGACTCAATTTTATGACTAAACGAACATTTTCAAATGCTTCAGTGAAAAAAATGATGGGAGAAGATTGGTTTAAGAAGACGAGTGTCATGAACTTTTTCCCTGCCGTAGTAGCTGATCTGGATTATCGCATGATGAATCAACATGGTGAGCATTATCATGCATTTGAGCGAACATTAAGCGATAACAACACCCTTTACCAATTACAAGGAGAAGGGAAACCGTTTATTTTATTACATGGTTTATTGAGTGATGGAGAGGATTTATTCCCTTTAGCACAAGAGCTTCATGAAAAAAAGGGTCAGCCTGTATGGATCTTGGATCTTCCAGGTTTGGGGCGTTCCCCATTTAAACGAGAGAAACATCTTCTAGATATCTATTTGAATGTAGTGAAAAAGGTATTGGAGAAAGCGGCTCATGGTGCACATCTAATTGGCCATTCATTCGGTGCGTTTATTCTATTGAAAGCATTGGGACAAGGGTACATAGATAAGAAGTATTCAATCACTTTACTTCAGCCGCCTGTTGCTAAAAAAAATGCTAAATTGCTAAATGTTCCTCAATGGATGAACAAATGGTCTTTAAAATTAGCAACTCCTAAAATGATAGAGCGTTATTTATTAAGTAATGGTTTGTTTGAAAGGGCGGAGAGCATCCCTGAACATTATATTGAAAAAATCAGAAACAGTTTTACGTCTCCTAGAATTTTAAATACGACGGTTCAGCTTAATCATTTACTACTGAACACCGATCAAGGTGAATTCAATGAATTAACAAAGGATAATCCTCATATTATCTGGGGTGAGTATGACAAAGGCTATTCTGCTCCGTTGCATCTTGGAAATGTTGATGTTGTTCCATACGGCCATCATTTTCCTCTTAGCCATCCGAGTGAAACGGCAGCATTGGTTATAAAAAATAGTCTTACTAGCAGTTGAGAATGTGGGATAAATAAAGAATGTCGTAATTGAAATGAAATCGCAGTGCTTGTGATCCCGCCGATGCACACCAACTGAAAGATTTTATAGCACCCTAAAACGAAAAAGGTGATTTTTATTAAAAAAAGCACGATTTTTCGTTTTGGGTCTTTTTGATTAAATAGAGATTAATTCGGGTCATAAAACTCCTCTAAGGTTTTCGTCATATCATCAGATGCAGATTGTAAGATCGCATCTTGTTCTAAAATCGCTGTTCCTTGTGCTCGGACAATATGAAATTGATGAAACCCCATCAAGTTTTGAAATATTTCTTTTAGGTAGTAATGTGAGAATTCCAGAGGTGTGTAGCGATCGTTATTTGTGAAAATTGAGCCGCTTGCTTGAAGCAAAAGTACACGATAATCATCAGTCATCAGACCAACTGAACCCTCTTCTGTATACTTAAACGTTTCTCTAGCGATCAAAATATTATCTATATAATCTTTCATACGTGACGTCACATTGAAATTATGAACAGGTGATACAATCACAATTCGATGATGTGCTTTGAATTGAGCCAATAAAGCAGATGAAGCAGCGGCGATTTTTTCCTCGGCGGCCGTTAATGCTTGTTCGGATGCTTGTTTATCCCAAATTCCTAACAGCTGCTCTTTTTCGATACGAGGAATTTCAGTTCCATATAAATGCAAAATGGTTGGTTCCGCATGAGGAAACCTTTCTTTAAATTGTGTTAAAAATAGTGTTTGCAGTTTGTTTGAATAACTTTCTCGATGAGTGAAATCTGGGTGCGCGTTAATGATTAATGTTTGCATGTACATGCTCCTTTTCTTTTGATAAGCTGAGTATAAATGATAAAGGTGACAAAAGAAGGCACCTTTTTAAGAGGGAAAACAAATGAAAAAATCAGAACGATTAAACCAAGAACTTATTTTTTTAAGCGATAAACACTCTTTTCAGTTAAAGGACTTACAATCCGAATTTGACATTTCTAAAAGGACGGCTTTAAGAGATATAGAAGAGCTAGAGTCAATGGGCTTAGCTTTTTACGTTGAACCTGGCAGACACGGAGGATATCGACTGGTGAATCAATCTCCATTGGTTCCTATTTATTTCAATATAGAAGAAGTCCAAGCTATTTTTTTTGCTCTTAAAGCGCTAGACCTGGTGTCAGCAACACCATTTAAAAAATCTTACTCACAAATTCGGCAAAAGTTGTTTGCCACAATGTCTGATGAGAAAAAGCAAATGATTACGGAGACTTTGGATGTGATTCATTACTATAATGTCGCACCAGTTAGTGAGCAAAATCATTTGGAATTGATTTTACAGGCAATGATGAAAGATCAAATCGTGAAGATGACGTACACTCAATATGAAAATAAATGGATCAGGCTGCAATTTCTTGAGTTGTTTTATCGAAATGGCATTTGGTTTTCTCAAGCATATGATGTTCAAGATAAAAAGTGGGGCATCTATAGATGTGACTTTATGAAGGACATGGTGATTGAAGAAGACGGCAAAGACACATTTACAAAGGAAGAATTAAAAGAACTGCAGCTCGAATACGAAAAAACTTATCATGATATCACATTTAAATGTCGATTAACGGAACAAGGAAAAGAAAAGTTTTTAAAGCATCATTACCCAAATATGCGATTGGAGATCATTGATCAGATCCCTTATATTGTGGGTGGATACAACCAAGAAGAATTATCGTATATGACTCATTATTTGATGTCATTTGGGAAACATGTGAAAATTGAATACCCAGATGAATTGAAAGAAAGTTATTTGAATCAATTGCGAGAAGTGATTGACAAGTATTGAATCAAAAAAATGAATATACTACAGAAAAGGCGAACCACTAAAGTTCGCCTTTTTCTCACTCTATTTAACTACTATGATGTCAGTTACTTCGCCACATCCATTGTGTTTGTTTTCGATTTATCATCGACCTTTCCATACGTCAGCTGCCGCCAAATAAATTCCATCGGTCCATACTTAAACCGCTTTAACCAAAACGTACTGAAAAGCACAAGGAAGACATACACGCCAATAGCTATGAAAAACGTACCAGCCGGCTGGAGATGATCGACAAGCCCCGCTCCATACTTTAGAAATAGCAGAGTTCCAATGATCGAGTGTAGCAAATAACAGGTCAGGGACATCCGTCCGACTTTTGTAAAGACCATTAAAGCACCTCGCAGCTGAGGAACGTGCAGAAACAGCATCGCAAGTGTACTCATATAAAACATACTGCCAGTTAATCCCCCGTTTTGTTCCAGAGCAGTGGTAATGTTCGTCCAGAGTGTATTTTCAAAAGGATTGACCGCTGCTATGATCGTACTGCCTTGGGTGATGAGAAAAGCGATGGCAAAAATGATCCAAATGCGATTCCAAATCGTTTTTTTCGCCTCCATGTTTTTGAAAAACTCCATTTTCACAAAATACACGCCAAGTAAAAACATGAAGAACATGGAATAGACAGTAGAAAAAGAGCCGGAAGCCATTGTCACCATATCTGTCCACCGATCACCAATAGATGCTAAATAAGTCAGACTGTTGTGGCTGATTAATTCAAAATCAGCAAAGTCCGGCTTGCCTGATGATCCTGAACTGACGGTATTGAGCAGCATCGTGAAAAAAGGCGTGAGCAATTGAATCACAAAAAGTGTGATGAGCCAGTAAAGGATGGTTTTGGCTGTACGTTTGTAAAAGAAAAGCAATAAAAAGCCAGCGACTGCATAATAGGCCAAAATGTCACCAATCCAAACAAAGGTCAAATGCAGAAGGCCAAATCCTAAGAGAATGGTTAATCTGCGGGCAAACAGTTTGTTCGGACTGTCCACCTTCTGAGCAGCTCGATCCATAAAAATCATAAAACCAACCCCGAATAGAAAGGAGAACAACGTAATGAATTTCCCTGAGGCAAACCAATTCACCACATTGTGAAAGACATCATTTGACAGCATGTCAAATCCCTTAGCCGAATCCACGATCAAAAAGTAATTGACTAGAATAATCCCCATTAAGGCGAACCCTCGTACAATGTCCAAGAAATGAACCCGTTCCCGCAGACTCATCGGTTGTCCGTGTGCTACTTTGTTTGCATTCATATCCATGCTCCTTTTCTTGTTATGATAATGTGATTCGGATCAATTCATCGATCCTTACAATGAATCAATATACGGCCCAATTCTTAACAATTTATGAAGATCCAATTTTTTGAAAATAAATGTGACAAATTGATGGCAGATGGCCAAATTCATAAACTGTTAAGGTTTATGCTGTATCTTTTCAAATAACTAGATGATATATAGTAAAGACATAAAAGAAAGAGCAACACATTACATGAGGTGAGAGACATGACCCATCGAATATTAGTCGTAGAAGATGATCAGGATATTGGTGACCTTCTGCAGGAATCCCTTTCACGTGCAGGATATGAGGTGCTAAGAGCGATGAATGGTGAGCAAGCATTGAAGTTTGTGGACGATTCGCTCGATTTGGTGATTTTGGATGTGATGATGCCGGGGCTCTCAGGCATCGAAACGTGCCAGCAGATAAGAGCCTTTTCCAATGTCCCGATTCTATTTCTAACAGCCAAATCAAGTACATTCGATAAAACCGAAGGCTTACTTGCGGGCGGGGATGATTATATGACAAAACCTTTTTCACAAGAGGAGCTTCATGCTAGAGTGATTGCACAATTACGCAGGTATACTGTCTATCAGGAAAAGAAGGAACAGGAAGAGACCTTTCTTGTTGGGGGCAAACTGAAGGTAAGTGAAGAATTTAATGAAGTATGGAAAGAAAACCAGCAAATTAAGCTGTCTGATCTAGAATATCGGATGTTAAAACTGCTTATGAGCAGGCGAAACAAAATCTTTTCAGCCCAAAATATTTATGAAAGCGTGTGGGGACAGCCTTATTTCTATTGTTCCAACAATACGGTGATGGTGCATATTCGAAAGCTGCGTGCCAAAATTGAGGATGATCCTGCGCGTCCTGTATATATCAAAACTGAATGGGGAAGAGGATATCGATTTGGCACATCCACATCGTAAATATACACTGGCCAAAAAGCTTGCACTGCTGATTTTGGCGGCTGCAATTGTGAGTGGTATTGTCTTTTTGACGCTGCAAAAGATCACCAATGATTTGATCGATGGATATTTGAGTTCGGACGAGTATTACGATCAGGAGTCAGCCAAGTACATTCAAAAATTCAGCCGCTATGTGTCTGAGAATGAGCTGTCTTCAACGGATCGAAAAGCGTTTGGCGAGTGGGTGAAAAAAGAGAATTACATTAATTTGACTATCTTCAAGGATGAGGTGCTGCAATATGACTCCATCTATTCTGCTGCGGATGAATCGGCGTATGGAAAAGAAAGGATGACTCAGTACGCTGAGCAACATTCGTATCCGGTTCAGTTTAGCGACGGTAAAGGCCGCGTCATGGTGGACGGGTTCTATTCATCTCGCTACCACGATCTTGCCTTTACACTCGAGCTGCTCGGAGCAACGCTTATTTTTCTCCTCATGGTTCTTCTCGGGATTCGCAAAAGTCTGCGCTACCTGCAAACGATTCACCAAGAGATACATATTCTTGAAGGCGGAGAGCTGGACTATGAGATGACGGTGAAAGGGCATGACGAATTAGCGATGATTGCCAAAAGTATTGAGGATCTTCGTAAAGCTTTTTTGGACAAGCTTCAAGCCATTGATGAGCTGCAAGAAGAGAGCCGCAGCTTGGTCACCGAAATGTCCCATGATATGAGGACACCGCTGACATCGCTGATGATGAATTTGGAGTTTGCGAAAAAAGAGGAGGCTGGAGCGGATACCCGTAAGGATCAATATATAGCAAGTGCTTATGAAAAAGCACTGCAATTGAAAAATCTATCTGATAATCTGTTCGCCTATTTTCTACTTGATAAAGAACATGAACCTGAGCTTGAGACAGTTGCAGTCAAAGAGGTCATTTACGATCTCTTATCAGATCAGGTGGCGATTTTGCAGCAAGAGACATTTAAAGTTCATCTTTTAGGAGACCTGCCAGACAGCTATATCAATGTGAATGTCGAGGAGCTTGGCCGAGTGTTTGATAATCTGATGTCGAACATACTGAAATACGCTGACCCGAAAAAAGATATCAATCTCACGTTTCTATCCGACCAAGAAATCTTTGAGATCCATATCAGCAATGCGATAAACGAGACAAATAACACCCAGGAAAGCACTGGACTTGGTGAACGAAGCATAAAACGAATGATGTCCCGCATGCACGGGCAGTTTGAAAGGATGGAAAAGAACGGCGTTTACTACATCGTGCTGCGATTCTGGCACATCAAAATATAGCTGGCAAATGAATAACATGGAATGGAGAGACAATCTAATGAAACGATTCAACAACTTCCAAAAGGTACCGGATCTCTTGCAAGGCCTTCTGAATATTTGTTTATTCTTTCTGGCCATTGCTTTAAGCGTCCTCTTAATTAGTGAAACTTGGTATATTGTCCAATTTGTCTACAAGAATGTGGTCAACAAAGGAGAAAGCTACTATGAAATGCTTGGTGAACTGTTAATCTTCTTTATGTACTTTGAGTTTATTGCCTTAATTATTAAGTACTTTAAATCAAACTTTCATTTTCCGCTTCGCTATTTTATATATATTGGCATCACAGCCGTCATCCGTTTGATTATTATCGATCATAAGGAGGCTGTATCGACGTTCTGGTGGGCGTTGACTATCTTAGCCATGACGGTTGCACTCTTTATCGCTAGTAAACGACATGCGGTTCAGGAGCATGAAGAAGTGAAGTGAGGGAAGAAGACGAACGATGACCGTTCGTCTATTTTTTATATGTTGATTCATGAAACGCCTTGTGACGTACCTGTAACAAGTGCCTTTATGTGTGATGACAAACAACATGTTCCTGGCTTATTTACTTTCTGGCACGTACACATATACAATTTTCATAGTGTTTGTTCAGCTAAGGAATTGGAGGAAGAACATGATTAAATTAATTATTACGGATTTAGACGGCACTTTTTTAAATCGCCAAGGATCATTTGATCAAGCTTTATTTCAGAAAATAAAAGCATTAATGGAAGAGAAAAATGTAGCGTTCGCTCCTTGTACGGGAAAGCAGTGTGAACGAGTGGAGGCATTGTTTGGTGAGCATGCAAAGGATTTTTGGATTTTAGGGGATAGCGCAACGCGGATTAAAAAGAATGGACAATTTGTTTATGAATCTTTAATAAAAAATGATCTGGGTTTATCGATCATCCATAAGCTGGAGGAGATAAGTAAAGTGCAGACGATCATTGCATGTACGAAAGATGGTGCAGTCGTCAATGAGCATTTATCTGAGAGTGAAATGAGATTTGTGACGGGCTCTTATACAAATGTCCTCAAGGTATCAAACTTTGCAGACATACAAGATGACTTTGTGAAAATCACCGTTCATGATCCTGAGGCAAATTGCGTACAGACGAGAGAAATGTTAAGTGAATTCTTTGAACAAGTATATGTTGTCGCTTCAGAAGATACGTGGATTGACATTTCCAATATTGGTGTTCATAAAGGAACCACCGTGAAGCAGCTACAGAACATTTTGGGGGTAACAGAAGAGGAAACGATGGTGTTTGGTGATGGACGTAATGATCTAGAACTGATGGAATCCGCTCAGTACAGCTTTGCTGTAAGAAATGCCGTCCAAGAGGTAAAAGATGCTGCGCATTTTATTACGCTCTCAAATGAAGAGAGCGGGGTCATGCATACGATTCAAAAAATCCTAAGCTTGCAGCCTTAATCGTAATCAATCCAAAAGACGAACTTGTCCAGTTCGTCTTTTTTCATGTCTGGACATTGACGTGATGAACACTTAGTCGATATCTGTCTATTAATGAACAGTTAGGGTCAGATTGACAATTGATTGTCATGCATCTAAAAAGTAGAATATGAGTAACAGTAAATAAACAGTTGTTCATTAATGGATAGGTGTTTGTTGTGGTGAGTGATCAGCTGGATAAAAAGGTTTTTTCCTGATGTACGTCTTCATATGGTAAGCTTTAGAAGCCTTATCTTTCCATCGAAATCGATCATCATGATTCTATGAACAGGGGTTGATCATATGCGAAGTATTCAAAGTTTTTTAGTAGAACAGCTACTTGCTTTGACGAAAAAGAAACTCAATGTAAATGATTATCTAGAAGAACGAAGAAAGGCAAATCAACTACCTTATGAATTACCTGAAAAAATCAAGAATAAGTACAAAATTACTAAAAATGACTCGTTTCCAGTCGATACGTATATGCTGAAATCAAATGACCAGCCAGATGACCATCAGGTGTTGTTTATACCAGGTGGTGGCTATATCGAACAGCCTTTAACTTGGCATTGGCGTTTTTTAGATCGATTGACGAAGCAATTAAATAGTACGGTGTATGTGCCGGTGTATCCAAAAGCACCGAACCATCAGTATATGGATGTGATCGAGAGTGTCTTCCCTGTGTACCAAGGTCTTTTAGAGAAAGGAACACCTGAAAATATCGTCATCATGGGCGATTCTGCTGGCGGCGGTTTATCGTTAGCTTTTGCTCAATACTTGGCAAAAAAGGGCTTGCCGCAGCCAGGAAATATCATTCTTTTATCACCATGGCTAGATGTCACATTAAGCAACCCAGATATCGCTGCTATGGTTCCAAAAGAACCAATGCTCAATCTAGCCTTATTAATTGAAGCAGGAAAAAGATATGCGGGTGAAATGGATGAAACACACCACTTAGTCAGTCCAATTTATGGAGAGATCAAATCATTGGGACGAATTTCTGTTTTTATAGGCACTCACGAATTCTTTCTCCCAGATGCTCGTAAATTCAAAGAGATGGCAGATAAGCAGGGGGTTCCAATAAACTATATAGAATATCCTAAAATGAATCACGTGTTTCCTGTCTTCCCTATACCAGAAGCAAAAAAAGCGTTAAATCAAATTGTCGCGATTATTGAAAGTAATACCTTCCCTTTGAAAGAATTCAATGAATAAGATATAAGAATGAGGATGACTAGCGCGGCTGGCCATTCTCGTTTCTGTTTGAAGGAGCAAAAAAATTGACAGATATCAAGAACGAACCATTCTCGTTTACAAGTATGCAGCAGGCAGCCCCTGTACATATTCCAGAAAGACAATTCATTTCATCACATGATGGTACAAGCCTTGCGTATTATCCATTTTTATCAGAAAAGAAGACCCAGGCCAATGTGATCTTGATTCATGGCGGTGGTGCTCATAGTTTGGCTGGTTATGAGCATATCGCTTACACACTGCAACATGATTTTCACGTAAATGTATTTTTACTTGATCTAAGAGGCCATGGCCATTCTCAAGGAAAAAAGGGTGATACACCTCGTGTCACGGATGTATGGCAGGATGTCTCGCAGGTTGTGGATGCCATTAAACAGGATCAGAAAGGTGCCATCTACCTTTGTGGTCATTCTTCGGGAGCGGGCCTGCTGCTTAACTACTTGTCTTGGCCAAAAAAAGAGAAGTAGACGGTTACTTTTTTATTGCACCTGAATTTGGCTATAAGTCAGGCACTGCAAGGGCTGATCAAATCCCTTTTGCCACTGTTCAAGTATGGAAGTTCGTTCTGTCTGCGATGACAAAAGGGGGGCTGATGAGTCATTCTGAAGCCGTACGTTTTCACTATCCTGCATGGGTGGTCGAGCAGGATCTACTTCTATTGACGACCATCACTGTCAATCTATCTCTTGCCTTAACCCCATCTGCACCTAAAAACCAATTTGCGAAGATGGATCGGCCGTATGGCATGTTTGTAGGCAGCAAGGATGAACTGTATGACGTCGAGACATTTCTCCCTTTTCATGAGTTGCCGAAAGAACCAATCAAAAAACAATCAGTCTATCAAGTGCTTGAAGGACATACCCATTTGTCAGTTTTACTAGAAGCAGGAAAACAGATTGGCAGGACCATCCAGATGTGGAATCCTTCTATTTAGTATGAATAACTAGTCAATACTCTCCCATTTTCTTAAAAATTTACATTGACACCATCCTTTTCTATGATAAAATCATAGTGTGATAATGAGAATCGTTATCAAACGATATGACTACATATAGAATGGATAGGTGAGGTACATGTTCAAGAAATCTTTTTGGTCGCTATTAGTTGTGCTCTCCATCGTTTTACTTGCAGCTTGCGGCAGCAATAGCAGTAACGGCAAGTCAGATAGTAAAGAGAAAACAAGAACCGTTGAAAGCGCTATCGGTTCAACTGAAATTAAAGGATCGCCTAAACGTGTGGTGACACTGTACCAAGGAGCAACGGATGCAGCAGTCGCTATGGGCATTAAACCAGTGGGTGTTGTTGAATCATGGCTTGAAGCACCTACGTATAAATATTTAAGAAATGACTTAAAGGATGTTAAAATTGTTGGGCAGGAAACACAGCCAAACTTAGAGGAAATTGAAAAGCTCAAGCCTGATTTGATCATTGCATCGAAAATCCGCCACGAGCAAATTTTTGATCAGCTGAAAGAAATCGCTCCAACTGTTGCAACAGAAACAGTGTTCACCTTTAAAGACACAGTGAAATTAATGGGTGAAGCATTAAACAAGCAAGACAAATCAAAAGAATTGCTGACGAAGTGGGATGACCGCGTCGCTGATTTCAAAGAAAAAGCGAAAAAAGACATCAAAAACTGGCCAATGAGTGTATCTGTGGTGAACTTCCGTGCAGATCATGCTAGAATCTATCAAACTGGTTTCGCAGGATCCATTTTAACAGAGCTAGGCTTTGAAGGACCTAAGAATGTCAAAGATAAAAAGCAAGACATCATTACACTGACAGACAAAGAGAGCATTCCGCAAATGGATGCAGATGTGATCTATTACTTTATGGATGAAAAGGATAAAGCGGTTGAAAAAGCATACAAAGAGTGGACAAGTCATCCTTTATGGAAGCAGCTTGACGCAGTGAAAGCAAAACAAGTGCATAAAGTTGATGAAATCACTTGGAACATGGGCGGCGGTATTATCGCTGCAAACATGATGCTTGATGATATTTACGATCGTTTAGGAATTGATAAATAAGTCGTAACAGAGGAGAAAATGTGAATATACCATTTTCTCCTTTTTTCCATAACAGATTGAAAGCGGGAATCAGATGAGAAGTTTAATAAAAAAGGATTCAAGCAAGGCACTGCTTTTTGCTGGATTCATTGTGTTGATGTTGGTCTTTTTTATGCTCAGTATTTCCCTTGGGCAAACCTCAATTTCCCTCAAAGCCACCATCCATGCTTTTCTTCAATTTGATGAATCGGATCCAAACAGTGTCATTGTCATGACATCCAGATTATCAAGAGCTTTAATTGCAACAGTCGTTGGCTCAAGCCTGGCGATTTCAGGTGCACTCATGCAGGCATTGACGAGAAATCCGCTTGCGGCGCCTGATTTATTAGGAATTAATGCAGGTGGACTATTTTTTATCGTGATTTCGATTGTTTTCTTTTCAACAGAGTCGTTAACAAGCTATATGTGGACAGCCTTTCTAGGCGCAGCGATTGCAGGGATGCTCGTTTTTCTATTAGGTTCTATTGGAAGAGATGGATTGACACCGGTCAAAATAGTCCTTGCAGGTGCGGCGATATCTGCACTGTTTGCGTCTTTTACACAAGGTCTTTTAATCGTGAATGAACAGTCGATTCAAAGCATTTTGTTCTGGATGGCTGGGTCAGTGTCTGGAAGAAGCATTGATATGTTAATCCCTGTTTTGCCTTATATTTTAGGTGCGACTGTAGTGGCGCTGCTTCTTGGACGTTCTATTAATGTTCTTTTGTCGGGAGATGATATTGCCAAAGGACTTGGCCAGCGTACACTGCTGCTGAAAATCACGATGGGTGTACTCGTTGTCTTTTTAGCAGGTGGTTCCGTCGCTGTTGCTGGTTCAATTGGTTTTGTTGGTTTTCTTGTGCCGCATATTGTGAAAAAGCTCGTTGGGCCTGACCACCGCTGGGTACTGCCGTATTGTGCCGTTGTGGGGGCGTCGCTTTTACTTGCCGCGGATCTGGCGGCTCGTTTTCTGATCATGCCGCAGGAAGTGCCGATTGGTGTCATGACGGCGATAGCAGGAGCGCCTCTATTTGTTTATCTCGTGCGCAAGGGGTTGAAGACAGGTGGCTAAAACATATACAGTGCGTTCTAAAGGCGGGCGCATTTCATTTCAATTTTCAAAGCGGACGTTTTTGATTTTACTTTTATTGACGGCCATTGCCTTTGGCTTATTTATTCTCAGTCTCAGTATGGGAAGCCGGTTCATTCAGCCGGTCGATGTGCTGCTTCATTTAATCGGTCAGGGAGAGGGGAATTCCTTTGTGTTAAATACACTGAGGATTCCACGAACGCTGCTGGCTGTCTTAGTTGGATCCGCACTTGCGGTATCAGGGCTTATTTTGCAAGGGTTGATCCGCAACCCGCTGGCATCTCCTGATATCATTGGAATTACAAGTGGTGCTTCGTTTGGTGCGATTATGTTCATCGTCTTTTGGATGGGCACTGTGCCTATTGCTTATCAATCCTTATGGGCGATTGCAGGTGCTTTTGCGGTATCGAGTCTGATCTATTTGCTTTCATGGAAAAAAGGGGTCAAGCCGATCACACTTGTTCTAATGGGAATTGGGATTTCTGCCATTATGAAGGCATGTGTGACGTTTACGCTTGTTCTTAGTGATACGATGACAACGACCAAGTCTTACATCTGGCTGACGGGGAGCTTATATGGTTCTACGATGAAAGACGTCACTGCGATGCTTCCTTGGGTGATGATCATTTTACCGATTGTCATGGTGTTAGCAAGAACGATGAATGTAAAAGAACTTGGCGATGATCTTGCAACAGGTCTCGGGGTAAAAGTGCAGGTGAAACGATTATTCTTTCTCCTGATGAGTGTGACATTGGCTGGTGTTGCAGTCGCATTTGCAGGCGGCATAGAATTTGTTGGACTCATGGCGCCGCACGTTGCACGGATGATCATTGGACGTTCATTCATAGCGCTTGTCCCAGCATCTGCGCTAGTTGGAAGTATTCTCGTGATGCTGGCTGATCTTGTGGCTAGAACCGCATTTCTACCGTTAGATGTTCCAGCAGGTGTATTTACGGCAGCTATTGGTGCACCGTTCTTTATTTATTTGTTATATCAACAGCGTAATCGATAAACAGAAGATGGGGGTTTTGATATGAGGCCAGAGTGGGTTGAGAGAGAATTACTTGATTTCGGGGTACACATCATAAATGAACCAATGACATCTGATCGCACACTTGCTGCGCTTTTTTCAGAAGCAGCCGTCATACGTTTATTAGAAGCTGAAAAGGAAGCGATGTATGCACCGAATCTTGCGGTAGCAGCTTCTATGTTTTCAAAGCGGTACGCCTACTTAGCCGTCAGTTCCTCTTTATACTTGATGACGCTGTATGACGGTGTCTATCAGTTTCCACCAGCAGCATGTGCATTTAGAGAGGATCGAAAAATTGAAATGGATGAGGCGGCGTGTTCGTTTGTTCCACTAGAAGGAGACAGGCATGAGTGGAGAGAGAAGGTCTTGCGTGCGCTGTTTACGGAGTGTGTCACGCCTCTTTTAGACGTGCTGAACCGCACATCAAAACTCTCTTATCGTATTTTATGGGAAAATGTAGCGGTTCGAATCAACTCTCTTTATCGAAGCATGATGCGGGAAGCGGAAGAGCCTGCGGTGAAGCAGCGCGTGCGGGAGGATTATCTGTATCTGAAGCAGGCGGCTGGAGATGTTTTTGGAGCTCAGCAAAATCCATTTCAGCACAGCCTAAACCTAGACGACAGTTTACTTGAAACATCCAACCGGAAGACCTGCTGTATGTATTATAAGCTAGAGAAAAAATCGGAGAGTCTCGATTATTGTCTTGTTTGTCCGCTTGAAAAAAAGAAAGGCACTGCTTGCTCGTAGCAGTGCCCTTTTTTTATTCCCAAATCTCACTTGCCCATTCAGGGTGATCAATAAAAGGGTTGCGATTGTGCTGATACGTTTGATATATGATCTCATTGCGGTTCCGTTCGATTTGATCGACTGGGTCCTGCTTGTGCCATTTGAGAAGTACAGACATTTTGCCGTGAAGAGGAGAGCTTCCATTATTTACTTTGTCGTTCAATTCTAAATCTGGAAAGCGGTCATCTCCTTCGTAGCGAACCGCCATATAAAAGAGCATTCTTGCAACATCTCCTTTGACCCTGCTGTGAGGTTCGAATGAGTCGCTGTCGTAGAAATTGCCCGGCGCTCCTTTGTATTCATTACCACCCATGTCAAAATCTAAATTTCCGCGTGTGCTGTTCGTTTGCACATCTGCCGCACGAAGGTGGTGGAGATCTGTCCCAGGCCCTTGGCTTGTCCCGAAATTTCCGTGAGACTTGGCCCAGACATGCTCCCGGTTCCACTGGCCCACATTTCCGCCATTCGACTGCTTTGAACGGGAGACACCACTATAAAGCAGCAGCACATTGTTTGGGTTATTGGGGTCTTCATCTGTTTTCTTTAAGGCATCCCACACCTGGCTGTAGGATAGCTGCGTATGATCATCGATGATATCGTGTAAAGCCTTCTTAAGAGCGGGTCCTGATTTGCCAGAAGCAGATTGGTAATAGGAATCGATTTGACTTGTGGCGGCAGTTTGCGTTTGTTGTGCAGATGTTTCGTTTTGAAGCTGTAACGGGGAAAAGGTGATCGTTTGACTAGATTCACTCAGATTGAAACCTTGAGCATTTGCAGCTGGAGGCAGCGGGGCGGCGAATGTGCCGAATATCATGATTCCGGCGGCCACAGTTCCAAATAAAGTTCTTTTCATTCGATTTCCTCCTTGATAGGGAATGTATTCTCTTTATTTCTATCATATTGCCATGAAGAAATAAATGGATTTATCGTAAATTTTATGTAATAAGTTCATAGGAAAAGAGATTGCTATTTTAGGCGTATTCCTGTATAAGTGGGCTTATAAGGATGGACAGCAAGGGAGAGGATGGATCACGTGAAAGAACTGCAAACACCTTCAAGAACGATTATGACACCGGGACCCGTTGAAGTAGATCCTAGAGTGCTCCGTGTGATGAGCACGCCAATTCTCGGTCAATTTGATCCAGCATTTACACACATTATGAATGAAACAATGACTTTATTGCGGTCACTTTTTCAAACAGAAAACAGATGGGCTTATCCAATTGACGGTACGTCCCGTTCAGGGCTTGAAGCTGTGCTCGCCAGTGTGATTGAGCCGGGAGATTCAATGCTTGTGCCTGTCTTTGGCCGCTTCGGTCACCTGCTCATTGAAATAGGGCAGCGCTACGGAGCTGAGGTACATACAATGGAATGTGAATGGGGGACGGTTTTTGATCCTGACGACATCATCAAAGAAATAAAGCGGGTCAAGCCTAAAATCGTTGCCATGGTTCATGGTGAAACATCCACCGGACGATTACAGCCGCTCAAGCAAATCGGTGAAGCATGCCGGGCTCTTGATGCGCTGTTTATTGTAGACGCTGTGGCGACCATTGGCGGTGTCGAGGTAAAAGTGGACGAATGGAAAATAGATGCGGCGATTGGCGGCACGCAGAAATGTTTATCTGTTCCATCAGGCATGTCACCTATTACGTATAATGACCGAGTCGCAGCTGTCATTGAATCGAGAAAGAAAGTAGAAAAAGGTATTGCGACACAGGATGAATTACAAAAACAAACGGACATTTCTCCAATCAAAAGCAATTATTTTGATTTAAGCCAGCTTCAGGATTATTGGAGCCCAAGACGATTAAATCATCATACAGAAGCGACAACGATGCTCTATGCACTGCGAGAAGGGGTTCGTCTTGTGCTGGAAGAAGGGCTGTCTGAACGTTTTCAAAGGCACACGTATCATGAGAAAGCCTTGATGAAAGGTCTTGAAGCAATGGGGCTTGAATTATTTGGTGATCCAGATTGTAAAATGCCGGTTGTAACCTGTATTGTCATTCCAAGTGGTATTGACGGAGAAGCGGTCCGTGCCGATCTGCTCCATCATTTTGGGATTGAGATTGCAAGCTCCTTTGGACCGCTTGCCGGCCGAATATGGAGAATTGGGACAATGGGCTACAGCTGCCGAAAGGAAAATGTGCTGTTTGTGTTAGCAGGGCTGGAAGCGATTCTCATCAAACACGGTGCGGCTATCCATTGCGGAGCAGGGCTTCAGGCGGCTCTTTCTATCTATGAACAGGCTGAATAACGAGCTCCAACATACTCGCCATTGGCGGGTATTTTTTATTTGGAAAAGAACACTAATTTTTGAAAAACTAGACTTATAGATGAGGTTATCGCTATACTGGAGAAGTTCTTATCATTTTTGTCATCATTTTCATTTATTTGAAGAAAGAGGTTTTTTGTATGAAGAAGATGGGAAGATTATACATTTTGATGCTCAATATTTTTATTGCCATGCTTGGCTTTGGCCTCATTGTACCTGTTATGCCGAGTTACATCGAAGCATTTGGTGCAACAGGAAAAACACTCGGTTTTCTTGTCGCTGCAACAGGTTTTACACAATTTGCGTTATCGCCGGTTGCCGGGGCACTGACCGATCGATTTGGACGAAGAAAATTGATCATTGCCGGGATTGCGGGTTTTACGATTGCTCAGTTTATTTTTGCTTTTGCTGATCAGCTTTGGATGCTGTTCGTGTCTCGATTTTTAGGCGGTGCTGCCGGAGCTTTGCTTATGCCGGCCATGTTTGCATACATCGCTGATATCACAAGTGAAAAGGACCGAGGGAAAGGAATGGGTCTATTCAGTGCAGCGATGACACTAGGTTTTGTCATTGGGCCGGGCGTAGGCGGCTATTTGGTTGAGTACGGGATCGCATTTCCATTTCTGATTGCCGGTTCCTTTGCTGCTCTTTCTACTTTGTTATCCATCCTCTTCTTACCTGAAACATTAACAAAGGAAAAACAGGAAGAGGCGCGGCTCAACAAGGATATTCATTTCAATCCTTTTGTACAAATGATCGAGGCTCTAAGGACATCTTACGGCTTTTTGTTTATATTGGCCTTTGTCCTCAATTTCGGAATCATTCATTTTGAATCGATTTTCGGCTTATATGTAGACCAAAAACACGGATTTTCACCGAAAGATATTGCCTTTGTGATTACGGTTGCGGGTCTTGCTGGGGTGCTTGTTCAAGGGGCATTAGTGAATGCCTGTGTGAAACGATTTGGAGAGATGAGAGTCGTCCGTTATGCGCTGTTAGGTGCGGCTTTCATGCTGATCGCCTGCCGTTTTGCGCCGTCCTTTTGGTTGATTTTTACGGGTTCGATTTTATTTTTATCGGCTACGTCATTTGTCCGACCAGCCCTCAATACATTGCTGTCCAAGATGGCAGGCAATCAGCAAGGGGTAGCAGGCGGTCTCAATACATCCTTTATGAGCCTTGCCAATATCGTCGGACCGAGTCTTGCGGGTATATTATTTGATGTGAATATTGAGTTTCCTTTTATGTTTGGAACACTGGTGCTTTGCGTAAGCTTCGCTGCATCCATCGTGTGGGGGAAAAAAGTGCAGCATGCTCATGCAGCGCAAGGAAGATTGTAGTTGATCTACAGTCTTTTTTTATTGAATGAAATTTATTTAGAAAAATTCCAATTAGAAATAGTATATGTTTTATATTTTATCTAAATAAATAGTAGAGTTTATTAATATTTAAACCTTTTTCTGAGAGATAATTCATATATTTAGGTCTTTAAGATCAATAAAAACTTGTTAATAAAATACTAAATTATACATTTTGTGCAAAAAGTGATTGATTGGTTTTTTCCGCAATGGTAACATCAATCTCGACAGCATGAGGTAACTGGGATAATCAAGAGAAAAGGGGATAGAAAATGAAGAAGTTTATGTTTGCCATTATATTTTTTATCGTCACCATGTTTAGTTCAGCCGTGCCATCAGCAGTTTATGCGGCAGAAATTGATCATGACAAGGTAGTTGGTTTTAGAGAAGTCAACCCAACAACTGTTACACAAAAAGCTGCGAAAAAATTTCAGCCTTATTTGAAAGTATGGCATGGATGTGTACCATTCCCAGCTGTAGATGCTGCTGGAAACACAAGCAGAGGGTTAAAAACGAGCGGTTCACATAATGGTGGATGCAGCAGTAATATCGGTCAAGTATATTCACGTTCAGATTGGTACAACGGCAGCTGGGCGATTATGTATGCTTGGTATTTTCCAAAAGATAATCCTTCACCGGGTTTTGGTCATCGTCATGATTGGGAATCCATTGTCGTTTGGATTGACAATCCAGCTGTAGCCAACCCGCGTGTTCAATCAATTGCTTACTCAGGTCATGGGCAATATAAGAAAGTAGCTCCGAGTGCAGCAAGTATCTTAGGGACAAATCCTTTGGTAGGTTATGATAGCAACTGGCCATTAAATCATGAGTTGAATGTAAGCGGCAATGTGAGCGGTAAAGGAATGCAGCCTTTAATTGGCTGGGATGATTTAACGCCGGCTGCAAGACATGCATTGAATACAACAGACTTTGGTAGTGCAAACGTACCTTTCAAAGATAGTAATTTTAAAAACAATTTAGCAAAAGCGTGGTATCGATAAGGGTAGCCATGATAAAAAACCGATCATCTAAAAAATGATCGGTTTTTTTATAAACAAAATTGCATCATCTCTCATATTTCACGACAGGTGACTTTTCTTTATGAAGCGCACGAATCATCGCTTCATCTACGTGTAAATGCTCTTTCACTAATTGAGGCGAGGTTAAGGCCATCCACTGATTCAACGAAATATCTGCAAACCGGTCACTTTTAAAAATCTCTAAAAACCAAAGGCTCGTTTGGCCGATATTTTGGATGTAATGCCCCATGCCAAAAGGAACATATCCAACATCACCTGCTCTGTAATTAAAGGTGCGGGCAGTACCCCCTGCTCCAAAGACCGTCATTTTAGCTGTACCTGTTAAATAGTATTGCCACTCATCATTATTAGGGTGCCAGTGCATTTCTCTCATGCCACCAGGTTTTACTTCAACAAGTGCAGCCGCAATCGTTTTTGAAATCGGGAAATTCCGTGAATCGACAATTCGGACGGTTCCGCCAGAGGTCGTTATCGGGTTTTGACGAAGGAGCTGGTGCGTAAATGGCGGCTTAATGCTCCCGTATGGATCAGATACCATTTGACTTTCTAAGGATGACGGCGGCGAGCCTTGAAACATATAGCGCTGCTTATTCGGAATATGGTCAAACAATTTCCTCGGAACACCAAAATTGGCGGAGAGAATCTCTTTCGGTGTATGGGCAAACCAGTCTGTGATCGTGAATGTATCAAATTCAGAAAAATCGCCATCATCAAATACAAGAAGGAACTCACAACCATCCTCAAGTCCTTGAATGGAGTGCGGGATACCAGGTGGAAAATACCACAAATCGCCTTCTTCTAGATCAGCAATCATATTTCGCCCTTCTGCATCTACAGATGTTATGCGGGCTTTGCCTAAAATCATATACGCCCATTCCGCCTGCTTATGCCAATGAAGCTCACGAACACCTCCGCGTGTGAGCCGCATGTTGACACCTGCAATCGTGGTTGAAACAGGCAGCTCCCGCTTTGTAATTTCCCTCGACCAGCCGCCGTGATTCAAATGCATGTGTGTATCAGAAAATGAAAATTTTAAATTTGGGATGGTTCCGGCATCGGTTTTAGGCGGAACGAGCATATCAGGGTTCTCTATATCTCGAAGGACATCGCGCGGGCCTAAGTCGGTGGCACCTGCGCCATCCTTTCGAATGGGCTGCGGGATGTGACGGAGCTCATCATCCATTTGTCATCCCTCCTTGAGTCTCATTTTTCTCCTCCAAACTATATGAGGTTTCAGAAGAAAAAATTCAATCAGGATGGGATGAGAGAAACATTTGAATACGGAAGGCTAAGCGCAGCCGCAATGTTGCGTCAGAATCTTTTAAGCTGATTCGAAGCAATTCTTCACACTTCTCGAGGCGATAAATGACCGTGTTGCGATGAATGGACAATCGTTTGGCTGTTTCTGAAATGTGGCAATGGGTTTCTAAATAGACAGATAAGGTGTGAAGAAGGCTTTGATCGACTTGTGATGATTCAGATAACGGGTGAAGGTGCAGCTGGTGAAACGTGATCATATCCTTTCTTGGAATGAGCTTTAGTAAATCTGGCACATCCTTTGCTTGATAAAATTGAATATATTCAGTCCGCGATGAGAGATGTCCGGTTTGAAGAGCCTCTAATGCTTCATTGTAGCCTTCAGACAGATGGGAGATGTGGCAGCCCGTCAAGCTCACCCCAAAAGAAATAGTATGATTCACTTGCAGTTTAACAAGCATCTGCAACTGTTTTAAAAAAGAGCTGAGCCTGTCGCTAACCTCCGGCCAACTGCCAGTCTCCTCCATCAATACAACACCCATATCACCTTTTAAAAACAGAAAGGCAGGAAATGGGCAGCTTGGAAGTGCACTTTCGAGCAGATCAACCACTTGATCCAAAACCATTTGCTGCTTCATAAAACATGTGGTATCACTGCGCTCGTCAAGCTGACAGATCATACATAGATAGCGGCATTCGGCGTTTAATCCAAATGCCTGAGCGAAATGTAAGGGATCTTGCTGGGAAGACGATGCCCTCTCTATCCATCTGCGAAAGCCCTCATTTCTAGCACGCTTGGCCGTTTGCAGAGCGGCATATTGTCTCATGCGCGCAATCGATATTTCGTTCACCGCTTTTGCAATGATCCCATGCAAAGTTTTATTCTGCGGTTGAATGAAAGCAAGGATGACCAGATAATCACATGTTTGTTCGTTTAGATCAATTGCAAAGACGGAAAAGGTTTGTTTTGCATGTATCATCGAAAAAGAATGAGTTGTCCTGCTTTGAAAAAAGGGGAGAATGTGCATCCATTCTGAGCTTGTAATCATGGGGTGCGAGGTATAGAGAATACGTCCATGCTGGTTAAACAAATAGATAGGCTTGTGAATCTTTTTGGCCATTTTTTGTAAAATTTCAAACTGGTTATTGTCTATGTTCATATCCACTCAATCTCCTTTATTGGTGAAGATGAATAAAAAAATGGACAATCACTGTCAGCATCTCTGATATGCATTTTATGTTATCAGCTAAAATCATTTTAGATAGAAAGTTGTCAATTAATATAACAAACAAACAGAGCGCCAGGACAAAATCACGTGCCGCCAGTCATCTTCATTCAGAATTACGAGCAAATATGATATGTTGTAGACAGAAGAATTTCTTTCAGAAAATATGGGTATCACAAGAAACAAAGGCTTCGAATGAGGAAGCCGTCTATACATGAGAGTGGCAAGAGGTGAGAAACATGATTTATATCGGATTAACTGGCTGGGGAGATCATGACAGTCTTTATCCGCCGAGAATCGGCAGCGCGCAAAAGCTGTTTCACTACGCGTCAACGTTTCCGATTGTGGAACTGGATGCCAGCTTTTATGCGGTTCAGCCTGAGCGTAATCATGAAAAGTGGATAAAGGATACGCCAGATGACTTTCAATTTGTTGTGAAAGCATATCAAGGAATGACTGGACATCAAAGGGGCGAGATTCCGTTTGCTTCAAAGGAAGAAATGTTTGATGCATTTATTCTTTCGCTGACTCCGCTTATTCGTGAAGGGAAACTAGCCATGGTGCTCTTTCAATTTCCACCTTGGTTTGATTGCAAAAAAGAGCACGTCCACTATTTAAGATGGTGTAAGGAGAAGATGGGCGATATTCCATGTGCCCTCGAATTCCGAAACCGTACATGGTTTTCAGATGAATTTTATGAGCAGACTTTGTCCTTTATGGAAAAGGAAGGATGGATTCATTCCGTCTGTGATGAACCGCAAGTCGGAGAAGGCTCCATTCCGCCGGTCGTACAAGCTACACACCGTGATAAAACATTGGTCCGGTTTCATGGAAGGAATAAACAGGGCTGGCTTCACCCGGCAGACCATGAGAATTGGCGTGAAGTGAGATACTTATATTTATATAATGAAGCTGAATTAAAAGAGTGGAAAAAGAATCTCGACATCCTGCATCAGCAATCGAAAGATGTCTATGTCGTGTTTAATAATAACTCCGGCGGAGATGCAGCAGCAAATGGCCAGCAGATGATTGATTTGCTGGATATCACCTATTCAAACCTGTCTCCGAAGCAGTTAGATTTATTTAGTTAACCGAGAGCTGACTGAAGCTTTCAACCTGAATGAGACGGTCAGTGACAACTTGAGGGAGAGATCAACATGCTGCAGAAGCTATGGTTATATCATACAAACGACTTGCACAGCCACTTTGAGAACTGGCCAAAAATTGCAGCTTATATTGAAGAAAAGCGTCAAGTTCACGATCAGATGCTCTTGTTTGATATTGGCGACCATATGGATCGAGTGAATCTCGTATCCGAAGCGGATTATGGAAAGGTAAACGTCAAGCTCCTCAATCAGCTTGGCTATGATGGAGTCACAATCGGGAATAATGAAGGCATTACGCTGCCCCATGATCAGCTGGATCACTTGTATGAGAATGCACAATTTCCAGTGGTCCTGTCTAATTTATTTGAGAAAGGCAAAAGGCCTTCGTGGGCAAAGCCCTATCATATGATCACAATGGAAAACGGACTGAAGCTCTGTCTCTTAGGTGTGACCATTGCGTATACACCCGTATATGAAAAGCTGGGCTGGAACATTACTGATCCGTTTGACAGCATACGGGACATGCTGCAGGAAGTGAAGGGACAGGCAGATGTCATTGTGCTTTTATCTCATCTCGGTATCATCCATGATCGAGAGGTCGCCCGTGATTTCCCTGAAATCGACATCATCCTAGGTTCACACACGCATCATCTGTTAGAAAAAGGTGAAATGGACAATGGTGTGCTGCTTGCATGCGCTGAAAAGTACGGGCATTATATTGGCTGCGTTGAGCTGACGATCGATACAGCGCGCAAAGAGCTGATAGAGAAAAAAGCGACAGTACAGTCAGTGGATCAGCTCATTAGTGAATCAGATGAAGCCATCACCACCTTGCAGCAGGCAGAAAGAAGAGCGAAAGCACTCATGCAGGAAAAAGTGACAACGATTGAGTCGAAGCTAGAAACGAAGTGGTTCGACGATTCTCCGCTTCCGCAGCTCTTAACAGATGCCATTAAAGATTGGTGCGGAGCAGATATTGGCATGATGAATGCAGGTATGGTGCTTGATTCATTAGAGGCAGGGATCGTCACAAGAGAAGAAATCCACCGGATATGTCCGCATCCCATTAATCCCATTCGGGTGACGCTTACCGGTCAACAGCTTATCGAAACGGTTCAGCGGGGCTGTGAAGAAAAAATGGAACAGCTGCGCATCAAGGGCTTCGGCTTTAGAGGTGAGCTGATGGGGAAAATGCTATATAGCGGCCTCAGCTATACATTAGAAGAAGGTGAGGCCACACGGGTGAAGGATGTCTTTGTACATGGTCAATTGATCAAAAAAGACGCCTCCTATACTGTTGGGACAGTCGATATGTATACATTAGGCTCTCTTTTTCCTCATATCCGTGATCACGAACACATTGAATATTTTATGCCTGAATTTTTACGTGATGTTCTGACATGGCGCTTGAAGGAAGCAACATGAAATCCGCTTCAGCCTAACAACACGCGCCCTCTTTTCACATAGATTGTGATGAGAGGAGTGAAGGGATTTGGTGAATTTAACACCTATTACAATTGATGGCCATTCCTTTACAGCGGTCACCGTCAAGCTGCCGAAGACAAATTTCATGGCAGTAACAAATGAACACGGGTATATCATGTGCGGTGCACTGGATGTCGGGCTCTTGAATGAAAAGCTTGCAGATAGAGGAATTATTGCAGGAAGAGCAGTTGGTGTAAGAACCATTGAGCAATTGCTCGATGCTCCTTTAGAATCTGTGACATACGCCGCAGAAGCGCTGGGCATCTCAGCTGGAACAATTGGAAGAGATGCATTATTAAAAATGGTGAAATAAAATAGAGAGATGATTCCTATCCCCCCGCCTGTCTGCATACACATGTAATGGAGAAGGGGGGATTTTTTATTGAGAATGAACCGCCGTTATCGCCCCTACAAGAAGGGCCCTTTGCCATTTCGTTACGTTATGCTGCTTGCGATTTTATTCTTTGTGCTCTCAACCGTAATTAGTTTATTTTTTATCAACCGATCCATTAAACCAACCCTTATTCATATTGCTGAACTAGAAACAGAGCGCATCGCCAATCACCTCATACAATATTCAGTTCAAGACTTTGCAGATGATCAGGAGAATATGAAGGATATGGTGGTCATGAATACAAGTGAGAACGGAAAAGTGACGACCATCGATTTTAATGCGCAAGCAACATCGAAAGCAATGGCTGACCTCTCGCGTCATCTTCAAAAAAATTTAGAGGACATTGAAAAGGGGAACTTTCAAAAAGAGGCAAAAGAAGCATTAAAGGATCAAACAGATGGACATGACGGCATTATATATAACATTCCGCTTGGGCAAGCATCCGGAAATGCACTCATTGCCAACCTCGGACCCAAAGTGCCTGTACGCTTTAGTGTGATTGGTGATCCGCACACGGACGTTGAAAAAAATATTAAGCCTTATGGCATCAACAATGCCTTGATTGATATTAGTGTTCTGATCGAGGTCAAGGTAAGAGTCATTATCCCATTTGCTTCTGAAACAATCGTAGTGAAAAACTCTGTTCCTGTCTCCATACAAGCCGTTCAAGGAGACGTGCCAGATTATTATAATGGCAGCGGAACAAACTCAGGTGCTCCATCAATTGTTCTTCCAGAAAAAAAGAAGAAAAAGGAATAACAGCCCAACAATGATTGGGCTGTTATTTACTTTCGTTTCCGTTCAGCTCTTTCCCACGCCCTCAAATGAGGATATGGATCAAATGACCATTCCGTTCTGCCGTTGTCTTTGTACATGCCATAGTGAAGATGCGGCGGAAACTTTCCTGCAGTGCCTGGAGGACCGTAACCGGAGCTTCCGACAGATCCAATCACCTGGCCAGGTTCAACAATTTGACCTGTCTTGAGTCCTTTCGCAAAGCCATTTAAGTGAGCAAAGTAATGATAATGATTATGAATATCTCGAATGCCTATCCGCCAGCCGCCAAAGCGGTTCCAGCCTTTCATTTCAATCACGCCATACGATGTCGCACGAACGGGAAGTCCATAATGGGCAAATAAATCGGTTCCCTCATGAATTCTCCTTCCTCCAAACCCTCTCGCATCTCCCCATGTACTTCGGTAGCTGTAGTCAGCTCCAACCGGAAGAGGAAAAGCATGCTTTCCAAGATCAAGATGGCCGTAGTGCTTATATAGCTTCATAAAAGATGAAATGATTCCAACGGTTTGATCACGTCCATAATAGTCCCATAAGCCAATTTTTAATTGATCAATATTGCTGCCGTAGTGAAGCAAGTATTGTGCAAAAGTGAATAATACATCCTCATCGTCATCGCTGCTTGCTTTGCCATCCCCATTCCCATCAAGACCAATTCCATCAAACACTTTAATGCTTAAAGGAGAGGTATCCTGTTTATTCGGGTTTTCTGGTCCAATCCACATTTCCCGGGGAATGTAGATGCCAATGACGCCTTTTTGTTTCGGTAAATCTCTTCTGCTTTTTCGAATATTGTGTTCATACTGATCAACTGCAGCAAGTACATACCATGGAACCTGTGTTGTGATGGAGACTTTTTCATATAGGGCCATTCTTTGCTTCAATTCATCTGGCTGCTTGCCCGTCCCTTTTGCATGAACAGGTAAAGGGAGCATTGAAAGAGCAATCATGATGGCTAAAACCACTTTCACAAACGTCCATCTCCTTTCATCGAGCATCATCTTCTACCGTTTAGTGTGGTTAGAACACTCTATTTCATAAGAAGAAAATGTTAGTAATTTTCTTCTGTTTTTTTAGGAGGCTTTTGGGTATTTTTGCAGCTCATTCCCTTGTTGTTCAATCTGTACTATGTTAAAGTGTCTAAAGAAAAGGCTTTAGGCCGAAGATTCAATTTTTTGCAGCTTCTTAGCTGCATCCATCGTATATAGCAGGAAGATTTTTGTAGATGCACCTTTAACGAATTCATATGGAGATGATGGAATTGGCAAAGAAGGAAGAGCACGTAAGAAAACCGGACTGGCTTAAAATTAAGCTGAATACGAATGAAAACTATACCGGTTTGAAGAAAATGATGCGGGAAAACAACCTGCATACCGTTTGTGAGGAAGCAAAATGTCCGAATATTCATGAATGCTGGGCAGTGAGAAGAACCGCTACATTTATGATCCTAGGATCTGTTTGTACGCGCGCATGCCGTTTCTGTGCGGTGAAAACTGGACTTCCAACTGAGCTTGACCTGCAAGAGCCAGAACGCGTGGCAGATTCAGTAGCCTTAATGAACTTAAAGCACGCTGTTATAACAGCGGTTGCAAGGGATGACCAAAAGGATGGCGGCGCAGGTGTGTTCGCTGAAACCGTTCGTGCGATTAGAAGAAAAAGCCCATTCACGACCATTGAAGTTCTCCCTTCAGACATGGGCGGTAATTATGATAACTTGAAGACGTTAATGGACACTCGTCCTGACATTTTAAATCACAACATTGAAACAGTTCGCAGATTAACGCCAAGAGTTCGTGCGCGTGCTACATATGATCGTTCATTAGAATTCTTGCGTCGTGCAAAAGAAATGCAGCCCGATATTCCAACAAAATCAAGCATTATGATTGGACTTGGTGAAACGAAGGAAGAAATCATTGAAGTCATGGATGATCTTCTTGCCAATAACGTGGATATTATGGCGATTGGCCAGTACTTACAGCCTTCGAAAAAGCATTTGAAAGTTCAAAAATACTACCATCCGGATGAGTTTGCAGAGCTGAAGGAAATTGCGATGTCAAAAGGCTTTAGCCACTGTGAAGCTGGGCCGCTTGTGCGCTCTTCCTACCATGCAGATGAACAAGTAAACGAAGCGTCTAAAAAGCGTCAGGCGCAAGCGTAACAAAGAAAACGCCAGAGCCCTCTGGCGTTTTTTCTCGTATTAATTTTGGCCGTAAGGGGCGTTTCTTCTCATCGTACGGTCGGAATTCGTCATCCCATTTGCATCTTCTTGATTCGATATGTTCCCGCCTTGAGGGGAATACTTCATTTGCTGAATCGTTTTGGTTAAAATTTGGTCAAAATCACGTGAATTGGTTTGAAGACGTGAAAAATTGGCAATGGATTGAAAGTGCTCTGGATTATCAGAGACGTATACATGATAATAACGAGGGAGAACAGAAACCGCCGTTTTCTTTACTTGATCGGCAGATTCATCACGGTTTTTGTTTCCTGTTCGATACACGATGAGTGCATCCTCATCTGTCACAAGTGTCGCAGCATCTTTGATGTTTGGCAGCTGCACCGTTAAACTTGTAATCACGTGGGCAAGATGCTCACGATTTAAAGCAGGGGTTCTTTCTTTCTGATCCGTTACTTGCTGGCGCTGATAACGAACATATCCTGCTTTGTTTGTGTCTGCTTCTGGCATGTTGGAATTATTTCCTTCATGACGATCCGACAGACGGATGGTTTTACTTGAAGAATCTTCATCCACTTGCCGGTTCATACCTGATTGAAAGCCGCACCCGCCTAAAAGCATGCTGAGGAGAATCGCGGCTGTCAGTTGTTTCTTCATAAATGTGACCTCCTTTTTCCTTTAGCTTCGGCTAAATCGGAAAAAACATGCTTTAGCAATTGATGGAGTTCTTCCAATGAATTATCATTAAAGATGGATCGTTTAAAAAGAGGTGAGAAGATGATCGTCGTTCAGAATGCTACCTTTGATCTTGTAAGAGATATCAAAGACGGCTTTAATGAAGAAGCGTTTAAAGCAAGGTACTCAGATATTTTAAATAAGTATGATTATATTGTGGGGGACTGGGGCTATAATCAGCTCAGGCTGAAAGGGTTCTTTGATGACCAAAACCAAAAGGCCACATTTGATACTAAAATCAGCACACTCGATGAATACATTTATGAATACTGTAATTTTGGCTGTGCCTATTTTGTCTTAAAGCGAATTAGAAAATAACGCAAAGGGGAGCGTCATAATGTATTTCGTAGACAGAAAAAAGATTGAAGAGACATTACGTTTTTTCGAGGAGCAATATGAGTTGATGCAGAGTCATCAAACATGGACAAGTCCTCTAGAGAAAAAAGCGCTGGAACGAATTGTTCATTTGCTCGTCGAATGTATTCTTGATACCGGAAATGACATGATTGATGGCTTTATTATGCGTGACCCAGGAAGCTATGATGACATCATGGATATACTTGTTGATGAAAAGGTTGTACCTGAAGGAGAAGGGAGTCAGCTGAAAAAGCTTGTCTCATCCCGCAAAACACTTGTACAGCAATATCAGGAAGTAAATCATCATGACTTATTGCAGGTGATCAGCGAAGTAGAGCAGGCGCTAGAGGTCTTTCCAAGCCGCATCCGTACCTACTTGGAACAGGAGCTTGGCCCAGTATCAGCGTTTAAATAAACCATTGGAGTTGTGAGCATCATGAAATACAAAGGCTATTTAATTGATTTAGACGGAACAATGTATAAAGGAACAGAAAAGATCGAAGAAGCAGGTCAATTTGTTCAAAAGTTAAATGAGTTGAACATCCCTTACTTGTTTGTCACGAATAACTCATCACGTACGCCAAAGCAGGTAGCGGAAAAACTCGTTTCATTTGATATCCCAGCAACAGAAGAACAAGTTTTTACAACAAGTATGGCGACGGCCAATTATATTGCTGAGCAAAAGAAAGATGCATCAGTTTACGTGATCGGTGAAGAAGGAATCAAGCAGGCCATTGAAGAAAAAGGGCTGACGTTTGGTCAGGAAGACGCAGATTTCGTTGTTGTTGGAATTGATCGAGGCATTACATATGAAAAATTAGCAGTAGGTGCGATTGCCATCCGTCAAGGCGCACAATTTGTCTCAACAAATGGGGATATTGCCATTCCAACAGAAAGAGGGCTTTTGCCAGGGAACGGCTCGTTAACATCTGTACTGACCGTGACGACAACGGTTCAGCCGACATTTATCGGAAAGCCGGAATCCATTATTATGGAACAAGCGATGCGTGTACTTGGGACAGATGTGTCTGAAACGCTCATGGTGGGGGATAACTATGATACGGATATTATGGCAGGAATGAATGCAGGAATGGACACATTACTCGTCCATACAGGTGTGACAACAAAAGAGCTGCTTCAGAAGTACGAAAAGCAGCCAACCTATGTCATTGATTCATTATCCGAGTGGATTGAGCGATTATCATAAAGAAAAAGAGGACAAGCGTTACGCGCGCGTCCTCTTTTTCTTTATTCCGCATTTCTTGCACTATGTGCCAGCCTGCTTGATGCGGCGGCAGCAATAGCGCCGACAATGTCATCTAAAAAGGTGTGGCATTCGCCCGTGGATTTATCGTTGAGTTTCCCGAGAATTCCTGGTTTTTCTTTATCGATATATCCGTAATTCGTAAAGCCGATCGAACCATAAATATTGACGATAGCAAAGGATAAAATTTCATCAACGCCATACAGGCTCTCGTCCGTTTCAAGTATTGATTGAAGCGGCTCAGTCAGCTTCTTTTGCTCGGCGAGTACGTCTAATTCGACGCCCGTTAAAATCGCATTTTGGACTTCACGTTTTGCGATGACACGCTCCACATTGTGGATGCACTCTGTCATGTCTAAGCCAGGATGATATTTTTCCTGTAAAAAGTAGACAAGGTCTGCTATATCTTGAATGGTTACGCCTCGTTCTTGTAAACGGCGTCTTGCTGTTTTTTCTACTTCGTTCATCTCATGATGATGCGGCATGTATTCCTCACCCAATCCTCGTATTTTGTCCACAACGTGTAAAAAGCTTCGGATAGTAAATAGTATTCATAAATCCCTCAACCTGCGACTACGATATGATAAGAGATTGATCATAGGAACGCAGGTGAAAACATGAAAGAAACCATTTATCACACATTTGGTATTGATGTTCGTCAATTTACGCCATATGGCAGTTATCAGAGCTTTCAAACGGCGGAGGCTCTCTTCCTCATTGTTCCTGTGTCTCATTTGCGAGAAGAAGAACTCTCGGAGTTGTATCATATCAGTCAGTATTTACTGAATGCTGGAGACCCATACGTCGCTGTGTTTGAATTAACAAATGAAGAGAAACCCACCTTTACTCATGGGAAGGAGCAGTATGCTTTATTAAAAGCAGCACCTCCGCTCTCAAGCCGCTCGTTTCAGCAAGCGTCAGAGCTGGCATCCTTCCATGTCAGAGGAAGAGGATTTCCATATGAAGTATCCGAAACAAAACGTGTCGGTGCCTGGAAGGAATTATGGGCAAAACGATTAGATCAGCTCGAAGGCTTTTGGATGCAGCAAATGCATCAAAAACCGCTGGAACGGTTTGAACAAAAATTCATTGAATCGTTTCCGTATTATCTTGGATTAACGGAGAATGCCATTCAATATTTAGTCGATACTGAGCTTGATGATGAACCGAAAGAAGGCGACTCAGGCACTGTCTGTCATCAGCGCTTTTCACGTATGACATGGCCGCATGAGCAGCCGCTTCGTTTACCTGTGGATTGGGTCTTTGATCATCCAACCCGTGATATTGCCGAATACTTAAGAGAGACCTTTGTACAGCATAAGGAAGATTTAATTGAAGAGGGCTTTTCCTTTCTTCAGCAATATGAACAGGTGACACCTCTTTCCTCCTTTTCAAAGCGTTTGTTATACAGCCGCCTGCTGTTCCCGCTTCATTATTTTGAAATTGTGGAAGGCTACTACATGTCGGGAGAAAATGAAAAAGCATATTATGAAGAGCGGTTAGATTACGTCTTAAATGATGCCAATCGTTATGAATACTTTCTGAAGGTCTTTCAAGAAATGAGTGCCATGCGAAGCGGCGGGAGCCCCATTCCGGCTATTGGCTGGATTCAGCCTGCAACTGATTTGAAGTTTCAGTGAACAGACGAAACGTCTCTTTTCTCTTGAGACGTTTTTCGTTATGCTTAAAGAAATCGATAAAAGGAGTGTTCTTCTTGACGAAACCTTACGTCTATATCACAAGAAAACTGGATGAAGCATCACTTACACCATTAAAAGAAGTCGCTCATGTTGAGATGTGGCCAAGAGAGGATGAGCCGTGTCCAAGAGAAGAGTTAGAAACACAAGCTGCTAAAGCGGATGCGCTTCTCACCATGCTGTCAGATCAAATAGATGAGCCGCTTTTATCAAAGGCTCCGAATATCAAGGTGGTTGCAAACCTTGCTGTTGGCTATGACAATATTGATCTTGAAGCAGCCAAAAAGCATGGAATCACCGTATGTCATACACCAGACGTCTTAACAGAATCGACGGCGGATTTAGCCTTTGCTCTTCTGATGGCGTCAGCTAGACGCATTGTCGAGGCGAGTGATTGGATTAAGGATGGAAACTGGACAGGCTGGGGGCCGCTTCTTCTTGCCGGTGCTGATGTTCATCACAAAACACTCGGGATTGTCGGAATGGGCAGCATTGGAACAGCACTAGCCAAGCGGGCCAATGGCTTTAATATGAATGTCCTTTATCATAATCGTTCAAGAAAACCCGAGGCAGAAGCGCAGCTTGGCGTGACCTATGCGGCTTTTGAGGAACTGCTCAAGCAGTCTGATTTCATCGTCTGTCTGACGCCGTTAACCCCTGAAACGAAAGACATGTTTAATGAAAAAGCATTTGATCTGATGAAGAACTCTGCTTATTTCATTAACGTATCAAGAGGACAGACTGTGGATGAGGATGCTTTATACGAGGCTGTCACGACAGGAAAAATTGCCGGCGCTGGTCTGGATGTGTTTAGAGAGGAACCTGTCAGTCCGTCTCATCCGTTAACGACATTACCTAACGTCACAGTCCTCCCTCATATTGGAAGTGCTAGTGTCGAAACAAGAAAAACAATGATGCGTTTATGTGCTGAAAATATTGCGCTTGTCTTACAAGACGAGCCAGCCAAAACGCCGGTTCGTTTATAATATAAGGCTTCCCGGTGTTCGGGAGCTTTTCTAACAAAAATATTTTGAAAATATAGAATCTTGATATAAATAGCTGTTAAGCGGTTTCATTCTGACAATCTCTTATATTATTACCTTGTCAAAATGAGGATACCCCTTTATAATGTGTGTACATTGAATGTCTGTGTAAGGTTAACAAATGTCTTTTTAGAGAGGACATTTACGGAGAAAGGTGGAATTTCAGGTGAAGGCAATTCGAGTTGGGCTATTAGGATTAGGAACAGTGGGAAGCGGTGTCGTAAAAATTATCCAAGACCATCAGGATAAATTAATGCACCAAATCGGCTGTCCGGTATTAATACAAAAAGTGCTTGTGAGCAATCCCGATAAAAAAAGAGATGTGGATGTCGCAAGAGAGGTCTTCACAACTGAAGTATACGATGTGATTAGAGATCCAGAGGTCGATGTCATCATTGAAGTGATGGGCGGCATTGAAGAGACAAAACAATATTTAATAGATGCGTTAAATGAGAAGAAGCATGTCATTACAGCCAATAAAGATTTAATGGCGCTTTACGGTACGGAGCTTTTACATGTAGCGAAAGAAAATAGCTGTGATCTTTATTATGAAGCAAGTGTCGCCGGAGGAATTCCGATTCTGCGCACACTGGAGGAAGGCCTAGCCTCTGACCGAATCACTAAGATGATGGGGATTGTGAACGGTACAACGAATTTTATTTTAACGAAAATGAATGTCGATAAAAGCGCATATGAGGATGTCTTAAAAGAAGCACAGGATCTAGGCTTTGCAGAAGCAGACCCGACAGCTGATGTAGAAGGACTGGATGCAGCAAGGAAAATGGCGATTCTTGCAAGACTCGGCTTTTCCATGAATGTAGATTTAGAGGACGTCAAGGTGAAAGGTATTTCTGATATCTCTGATGAGGATATTAATTTCAGTAAGCGGTTTGGCTATACAATGAAGCTGATCGGCATTGCTCAGAGGGACGGAGAGAAAGTAGAGGTCAGCGTTCAGCCAACCTTACTTCCTGATCATCATCCATTATCATCCGTCAACAATGAATTTAATGCGGTGTATGTCTACGGAAGTGCTGTAGGAGAAACGATGTTTTACGGACCTGGAGCAGGAAGTCTGCCGACAGCAACAGCTGTTGTATCAGACTTAGTGGCAGTGATGAAAAACATGCGCCTTGGCGTGAACGGAAGCGGATTTATCGCACCGCAGTTTGAGAAGAAGATCAAATCCTCATCAGAAATATTTGCTCAGCAATTTTTAAGAATTCATGTTAGAGATCAAGTCGGGGCATTCTCCCGCATTACATCTATTTTTTCTGAAAGAGGGATCAGCTTTGAAAAGATCCTTCAGCTTCCTGTGAAAGGACATGATGAGCTGGCTGAAATTGTGATCATTACACATCAGACTTCAGAAGAAGATTTCTCAAATATCCTGCAAAAATTAAACGACCTCGACGTGGTGGTTCAAGTGAAGAGCACGTACCGAGTAGAAGGGAACGGTTTAAGCTGATGAAATGGAATGGACTCATTGAAGAATTTCAAGAATTCTTACCAGTAAACGAATCTACACCTAAACTAACATTAAATGAAGGGAATACACCGCTGATCCATCTCGCCAAGCTTTCAGAAAAGCTGGGAATCGAGCTTCATGTGAAAACAGAAGGCGTTAATCCAACAGGTTCTTTCAAGGATCGAGGAATGGTCATGGCTGTTGCAAAGGCTAAAGAAGAAGGCAACGATACAATCATGTGCGCCTCAACAGGGAATACCTCTGCAGCAGCAGCGGCTTATGCAGCCCGTGCGGATATGAAATGTATTGTCATCATTCCAGACGGGAAAATTGCCTTCGGTAAGCTTGCACAGGCCGTCATGTACGGAGCAGAGATCATTGCCATTGACGGCAACTTTGATGATGCACTGAAAATCGTCCGCAGCATCTGTGAAAAAGCACCGATTGCTCTTGTTAACTCGGTCAATCCTTATCGAATTGAAGGACAAAAGACAGCAGCATTTGAAATCTGTGAGCAGCTAGGCTCTGCCCCAGACGTACTGGCGATTCCTGTTGGTAATGCCGGGAACATCACGGCCTACTGGAAAGGCTTCAAGGAATATCACGAGAAAAAAGGAACTGGACTGCCTGTCATGCGTGGTTTTGAAGCAGAAGGTGCAGCGGCAATCGTTCGAAATGAAGTGATTGAGCAGCCAGAAACAGTGGCAACGGCTATCCGTATCGGAAATCCAGCGAGCTGGAAACAAGCTGTGGCAGCCGCAGATGAATCAAACGGAAAGATTGATGAAGTGACTGATGAAGAAATTCTTCATGCGTATCAATTGATTGCACGTGAAGAAGGCGTGTTTGCAGAGCCGGGTTCATGTGCATCGATTGCGGGTGTGTTAAAGCAGGTGAAATCTGGAGAAATCAAGCCAGGCAGTAAAGTTGTTGCGGTACTAACAGGCAACGGCCTGAAAGATCCAAATACGGCTATTGATATTTCACAAATCAAGCCGGTCACTCTCGATGCAGATGAAGATCAAATTCTTGAACACCTAGAAAAGGCCGCACGCGTATGAGTGAAGCCTCCATGCTTTTTTCAATCACAGTACCGGGAAGCACTGCCAATTTAGGACCAGGCTTTGATTCAGTTGGAATGGCGCTCAGCCGCTATTTAAAGCTATCGGTCTATGACCATGATAGCTGGCTGTTTGAAGCAGAAACAGATGTCGTGTCTGGGATTCCATCAGGCACCGACAACCTGATTTATCAAACAGCCAAAAAGGTCGCAGATGACTTTGGAAAAACACTCCCGCCTGTTCATGTCAAAGTGTGGAGTGACATTCCGTTGGCACGGGGGCTTGGCAGCAGTGCTGCTGCCATCGTGGCCGCCATTGAACTCGCCAATCAGCTTCTTGAATTAAACATGACAGATGATCAGAAGCTCTTTTATGCAAGTGAGGTAGAAGGTCATCCAGATAATGCGGGTGCCTCTTTATTTGGTGGTTTACTGATTGGTCTCCACGAAGAAGACAAAACACATGCCGTTAAAGTGCAGCATGTGGATGTAGATGTCGTCGTGGTGATTCCTTTTTATGAAGTGCTCACAAAGGATGCCCGTGATGTCCTGCCAGAGGATTTCTCCTATAAACATGCTGTCAGTGCGAGTGCTGTGAGCAACGTCCTTGTAGCCGCCTTAATGACGCAAAACTGGCCGCTTGTTGGAGAAATGATGAATAAGGATTTATTTCATCAGCCTTACCGCACAATGCTTGTGCCAGAGCTGTCGAAGGTAGAGCATGTCGCTTCGCTCAAAGGAGCGTATGGAACGGCTTTGAGCGGTGCTGGACCGACGATCCTCACCTTAGTGGAAAAAGGGAAGGGAGAAGCGCTGAAAGAGCAGCTTGCCCAAAACTTCCCGCATTGCGAAGTCGATTTGCTGACGGTGCCAGTAGAAGGGGTTGTCGTGCAGCATCATCCTGTTAATCAAGTAAAGAACGTGCTGTGAATCTGCACGTTCTTTTTTTATGCTTGTTTTTATGGGAAGAAGCAGGGATTATTATTTAGAGGATCGAACTATTTTTTAAGCATAAAAGGGGGAGATACGTTCATGAAGAAATTGATGACGGCAGAAGATTTAACAAAGATTGTTTCTGTTTCCCATCCGGTTTATTCACCAGATGGACAAAAGGCAGTCTTTACAAAAGTCACTGTGAATGAGAAAAAAGACGATTACAACATCCACTTATGGGTTCGAGATGAAGAGACAGAGGAGCTGGCACAATGGACATTTGAGGATGGAAAGCATCATCAGCCAGTTTGGTCAAAAGACGGCAGGCAGCTTGCTTTTATTTTACAAAAGCCAAAGGAAGTCCCTCAGCTGGCGCTCATGAAGAGCGAAGGAGGCGGCGTGCGAACCTTAACGACGATTCCTTACGGAGTATCTCATCCTGACTTTTCTCCAGATGGTGCTTTTCTTTATGCGGCTGTGTCATTGAAACAATCAGAATCTGTTCGTGATGAAAAAAAGGAAGAGCAAGATGACTTTGCTCCAGCGGTATATGATGATTTGACCTATAAAGCAGATGGAAGAGGCTTTTTAGATGGGCGTGTCACGCAGATCGTGAAGGTAGATATCGATTCAGGAGAGATAGAGCCTGTCACGAGCGAGCAGGTTCATCATATGAATCATACGATTTCTCCTTGCGGCAAATGGCTTGCCTTTATTCAATTAAATCCACAGATACCTTACATAAGTGACGTGTGTCTTCTGTCATTAGAAGATGGTCAGACAAAAAAGATCACACAAGCAAACGGCGCTTATTCCACCGTATCTTTTTCTCCAAATGGAGAGAGTCTTTTGTATATTGGACATGAGCGCGAATTTCAAAATGCCACCTTCCCATCAATATGGCTGTATGATCTGAAGGAAGAAAATACGGTTCAACTGTCAGAAATGCTCGATATGTATGTTGGGAACTGTATGGCAGGAGATAGCGTGATGGGAGAGGTCTATCAGCTTCCGCAGTGGACAAAGGACAGCCAAGGGTTTTATGCGCTTGTTTCTGATCAAGGCAGTACAGGGATTTATTATTTCTCTATTGAAGGTTTAGCCTATCCTGTTCGACTAGAGGCGGAACATATCACCAATTTCAGCCTTCATCCAAATGAATCCAAATTGCTGCTCAGCCGGCTTTCACCTGTCTCTCCAAGTGAGCTGTATGAGATGACATTAGGGGAGACAGAACTAAAGCAAATCACATTCGAGCATCATGATTTTCTAAAGGAGCATATCGTATCGGAACCTGAACCATTTTCTTTTCAGTCAAAAGATGGAGACGAGGTGCATGGCTGGTTTATGAAGCCTTCCAAGATGGAAGAGGGAAAGAAATATCCGCTCATTCTAGAGGTTCATGGCGGACCGCATGCCATGTATGGTTATACGTATTTTCATGAATTTCAAATGCTCGCTTCTGAAGGCTACGCCATCGTGTATATCAACCCGCATGGCAGTCATGGGTATGGACAGATGTTTACTGACCGTGTGAGAGGAAACTATGGTGACGTTGATTATGACGATGTCATGCAGGCTGTTGATCATGTGCTTAAAGCCTATGATTTCCTTGATGAAACAAGGCTTGGCGTGACAGGCGGCAGCTATGGCGGTTTTATGACCAACTGGATTGTTGGTCAAACCGACCGCTTCCGTGCAGCTGTCACACAGCGTTCCATTTCAAACTGGATTAGCTTTTATGGCATCAGTGATATCGGTTATTTCTTTACAAGGTGGCAGATTGATGGGGATATTTATGATTCTGTCGATAAGCTATGGGATCGTTCGCCACTAAAATATGTGAAGCAGATGAACACGCCGCTGCTCATCTTGCACAGTGATGAAGATTATCGCTGCCCAGTTGATCAAGCAGAGCAGCTTTTTGTGGCATTGAAGGAGCTTGGGAAAGACACAAGATTGGTCAAATTCCCGAAGGCATCTCATGATTTATCCAGAAGCGGCCACCCGGGGCAGCGTATTCAAAGACTGACTTTTATAAAGGAATGGTTTAGAGAAAAGCTAGCCTAATAAAAAACGACCCTTCAGCGTGCTGACAAACTCTCGCATTCGGTGTCAGTTCAGCGTGCTGGTGCTCACGAATAGAAAATTCGCTCCGCGCCAGTACTCGTCCTTCCTAGACTTCAAGGGTTTTCATATCACGCTGAAAAGAAGACAAAGGGCTAAAGCCTCTGTCAATCATGAAAAAAACGACCCTAATTGGGTCGTTTTCATGTCATATATGAATTAGAAAACCTGTTCAACTTCTACAACGCCAGGCACTTCTTCTAATAATGCGCGCTCAATACCGGCTTTCAATGTAATGGTTGAACTTGGGCAGCTGCCGCATGCACCAAGAAGACGTAATTTCACAATGCCATCTTCAATGTCTACAAGCTCACAGTCTCCACCATCACGTAATAGAAATGGACGAAGTTTGTCCAGTACTTCCTGTACTTGGTCTTTCATTTCGACTTCAGTCATTAGATATAATCGCTCCTTTCACAACATATCACCATTATATTCATCTGGACGATAAAAATCTATTGATTGGATTCAAAGTTTCCTTCTCATTATAGCACAATCTCATCTTGAAACAAAAAGTGATTTTGACTTTTTTCATCCAGAAAATTCAGCTAAAATGAAGTTAGAATAGGGGGCTTGTCAAATGAACAAAACCGTCGATCTTTATGTATATGGAAGAGATGTCTTGTGCGCTAGCTGCGTGAATCTGCCTTCTTCAAAAGATACGTTTGAATGGTTAGATGCAGCATTAAAACGAAAATATCCGAATCAGCCTTTTCGCATCACATATATTGATATTGAGCACCCGCCAGAAAATGAACAGCAAAAGGAATTGTCTGAACGAATTCTTGATGATGAATTCTTTTATCCGCTTGTCTTAGTAGAGGATCAAATCGTTGGAGAGGGCAATCCGAAATTAAAAGACATTTATCAAGAAATGGAGAAATACGGGTACAGGGAGAGCAGTGAATAAGCTGTTCTTTTTTTGAGAAATATAAACGAACAAGCGTTCCTTTTTTAGGTTGAAAAAGAACGTTTGTTCGTTTATAATGAAATGAAAGGAGCGTGAGCATCATGAATTATTTACTGAAACAATCTCTTCATCAGCAAATACCGATTGAGATGATTTATATGAAGAAAAATGGAGAGTGCACGAAGAGAAAAATCATTGTCCACCGTGAGACGGATCAGTTTATCCAAGCGTATTGTTTATCGAAGAAAACGATGAGAACCTTTCGTAAAGACTGCATTCTTGCCCTTGCTCCGATCAAATGGACCAACTCATCGGCACATGCCGTTTCATAGAAAAAAGCTCCCTCGTCACGAAGGAGCTTTGAGAAAAAATTCACATAATTTTAGCCGTTGTGATGCTTGTACATCCAAAGCAGTCCAGATTTCAGAAGTCTTGGCACCCTGCCAACAAGTGGACGATCTGCCACTAAGCCAAATCCGGCTTTTTTCCCTAATGAACCTAAAACACCTTTTAGCTTAAACTGTGGATAAGCCTCAGGAAGCGGCTCATTTTTCCAGCGTTTTTGCAGAGATTGGACAATTTGTTCTGCCTGCGCCTCAGCAAGCTGTGCACTTGGGGCATGCGGCAGACTTGCGCAGTCACCTACGACATATACATGCTCATCCCCTGGGAGATTGTGATGAGGAGTTAATACGACACGGCCTTGTGCGTCTTTTTCAACATCCATCTCTCGTACCACTTTGCTTGGCTGTATTCCTGCTGTCCACACGATGACATCAGCTTCAATCGCGTCATCATGGTTATAAACAAGACCTTCTTCAACCTTTGTAATATTGGCACAGTTAATAATCTTTACGTCATTTTCTTCAAACCACTTTTGCACATACAAACTTAATCTTTTTGGGAAGCTTGATAGAATCAGCTCTCCGCGGTCAAAAAGAATAATGTTTAAATCAGCACGGCTTTCTCTTAATTCACTGGCCAGCTCTACCCCGCTAAGTCCAGCACCGACGATGCCAACCGTTGCACCTGCGCTCAAATTGTTTAATTTGTTATACGCATGTCTTGACTGATCAATGGTTTGAATGCTGTATGTATGTTCTTTCGCACCAGGGACATTATGATACTTGTCCTCACAGCCGAGTCCAATCACCGTATCATCATACGGAATCGGTTCACGGTCGCTGAATAAGATCTGTTTGTTTTCAATATCAATTTTTTCTACTTCCCCGTATTGAATATCCAGCTTCGGATGCTCTGGAAAAGATACTCGAATGTGATGATCAGAGATCGTTCCAGCAGCAAGTGCATAATATTCTGTTTTTAAACAGTGGTAAGGATTTCGATCAATTAATGTGATAGTGACATCATCAGGTAATTGATTTGGCAATAAGCGGTGGAGAACCCGCATATTCCCGTAACCTCCGCCGATCAAGACTAAATTTTTCATGACGATTCTCCTTTTCCCCGTAGACATTGAAAAACACTTATACTAAAAAACTTTAAGTTAAAATACCAAATAAAATTATATCGAATTTACTGTGAAACCACAATAATTGTTTCAAAATAACCTACATATTCATCAGTTAGTCCCAAATAGTAAAACATTTTAAGAGGAATAGGCGTAACGATACAGACGAAGCTCATATTTTGACTAATACAAGGAATTTCGGTAGGATGGTAAGGCAATGTGAGGTGAAGCACAGTGTTTCCACTGATCGAATTTTGTGTAAGTAATCTTGCACAAGGGTCTCAAGAAGCAAAAGAGAAGCTTGAAAAAGACCCAAACCTAGACGTAATGGAATACGGCTGTTTAAGCTATTGCGGCAAATGTATGGACTCCCCATTTGCACTTGTGAATGGAGAATTTGTTTCAGGAGAAAATGCAGAGCAGCTAGTCGAGCGTATTTATGCTTTTATAGAGGAAAACGACATGTTTTAAATGCACCACATGGGTCATGAGGTGCATTTTTTTCACATTTTCATCTTCCATTTTTAAGGAGAATCAATAGAAAGCGCATCCAATATGTTATGCTAATAAAATATCATCAATATGAAATATCACACGAGAGAAAAAGAGGCATATGCATAATAAAAGCCCTTTGCCATGGCAGCAAAGAGCTTCTATGTATGAAAAACGGGGGATGATAAGATTGTCTCCTGAATCGACTCCTTTTATACTAAAAAGAAACAACATTTTTGGAGGAAGCTCATGACATCATTTCAATTCACGAAAATGCACGGATTAGGAAATAATTATATTTACGTCAATCAGATGAAGGAACAGCTTCCAGAAGAGCAGCTATCAGAGATAGCGATCCGCGTTTCTTCTGTTTATACAGGAATCGGTTCTGACGGGATGATCCTGATTTGCCCATCAGATGTTGCACCTGTGAAGATGCGCATTTTCAACAATGATGGATCAGAGGGCAAAAACTGTGGTAATGGGCTGCGCTGCGTTGCAAAGTATGTGTATGAGCATCAAATTGTAACGGACACAACGTTCCAGATTGAGACATTGTCAGGACTCGTTGAAGCGACCGTTCACGCTCAGGATGGTCACGTTCAGCTAGTCACAGTAGATATGGGAAAACCACGTTTTGAAAAAGAAGCAATGCCGATGCTTGGTGAACCGGCTAGCACAACGGTTAATGAGCTGCTTGATTTTGGCACTGCGAAATTAAATGGAACGGCCGTTTCGATGGGAAACCCGCACATCGTTTTTTATTTAGAGGACATTGAAAAAGCGCCGCTTCATACACTTGGGCCGATCATCGAAAAACACGACATGTTCCCTGAAGGCGTCAATGTAGAATTTGTTGAAGTTGTCAGTGAAACAGAACTTCATTTTCGCGTGTGGGAAAGAGGTTCAGGAATTACCCAGGCCTGCGGAACTGGGGCCTGTGCTGCGGCTGTATCCACAATTGTGAATGGTCAGGCAAAAAAAGAAACAGACATGACCGTTCATTTAGCAGGCGGAGACCTCATCATTCGTTGGAAAGACAATGACCACGTGCTCATGACAGGACCTGCTGAAACGATTTGTGACGGCACATTTTATCTCTAAACCATTTATTTGAGAAAAGGCATCATCACGTTTATAATTGAAAAGAAACATCCAGTCAAAAGGAGGGATGATCATGAGTACACCAGTAACCATTACAGAAGCTGCTGCACTGCAGATTAAAGATATGATGAAAGAACATGAAGAAGAAAATGCGTTCCTTCGAGTGGGCGTAAAAGGCGGCGGCTGCAGCGGTCTCTCATACGGCATGGGCTTTGACCATGAAGTCTCAGAGAAAGACACGCAGTTCGAACAGCACGGCATCAATGTCCTTGTCGATTCCGAAAGCCTTGACATCATGAATGGAACCATCATAGATTTCAAACAATCACTCATGGGCGGCGGTTTCACGATTGACAATCCAAACGCCATCGCGTCATGCGGGTGCGGTTCTTCGTTCAGAACAGCAACGAATACCGGTACGCCGGAAGAGTGTTAAGGGTTAAAACGATTCATTCTGTAAAACCATTTGTATAATGAAGACCTCCTCATATTAATCATTTTCTTGAGGAGGTTTTTTGTGTTGTTTTTGAAGATGCATAAAAAGGACATGACTTCAATCACTCAGCACGTCCTCTTTATAAAGATATTTAATTAGAAAAAAGCTCGCAGTTTCTTAGTATTTCCTCTGTTCATCTTCCACATCTTTTCAAAAGGTTTCATCATGGTGTGTCGGAAAAAATGTTCTTTGTTGTGTTTCGTTGAGAATAACATTTCGTATTAATCGATTGTATTCTCAATCATCATTTTCAAAGCTGTTCCCTCTTTTATGAAGAGTAGTAAAGACTTTCATCGCTTCGCTCATAAATGATGCCAAGCCCTCACCATAACGATCTATATTCTTTGTGAAACGTTCATCTTGAATATAGAGTTGGCCTAAACCGTAAAAAGCATCAAGAGAGTAATAACGAAAGTTTTCGTTTAAAAAGTCGTACCATTGTTTGATGACGATTTGCACCTCTTTGGATTTAGGGGATTGGCTGCGAAGAGAGGCTAGTTTATTCAATATGCTATCCCAGCTATCAGATAATTTAATTTGTTCATCTTTAGACAAATGATTTAGTTTTGCGCTGACTTCATCAACAGCTTGATTTCCCCAACGGTGACGAGCTTCTTCTTCATATTGGCTAAAATTCATATTCATATTCTCAAACCTTTCTTTATAGGTGTATTGAGTTTCTCCCGTTAAATGCTGTAGCGTCTTATCAATATTTCCGATCATTTTATCGAGATTATTTCGTTTCTCTACTAACATTTTTCTTTGTAGCATAAATGCTTCTTTCTTATTAAATGAAGGATTGTGCATCATCTTTTGGATTTCCTTCAATGGAAATCCAAGTTCCCTGAAAAATAATATTTGCTGCAATGTTTCAAGGTTTTCTTCTGAATAGAGCCGATAACGATTATCTGTGACTTCACTTGGAGTCAATAAACCAATCTTGTCGTAATGATGAAGTGTACGAATGCTAATACCAAATAATTCAGCCACTTCTTTTACTTTCATTTCAATTCACCTCTCTTGATATCCACTATAAAATATGACGTTGCGTTAGGGTCAATCATCTTTTTAAAAATTTATATCATTGTTGATCTTGTTTGAAGCAGCGGATTCAAGGAGCTATGTTTTTTTTCGCAAATCGCTCAATTTTGTTACAGCTGGCCCGAACAACTGGCTATTTCCACTCGAAAAGAGTATCATGAGAACCAAACATAAACTGTAGTGAGAAAAGAGGTTGCTGAGGTTTGAGTGAACAAATCAATTGCAGGAACTGTCATGAACTGATTCCTTATCGTTCCAAAACGTGTCCATCTTGCGGGATTGAGAAGCCGCTTCCGAAAAAGGAACGTGTGAAGGATCGGGTGATTTTGGTTGTGGCAGGGATTGTTGTGGTGCTGCTTGCTGCAATGGTACTTGGAATGGCAAATGCCTATATTGGGGTTTTTAAATAAACGAAAAAAGGAGTTCCGCGAGTGGGAACTCCTTTTTTGATCCGTTCTTATTTGTTTTCAAATAAGCTTGTGGAATGGAGAGGCTGTACACGGGCTTTCGGGTCCATGTAAGCTTTCGCATTGTTGACAGCAGTTGGTGCTTCACCAAATCCGCTTGCAATCAATTTGACTTTTCCTTCATACGTACAGATGTCTCCTGCCGCATAGAAGCCTTCAATGTTTGTTTCCATTGTAGATTTCACCACGATGGAGTTCTTTTCGATTTCAAGGCCCCATTGTTTGATTGGTCCAAGGGAGGAAACAAAACCGAAGTTGACGATCACGTCGTCCACATCAAGCACTTGTTTTTTGTCGCCTTTGACTTCTTCGAGCACGATTTGTTCAATGCGGTCTTCACCAATGAGCTCAGTTGGTACATATGGTGTTAGTACATTGACTTTCGAGTTGTGCAGGTTTTCTACACTGTGCTCATGTGCGCGGAATTTATCGCGGCGGTGAATAATGGATACTTCTTTTGCGATTGGTTCAAGCATAAGTGCCCAGTCCACCGCAGAGTCTCCGCCCCCAAGAACGGCAACACGTCTGCCGGCAAATTGGTTCAAGTCATTAATGAAGTAATGCAGGTTGCTTCCTTCAAATGATTCTGCTGAATCAAGTTCAAGCTTTCTCGGTTGGAATGCACCGTTACCAGCTGTGATGATAATTGTTTTAGAATAATGAATCTCTTGATTTGTCACAAGTTTAAAGATCCCATCTGCCTGCTTTTCAACCGTTTCAACTGCCTGCTCTAAGCAAATGGTTTGATCGAATTTATCCATTTGTTCCTTTAAGTTATCAACTAATTCTTGTGCGCGGATTTTTGGAAATCCAGCCACATCATAAATATATTTTTCAGGGTAAAGAGCGGATAGTTGACCGCCGAGCTGAGGAAGGCTTTCAATGATTTTCACACTTGCCTGTCTCATGCCTCCGTAAAACGCAGTAAACAATCCAACGGGGCCGCCCCCGATAACGGTAATGTCATATACCTTAGAATCTTCTTGCATTCCTTTAATCCTCCCAAATGAAAATTGTTATCACTATATCATATCATACCACATATCGTCGTTTGACTTGTTTTGAAAAACTTGTCGTTTTTTGATGCCGAAGCTTTAGAAAGGAGGAAAAAGTGAGAAAGACCGTTTATCATAAGGATTTTCAGTTTAAAGCCTTGAAAATTGGAGCAGAACTCGCTATTATTGTTAAGGGAACTAAATATTAATTTTTTATGAATTTTTGTCGGATACGGTCAAATGCTTTCGTTTTATGTAGGTGAAAGTTCAGATTTTCACATACTTATTTTTTTGTTTAAATTTCATAAAATGCCGCAAAGCGGTTGAGAATAACGATATGTAATTCTTTATCCGTTTTACAGCAAATTTAAAAAAGGTGGATGTGATTCCAGTGAATAAACCGAAAATCGTTGTATTAGGTGCAGGTTATGGCGGATTAATGACTGTAACAAGATTAACAAAACAGCTTGGCACAAATGATGCGGACATTACTCTTGTGAACAAGCATAATTATCATTACGAAACAACATGGCTTCATGAAGCAAGTGCAGGTACTCTTCATCATGACCGCTGTCGTTATCAAATCAAAGATGTGATTAACAGTTCCCGTGTCAACTTTGTACAAGCAACAGTTGAAAGCATTGATAAGGAAGCGAAGAAAGTTGTGACATCAGATGGCGAACTTTCTTATGACTACCTTGTTGTTGCACTTGGTGCTGTTCCTGAAACATTTGGTATTGCAGGACTGAAAGAATACGCATTCTCAATCTCTAACATCAACTCTGCTCGTCAGCTTCGTGAGCACATTGAGCTTCAATTTGCGACGTATAATACGGATGCTGAAAAACGTCCAGAGCGTTTGACAATCGTTGTCGGCGGCGCAGGATTCACAGGTATTGAGTTCCTTGGTGAGCTTGGAAACCGTGTGCCTGAGCTTTGCAAAGAGTATGACATTGATCAAAAAGACGTGCGTATCATCTGTGTAGAAGCTGCGCCAACAGCTCTTCCTGGATTCGATCCAGAATTGATCGACTATGCGATGAACTACCTTCAAGGTAAAGGTGTTGAGTTCAAAATTGGTACAGCGATCAAAGAATGTACACCTGAGGGGATCATTGTTGGAAAAGACGATGATACAGAAGAAATCAAAGCTGCAACTGTTGTTTGGGCAGCAGGTGTACGCGGTAACCCAATCGTTGAAGAAGCTGGTTTTGAAAACATGCGCGGCCGCGTAAAAGTTTCTCCAGACCTTCGTGTACCAGAAAATGATGATGTCTTCATCATTGGTGACTGTTCATTGATTATCAATGAAGAAATCAACCGTCCATACCCACCAACTGCACAAATCGCTATGCAGCAAGGTGAAACAGTAGCGAAAAACCTTGCAGCGCTAGTAAAAGGCGGTTCTCTTGAAAGCTTTAAGCCAGACATCAAAGGAACAGTTGCTTCTCTTGGTGAACACGACGCTGTAGGTGTTGCGTTTGGTAAAAAACTTCAAGGAACAAAAGCTTCTGCAATGAAGAAAATCATCGACAACCGTTCTTTATTCATGGTTGGCGGACCAGGACTTGTTTTGAAAAAAGGAAAATTCAAGTTCTTCTAAACCATCATAGACAAAAACGTGTATCCTCGTGATACACGTTTTTTTATAAGTTGTGGTATATTTTCTCACTTGGTCATTGACGGCAAAATATGTTATGATGAATTATCAGAAAATTTAGATTAAGGAGTGAGCAATATGAATGCACAAACAAAGGAAAAAACATCAATCTGTCAATATTGTTCAGGAAAAGGGTATTTTCAGCTATTGCTCGGCGGATCTGAAACGTGTGAGGAATGTAAAGGGACAGGAAAGAAGCGTTAATCGATCTGCTTTTTCCATTGATTGACTTCATCTCTATTTCCAAGTTAAACTAATGATGGGATATTTGGGGGTGGAGATGAAGTGATCAGTTTACCAGTCGTTATCATTTCAGTTATTTTATTTTTCGTGTTATTCTTCGGCATTGGCTTTTTGCTCAATATGCTACTGAGAATGTCATGGATTATGGCTATTTTATATCCAATTGTATGCCTTTTCATTATTAACAATCAAAAGATGATCGCTTATGTAAGAGAGCCTGGCACTGCTTTTTCAGGAATAGGAGACCGGATCGTCTCACTCGCTGCGGCAGATATCATCATCTTATTAAGCGGCCTGATCGGTGCAATCACATCAGGTTTTGTCATTAATGCACTTCGAAAAAGAGGGTATCAAATGTTTTAACTCACTTGTGGACACGCAAGTGGGTTTTTTTGTTTCTCCTTTGCATAGTTTCCATTTTGTTTGGAAACAAATAGATGGGTAGAGGAGTGACAAATAGAGATGAAAACATGGATGAAACGATTGTTCATGACCGCCCTATTCATGCTTGCACTTTTGACAAGCTTTACGGGCATATCTGGAGTCGAACCAAGTGATTTAGCTGTATGGGTGAAAAAAACCGATGCGGGCAAGCAAGTATCTTCTTTTTTTCAGCAGCAAAAAAGGGAAACGATCGCACTCAAAAGTGAAGATTCGCGGGCTGTTTCTCTCGAAGAAGCCTTTAATTGGAACGATTACCCGAAACAGAAAGTTGTTGCAACCGGCTATACAGCAGGTGTGGAATCAACAGGCAAAACGAAGGAACATCATGCATATGGCATTACATATTCAGGCGTCAAAGTGAAACGTGATTTATACTCAACAGTGGCAGCCGACCCATCTGTTTTTCCGATTGGAACGGTGCTGTTTATCCCAAACTATGGCTACGGTGTGGTTGCAGATACCGGGAAAGCCATTAAAGGTCATAAGCTTGATTTATACTATGAAACCGTTGATGATGTGTATAGAGAATGGGGTAAAAAAGTGCTCGATGTGTATATCATCAAAAAGGGTGAAGGGACGTTAACGGAAAAAGACTTAAATCAGCTTAATGAAGCAGAATCGATGCAAGTATTCCGTCAGCAGTTTCAAGCCAATAAAGAATAAAAAAGCTTTGGGCCGTTTAAGGTCCAAAGCTTTTTCGCTTCTACATGAAGTAATAATCTAAGATGAGTGTCAGCAAGATCCCTGTTAAACCGCCGAAGAAGACTTCAATCGGCTTATGACCAAGAAGCTCTTTTAATTTCTTTTGCTTTTCTTTTTCTTCCGCATTCGGGAAATTCTTTGCTTCGGAAACAAATCGGTTAAAATCTGTTACGAGCTTGTTGAGAACAGTCGCCTGTTCTCCTGCCTGTCTGCGAACACCTGTCGCATCAAACATTGTAATAATGGCAAAGATGGCGGAAATGGCAAAGATAGATGTATCTAGCCCGTGCTCTAAAGCCACTGCTGTTGAGAGTGCTGTTACTGCTGCGGAGTGTGAACTTGGCATTCCGCCTGTGCTTGTAATGAGCGACCAATCTAGTCGTCTAGAAATGATAAATTGAATCGGTACTTTTACAAATTGAGCAAAAAAGATGGCTGCAAGGCTGGCAAGCAGCGGAAAATTCGTCAGTACGCTCATGAACAAGAAACATCCTCTCTTTAAGAAAAAATATCGTGCGAAATGATGGACTAAAAATCCTAGTATGATGAAAAAATGATAGCAGTAAAAAATGCTGCCAAGTCCATGTTTATTATAACATTAAAGAAAGTAGATGTGGAACGAGGAGAACAAGGACAGGCTGCACAGGTTTTCGCCGCTTTTTCATGATGCCCCTCCGCGTGTGAAAATATAAATGTTCATCAAGTAAAGACAGACTGGCAATGATCGTATAGGCACGCAAATTTTGATATAATAGAAGTTCCAATGTGAAAAATGGAGTTCATTAAGGAGCGTGTGATAAATATGTTTTTCTCGACAAATGAATTGCAGCATAAAGATACACTGGCGATCGGACTTTTTCAAAAGAGCCAATTATCAGGAAAAACAAAAGAAATGGATGAATTACTTGAAGGAAGAATCACTGAATTATTAAAAGAAGGCGACATTTCATCCAAACGAAATCAGCTTTCGAAATTTTTCCCATCCCCTGAAACAGGCATCAAACGCATTTATTTTGTCGGGCTTGGGAAGGAATCAGATTACACGTTTGAAGAGGCAAAAGAAGTGTTTGCCCATTTATTCAAAAAGCTTCATCAAGATAAAAAGCAAGCGGTTTCTGTCTTGCTGGATACGTTTATTGGAAAGGATCTGCCAGCTCAAGATGCAGCCCATGCCCTTTCTGAAAGCTGCCTTTTAGCTACATATGAATTACAGGATTTTAAACATAAAACAAATGAACCGGATCGTTTTATCGAGTTTGTTTATGCAACGACAGAGCATGATCAAGCTGAAATTCAGGCGAGTTTGAAAGTCGGCGAAGTGTACGGACAGTCAGTTAATTCGGCTCGTACCCTTGTGAATATGCCGCCAAACATGCTCACATCTTCTGATCTGGCTTCGTATGCGGCAGAGCTTGCATATAAATATGAATTTGAGATTGAAATTTTAGATAAAGAACAAATGGAAGAGCTCGGAATGGGCGGTATTTTAGCCGTCAATAGAGGCTCAACAGAACCGCCAAAACTCATCGTATTGAAATATCAAGGCAAGGAAGAATGGACAGACGTCATCGGCCTTGTCGGTAAAGGCATCACGTATGATACTGGCGGCTATTCTTTAAAGCCAAGAGCGAGTATGGTTGGCATGAAAACAGATATGGGCGGCTCAGCCTCTGTTCTAGGCGCAATGGAAATCATCGGCGAACTTCGCCCAGAGCAAAATGTCATTGCGGTCATCGCCTCAACCGATAATATGATCTCGGCAGACGCTATGAAGCCGGACGACGTGATTGTGTCACTAAGCGGTAAAACAATCGAAGTGCTCAATACGGATGCAGAAGGCCGTCTTGTTTTAGCAGATGGGGTGACATATGCGAAGCAGCATGGTGCCTCTGTCCTTGTAGATGTGGCCACATTAACAGGCGGTGTCATTGTGGCGCTTGGAAATGAGACAACAGGCGCGATGACCAATAACGATGAGCTGTACGCTCAGTTTAAAGAAGCATCAGAAGAATGCGGTGAAATGATCTGGCAGCTGCCAATCACGGAAAAAGATAAGAAACGAGTACGAAACAGCAAAATGGCGGATCTCAATAACTCACCAGGCCGTGATGGTCATGCGATCATGGCAGGTGCTTTCATTGGCGAATTCGCAGAGGAGACGCCTTGGGTTCACTTAGATATTGCAGGAACTGCAACAACAGAAAAACCTTCATGCTTTGGACCAACAGGGGCAACAGGTGTGATGGTGAGATCACTCGCAACATTTGTGGAACGATTTGAAGGAACAAAATAAAGGAGAAGGCTCTGCCAAGTGGCAGGGCTTCAGATTGTTGACAAAGAGCTAAAATGAACTTTATTTTAGCTCTTTGTCTTTTTCTTTTCAGCGTGATAGAAAACCTTTGAAGTCTAGGAAGGACGAGTACTGGAGCGGAGCGAATTTGACATTCGTGAGCACCAGCACGCAGGACTGACAAAGAATGCGAGGGTTTGTCTACACGCTGGGCTCTGCCAAGTGGCAGAGCTTTTTTATGTAGGACATACGCCATTTGACGAAGTTTTTTTTCTATGGTAACATACGTTGGTACTTTAATTATCTACTACATTAGTAAACTAAAGGATTTCGGGGGTTTCACCATGAATGCAGTTGTTTTAGCGGTTGTTTTAATGTTGATATTAAGCTTGCTGCGGGTCAATGTCGTGATTGCGCTGGCAATAGGCGCTTTAGCTGGCGGACTTGCAGGTGGATTAGGCTTGGGAGGAACAGTGGACGCGTTTACGGACGGACTCGGAGGAAATGCAACAGTGGCGATTAGTTATGCGTTATTAGGAGCATTTGCTGCGGCACTGACGAAAACAGGTCTTCCAGATGCTATGGTTGAAGGAGCAGTGAAGCTTCTAGGAAAAGAAGGCGATTCAAGACGGAAAACACTATCAAAAGTGCTCATCGTTCTTGTCATTTTGATCGTGTCCTGTTTTTCACAGAACGTCGTTCCTGTTCACATTGCCTTTATCCCAGTCCTCATTCCGCCGTTATTAAAGGTGTTTAACGAGCTTCAGATTGACCGCAGACTGCTAGCGTGTGTCATTACCTTCGGACTCACTGCACCATATATATTACTTCCAGTCGGTTTTGGACAGATTTTCCACGGAATGCTTCGTGACAATATGAAGGAAGCGGGTCTGACTGTAAACCTTGCAGATATTCCATATGCCATGCTGATTCCTGTAGCAGGGATGGTTCTTGGCTTGATCGTTTCCATTTTTGTATATCGAAAGCCGAAGGTATATGAGAATCGTGAAATTACAGATGTAGAGAAATCGGCTTATACGAAAAAAAGCTTATTCTTTGCCGGTCTTGCTATTCTCGTTTCGTTGATTGTCCAGCTTTATCTATCACAAAGCCTTGGTGTGGAAGGAATGATCTTCGGTGCACTCGCAGGACTGCTTGTCTTGTTTGTGACTGGAATGATGAAACGGGATGAAGCAGATGAACTCATTACATCTGGAATGAATATGATGGCATTTATCGGTTTTGTCATGCTTGTTGCGGCTGGGTTTGCCAACGTTTTAACAAAAACAGGAGACATTGAATCTCTTGTCAAAGCATCTTCCCAATTTATCGGAAACAGCCAGAGTCTTGCGGCGATTTTAATGCTGCTCGTTGGTCTGCTTGTGACAATGGGAATCGGATCATCATTTGCAACGATTCCGATTATTACAACCATCTTTGTTCCACTTTGCTTACACTTAGGTTTTAGTCCAATGGCTACCATTGCCATTATTGGCTCTGCTGCGGCTGTTGGAGATGCAGGTTCACCTGCAAGTGACAGTACGCTTGGACCAACATCTGGATTGAATATGGATGGACAGCATCACCACATTTGGGGAACTTGTGTCCCGACTTTTATCTATTATAATATTCCGCTTGTTCTGTTCGGCTGGCTGGCGGCGATTATTCTGTAAAATGAAAAGCTTGTAGAGAAAACAATGATGTTTTTTCTATAAGCTTTTTTTGTTGTTCGCAGATGAAAAAATAATTAGGACAAAAGTATGAATTGAATGAATCTTTCTTTCTCTATCTTACGTATATATGCTGATAAAAATGAAAAGGGGAAGATGGGACATGTCATTTTTTAAAAAGCTAGCGGCAAGTGCAGGAATTGGTGCGACAAAAGTAGATACCATTTTAGAGAAAAACGCTTATTATCCAGGACAAGAAGTAACGGGAACTGTCCATGTAAAGGGCGGAAAAATTGCTCAGGAAATCCGCCATATCAATGTTAAAATTGAAACACAGTATGTGATTGTAAAAGATGATGAAGAGCGTAGAAAATATGCAAACATCCATTCTGTACGGGTGGCAGATTCTTTTACCATCCAGCCTGGAGAAAAGCATGAATTTCCGTTTTCTTTTATTCTTCCTATCGATACCCCGATGACGATCGGAAAAGTTGAAATTGCAGTGGAGACAGACCTTGATATCCAAGGCGGAATCGATAAATCTGACTATGACCGCATTTTCGTTGAAGCTCACCCTTGGGTGAAAAATGTGCTGGAGGCCACTAGCAATCTTGGCTTCCACCTAAATGAAGCAGACTGTGAGCAAGCACCTTACTTTCAGCGGCGCCTGCCATTCGTCCAAGAATTCGAGTTCATTCCGACATCAGACTACTATCGCTATATGCTTGATGAGTTAGAGCTGATTTTTCTGATAGATGAAGGCGGATTAGACATTGTTTTTGAAGTCGACCGGAGAGCAAGAGGCCTAAGAGGATGGCTCGAAGAGATGTATAATGAAGGAGAACAGCTTGCGCGCTACCGCTTCAGTCCATCAGATCTTGAAAATGTAGAAGTGCTTGAAGGAATGCTAGAAGAAATCATAGACCAATACGCTGAGTAATGATGAAAAAGAGCCTGAATGAAGACAGGCTCTTTTTTCTATGATACAGCTTCTTGTTTTCGAAAGGATGTGGCTTTGGATACAGAGCGATAAATTTTAGGTGCCAGCATCGCAAGTAATATCGTCAATGCGTAGTCTTTTACCATAAACCAGATCATAAAGAACCATGTGGTTTGATAGGAAATCGGTGCATTGAGCCATACATTTAATGCGAGGTATGTATAGGTCGTTCCGATCACATACATCACGGTCGTACCAGCAATGGCTGCAAGCAAAAAGCGGCCAAAACCAGGGTTTTTTCTTTTTTCTAGAATGAATCCGGCAAGCCAGGCAGCAGGGATGTATGATAATACAAAGCCGCCACTTTTGCCTAAAATGACCCCAAAGCCCGCAGAGAACTGGGCGAATACAGGTGCACCAGCAATTCCAACCAAGGCATAGACAATCATAGCTAATGCGCCAAGCCGTCTGCCGAGTAAGAGACCAGCAAGCACACAAAAAAACGGCTGCATCGTAAGTGGAATTCCGCCGACCTGTAAAAATGGCACAATGGATGTGATATTGGCTCCGATAGCCATGAGTGCAGCAAACATTCCCACTAGCACAAAGTCAGCAGTTCTTGTCTTCTTTTGCATGATGTTTCCCCCTGTCTTATCTGTACAAATAGATTAAGGGGAAGAAGGATTTTTGTCAACTTGTTTTTATTTTAGGTTAACAATAAAACCCGCCCATCAATAGGGCGGGTAGCTGATTAAGCTTCGGTCATAAAAGAGGCATCGATGGCTTTGCTGACAGGTACGTAATCATAGCCGAGATCACGAGCGACTGCTTCGTACGTGATATGTCCGTTCATCACATTGACACCTTCTGCGATGGCATTGTTTTCTCTAATAGCTTTTGCAGCGCCTTTATTCGCAATTTGCAGCGCATATGGAACAGTGACATTCGTTAGAGCAACAGTTGATGTCCGCGGAACCGCGCCTGGCATATTAGCGACAGCATAATGTAAAATGCCGTGTTTTTCATAAGTAGGCTGATCATGGGTTGTGATGTGATCAATGGTTTCGACAATGCCGCCTTGATCAATCGCTACATCCACAATGACAGAACCAGGCTTCATTTGTTTCACCATTTCTTCTGTCACAAGCGTCGGTGCTTTGGCACCAGGAATCAGCACCGCACAAATGAGAAGGTCTGCCTCACTGACTGAATCTGCAATGTTGACAGGGTTGGACATTAACGTTTTCATTTGATGGCCAAATTGGTCGTCCAGCTGACGCAGGCGTTCTGCGTTTACATCAATCAGGGTGACATCTGCGCCAAGTCCGATCGCCATTTTCGCTGCGTTTGTTCCAACCACACCGCCCCCAATAATGGTGACCTTTCCTCTTGATACCCCTGGTACACCTGCAAGTAAAATACCCTTTCCGCCTTTTGGCTTTTCTAAAAATTGAGCCCCAATTTGAGCGGCCATTCTGCCTGCTACTTCAGACATTGGTGTGAGAAGAGGGAGTGATTTTCCGTCCGTTACTGTTTCGTAAGCAATGGCTGTAACGCCTTTTTGTTTTAATGCTTCAGCCAAGGAGGGCTCTGCGGCTAGATGCAGGTACGTAAATAAGATGAGTCCTTCTCTGAAATAAGGATATTCCTCAGGTAATGGTTCTTTTACTTTCATGATCATATCAGAAGATGCCCATACATCTTTCGCCTGATCAAGAATCTCTGCACCAACAGATACATAATCGTCATCAGTGAATCCGCTTCCAAAACCAGCGTTTGTTTCAATTAAAATCTGATGTCCAGCTGAAAGCAATTGAGAAGCTGCTCCTGGTGTTAAAGCCACTCGGTTTTCATTGTTCTTAATTTCTTTCGGAATGCCGATGATCATGTTTATTCCTCCTATGCTTATCTATTGATATTGTATGTCTAGTGTATCCGGAAAGTTTAGAAAATTCTTCGGTTGAAATAAAAAATAAAAAAACGCCTCTTTGTGAAATTTCACAAATGGACGTTTTTTAGCTTCATATCAAGGTAGATGGTCATTTTCTCATTCATGTTTTTTAAATCAATTTCTGCGATGTCTGTAATCCGTTTTAATCGATAATTTAAGGTATTGATGTGGATGTTTAATTGCTTTGCGGCAATATTGGCATTGCTGTCACAGTCAATAAACCGCTCAAGGGTTTCGACAAGGTTGGAATGATGCCTCAGGTCGTAATCCTCCAGCTTTGATAAAGAGTAACTGGAGTAAGAAGAGCCCTTTCGCTTCTCAGCAAGCACATCAAGATATTGATAAATGCCTAGTTCAGAAAAGCTGTTTAAACGTTCTGTTTCAACTGGAAAGCGTTCTTTCGTCTTTAATACAGCCAGTGCTTCTTTATAGGAAGGCTGAATTTGAGAGATGTTATCGTAAATTCCTCCAATTGCTGCCTGAACATGCTGAATATGATACCGGTCCGCAAGCTGCTGCAGCATGCCGCTTGTGAATTGCTTAATATCTTGAAGCGGATGTTCTGTTTTTGGTGAGACAAGAATAATGAATTCGTGAAAATCAACAGTCGTTAACAGTACCTGTACTTGCTGTGTTGTTTCAAGCAGATAGGACAGCTTTTTTTCTGTCTCCTCTGTGAGTTCGTCACGAAGACGGAAGATGATGATGGCATATGTGTCTGGACATCTGATGCCAAGCCTTAAAAATAGGTCATGCATCTCATCCTTTTCATGAATATGACCTGTGAGCATCTTCCAGAAAAGCTCCTGATTACGTTCTTCTGTTTTCGTTTTTCGAATTTGTAAATTGAGTAATTTGTTTTTCACGGCATGCGCTGCCATTTTGAGAAGGTCCATTTCTTCTTCTGAAAAAGGCTGTGCGGATTCAATCGCCCAAATAAATCCGAGCACTTCTTTGTCCTTCCAGATCGAAATGGCGACCCTGCTAGATAAACCCACCTCTGCAATTTGAGGGACACGAAGCGGTTCGTCTGTTTTAAGGAGTGTAGGAATGATGCCGTCCTTCCAAAGCCGATTAATGACTTTTTCCGGTACCCGGCGGGAGATAATGGTTGAAGTTCTGGCGGGATCAGTAAAATCATTGTGTGTGCTATATGCCAATAATCGATGATGAGTATCTTCTATAGTAATAGGGCAATTGAGCACATCACTAATTTGGTCTGCCACATCCTCTAAACGATCAAGGCTATACTTAAACGGATCTGTCTTTTTTGTCATAAAAAACCCCTGCTTTTTCGAATATTTCACGTACTTACATTATGAAGAGAATGAGGTACGTAAATCAACAAAAAACTGCCATAAACTTAAAAAAACAAAAAGTGTGAGAAGCAAGCAAATGGATGTTGAAGCACGCTGAAAAAGAAATAGTACAATAATAACATAGTAAAAAATCAATAGGCGGAAAGATCCACCGAAGCAGGTGGATACTTATTATGAATATATGACCAAAAAACTGTTAAATACTAGATAAAAAGCGAAAAAACAGTAATTCTATAGACTCATTTTGTAAAATAAAAACAGATTTGTTTGACTGTGTATCATTTCTGTTTTTATAATAATAACGTCAAAAAATAAGTGGATTAGCCCATTATATGGCGGCTATGCACGGGAGGTAATGAGGAATATGTCAGGAATTATTCGCGTAACCCCAGAAGAACTAAGAGCGACCGCTAAGCAATATGGTGTTGAAAGTCAAGAAGTGTTAAACCAAGTTGATCGTCTAAATAGAATGATCTCTGATTTAAAAGGAATGTGGGAAGGTGCTTCTAGTGAAGCATTTGCTGATCAATACGAACAGCTTAAGCCTTCATTTATCAAAATGTCTGATCTATTAACAGATGTCAGCAATCAGCTTGATCAAACGGCAAATACACTTGAAAGCACTGACCAAGACATCGCAAGCCAAATCCGCGGCTAATCAAAGGGATTTCCTTTCTAAGTGTGAAAAGCAGAAACAGCGCCGAGTCTGTCAATGGATGCCGGCGCTCTTTCTATTTTGTGAGGTGGAAATTTGTGTATATCGATATTACCATCGACTTAAAAAATTATGATGGCAGTGTGTTTGATTTGAGACTATCAAATTATTTACATATTAAACAAGTCATCCATATCGCCTGGCAGGCAAAACAAATCTCACTTCCAAAGCGAGAAGGCGGATGGGTGCGGGTAGTCAATAAGAAAGCTGTGTTTTCAGGCGAATATAAGCTGTCAGACTGTGGAATTACCACAGGAGACAGGCTGGAAATACTATGAAAGGACTTTTGTAAATGGCAGATAAAAAGAGTTCCTATTTAGAAGAACAATTAGAAGCGGTCATGAAAAAAGAGGGAGGCACCTATACCTTTATTTTTCAAAAAGAGACGATTAAACTCTTAGACGGTTTAGAAGCGGCACCGATCAAAGACATCAATCCTTCATTTCAGAAAGAGATTCAATTAACTGAAGATGAGGTCATCATTTCTATACAACCGCCTCCTGCCTATCAGGAATTTCGTTTCATCCATGCAAAGGATGAAAAAAGCAAATGGATTTTTTCATACCAGCTTGTCGATGCAGTTCTTAAACACGACGTGAAGCGGCTGCATCCTATTGTTTCTCCTGAAAACATTGTTTTTCATCAAGGCTTAGCTCCTGCATTTTTGCATTATGGAGTCAAAGAAAGCATCCCGCCATATGAAACCGATGAGCATCGCCTGTTAAAAGAGGTCAAGGCTGTCGTTCTTCGAGTGGTTGACCATGAATATCAATTTCAAGAATATGTGGCTTACAATGAAACGTTGAAATTATCGGAGCTGGCAAAAGAAATTAGTGAAACGAAGTCGCTGGAAGAATTGTCAGCTTTGATTGAGCAAAAGATCAAAGCAATCGATGCGAAAGAAAAAACGCTCTTAACCATTCCTAAAAAGAAATGGAAGATCGAGCGATACATCGGATTAGGTCTGCTTGTCCTGTTAATCCCTGCATTGGTGTACACCATTTACACCTTCTTTTTTGCCATGCCAAAACAAGAAGCGTACGTCGAGGCAAACAAATATTATCTCAACAAACAGTACAGTCAAGTGGTGGATACGTTAGAGAAATATCCAGCCAATAAAATGCCAGTCTCTCTACAATATGAACTGGCCATTTCGTATGTACAAACGAACCAAGGCAGTTTGTTGCTTGATCAGCATAAAAAAGAAATCACAGAAACGTACACATTGCAGACAGATCCGCAATACTTCCTATTCTGGATTCATATTGGACAAGGCAATAGCAAGGAAGCACTTGATATTGCACGGGTGCTTGGAGACGACAGGTACATATTTACGGCACTCGTCGCCTACCGCAATGAAATTCAAAACGATGACAGCCTTTCTGCTGAAGAAAAACAAAAACAGCTAGATCCGATCATTAAGGAAATGGCGAAATATGAAGAAAAAGAAACAACCGAGACAAGCACAAGTGACTCCTCAGACGCAAGCAAAACAGATGAAACAGCTGAACAAAAAGAGCAGTCAAAAGCCGATCAAGAGAAAAAAGAGAAAGAATCTGAAGCGAAAAAGAAAACCTCTCAGACAAAAAAAGATGAGAAAAAATAATTCTTTCGATACAACTGACAGTTGGTGCTGTCCCATGAGGAGGTGGAGCGTTTGAGTCTTCTTTGGGTTTTTTATGAGGAGGATTATCAAACTGTCCGTTTAGATGAGCAGTTCAATCGAGAAGCTCTGATTGGACCTGAAATAGAGCATACGGTGACAATCCCTTCACTTTCGTTTGATGAAGGGGTCATTCGTTTATCTCCTGATGAACCGAATGATGGTTTTACTATTTATCAGGGAGATGAGAAGAAAGGCAAATTACTTCCACATGAACCATATCAGCTTGGTTCACTCACACTTATTTTAATGGATGCACATCACGATCAACATATTTATTACCTAGGAAATAGAGTGGAGCTGTCTTTTTCACGTGAAGAGAAAGATGAGATTGATGTGTGGAAAGAACAAGCTCATTCCATGTTTCAAGATGCCAGCCAGTTCACTTTAGAGAAAATCGAAGGAACATGGTATGCCATGCCTCAGGACGAGATGATTTACGTGAACGGAAAGAAAATCCATGGTCCAGAGAAGATTTATGCAGGAGATGAGCTGTTCTGGAACTTTCTAACGGTGACATTTAAAGATGATGATTTATTACAGGTGACAGCTTACGAACCCTTTCATACACGTTTGGAAAAAACAAGACCGCCAAGTACAGAAACAAAACAAAAATACCCTTCATACAGACGTACACCGCGTTTGATTTATGATTTGCCAGATGACCGGGTATCCTTTAGCTTTCCTTCGCAGGAGAGTGAAAATAACAGCAGAGGGCTTTGGCTTGTTGTCCTTCCGCCGCTTGTGATGCTCCTTGTGATGGGGATTGTTGCCCTTATCCAGCCGCGTGGAATCTTTATTATCGTGTCAATGGCGATGTTTATCATGACGTTAATTACATCGTCCGTTCAATACTTTAAGGAAAAATCACAGCGCAAAAGACGAGAAGAGAAGCGGCAGCGTGTCTATTCTCTTTATTTAGAAAATAAGCGGAAAGAGCTGCAGGAGCTGTATGACCGCCAGCAATATATTTTGACGTATCATTATCCGTCATTTGAAAAAATGAAGTATTTAACATCAGAAATCAGCGGACGCATTTGGGAAAAGACGCTTGTGAGTGACGACTTCTTGCACCTGCGTCTTGGAACAGGCGCAGTCCCATCAAGCTATGAATTATCGATGAGCGGCGGCGATATGGCCAACCGGGATGTTGATGACTTAATGGAACAAACGCAGCACATGCAAAAAGTATATCGTGAAGTGAAGAATGTCCCGATTACATTCGGTCTTGCGGATGGTCCAACAGGATTAATAGGGAAGCCTGCGATTGTGAAAAATGAGCTTCATCAGCTAGTTGGACAGCTTGCTTTCTCGCACAGCTATCACGATTTGAGATTTGCCTTTATCTTTCATGAGCAGGAGTATGAGAATTGGGAATGGATGAAATGGCTTCCACACTTCCAGCTGCCTCATACATATGGCAAAGGGTTTATTTACAACGAACAAACACGCGATCAGCTGTTGTCCTCTATTTATGAAATTTTACGTGAGCGTGATTTAGAAGAAGAAAAAGAGAAGAAAATCTTTACGCCTCATTTTGTGTTCATCGTGACAAATCATGAGCTCATTGCCGAGCATGTGATTTTAGAATACCTAGAAGGCAGCCGGACAGATCTTGGTATCTCCATCATCTTTGCAGCAGAAACAAAGGAAAGCTTAGCTGAAAATATTTCGACGCTTGTCCGTTATATTAACGAAGAAGAAGGAGATATTCTCATTCAGCACAAGAAGGCAGTACGAATTCCGTTTCAGCTTGATACACATCAGCGCGGGGACAATGAACTGTTTGCCAGAACACTGAGAACATTAGATCATCAAGTCGGTATGACCAATTCGATTCCTGAGACGGTCTCATTCCTTGATCTTTTCCATGCCAAACAGGTAGATGACATTGGCATTCGTGAAAAATGGCTGACTTCAGAAACGGCCAAATCATTATCAGTGCCAATTGGTTATAAAGGGAAAAACGACATTGTCGATCTGAACCTGCATGAAAAAGCGCACGGCCCGCACGGACTGTTGGCGGGAACAACGGGATCAGGGAAAAGTGAATTTTTACAGACGTATATTTTATCGCTCGCTGTACATTTTCACCCGCATGAAGTTGCTTTTCTGTTGATTGACTATAAAGGCGGCGGAATGGCGCAGCCGTTTCGAAATATTCCTCATTTACTTGGAACGATCACCAATATTGAAGGCAGCAAGAACTTTAGTGAAAGAGCGCTTGCCTCAATTAAAAGTGAATTGAAGAAAAGACAGCGGCTGTTTGATCAGTATCATGTGAATCACATCAATGATTATACGAAGCTTTACAAGGAGAAAAAGGCTGAGCAGGCAATGCCTCACTTGTTCTTAATCTCTGATGAGTTTGCTGAATTAAAAAGTGAAGAGCCAGACTTTATTAGGGAGCTTGTCAGCGCTGCACGTATTGGCCGAAGCCTTGGGGTCCATCTCATTTTGGCTACTCAAAAGCCAGGCGGGGTCATTGATGATCAGATTTGGAGTAACTCCCGTTTTAAGGTCGCACTAAAAGTACAAGATGCGTCAGACAGTAAGGAAATTTTGAAAAATAGTGATGCAGCGTCCATTACCGTCACAGGCCGCGGTTATTTACAAGTGGGCAACAATGAAATTTATGAATTGTTCCAATCGGCTTGGAGCGGTGCACCATATATGGAAGATGGCTACGGCTCAGAAGATGACATTGCCATTGTGACAGATACTGGTCTTATTCCGTTATCAGGAGTAAGCACAGAGCCAGCAGTGAAAAAAGAGACAGTGACGGAGATTTCCGCTGTTGTGGATGAAATTGAACGTATGCAGCAAGAGCTTGGAATCGAGAAGCTGCCAAGTCCATGGCTTCCACCGCTTGAGGAACGTATTCCAAAAACACGTTATGCGTCGAGTGAAGAGCATGTCTTCCATTTTGCGCTTGTCGATGAACCAGATCAGCAAAGCCAGCATCCACTTTCTTATCAAATGATGGAAGATGGGAACATTGGCATCTTCGGTTCCTCCGGCTACGGCAAATCACTTGCTGCTACAACACTGTTGATGAGCTTTGCGGAGAGGTATTCACCTGAAGAATGGCACGCATATATTTATGATTTCGGAAACGGAACATTGCTTCCGTTAGCCAAACTGCCGCATACGGCGGATTATTTCTTAATGGATCAGATGAGAAAGATTCAAAAATCAATGAAGCGTCTGCGGGAAGAGGTTGAATATCGCAAGCGGTTATTTAGACAGCAAGAAATGAGTCATATCAAAATGTACAACGCCTTAAATGAGAAAAAGCTTCCGTTCATTTTTATCGTGATTGACAACTTTGACATTGTGAAAGACGAAATGCATGATCTCGAATCTGAATTTATTCAGCTGAGCCGTGATGGACAATCACTAGGTATATACTTCTTGATTACAGCAACCCGGGTAAATGCAGTGCGTCAATCGCTGATGAACAATCTGAAAACAAAGATTGTCCATTACTTAATGGATCAAGGAGAGGCGTACTCGATTATTGGCAGACCGAAATTCAGCTTAGAGCCGATCCCAGGACGAGTCATTATTAACAAAGAAGAGCTTTATTTTGCGCAAATGTTCCTGCCAGTTGAAGGAGAGAACGATCTCGAATTGTTTGAGCATCTGAAACAAGAGATACAGCTTCTTCATGACCGCTTTGAAGCCGCTGAAAAACCAAAGCCTGTGCCAATGCTTCCTGATAAGCTGACAGTTTGGGAGCTTGAGAGTCGTTTAGATGGACAAAAACCGCCTTATGACATTCCAGTCGGATTAGATGAGGAATCTGTGGCACCTGTTTATTTTGACTTGAAAAAGAATAAACATTGCCTCATTATCGGTCAAACGCAGCGAGGGAAAACAAATGTGACAAAACTGATGCTTGATCAGCTTTTAGTGGCAAAGCCTGAAAAGCTGGCTGTCTTTGATTCAATTGATCGAGGTCTATCCCATTATGCAAAAGAAGAGAACATTGATTACCTTGAAACAAAGGATGATATCACCGAATGGGCAGAAGAAATGGACCGCATATTCAAGATGCGGGAAGAAATGTACGTCGAAGCTGTGCGCCGAGGGGAGACCGATCAGCTGTCATTTCCTCAAATTGTGCTTGTGATTGATGGCATTACGCGTTTTCAGCAGACGATCGATCCGCGTCTTCAAGATCAATTAGCTGATTTCATGAAGTCATATGCACACTTAGGCTTCAGCCTGATTGCATCAGGGAATCATACCGAGTTCAGTAAGGGCTATGATGCACTCACAAACGAAATCAAACAAGTTCGTCATGCTATGTTACTCATGAAAAAATCAGAGCAAAACATCATACCGCTTCCGTATGCAAGACAAGAACCAGAGATTCAGCCAGGCTTCGGGTATTTGGTTGAAAACGGAAAAGAGAAGAAAATCCAGGTTCCTTTATGTGCGGTAGAAAGGAAGAGTGTTCAATGACAGAGCAGCAAAAAAGCTCCATCAAAATCGTATCCACCATGATATTGATTCTTGTGCTGCCGGTTTTATTTTTCCACCTGATTGGAGATGACCCGGCAAAACAGAAGAAGAATGCCACACGAAATATTGCAGTGGTCAATGAGGATATGGGAGCGAGCGAAAGTGAAAACACGGCTCGTTTCGGACAGGATGTTGTGGCAGCATTGTCAGAACGTCCTGATTATACATGGACTGTAGTGAATCGCAGTGCGGCGGAAAATGGACTGAAAAACAGAAAGTATGACGCTGTCCTCTATATTCCGTCTGATTTCTCTAAAAATGTGCTGAGCTATGATAAAGACCATCCTGAAAAGGCGTCCATTCAATTTTCAATTCAAGATCAGCTCAATGCAGTCAATAAAGAGAAAGTGCAGAGAGAGCTGGAAAATGCGCAAAAGAAAATGAATGAACAGATGTCGACGCTATACTGGAGTTTTGTATCACAGGAAATTGGCAATGTGAGAGAAGAATTTGAGCATATTGTCGGCAAAGAAGTCGAATTCCAAAACACGATGTACAACTTCTATAAGCCGAACTCAAACAAACTATCAGATGCCGTCCAGCAGCAGAAGAAACAAATAGAAGAATTAAAAAATGCGATGGCCGATTCACAGAAACAATATAAAGACGGCTTGAGTACAACAGAAGAAGCAAAGAACCAGTTAAAGGACTTTGTGAAAGCAGTCGATCAATACCAGCAGTATCAAGACAAACAAAAGGATCTCTTGATCAAAGCGCAATCAGCAAGCCAAAAGCAAATCCAGCAAGGGCTCAAACAGCTCGCTGACATTCAAAACCAAAATGCCCGCAGCTTTAGTGATCAAATGAGCGGACTCAAAACAGACATCAACGGGGTACAAAGTCAGCTAAAAACAACTGACAGCGCCATCCAATCTGTTCAAAAGTCGAGAGAAGACGTTATTCCTGATCAATCAAAGGGATTAGCTAAACTTGTGCAGGGCTCTCAGGAAGAACTAATTAAAACCTATGAAAAGCGGTACTTGGACTATTATAAAAATAAGATTATCGTCTTGCAGAATAAGTTAGTCACAAAAAGGCAAGAGTTAATAAACGCACCTAAGCCGCCAGAAGACGATAATGATGACGATTCATCAGATCAAGATAATGAAAACCCAGAAGAGATTGGGATTAACCTAGATGAAGAAACAAATGAGCTCTCACAAATTTCAACAGAAATGAACGATCTTGCAGATCAATTAGCAGATCAGGAGACACCGCCTGCTATTGAAGGTGATAAAGATGGGGAAACTGATGAAAATCCTGCTCAGCCAGATACCGGCAGCACGAATTCATCGAAGGATGATCTAAAAGCACTCGCTACTCGTCTAGATGAAGTGAAAAAGAAAATTCAAGAAAAAGCGGCCGCTCATAATGAGGAATTGAAAGATAAAGTGAGTCAGATAAATGAAGAGATTAAAGACCTTTCTGACAAAATAGATAAACTTGAAAAGAAGTTTCTACAGTTACAAGATCGATATAATGTGATTCCAAATGAAATCAAAAATCAGGAATCCTCTATTTTAAGCAAAGTAAAAGAGCTGAAACAAGAAAACTCACCTATTGCAAATGTCTTTAACATTAAGATATTTGATCAAGAGTTTGAAACAAATACAAGAAACACTAAGAAATTAATGGAGTATTCCAATCAACTCTCCCATCTAGAAATGATGCTTAGTGATTTATACGAACCAACAAATAACTCTTCTCTATATGATGCAAAAGAAGAGAATATCCAATCCATCCTCTCCATCAAAAAAGAAGAAACAGAAAACTGGGATAAGCTCAAAAACCAGATGCTGACATCAAACGATGATGTGTCTACTTTTATTGATGAGATGCAGAAGTTTTCAGATGGTTATGCGGAGTACATTACGACTCAGCAGGCAAGCATGGAACAGGAATTACAAACAATCTCTGAAAGTGCGGACAATGTAGCTGAGCAAATGGCTGATCAAGGGGATGCGGTGTATACGGCTGATCTTGCAGGCAGTTCAATTGTTGTCAGTGCACAGGATTCAATTGGTCAGGAAGTGCTTCGTCTTTCTGAAAATATGAGTTCGTTAACCGACCGCCAAAAAGGGGTGGCGGATTATACGAATAACATTGAAGAGAGTGTCACAACAGTTCAAGAAAAAGCAGATACGCTGAATGAAAACTGGAGCAAGAATGTCGACTCTACAAAGCTTGTTCAGCAAGATTTAAAGGGTATTTTAGGAAATACATTAAGTGATCAAGGCAACAGCAACTATGTGTATAACCATTTAGCCAATCCGCTGAAAATCAGCGGCGATGTGCCGGAAGAAAAAACGCAGACTGTACCGCCGGTCGTCATTTTGGTCATTGTGATGATCAGCAGTTTGTTAATTGGCTTTTTCAGCTCGTATTATGCGTCAGCTCCGATGCTGGTCAAAGGTGCACTGTTTGGCATCTTGAATCTATTAGTCGGGCTCATGATCAGCTTGTTTGGACTGAACATTTACAAGCTTGCAGATGATCAAGCCATTCAATGGTCGATCTTCACCATTTTGTTATTAGTGGCGTGCTCTGCCTTTATTCGCACGGCCTTCCTATTCGGTTCTATTGCCGGGTGGATGGCAGCAACAGCGCTGATTTTCTTCTTTGTCGCACCGTTAATTGATTTGGTGATGCCGAATTTCCACTTTACCAATCCAGTGACAGACTTGTACCTGTCGATCCAATATGGAAATGGAGACACCTTTGGAATGGGCGTCACAGGGTTAGTGATTTTAACTGTTCTTTTCATGGTCGTACCGCTTGTGAAAAAGCTATGGAAAGATAAAACAGAGGAACGTGATGTGACTCATGAAGCTTAATCTATTCGTGAAAGGGACGGCACTCGTTGCCGTTTCCCTTTTTCTCCTCATCCCTGCTGCTTTCGCTGCTGGTGAAGATACGGATACGAATGTCAAGCCGAATGAATATCAGGAAAAGGAACTCAATATTAACTCGAGTATATTGAGGGATCAAACGAAATACGAACAAAGCAAAACGACATCAAAAATCAAAACAGACATTCATTTTGCTAAACCGCCTAAAGCCCCGGGGGGATCTCTTTCTCCGCAGCTATTTAGTGATCTAAAGGAGAACCCGCCCAAAACTCCAGCTCGTATGATGAAAGAAATGAATATCTCTTTTAGTGATTCGGCTGTATCAGCACCTTCTGAGGATGAACATGAGAAGCAGACATCGGCACTGCTTCCGATGATCTTTGGTTTCTTGATAGCCCTTGGTCTCGTTGTGATGATCATCCTGATTCCAAAGGTGAATGTGAAGGCTGAAAAGTAATAGTCTGTCTCTTTTAAAAGAGGCAGGCTTTTCTTTATGCAGATTGCTTGATGTCATACCGTTTCACTACGTAAAATAGTGATATCAAGGGAGGAGATTGTCATTCGAATTTCAATCGTTACAGGCGGATCAAAAGGTTTTGGCCTAGCACTTGTGAACAGGCTGCTTTCACGCGGGGATCATGTGTACACAGCAGCAAGAAGTGCATCGCCGATATCCCATCCGAAGCTCACACATACCCAGGTTGATCTGACCGATGAAGAAGCAGCGGCCAAATGGCTTCAACATAGTCTTACGCCGCAAACTCTGGCAGATGCTGATGACATCTTACTTGTCAACAATGCAGGAATGGTCACACCTATCAAGCGCGTTGGACAAGGCGGACAGGATACACTTCATCAGCATTACAAGCTGAATCTTGTCATTCCTGTTTTGCTGAGCCATGTGTTTGCCAAGCAGACTCAATCATTTAACGGAAAGAAAACGATCGTTCATCTCTCTTCTGGAGCGGCGAAAAACCCATACAAAGGCTGGAGTGCGTATTGCAGTTCAAAGGCAGGACTCGATATGTTTATGAGGACTTTTCATGAGGAACAACAGGACGAGGCGCATCCGATCAACACGTTTTCCTTTTCACCCGGCACGATCGATACAGATATGCAGGGGGAAATTCGGAAATCATCAAAACAAGACTTTGAACAAATAGACCGTTTTCAGCAATTATATGAAACAGGCACACTGAAGAGTCCAGATGAAGTCGCAGGTATTTTGCTCGATCTTTTAGCGGGTGATTCAGCTGGCGGATGTGTCTACGATGCACGTGAGTATGGGAAAAAGCAGTCATAGCGACTGCTTTTTTCGTATTGTACAAGCAAAAACAGCTCATTTGACATAAGCTATTCTTGAGACTCATAGAAAATATAACAGAACATTTGAGTTTCTTTTCAGAATATGTTAGGATGCTAAAAATATAGATAAGGAGGGGTTTCCATGAGAAAGGTTACATTAATGGATGTTTACACCCATCCAGTCGCTCAAAAATATTTAAATCGTTCAGGAAAAGCCCATGCGATTGCTTGTGCTTATCACGCATTCAAACTGGCGGTGCAGGCTGGGATTAATCCAGATCTCGCTGTGAAAGCAGCCCTCTTGCATGACATCGGCCACTATGAATGGTATACAGATGGCGGAGAATGGGATTACGAGACATATAGACGGAATGATATTCATGCCATTAAAGGCGCAGAGCGGGCTCACAAACTGCTCATACGCCTCGGTGAGGAACCAAAGGCAGCTAAAGATATTGCGCTTGCGATTCTGCTTCATACAGATTCATATTTGCCAGAGGGCGACCTTCATAAGGACACACTTCAGCAAATCGTCAAGAAAGCAGATGAAATGGATGAAGAGCCTGGCGGACATCATCATTACAGACAAATAGACGAATCACTTGCAATGAAAAAAATCACGGAATTGGATCAGAAAGTGCAGCAGGCACTTCAGCCCATGAAACGTTCTGTTTAGTATGGAATGTCTCCATGAATATTTCCATCCTGATCGACATACAATGTGCGAATAACGGTACGGTTAAATGCAGATGTACCTGATGCAGTGAGTCCGGTGTAATGAACCGTGACAGAATAAGCACCTTCTTTTTTCAATTGAACAGCTGATGAAGCAGTTGTTTTGAGAGGATGATCTTTTTGGGCATCCTTAAAGTAAAAAGTTTCTACTTTCTTGCTTAATCGTTTAATCAGACCGCTTGAATGGGTCGATGCATCATCCCCTGATTTCGCTGCCTCTGCTTTGATTTCGTCATTTAATGGTGAATCAAAGGATACGAGCAGCAAATAAGGAGCCTTTTTTCCTGAATTTGATCGAATCGTCCATTTTCCAGGAACGGGTTTATTGATTTGTACATGGTGCGAAAATGCGCCTTCATATGGGAAAGATGCTTCCGATGTCTTCAGATTTGTTAAGACGTCTCCATTTGGGGCGATGATTTCTGGCCGCGCCTCATGACTTTCATTTAACCACTGAATCGATAAGCCATTCGTTCCTTCCTCTACATAGAACGCTTCTGTTTTATCCTTTTCACTTTCTCCGCCTTTCACATAAACATCTGTATTCAGCTCAGTAGAGTTCGGGCTTTCTATATTTTCTTTTTCAGCGCTTGCGGCATTTGCCAGCAGCTGATGCTGAAACACAGGGAACATGCTTGTGCCGTTTTTAATTGAGTTGTGATCCCATTTCCCTGTTAAAATATTGTTTGCATATGATAGTCTTGTGCTGCTTACCGTGACGGCGCCATCATTTGCACCAAAGCTCTTTAAATACATGCCTCCTAAGTACAGCACCCCGCCAAATGTTCCCCATTCCGATCCCGAATACGTGATGTATTTATGAGGAAACTTCTCCAGCTTGTCGGTTTCACTTCGAAAAGCCGCCATGAGCCCCGTTTGCAAAGAATAGAGCGCGTCGCTTTTTTGTCCAAGAATTTCCGCGAGCCAGCTTCCGCCCTTGCTATACGCTAAATCTGCCAGCGGCGTCCCGTAATGAGGGGAGCCGAGTGTGATGACCTTCTCTACATATGGATGGGCATTGTGATACACGAGTGCGGACTGTGTATCCACCCCGCCTTTACTATGACCAATCACAATGAGTTTTCGACCGAACACATCATAGATTTCTTTTAACTTTTCTGCTAATAGTTTGCCATTCTTTTTCGTATCCTGATCTGGATACAAATCTATGAATGCGCTTTCGTATCCGTTCAGAACAGCTTGCTTTGCCATGTCGTTTCGGTCGAACCATGTGGAGGAGGAGCTGTTAATGCCGTGAACAAAAACAAGTGGCGGTTTTGACTCGTCTTTTTGAACCGGCTCTTCTCCTTTAAACCACTTTCCTGGTGTCCCAGGCTCATCCCCAATTGATCCTGCATACGCATCACTTGCAAAGGAAAAAAAGAGCATGACAGCAGCGAGACAGATGAGTTTTTTCAAGATCATTCACCTCTTCAAATGTTTTAAGTTGTTGGCAGCACCAATCTATTATACTTCCAAAAGATGTAAAATTATATAAAATGTTAAAATATGGTATTTGAGTTGTGGGTTTGCCCTGAGTGACATTCACATGGGTCATTGCATACGCTGTGGGTAAATACACAAGTAAAGGGGCAGGTAGGATGGCACAACAAGGAAGTCCGCAGCTTGTTTCATTAGTTGATCCATATGTTTATCAAACATTGCAGAAAGTGATCGGTATGAGATTAATTGTTCAAACAGTGAAAGATACAGTGCGCGGAAAATTGAAGGAAGTCATGCCGGATCATATTGTGATTGAGGCGGGGGCAAAATCAGTTTTTTATGTGCGGATCCAGCAAATTGTATCGGTGATGCCTGATCACAGTGAAAGAGTGTAACAAGCAGACGCATAGGTGTCTGCTTTTTTCATGCTTATAGAATGTATATCTGGAAAAAGTGCATGATATACCAATTGTTCTTTTTTTTACAAAAAATAAGGTTCTAAAACAAGAAGCAGTTGACAGAAGGTGGGTTGAATAGTAGTTTTTTAATAAGATCAATACGTAACAGGAGGAGCATCTTTGTTAAAATCTAAAGTTCATTTTTGGACATTCCAAATATTACTTGTTTTACTCATTGTTTATGTATCTACAAAGGTTTCGTTTTTATTTCAGCCGATTATTTTATTTGCTTCAACCTTGTTTGTTCCCATCTTGCTGGCTGGAATTCTCTTTTTCATCTTTAATCCAATTGTTCGATTTTTGTCCAAGAAAATTCCTAGGACACTTGCTATCCTGATCATTTATCTCTTGTTCATCGGACTCATCACGTTCATTGTGAATGCTGCGGGGCCGGTTATTGTCACGCAGGTCGGTGGACTTGTCAAAAGCTTCCCTGGTTATGTGACGGATATGCAGAAATTTATCAACGACTTCTCGCATTCTAAAACATTTACTTGGATGATGAACCAAGATTATGTCTCTGTCTCGAAGTTTGAACAGACAATTGTTTCGACATTAAAAGGTTTGCCGGAAAATATTGCGTCAAGCATGTCTGCTGTGTTTGGCGTGATTGCCAATATTGCTTTAGCTGTGATCACAGTTCCTTTCATTTTGTTTTATATGTTGAAAGACGGACATAAGTTTCCGGACAAGCTCGTTCAATTTTTGCCAATGCCTTACCGTAAGGAAGGATTGAAAATCTTTAAAGAATTAAACGATACACTTGCGGCTTACATACAAGGGCAGATTGTTGTCTGTTTATTTGTTGGAGTGGCTTGTTTTATCGGATACTTATTAATCGGTGTGAAATATGCGCTCATTCTCGGCATTATCATTGCGGTCACAAATGTGATTCCGTACCTTGGACCATATCTTGGCGCGGCACCAGCTGTGCTTATTGCGTTTCTTGATTCGCCTGGAAAAGCGGTGGTGACAGTCATTGTCATTCTTGTCGTTCAGCAAATTGACGGAAATGTCATTTCTCCATTGATCATTGGGAAACGCCTCAACACACATCCTTTGACCATCATCCTGCTATTAATTGGGGCAGGAAGCTTTGGCGGAATCCTTGGCATGATCTTTGCGGTCCCTGTCTATGCACTGCTTAAAGCCATCACCTTGAATATTGTCAGATTGGTGCAGCTGCGTCAGCGATCTCGCAAAGAACAGCATTTAAACGTCTAGGACAGATGCACACCTTTTCCCTACTTGCATAAGATGATTGAGATAAGCAGATAGGGGGAGATTCTGATGCCTGCAATCGTTGGACCTATTCATATCGAGTCGTTAGGAGGAAACGGTGCAGCTACTTTCGGTGATGTCCTGGCCATTGCACCTTTGGCTGTAGACCACTCTACTGGCGGTGCGGGAGCCTTTAATTCAGGTGATTATATGTCACTTACAAGTGATCCGAATGCCACGATGCTTTGGGACTTTACATTGTTTGGCCAGCCTCAATCATTTAACGCATAGAAAGGCAGCTGATGGTCACAGATCAGCTGTCTTTTTTATTTTTCATACACTTATTTTTGAGCTGGGCATATGATGTGGGGAGAAAAGGTGGTGGAAAGATGCCAGCGATTGTTGGACCTATTCATATTGACCGTGTGATTGGAAATGGTTCTGCACATTTCGGTGATGTTTTTGCCATTTCGCCAAAAAGTGTCGATCACTCCGCCGGTGGATCAGGTACCTATAATGCAGGGGACTTTGTCCAATTTTTTAGCAGTCCAAACGTTACGTTTATGTGGGATATAGACCTGATCAGCCAGCAAAAGAGCTTTAATGCATAGCCAGCTTTGAAAGGGAGTTCCTTTTCAGAAGCTGTCTTTTTTTATGGTACAATGGATATGGATGTAAGAAGAAAAAAGAGGTGTGAACAGAGTCAAATGAAAATTAGAAAAGCACACATCACAAGCGGACAACCAAAGACCTACAATGTATATTTACATGAAAATAAAAAAGAATATAAAACGCTTGTAGCCGTACCTGACATTGAATGGAGTATTTCCATTGCGTATGAGGATGAAAAGGAGCAGCTCATCCATACGCTTGAACAATCCTTAATGGAAAGAATAGAAACAGTCGAAGCCCGTGAACTCGCACTCAAGGTTGTGCACTGGGTCACAGAAATGTAAATTTAGAAACCAGGAGTGAAAACAGCGATGAAAGAAGAATCCGTAGACTTTTATTTGCAGCAAGGGATATTTGGACATGCTGAAACAAAACCTGATGAACGAAGGATGTTTCTTGGTTCATTAAGGGAACGAGCGCTTCTCGCCCTGACAAAGGGACAGGTATCAAGAAATAAACCGTATCAAGAGGTGGAACAAGTATTGAAGGCCAATCGACAGGCCTCCCTTCTTTTAAATGGTGAACTGTCCTATGCTTCTTATTCTCAATATGTGAAAATGGCAAATGCCGCTGGATGTTCCTTTAAAGTGGTGAATCATCACGAAGCACACTCTCCTTTTGGTCTTGTCATAGAGATGCCTGGTGCGGTCAATCAGGAGCATATCTATATAGAGGATGAGCTGTTTCAAAAAGCTTTTTCTCATGAATCTGTTGAATAGGTTTCCCTAGTGAAATGAATAAGCTATAATGATTCAAAAGAGCATATGGGAGAGATGCGGATGGGCAAAGCGTTGATTTGTATTGATTATACAGTTGATTTTGTTGCAGACGATGGAAAACTGACATGCGGAAAGCCTGGACAGGCGATTGAGTCTAAGATCACAGAGATCACTTCTTCATTTATTGATGAAGGCCACTTTGTCGTCTTTGCTGTCGATCATCATGAAGAAGAGGACCCTTATCATCCAGAGACAAAGTTATTTCCGCCCCATAATATTCGCGGAACAGAGGGTATTGAACTTTATGGACAACTAAGTTCACTATTTCACACGTCAAAACATTTAAAACATGTCTACTATATGGAAAAAACAAGATACTCTGCTTTTGCAGGCACTCAATTAGAAATGAAACTGCGCGAGCGCGGCATCACGGAACTTCACTTAGCCGGCGTATGTACCGATATTTGTGTACTTCATACAGCTGTTGATGCGTACAATAAAGGCTTCGAACTTGTGATTCACCAAAATGCTGTGGCGAGTTTTAATGAAGCGGGGCACGAGTGGGCACTTTCTCATTTTGAGCAGTCGCTTGGTGCGAAAGTGGTTAAGTAAGGGAAGGAGAATGGAAGTTGGAGCATCGGTTTAATGACGACAGTTTATCACTACATACAGATCTTTATCAAATTAACATGGCAGAAACGTATTGGAGAGACGGCATTCATGAGAAGAAGGCAGTCTTTGAACTCTTCTTTAGAAAGCTTCCATTTGACAATGGCTTCGCTGTATTTGCTGGCTTAGAGAAAGCGATTGAATATTTATCGGACTTTTCCTTCACCGAAAGCGATCTGGCGTATTTAAAAGATGAACTCGGTTATAAAAGCGATTTCATTGACTATTTAAGCGGATTGTCCTTTACAGGTACACTTCATTCAATGCGAGAAGGGGAAATTGTCTTTGCGAATGAACCGATTATGCGCATCGAGGCAACGCTTGTTGAAGCTCAGTTAATCGAAACGGCATTGCTCAATATCGTGAATTTCCAGACGCTGATTGCAACAAAAGCGGCCCGGATTAAAGGAATCATAGAAGATGAGACAGCATTAGAATTCGGAACAAGACGTGCGCATGAAATGGATGCAGCGATGTGGGGAGCAAGAGCGGCACTCATCGGCGGCTTTCAGGCGACAAGTAATGTTCGTGCTGGGAAACGCTTCAACATACCAGTATCAGGAACACATGCCCACGCACTTGTACAAGCATACCGCGATGAATATACGGCATTTAAAAAATATGCTGAAACACATACAGACTGCGTCTTTCTAGTCGATACGTATGATACCGTCAGATCAGGTATTCCGAATGCGATTAAGGTAGCGAAAGAATTTGGAGATAAAATCAACTTTATTGGTGTCAGACTTGATAGCGGAGACCTTGCATACTTGTCTAAAAAAGCTAGAACAATGCTTGATGAAGCAGGTTTCCATGATGCCAAAGTCATTGCATCAAGCGATCTTGATGAACACACCATTATGAACTTAAAGGCACAGGGCGCCAAAATTGATGTGTGGGGTGTTGGAACAAAACTGATCACAGCATTCGATCAGCCAGCCCTCGGTGCAGTGTATAAACTGGTGTCCATTGAAGAAAACGGCAAAATGAATGATACCATCAAAATTTCATCCAACCCAGAGAAAGTGACAACACCAGGCCGTAAACGTGTGTACCGGATTATCAATCAATTGAATCATCATTCTGAGGGTGACTACATTGCGCTTGAAGAGGAAGATGTTCATAGTGAGGATAAACTAAAAATGTTCCATCCTGTGCATACATTTATTAGTAAATTCGTGACAAACTTTGTGGCGAAAGATCTTCACGTCCCGATTTTTGAGCAAGGAAAACTTGTCTATGACAATCCAGATATTCAAACGATTCAAGCCTACGTGCAGGACAGTCTTGGACTCTTCTGGGAGGAATACAAACGAATCAGCAAACCGGAAGAATATCCAGTCGATTTGAGTCAAAAATGCTGGGATAATAAAATGCAGTTTATCCATGATGTGAAAAATAAAATCAAAAAAGAGCTTTATGAAAGCGAATAATTTGAAGAAAGGGAGACCATCAAGCCAGATGGTCTCTTTTTTTTATTTTGACCGATTGAAATTGAACTAAAAGCGCAATCATTTGGTATACTGAAAGCACATCTTGTTTGTCATGGCATAAAGGAGGATTGGAGCAGTTGAGGGTGTTTGTTGCGAGACAGCCTATTTTTAACAGAAAAGAACAAGTCGTATCATATGAGCTGCTTTATAGAGATAGTGAAACCAATACATATAGCGCTGAAGACGGTGATCAAGCGACAACGGACCTCATTATCAATAGTTTTCTAAATATCGGCATCGAAACACTGACAGAAGGAAAACGATGCTATATTAATTTCACCGAAAGCTTGCTTTCATCTGATCTGCTCACCTATTTTGATCCGCATCAGCTTGTGATCGAGATATTAGAAAATGTACCGATTACCCCGGCACTTATTATGAGATGTAAGCAGTTAAAAAAATGGGGATATACGATTGCACTCGATGATTTCTTCCTAAACGGAACACATTATAGTGACAAGCTGCTTGAGGAACTCCTCTACTGCATAGATATTTTAAAAATTGACTTTCTGAAAACCACAACGCAAGAACGAAGAGATATTCTGCATTCGTATAAAAAGTATCGCCTTCGATTCCTAGCAGAAAAGGTAGAAACGAGAAGAGAATATGAAGAGGCGCTTGAAGCGGGCTTCCACTTGTTTCAAGGGTATTTCTTTAGTGAGCCGCATGTGATATCGGGCCGAGCATTATCGACCAGCTTCCATGCGTACCATCAGCTTTTAAATGAGTTAAGCAAGGACCAGCCGAATATCCAGACCGTGACCCATTTTATTGAAAGTGACCTTTCGCTATCATATCAATTATTAAAAATGCTGAATTCAGGCAGCATGAGACGTCTATATCAAATTAAAAGTATCAGGCAGGCGATTATCCTGCTTGGATTTAATGAAATTCGGCGCTGGATCTTTATCCTTTCATTTAAAGAACTGAATGTCCAAGCTAACTCAAGCCAAAAAGAAATTATCAAAATGTCATTCATTCGTGCCAAAACGTGTGAGTTGATTGCTTCTCGTACTGAACGAGAGCATCCCGCCTCTTATATGCTGACAGGTATGTTTTCTCTCATTGATACGCTTGTCAGGGCAGATATCACAGAACTTGTGAAGGAACTACCGCTTTCTGATGAAGTTGGCGAGGCACTGCTTGGCTATGAAAATGATTATTCTTTTGTGCTAGGTGTGGCCAAACGTATTGAACGAAATGAATGGGATGATGAAATGTTAGATGGAAATCTCCCGAAACAGGAGGCCTATGGGTGTTATATAGAAGCCATTGAATGGTGCCATAAAATGTTTGAATCTTAAGAAAAGCCGCTCGTGTGAGAGCGGCTTTTTCTTTGTCATGCCCATTTTAAAAGAAGAAAAAGTCTGCTGGAGGCAAGAGACAAGTAGATGCGAATCCCTTCTGGACTAAAGCGGATATCAATGCCGCTTTTCACACCGATTTGCTTCAGCATTCGGATGACACTTGTTGAATCAGAGCGCTCAGCAGCCTCCATGATGCGCTGCGCAAACGGAAGGGAGCTGGAAATTTGCTGTGTAATGAGTGAAGCATCAGCAACGAGGCGGGCTGATTCTTTTGCGGCTCGTTGAAAAGAGTGGGCATCTACTGGAGGAAAAGTCATTGGCGTGCGCGGCGGATATGCGCGGTTCATTGCGGGAACCTGCAAAGCAGAATAAGGAACATAGTAAAACACATGGTCACCTCTTTTCTCATTGACGTGAAATTGGACGGATATCTGTTCTAAATGTATGTAGAAAATCAGAATAAAGAATCAAAATGATCTTTCTATCTTTGTAATTCCAGCATAAAAATAGGTACTTTTGCGGTCAATTTCGGTGAATGTCGCCAAAAAATTGCGGTGTCCACAATAGTGTCTGTCGTCTGACCTATGACACGCAAAACCGAAGATACAGAGGGGATCGTACGTTCTGTCGGGAGAGAAGTGTGACGAATGATGCCTATTCCTGTCGCAAAAATGACGCAATTCCTTTGAAATTGAGATAAAAGTATGATTTGAAAAGTCAGAAAATGATGAAAAAAGACCTATTGAATTTTGCGGTATCACGCACACGTTTTGTGCATACTTTTCGGTGAAAAAATACTCAATTACATTTACACTGTTAGTAACAGATCAAATACTTATGACCCAATCACCATACACAAATACATTGATCTTCCAAAAAAGGAGAGTGGAATCGATGGAAAAGTATGAAATCGAAGAACTTAAACAATTATTATGGAAACTTGAAAACGAAATCAGAGAAACAACGGCTTCTCTTCATAACATTAACAAAAGCATTGATCAATACGACAAATATGAATATGTGAAAATTTCTTAAAGACTTGATAATCATCAAGTCTTTTTTTTATCCAAATACATACAAAAAAAGGATATATTATTATATAATTGTTAAATAGTGATGTCAGTGGACATTTGCTCATGTCTTTTTAGTAAAATAAAAGACGAAAGGGTGAGGTACAAGATCGAGTATGCTAAACTATCTAGAGAATACAAAAATCAAGCAGAATATGTCTGATTTTATTCAACATGCAGTCAGGCAGAATGATTTACAAAAACTGCTTCTTGAATTTACAGATATAAAGAATGAATTCCCTTTTGGACAATTAGCTTACCAACATTATAAGGCATTTGGCGGTCAAGACAAGCAAGCGATTACAAAACTGGCAGCAGGGATTGAACTTCTCATCTTATCAGCCGATATATTAGATGATATTGAAGATCAGGACAAAGATTCGTATCCTTGGATGAAGTGTCAGAGCGGAATTGCAATGAATGCAGCAAATGTTCTTTTTGTATTGAGCTTTGAAGTCTTTTCAAAGCTTGATCATGCAACGGAGCTTTTAAACAGTGTATACTCCTATTCCATTCAGTCAATGCAAGGACAGCATATAGATATGACACTGGAGCCAGAGAAAGAGCAGGATTGTTTAAATATCATGAAGTTAAAGGCAGGATCACTGTTTGTGTTACCCTGTATGTTAGGGGTTATTTTGGCAACAGGTTCATTTGAAAAAAATGTAGAAGAATATGCTTATTATCTAGGCATGGCAGAGCAGCTTGAAAATGACTATGTGGCCCTTTTTAATAAAAAGAATATTGATTTTAAAAGAATGCAAACATTACCGCTATTATATTTAAAAAATGAATTTAATCCATCCAGTTCAGACTTGCTCAGTTATTATCAATCAGAGGATAAGAGCATTGGCTCTGAAGAATTAAAGGATAAATTAAAAGAATCTGGCGTTCAACAATATGTATTTATTATGAGAAACCTTCTCAGAAATAAGTTTAAAGAAGCATTCGAAATACTACATTTAGAGGCTTCTAAAAAGGAAAAGCTGATACTTTTTTTAATTGGAGATGGAGAAGATGAACATTCAGAAACTAGTTAGTTATCTAGTGGAGAATCCCTCGGCATTAAAGCAAGTTGCTCATGGAAATGCATCGTTGCTTCACGTTGATCAAGTGACTGCAAGCATTATTGTTGAAGGTTTTCAGAAAGAAGATACCATTAGATCAAAAAAATGGAGAGATGCTGGGTGAGTATAGAGGTTCTATGCAAAAATTTTACTCGAAATTAACTGTTATTTTACTGATCCTTAGCTTCATTTATGTGATTTATATTTCCTACATCAATGTGTTTAATATTTTTGTAGGGGCAGTCGTTTCGGTGAATAGTGACGGACAACTTGAAATAGAGGATGTTGTAGACTTTACAGACAGCTATTATGCTGGTGTGAGAAAAGGCGATATCATCCTTGAAGTGAACGGTAACAAAGAACCAACCAAAGAAGTAAGACGAGGTTATTTAGCGAATGTCAAGAGCTTAGTTGTTGATAGACATGGTGATGAAATTGAAATAGAGAATGTAAGCTTATTAAGTCAAGAAAATTTGTTTATTTATTTAATACCTATCATTTTTTATTCGATCAGTCTATTCTGTATATTTATGATTTTAAAAATCAATAAAGCTAGGAAAAAAGAGTCTGCATATATTCTTGCTCTCTTTTTGCTAGCTGTTGCTGTAGCCTATGTAAGCTCTGGCGGCTCTGGTAAAGGGGAATATATTAGCGGTTTTATCGTAATTTCTACGATGACTTGTGTACCCCCGTTGTATATGCACTTTATGTATCAATATTTAAAGGAATTAGGAACGGTAATTATTAGTTGGCGTGTACTTCTTTGTTTGTATGCCGTCCCTTTTATAAATATTGTATTAGAAATTATTTTTAAAGATATGGTTTTAGCTGCTTTTAACTTACTTTCATTCTTTGCACTTGCATTTATTACGATTATTATCACATTAAGGGCTGCTAAAAAGTTGAAGGGGACTGAAATCGGAAATGTCCTTAGTGCCTTTGCACTTATTTTGATCTCATCATTCAGTCCATTTATGCTATTTTTTATTATTCCTTATTTATTTCATAAATATTTTATTTCACCTTATATCCTAGCATCGTTCGCTCTATTGATACCGTTTTTCTTAGTCTATCAATTTATGACAAATAAATTATATAATGTTGATTTCTTCTTGGGGAGAATCAAATATTATAGTCTTTTAGCCATCACACCTACTATAGTTGTAGTCGTTATCTTTGATTTCATTCAGAAGCCAAGTGCTAACTTTTATACAATGAAATTTACAATTATCACGTATATTCTTATGCTCACTGTCTTCTATTTTAAAGAAATCATCGATTTTCGTTTTCGTCTGAAGCGTTTTTCAGAGAAGCATAATTACCAAGATAGCGTGTTTAAATTCACGCAGCTCATTCGTGAGGCGTCATCACTTCACCAAGTGTTATATCATTTAAAATACACCATTTTAGAAGTACTTGTTGTGAACAAAGCCTTTGTGCTTGAAGTGAAGGCAGATGGACAGGTTGAAGAGATTGATGAATCGACAGAGGAAAGTAAGCTATGGAAAAAGTATGTAGACCAATTTCAAGAATTATTAGGTGAAGTCGGAAAAATCATTGCGCTTGATAAAGGGTTCATGATGAAAATTGGTGAGCGGGGCGGTCACTCTTTTGTGATTTGCTGTTTATCTAATTTACGGACACCAAAATTGTCGCGTGATGAGATTTCTTGGCTGAAAACATTGGCCTTTTATACAAGTGTCAGTTTGGAAAATGTCGTTAAAATCGAAGAGTTGATGGAGCATCTTGACGATTTGAAACAGCGCGAGTCCAATCCTGCATGGCTGAAGAAAATCATGTTTGCTATGGAAGAAAAGCAGCGTTCAGATTTAGCGAGAGATCTTCATGATTCCGTGCTGCAGGACTTGATATCACTAAAAAGGCAGTCGGAGATGTTTTTAACGAATTTCCAAAATAACCAATGCCCGACATCTATTGAAAATTCGCTTATCTCATGGAATGATCAAATGTCCAAAGTCATTCAAACGACGAGAGAAACGTGTCATGAGCTTCGGCCGCAGCTGCTGTATGATTTAGGTTTAGTAAAGGCGATATCGAAGCTGACTTCTCAAATTCAGGAGGAAGCGCCGTTTCATATTAGGCTGAATACGACACGCTTTGATAAAGAATTGGACATTGATATTGATTCACAGCTGAATATTTACCGAATTGTTCAGGAGCTGTTATCCAATGCCCTGAAGCATTCAAAAGCCACTCAAGTGTTAGTGATGCTGATTTGTATTAAAGATCAGGTTGTTCTTCACTATGAGGATGATGGAGTCGGTTTTGATGCCAGTCATCTTGATCAGCACACAATGAGCATGGGGCTATCGGGAATTAGAGAACGAGTGAAAGCGTTAAATGGAAAGCTTCAAATTCACACAGCACCGGAAAAAGGGCTTAAGGTGAAAATTGAAATGGAATTGTAACGATTTATTAAGGATTAAGACTTGGCATCAGCCAAGTCTTTTATATAAAATGGAAGTGAGTGATTTAAAGGGAGGAAGACATGAAGAAGATATTGGTCATTGATGATCATCCGGCTGTCATGGAAGGGACAAAAAGCATATTAGAATCAGACCAGCAGCTATCAGTCGATTGTTTAAGTCCTGATGCAGAAGCCGCCTTTTTAAAGACGCATGACTTTTCCATCTATGATGTGATTTTAATGGATTTAAATCTCGGGGATATCAATGGAATGGACATTGCGAAACAAATTTTAGAAACCAACCATCAAGTGAAAATTATCATTTATACAGGGTATGAAGTAGATGATTATTTTGAAGAGGCTATTCGGGCTGGATTACACGGTGCAATTAGCAAAACAGAGACGAAAGACAAAATTATTGAATACATACACCGCACATTACAAGGAGAAGTTGTCATTCAGCTGTCTTATTTAAAGAAATTAATTTCACAGCAGCAAGAAAAGCCAGAACAGGCACAGCAGACTGATCACGACCTCTTAACCGAACGGGAGTGTTTGATCCTTAGAGAAGTAGAAAAAGGATACACGAACCAGGAGATTGCCGATGTGCTTCATTTGAGCAAACGGTCAATTGAGTACAGTTTGACATCCATCTTTAATAAGCTGAATGTTGGATCTCGTACAGAAGCGGTGTTAATTGCTAAGTCTGAAAGTGTGCTGTAAACGTGTGAAGGGAGAGGGCCTTAATGGATGTGAGCGGATCAAATACACTGCTTGAGGCACTAGGTATTGAGATTGTAGAGTGCAATAAATCACGATGCGTTGCAACAATGCCAGTCGATCACAGAACAAAACAGCCATTTGGACTGCTGCACGGAGGAGCGTCTGCTGCTCTAGCAGAAACAGTGGCGAGCATGGGGGCTGCGGCTCATTTAGACTTAACGCAGCAAGTTTGCTCAGGTATTGAAATCAATGCCAATCATTTAAAATCTGTACGCGATGGAGTTGTGACAGCGACAGCTGTTCCTGTACATGTAGGACGGCGTACAATGGTATTTCAAATCGATATAAAAGATGATCGAGACCGGCACATCTGTACGTCAAGATGCACACTTGCTGTCATTGATCGCATATAAAAAAGCTCCCGGTGCAGCGGAAGCTTTTTTTGTATGCTGTTGAGCGGTAAAAAAAGAATGGCCCAACATGGCAGGCCATTCTTTTTCGCTTTTTATAAATAAGAATCTTCTTTTCGCTTAATCACAAAGTTACGGAAACCGCCATAATCATCTTGGACACTGCGTTTGTCGAGCTTAACACCAGTATTGTAGGCGGCTCTTCCGATTAAGTGTGCGCCGACTGGTGCTGTCAGGAAGATGAATACGATGCCGAGAAGGATTTTTGCAGAAATAACGCCTGCAAGAAACCATTCGTGAAAAAACACACCTACTAAAATCAGAACAACGCCAAGGGTCGATGCTTTTGATGCAGCATGCATACGTGTGTAAACATCCGGCAGGCGAAGGACACCAATGGCTGAAATCAAACAGAGGATAGCGCCTAGCAGGATAAAGAAAATCACGATGGTTTTAGCGATGACGATCATTTTCAATCACTTCCCCTTTCTCAAGGAATTTGGAAAAAGCGACAGTACCGATAAAGGCAAGGATACCGAGCAGTAAAATAATCTCAAAGAATGCAGTGGTTTTCAGTAAAATTGAAACGATGGCTGTCATCCCAATTAAATTGATTCCTATCGCATCAAGTGCACTTACACGATCAGGAATAGAGGGACCTTTGATCACTCGTATCACAAAAAGCAAGGTAGACAGCGCAAGAATGCCAAGTGACATTTGCAAAATGAGTTCCATTACTTACCGCTCACCTCCTGAATCGCTTTTTCAAATGAAACCCGGATATCGTGAATGGCTTTTTCAGCATCTTCAATATCCATCGCATGAATGTATAAAATGGACCGATCATCGGAAATATCAATCACTAGTGTACCTGGTGTCAATGTAATCATATTTGCCAGTATGGTGATTTCCCAATCTGTTTTCAAGTCCGTACGAAAGGCGAAAATACCGGGCTTAATCGTGAGCTTTGGAGATAATACGGTCTTTAATACACTTAAATTGGCAAGAAGCAGCTCGCGAATAAAAATGATGATCAGCTTGAAAATCGCATAAAGGGCATAGCCGTAAAAACGCTGCGGGAAAAATCGACGCAGCATGAAAATGGCGATCATCCCTAATGCAAAACCTGATACAAAGTCTGCGGCTCTGTATGTATCATTCATAAACATCCATGTAAAGGCGAGGAGTGCGTTTAGTAATATTTGAAAGGCCATGTTCATCTACTCCTTCAGCACAGCTTGAATATATTTTTCTGGTGTAGAGAGCATTTCCGCTGCTTGATTGATATAAGGGGCAATGAACTCTGTCCCTAACCCAATGGCAAGCGATAAGACGACAAGCAGTACGCCAGGGTACACCATTCCTTTAATTGACGGCTTTCTTCTTCGCATATCCTGTTCCTCGCCCCAAAATGCGGACATGAAAATCTTCATAATAGAGTAGAGGACAAGAAGACTGGACAGTAAGACCAGGATAGAAAACGTCATGTGTCCAGCAGAAAATCCACCTTCCACAATTTTTAGTTTTCCAACAAAGCCACTTAGCGGCGGAATTCCTGCAAGCGATAAAGCCGATATGAAAAACATCCATCCTAATAGAGGCTGGGATTGAATCAGTCCACCCATTTTTTTCAGTTGGTTTGTACCAGCATACACAAAGAGGGCACCTGCCAGCATAAATAAAGCCCCTTTGATCACCATGTCGTGAATGAGATAATAAATGGCACCTTGGAGTGATGCAGGTGTGTTGGCTGCAAATCCAAACAAAATGACCCCAACAGCTGTGACAATGTTATAAATTACAATCTTCTGCACATCAGAATAGGCGATCGAGCCTATCACACCGAATATCACCGTCAGTGCGGCAAGCCACGCCATGAGTGTATGGGTGAAGCCTGTATCGTGTATAAAAATTAATGTAAAGACTCTTGCAATCGCATATAAGCCAACCTTTGTCAGCAAAGCCCCAAATAGAGCTGAAATCGCTGCTGGCGGCGCATGATACGATCCTGGCAGCCAGAAATAAAGCGGGAAGATCCCAGCTTTTAAGCCGAATACAATGAGGAACAGGATGGAAATAACAGTGATTAATCCTGTTTGCCCTGATTCAGCTATTTTCACACTTAAATCAGCCATATTGAGCGTACCCGTCACTGCATATAAACAGGCGACTCCGACAATAAATAATGCCGACGAGATGATATTAAACACAATATATTTGAGTGATTCACGAAGCTGAGGCTTTGATCCGCCTAATACAATAAGCATATAAGATGCCATCAGCAGTAATTCAAAGAATACAAACAGGTTGAAAATATCTCCCGTTAAAAAGGCTCCGCTCACGCCAGCTAACAAAAACTGTACGCCAGAATAATAGAAGAGCCGCTCTCTTTCTTTCCCAATCGTTTGAAAGGAGAAGAGGACTGTCACAAGCCCGACAACGGAAGCGGTCAGCACAAGGAGTGCAGCAAATTGATCGGCCACAAGGGCAATCCCAAATGGCGCTTTCCAGCCGCCCAAATAAAGGGTTTGTATCCCATTTGTGAAAATCGTTTGAACCAAATATGCATTACATATAATGGCTGAAAGAGATGCCAAGACACTAAAGACTCTTGACAGCATGATGTTTTTATTCATAAAGATCAATAGTGTAGCAGCTAGTAATGGAATTAATATAGGCAGGATCACGAGATTATTCATGCTGATCATTTCCTCTCATTTGATCCATGTCATCTGTTCGCAGCTCTTGGAAGGCACGGAAGGCCATGACAAGTAATAAGGATGTCACACCAAAAGCAATGACAATGGCTGTTAAAATTAATGCTTGTGGCAATGGATCTACATAGGATGTGAGCCCCTCTTTTAGAACTGGAGGCGCTCCTTTTTTTAAACCGCCCATTGTTAAAAGAAGCAAGTGGACGCCGTGACTCAAAACAGCAGTACCGACGATGACCCGCAGAAGGCTCTTTGACAGCATCAAATAGGTCGCCGCCATAAAAATAATTCCGACGATAATAGACATTAGAAATTCCATTATTCCTTCTCTCCAATCATTTGAATAATGGTCATGGTGACACCGACAACAACCAAATACACACCGATATCAAACAGGACGGCTGTCGCCAGTTCGGTTTTCCCTAAAAACGGTAATTGGAAATAATCAAATGCATGGGATAGAAAAGGTGCACCGAATAGAAAGGATCCCATACCTGTCAGGATCGCAACGAGCAAACCGGCTCCAGTTACATAAATAAAGTCAAATGGCAAAATGCGTCTTACTGTCTTCAGATCATAGGCTAAAAGCAGAAGAACGACAGCCGCAGCACTCATCAGGCCGCCAATGAATCCGCCGCCAGGATTGTTATGTCCCGCAAGAAATAGGTGAAGGGAGAAAAGCAAGATGATGAATGCTGTGATTTTTGTTGTGACTTGCAAAAGCATATCATTCGTATCAATCTTTCTCATCGCCGCACACCTCTCTTCCGTTTTGCTTGTGTTTTTAATAACCCATAAATACCAAGTGCCGCAATGGCGAGCACGGTAATTTCAAAAAGGGTATCAAAGCCCCTGAAATCTACAAGAATGACATTGACAATATTGTCACCGCCAGCAAGTTTGTAGCTGTTTTCAATAAAGTAAGTTGAGATGGTGTCAAGTGACTGCTGACTTGTGGAAGCGAAAGCTAGACAAGTGACAACAACCCCAACACCTAATGAAATGATGAAATTGGTCATTTTGAATCTTCTTGTTTTTTGCTTTAAGCTCAGCTTCGGCAAATGATAGAAGCAAAGCAAAAACAGTGCGACAGAAATCGTTTCAATAATCAGCTGCGTCAGCGCAAGGTCAGGTGCTCTGAAAATCACGAAGAATAATGACAGCGTGTAGCCCATGACACCTAGTGCAATAATAGCTGTTAATCGTGAACTTGCGAATACTGTGGCAATCGTCGCCGCCACCATCACAAGTGAAAGAAGCACCTCATACGTGCCAATTGAGGCAGCCTGATCAGTTTGAAATGAAAAGGCCTGCTGATAAAACATCACGCCGCCAATGACGATAATCATGAACCCAAACACATAGACAAGATAGTCACGAAGAAAACCAGTCATATAACTGTTTGTCAGGCGGTATGAACCTTTTTCTAAACCGATAAGAGAGCGGTCGTATAAAGCGTTAAATGACCACTTTTCCTTAAAGATGTTGTACATTGGACGCCATTTTGAAAGCGTCAAGTAGCCGATTGTGCCGAGTACAACAACACCTATTGTCATATAGAGTTCTGGCTGGAAGCCATGCCATGCTTCAATTTTCACAGAAAAACGGCTTCCTGTTTCAATCGCTTCAGGAATGATCGCCGCAATTGCAGGTTCAATGACAGAATAGGCAAGAATATTAGGGAAAAAGAAGAAGGTGACCACAAGTGCAGCTAGAATGATGGGCGGAATGAGCATGCCGATCGGTGCTTCATGCGGTTTTTTCTCCAATTGGTCTATATTCAGACGGCCTCTAAAAGTTTTAAAGAGGAGCATCATACTATAAATGAACGTAAAGACGCTAGCGAGCCAAGCGAGTGTCGGGAAGATGGCACCCCATGTTGAAACGTCCGTAAAGCTGATATCAGAAATCCGTATCATACTTGTGAAAAATAGCTCTTTACTTAAGAAACCGTTAAATGGCGGTAATCCGGCCATTGAAAATGTACCGATTAACGTAATTGTGAAGGTAATCGGCATGATCGTCATTAATCCGCCTAATTTCCGAATGTCACGAGTTCCTGTTTCATGATCGATAATACCAGCTGCCATAAAGAGACTGCCTTTAAACGTAGCATGGTTAATGAGGTGAAAAATAGCTGCAAGAACGGCTGCGCCAAAAAAGGCAGGATTGTTTTCATGAATCGCAGCTGCGCCGACGCCAAGCATGAGCATAATCATGCCGAGCTGACTCACTGTCGAATAGGCCAGAATGGCTTTCAAATCGTTTTGCCGGACGGCGTGGAATGATCCCCAGAATAATGTGACAAGCCCAACGATGGAAATGGTCCAGAACCACACCTCTGATATAGCAAAGATTGGACTGAAGCGGGCAACAAGATAAATACCGGCTTTCACCATCGTAGCAGAATGCAGATAACTGCTCACAGGGGTCGGTGCTTCCATTGCATCAGGCAGCCAGATATAGAATGGGAACTGCGCTGATTTTGTAAAGGCACCTAGTAAGATTAGGATCATGGCAGGGATAAAGTAAGGTGATGCCATGATGAGCTGAAGCTGATTGACTGCTTCACGAATACTGAATGAATCAGTAATCAGGTAAATGAGGATGAAGCCACCAAGCATAGCTAATCCGCCAAAAACAGTAATAAGCAGTGATTTCGTTGCTCCATATCTAGAGCGCTCCCGCTTATACCAATACCCAATTAAGAGGAAGGAAGAGATACTCGTTAACTCCCAAAACAAGTATAAAACCACCATGTTGTCAGAAAGAACGACACCCAGCATCGCGGTCATAAACATGAGCAAATACGTGTAGAAAGAGCCAAGCTGTTCTTTTTCCTTTGATAAGTAGAAAATACTGTACAGCACCACTAGTGAGCCGATACCTGTAATTAATAAAGCAAATAACAGGCTGAGACCATCGACATACACAGTGAAATTCATCCCTAAAGATGGAATCCATTCAGCCTGTGAGAAAAGCGTTCGTCCATTCGAAGTGATGTGTAACATTTGGATGAAATAGGTAAATAAAAGAATCGGCAAGATGAGAACAAACCATCCTGTATGTATACGCCTCACATATTTGTAAAGGAAAGGTACAACAAAAGCGAGTAAAAAAGGTGATAGGATGGCGAAGTGAATAAGCTGCAAGAAAATGAACCTCCTTTGATCAATATAAATTCACGTTCTAAAGAACTGGTAATTAAAATTATAGCGTAAATACAGCCATAGTGCATTGGTTTGGAACGATTTCAAGCAAACTGTATTTGTTTTAGGTTCTTTTGACCACAAAAATAATTTTATCAAAAATGATACTCATTGTATATTGTTTTGTTTTTCGTACATGCTTTTCCTAAAGGAGCTGATCAAATGAAACGAAAGATCGCCATCAGCTTAAGCCTATTCTGCACGATTTTAGGAGGAGCATTCTTGATTGACCGAAATGATCAAAAAAGGTGGCAGGCCGGGAGTGAATGGCCGCTGTTTTCTGAGCATCTTCTTCACATGAGCTATCAAGAAACCAAGCTGTATCCTTTTCAGCCCAGGGAATATTTACGAATTGTATTAGCTGATGAATAAGATCCTATAGGAGAAAAGAAATATAAAAAAAGCATGGGCCCATGTGGAGAGCCCATGCTTTTTATGTGTGGTAGTTTAACTAAACACTCTGAGTAAGATCGTTGCACAGATAACAGTTGCTGCTCCGCCAAGTCGTGTAGATACTTGTGCGAAAGGCATAAGACCCATTCTTCCAGAAGCTGAAAGAATCGCAACGTCGCCAGTACCGCCAAGTCCGCTGTGGCAGCCAGTGACAATAGCAGATTCTACTGGATACATGTTCATTAGTTTTCCAACGAAGTAACCAGAACCAACCATTGCGAGTACAACAGCAATACATACGCATACGAATGGAATGGAGATGACAGTTGCTACATCATCAAGTGGAATGTATAGAATACCAAGACCAACCATCAGCGGCCATGTAAAGCTTTTAGATACAAACTTGTAGAACTGCTGTGAGCCGTTTTGAAGATGCTGAGGCATCACGTTTAAGTATTTGATTAAAGCAGCAAGAACAATCATTAAGATTGGACCTGGAATATGAACAAAGCTTTCTAACAAACCACCAAAGATGAAGGTTGTACAAGCAATGAGTACACCAGCACCCATTAACCCGAAATCAACTTTTGCATCCAAATCTGGCTGCTCGAAAATTTCGTTTGCTTCTTTAGATTTCACAAGACGGCCATTCCCGTTTAGTTCTGGACGTTTCTCACCAAGCTTCTTCAATGCGCCAGCACAGATAATGGCAATGACGTTCCCGATGACAGCCGCAGGAATTAATTGAGAAATTAATGACTCTGCTGATACATCAAGAATTTGTGAATAAGCGATAGATAATGGCAGAATCCCTTCTCCAACACCACCGGCAATAATCGGTACAATAATAAAGAAGAATGAATGATGCGGTGTGAAACCAACTAAAAGGCCAACAAGGATACCAGCACTCACAGCTGCAATTGTACCTGCAACGAGAGGAACAAACATACGAATAAGGCCTTGTACTAAAACAGTTCGCTGCATCCCAAGAATACTACCTACTACAAGAGCAGAGATATAGAAGTAAAGGAAGTTCGACGTTTTCATAAGAGACGTAACCGCTTCCAATGAGTTCGGATTCAGAACATTAAAAAAGACCAGGAACGATGGTACGAATAAAGAAAGAATCGCCGGTCCACCAATATCTTTTAAGATTGGAATACGTTGTCCTACATCTCCAAGGAAAATCCCCAAAATCATAATAACAGCGAAACCACCAAGCATATTTGCTGGAATTTTATTGAAATAAGCGGCAGTTAAAATAATCGCTGCAAGTACTAAATACACAGGTAGATCAATAACACCAATTTTCCAAGACATGATCTTACGGAAAACGCTTTTATTATTGTCAGAATCGTCTGTAATCGATTTCAATTGTTGTGCATTAGCCACATAAACACCCCCAAATGCTATTTGTCTCAATTGTAGAAGATTCAATGACACTCTTCTATTTATTAAACTAAAATAAGTGTAATAAAAGTAAAATAAACAGGAGTTTTTGAGTTTTTTATCATACAAAAATCCCCTGAAGGTAGTTTGTCCTTCAGGGGATTGATCATACATCGTATTTATCGTTTTCCTTTTAGATAAGGCGTACCAAGAGCTTTCGGTGCATCGGCACGTCCAATGAAGCCAGTAAGTGCTAAAATGGTAAGCACATATGGTGCTATGAGCATATACACATTCGGTATATCTTGGAACAGCGGCAGGAGAGAGCCAATGATGCTTAAACTTTGAGCAAATCCAAAGAATAAAGCAGCGCCCATTGCGCCAAATGGATGCCATTTACCGAATACAAGCGCAGCTAGTGCGATGAAGCCTTGTCCAGTAATGGTGGCATGTGAGAAATCAAGCGCGATCGTTGAGGCATAAACAGCTCCGCCAAGACCGCCAAACAGTCCACTAATGAAAACAGCGATGTAACGCATCCGGTACACTTTGATACCCATTGTATCAGCTGCCATTGGATGCTCTCCGACTGCACGAAGACGAAGACCAAACGGCATTTTAAATAAAACAAACCAAGCAACAACCGCAAGAGCTAAGGCGAGTATAGACGTATAATAAACATCTTTAAAGAAAATATCACCAATGATCGGAATGTCACTTAAAAGGGGGATATCTCCTTTATAGAAAGGCTCTGTAATTTTATCAGTTTGTGCTTTCCCATAAATCAGTTTGACGACAAACAATGTAGCGCCAAGTGCCAGCATGTTAATCGCCACACCACTGACCGTTTGATCAGCTCGGAAGGTAATGGTCGCCACTGCATGAATCAGTGAGAACAATCCGCCAACGGCCATTCCGACGAGAAGCCCAAGCCACGGGGTCAAGGCTCCAAACGTATCAGCAAAAAATAAGTTAAAGATAATACTGGAAAATGCTCCGACGACCATCAACCCTTCAAGACCGATATTGACAACACCTGATCTTTCTGAAAAGACGCCTCCAAGAGCGGTTAAAATAAGTGGTGCAGCATAAACAAGTGTAGCTGGGACGATGATTTCAAGTATTTGCAGAAATCCCACTTATTTTCCCCCCTTTTTCTTCATTTGTTGAATCACAAGACGGATAATATAGCTTGAGGCGACGAAAAGAATGATGATCGCAATGACAATATCAACAACCTCAGTCGGTACGCCTGATTCAAGCGGCATATTTAATGCACCGACCTTCAATCCACCAAGCAATAATGCAGCAAGGACAACACCAACAGCCGTATTTCCACCTAATAAAGCGACGGCAATTCCATCAAAACCTACGCCTGTAAACGAGCCTTTAATAGAGGCATATTCAAATGTACCAAGACCTTCCATAGCGCCTGCAAGACCTGCAAAAGCACCTGAAATAAGCATCGCATAAATGATATTGCGGCGAACGTTCATACCAGCATAATGTGATGCCTGCTGGTTCATTCCAACTGCTCGTAATTCAAACCCTTTAGACGTTTTTTGAATAATGATCCACATCACGACCGCAGCAATAATGGCAACAAAAATACCGTTATGCATTCGGGAAAAATCAGTGATCTGTTCAAAAAATCCAGAGCGGAGCGAGGCAGTGGCATCGATTTTATCTGTTTTATCTTTATTATCTGTTAAGACATTTGAGATTAAATAGTTTGTGACATGAAGGGCAATGTAGTTCATCATGATAGTAACGATGACCTCATGCACATAAAAACGAGCTTTTAAAAAACCAGGAATAAAGCCCCATAAAGCACCTGCAGCAGCTGCGGTGATGAGTGCAAGCGGCAGATGAATATACATAGGAGCATGGACAGTTGTTCCAATCCATACAGCAGCTACCCAGCCAACAAGCATTTGACCTTCTACACCGATATTAAACAGGCCTGTCCGAAATGCAAAGGCAACAGCAAGACCTGATAATATATAAGGCGTCTCTTGCCTGATGGTTTCTCCCATATAATAAGTTTCACCGAAAACGCCATTCCAAAGGGCGCTATAGCCTTCGATGACACTATAACCGCTTGCCAGCATAATAATGGCCCCAACCAAAAGACCAAGTACAATGGCTATAAGCGGAATCAGCAGATTTGTTAAGCGATTAGACATTTGCTTCTTTCCCCACTTCCTGTTGCGTACTTCCAGCCATTAATAGACCAAGCTCTTGCTCTGTTGTTTCTTTTGGATCAACAATGGCGACAATGCTGCCTTCGAAAATAACAGCGATCTTATCACTGACATTGATAATTTCATCAAGCTCAAAGGAGATGAGCAAAACGGCTTTGCCTGCGTCTCTTTGCTCGATTAGACGTTTATGAACAAATTCAATCGCACCAACATCAAGTCCTCGTGTCGGCTGAGCGGCAATTAATAAATCAGGATTGCGGTCAACTTCACGGCCGATAATGGCTTTTTGCTGGTTACCGCCTGACAGAGCGCGCGCTTCTGTATATTCACTCGGTGTTCTGACGTCATATTCCGCAATGATTCGTTTTGCTTTTTGATAAATATTTTTCATATTCAATAAGCCGAATTTTGAATAAGGACGCTGATAATACGTTTGTAAGGAAATGTTTTCTCCAATTGAAAAATCGAGTACAAGTCCATGTTTATGACGATCCTGAGGAATATGTCCAATCCCAGATTCGGTCACTTTACGAGGCGGGAGATTTTGAATGGCTTTCCCGTTTAGCATGATTGTGCCAGATTCTGATTTCTTTAGACCGGTAATGGCTTCAATTAATTCAGACTGGCCATTGCCATCTACCCCAGCAATTCCGACAATTTCGCCAGCCTTCACTGAGAGGTTCAACTGTTTGACCGCTTCAATTCCTCTGGCGTCTTTTACTGTGAGGTCTTGAATTTGAAGAACTTCCTCAGCTGGAGAAGCAGCTTTTTTATCTGTTTTAAATGACACTTCACGACCAACCATGAGGCTTGCAAGTTCATCTTTATTTGTGCTTGCCACATCAAGTGTACGAATGCCTTGGCCTTTTCGGATAATGGTCACGCGATGACAGGCATCCATAATTTCTTTCAGCTTATGGGTGATTAAAATAATGGATTTTCCTTCATTGATTAAGTTTTTCATAATTTGTATGAGTTCTTTGATTTCTTGAGGTGTTAAAACGGCCGTTGGTTCGTCGAAGATCAAAATGTCAGCGCCGCGGTAAAGTGTTTTTAAGATTTCTGCACGCTGCTGCATGCCGACAGAGATGTCAGATACTTTTGCGGCAGGATCTATTTTCAAACCATAGCGGTCAGAAAGCTCTTGTACTTGCTGTATGGCTTGTTCTTTGTCAATCTTTCCAAACTTCTTGGGCTCTTTACCTAAAATGATGTTTTCAGCGACAGTGAAGGTATCGACCAGCATAAAGTGCTGATGCACCATTCCGATGCCTAAATCACTAGCATCATTTGGACTAGAGATGGTCACAGGTTTTCCGTGTACCTTGATTTCACCTTTTTCAGGCTGGTACAGTCCGAAAAGCACGTTCATGAGCGTTGATTTTCCAGCGCCGTTTTCACCAAGCAGCGCATGAATTTCGCCCTTTTTTAGCTGCAGCGTAATGTTGTCGTTTGCTACAATGCCAGGGAATTCTTTGCGTATATTCAACATTTCAATGACATAATCCACAGGTTTAACCGCTCCTTTTTTAGGGTGCTGATGAAGATAAAAACTAGCAAAAGAAAAGCTGCAAAACGAGGCTGCAGCTTTTCTTTTACCACCTTTTACGAATAAAGAGGAGGTAAAGGAGAGGCAGGGGATAAGGCGCGCTTATCCCGCTGCTCAAATTAAGCTTTAAAATCTTTTAGTTCATCACGTGTTGCAGGGATTTTCACTTCACCCTTGATGATTTTTTGTTTCCATTCTTCGACTTTCTTTAATACATCTTTATCAAGGTTTTCCTTAGATGGAGAGATGTCAAGAGCGCCTTCTTTCAGACCGTATGTGATCACTTCGCCGCCAGGGAACTTACCTTCTTTTGCTTTCGTTGTTAAGTCTTGTACCGCTGTGTCTACTTTCTTAACCATAGAAGTAAGGGTAACACTTTGTTTTGTTCCAGGTACTTTTCCTTCGTCATACTGGTCTTTATCTACACCGATAACCCAAACTTTACGGTTAGGATCTGCTTTTTTCAGGTTTTTCGCTTCAGTGAAGACACCAGTTCCAGTGCCGCCAGCAGCATGATAGATGATGTCGACGCCAGATTTGTACATGCTTTCAGCTGTTGCTTTCCCGATGTCAGCCTTATCGAATGCACCGGCATATTTCACTTCAACTTTTGCTTTCGGGTTAGCTGCTTCAACACCTGCGCGGAAGCCAACTTCGAATTTTCTGACTAATTCAGAATCAACGCCGCCTACGAATCCAATTTTGTTTGATTTTGTAGAAAGAGCAGCCGCAACACCCACAAGGAATGATCCTTCGTTTTCGTTAAACACAATGCTGGCCACGTTGTCTTTTTTCACGACTGCATCAACGATCGCAAAGTGGTTTTTCTTACGTTGATCCGCAATTTCAGAAATAGCATCTTCCATTAAGAAACCAATTCCGTAAATCAAGTCGAATTTCTCACGAGCAAGTGTGTTTAAGTTTGTTGTATAGTCAGCATCTGATTTAGATTGTAAGTAATCAAAGCCGTTTTTACCTTTTTTTAGATTGTTGTCTTTCCCAAATGCTTGTAAACCTTCCCAAGCTGATTGGTTAAACGATTTGTCATCGACACCACCGACATCAGTTACCATTGCAACAGTGAATTGATCTTTATCTTTTTTGCTTTCACCGCTGTTTGAGCCAGAGTTGCCGCATGCTCCAAGGATGGTTCCTGCTGCTACGACTAAGGACAATGCTAGTCCAATTTTGCGCTTCTTCAAAACATAACCCCCTATAAAATTTAAAAGTTTCAGAAAAGTCTCGCGAAAAAAGACCGATCTATCTCTTCTCACCCTTCTGAAGAGGGTATTTTATCCTGCTTTCTCATGAAACTTATGGAGAGCAGGAGAGAAGATGTAAGACATCAGACTTATATCTCGTTGAACTAATCAATCATAATTTATCATTTCCGATCGAATAAATAAATAGAAATTTGTTTTATTTTTAAAAAAATGTTAAATGGCTTTATTTGATGTCTTTTTATCTGCTGAAATATGATATAATGCCGCTTTTGTGATGTGCTCCGCTACAGCAGAACCACTGATATCAAGGGGTTTGTTACATCGTATGCCATAAAAAAACATCTGGCCTTTGTGAAAGGTCAGATGTAGTATTTTAAAGATATTGCTGAATCAAATTCATATTGCTCGTGTTCAGTTTATATTGGAAAACAGGACGTCCTATTGTCCCATATGCCATTTCAACATCCACCACTTCGATATCCTCAAGGAATTTCAAGTATTTTCTAATGGAGACTTGAGAGATTTCTGTATGATTGGCTAGGTCTTCGGTTGTGAAAGCCTGCTGGCCAAATGATTGAATGCTTGTCCAGATGAGTTTAAGTGTGCTTTTGGTCAGTCCTTTTGGCAAGAGGACTTTTTCCGCCTCTGCTTTTTTATGAAAAAGCTTCGCATCTAAATCATTTTGCGAAATGCTGTTCATGGATTGATACAGGGCGTGTTTCCGTTTATACTCTGCCAGTGCTGATTGGAATCGTTCGAACTCAAACGGCTTAATTAAATAATCAACTGCTCCGTTTCGCATCGTTTGCTGTACAACATCGACTTCATTTGCAGCCGAAATGACAATGACATCAACGGCATGATTTTGCTGGCGAATTTCTGTTAGTAATGCCAGCCCATTTTGTCCAGGCATATAAATATCGAGCAGTACGAGGTGTATGACTTCTGTTTTTAACACTTCAAGTGCCTGCTGAAAGGAGGTGGCAATCCCCTTTAACTCAAAGCCGTCGATTTGGGTCAGGTAGCGTTTGTTCAGCTCCCCAACCATTGGATCATCTTCTACTATTAACACATTAATCATGTGAATCCTCCTTTTGTTTATACGGAATGCGGAGACTAAAGGTCGTTCCTTCTCCTTTTTCACTCGTGACAATCATATGTCCGTTCAATTTCTTGATGCTTTGGTCAACGAAGTAGAGTCCGAACCCTCGGTCTTCTCCTTTAGTTGAAAAACCTTGATCAAACATGATGTCTTGTTCTTCTTTCGTGAGACCAACACCTGTGTCCGTGATTTCAATGTGAAGCTGCTCATGGACGTATCTGAAGGAGATCGAGATGTTTTTCGTGTCAGTATGTGAAACAGCATCGAGTGCGTTATTTAACAAGTTGCCAATCACGGTAATGAGATCATGCGTCACTGCCGGGTCCTCCGTATTTGGCACTTGTGTGCTGCAAATAACCTCCAAGGCAGCGCCTTGTTCCCTGATATAGCTTTGTTTTCCTAGTAAAAATCCTGCTAAAACAGAGTTTTTCACATGGTTGATGATTTCATTTGTTTCCGTTTGCTGATAGATTGCAATATCTTTGATATAGGTGCCAAGGTCATCGTAGTTTTTGAGCTGAACCAATCCTAAAATGACATGCAGCTTGTTCATAAATTCATGTGACTGGGCACGGAGCGCATTCGCATACATTTTGACCCCGCTAAGCTGCTCAGCCAGATGTTTCACTTCTGTTTTGTCACGGAAGGTGGCGATGGCTCCGACAATTTCACCTTTTACCGTAATTGGCACTTCATTAAAGACGAGTTCCAGTCCATTCATTCTCACGTCACGATCAAGCAGCGGCTTGCGTGTTTCAATGACCTGTTTTAAGCCGCTTGAAGGGAGGAGAGTTTGCACATCTTGTTCTCTAGGATCAACCATAATGCCCATATTATGAAAGAGCCGTTTGGCCTCTGCATTGGCCAGTTTGATTTTACCGTGCTGATCGACGGCCAGAATCCCTTCTTTTGTTGATTCTAGCATGGCACTTCGTTCTTTTAACAATGTGGCGATCTCATCCGGCTCAAGTCCAAACATAATCTTCTTCACTTTTCTTGCCACAATGAGTGCTCCGATGATACCAGATAGAAGGCTGAGTGATGTGACGAAGTAGAGTGGAAGTAAGCTTTGATGAATAATCAAGTCAATTTCCTTTAACGTAATCCCTACGGCCACAGCCCCAAGCTGCTTTCCATTTTGATCATAAACAGGAACAAAAGCACGCATGGATCTGCCGAGTGTTCCAGAAGCCGTACTAATATGTTCTTTTCCCTGTAATGCTGCTTTTTCATCACCGCCGGCAAACCGCTTTCCAATTTTCTGCGGATTTGGGTGTGTTTTGCGGATACCGTTCATATCCATGACGACAACGAATTCGGTTTTGGTGATTTGCTGAACACTTGTTGTATATTTTCGTAATGCGGAATACGAATGATCTTCTAATGATTGTGCTGTGATCGGTGCCTCTGCGACCATTTTGGCAGTAGAGAGAGCAATGTCACGTTCCTGCTGATGGATGTTCTTGGCTGTTTCCGACCATATTGTAAAGAATGTGATACAAAGGGAGATCAGGACAACGATGCACACAAAGATCGTCAGCCGTGTTTGCAATCTTAAAGTTTTTTTCACGAGTATACCCCTAACGCACGATTTTTTCGTAACAGTAATACTTTAACGGGAAAATGTAAGTTTGTGAAGGAATGTACGTGCAAAATCATAAATTTGATTTTGCTGTCGGTTTACTTTGAAAGCATCTTGTCAATCCGTTTTAAGTGAGCCATAATAAATGTGAGCTTATGAGAAAGGATCTATTTATGAAAAATACATATTTGACTGGATATTTTCCGCTGATTTCAATTTTACTATTCAGCTCTGCTTTTTCGATTTTCACAGTAGGTATCACAACTGATTTCTTGACTCAAGCAGGCATTTTAAAAGGAATGCTTGAATTTTTCTCAGAACAGGGCATTCGTCTTGCTCTCTTTGCTGCTTTTGCACTTGTTTATTTTATGATCTTATCTGCCTTAAAACTGATTGCAGATACGGTATTAGAGCTGGCGTTACTCTTTTTCGCTAAGGACCCTGAAGGGGAGAACTTAAAGAAAATTCGGATTGCATCCGTTGTTTATTTATTTGCCAGCTTGCTAGCTTTTCTGTTGACGCAGCAGCTCATTCTGCTAGTCGGACTTTTTGCATTAGCAAGTCTTGTCTATTTTATCTGGGTTGTGGTTCGCATTTATCAATCGCTTTCTATGCTGAATTTGATTGGATTTATGATGTTTATTCTGCTGTTTTGGGCGACGTTTTTGATCGGTATTTTGTACTTATTTATTAAGCTTTATAACAGTGTGATGGCAAGTCTGCCTTCATAAGCAGACAAAGAAAGCATCCTCCAATGATGGAGGATGCTTTTTTTATGAAAGAAACCGTTTTTGAATATCGGGTGTAGGCATCATACAAGATGTTTTTTGACCAAACCATTTGTAGCGATTTTTTGCTATCAACTGATAAAACCAATCACGGATTGGGCGAGGTATGGCTAGGAGTAAAAAGCTCCATCTGTATATCCCTTTTAAATGCCGCGCGGCTTTTAAGATGCCTGTTGATTTCGTATAAAGGGTCCCTTTTTCGATATAAATGAATGAATTGAACTCATCTAAAGGCAAACCGTTTTCCTTTAAAATATGCTGCCCTGTATCTGATTGTAAGGAAGCGAACATCATCCGTTCATTCGGATCGCGCTTAATCACAAACTGAACAGCGCCGCTGCACACGTTGCAGACACCGTCAAATAAGATTAAATGGGGTGGATGTGTTGAATGCATCGCAATCAAACCTCCTGTTTATCTGGCGTATTGCATCGTATTTTTCCAAATACGTAAGTGCGGGCTTGATTGATAAATCGATTCCACCGTTCCTCTATCTCTTCCAACCCAGACACCCATTGTGTACTGATCTGTCAGTCCCACAAACCAAATATCTTTGTAGTCATTGGATGTCCCTGTTTTACCACCGATGTAAGGGGCGTTGAAATTCGCTTTTTTCCCTGTCCCACTCTTCACAACAGAGGTAAGCAGCTTACGCATCGTTTCATTTGTACGCTGAGAATATACTTGCTTTGGCGACTCTTTCCACTTGTAAAGGGTCTTACCGTTTAAGTCTGTCACTTTTGTGATCGAATGACTTTGTGTGTAGGCTCCTTGGTTGCCAAAGACGGTATACGCATCTGTTATTTCTAGCGGTGAGAAGCCTTTCGTAAATCCGCCAAGTGCAGAAGGAAGGCGGTAATCATCCGCTACGATATGCTCGAATGAGAACTTCTCTAAATAGCTGAAGCCTTTTTTGACACCTACTGTATCCAGCATTCGGATCGCAGGGGTATTGTAAGAATGTTTAAAGGCTGTTTCAAGTGTGACTGTTCCATACGTTTTATGATTATAGTTCTGCGGACAGTATCCGCTGCTGCAAAACTTGCCGGCACTGATGGTGCTTGAAGCCGTTGCGCCGGTTTGATCAATATAAGGCGCATAGTCTAAAAGCGGCTTAATCGCAGAACCAGGCTGTCTTTGCGCTTGATAAGCGTAGTTAAAATCAAATTTCTTATAGTTTTTCCCGCCAGCAAGTGCAACAATTTGATGCGTTTCATGATTAATGACGGCTGATCCGCCTTCCACACCTTGGTAAGGCAATTGAGCATTAAGCTGATAGACGGCTCTTTGCTGTAAGGAAGGATCAAGCGCCGTATAAATTTTCACACCATCCTGGAGCAGGGCACTGACCTTTTCAGATAATTCCTTTTGAATCGCCTTTTTCGCTTCAGCTGTTTTGGCTTTCTTCAATCGTTTTGTAAAGCCCTCCTGATCAGACACAAGATCGGTAAACTCTTCATTGGCATATGTCACATAGTCAGGGTATAGGTTTTTCTTTTCACTTAAAGAAAGGCTGATTTTTTCTTTGACGGCTTTTTTGTATTGCTTTTTGGTGATGACGCCATCTTTCTTCAAGATACCAAGCAGTCGTTCTTGGCGTTTCTTTGTGTGCTTGAACTGTTTTAATGGGTCATACAGTGTTGGGTTGTTTGGAATAGCAGAGATAAATGCCATTTGTGCCAGTGTTAAAGAACTAAGCGGCTTATCAAAATAGTAATTAGCCGCTGAACCAACACCGTAAACACCATTACTGAAATAAATCGTATTTAAATAGCTTTCGAGAATTTCATCCTTCGAGAATTTCCGCTCAAGTTCATAGGAATAGAGTAGCTCCGTAAACTTTCGGCTGAACGAACGTTCATGGCTTAAATATAAGTTGCGGGACAGCTGCTGTGTGATCGTACTCGCTCCTTGGCTGATGCCATGGTTTTTGACATTTGCAGCAAGGGCACGAACAACCCCCATAAAGTCAATTCCCTTATGGTCATAAAAGTTGCGGTCCTCTGAACGAAGGAACAGCTCCTTCACAGGTTCAGAAATGTTATCGTATTTCACGAACACTCGGTTCTCATCGTTTGAGACGATCTCGGAGATAAGAGAACCATCCCGGTCATACATATAACTGTTTTGGGAAAAATCTATCTTTTCCAGCTTGATTTTTTGATCAAGCACTTCGTTAACAGGCTTTACACTTGCAGCTTCTTCCTTTGATAGATAAAAAGTCAGAGCAAATAATGGGATGAGGGCAGCAAGTAATAACCAACCAATGATTGCACGAAACATGAGGTCACTCACTTTCTTCAATTTTCTAGCCATATCGTACCATTCTTTTGCGGATACGAGAAGGTTATTTTTAGAAAAGAAAGGGCGTGAAGTCTAGTGAATAAGGCTTTTCCGCAAGAAAAAAGAGTATCTGAAGATGATCAGACACTCCTTTCCTTTGTTTTCGCATGCGAGCGGACCGCCCATAAAAATAACGCGCCAAACAGAAAAATGCCGGCAGTGACATAAAAGACAGCTGGAATCCCGTAATGACTCGCCACAATGCCGCCGATTACCGGACCGACGACATTCCCAAGAAAGCGGAAGCTGACATTGTATCCGAGCACTTCCCCTTGCATAGAAGCAGGTGCTTTAATCCGGATATACGCCGTCGTACACGGAATAATTCCGCCAAGTGCCATCCCGTATAGGAAACGGAAAATGACTAACATGACGTACGAATCCGCCATCGCTTGCGGGATAAATAAAATAGAGGAGAGAATGAGAAGGGCAAGCAGCACCTTGTCGTGACCAATTCGATCTCCGAGATCTCCCCATTTTCGCGTAAACAGCAAATTGCCAAGTCCAGTTGCAGAAAAAGCAAGGCCCGCATAAAAAGCGAGATTGACAGGACCATGTAAATCATGAATGTATAAAGCCAAAAGCGGCTGAATGCTAAAGTTCCCTACTTGTGTAATAAACGTTAAAAGCATCGTGACCACAAGCAAAGGCTGTTTGAAAATGTGAAAGAGTACATCCTTCCGTGAGTAAGAAACACGCTTTGCTTCTTTTGATCGGATCGGCTGTTCTTTCACTCCGAAGATAATTACAATAGCTGACACATAAATGACAGCCGCTGTAAGGAAAAACGTATAAATAAATCCGACGCTGTCTGCCATGAATCCACCCATTAATGGACCAAACAATCCTCCGGCAACATTACTCATTTGCATCGTGCCAAGGGTTTTACCGGCAGTTGCCTTTTCGGTCTGTGCAGAAATCAGTGCCATTGAAGTCGAGATAAAGCCTGTGACAAGCCCCATGAAGAGCCTTAGTGCGAATAGCTGATACACGGTGTGCACAAGCCCCATTAATAGAATACTTGTGGCGATGCCAATTCCGTTAATTAATAAAATCTTTTTATAGCCATGCCGGTCGCCAATCCGCCCCCAAATCGGAGAAATCAGGAAGGCTGTTAAAAACGTGACCCCAAAGACATAGCCGCTCCATCTTTGAACAAATTCATTTGAATAGCTGCTATCAAGAGATTCTATGTAAAGTGATAAAAAAGGGACGATCATTGTAATGCTCGCAGATACAAAAAAGTTCACAAACCACATGATGTACAAGTTTTTCTTCCTGTTTGTGATAGAGATCACCTTCTTTATTTATTTCGTGTTCCTTAATAATTATAAAGGAAAATAAACGATCTTTCATCAGATGAATAGGTTGGGCATAGTGAATCTGCATTATTTTCACGAAAATGAAGTGATTTCAAGGTCCGTCTTAATATAATGGTATGAGAATGAAAAGCTGACGAAAAAGTGAGGTGAAACTGGTGGAACAGAAGACGGTGCTTGTGGTCGATTTTGAATTTACGATGCCTGATGGAAAATATCATCCGCAAAATTTTTTTCCTGAAATTATTGAAGCTGGGGTAGTGAAAGCAGCAGATGAAACGATCATAGACACATTCTCTAGCTACGTCAAACCGAAAAAGTTCCCGAAGCTGACGAAGCGCTGTAAATCTTTCCTCGGAATTACGCAGGAGGAGGTAGAGAGCGGAATTTCATTTGAGGAATTTATCGAGAAGCTCGTGTCACTTGATGGGGGAGAGAATTGTGAAATTATTACGTGGGGCAACATGGACATGAAGGTATTGAAGCAAAATTGTATGCTCAATCACATTGCCTTTCCTTTTAAGGGGAAGCTGAGGGACCTGGCCTTTGAATATAAAACCTTTTTTGGTGACCGCACACTGACAGGGCTTCGAAAAGCAGCAAAGGAATACGGCAGTGAAGGAGCTGGTAAGCATCATAAAGCACTCGATGATGCCATGACGACTTATCAGCTGTTCACCCTTTTTGAAAAAGACAGAGCCTATGTGGAAAATCCGCAAACAACCAAAATTGGTGAGCTGATCGATTTCTCACATTTTTTTGATTCGGCTGATTAGCGGACGTCTTCTGGAAAATAATCTTTCTCAAGAGAAGATAGGCACGCTCTTGATTTTTCAGCCCATTTAGAATTATCCGCACGGAGTGCTTGTTTCAATTTATCTACAGCTTCTTTCAGTGACTCTTCATAATCAGGGATATCGCCATCATAAGGCTTCACCATATGATGAGGGATATTTGTCTGTTCTCTATAGGCCAAAGCCCGCCTCTCTTGGAAAAAGGGCACGTCTGCTTCTTTTGGATGATGCAGGTCGCCTTGAGTGGGATGTGTCAGAACGGCTTTTACTTGAACGAGATAGGTCGATGGTTTCACTGCTGTCACTTCCCCAACGTATACACCTGTTTTATAAAAACCTTTCACAACTTGTCCAATTTGAATGTCTGTCATGTGAAATTCCTCCATTTCCTTCTCATAGGAAGGTATTTCATTTCTTTTAGCCAATATAGTGAAGTAAACGAGCAAAAGGGGGAATGGCGAGATGTCATTCATCGTACTTTTTCTACTATATTTTCCTGAAGATAAAAGGGAGTACATCCCAGCGGCTATCACCACGGTGATTTTCTTTATTGCTGCGTTTATTTGTTTTCGTCTCATCGTTCGTGCGTCTAAGAAGCAGGAGCGGATAGATGAAAAAAGAACAAAAAAAATGGATTAATCATTTTCTTCTTGTATCTTCAGGAAATTTCACGGTGACGGTTGTTCCAGACTGCAGCGAGCTTTTGAAACGAATCGTTCCATGGTGATTTTCAATAATTGAAAAAGTCACTGTCAGCCCAAGTCCAGTCCCTTTATTTTTCAAGGTGTAATAGGGTTCGCCAAGTTTTTTCATCTGACTTTCTGTCATACCTACACCGTTATCAACAAAATAAAGGCAGATTTTATGATTTTCTTTTGAAGCAAAAAGTTCAATTTTCCCTTCATGTTCAGGAGCCGCTTCTATCGCATTTTTGATTAAATTAATCATGACTTGCTTGATCTTCGTTACGTCACCTTGAATGTATAAGTCAGGTTCAATGGATTGATGAATCGTGACCGATTTAAAATTCGCATAGGATGTCATCAGTGATGCACATTCCTCAAGTAATTTAGAGAGATTAAGAGATTCAATTTGATAATAGTTTTGTTTTGCAATGTCAAGATAGCTCGTGATAATGTCCTGCGCCCGGTCTAACTCGGACAGAACGAGATTTTTATAATCTTTATTGGCAGGTGGCTCTTTTGTATGATCACTCGAAAAGAGCAATTGAATAAAGCCTCTCACAACTGTCAGCGGATTGCGTACTTCATGGGCAACACTTGCAGCAAGTTCACTTACAATGGTCAGTTTTTCTGACTGGACAAGCTGTGATCTCATTTCCGCATTTTCCTTAACGAATTCAATGGAATAGATACTGAGCACAAGAAAGAATATGTAGTAAAGAGTTGAGAAAAATAACTCAAGGAGCTTTTGCTGCATAATAAAAGCTGGGCTGTAAGCCATTAAGCTGACCGCAAGCAGTCCAATGTAAATAAAGAATCCTTTGGATAAACCGATAAGCACTCCGTAAAACAGCTTATTTAGCTTCGAATATTGATGCCATTTTCGGTAGAACAGGAATGGGATAAAAAAGTAAATTGGGACAACGATGAGTCCAATCCATAGGAAAGAGCCGTACATCACGAATTTGACAATGATGCTTATCAAGATGGCAACGATCCCCGCCATATATCCTCCGTATAAAATAGCAAGTACAAGGGGAATGGATTGAAGCCCAGTCTGCAAATCTAAAATCGAACCAACTGGATACATAATACATAGTGCTGAAGAGATGGATGCGAATACTGTGATGAGCAGTTTATTCGTTTTTGGGAAATGAGCAGGGGTCCGGCTTAACCATAGCGCATGATATAAAAAGATTGGAAATAGAATAAAAGATACATGGAGCAGAAAATCCTTGAACATTTCCATTTAAATGCTCTCCTCGTAAATAATTGTAATTCCTCTCATTATATCATTTCATGTACAAAGTAGATATGATAAAAGGAGGGTTTTTTTCTTTAAAAAGAACACCCGTTAGGATGTTCTTTCTATCGTATAGGTCTTATTCAGCTGATAGCGTGAACGCTTGGTGGAGACGTTTCAGTCCTTCTCTGACTGTTGCAGCAGGACAGCCGAGATTCATCCGAATAAAGCCGTCTCCTTCGTGTCCGTACACGTGGCCAAGCTCTAGGATCACTTTCCCTTTTTTCAGCAGATTCCGTTTCAATTCCGCTTGACTGAATTGATAATCCCGAATGTCCAGCCACAATAAATAAGAAGCATCTGGTTTCATATAACGCATATTTGGAAGATTTTCGTCGATATAGTCCATCGCCGTCTTCATATTGCCTTCGAGATAAAGAACAAGGGCATCGAGCCACTCATCCCCGTGGCGGTATGCTGCTTCCATCGCTGGAATCGCAAAGGCATTCAGTTTGGACAGTCCGTTTCTTTGCACTTCATTGTTGAAAAGGGTTCTTTTTTCTTCATCTGAAATGATAATAGCAGATGCCTGGAGCCCCGCTAGATTAAAGGTTTTACTCGGCGCAATACACGTTACTGTGATATGTGCAATGTCGTCAGAAAGGCTGGCGAAGGGCACATGCTGCTTCCCGTAAAGCATCAAATCCGAGTGAATCTCATCTGAAACGACTGTGACTCCATGCTTCACACATAGGTCTCCGACTCGCTTTAATTCCTCTTTTGACCATGCTCTTCCGGACGGATTATGCGGATGGCAAAGGAACATGAGCTTTGCCTGTGGTCTGCTCAGTTTTTTCTCTAAATCATCAAAATCCATCATATAGCGGTTGTTTTCTATTTTTAAAGGATTGGTTGAGACTGTACGTCCATTTCGTTCAATCATTTGATAAAAAGGTGTATACACTGGTGACTGTATAACTACTTCGTCGTGCGGTGCTGTAAAGGCTTGAACAGCAAAACTAAGTGCCGTTACGATTCCTGGTGTGAAGGTGACGGCATCTGTCTGGATTGTCCATCCATGTCTTCTTTTGAGCCAGCCAGCGACTGCCTGCTGCGTATCCTGATCTTGAAATGCATAGCCAAATACACCGTGATCTAATCGCTCTTTCAATGCATCAAGGACGACCTGCGGAGCTTTAAAATCCATATCAGCCACCCACATCGGGAGGGCATCTGTTGTCAGGAACAAAGACTCTGCTTGATCCCATTTCACTGATTTTGAACCTTTACGTATGATTTGTTCGTCGAAATTCATGAAACCCACCTCTAGCTGTTTTTCAACCATTCTTGGTTGTGCTAAAATAAACATCACAAAATTTATTATAAGCGGTGATACCGATGAAAGATAGTCAAGCTGTAGAAGAGATGATTCAATTTATTAAGGCATGGGACCCTTTTCATTATGGAGAGGATTTTTATGAAACGGAGCCTGCTGACGTCATCAGTGCATTATACGACGCAGAAGACCCGTTATCTTTAGCAAAAGAGATTCAAGCCATCTACCATCACTCATTTGAACAGCTTCTTCCGATAGAGAGCTGTCAGCATACAGCGAATCAGCTTTTTGTCATACGAGACAGCAGCTCCTGTTCACGCTAAGACAGGCTGAAATGTCCGATTTGATCAGACACAAAGACCGGATTTTCCTCAGGAATGAGGTGCCCGGTTTTTTTTAATGCATGTAAGGTCGAATTAGGCAGATCTTTGTGCAGTCTTTCGCCTATTTGAATGGGAACGATTCGATCTTCCTCGCCCCAAATGAGCAGCACGGGTGTTTCCATTTTCTTTAAAACGTCCGAGGTTAAATCTCCTTCCCGGTGCCGAATCAAACGAAATATCCCCCGAAAGATTTGATCATCTGAAAACGGCTTTAAATAGCCGTCGACCATCTCTTGATCAATGATGGAATGATCATGTACAACGGCTGTTAAATTTTTCATAATGCCCTGCTTTAAAAGCTTTCTTTTTAGATACAGATAAAAATAAGGAATATATGTGCTGTAAACAAGTGATCTTTTTGACTTATTCAAATAGCCTGAGCTGCACAATAGAACCGCCTTTTCAAATAGATCCGGCCGTTCAGATGCAGCATATAAGGCGATCTGTCCACCCATTGAATGGCCCACTAGAATTGCATGCTGAATCTGTAAATAACCAGCTAGCTCTATAATAATTTTTCCCATGTTGCGATAGCTGTAAATAAACGTATTCGACTTCTCGGACTGTCCAAATGGCGGTAGATCAATCGCAATTAAATTGAAGTCCTGTTTCAGAAGCGGGATGAGCTTTCGATAGCTGAAGGTAGAAGAGAAGAGACCGTGAATTAAGATCAATGTTTTCTTGCCTTCATTTGGATAGTGCTCGTAATAGATATCTAAACCGAATGTACTTTTCATATAAGCTGGCTGCACAATGTCCACATTCTTCACTCCGATACTTGATACTCTCTCTGTTAGGTGACTGTATTGTACCCTAAAAAGTGGATTTTAAGCTATCATTAGAATCTTTTCCCTGCTTAGCATAATGGGAAAAACGTGCTATAATGTTCAGAAGATTTTTTAAAACTAGCTTTTATAATCTGAGGTGTGAAATCAAATGAAACTAACAGAAAAAGAAACTGAAATATTAGAGATTTTAGATGAAAACAGCCGCGCCGATTTAAATACAATTGCAAAAATGGCAGGCGTGACAACAGAAGAAGCCGAAGCCATCATTCAAAAACTTGAAGATCAAAAAGTTATTATTGATTATTCAACCATGATTGACTGGCGAAAAGTGGATGGTCATGAAGGCGTTACAGCAATGATTGATGTAAAAGTGACACCAAAAAGAGGCGTCGGATTTGATGAAATTGCTGAACGGATTTATCGGTTTCAGGAAGTGGAGTCTGTCTATCTCATGTCAGGTGTTTACGATCTTTCCGTTGTGATCCGCGGAAGATCAATGTCTGATATTGCCCGCTTCGTATCTGAAAAATTATCGACACTTGATTCCGTTGTTTCAACAACTACCCACTTTATTTTGAAAAGATATAAACATGATGGGAAAGTGTTTGAAACAGGAGACGATGACAAAAGAATCGTGGTGTCTCCTTAAATGAAAAAGTCTTATTTATCTGAAACGGTACAAAGCATTCAGCCGTCAGGTATTCGGAAATTCTTTGATTTGGCTGCCACAATGGAAGGGGTTATCTCCCTTGGTGTCGGTGAGCCGGATTTCGTGACAGCTTGGAATGTCAGAGAAGCAAGTATTATGTCATTAGAACAGGGACTGACCTCTTATACGGCGAATGCCGGTTTAATTTCTTTGCGAAAAGAACTGAGCCACTATTTATATAAGCGGTTTCACATTGATTACAGTCCAGAAGAAGAACTCATTATCACGGTTGGCGGAAGCCAGGCACTTGATTTGGCCTTTCGTGCGATTTTAAACAGCGGAGATGAAGTAATCATTCCAGAGCCTTGTTTCGTAGCATACGGGGCACTTACAACACTAGCAGGCGGAGTGCCTGTCTATTTAAGTACAACCGCTGAAAAAGATTTCAAAGCAGATTCTGCTGATCTTCACACAAAGCTGACGCCGAAGACAAAAGCTATTTTGCTTTGCTCGCCATCAAATCCGACTGGGTCTGTTTATTCAAAGGAAGAGCTTGAAGATATTGCTCAATTTGCGAAAGAGCATGACCTGCTTATTATTACGGATGAGATTTATGCAGAGCTGACGTACGATGAAGCTTTTACAAGCGTCGCGGCTATTCAAGATATGAAGGAAAGAACGATCTTGATTTCAGGCTTTTCTAAAGGGTTTGCCATGACGGGCTGGCGTTTAGGATATGTGGCGGCACCACCTGTACTGCGGGATGCCATGCTGAAAATACATCAATATTCTATGATGTGCGCACCGGCGATGGCACAATATGCGGCAGAAGAAGCATTAAAAAATGGGCTTGAAGATGTAGAGAAAATGAAGAAAAGCTACAGAAGACGCCGTAATTTGTTTGTCGGCTCCTTAAATGAACTAGGACTTACATGCCATCAGCCAAACGGAGCGTTTTACGCGTTCCCATCGATTAAAAGCACAGGCATGACTTCAGAACAATTTGCTGAGGAGCTGCTCCTAAGTGAAAAAGTCGCTGTTGTTCCTGGGAATGTATTCGGACCGAGCGGTGAGGGTCATATCCGCTGTTCATATGCTTCGTCACTTGATCATCTTCAGGAATCACTTTCAAGAATTCAGCGCTTTTTGCAGGCTCGACAAGTGAAGGAAGAAGCATCAGCCATTTTAAAATAAAAAAAGGCATCAATCCAAACGGACTCATGCCTCACAAATTAGGGGGGAATACTAGAAAGCATTCTTGTTTTCAGGTATTCCCCCTTTTGTTCTCATCTAAACCCATTTAAAAAATATTTTGCGTAACTGCCCGTTCTGTGATATAGTTTTTAATTGCGTATAAACGAATATTAAAACATTTATTTAGGAGTTGTTATCATGGCGACAAAGTTTGAAGTAGGCAGTGTTTACACTGGTAAAGTAACAGGATTACAAGCGTATGGTGCGTTTGTTGCATTAGATGAAGAAACTCAAGGACTTGTGCATATTTCTGAAGTAACACATGGCTTTGTAAAAGACATCAACGAGCACCTTTCAATTGGTGACGAAGTACAAGTAAAAGTTCTTTCTGTTGATGAAAATGCAGGTAAAATCAGCCTTTCTATCCGTGCGACACAAGAAGCACCTGAAAGAAAAGAAAGCAAACCAAAGAAACAAAGACCACAGCAAGTGAAAGAAGAAGCTGCTGCACCACAAGGTTTCAATACGCTTAAAGATAAACTTGAAGAGTGGATTGAGCAATCAAACCGTAAAGACCTTATCAAGAAATAATAAAAAAGCACCGCTTCAAACGGTGCCTTAGATTGTTGACAAAGGGCTAAAATGATCTTTATTTTAGCCCTTTGTCTTTTTTTTCAGCGTGATAGAAAACCTTTGAAGTCTAGGAATGGCTGCTACTTTTGCGGAGCGAATTTAGAATTCGTGAGCACCAGCGCGCAGACCTGACAAAGAATGCGAGGGTTTGTCTACACGCCTTAGGCTGCCTCATGTAGGCAGCCTTTTTTATGTCCTTTTATTTAACGAACTTCTGGGTTCGGCTCGTCACGGCGAACAGCTTCTTCGCTTGGTTTGAACAACAGACCAAGGTTGACAAGACCTGCAATTCCAACAAGACCATAAATAATACGTGATAATGCAGAACCTTGTCCGCCAAAGATCGCTGCTACTAAGTCAAATTGAAAAAAGCCGATTAGTCCCCAGTTAATAGCACCGATAATCGTGAGCACGAGGGCAATACGCTGAATAGCACTCATCGTGATTCCTCCTTTCGCTACAGCATCAATACATTTATATTTTGCAGATTTTTAGCCAAACTATGCGTAAGAAAATGGATGAAAGCAAATTACTTTACTTTTGGAATGATTGAGGCGCATAATGTAGCGCGAGGAGGAGATCATATGGATCGATTTACTTATTGGAACCCAACGAAATTAATTTTTGGAAAGGGAGAAGTATCAGCCCTTTCAGATGAACTCAAACACTACGGAAAAAACGTATTACTTGTATATGGTGGAGGCAGTATTAAACGAAACGGCCTTTATGACCAAGTTGTCAGCATCCTAAAAGAATCAGGAGCTGCAATCACTGAACTTGCTGGTGTAGAGCCTAACCCGCGCTTAACAACAGTAAGAAAAGGGGTAGAGCTTTGCAAAGAAAACAACGTTGACTTTATTTTGGCAGTTGGCGGCGGTAGTGTCATTGATGCCACAAAAGCAATCGCAGCTGGTGCGAAGTACGATGGAGATGCTTGGGATATCGTGACACGCAAACACGTCCCAATGGAAGCTATTCCGTTCGGTACTGTGTTAACACTTGCCGCAACAGGCTCTGAAATGAACTCAGGATCAGTTATCACAAACTGGGAAACAAATGAGAAGTATGGCTGGGGAAGTCCAGCAGTTTTCCCGAAATTCTCTATTCTTGATCCAGTTAACACATTCACTGTGCCTAAAAATCATACGATTTATGGCATGGTTGACATGATGTCACATGTGTTCGAACAATATTTCCATCACACAGAAAATACACCTTATCAAGATCGTATGTGTGAAGGACTTCTTCGCACTGTCATTGAAACGGCACCGAAGCTGATCAACGATCTAGAGAACTACGAGCTGCGTGAAACGATTTTATTCACTGGCACAATTGCACTTAATGGCATGCTTTCAATGGGGGCACGTGGTGACTGGGCATCTCATAACATTGAGCATGCAGTATCTGCTGTCTATGATATTCCTCATGCAGGCGGTCTTGCGATCTTGTTCCCGAACTGGATGAAACATGTGATTCAAGAAAACCCAGGCCGTTTTAAACAATTAGCGGTGCGTGTATTCGATGTAGATCCTGCGGGCAAAACAGACGAAGAAGTTGGCTTAGAAGGAATCGACAAGCTGTCAGCTTTCTGGACAAGTCTTGGTGCACCAAGCCGTTTGGCGGATTATGACATCAACGATGAGAAAATTGATTTAATTGCAGACCGTGCAATGGCACGCGGTGAATTTGGTCAGTTTAAAAAGCTGAACAAAGAAGATGTTTTAGCCATTTTGAACGCTTCTTTATAATTGAACAACAAAGGGATAGCTGCTTGCGAGCAGTTATCTTTTTTTGAGTTCATCGTGTACATATGTTACAGTAGTCTTTCATGTTTTTGGATATATTCGTTGTAAGGAGATGTTTCAACAGATGGAGAATTTTATTTACTATAATCCAACTAAATTGATGTTTGGAAAAGGACAGCTAGAAGGACTCAAAAGCGAACTCGCTCGTTATGGAAAACGAGTGTTACTTGTATATGGCGGCGGCAGCATTAAGAAAAATGGTCTTTATGACAAAGTCATCAGTGCGTTAAAAGAAGCAGATGCTGAAGTATTTGAGCTGTCTGGCGTTGAACCAAACCCGCGCCTCACAACAGTGAAGAAGGGAATCGATATCTGCCAAAAGGAGAACATTGATTTCTTATTAGCCGTTGGCGGCGGAAGTGTGATCGACTGTACAAAAGCGATTGCAGCCGGAGCAGAGTATGACGGTGATGTGTGGGATATTATTTCAAAGAAAACAACCGCTCAAAAAGCGCTGCCGTTTGGCACAGTGCTGACACTTGCAGCAACTGGTTCAGAAATGAACCCAGACTCTGTCATCACAAACTGGGAAACGAATGAAAAATATGTGTGGGGCAGCTCTGTCACTCACCCTGCTTTTTCAATTCTAGACCCTGAGCATACGTATTCTGTGCCAGAAAACCAGACAGTGTATGGTATGGTCGATATGATGAGCCACGTTTTTGAGCAATACTTCCATAATGTAAAAAACACGCCTTTACAGGACCGGATGTGTTTTGCTGTTCTTCAAACGGTCATCGAGACAGCACCAAAACTGCTGGAAGACTTACAAAACTATGAGCATCGTGAGACGATTCTCTATGCAGGAACGATTGCTTTAAATGGCACGCTGCAAATGGGTTACTTTGGCGACTGGGCGTCCCATACGATTGAGCATGCTGTATCGGCTGTCTATGACATTCCGCATGCAGGCGGGCTTGCTATTCTCTTCCCAAACTGGATGCGCCACACGCTCGATCATAATGTGGAACGCTTTAAAAACCTTATGCTGAACATGTTTGACATCGAAACAGAAGGAAAATCAGATCGTGACATCGCATTAGAAGGAATCGACAAACTGTCAGCTTTCTGGACAAGCCTTGGTGCACCAAGCCGTTTAGCTGATTATGACATTGGTGAGGATCAGCTGGACAAAATTGCCGACATTGCAGCAAAAGAAATGGAATACGGTGGTTTTGGAAACTTTATGAAACTTAACCGTGATGATATTCTAGCGATTTTGAAAGCTTCTTTATAATCCAGATTGCCGCTTTTCATCCAGAAAAGCGGCTTTTTGCTATGCCAGTGACGATCACTTGATTTCAATAGCTAGTTCCGCTAAAGTGAAAGGGACAGAACTAACGTAATGGAGGGCTTACAAGCGATGACACATATTCAATTTGACTACTCGAAAGCGTTACCTTTCTTTCAAGAACATGAGCTTACATATTTAAAAGATTTTGTGAAGGTAGCCCATCATAATATTCATGAACAAACGGGTGCAGGCAGTGACTATTTAGGCTGGGTGGACTTGCCGAAGCAATACGACCGTGAAGAGTTTGCCCGCATTAAAAAAAGTGCAGACAAAATTAAGTCTGACTCTGACGTCCTGCTCGTTGTCGGAATCGGCGGGTCATATCTAGGTGCACGTGCGGCGATTGAATTTTTGAACCATTCTTTCTATAACACTTTGCCAAAAGGCAAGCGCAAGACACCGCAAATCATTTTTATTGGAAACAACATCAGTTCTTCCTATTTAACAGATGTGATGGATCTATTGGAAGATGCAGATTTCTCCATTAACGTGATTTCAAAATCTGGTACAACAACAGAGCCAGCCATTGCGTTCCGCATCTTTAAAAAGCTCCTTATTGAAAAATACGGTGCTGAAGAAGCGAAAAAACGTATTTATGCGACAACTGACAAGGCACGCGGTGCACTTAAAACATTAGCAACTGAAGAAGGCTACGAATCATTTATCATCCCTGATGATGTTGGTGGACGCTATTCTGTATTAACAGCAGTCGGTCTTTTGCCAATTGCTGTGAGCGGTGCAGACATTGATCAGATGATGGAAGGTGCGGCAAAAGCAAGCGAAGATTTCGCTTCATCTGAGCTTTCTGAAAATGCAGCTTACCAATATGCTGTCGTCCGCAATGTCCTTTACAATAAAGGCAGAACAATTGAAATGCTGATTAACTATGAGCCAGGCCTGCAATATTTCGCAGAATGGTGGAAGCAATTATTCGGTGAAAGTGAAGGGAAAGATGAAAAAGGAATCTATCCTTCATCTGCTAACTTCTCAACAGATCTTCATTCACTTGGCCAATATGTTCAAGAAGGAAGAAGAGACTTGTTTGAAACAATCGTGAGTGTAGACAAGCCTCGACATGAGCTTGTAATTGAAGCAGAAGAACAAGACCTTGATGGCTTGAACTATCTAGCAGGAAAAACGGTTGATTTCGTCAATAAAAAAGCATTTGAAGGAACGATGCTTGCCCATACAGATGGAAAAGTACCGAACCTTATCGTGACAATTCCTGAGATGGATGCTTATACATTCGGATACCTCGTGTACTTCTTTGAGAAAGCATGTGCGATGTCTGGATATTTACTAGGCGTCAATCCATTTGATCAGCCTGGAGTAGAAGCTTATAAAGTAAATATGTTTGCTTTACTAGGAAAACCAGGCTTCGAAGAGAAAAAAGCAGAGCTTGAAAGCCGTTTAAAACAATCATAAGAACAAAAAGCACACCTTTTCATAAAGGTGTGCCTTTTTTGTTTTCTACAGATTCCTGTGCAAGCTTTCCTATGTTCTGTACATAGAATAATGAATGGAGGAGGGTGAAAAATGAGGACGAATCATATTTATATTCATGATATTTCTGGTCAGGCGATCGTGAACTTTGGCAATGTCGGACGCATTTGTTCTAAGAGTGCTACGAAGGAAACAGCAGGTTCCGGCAGTGATAACGAGACGAATCAATCAACCAATCAAAGCTTATTTGATGCCGCGTTTACAAACAATGTCCAAATCGCGAGAGGAAATGTATGAATTCCTCTCTTTAACGAACCCTAATAAAAAAAGGAGGGGTTCGTATGATTCATGTACCATCCAGGCTGCCTGGTGAAAGCTTTTCACTTTACCATTTAGAAGAAACGATGAAGCCGCTCGGTTATGTCATTAATGGGAACTGGGATTATGATCACGGGTATTTTGATTATAAAATTGATAACCGTGATGGCTATACCTTTCTCAGAGTTCCTTTTACAGCCGAGAAAGGCCAGCTCGATCAGCCAGGTGTTGTGGTGAAAATGGGACATCCATTTCTCTTAAAGCATGTATATCAAGACAAGTTAGATGATCATGCGATGGTTGGAAATGTGGGCGCATCCTTTAACCAATTCCAAGAACCAAAAGAGAAAGATGGGGATGTATCAAAGGCTTATGCTGAGATTGGTTTTTCGCTCGTCAAGGAATTGGAAGACGCACTGCTTTAAAGGCTGATCAGTTCATCCTCTGGATGAAGCTCATAGCCAAAGGGAGGATTCATCATGGGTCCTTCTTTTTTTTGTACGCCGACGATGATCACATGATGCTCTAAAAAATGATGGAGCGCTGTTAAGAAGGTTTCTCCGGCTAATGAAGCTGGTACAGGTATGATGGTGACGTGTTTATGCAGCGTCATATGTTGTTTTTTCTTAAACGCCGTAAGCTGTTCCTTTATCAGAAAATGTTCAACCATTAAATGATTGACAGCATCAGAGGTATGAATGACTTGGTTGGCACCAGCACGTTCGGCATTTTTCACGTAACGATCTGTTAAGATTTCAATTAAACAATATAGCGAAGGGTTTAATCCTTTTGCTGCAAGTAAGGTTAAAACACTCTGCATATCGGCTGTCACTTCATTTTCATGCTGATCCGCGGTAATCATGATTGCATCTGCACCGGTAATGTTGGCTTTACGCAGTGTGACATCTTCAGTCCCATGTCCTTTAATAAAATGAACATTTTCCAAAAGAGGCCCTTCTTTCAAGGAGTCATCAATCAGCACAATCGGCATGGCTGGATCAATCGTTTGAAACGACTGAAGCAGTTTGTTCGTTTTCTCATTCCAGCCGACGATAATGAGGTGTCCTTTCCCCTTAAAGGCTACCTTGCCCTCAACATAATGGTGCTGCTTGCTGAACACAGCGGCGGCAAGTGTGGCGAAATAAGCGGTGACAAAGCTGGCTCCGATAAAAATGAGCGCCATACCTGCCACCTGCCCTGGCATGGTTTGCGGCACAAAATCACCGTAGCCAACCGTAGAGACTGTAATGAGTGCCCACCAGATCCCATCAAAGATCGTATGATACTGCTTCGGTTCAAGTAAAACGATTAATTGTCCAAAAAAGAGAAGCAAGAAACAGATGATAATGGCAATTCGAAGATAAAGTGGCCACCTTAGCCAAGCGATAAAGATACGGTTTGATTTCATCGGACTCTTCCTTTCAGGAGACTGCTAATGTCAGTATGCCCGATTGAGGAAACATTTTTTCATCTTCGTCATGTATTGAAATAGAACCCATATCTTAAAATAAGGGAGAAGAAGGAGGGAATTCGAATGTCGTTTGTTCAAAAGACCGTACTTCTTTTTATTGGCGCGCACTTTTTATCATCAGCTGTCATCTTACTCGTGTTTGATTTAAATGCTGTGAATCATTTTATGAATGATTTTTCATGGCTGCATTTTTTTCAAGACCTTTATGGTACAGGGACCTTTTATACAGCTTGCTTAGGTGTGTTCTTCTTTTTCATTGGTGCGGTTATTCCCCTAAAAAAGACCTAGTGCTTTTTGCTGTACATGGTACATAAAAGTCATTAAAATTGTAAATAAATATATAAAATAAAAAGGAAGCTGATGAGCATGCTGTTTTTTTATTTTTTAACATTTGCCGCATTGGGTTTATCATTTTGGGCACAATTTAAAGTGAAGAATAATTTTGAAAAGTATTCAAAGGTGGAAGCATCCAGTATGAAAACAGGTGCTGAAACCGCTCGATATATTTTAGATCGCAACGGGTTATATGACGTGCCCGTTGAACCGGTAAGAGGAACTTTGACTGATCATTACGACCCGACGCAGCGTGTGGTTCGTTTATCTGAACCTGTGTACTACGGCCACTCCATTTCGGCCATTTCAGTCGCATCACACGAGGTTGGACATGCCTTGCAGCATCAGGAATCCTATGGTGCGCTTGTTTTGAGACATAAGATCTTTCCTGTCGTGAACTTTGCATCTGGTGTTGCTCCGCTTCTTTTCCTAGGTGGAATTTTGCTCAGCAGCCTTAACTTAATTGGGCTTGGGATTATTTTGTTCTCAGCAGCTGTATTCTTTCAGCTTGTGACATTGCCTGTCGAGTTTAATGCAAGTTCTCGTGCAAAAGATATCATTGTTTCAGAAGGAATCATTAGAAGCAGTGAAGAAAGAGGCGTGAACAAGGTGTTAAATGCTGCAGCTCTGACATACGTAGCAGCGGCCCTTGTCTCCCTGTTTGAATTGCTCCGTTTTGTAATGATCTTCCTAAATGGCCGTAATGATTAATTGATGCCAGAGGAGGTGAGCCCTTACCAGTGTTAGGTAAGGGTTTTTTTTGTATATTTTAAACGTATTTTTAGTCATATTACTCATTGCTGCGACAGCATTTTTTGTTGTCACTGAATTTGCGATTGTGAAAATTAGAGGCTCTAAAATCAACCAGCTGATCGAAAGCGGGGATAAGAGAGCCATCCATGTTCAAAAGCTGATATCAAATCTCGACGAATATTTATCCGCCTGCCAACTTGGCATTACCATCACGGCTTTAGGTCTAGGGTGGCTGGGTGAGCCGACGGTAGAGCATTTTCTGCATCCGCTGTTTGAAAAAATCGGGCTTCATTCTGCATTGACTGACATCCTTTCGTTTATCATCGCGTTTGTGATCATTACATTTTTACATGTCGTTGTGGGAGAACTCGCGCCTAAAACAATTGCCATTCAAAAGGCAGAGGCGGTCAGCCTTGTGACAGCAAAACCACTCATCTTTTTCTATAAAGTCATGTACCCGTTTATTAAGGCATTAAATGGGGCTGCACGAAGCATCGTGAAATTATTTGGTTATCATTCTGTCAAAGAACATGAAGTGGCGATCAGTGAGGAAGAATTGCGTCTCATTTTATCTGAAAGCTATGAGAAGGGTGAGATTAACCAATCTGAGTACAAATATGTGAATAAAATCTTTGAATTTGATAACCGAGTGGCAAGAGAGATCATGATTCCGCGTACAGAAATTTCAGCTATAGAGATTGAACAGACCTTAGAAGACGTGACCCATTATATGCTGAACGAAAGGTACACACGCTACCCTGTTATTAAAGAAGACAAAGATCATGTGATTGGTGTTATTAATAGCAAAGATGTATTTAAGGCGAGCTTCCTAAATCAAGATGTATCGATTGAAGACTTAATGCGTCCGGTGATCCGAGTGATTGAAAGCACCCCTGTTCAAGAATTGCTCATTTTGATGCAAAAGGAACGGATTCATATGTCAGTGCTCGTAGACGAATACGGAGGTACAGCGGGACTTGTCACAGTGGAGGACATATTAGAGGAAATTGTCGGAGAGATTCGAGACGAATATGATCAGGATGAAACACCTCACATCGTTAAAAAAGGTGATTTCCATTATGTGATGGATGGGAAAGCATTGATTGATGAAGTAAATGATTTATTGGATTTAGCCATTGAGAATGATGATGTAGATACAATTGCAGGCTGGATGATGACGCATAAATTTGATTTTGACATTGGAGATACGATTGAAGCAGAAGGCTGTGAATTTACGATCATTGATGCTGAAGACCACCATATTCGAACCATTGAAGTCAAAAAGGTTCACTTTTCTTAAAAACCTCGCATTGCTTGACGAGGTTTTTTTGCTTGGTAAACTTTAGATAAGAAGATTTGTTTCACATAAAAAGGGTATGGTTTTGATAGAAACGTGAAAAAGGAGCAGCTCATATGAAAAAAATCAATGTACAAACAGACAGACGCGATGACATGATCGACGTCACACATGAGGTTCTCCAATATGTCAGGGAAACAGGCATACAAAACGGAACTGTCATCGTCTATTGTCCACATACGACAGCCGGGATCACCATTAATGAAAATGCGGATCCAGATGTGAAACGGGATATGCTTCGCCGGCTTGATGAAGTTTTTCCGTGGGAACATCCAAAGGATCGCCATATGGAAGGAAATACGGCAGCACATATGAAAGCGAGTTATATGGGGGCGTCTCAGCATGTTCTCATTCATGATGGAGATCTTGTGCTTGGCACGTGGCAGGGAATCTATTTCTGTGAGTTTGACGGGCCGAGGCATCGTCATTTTTATGTACAAGTGTCGTCAAACGAGTAAGAGATGGGGGAAATAAATGTGGGATATCAAAAAGTTACTGCAAATCGAACATGGAATCATCCAAGCGCCAATGGCAGGAGGAGCTGTGACACCGCAGCTGGCAGCCGCTGTTTCAAATTACGGAGGGCTTGGCAGTTTGGCAAGTGGATATGTGCAGCCTGACGATTTGAGACAGCAGATTAGACAGGTCAAACAGCTGACAACTCACCTGTTTCAGGTCAATGTGTTTGTACCAGAGCCAATTCCAGATGTGAAAAAAGAGGATGTGGCGTTTTGGGAGAGGAAACTGCCTGTATGGCCCGAAGCTCATAGGATGCCAAGCGAAGAAGAATTGTGGGATGATTTTGAACAAAAAATCAACATTCTTCTGGAAGAAGACGTTCCGATTGTTTCCTTTACATTTGCCTGTCCAAAAGAACAAACGATTCACCGCTTAAAACAAAAGGGAATCTTTTTAATCGGAACGGCCACAACAAAAGAGGAAGCACTGCTTCTAGAGGAAAAAGGAATGGATGCCATTGTTCTGCAAGGAAGTGAAGCAGGGGGACACCGCGGCACATTTTTACGTGCAAAAGGAGACGCTCTGCTGGGACTCATCAGCCTGATCTCAGATGTCAAACCGGTCTGCCGCGTGCCTTTGATTGCCGCCGGAGGCATCACGGACCGATCAGGAGTCAAAGCAGCGCTAGCGCTTGGAGCAGATGCGGTTCAAATCGGTACACGGTTTTTAGCCAGCAAGGAAAGTGCTGCGGCAGAAGTATATAAGAAGGCTATTTTACAGGCAGAAGGCAGTGAAACAAAGGTGACCAGACTTTTTTCTGGGAAAAGAGCGAGAGGTATTGTGAATCAGTGGATGGAGGATGAAAGCCTGCATGAAGATCGGGTTCTTCCTTATCCGGTTCAGCATGTATGCACAACACCGATGCGAAAAGCAGCTGCTGCCGGCGGTAACCCTGATCAAATGGCTCTGTGGGCAGGACAGGGGGTTGGACGTATTCACTCGATTTTAAGCGTTGAAGACATCATGCACGAACTGACGCAGACATAAAATCAAGATGGGTGGTGTGACAGGATGGACATCTTAAAACATTCCTACCGAAAAAAAGGCCAGATTGAATTTTGGTTTGATGATTTCCCTCATTCTCCTGCTGTCCTTACGCCCATTCGTCATTACTATTTTGTTCGATACGTGAAATGGAACCGGCACGACTCGCCGGTTACAAGAAAAGATTTAGAAGAAATGGAGGTCCTTGCGAACACGATGCTTGGCACACTCCAAAATTATCGTAAACGCAGGCATACAAAAGCCCCTTGTCATAACCAAGAGACAAGAGGCTTTTTTTAGCTGCCAAACATTTGCCTGAGATAAATGACATCCATCCGGGTAGTCTGCGGTAATAAATAAGCGGATTGAACCGAACCTGGCCGTCTTCTCTTATTTAGTTTGTCGATAATTTCTGCCGCTGTTAAAATTCCAAGCCCATGACCGTAATATTGATCTTCTCCTAAGTAAATCACATTTTCTCCGCGCCATTGCGACTGCTGATAGCTAAACTCTGGATTTTCGAAATATAGACAATCCCCATAGATAAAATCATTCCCGCGCTCTGTATAAATCGACAAAGTATCATAGTGCCAGTCATACAGTGTTAAACTGCGAAGTCTTCGATTAAACTTCTCCTCTCCTACTGTTTGCAAGACCCCCATATAAAACACAATGACAATTGCCGTTGCACATTCAAAAGCATATTTTGAACCATTTTCAAAAATGTCTTTAATGCCTCTAGATGGCTCCACTTGATAGCGCAGCTCTAGTGCTCCTGCTTCCGATACTCGCCAAAACGCATCATTTGCACGCGATCTTTGAAAGATGGCGAATGAGGCACCGCTTTTATTCAAATCTCTTGCAGCATTCATAATGTTCGATCTTAAAGTGACCTCAAATAACAAATCAGATGCTTGCCTATAGCGGAACGTATCATTCGAAGCCTGTAACTGCATCAAAATGATCCGCTTTTGTCCCTCTAGCTGAAACGATGCCAGCTGCTCATTTGTCACTGGCTGTCCTGAAAGGATAATCATATGAAAAGCGCCCCCTTTTGTATTAGCGTATGCAGGGTGCTTGGGCAAGGAATCAATTTGTGAAAATAAACAAATTAGCATCCTTTTTATTTGAAAAACATGAAAATACTATGAAGATGTCCGATATAAAACATATCGTTTAAAAGGAGGAAAAACATGAAAAGTGCAATAAAATGGTTGAAAAAACCATCGATTTCCAAAAGACTGATTATTTCATTCACACTTGTTCTCGTCTTGCCAATCATTACACTTAGTACGATTTCATATCAGATTGCCAAAGAAGAATTAGATCATGAAATCATGTACGGAGCAAAAGCAAGAGTCAATGATATGAATGACATGATCGAGCAAAAGCTTTTGAATAAAGAAAACGCGGTGAAACTTTTTACTCAAACAACAACTGGTGCAGACTTTAAAAAGAAAAACCAGGACGAACTGTATGAGCATTTTGAAATATACAGCAAAATCAACGAAGATGATGTCGTTGGATTTTATGCAGCGAGTAAAAATCGTGATTTCATTCAGTTTCCTAAAGTAGACATGCCAAAAGGCTATGACCCAACAACACGCGATTGGTATCAGCAAGCGATGCAGGATGAAAAAGGCGAGCCAGTTGTCACCAATCCATACATTTCTGCTACAACAAACGGCATGGTGGTCACGATTGCCCAGCGACTGAAGGACGGGTCGGGAGCGATCGGAATTGACATTGATGTGCAAGACATTGTTGATAAAATCAAAGAAATTAAAATTGGACGAGAAGGATATCCAATTATTGCAAATAAAAGCAAACAAATTGTAGCCCATCCAGAAGAAAAATCAGGATCTGAAGTCACAGGAAATATTTCATCAATCCTTTACAGCGGAAAAGAAGGAACATCAACTTATGAGAATAAAGGAGAACAAAAACGTATCGTTTTTGTCACAAATGATTTAACAGGTTGGAAAATTGCTGGAACGATGTTTGTATCAGAAACAGAAGAAGCAGCACAGCCAGTTTGGAATTCTGCCATTATTCTTTTAATTTCTTCATTTATCCTTGGCGGTGTCGCTATCTTCTTCATTGTTCGCTCGATTACCATTGGACTGAGAAGGCTTGTTGATTTCTCAGAAAAGGTGAGTGAAGGGGATTTAACAGAAACCCTCGAAACCAAATCGAAGGATGAAATAGGAGATCTCACAAGAAGCTTCAGCAAGATGAGTGAATCTCTTCGTGACGTCATTCGCGCTGTACAGCAATCTGTCGACAACGTGGCTTCGGCTTCAGAGGAGCTGACGGCAAGTGCCAGCCAAACGAGTCAAGCAACAGAGCATATCACGATGTCGATTGAACAATTTTCAAATGGAAATGAAGCACAAAACGAGAAAGTCGAATCTAGTACGAATCAGCTTGTGGCAATGAACGAAGGATTACAAGATATGTCACAAACCTCATCTGAAGTGGCTGCTGTCTCTCTTCAATCAACAGAAGCTGCTGGTCAAGGCGGCCGAATTGTTGAAAGCACAGCGAGCCAAATGAAACATATTGATACATCTGTACAAGAAGCAGAGCAGGTCATGAAAGAATTAGAATACAAGTCTAAAGATATTACGAGTATTTTAAATGTCATTAACGGCATCGCGGATCAAACGAATTTACTTGCGCTTAATGCAGCAATTGAAGCAGCAAGAGCAGGTGAATCAGGACGCGGCTTCTCCGTCGTTGCAGAAGAAGTGAGAAAACTAGCTGTCCAATCTGCAGATTCAGCGAAAGAAATTGAGAAACTCATCCAAGAAATTGTGCTAGAAATTGCTAAATCTCAAGATATGTTCAAAGCAGTCAATCGAGAAGTAAACGCAGGACTCGGTATGACAGAAGAAGCAAAAGAAAGCTTCCAGCACATTTATAAGGCGGCAGAAGGAATGTCGAAAAAACTGTCGCAATTAAACGATACAGCCATAGACCTATCGAGCGGTTCAAAGCTTGTTTCACAAGCGATGCAGGAGATGCGCCAAGTCTCTAGAGAAAGCGCAGCAAACATTCAGGACATTGCGGCTTCTGCAGAAGAGCAGCTAGCATCTATGGAAGAAATCACATCTTCTTCTGTGACACTTGCCAACATGGCAGAGGAACTAAAAGAGCTCACAAGTCAATTTAAAATTAATTAAATGATGATGAAAAGATATCCAGAATTGTCTGGATATTTTTTTTATTTTTAAACCTCCCTTCCAGCCTCTAAAAATAAACCTTTCATCCGATAATAACTTTAGAGAAGTAAAGGGGGAAAGTTAAAATGGGAAAAATGATCCAATGGTTCAAAAAACCATCCATTTCAAAGAAATTAATCATTGCCTTTTTGGTCGTCCTTATTCTGCCAACTGTGGCACTGACAATTAGTGCGTTTTTTACATCAAAGACAGAGCTAGACAAACAGATTATGGGCAGTGCGATGAGTCAGGTCAATGCATTTGATACCTTAATCAATGAGAATATTGGCAACAAATCAGATGCCGTGACACTGTTTTCAGACTCGCTCAAAGCGTCTAATCTTCAAGAAAAAAATAGAAATGCGACCATTAAAGAATTACAGCAATTTGGAAAAATTAATGAAAAAGATGTATCCGCAATCTATGCAGGCTCTGAAAAGGGATTGTTTATGCAATATCCAGTTCAAAAGATGCCAGATGGCTACGATCCAAGAGAACGTCCATGGTATCAAGAGGCATTGAAAGCAGAAAACGGAAAACAAGTCATCACAAAACCATATGTAGCAGCATCCACAGGCAAAATGGTTATCACAATTGCCCAAAAAATGAAAGATGGTTCAGGTGTCATTGGTCTTGATATGGAAATAGACAGCCTGCTCCAAAAACTAAAAGAAATCAAAATTGGGCAAAAAGGCTATGCTTTCATCATGGAGAAAGATAAAACCGTTTTAGCAGATCCAACCCAAAAGCCAGGAAGTCAAGTCAATGAAAATCTGGCCAGCATTATTTTTAAAAACAAAGAAGGAAGCGGCAGCTATACCCTCAAAGGAACAGATAAAAAGGTTGCATATGTCACCAATGAATTAACCGGCTGGAAAATTGGTGGAACGATGCTCGTATCTGAAGTAGAAGAAGCGGCAAAGCCCGTTTTCAATACAGCCATTATCGTATTCAGTGTCACACTCATTGTAGCAGGAACCCTCATTTTCTTTATCGTCCGCTCTATTTCAAAAAGATTATCCAACCTTGCCCGCTTCTCGAAAAAAGTCAGCGAAGGTGATTTACGCGATAAGCTTCAGGTCCAGTCAGATGACGAAATTGGACAAGTTGGTAAAGGCTTTAATACGATGATTGACTCATTGCGATCTCTCATTGGAGCCGTTCAAACTTCAGTTGAAAATGTCGCATCTTCATCAGAAGAACTGACTGCCAGCGCAGGACAGACAAGTAAAGCAACAGAGCATATTACACTAGCCATTGAACAATTCTCCAGCGGAAATGAAAGCCAAAATGATAAAGTCGAATTGAGCTCAGTCGAGTTAGAGGAAATGAACCGTGGTCTTCAACATATGAATGAATCGGCTGAATCTATTACGGCTTCATCGATCAAATCAACAGATATTGCAGGGGAGGGCGGCCAGCTTGTTGAAAAAACCGCTTCTCAAATGAATGTCATTGATCAGTCCGTGAAAAAAGCAGAGAATGTCATCAGTGCGCTTGAAAGTAAATCTAAAGACATTACCCAAATTCTCGGTGTCATCAATGGAATTGCCGATCAAACGAATTTACTTGCACTAAATGCAGCGATTGAGGCAGCAAGAGCCGGTGAATCTGGCAGAGGCTTCTCCGTTGTAGCAGAAGAAGTAAGAAAACTGGCGGTTCAATCTGCGAACTCAGCAAAAGAAATTGAGAATTTGATTAAAGAAATCGTGCAAGACATCGACGTATCACAGGAAGTATTCACTGCGGTGAATCGAGAAGTTCAATCAGGCCTAAGCTTCACTGAACAAACGAAAGTAAGCTTCCACAATATTTTCGAAATGACAAAAGAAATTTCTGACCAGCTTCAAACAATGAATCAAACCGTTGTCCAGCTTTCAAAAGGCTCTGCACATGTGTCAGAGGCTGTACGTGAGATTGCAGATGTATCACGTGAAAGCTCGGCAAATATTCAAGACATTGCTGCTTCAGCAGAAGAACAGCTGGCATCAATGGAAGAAATCAGCTCGTCCTCTGCCACACTCTCTTCGATGGCAGAAGAATTACGCGATTTAATTAGCAAATTTAAGGTTGAATAGACAGGAAGAAAAGAGCCTCCAGCTAGAGGCTCTTTTTCATTTAGTAAATCAAAAGAAATGGGTAATTATACTTATTTTTCGGGTTTTTCGAACATTATTTCTTGAAAAATAATTCATATTACCTAAGAATAGAAGAGAAAGACCACAAATCATAAATCAAAAGGAGTAGAGTCATGAAAAAAATCAACTTTTTTAAGCACTTTACGATGTCGAAGAAATTAATTACTGCATTCTTAACGATTCTCCTAGTGCCAATTCTCGTATTGGCTGCATTTTCTTATGAAGTGGCCTCAAAGTCTCTTAATGATGAGATTATGTCTAGTGCTGCAAATGGTGTTCAACAATTAAACGAACTCATTAATAAAGATATACAGCCTAAAATTGACATTGTTTCATATTTATCCAAATCGGTCAAAAAGAAGGAATTGACTGCTAAAAACAAAGATTTACTCAAAGAGAAATTAGAGCAATTATCGGAAACAGATGATGATGTAGTAGAAGTATTTGTTGCAGATCAAAATGGTAAACTAACTGAATATTCCAAGATTCACAAAGGTAATGCAAAGAGCGCAAAAAATGAACCATGGTTTCAGCAATCGATGGGAGAGAAGAAACTCATCATTTCAAATCCTTTTGCCGACAAGTCATCAGATGACCTGCTCATCACAATATCAGAACAGTTAGCAGATGGGTCTGGTGTGATTGGGGTGAATGTACGATTAAATACGGTTGTAAAAGATACAAACAGCATCAAAATTGGCCAAGAAGGCTATGCGTTTATCGCCACATCAGATCAGCGTTATGTGGCCCATAAAACCGATAAGGCGGGGACAAAGCTGACTGGTGACTTCATCTCAAAACTATATGATAAAAAAGAAGGCAGCTTTGAATATGAATACAATGGCCAGCCGAAGCAAATGTTTTTTGCCACAAATGAAGCAACAGGCTGGAAACTTGCTGGAACGATGTATGTGAATGAAGTAAAAGAAGCCGCACAGCCAGTGCTCGACTTAACAATGATTATCCTTGCGGCTGCGATTGCCATTGGCGGAATCGCGATTTATTTTATTATTAAATCGATTCGAAAGCCACTGATAGAGCTCTCTGAATCGGCTGAGAAAATCAGTCAAGGTGATTTGACCCAGCATATTGAAGTTCGTACGCACGATGAAATTGGTAAGCTAGCGCAGAGCTTTAACGACATGTCAGCAAAGCTGAAACAAGTCATTCAAGCTGTCCAAAATTCCATTGAAAATGTGGCTGCCTCGTCTGAAGAGTTAACGGCAAGTGCAGGACAGACAGCTCAAGCGACTGAGCATATCACATCATCTATTGAACAGTTCTCAAACAGCACTGAACATCAAAATGATATGATCGAAAAAAGCTCAGTCCAGTTAAACGAAATGGATCGGAGCTTATCGCATATGGTCGGCACAACCTCTCATATGATGGAATCGTCGATCGAATCGAGCAGAACCGCTCAGGCTGGAGGAGAACTCGTTCAAAAAACAGCAGGTCAAATGCAAACGATTGAGCAGGCAGTAAAAGAAGCAGAGCTTGTCATTGCAGGCTTGGAGCAAAAATCAAAGGATATTACAAACATTCTTGGGGTCATCAACGGTATTGCGGATCAAACGAATCTCCTTGCTTTAAACGCTGCGATCGAAGCCGCACGAGCAGGTGAAGCAGGCAGAGGCTTCTCTGTTGTCGCAGAAGAAGTCCGCAAGCTGGCAGAGCAGTCAGGAAGCTCTTCAAAAGAAATTGAAAGCCTGACGAACGAAATTGTGGAGGAAATAGAAAAATCGCAGAAAATGTTTAAACAAGTAGCAGGTGAAGTACAATCTGGATTAAACATTACAGATGAAACGAAAGTAAGTTTTGAGAAAATCACTGATAAAACATCAGAAATAACAGAACAAATGAAACAAATGAACGGATCAGCCAAAGAGCTATCGCATGGCTCAAATGATATTTCTCATGCGGTGAATCAAATCAAAGAGCTCTCAAGAGAAAGCTCAGCAGGCTTCCAAGATATCGCGGCATCAGCAGAAGAGCAGCTGGCATCTATGGAAGAGATCAGCTCATCCTCTGCCACTTTATCTCAGATGGCAGAAGAACTAAGGGAGCTTATTAAACAATTTAAAATGTAAGGGAGTAGCGAAACACCTGACGCCAAAACGTCAGGTGTTTTTCCATTCGATGCATATAAATTGGGTAATTTGGACTTATTTAGACTTTAATAAGTTAAAAAAGTAAAGAACCTAGTAGTACTTCCGATATATATACTATCTTACTAAAAGGAGTTTTCTTTTTTATGAAATTCATACAGTATTTCAGAAAGCCATCTATTTCAAAAAAGCTCGTATTCTCTTTCTTATTTATTCTTTTATGTCCAATCATCGTATTGGCATTCTCTTCATACCATACGGCAAGCACTTCCTTAAATGATCAAATTATGCAAAGTGCTAAGGAAAACGTAGAGCAGCTAGATAAAAATATAACGAAGGTTGTAAAAGTGAAAACAGACGCAGCCGATTTCTTTAGCAAATGGATCACGGAGAAAAAGCTCAAGCAAAAAGGAACGACCGATATTCAAGAACGCTTTGAGCAGTTCATGAGTATGAATGATGACACAGAAGGCATTTTTGTCGCTTCAAGTGACGGTAAAGTGTTTTCAAGATATCCTAATCAAAAAATGCCTGCCGATTATGTCGCAACTGAGCGGGATTGGTATAAAGACGGCTGGGCGAAAAACGGTGAGCTATCTGTTTCAGCACCATATGCAACGGCTTCAACCGGTACACTTGTGGTGACCATCTCTAAAAAATTAGAGGATGGATCAGGCGTCATCGCGATGAACCTAGACATTGCGAATCTAGTTAAAGAGTCCAATAGCATTAACATTGGGAAACAAGGCTTTGCCTTTATTGGAAGTCCAGATCGCACATATGTGGCGCATCCAAAGAAAAAAGCAGGAACAAAAATATCTGGTGGTGAATGGTTAGAAAAACTGTATTCACAAGATAACGGAGCTATGAGCTACATGTTTGAAGGAAAAGAAAAGCAAATGGAGTTCACCACAAACAAGGCGACTGGCTGGAAGATTGTCGGGACGATGTTTGTCAGTGAAGTAGAAGAAGCTGCACAGCCAGTCTTTAACATGGCCGCTATTATTTTAACAGGCGCGCTTATCATTGGCGGGATTCTAATCTTCTTTATCATCCGTTCCATTACAAAACCACTTTCCACTCTTGTCTCTTCTTCGAAGAAGATCAGTCAGGGAGATTTGACAGAAAAAATTGATGTCCGCTCAAAAGATGAAATTGGACAGCTTGGCACAAGCTTTAATGAAATGAGTGAGTCCCTAAGAGATGTCATTCAAGCTGTACAAACATCTGTTGAGAATGTCGCTTCATCATCTGAAGAACTGACGGCGAGCGCAGGTCAAACAACAAAAGCAACCGAACATATTACATCATCTATTGAAACATTCTCAAACGGCAACGAAAATCAAAGCGAAATGGTGGAGCAAAGCGCGGCTCATTTAAAACAAATGAATGAGGGTCTGAACGAAGTTGCCGAAACGTCTGATGTCATCACATCGTCATCTATTCAATCAAAAACAGTTGCGGAAACAGGCGGACAGCTTGTGGAGCAAACTGTTGGCCAAATGAAGACGATTGACCATTCAGTGAAAGAAGCTGAAGGCGTGATCAACGGGCTAGAGCATAAATCAAAAGATATCACAAACATCTTAGGCGTGATTAACGGTATTGCGGATCAAACGAATTTACTTGCACTAAATGCCGCCATTGAAGCAGCACGCGCAGGCGAGTCAGGCAGAGGATTCTCTGTTGTTGCCGAAGAAGTGCGTAAACTAGCGGTTCAATCATCGGATTCAGCAAAAGAAATTGAAAAGCTTGTAAATGAAATCGTCACTGAAATTGAAACATCTCAAAATATGTTCAAAGCAGTGAATGAAGAAGTGAAGAATGGTCTTACAATTACAGATCAAACGAAAGAAAGCTTCTCACAAATAAATGAACAAACAGCGGAAATCGCAGCAAGAATGAATGAAATGAATACAACGGTGCGCGAGCTGTCGAAAGGATCTGAGCAAATTTCTAAAGCAGTGAATGAAATTGCAGATGTATCGAGAGAGAGTTCAGCAAGCATCCAAGATATCGCAGCATCTGCTGAAGAGCAGCTTGCTTCTATGGAAGAGATTAGTTCTTCATCTACGACTCTTTCCAAAATGGCGGAAGAATTACGTGATTTAATTAAAAAATTCAAGATTAGTGAATAAGGTTAAGTGGTTCTCCTCAAGGGGAACCGCTTTTCTTTTTAACAGGACATCTCGTACAATAGAGGAAATCGAAAGAAGAGGAGAGATAGTATGCGTTTATCAGATAAGAAGGTCATTGCGTTTGTCAGCGATGATTTTGAAGATTTAGAGCTGTGGTATCCGGTTCTGCGATTAAGAGAAGAGGGAGCAACTGTCCATCTTGTAGGTGAAAAAGCAAATCATGAGTACATCGGGAAATATGGTGTGCCGGCGGTATCCGATGCAGATTTTTATTCCATTCAAGCTGATGATTATGATGCTGTGCTTGTCCCTGGTGGATGGGCGCCTGATAAACTGCGCCGCTATCCAGAAGTATTAGACATCGTCCGTACATTTGATGCGAAGGCAAAACCAATCGGTCAGATTTGTCATGCCGGCTGGGTGCTGATATCAGCAGGAATCCTGAAAGGCAGACAAGTGACAAGTACACCTGGTATTAAAGATGATATGACAAATGCTGGTGCGGACTGGTTCGATGAGGCAGTTGTCACAGATGGCCACCTCATCTCCAGCAGACGCCCGCCAGACCTTCCGCCGTATGTGAAAGCATTTGCGGATGTGTTAGCGGCAAAATAAATGACTGACACGAAACGTAAAAAACAAAGGGCGAACAAATCAATCATTCGCCCTTTGTTCATCATTTCATGCCCTATCATGCCCTATACATTTTGTCTGTCGGCAGGATACATCACGCCCATTTGTCTTCTCGCTTCGTCCATGACGGACATGGTTTGAACAGATAAGGCAAATGTATTGACCGGAGACTGCCCCATTCCCTGCTGAATACACTCAATAAAATGATTCATTTCATAAGACATAGCTGGCTGATCATCTTTGAGAGAGATGTCAGTTTGATGTCCGTCACGGTCATATATCGTAATTTGTGAAGGACGGTGGAATTGATCAATCACCATTGTAGCATCCTCGCCTTGAATTTCAGCCGATAAATGAGACGTTGAAATTTTAGAATGAAAAAGAAGTGCTTGATGCCCGTCATACTGTAAAAGGACTGAACCGTTCCCATCCACACCAGAAGAAAGCTTATAGCCTCTCGCGGTGATTTGATTCGGCAGACCAAATAAGGATATGACTGGGTAAACGAGGTACACCCCGATATCCATTAAAGAACCATTGGATAGCTCAGGCTTAAAGGCATTTGGAAGCTCGCCGCTTCGATAGGCATCGTATCTTGAAGAATATTTACAGTAATGCGCGACCACTTGCCTGATAGGTCCAAGCTGATCAAGATGCTGTTTGATTTGAAGGAAGTTAGGCAGAAATGTCGTTTTCATCGCTTCCATCAAACAAACGTGATGTTTTTTCGCTGCGGCAATCATTTCTTCCACTTCTTTTCGATGAGAGGCGAATGGTTTTTCGCATAAAACATGCTTTTGATGCTCCATCATCAACATGGCTTGCTCTTTATGAAGGGCATTTGGACTCGCAATATACACGGCATCAAACGTATCACTTTCCGCCATTTGTTGTAAGTTCGTAAAAACCGTATCAATCCCATATTTTTCGGCAAAGGCCTGTCCTTTTTCAGCGGACCGTGAATAGACGGCTGTACATGTAAAATCAGCTAGTTCTTCACCAGCTTGTAAGAACCGATCTGTAATCCAGTTCGTTCCGATGACAGCAAATCGAATCATGTGATTCCCTCCTTCTGCTTTTCTCTGATTATACATGCTTTGAAAGCGTTTGTATGAAAGAATATTCTTTTTATTGACAAGCGGATGAAACCTTTATATAGGCTGAAACGTCTTACATAAAGGATATAAATGTACGAAAAGTGGGTAGTTTCTTCCTTCTTCGGGTAATACTCAAGATAGAAGGGAGAGGAGGAAACATGAAGCGCGTCCTGCATATAGGAAGTACATACACCTTTGCGCTTTTATTCATAGCGGCTGGTATTTTTCATGTGATAGAGCCGAGCGGCTTTGCCCGCATGATGCCAGGCTGGCCATTTCCATATGTAATGGTCTATGCGACTGCATGTTTTGAATGGCTGCTGGCCGTGCTGCTGCTTTTGCCAAATGTCAGGATTACAGCGGCAAAATCCATTGCTGTCTATCTTGTACTCATTTTCCCTGCAAACTTATTTGCTGCTCGTGAGGGAATACCATTTCCAGGTCAAGAAAATACAGAACAAGCCTTGCTATGGATAAGGCTTGTTGGACAGCCGATTCTCATTGTATGGGTGATGTCTATTGCAAAAAGGGAAAAAAAGCTGAAACAATGACCACCATATCATGATCAAGTAGTGTACAATTTACTCATAAAATAGCCCGTGTTTGGAGGAACGATATGAACTCTATGCAAATGTGGAGCAGTCGATTCAGAAAATTTTTTCTTGATAACAAGTTTGTTCTCTTTTTACTCGTCCTGTTATTAATTGGATTGAATATCCTTGTTTTCATGAAAACATCATTTATTTTCACACCGCTCATTGTACTCGTCAAAACCATTGCCTTACCGATTATTTTAACGGGGGTCGTGTATTATTTATTAAATCCAATTGTCAACTTGTTAGAGAAAGCAAGAATCAAGCGGATCTATTCCATTTTGCTTTTATATATTGTCATTATTGGGATTATTACAGTGACCATCGTGTCCATTATTCCTTTTTTACAAGCTCAAACCATGAGTCTCTTTCATAATCTTCCGAAATACGTCGATACAGTAGAAGATCAAATTAGACAATTAACAGGAAGTAACTTTATTAATCAAGTGCAAAACTCGATGAACTTTAACGTGTCTGAATTAGTAAGTAAAGCATCCAGTCAAGCGACGAAGATTTTGGAAAGCACCTTTACCGGTGTAGGAACATTCTTAGGGGCGCTCACAGAAGTCATTATCTCGATCGTGACTGTGCCGTTTATTCTGTTTTATCTATTAAAAGACGGCAAAAAGCTGCCTGACTATCTATTGAAATTTTTCCCAAGTAAAATGAGGGAACATACACATATCATGCTTCACGAAATGAACCACCGTCTGAGCTCGTATATTCGCGGACAGATCATTGTCAGCTTCTGTATCGGTGTTCTTCTGTTAATCGGTTATATGATCATTGGACTTGACTATGCGCTGCTGCTCGCTATCATTGCTGCATGTACAAGCATAGTGCCTTACCTTGGTCCAACAATTGCGATTACACCAGCGATTGTGATTGCACTTGTGACGTCACCAGTAATGCTGTTAAAACTCATTATAGTCTGGACAGTGGTTCAGCTAGTTGAAGGGAAATTCATTTCTCCTCAGGTGATGGGGAAAAACCTTCATATTCATCCTATTACGATTATTTTTGTTATATTAACAGCTGGGAAATTGTTCAACGTGGTCGGCATTATTGTCGCTATTCCGACGTATGCCGTTCTGAAGGTCATCACGACTCACTTATTTGATTGGTTCAAAATGCGGTCCAATTTGTATAAAGAAGAAAAGGTTTGATGTCATAATCTTTTTTTGAAAAAAATATAGTATCATAAAGACGAGCTTTCGATGAAGGAAGCTTGTCTTTATGTGGACATAGATGTTTGGCGTGTTCAAAAGATCAGAATTGAAAGGAAAGAAAATCATGAATCTATGGGATTTATTCGTGGCACTGGTTTTAGGAATTGTCGAAGGATTAACAGAGTACGCACCTGTTTCATCTACAGGTCACATGATTATTGTCGATGATCTTTGGTTAAAATCAAAGGAAATTATTACGCCAGAAGCGGCCAACACATTTAAAGTCGTGATTCAGTTAGGCTCAATTTTAGCTGTTATGATCGTGTTTAAAGATCGTATTTTAAACTTATTGGGCTTAAAGAAAAATATCACCGAAGAACAAAAGCGCAGCGGGCATAAACTGACCATCGCCCAAATTGCAGTTGGACTTGTTCCAGCCGTCATTTTAGGATTCTTATTTGAAGATTATATTGATAAATACTTATTTGACGTCAGAACGGTCGCTGTCGGTTTGATTTTAGGGGCAGTGCTGATGCTTGTCGCTGACTGGATCAATAAACGAAAAACAGAAACAAGCTCTGTCGATAACATGACGTACAGACAAGCGCTTTATATTGGACTGTTTCAATGTTTAGCATTATGGCCAGGCTTTTCGCGCTCAGGTTCGACGATCGCAGGCGGGGTTATTCTTGGTTTGAATCACCGTGCTGCGGCAGACTTTACATTTATCATGGCGATGCCGATTATGGCAGGAGCAAGCTTGTTAACCCTTGTGAAAAATGCCGAATATTTAACACCGGACATGCTGCCATTCTTTATCGTCGGCTTTGTGAGTGCGTTCGTTGTGGCTCTCTTTGTTGTTCGATTCTTCCTAAAACTGATCAATAAAATCAAACTGGTGCCTTTTGCGATATACCGAATTATCCTAGGTGTGATTTTATTTATCCTGTTCATGTAATACTGTAAACTACTCTTTTATAAAGAGTAATTTCAGCGTGTAGACAAACCCTCGCATTCGGTGTCAGGTCTGCGCTCCAGTGCTCACGAATGTCGAATTCGCTCCGCTCCGGTGCTCGCCCTTCCTAGACTGCAAAGGTTTTCTATCACGCTGAAAAGAAGACAAAGGGCTAAAATCAAGATCATTTTAGCCCTTTGTCAACAATCTGAAACTACTCTTTTATAAGGGTAGTTTTTTTGTTATTTCGCCTAATTAAACAGTAAAAACCCCCTCTTAATTGGTAGAATAAGAATTTTTTTCATAAATTAGTGTTTAAGGGACAGATAAAGGGGTAGTACATAAACATACCAATTAAAGGAGGAGTTAGAAATAATGAGAAAAACAAGCAAAATGTTTGTTGGTTCTGTCATCGCTACGTCAATGATTGCTGCCCCTCTATCTCTTACGACTTTTGGTCAAACGGCTGAAGCTGCTACAACAACAGGTGTTGATGGAAGTGTCTCAATTGATCCAGTAGCCATTGCCGATAAAATTGAACAAGCAGTAAAATCATCTCAAAATCGTGATGGATTCGTAAAAAATGCGGCATACAGTGCGTTCTATGAAGCAGGTCAAAACTACAACGTTGTTGTCCAAAACTTAAGCCAAGACCACGACTTTAGCGGTCTGAACAATGTTGTTTACTATGATAGTGTTGAATATGACGGTATTACGTTTGGTATTTGGGTATTTGAAGATGGTACGTTTGTCAATAATGGCGACGGTGGATATATTAACTGGACGTTTGTTGGCAGCTTTGACCGAGAAGATGGAAGCGGAACTGTCGATTTTCATAAAAGATTCTAATCTTAAAAGTCTGCCGGAGAATCGGCAGACTTTTTTTATAACGCACATTCTTCTATTTCAAACCCTAAATCTTCAATGATGTGATGATCCGTTTGGACTTGCTGGCCTTTTGTTGTTAAATAATCACCAACAAAAATGGAATTTGCGGCATAAAGTGCGAGCGGCTGGAGTGTCCGTAAATTAAACTCTCTGCCTCCGGATACCCGAATTTCTTTTGTTGGGTTGACAAATCTCATCATTGCCAGCACTTTCAATGCTTTGATTGGGTGTGTTCGTTTTTGATGCTCAAGCGGTGTTCCTTCGATGGCATGAAGAAAGTTGACTGGAATTGAATCCGCATCAAGTGCTCTGAGCGCAAAAGCCATTTCAACAATTTGCTGATTGGTTTCACCCATTCCAATAATGACCCCTGAGCAAGGTGACATGCCGGACTGTTTGACCTGCTCAATGGTCGATACACGGTCATTGTATGTATGAGTTGTCGTAATGTGAGCATGATGATCATGATGTGTATTGATATTGTGATTATACCGATGAACACCCGCTTCCTTCAGCCGCTTCGCTTTTTCTTCATTTAATAACCCAAGACAGGCACACACCTTCAAAGGCATTGTTTCAGTGATCTCCTTGACTGCTGCTGTGACTTCATCTAATTCCCTATGAGAAGGCGCTCTCCCGCTTGCCACAATACAATAAGTCCCGGCTTTTCTTTTGAGAGCTTCACGCGCACCAGCTACAATGGTCTTTTGATCAAGCATTGTATATCTTTCAACTGGTGCTTTTGAAATCATCGACTGTGAACAATATCCACAGTTCTCAGGGCAATATCCACTTTTCGCGTTAAAAATCATATTTAATTTCACCTTTTTTTGAAAAAAATGAAATCGCACTTGATAGGCTGCATGCATAATAGGTAACAATTCTCTATCGTCAGCTTCAAGAATGTCTAGACCCTCTTGCGCCGTGATCGGTTCATTTTTCAGAGCTTTCTCTGCTATCGTTTCCCAAGACAAAGATATGTGTTTTATCATCATCAGCCCCTTAATATGTCAACTTATTATAAATAAAAGTTAACATATTGGTTGATCTATAGCAAGAATTGAATGTCTAGCTCGTTTTAGAGAATTGTCACATTATGAAAGGCGATGATATGATGTCATCGCCTTAAGTTTAATAAATTTAAAAGAGTTTTAGTAGGTAATTGTATAGTTGTTAATCACAAGTTCACCATCTGAATTTAGATAAGATACTTTAACAAAGCCAGGTTTTAAAAAGTAAATCCAAGTGAAATTTGGAGCAGTTTGTTTCAGTTCAACAGCATCAGTACTACCTGACAAATTTATTTTACTGATTGGAATTGAAAAAGCACCAGACCATCCTACCTTAACTTTACGGTCGATCGTAATTACTTTATTCATAATAGGAGCTTTTTCTATAACTGGTTCTTTAGGTTGTGCAGCTGCATGGGCACCTTCAGTTTGGAAGAACGTAAGAGCACCAACAGCAGCTAAAGACAATATACAAGCTTTCATGAATTTTTTCATCGGTAACACTCCTTTTTTTTTGATATATACATATATTAATAATAATAGAATTATTTGTCAATTAAATATATGAAAAAAAGAGTAATTATGGTGAAAATTGTCACATATTTGTTGGAAAAGACATGATTTTTTATTCATATGCTATTTCTTTTTTAAGGGAAAAAGAGGTATAAAAAAAGCTGGGTTTGTCCCAGCGTAAAGCAGATGAAAAGAGATGATCAATGGTCGTCACGCTTTTTTGGCTGACGACCTTTTTGCTTCTCTTTCTCTCTAATGTAGTTAATAAAATCGATGGTTTGTCTTCGTGCTTCTTCGGAAAAATCTGAGGCTGCTTTAAACGCAATTTGCAAATCAGGATCGTCTGCAAGATCGTCATCGGGCCTGCCTTTGTCCTTACCTGTGAGAAGATAATCGGTTGAGACCCCATATAACTCGGCAATTTTCACAATCATTTCACCGTCGGGTTTTCTCAAGCCGTATTCCCAGTTTGCATAAGTGGACATTGCCTTTAATCCGAGTTTTTTAGCAACTGTTGACTTGCTCCATCCATGCTTCTCTCTTAATTCAGTTAGAATCTTCCCAGTCAAATTATCCATCAGAAACACCTTTTTTCATGTTATGAGTAAATTTTATCATGAATTACACGGAAAAGATAAATAAATACACAAAAAGAATAAAAATGTGATTGACTTACTCGTTACGTGTATATTATCATAATGAATATAACTTACACATATTGAGTAAGAGGTGGACAGATGAAACTTGAAAATTTACGAGAAGAGCGCATATTGCAAGGTAAAACACAAACCTATATGGCGAAAAAATTGGGATATAAGTACACAAGCGGCTATGCGAATATCGAAATGGGCAGAACGAAGCCTAGCTTAGAAATAGCAAAGCATATTGCAGATCTGCTGAATACCGGGGTTCAAGAGCTTTTTTTTGGCCAAAAGTTACACGAAAAGAGTAATTCTTTAAAAGAAGATCGGTTCTTAGAAAAGGGGAGACGAGCAGAATGAATATTGAACATCCAATGGTGACTCAGATGAGTGACTTTGGTTATCCAAAAAGCTATTGGTTATATGACATGAAACGATATGGATACCAAACAGAAATTGAGGACAGCTTGGAGGGAGCTGAAGAAGATGAGACATCAGCTGACGTTTGATGCTAGAAAAGAAGCGCAGCTTTGTTTAGACCAAGCTGGCGGCTGGATCGCCTTTCATCGTCAGAAACCGATGTTTGTTTTTGCCACAGCAGAAGAGAAAGAGACATATATGACCCTCCTGGAAGCTAAGGTCGATGATACAAAAAAGGAGGAATCAGGGCAACGTGAAACGATGGAAGGAAATCATGACATTTTTGAAATGCTTGCTCAAAGCGAGTAAAAACGAACACGACATTCGCCAGTGGTCAAAGGATGACGGGAGATCATAACATGGTCATCCATTTAATCATTGAACATGAGCATTTGTTAACAAAAGAGACATTGATGAAAAGAATACGATCAGCTGCAAAAGGGCAAAGCCCGCAAAAATTAAAAGGCGCACTATCACTTGAAATTCGTTTATTTGATCACATGCCGTTTGACATAGCTGACTGCCAAAAAAAGCGTACATACGCAGAAAAAGGGTTGATACGCCCGGTACACGTCAGCATCTTTCAGCCGAATCTACAGCATATTCAAGAAGCACTTCATTCTATAGCCGATGAAGTCCCTCTACAGATGGTCGATTTAAGAGTTTCTCAGTTTTATAGTATGTGTCCAAGAGTTGAAATCATTATCAATACGGTAGGTGGTGGCACGAGGCCAACACCAAAAAAGGAGACAAGCAGATGAACGAGCCAAAACAACTATTCATTCAAGAAAACCAAACATTTGTCGGTGAGATGGAAAAAGGAAAAATTCAAGTCATCGTGTTAGATGGGAATGTAGGAACGGCTTATAAAATGGATGTACCTGAACATGGAAAAACCATTATTCAAACGGCAAAAGGTCATTTTGCAAGAGTAGATCACGAGATTGGTTTTAAAATCAGTTAACTGACTGAACACATCAAAGCACAATATTATGTCCAAGACGGAAAGCCTGCGGACACTGATCAAGACCCTGCTAAAAGGGGGCCTGATTGGTGTCCGTTTTTTATTTTCTTAAAAAAGGGAGAGAGCCAATATGCAAGATTTACTCATTGAATATAAAAGAGCTTTAAAGAATGCTAGAAAACAATATGAACCATTTAAAGAAAAAGAAGAACATCAGCTGTCCGTTCAAGACAAGCATGATAAAAAAATGATCGCCAGTATGGTAAGCGATCTGGAATACGTAGTAGAATGGCTTCAAATCGGAAGAGAGCCAGGTGCGCGCAGAGGATTGGACAGACGTTCAGTCTATCAGCGTACCATTCTCGCAAATCCAGAAGTGTTAGAGGCTTTATCACATGAATATACCCTTATTCAAGAGAAAGAAAGAGAAGTCAGTGAGAGAGACAAAAGACGAATTGATGAAGCTTTGTCTGTTTTAACAGATCGAGAAAAGGACGTGTTCTTTATGCACACAACACAAGGGTTATCGTTTAGCGAGATTGCGGTTATGCTGGATGTCAAAAAAGGAACTGTCCAAAAACATATGGAAAGAGCGCGGACGAAGATGTCCAAAAAAGTACAAGAACGCCTATTCAGAGCTGCTGAATAGGTGTTTTTTCTGTTCAAAAATAAATCAGCTAAAGCTTGTCTTACAGTTGCCACCTATAGTTAGAAAGACCAAACGAATGTTTGCTAGCCCTACACAAATGATTCCTTCAGAGGGAACCATTCGAATTAAAAGGAGGCGGCAGGTGAATGTAAATGAAAGATAAACGGATAGAGGCCAAGCAGGATTATATGAAAGGGATGACGTACCAGCAAATTGCTGATCATTACAATGTCTCGATCCATACCGTCAAATCGTGGAAAAGACGATACGGATGGCAAAGACAAAAAACTTCGTCAAAGCAAGCACACTCGATTTTCAATCAATTTCTTTCAGATGAAACGATTGAAATCATGGAGAAAATGGATGGACGCACATCGCTTGATTTAATCTGGGACCAAATTCAAATTCAATATGCAGCCATTATTCGTGCGCAGCGAATCATGTATGTAGCAGATCAAGAGGACATGATCAAAGAGCTGAAAAAGGCGGCATACATGCCTTCTTCATTAGAAGAAACAGGCGAAGGCATTCAGACAGAACTAGACATTACCTCAGAAGAATACTCGTTTCAATTTTCATGGGATCGGCATGCGACGTTTTTGAATGCACAATCCCGTGCAATGGGTGAACTCAGACGTCTAATAAAACAGTTTGAAGAGCTCGCACATGCGAAGGATGAACGAAGATTAAGGCTGAAGCAAATTGAACTGACGATTGAAAAAACGAAAAAAGCAGTGCGTGAAGAAAAAGAGGAAGATCTTCAAATCATGATCAAGCGAAAAGAGGACGACTCATGACGCCATTGATTGAAAAAGAAGTCAATCCTCATTTTGAACACTTTCTATTCGATTGGAATCAAAAGTTTCAATTTTTAGTAGGGGGCTATGGCTCCTCTAAAAGCTATCACATTGCTTTAAAGCTTGTCTTAAAACTGCTGGAAGAAAAGCGGACAGCACTTGTCATTCGAGAGGTGTATGATACGCACCGCGAATCAACCTTTTCTTTATTACAAGAAATCGTCAGCGACCTCGGCATCGACCATGTGGTAAAGTGCCGAAGTTCGCCGCTTGCACTAACGTTTCGAAACGGCAGCAGCATCTTATTTAAAGGACTGGACAAGCCTGAAAAATTGAAATCGATCAACAACATCTCGATCATTTGGATTGAGGAATGTTCAGAGGTTTCTTATGAAGGTTTTAAAGAGCTGCTTGGAAGGCTGAGGCATCCATCTTTACCGCTTTATATGATGTTATCGACGAATCCTGTTGGTCAGGATAATTGGACGTACAGACATTTTTTTCGAGATGAACAGCTGAAGCGATTTGTTTTAGATGACGAAACATTATACAAAAAGCGAACCGTTGTCATCAAGGATACGTATTACCATCACTCCACGGCGGAAGATAACCTATTCCTTCCTAAAAGCTACGTGAAGCAGCTGGATGAGCTGAAAGAGTATGATCCAGATCTCTATCGCATTGCGAGGAAGGGGTATTTCGGCATTAATGGCACAAAGGTTTTTCCTCAATTTGAGGTGAGAAGCCATTCTGATGTATTAGAAGCCATTCAGCAGATTGACAGACCGCTGAAACGAGCAGGCATGGATTTTGGATTTGTTGAATCATACAATGCGCTCATTCGGTTAGCTGTCGATCATGAAAAAAAGTACTTATATATTTATTGGGAATATTACGACCGCGGGAAAACAGATGATGAAACAGCCCTTGACTTGAAAGAGTTCATTGAATCAAAGGAACTGATTAAAGCTGACGCAGCCGAACCTAAAACCATTCACTATTTTCGGCAGCGCGGCTTTCAAATGGTAGCGGCACATAAGTTCCAAGGCTCACGTTTGCAGTATACAAAAAAAATCAAACGGTTTAAGAAAATTATTTGTTCTGATGCTTGTCCATATACCATCTATGAACTTCAATCACTAACCTATAAGGCAGATAAGGATGGACGTCTAGAGGAAGATGAATTTCAAATCGATCCGCACACTTTATCAGCCATCTGGTATGCGCTGGATGATTATGAAGTGACAGATTTGAAACAGACCGCCTCGGAGCGTGTCCGTCCAAACAGAGAGAGGAGGTCCATACAATGAAACAATTGAAAGCTACCATTATGAAGGCAAACATGTCTGATCATACAAAACAAATGTATGCAGATGAATTTTCCTACGAAAAGGATGACATTGTTCCCCCGCCTTACAATATCAATGAATTAAAAAGCATGGCAGAATATTCAACCATTCTTCAGCAATGTATTGATGCGTATAAGACCAATATTTTAGGCTTTGGTTTTGGTGTTGAATACGCCTTTGACTTTAATGCAGAAGGTGTGAAACCGGCAAAAAAGAAGGCAGCAGAGAAGGAATGGACAAGACTTGAAGAGTTTACGAAATACATGAACTATGATGAGTCTGCTGATGTGGTTCTTGGCTATGTCATCGAAGACCGGGAGAAAACGGGGAATGGTTTTTTAGAGGTTCTCCGAGATGGTCAGGGAAAGCCGGCAGGAATCGAGTATTTAGATGCGCTCCATATCCGTATTTGCAAGCTTAGTGAGCCAGTTGACGTTGAATTCCGGTATACAGAAAACGGCGAAGTGAAAACAATGAATCGAAAGAAACGATTCCGTAAATATGTGCAGGTGATCAATGAAAAGAAAGTCTTCTTCAAGGAGTATGGTGATCCGCGCATTTTACATTGTGAAACAGGCAAATACGATGACACCACCCCAGAGCCGCTGCGCGCAACAGAAGTGATTCATTTTAAAATCGGCAGTGGAACGTATGGAATTCCCCGCTGGATTGGCAACATCGTCAATATGTATGGAGCACGCAAGGCAGAAGAGCTGAACTACCTTTATTTTAAACAAGGGCGGCATGTACCTGGAGCCATCATTGTCGAAAATGGAATGCTGTCTGAGTCTTCCTATCAGCAGCTTCAGGATTATATGGACGATATTGAAGGCTCTGATCATGCACATAAGTTTCTCTTGCTTGAAGTCGAAGGTCTCCCGACGGAAAAAGGGTTAACTGGAGAAGAAGATGTCTCAAATGTCAAAGTGAACTTCAAATCTCTGGCAGAGATCTTGCAAGAAGATGCACTCTTTTTAGAATACGATGAAAAAACAAGAAACAAGATCCGCTCTGCTTTTCGCCTGCCGCCTATTTACACAGGTGAGTCTCAAGACTATAACAAAGCGACAGCCGATACGGCGCGGAAAACAACAGAAGAACAGGTATTTCAGCCTGAACGGCATCTCATCACAGGAAAACTCAATACCCTTTTCCTGCCGGATCTTGATATTTGGCACGTTCGTTTCCTATTAAATGGACCTGACTTTAGAGATCCATTAGAGATTGCCAAGGTTCTGACACCGTTTATTCAGGCTGGGGCAGTGTCACCAAACGATTTGCGAGATCTAGCGGGACGTATCCTTGGGAAAACGTTAGAGGAATGGCCGGAGGATCTCTATCACAGACCTTTAGAAAGCCGCATGACATCAGCCGAGCAACAGCCTCAACGAGAGACGAATCAGCTGAAGAAATAAACCGAAGCGCATGCGCTTTTTTGAAAGGGGGTGAACATATGCCAAGAGAATTAAAAAACGCAAAAATTACGCATGTTTCCTATGTGGACAGAGCCGCAAACAAAAAGAAATTCTTTTTGATGAAGGCAAAGAAAAGCCAGCCTGACTTTCAAAAGGAGGTTAGTGTGCTGACAAAGGCAGAAGATGCTCATCGCCTTGTGTATGGTGTCGTGTATGAACCGAATACACCTGATGCACACCAAGACTTTATGTCTGCAACAGAAATTGAAAGAGCGGCACATGGTTTTATGAAGGATGCTCGTCACATTGACAAGCAGCATGATTTTCAACATGGTGTGGGCGAGGTTGTTGAATCATACATTGCCCCCGCTGATTTTGAGGTAGGCGGTGAGCTGATTCGAAAAGGATCTTGGGTACTTGTAACAAAGGCTTCCCAAGAGATTTGGGATCAAATTCAGAAAGGCCACATTACAGGGTATTCAATGGCTGGAACGGCGGACATCGTAGCAATAGAAGAACAAGATCAGCTCCTATCTCAAAGCACAAATGAGAGAGGGCTTTTTTCTTTGCTGAAAAATTTCTTTTTGAAAGAGGAAGGTGCAAACATGTCACAACAATTTTGGAGCGTTTTAGACCATCTGCTGGAAGCCTTACAGTCAAGTGATGGTGATGAGACGGTCGTAAGAGCAGCGCTTGAGCAATTGCTGCCAATCGTGCAGGACATTTTGAAGACAGAGGATGTGCTTCAAACGATTGGTGAAAGGCCAGCCTCCGTACAAAAACAAGATGCCGCTTTGACGACGGAGCAAGTACAAGAGCTTGAAAAAGCAAAAATGGCCATTGAAAACGTCTTACAGCAGGCAGAACAGCAGGAAACAGATCAAACAGAGGAAGAACCTGTCCAAAAGGTGCTTGAGCAAGTCGTTGCACCGATTCGTCATCAGCTTTCTTCCTTAGAGAAATCAGCCAGCAGAGAAAAAGCAGCGCTTGAGCAAGTGCTTCAGCAGCAGCTTTTGCCTATTTCAGAGCGGATTCACATGCTTGAAAAAGCGCGCGGTTTGTCAAAACAAACAATCCACGATACACAAAACGACAGTACAAAGCCCATATGGGATGGCTTACTATAAGCCTAAATAAGGAGGAAACAGTGTGAGAAATCAAGAGTTGATTCGCAAGGCCGAAATGACACTTGCCAGCTTAAAAACCGGCGGTCTCATGAACGCAACCCAATCCAACACATTCATTAGAATGATGCAAAATACACCAACCGTTTTAAATGATGCACGTATCATTCCAATGGAAAGTGATTCACAAAAAATCGAAAAAATCGGCTTTGGCCAGCGTATTTTGCGCCCAGCAGAAGAAGGCAAAGCACTTGATGCGAAAGACCGTGTTGTCCCAGCGACAAGCACTGTCCAGCTAAATGCGAAAGAGGTCATCGCAGAGATTCATATGACCTATGACAGCATTGAAAACAATATTGAGAAAGACGGAATTCAGCAGACAATTATGCAAATGCTCGCTGAACGAGCAGCCGTTGACATTGAAGAGCTCATCGTCAATGGCGATACGACTTCTGCAGATCCATTTTTAGCTCAAATGGATGGCGTGAGAAAACAAGCAGTCTCTCATATCGTAGATGCAAACGGAGCGGAAATCAGCCGCCAGATGTTTAAGCAAGCTTATAAAGCGATGCCATCAAAATATTTACGTGTACCTCAGGATTTCCGTTTCTACACATCCCCAAGCTTAGAAGTTGAATGGAAGGATCAAGTAGCAAACCGTCAGACAGGCCTTGGAGATGCGGCCATTCAAGGCGGACTTTCTTCTGCATTTGGTGTGCCGGTCAAAGGTCTTGCCAATATGCAGCCATATGACGAAGCGGGAACAGACGTATCAGATATTTTGCTGACACACCCTAAAAATATTATCGTAGGTTTCTCTCGTAATATTCGAATTGAAGTAGAAAAAGATATTCGCAGCCGTAAATTTATTATTGTCCTCACAGCGAAGCTAGACAGTAAATTTGAGGAAGAGGATGCTGTAGCAAAAGTGATGAAAGTGAAAGAGTAGGTGACGGCAGGCCATGATCATTTCTGCTGAAGAACTGCAAGCCTATTCTGTATTTGATCGTGTGAAAAATCGATCTGTGGAAAGACTGACAGCAGATATTATCGAAGCAGAAGCTGCGGTATTTCAGATCGTAGGTCACGATTTCTCAAACGAAAAATATCAGCCCCTCCCTGAAAAAGCAAGAATCGCATTATTAAAAATGGCCCAATATTTTGCCATGCTGAATGATGATGAATCTATGATGAAAGGCTTTACGTCAGAGAAAATGGGCGATTATTCATATGCGAAGGCAGCTGATCAAGTCAAAGTCAGACCCTATGTATATGCCCTGCTTGTAGATTACATTGAACCAACATTGACCGGCGGCAGTGCCAAGTTAAAGGTGAGGTCATTATGAGCTATCAATCTCTATTAACAGATCGCTGTGATCTTTTTCATCTTGAACAGCAGGATTCCGCCCGCGGAAAATTTGGAATTCCAGCTGATGATTTACAAATAACACTTTCCTATCCTGATACTCCCAGCTTGACCGATCTTGCTTGTTATGTCATAGAAAAGAACCAGTCACTTGTGCAAGAAGAGCCGAATACAGTCATTTATCAATCCTATCTTGTCCATTTTCCTTTAGCAAGTGATATTCGCTTGCATGACAAAATAGTGTGGAATGGCGTGTCACTCAAATTACAGCAGCCTAAAAAAGTGAAAAATCATCACATCGAAGTGATAGCAGTCAGGAAGGAAAATCTATGAAAATTGATGGACTTGACCGGTTGATTTCGCAGCTGCGGACAGCGTGTGATGGCGGCTTAAAGGCAGAATATCAAGATTGGCTGGAGGACATGGGCCTGCAGTTTTTAGACATCATTCAGGATGAATTAATCAAGGAGAATGCTGTTGATACAGGCCGGCTTCTTAGATCCTTTACACAAGGCGATAAGGAGAATCATTTTCTCATTTCAAAAGGCGGCCTCACACTTGAGGTGGGAACGCAGCTTGAATATGCCTCCTATGTCAATGACGGACATGCCACTTCTTCAAGTGGAGAGCGAAGATGGGTGCCTGGCAGATGGACTGGCAGCCGCTTTGAATATGATCCGAATGCAAGTACAGGAATGATGCTTGCCTCTCAATGGATTGATGGCAATGGCTACTGGGATCATGCTGTCATGCTCTATGAGCAAATGTTTGAACAGTCGCTGGATCGAAAGCTGCAAAGCTGGTTCGATCGACATTTTGGGAGGTGATGGAATGAATCAAGAAGTCGGGGCAATCATGCATTATATCTACACACACTTTCCTGTGACAATGTATGATCGTCTTTTGCCAGAACGCTTTCAAGTGCCATCCGTTTATGTGCCGCCTGTGACAGTGATCAGTGGTCCAGATACGGTCTCTACCTTTATGAAATCTTATTCGCTGCAAGTGAAAGTCTTTCATATTGATACAGAAAAAGCACATGATGCGGCAGAAACAATCGTTGATGCATTGCTTGCTGATCGTCAAATCATTCAGATGATGAGTGAAGACGGAGAGGTGCTTGATGATTATGTCCGCATAAAAAGAGTGGAAACAAGAATGATAGATCAAGGCGTAGCAGCGATTGTCCTGACATGGGATAGCAGCTATTGGTACAACCGTGACAAACAGGCAAGCCTTGAAGATATCAACTTTTCAGATGGGGTGATCAAACGTGAGCAAGACTAAACATGCACAGCCCGCTCAAACAGCCGGCGAAGAAAAAGAATTTGGCTTTTCATTTGAAGCCTTGAAGGAGCACAGTAAGGATCTTTTTGGGGTCAAACCAGAAATCCTTGAAGGGGCTCTTTTTTATATCAAACATCAACCAATTACAAAAACAGAAGCGAAAAAGCACATTGATGCTTTTTTGTCCAAGGAGGTTTAAAGGATGAACGGAGGCACTTTTACACCAGGTACAGAGAAAAAGCGTCCTGGCATTTACTTTAATTTTAAAACAACAGCAGAGCAGCGAATTACTTTAGGCGATCGAGGTACGGTGGCACTTCCCCTTGTGATGAGCTGGGGAGAACCAAAAACCTTTATTTCCGTTTCAAATAAGGAAGATTTAAATAAAAAGGTTGGACTCAACATTGATGATAAGTCACTTCTTCTTTTCCGTGAAGCAAAGAAAAAAGCGCAAACGGTCTTGCTTTACCGTCTCAATGAAGGAGAGCCGGCCAAAGCCGAAATTGCTGAAAATTTTGTAGTCACAGCAAATTATGGCGGCCAAAAAGGAAATGAGATCACAGTACAAGTCGCCGAAAATGTACTTGATAGCACAAAACGCGATGTGATCACTTATCTTGGAACAGACATTGTGGATAAACAGGTTGTCACTGATGTGAAAGATCTTGTGAAAAACAAATACGTTCAATTTTCTGGTGAAGGTGAAGCTGTCATCACAGCTGGTGTGGCACTAAGCGGCGGGAAAAATGGCGTGGCAAGTGTCGCAGATTATACAGCTTTCCTAGAAGCAGCAGAAACAGAATACTTTGATGTCATTGCCCTTCCAGTCGATAATAGTGAGCAATTAAAAGCAACCTTCGCTTCATTTATCGAACGTTTACGTGATAAGCAAGGACGTAAGGTGCAAGGAGTTGTGGCGAATTATGCAGCGGACCAAGAAGGAATCATCAATGTGACAAGCGGCGTTGTCCTCGAAGATGGAACAGAACTAACACCTGCTCAAACAACAGCATGGGTCGCAGGTGCAAGTGCCGGAGCAAATTTCAATCAGTCATTGACCTTTGTTGAATACGAAGGAGCGGTCGATACATTAGAACGCCTTGACAATGATCAAGTCGAATACCGATTATCTCAAGGGGAGTTCCTTTTCACCTTTGATGCGCGAGATCGCACGGTGAGTGTTGAAAAAGATATTAACTCCTTGACAAGCTTCACAGCTGAAAAGAACCAGCAAATGGCGAAAAACAAAATCATTCGTGTGCTTGATGCGATCAACAATGATTTAACATTCGAATTAAAAAATCTGATTAAATTACGTAAAGCCAATGGCAATGACATTCCAGCATCAGATGATGGTGTGCAGCTTGTGAAAACACTGATTACCCAGTATCTCACACAGCTTCAAGATGGCAGCGGTATTACAGGCTTTAATTCAGAAACAGATATCGTGATCGGTCTCAATGAAGATCGTGATGGATTTATCATCGATTTAGCGGTTCAGCCAGTAGATGCAGCAGAAAAATTCTATTTCAATGTGGAGGTGAAGTAAGATGGCTTTTAAAGCGCAAAATACAATTTCAGGTAAAGAAGGTCGTCTTTTCTTAGAAGGTGAGGAACTTGCATTTATCAAAACCTTCGAAGCAAACGTGGAGAAAAACAAATCAGAAGTCAACGTCATGGGCCGCCGAATGACTGGCCATAAAACAACGGGAGCAAATGGAACAGGAACGGCAACATTCTATAAAGTTACGTCCCGTTTCGTTCAATTAATGCTCAATTATGTGAAAAAAGGAGAAGATCCATATTTCACTCTTCAAGCGGTAATTGACGATAAATCATCAGGCCGTGGCACTGAGCGTGTGACATTATTTGATGTCAACTTTGATTCTGCTAAAATCGCTGGATTGGATGTTGATTCAGAGGCACTTGAAGAAGAAGTTCCTTTCACATTCGAGGACTTTGACCTGCCTGAAAAACTGAAGAATACATTCTAAGAAAAGTGGAGGAAATTAGCTAATTAATTAGCTAAATAACAGCTGAATATGCTATAATGCAGTTGTAATACAACCGTCTTGATGCCGTCTTCATTTCGTCTTGTAACGTCTTGTATTCGATTCATTAAAATATGTTTACTTGCAAAGCAATTTGCATAAAATAAAAAGAAGCCAGGATGCTCTAACATCCCGGCAATGTACAATGAGGCCCTTCAAGGGGCTGGCTTATCGAATAGGTTCTTTAGGTAGACTTCCCTTTAACCTTCCACAGCTCAAGGGGAGTCTATTTTTTGTCTATATACGTCAACAAAGTAAAGATAAACATCCCGAATAAAAGCATAAGGGAAATCGCTTCAAATGTTGACATTTGCATCACCCCCTTCCTATCGGGGATGAGTCAGACGCCCTTGAGCAAGCCGTTCAATTGTACAATTTAAATTATACATGAAAAGATTGGAAAGCACATTCAAAAATGGATGTGCTTTTTTGCATTCAAAAAAACATAACAAAGGGAGTTTTTAAACATGAGTGAAAAACAAACATTTGATCTTTCATTTTTTATGCCAGGACAAACAGTAGAAGCGGAAGAAGTCAAAGTACCGATTTCTAAGCGTTTTGTTGATAAAAAAGGAAATGTCATTCCTTTTGTCTTTAAAGCTATTACAACTGAACGTATTGATGAATTGGAAAAAGAAAACACAACCTTCAAAAATGTCAAAGGCAGAGGACGTGTGAAAGACTTAGACAGCCAGCGCTTCTACGCACGTATTGCGATTGAATCGACGATTTATCCAGATTTCCGCTCAAAGGAATTAAGAGAAGCCTACAGCACACAAGATCCAGTTGAAGTAGCAAAACGGGTCCTGTCAGTCGGCGGTGAATATGCGAACTGGTTAAACAAAGCGATCGAAATCAACGGATTCGAAGATGAAATTGAAGATTTAGAAGAAGCAGCAAAAAACTAATAAAAGATGGGGATAAAGAAGCAGTGTTTTTATATTACGCAATGCACGAGCTTCACTACTCCCCATCTGAACTCCTGGAATTATACGAATCACCAAGACCGTTCAAAGCATTCCTTTTCGGACTCATCAGCTACAAGCTAGACATGCTAGAAAAAGAAGCAAAGAAAGGAGGTAAATAATTGGCGAAACTTACAGCACGATTTGAATTAGAAGACCGGGTGTCGAAGAAGTTATTACGCATTCAAAAACGATTTCAAACGTTTGAGAAACAGCTCAAACCATTTAGAAAACCAGTGAAAATAAGTCTGGAAATGGATGAAAAGAAATTAAGAAACCTCACTTTATCATTGCGGAAAGTTTCAGTATTTTCAATGAGACTGGATCAGGGAATCTATCGGGATCTAAAAGCATTGAACAATCAGTTAAATATGATTGCAAATCATCTGGTCATATCCTTTCAAGCGAAGGGGCTGGATGTCATTAAATCCAACATAGATCGTTTGAAACAAATGGGGACAAGTCCCATTATGCTGACGTTTAAACTAAACGATCAATTGTCAGCGAAAATGTCATCGATCAAAAAATCAATCCTTCAGCTCATCAACAGAACGTACTATATGAGATTAAACATGGTTGACCAAGCCACCGCTGCAATTCAACGAATCAAAAAGACACTCAAAAGCTTGACGATGTCCAAACACGAAATCAGAGTGTCTGTTCAAGACAATGCAAAAAGTAAATTGAAAAAACGAGATCAGGCAGAGTCTGTTGTGAAAGAAAAAACCATAAAAAAAGAGCCTGAGGCTGCTAGTCCGTCAGCTAAAACGGATGAACCTAAACAGAGTTTGCTACAGAACTTTGCCAATAAAGGATTAAATGAAATTCAAAAATATGCAGGTGACGTTGCAGACAAAGTGAAGGAAAAATTGAGTCCTAGAAAGTTTTGGGATGAAAAAGCACTTCCTTGGGTTGAAAATAAAATAGAAGAGTACAAACAAGATGTGATCGGAAGAATTAAAGAGAAGATTAAATTTAATCCTGAAGAAAAACTAGATCAATGGGTGAAGACTGGATTAGATCGCCTCTTTGGTACAAGTGATCAATCAAGTGAAAACAACAGTACGACTCCGGCGCCAACAACAGCACCAACGACGGCACCAACAACAGTTCCAACGACGGCACCAACAACGGCACCATCTAATTCAGCTCCTAAAACGCAGCCTAAGCCGCGAGGTGGAAAAGGTTTGTTTCGCAGTAGTTGTTGCCCTTGTTGTGCAAGAGGTATAAGCAGCCGAGGATCTACTAAAGCGAAAAATGGCCGTTCACCGAGAGGATCAACAAATCCAAATGCCACATCAAGAACCGAAATGAATAGAAGGCCTCCAAGTAAATTAGGGAAACTGAAAACAAATGCAGGTAAATTATTTGGAAAAATCCCTAGTGGACTAAAGAAAGGTGCGGGTATCGCAGCTTCAGTTGGCGGGTTTACGGGTCTAATGAAAGGTGGCAAGGGGTTAAGTGGACTAGGGGATGCGATGAAAAATATCGGTAAAGGGAGCGGTAAATTATTAAAGAAAGTACCTATTCTAGGTGGTTTACTTAGTGCAACAAATTTAATCGGTATGAAAAAAGAGAATGCTGGTGAAAAGATCGGTACAACTGGAGGCGGTATCGCCGGCGGGATGGCAGGTGCAGCAGCAGGTGCAGCTATTGGAAGCGTAGTGCCAGGAGTAGGTACAGCCATCGGTGGTCTAGTAGGCGGCATCGCTGGAAGTATGGGCGGCGAATCTATCGGTGAAACGATCGGAAAATGGTTTGATGGCGGCGGATTTGAAAAGATTGGCCAAAAAGCCATTGAAATCAAAGACCAAATTGTTGAAGTTTGGTCAACAGTTGCGACTTGGTTCACAGAAAATGTCTGGACACCATTAAGCAGTACGGTTGTCACAGTAGCATCATCCATCTGGTCAAATCTAGTCAATGCCTGGACATGGATCCAAGAAACATTCAGTACAGTTGCAGGCTGGTTTATCGAAAACGTCTGGACACCGTTAAGCGGTACAGTCGTTACGGTAGCCACGACCATCTGGTCAAGCCTAGTCAACGCCTGGACATGGATCCAAGAAACATTCAGTACAGTCGCAGGCTGGTTTATCGAGAACGTCTGGACGCCGTTAAGCGGTACAGTCGTTACAGTAGCCACGACCATTTGGTCAAGTCTAGTCAATGCATGGACATGGATTCAAGAAACGTTCAGCGCAGTCGCAGGCTGGTTTATCGAGAACGTCTGGACGCCGCTAAGCAGCACAGTTGTTACAGTCGCTACAGGAATTTGGACAGCATTATCAAATGCATGGAAAAAGATACAATCAATCTTTGGAGTTGTATCGACATGGTTTATGGAAAATGTGTGGAATCCACTTGTAGATACGGTAGGAACCATTAAAGACAGTTTCGGTAAAAAGTTTGAAGAAGCGTATAAAGTTGTGACAGATATATGGGATGGATTATCCAAATGGTTTGAGGAAAACATTCAAAAGCCAATTGTAAAAGTAGCAGAAGCTATTGGTGATGGGTTTTCTAAAGCGTTTGGCTGGGTCAAAAAGATTTTTGATAAGGCTGGCGGTGGGGTTGATTTTGTATTGAAACATGTCTTTGGAGGTGCTGATAATAACGCCACAGGCGGTTATATCACCCAGCCAACCTTATCATGGGTCGGTGAAGCTGGTAACGAATTTGTTATTCCAACTCAAAATAACCGAGGACGCGGAAAAATGCTGCTGGCACAGGCAGCTTCTCAACTTGGAATGTCTGTTGTACCAAGCGGAGCGGCAGGAAATCCAGTGTCAAGCTCCCCAGCACCTACAACTCCATCATTTTCTGTAGGTTCAATGAGCGGAGGCGGATCAGTCTCATTGAATGCGAACATTCAAGCCTCTAGCATTGGCGAGCAATTTAATAACGATTTTGAACAAGGATTAAATCGTAAAGTCATCTCTCTTGATCAATGGAAACAAAAGAATATTCAGCAGCCTTTTGGTCAATTGACATCAGACTCAGGAAAGTATGGTCAGCAAACGGTTTCTGCCTTTGCAAACGGTCAGCAGATGACACCAACTGGAACAGATAGCTTTTTACAAAGTCGTGTAAAAGCACCCTACCAACAAGTGATGACAGCATCACCCACTTGGGGTTCTGGAACGGTTAGTGGTTTTGCAGCAGGCCAAAATGCCACATCAATTGGCACGAGCCAATACGTAGATCAAAACATCAAACAACCATTCCTGCAAGCAAAACAAGAATCACCAGGCTGGGGTTCTGGAATGATTGACGCCTTTAACAGCGGCATGCGTTCCAAAGGAAGCGAAGTCACGCAAGCGGCCAAAGAAATGGCGAAGAAAGTAGAACAGGCGTTTAGAGAGGAATTAGACATTCATTCCCCTTCACGCGTCATGATGAGTCTTGGGAAATTTGCATCAATCGGTGTTGTCAAAGGGCTCGACTCAGTTGATGTGAAAAAATTTGCTGAAAATCAGGCCGGTTCATTAATCGGTGCCTTCAGCGGTATGGGAGCTTCAGGTCTTAGTGTTCAGCAATGGCTGATGGCAGCTCTCATGGCAACTGGCACATCAATGAGCTGGCTTCCAGGTCTGATGACCATCGCGCAGCATGAGTCACGTGGAAATCCGAGAGCGATCAACTTATGGGATTCCAACGCCAAAAAGGGAACACCTTCTAAAGGCTTAATGCAAACCATAGGAACGACGTTTAATGCTAATAAAGGCAAGGGCATGAATGACATTTGGAATCCAATTCATAATGCCGTAGCAGCCATTAACTACATTAAGGGCAGATATGGAACAGTCTTCAACACGCCGGGATTACGAAGTATGAGAAGAGGCGGACCTTATAAAGGCTACGCAAATGGCGGATTGATTACTCAAGAGCAGGTTGCAAGAGTCGGTGAAGGAAATAAACGCGAATGGATTATTCCTGAAGAAAGAGGCATTCGCGGAAGGTATTTATTGACGCAGGCAGCCAAGGCACTTGGGATGCAAGTATATGATCCATCAAATGCATCTGCTCCTTTACCAGAAGCACAGATGCAGCAAGTCACCTCAGCTCAGACTACTGGCAGTACAACTTCGTCAGGTAATAAACAGATTACGATTCAGTTCAATGGAGATCAGCATTTCCATAATGGACAAGATCAGCAATCGCTAGTCGAAAAAATTAAACAAATGCTTGTAGATGAACTAGAAGTAGAGATTCATACAGGAACGAAGGGGGTCGTAATTGATGGGTAAATCAGTGTATCAATTGTGGATTTCCCAAGGAAAGGACAAGTTGCGATTCCCTGTCCTTCCATCCGAACTCGAAATCACAAATAACGTACAAAATGAAACGGTAAAGGTCGCCTCTTTTGGAGAACTGACCTTTATTGACGTACCATCGGCGAAACAAGTATCATTCACCTCATTATTTCCTAAGAAATATTCGCCGATTGCTGAATATAAAAGCATTCCATCACCAGAGAATGCGATCGCGAAAATTGAACGAATGATGCGTTCAAAGAAATCTGTTCGGTTGATTGTAACTGGGACAAAAATCAATATGACGTGCAGCATTGAAAGCTTTACCCACAAGGAAGGGTCATATGATATTGGAGATCGTGAATTTACGATCGAGTTAAAGGAATATAAAACCGCATCGCCTAGGAAAATCAAACGAAAGAAAAAAGCAAAACAAACGAAAAAGAAGCGGCCTTCAAAAACACCACCAAAAATGTACACCGTCAAAAAAGGGGATACGCTGTGGGCCATTTCAGGCCGATTTTATGGTGACAGTACAAAATGGCGGCGTATTTGGAATGCCAATAAAGCAGCGATGATTAAACGAAGTAAACGCAATATTAAGCAGCCAGGGCATTGGATTTTTCCTGGACAAAAATTAAAAATACCACAATAAGGGGGGCTGGCATTGATTGAGCTTTTTGCCATCAGAAGCGGCACCATGTATGAGCTTGTCACAGAGAGTGTGACACTTCAGGGGCAAAGGTATCAAGCCCCTCGCTCAATTCAGGCAAATATTATCACAAAGCAAGGCAGTCAAACATATTACCGTGTCTCAGAAGGGGACACGGTTCTTTTTAAATGGAAAGGGAAAGAGCTGTTCAGGGGTATCGTTTTTTCCCGGACGCCGGTTGAAGGAAAGCTGACCTTTACCGCATACGATATGCTTCAATATTTGGTGAAAAACCAAGATGTCTATGTTTTTTCAAATCAAAGAGCAGATCAAATCTTAAGGCGGATTGGAGCTGACTTTCAAATTCCAATGACCTCCATCTCCAATACAGGACATGTCATAAAATCACTAGTGTTTAAAAATGATACAAGCTTGTATGACATGATATTGAAAGCATTGAAAGAAACGAAGCGGCAAACAGGAAGAAACTATCAAATCTATTCTGCTAAAGGCAAGATGGGGCTGAGAGCCTGGCCTGATCCAGAGGACGTCTGGGTCATTGAATCAGGCGTCAATCTCATCAGCTATCAATACAGCACCTCGATTGAAGAAACAGCCACTCGTGTCAAAATGCGTACGTCTGCTGATGAACAGGGGAAGAATAAGAAAAAAGGCAGTAAATCCGAGATTGTGGTGATTGAACAGGATAAAGCCAGTCAGAATAAATACGGTATTTTACAGCATGTTGAGACAGTCACTGGGCAAATCAACCAGCCGCAATTGCAAAAAAGAGCCAAAGTACGGCTGGCAGAGAAAAAAGGCGTCAAACAAGAAGTCAAAAGTATACAAGCCCTAGGAATTCCTGAGCTGCAAAGCGGTCTCCCGATCTATTTGAAAATTCCTGAAATCAACGTAAAAAAAACTTACTGGATCGATCAAGACAAACATGAATTCAGTGGGGTGAAACACACCATGACCATTGATGTTGTTGAGAAAAATTCCATGCCAAAGGGTGATCAAGCGTGAGATTAAGTGAAGCGATTAAACGATTAGCAGTGAATGCAGTAGACGCAGAATCGCCAATTGATCTTGTTATCGGAGAAGTCACGGCAGTTTCCCCTCTGAGCATCCGATTAAATGAAAATCATAAGCTGATCATTCCAGAAGAATTACTGATTTGGCCGAAGCGCTTAAATAAGGGTGAGGATGATGAGCTGAAAAGGGGAGACAGTATTATGGTGCTTGCAATGGCAGGAGGCCAGTCCTTTTACATCATCGACAAATTGTAAGGGAGGTGATGAACATGGCACTTTCACCAGAGGAAGAAATCGAGGAAATAGAAGAAGATGAAGAGGTCGAAACCTCAACGACGTATCGAATAGATTTTGAAACTGGCAGACTGACAGGCGAAACCATTTCAGGTATTGAGGCAATCCGGCAATTTATTTATATGACACTTAGGACAGAGAGGTATGCACATCCTATCTACAGCCACGACATTGGCACTGAAATTCAGGAGCTGTTGACGGATACAGAAGCTACAGATGAATACAAAGAAATGGAGATTCCAAGGCTGCTAGAGGAAGCACTGCTCGTTGACGAACGGATTGATCATATTGAAGAGTTAGAGGTCACAAAACAAAATGACTCGTTTCATGTCAAACTAGCGATTGTTACAGATGAGGGCACATTAGAAATAGAGGAGGTGATGGAGGGCGATGTTTGAGGAACAGACGTACGAAGCATTAATGGAAAGAATGCTGGATAGACTGCCAGATGATATAGATAAAAGAGAAAACAGCGTCATTTGGAATGCCTTGGCACCTGCTGCCGCTGAACTGGCCCAGTCCTATATTTGGCTTGACCAAGTGTTTGAGCTGGTCTTTGCAGACACAGCACAAGGAGAGTTTCTAGATCGGCGGGCTGCTGAAGTAGGGATCGAAAGAAAACCAGCCACTAAAGCGGTTTGGTCTGCGGCCATTCAGCCAGAAAATATCAACATTCCAGCTGGCTCACGTTTTTTTATTGAAGACGTTTATTTCCAATATTCGAAGGATGGCACGCTAGAATGCGAGACACCTGGTAAAGCTGGCAATGTTCAATTAACAGATCAGCCGCTGCTGTCACTTGATACAATTCCAGGACTTGAATCGATTAAGATGAAAGAACTGGTGATACCAGGTCAAGAGGAGGAAGATGACGCTTCTTTATATGATCGATATTTAATACGTGCGAGGCGGGAGGCTGTCAGTGCCAACAGGGCGCATTATAAAAAATGGGCTGAGGAAGTGCCCGGTGTTGGCAGAGCGAAAGTGTTCCCGCTTTGGAACGGAGAAGGGACAGTCAAAATTGTCATCACAGATGGCAATCTAGATGTTGCATCAGACCTTCTTGTCAAAAGAGTACAGGAATATATCGACCCAGTGCCAGGTGAAGGAGAAGGACAAGCGCCTATAGGCTCGAAAGCAACCGTTGAAAGCGCCAAATGGCTGGATATCGACATAGAAGTGGCTGTCGAACTTCAAATGGACTGGACCCTTGAAGGCGCTCAGAAAGAAATAGAAGAAAAGGTCAAGACACTGTTGAAATCAATCGCATTTGAAAAGAGTACCATTCGAATGTCCGCCTTAAATGATATTCTGTACCATTCAGAAAGTGTGTCAGATTATGCAGATGTGTTATTGAATGGGGAGTCGAAAAACTTAGTATTACAGGACATTGAGATTCCGCGTCTTAGGCAGGTGAAGGTTATTGAGCAAACAGGATGAAATGAAAAACTACCTGCCGCCATATTTTACAGAGATTTATGAAGTTGATCACCTGCTCAAGACAGAGGCACCGGAATTTGAGGGATTGGACGAATCTATTTTTGACTTAACGGATCAGTTCTTTCCTTTAACAGCGACATGGGGATTGAATAGATGGGAAAGAATGCTGAAGGTGCAGCGGGAATCAGATGATTCAATTGAACTGCGCAGGGCACGCTTACTCAATATGATGTCAAATATTCCCCCAATCACGTACCTTTCATTAGAGAAATCAGTCAATCGCTTTCTCAAGAATCCAAGTGCTGTCATCCGTCTCACAACCAATCGCTATCACTTCGCTTTACGTGTGAACCTAGATGATTTGCAAAACACGAGATATATTGTCGAAATACTTGAAACGTTAAAACCCGCACACTTGGCTTATATGTTCACGGCTTTTCATCATACTGATGTACATGAAAAAAATGATCATCACGGGAGGCTCACACTGCGCAGCAGAGTGGGTTTTTTCGATCATATCCCCATTTTACTCAATGGTGAATTTGTCTTAAATGGTACGTTTTATCTCAGCGGAACGAGAGGGACAACGGATGTGCCTGCTCGTTTTCGGCACTCATTAAACATGAGAATGCCGCTTCAACATCAGTCAGAAACAGCATATCGCATGAACTATGTCATGACTGGAGCGGTACATGAAACGAAGCAAGGAGCGGCATTGACTTTACGCACAAAAAATCATCTCCAGCATCAAACCAAGAAGAAGATGACGTTCCGTCTGCCAGTACATGTCCAAACTGAGCAGGGTGGAAGCTTACTGATCAAGGATCATTACTGGATTCTCGATGGATCTGTTCCGCTGGACGGATCAAAAATGCTAGCAGCAACTTCTAAAAAAATAGATTTATAAGGAGGATCACAATGGCTGATCAATTAACTGTAACAACACTGTATGCACGTCAACAAATGGCAAAGGCAAGAGCTGAAGGAACAAAACTCACAAAAGTCGTCAAAATGGCCTTTGGAAATGGGGGAACGAAGGATGGAAAACCGATCTCACTAGACGGCACTGAACAAAAACTCAAAAAAGAACTAGTTCAAAAAAATATTGATTCGTTTACTTTCATGGAACCAGCAAAAATCCGCTACACCTGCACGATCGCGGAAGGAGAACTGGCAGGAGAAGTGATCAACGAACTAGCACTTGTCGACGAAGACGGTAAATTCACCGCCATCCGCACCATGACAGACAAACAAAAAGATGGCGACATCGAATTTGTTTTTGAGATTGATGATATTTATTAATGGAGGGATTTTAATGGAAATAAATTCACCGAAAACATTTGAAACTAGTGACAAAGCTCATGCTGATTTATTCAACGAAATGGTCCAAACCTTGCTTGAAAACGACAATGGACTGTTAGAACAGCTTACAAGTCACACTCAAGATATGAACTTACATGCATCTGAAGAAGAAAAGAAAAAATGGAATGACTCGCAAATCTATAAAATAACTGCAGATAATGGTATGCAGCTTATCAATGTCTCAGCAGATTCAAAAATATTTGATGCAATTAAGGATAAAGGAACATGTACATTTTACGCAGCTTCTGGAGTAGAAGATTCTCCATCATCGTCAAATATATCACTGAGAGGCATGCAAATAGTAGGCCAAAATAACATAGGGGCAGGCTTTGCAGTAGACATAGCAGGGAAGGCATACAGCTTTTATTACAATCATGGGCATACGACTATTACTTGGACACCTCTTCCGAGTATAAACGATTTAAATAAATGGAATGGAAGTCAATTAATTAAAATTACTAATGACACAGGAGGTGTTCGTGTATCTGTAGATGCAGCAGATAGTCTTCTTGATAAAATATCTGAAACTGGTAAAACATTCGGCACCTTTTATTCTGTGGCTGGTGCAAAAGATAATCCCTCTGAGTCATCTGCCAGAGGGTTTTATCATTTCACTTCGTCTGATAGTAATAATAAAGGAACTTATGGATGGGTTATTGCCATTGATAACAAAAACAACATGTTTACGAATTATCTCGATCTAAATTTAGGCTGGCAAGGTTGGAGACGTAATTTGAGTGAAGCTGATCAACAAATTACATGGATCACACCTAGACTGTTAAATGGATGGAAACAATATAGTTCAAGTGCGCTGCCTATACGTTTCGGTAAAAATGCTTTGGGAGAAGTGGAGATAAACGGTGCTGTTAGAGATGGTGCCTTAGGTGAAGTCCCTGTTTTTGTCCTTCCAGAGGGATACCGCCCGAAACAGTCTGTTTATTATGTGGGGGTTGCTTCTAGTCTTGGTACATCTGGAATACCTCAATATCATCGGACATTTATTACAAACGACGGAAGAGTATGTGTACAATTATCCTCTAACTCTGCGAATCCTACAGAATTCATTACGTTTTTAATCAAATTCAGTACATTATAGGAGGTACTAAAATGTGGATTTATAAATATAATGATCAATTAATTTATGTTCCTGGTGAAGAGAAACTCATCAATGAACATGAAAAAATTCCTGAGGGTTTTACCGATGTACCTCCTCCTGTTGAATCGTATATTGCAAAATTTGACCCCAAAAGACGGAAATGGGAGGAAACAGCTACGCAAGAGTATATAAATAGCCTAAAAACAAAACCATTACCTAATGACCTTGAAATATTAAAGGAGCAAAATGCCTTTTTAACCAAACAAATGACACAGATATTACTTGATATAAAAGAGTTGAAATCACTTTAAAACTTTATAAGGGGGAGAAAGATGGTTTTAAAAACACCGCGTTCTTTTGAGATAAGTGACAAAGCGCATGCAGATTTATTTAATAAGATGATACAGATCTTGATTGAAAATGATACAGAACTATTAGCTCAAATTTATCATCATGCAGAAGATACAAACCCTCACGTCTCTGATTCAGAAAAGAAGAAATGGAATGAATCGCAGCTATATAAAATGACAAATGATAACGGGTCCCATTTGATCAATATCCCTGCCGGCGGCAGTATTTATGAAGGAATTAAAGCGCTAGGTTCCTGCTCATTCTATGCCCCAGGAGGATCTGGAGTAGTTGATTCTCCTGCTGTTGGGAACGCTGCATTAAGAGGCTTCCAGCTTGTAGGCCAAAACAATATTGGTGTAGGAATCGCAATTGACACATTAGGCAATGCATTTTATTTTTCCTATTATGTAAAAGACATTGGAATCAACTGGGTGCAGATGCCGACTCAAAATGAAAAAAACAAATGGGATGCAGGACAATTGTCTAAAATCACTGCTGATGATGGAAAGGCTTTTGAAAGAATTAATGCAGATGATCCTAGCATTTTAGATAAGCTGATAAAATTGCCGGGAGTTCACTCATGGTACATCCATGAAGCACATCCAGATCTTCCGACAAGAAGTTCCATGAGGGCTTTGTCTGTTTTTAGTGAAAATACCTACGGCTGGGTCATCGGTGCAAACAATACAGGAGATGTCTATATTAACCGTTCAACAACTGATGTAACTGGTACCCAACAAGAGTGGAGCGGTTGGAAACGTCTCAATGACCATAACCTATTAAACTCAAAGGGATTAAGACTTTCAATGCCAATAGGTACTGATATTTTAACGCTGCCATCCGGATTTTACTTTGCTGTTGGATCTAATGTTTTAAATATGCCTGTCGATAATGATTCTTCTTGGTTTAATATCGATATTTTAGAAACTGTAAATGGTAGAAAGACCATTCATATTATTAGAAGTTATGACAACACTCATTGGTTTGGTACTGTTCATACTGACGGTGTTTTCAAAGGGTGGAAAAAAATAGTAACTGATGCCGATTTTGAAAGTGTCAAGTGGCTAGATGTCACATTAGCCAATGGTTCCTCTATTGGAGACAGACCGGTTCAATATGTTAAATGGGGAAACTTATTATTGTTGAGGGGCCATCTGATAGCAAATAGAGAAGTGATCTGTGGAAGTATTCCAAATACAGGCCTACCCGATAAAGGCATAGTAGTATCAGTCCCAGTATCAGGCACAACGGGTCATAGTAAACTATATATATATAAGACAGGAGAGCTAAAACTAACTGGTTTACATGCAGTGAATAACAGTGGGGTAACTGGCTACTATTTAGACACAGTCGTCCCATTAAATTAAGGAAGTGATAGTATGATACAAGTTTATGAGTACAACCATCAAAATGAATTGGTCAGACCTATCGAAGTGTTCGAAAGGGATGAGGAAGGTAATTATGTCATTCCAGATCAATGCACAACAATTGCTCCACCCAATAATCCCTCTTTTTATAAAGCAGCTTTTGATGTGGAAAAACAACAATGGTATGAATCAGCGACACAGGAGTATATAGATAGCCTAAAACCAGCCCCTCTCCCGCCAAGTGATATAGAACTTTTAAAGAAACAAAATGCTTTATTATCTAAACAATTAACGCAGCTATTGGCTATGCAGACAGGGGGGACTTTAGAATGATGTTTCCAACTGTAGCAGATATCAAACAATTTTGGGACTGGCAATGTTACGGCCCAGAGGACATTGCATTTTATGTAAGCATCGGCTGGATCTCGGCAGATGACTATCAAGACATAACAGGAGACAAATACGAAGCCTAATGGCTTTATTTTTTTACCGTAAAAAGGTGATTACGGCGGCTTAGGTTAATCAACCATTAAATCATAAATTATCCTCAATCTCATTGAAACAATTTATGGAGTTGTAGAAAGGAGAGAACACATTGGATATAAAAACTCCTCGTTCTTTTGAAACGAGTGATAAAGCTCATGCTGATCTATTCAACGATATGTTGAAAATACTGATTCATAACGACACTGGTATATCAGAACAATTAACTAATCATATCAATGATTCGAGACAGCACTCTTCAGAAGTAGAAAAAAAGAAATGGAATGAGTCGCAGCTGTATAAAATTACAGGTGATGACGGAGTACATCTTATAAATATTCCTGTCGGTTCAAAAATTTATGACTCAATTAAAGACAAAGGGACATGTACATTTTATGCGCCCAGTGGAATAGAGGATAGCCCTTCACAATTTGCCATTAGAGGGATACAGACAGTGGGACAAAATAACATTGGAACAGGTTTTGCGATAGATACATCAGGCAATGCATATTACTTCTACTATAATTCTAGCCATTTATCTATCACTTGGACTCAGATTCCGACAGTAGCTGAAAAAGATAAATGGAACGATGGGCAGCTCCATAAAATAACAAGGGATAACGGTCAACCCTTTTACAAAAGCATAAGTGAAACCACCGACTATAACGAAATGACAGAAACAGGAATGTATCTCGTTTATAATGCTGGTCTTAATGGTCCAAAAGAAATCAAAAGGGCATTTATGATCGTGATCAGTTATGGGAATACTCTGCTGCAAGCTATATATGATGCAGTCAATGGTCTGAACTCTTTTTATAGAATTAGGAAGACTGACTATAAATGGACTGAATGGGAAAGGCAGCTCACATCTACAGATTTAAATGCTATTCAAACATTCCCTATTACTGATAATAATGGACAGGGGAAGGTTTATATCAGTAATACGGACGATTTCCATGAAATATTACCAAAGTATCGAGGTTTAGTTCATTTTGTGTCTGCAAATGCACCGGTCAATGGACCTGGTACTGCGTTAAGGGGGATCTGGACTTGTAATAGCACAAGTACGTACGGGCAGGCAATTGGCTTTGACAACTTAAACCGTACGTGGCGTAAGACAATAGCGAATGGTGTATGGTCAAAATGGGAACGTTTGTTAACCAGCGCAGAGCAAATAGAATGGAAGTCCCCGACAAAAATAATAAACGGATGGAAAGAATACGGGACTCAAAAAGTGCAATTTTATAAGAATGCATTTGGAGAGGTAGAGTTAATTGGTTCAATTACAGGGGGTACTATCGGTTTTGAGGTACCTGCTTTTACATTACCAAGTGGTTATCGCCCTATACAGGGTATGCATTTTATAGGGGTAGCATCTAGTATCGGTGCTGGTTCAACACCACAAACACACAGAACACATATTGATACTGATGGTAATGTGTATATACAAAGTGTCTCCAATTCAACAAACCCAAATGAATTTATCACTTTCGGCTTTAAATTCATGGCTGCACAGGAGGGATGAAAGTGAAATGGATATATAAATACGACGAAAAATTCAATTACCTTCCAGGAGAAGAAATAGAAATTGAAGAGGACGCAGACATCCCAAAAGGATATACAGATGTAAGACCTCAAGATGGTTTGTACAAAGGTAAATACAATGAAGCGAAAAGGGCATGGTATGAGTCGGCAACACAAGAATACATTGATAGTTTACAGCCAAAACCGCTGCCACCATCAGAAATTGATCTATTAAAACAGCAAAATGCTGATCTGCTTCAGCAGCTGGCAGAGTCAGAAAAGAGAGTAGAAGAACAATCAAAAACAATATCAGAACTTATTATGTTGCTGAATGAAAAGGAGGTCATTTAATTGGATTGGTTCCGTAGTATTTCATTGTTCTATCAATGGAAGTGTTATGAAAATGAAGACGTAGCAAAATTTGTTCGGTTCGAGAAGATTACGCCAAAACAATACAAAGAAATAACAAAAGAAGAATATCCAACAAACGCTGAATAGGCGTTTTTATTTTGCCTCCTTTAAGGATGCGCAAAGTGAGGGAGTAGGTGAGTGCAGTGGAAATGGATTTGACTCAATATTTAATGACACAAGGACCGTTTGCGGTGTTGTTTTGTTGGGTGCTGTTTTACGTATTAAACACAACAAAGGAAAGAGAAAACAAACTCAATGAGCAAATCGAGGCGCAAAATGATGTGTTAGCAAAGTTTAGTGAGAAGTATGATGTCGTGATCGACAAGCTTGACAAAATTGAACGGAATTTAAAATAGGAGGTAAATATCATGAAAACATTCGACAAAGGCACTGTGATTCGCACAGTGCTTCTTTTTATTGCTCTTATCAATCAAACGCTTGTCATGTTTGGACAGACGGTGCTTCCGATTAGTGAGGAGCAAGTACAAACCGCAGGTGAGACACTATATGTGGCAGGTTCTACGATTTTCACTATGGTCACAGCGGTTATCGCTTGGTTTAAAAACAATTATGTGACCTACAAAGGCCAATTACAAAAAGATGCTCTGAAACAAAGAGGGCTAACAAAATAATACTTGAAGGAGAAACGACATGGTAAAAATCATTCAAGCATTGATTCCAAAACAACATCGCAACAGACCAGGAAACACGATGAAGCCGCTCTATATTACAGTGCATAATACATCTAACAGTGCAAAAGGTGCTAATGCGGCCAGTCATGCAGCATTTGTTGCACGTTCAAGTACCGGGGTGAGCTGGCATTACACCGTTGATGATCAGGTGATTTATCAGCATTTACCGTTAAACGAAAACGGCTGGCACGCAGGGGATGGCAGAGGCACCGGCAATATGAAATCAATTGGAATTGAAATTTGTGAAAATGCAGACGGCAATTTTGAACAAGCAGTTGAAAATGCCCAATGGCTCATTCGAAAGCTGATAGAAGATTTGGGGATTCCTTTATCAAATGTAGTGCCTCATAAACATTGGAGCGGGAAAGAATGTCCAAGGAAACTTCTCGGACGGTGGGATCAGTTTAAAGCTGGAATAGCCACAACGCATACCGGCAGCAAAAGTACAAGAAAACCAGTTCAAGCAGAAAGTTTGAGCCACAAAACACCCGTTTCCAAACAGAAATCGTCAAATCTGCCATCAGGCATTTTAAAAGTCACCAAGCCCTTAACAAAAGGCCCTCAAGTCACTGCCGTGCAAAAAGCCTTATCATCCCTCTATTATTACCCAGACAAAGGGGCAAAAAACAACGGGATTGACGGCTATTATGGACCGAAAACGGCGAATGCGGTCAAGCGGTTCCAGCTCATGAACGGCTTAGCTGCAGACGGAATTTACGGACCGAAGACGAAGAACAAAATCGAACAACTACAGAAGAAGTGATGATCTATAAAAAAAGCTATCAGCAAGTGAGGAAATGCTTCCTTGCTGATAGCTAACTAAAATTGACTTCATTTGTGATATAATCGGCCAAATCCCTATCATGAGAGGAGAGAAAATGAAAAAAGAACTGTTCCAGATCATCATGCTGTCAGTGCTGCTCATCTATTTCATTTATCACGGAATGACGAGCGATTTCCCTGTGTCCTACACAATCTTCTCATTCTAACTTATCTTTCTGTGATTACATATCGCATCATAAGGTTATTAAGAAAAAACAAAGAACAAACAGAACTGTAAGAGATATGTACATAAAAAAACCATCCTTGATTTTACAAGAATGGTTTTTCGTATGGAGCATAGCGGGATCGAACCGCTGACCTCTACGCTGCCAGCGTAGCGCTCTCCCAGCTGAGCTAATGCCCCGAAGTATGACGACATAATTTATTATAATCAATCCTCCTGTGAAATTCAAGCTGTAAAACGTAAACACATCGTCTATTTTTCTTTCTGTTCAATCGGAATATAGTCAAAAATTTCACCAGAATGAACAGAATGGGCTAATCGTCTCAGCCAGTCATAATAGGCTTTTGAGCTTTCAAGCTGCTCAATGAGCTGCTGCGCTTCTTCTCTTACATGTTCCTCCAGCTGATCATCACGCGACACCTCTTGAAGCCGCTCTTGCGCTTCTTCAATTGCCGCTAAATTGACCTCGACCTCACGTTCCCATTTTTGCGGAAAGAAGTTCGTGAAAAACTTAAAAAAGTCTTTTTCCGCAACAAAGCTGTGCTTTCTTCGGCCACGGTGAAACGTCTTTTTGACAATATTCATGTCTTGAAGCTTTTTCACACCCGTGCTCATACTCGGCTTACTCATTTGCAGCTCTTCACGCATTTCATCCAGTGTCATTTCCTCATTTAAATACATCGTTCCATATAGAATACCTGCACTTCGTGTAATGCCATAGAGATCCATCGTTTCAGCTATGGAATCAATGACTAGATCTTTAGCAGCTAAAATACGATCTTCTGCTTGCGGTTTTTCCTGCTTTTTCATTTTGTCCCTGCTTTCTATTAAGAAAATTCAATCCGTTCAAAAAAATCTTTATGGACTATATGTTAACGAAAGAATACAAAATGTCAAAATAAATGAAGCATATCTCCCTTTGACAGAAAAATTCGAACATGATAAGTTAATTATATTCAAAACGTTAAATTTTTATTTAACAAACTTACCAAAGAGAATCAGAGGAGGTTCCTTCTATGAGTCAAACACTATTTATAGACGGACAATGGGTTGGCGCTAAAAGTACCGACACACGGGATATCATCAATCCGTTCAATCAAGAAGTGATCGCGACAGTCAGCGAAGGATCTAGAAATGACGCGCAGCTAGCCATTAAAGCAGCGAGAAAAGCCTTCGATCAAGGGGACTGGGCAAACCTGCCTGGACTTGAAAGAGGAAATATTGTGTTTAAGATAGCTGAATTGATTAGACGTGATCTTGATGAACTAGCCAAATTGGAATCGCTTGATACAGGCAAAACATTAGAGGAAAGCAAAGCAGATATGGACGATATTGCGAACGTGTTCCAATATTACGCAGGTCTGGCTGATAAAGATGGCGGGGAAATCATTGCATCACCAATTTCAAACTCGAAAAGTGAATTAGTCAGAGAGCCTGTCGGTGTATGCGGACAAATCACTCCTTGGAACTATCCATTGCTTCAAGCAAGCTGGAAAATCGCTCCTGCACTTGCGGCGGGAAATACAATCGTTCTAAAGCCAAGTGAAATCACACCACTCACCACAATAAAAGTATTTAAACTCATGAAAGAAGCGGGCGTTCCAGCAGGCGTTGCAAACCTAGTGCTTGGACCTGGGGCAACCGTTGGGGATGAGCTTGCTGTGAATGATCAAGTAGATTTGATTTCATTTACAGGCGGTATTGAAACAGGTAAGAAAATTATGCAGGGAGCCAGCGGGAATGTGAAAAAAATAGCCCTTGAGCTTGGCGGAAAGAATCCGAATATTGTGTTTCAAGATGCTGATTTAGACGTAGCGGTTGACCAGGCGATGAATGCTGTATTTTTCCATGCAGGGCAAGTGTGTTCAGCAGGTTCACGTTTGCTGGTGGAAGAATCTATTCATGATGAATTTTTAGAAGAACTGGTGAAGCGTACGAAAAAAATCAAGCTAGGCAACGGCTTTGATGAAGACACCCAGAGCGGGCCGCTCATCTCAGCTGAGCATCGAGAAAAAGTAGAAAAATACGTCAGCATCGGTTTAGAAGAAGGCGCTAAGTTAGAGACAGGCGGAAAAAGACCTGACGCAGAGGAGCTGCAAAATGGGTTCTTCTACTTGCCGACCATATTCTCAGGCTGCACGTCAGATATGCGGATTGTGCAGGAAGAAGTCTTTGGACCTGTCCTGACAGTCGAATCCTTCCGTACAGAGGAAGAAGTCATCAAGCTGGCAAATGATACGATTTATGGATTAGCAGGAGCTGTGTGGTCTTCTGATATCAGCAAGGCCGAAAGAGTGGCTCGACAATTAAGATTGGGCACGGTTTGGATCAATGACTTCCATCCTTATTTCGCTCAAGCACCTTGGGGTGGCTACAAGCAATCAGGCATTGGGCGCGAATTAGGACGCACGGGACTTGAAGAATATACGGAACTGAAGCATTTATATCGAAATACAAAACCTGAAGCGGTTCATTGGTTTAAATAAAAATTAAGCATTTGGAGGAGATTCTTTATGACACTAAATATGAAAATTGAAAGCATGCAGAAATTCCACACATTTGAAATTCCGACTGTTATCAAACACGGCAACGGTGCAGTAAAACATGTTGGGGAAGAAGTGAAAGCGTACGGCGTTTCAAAAGTATTGCTTGTAACAGACCCTGGTATTTATCAAGCCGGCGTGGTGGACCCAGTCATTGCTTCATTAAAAGAAGCGCAAATCGATGTCGTACTATTTGATAAAGTAGAACCAAATCCGCCAGTCCGTCTAGTGAACGAAGGATCTGCTTTATATGAAAAAGAAAGCTGTAATGGATTAGTCGCAGTAGGCGGCGGCAGCTCAATGGATACAGCAAAGGCAATTGGAGTAGAGGCAACTCATGAAGGCTCAGTCCTTGATTACGAAGCGGCAGAGGGGAAAAAACCGCTTGAAAATAGAATCCCGCCTTTAACCACTATTCCGACAACAGCTGGTACAGGTTCAGAGGTAACGCAGTGGGCGGTCATTACTGATGAAGAAAGAGAATTCAAATTCAATACTGGTGGACCTCTCATTGCAGCTCATCTAACAGTAATTGATCCAGAGCTTCATGTGTCCATGCCGCCTCATGTGACAGCAATGACTGGAATTGACGCGCTTGCTCACGCGATTGAATGCTATACGATGAAATTTGCTCAGCCGATTACAGATGCGGTAGCGCTCATGGCAATTGAATATGCTGCTCATTATATTCGCCGTGCCTTTGCTGATGGCGAGGACTTAGAAGCCAGATATGGAATGGCACAAGCTGCGATGCTTGCCGGGCTTTCTTATGGAAGTGAATCAGCTGGAGCTGCACATGCGATGAGTCAAACACTCGGAGGTATTATTCCTGTCGCTCACGGTCAGTGTGTTGCAGCGATGATGGGACCAGTGATGGAGTATAACTGGAAAGGGTATCCGGAAAAATTCGCTCGAATTGCGCAAGCGTTTGGGATTGATACAAGCAGAATGACAACAGAGGAAGCAGCCAAAGCAGCTGTGAACTGGATGTATGATTTAGTGGAGGATTTAGAAGTTCCTTCATTAGAAGAACAAGGTGTATCAAAAGATATGATTGATCGTTTATCTAAAGAAGCGATGAAAGATCCGCAAACAGTTGGAAACCCAAGAGATTTAAACGAAAAAGCGTACAAATGGATTTATGCTCGCTGCTTTGAGTTAACACCTAAAACGGTGTAACAATGAAAAAAGGCTCCCAAAAGGGAGTCTTTTTTATGTCTATAGTTGTTCTTTAACTTCTTTGATTTGATGAATATGGCGTTTTTCGTGTGCACCGATAAAATCAAGGTATTGCTTAAGGGATAGCTCTTTAAACACAGGGTGTGCAATGACGCGTTTGAAATCTTCCTCAGTAAATGTTGATAAAATTTGATTGAGCTGCTCACGTGCAGTATCGAGCTCATCCTTTAAATGTGTAGGTGTTACATGCTTGCGCTCAGGCTCAACAATACTAGGCGCAGTGGCTTTTTTCGAACGGTCCTCTGCCATTTCTACCGGCTTTGGTTCATATTCTTTAATTGGTGCTTTTTTACCCTCAGCTGCTAGATGTTTTGCTGCAACTAGGTCCATTTTCTTTAAATGATCTGCTACCTCTTGAATACTCCAAGTATCATCAGATAATTTTTGGTTCAATTGTTCTTCGCTCAAACCTTGCAGCTCGTGCCACAATTCTTGTCTCGCTTCATGTAATAAACTCATTTTCTTCATCACCTCAAGATCAAATTTTAACATAATGGTACATGACAATCATTCTTGAGCTATCCGAAAATCCCTTTGAAGAATTGTGATGAAATATGAAACCTTTACAAAAGTGGTTCGTATTACCTGTTAGAAGGAATACATTGGAGGTGGGTGAGGTCTAAATGAAACAAAAGATGTTCATTTCATGAAGAAAGGGTGAGGAAGATGGATGTGTTCGGGCTGCCTCTTCAGACGCTGTATTTATACATATTAATGATATCAGGAATCCTGACACTTGTTTTCGTCTTTTTCGGCGATGTATTTGATGGATTGTTTGAAGCGATCCCTGTTCCATTCCTTCAACCAACATTGATCCTCGCATTTCTTACCTTTTTCTCGGCTGGAGGGTTTATCTCTGAAAAAACAGCAATTGTAGGAAGTGGACTTGGCGCAGTATTATCTGCCATCCTCGCAGTGATCCTTGTGACCTGTTTGAATGTATTTGTATTAGTCCCGCTTTCCTCTGCTGAAGAATCTCTCTCTTATACGGAGGCCGATTTAAAAGGAAGAACTGGGGAGATCATTGTATCTGTTCCAAAAGACGGATTTGGAGAAGTGCTGTTAATCAGTAATAGCGGGAAAATCTCAAAGCCAGCTGTCAGTTTCGACCAAGAGGAGATTCCATATGGAACCCGTGTGCTAGTTGTCGAAGTAAACAAAGGCGTCTTATCTGTTATACCAAATAAAGAAATCTAGGAGGGAATGCTATGCCAGGAACAACGATTTTAGTGATCATTGGAATTGTGCTTGTGATTCTTATTGCACTTATTGGTGTATTTGTTTCTAAATACCGGACAGCAGGTCCAGATGAAGCATTAATCGTCACAGGAAGTTACCTAGGAAGTAAAAATGTCCACGTGGATGAAGGTGGAAACAAGATTAAGATTGTGAGAGGCGGCGGTACTTTTGTACTTCCAGTCTTTCAACAAGCAGAGCCGCTCAGCTTACTATCTAGCAAGCTAGACGTTTCAACACCTGAAGTCTATACCGAACAAGGTGTACCGGTCATGGCGGATGGAACAGCCATCATTAAAATTGGCGGATCGATTGAAGAAATCGCGACTGCTGCAGAGCAATTTTTAGGGAAAACAAAAGAAGACCGCGAAAACGAAGCAAGAGAAGTATTAGAAGGCCACCTTCGATCCATCTTAGGATCAATGACAGTTGAAGAGATTTATAAAAACAGAGAGAAATTCTCTCAAGAAGTACAACGTGTCGCTTCTCAAGATCTAGCGAAAATGGGTCTTGTCATTGTATCGTTTACGATCAAAGATGTTCGTGATAAAAATGGCTATTTAGAATCTCTAGGTAAACCAAGAATTGCCCAAGTAAAACGCGATGCAGATATTGCAACAGCTGAAGCAGATAAAGAAACACGTATCAAACGTGCGGAAGCAGATAAAGATGCGAAGAAATCTGAGCTTGAGCGTGCTACTGAAATCGCTGAAGCAGAAAAGATCAATGAGCTGAAAAGAGCAGAATTCAGACGTGAACAGGATACGGCAAAAGCAAGTGCTGACCAAGCGTACGATCTAGAAACAGCTCGTAACCGACAGCACGTAACTGAACAAGAAATGCAAGTCAAAATCATTGAGCGTCAGAAACAAATTGAATTAGAAGAAAAAGAGATTCAGCGTCGTGAACGTCAATACGATTCTGAAGTGAAAAAGAAAGCAGATGCGGACCGTTATGCTGTTGAGCAGTCAGCTGCGGCGGAAAAAGCGAAACGCCTCGCTGAAGCAGATGCGAAGAAATACAGCATCGAAGCAATGGCAAAAGCAGAAGCTGAGAAAGTCCGAATTGATGGGCTTGCTAAAGCGGAAGCGGATCGTGCGAAAGGGGAAACAGAAGCGGAAGTCATTAGACTAAAAGGACTTGCAGAAGCCGAAGCGAAAGAGAAAATCGCTGAAGCATTCGAACAGTATGGTCAGGCAGCCATTCTTGATATGATTGTGAAAATGCTACCTGAATATGCGAAGCAAGTATCTGCACCACTTTCTAACATTGATAAAATTACTGTTGTGGATACGGGCGGTAACGGGGAAGGCAGCGGTGCTAATAAAGTCACTGGCTATGCCACAAACCTCATGTCTAGTCTGCAAGAAAGCCTGAAAGCATCCTCTGGAATAGATGTGAAAGAAATTATTGAGAACTTTTCTGGTAAAGGCAATGTGAAGCAAAGCATTCAAGAGCTGACAAATGAAATCAAACAACCAAGAAAAAAAGAGATCGCTGATACTCAAATAGAAGAATAAAATCAATAGACACCTTCCATCAGAAGGTGTCTATTTGGCATGCGCCCGATATGGATTCTTTTTTACATATGAAGAAAGATTCACGAGAATACCTGCTGATATCATCATGAACACCAATGAAGACCCGCCGTAGCTAATAAAGGGAAGAGGTATGCCTGTAATGGGGAGAAGCCCGAAGACAGCTCCTAGATTAAAGACTGCTTGGATCATGATTTGAAACGTGAGCCCGATCGTTAACAGTTTTCCAAATGGGTCGTGTAAAGCTTGCACAATTCGCATGGCTCGATACATGATGATGAGATATGCACCAATCACAAGCAAAATTCCCATGATTCCCAGTTCTTCACTGATGATGGCCATGATAAAATCCGTATGGGCTTCAGGAAGAAAGCCCAGTTTTTGAATGCTTCCGCCTAAGCCATTTCCCGTCAGCCCGCCTGAATTCATCGCGAAATACGAATGAATCAGCTGATATCCATCCCCATTTTCATACTGAAAAGGATTACGAAAAGAAGTCAGCCGTTTTAAACGGTAAGGAGCTGTCACAGCAAAAAAAGTGATTCCCGCTGCGGCAGTCCATCCCAGCAAAATAAGATGGCGCGTTTTCAGTCCAGCGCATAATAAAATAATGCCGCAGCTTAATAAAATAGACACAGCTGTGCCTAAATCCGGCTGCTTTAAGATCAATAAAAAAACAATCCCTAAAAGAATGAGTGGCGGCATTACACCTTTTTTAAAAGATGTAATATACGCTTGTTTTTTCGCATACACATAGGCAAAATAGATCACCATCACTAGTTTCACAGCTTCAGAAGGCTGGAGCATGAGAGAACCTAGATGAATCCACCGCTGTGAATTATTTTTGACAACACCAATTCCAGGAAGCAGGACAAGGATGAGACATAGCAATGACAGTAAGACAAGCCACTTCATCCATTTGCGATAAATCTGATAAGAGAGAAGAGCGGCAATGAAGAAAAAGAATCCCCCCATCACGAGCCATTGCCATTGTTTGGTAAAGAAATAGCTGCCCTGTTCATACTTCACTTCTCCTAAAGGATAACTTGCACTGTAGACCATCAGTAAACCAAATAAGCAGAGAAATACAATCGTACCAACAAGAATGCGGTCGATTCTTTTGAGATGGGATAAAAGGAATGTCATCATCTTCAACCCCAATTGCGACCAAACATATAGGATGATGATCTAAGATTGACACTAAACACGAGACCAATGGCGATCATGTTGGTCAATAGCGCACTGCCTCCATAGCTGATAAAAGGAAGTGCAAGTCCCGTCACAGGCATTAAACCGATTGTCATCCCTACGTTTTGGAAAACTTGAAACATGATCAGCCCAACGACACCTGCACATATGTATAATCCATAGAGTGTATTAGCGTGCATAGCCACGTGAATGATTCGGTAAATCATCATTAAGTACAGACACATCAAAAGAGAGGCGCCAATAAAACCAAACTCCTCACCAATGACGGCAAATATAAAATCCGTATGGGCTTCAGGGATATTGCCACCTTGTACTTGTTGCCCCTTTGTAAAACCGCTTCCTGATAATTGACCTGATCCAATGCCGAGTATCGATTGTTTCAGCTGATACCCGTATGTTGAATCAAGTTCATCAGGAGAGAGCCACCCATAAATGCGATCAAGCTGATGAGGCTTAATGATTTTCGTAAAATGCTCAAAATGATGATTGTGCAGATAGATCAAAAAGGCAAGAAGTGCAAGAAAAGCAGCCATTAATGCAGCCGTCATCTTGCTCGAAATCCCTGATACAAGCATCAGTGTAAAGGCAATGGATAAAATCACGAGCGCTGTTCCTAAATCAGGCTGAATTAAGATGAGGAAAAAAGGGACGATCGTCCAGCAAATGACTTTAGTTGTAGGAATGATGCTTTCTTGAAAAGAAAATCGCTGATGCTTGTATTGGTTCAAGACAGCCGCAAGCAGCAGGATCACAAAAATTTTCATGAACTCTGATGGCTGAATTTTGATTGAACCGAAGCTGATCCACCTTTGGGAACCATTTTGACTCGTTCCGAAAAAATGCACAAGAATAATGAGAAAAATACCACCTGCAAATAACCGAAAAGATAAACGCTCAAGCAGCTCATAATCAAAGTAGGCAACTGCTCCCATGAGACCGAAACCGACGATATACCAGAAAATTTGCCTTTTGACGAAATAAAGCATATCTTGCGTTTCATACTGTCCCGATCCGCTATAAACAGCTAGTAGGCTGATGACAAATAAACAAATAACAGTGAGTAAAAGTGCGAAGTCAATGCTGTACTGTTTTTTCATGGCTTCTTTTCCTGCTATGCCCTATTTGTCAGTTGGTTTAATATGACTTGCACGGCGGCAGCGTCATCAATATAGCCAATCGGAAAAATATAATCTGGTATTAAATCAACAGGCATAATGAAATAAAGGAGTGCGCCTCCCATCAGCATCAATTCTCGAGGAGTCCCCCGTCCATTTATGAATAAACTGTACATGTTTTTCAACTGCTCAAGAAATGGTCCGACGCCGCTTAGCGTCTTCATCTTTTTTTCAAACTTTGCCGTAATCGTTTCTTTTCCTTCAGCTGTTTGGCTGTAGACTTCGTATTCGTTTAACTTTTGTTCCAATTTGGTCTGACTAAACGTACCGTCGTAGACCTCTTGATCTTTTAGGGTTTTTTCAATCTCTTCTACCGCTTGAATGAACGTATCACCGTGCGCCTTTTCGTTTTTAATTGGATACCCTGAAGCAGTCAATAGTTGATCTAATGATATGTTCAGAGATTCTGAAAGCCGCTGCAGATGATTCAAAGTGGGTTTTCTTTTTCCATTCATGATTCTGGACAGTGTCGCTTTATCGATTCCTGTGTATGTGCTGAGCTCTCTTAAAGATAGAGAGCGTTGCTGCAATTTTTCCTTTAAAATTTGCCCAAGCTCTGTTGTCTTAATATCCATTTTCTACGCCATCCTTTTCATTATGTATCAACTCTTCTATAGAAGAAGTCGTACCCAATATAAAGGTGTGTTGACAAAATGTCAACGGATATCCTTTATTGATTGAATTTTAAAAAATAAGAATTTATCATAATATAAATAGGATAAAAACAGTGAGTAGGAGTGGCGCGGATGAAGGTGAGACATGCGGTACATCAGGATATTCCAAAAATCGCTGAGATTCATGTGAAAAGCTGGCAGACGACTTATCAGGGGATTATTTCGCAGGAGTATTTAGATGGTTTAAACATTGAAGATCGGAAAGAGAGCTGGAGAAGAAGGTCACTTGAAGGGACGTTTGTCGCAGAAGATGCAGATGGCGTATTTGGTTTTGCTTCTTTCGGAAAACAACGTGACGAACGTTATTCTACATATGATGGAGAGCTATATGCCATCTATTTATTACAACAGAAACAGAAATCAGGTGCGGGTATTGCCTTAATTGCTAAAGGTGTCGATTATTTAATAGAAAAAGGGTATCAGAAGTTGATGCTATGGGTGTTTGAACAAAATTCGGCAAAACAATTTTATCAAAAACTTCAACCTAGTTTTGTCGTTACCAGCCAGTTCGAGCTGGCTGGCGAGAACCATAATGAAATAGGGTATGGATGGGAGCTGTCTATATTGAATAACCATGTACAGCGAATTAAATCGTCAGCTTCCAGTAATAATGAGAGAAAAAAGTGAAGAGCACAGCAAGCAACATGTAAGAAATAAACGGTGAAGCTTCTACTTTTCCTTTCACGCCTGCTATTTTTAAAGCTTCATAGAAACCTGCCAAAAAATAAGCAAGACTGAGAATATAACAGCACAGCATAATGGAGTAAGGGCTCATTGTCGTACCTCCAGCATGAAATCTTCTACTATTAATAGATTCCATGGAGCAGCAAATTATGCATAAAAAAATAACCAGCTGAAATCAGCCGGTTATTTTTGATGAGGAAAAACCAAACGGGATGCACTTGGGATAAGTATACAAAGAACAATACTGCAAATAATAAATGAAGGAACCATATATGTGCTGTTATAAATTAAAGAGTAGACCCATCCTGGTGTTCCTTTCGGTGCATATTGAGAAAAGAAAACGACGCCAGAAATAAAGAACGTCAGCAGCCTGAAGAAACTAGCAATAAAAACAGCTAGGGTAATATAGAAGAATTGCTGTTTTCGCTTTTGATCCTGAATGGCTTTTTTGATCAGTCCAGAAAACAGGCCGCTTAAAGAAATGACAACAGATGCAACGAAGTAATCGAGGAATCCTTGAACAGGTGTAGCGATAATCGGGCTATTCATCAGCTGAAGACCTGCGATTAACACACCGATGATAAATCCGGTAGATATTCCCCATCTAATAGACATGAGAATGACGGGAATCATAATCAGCGCAAGAGAACCGCCATTGGGCATTCTTAAAAAGAGACCTGATAAGTAATCTAATACAAGTGCAAGTGAAGTCATAATCGCGATTTCCATCAGTCGTACCAATTGATTTGATTGCTGCATAAAAAAATCTCCTTTTTCATGAATTGAGCAAGGAGAGACCGTGTAAGGATGAGTATGTTATTCATAGAAAAACATATCGATTTGAATACACCGTATGTATTCAAGTGATTCCACATTCCTACTTCAGTATTAACTGACAGGTTCAAAGGGTCAGAACAACGAATGTTCACTCTCAGCACAAAGCTCCCCCTGCGGTTATTTAGTTTCAATCTATTATAAATATACTAAAGACCTGCAGGATCAACAATAGACAATTCCCGAGATAAGCAGCATTTGTATCAATATATAGGAAGAGATAAGGAAAAATAAATTATTTAGAAAAAATACTTGTTTCTTCTTTCAAAAGGTGTTATATTTGTATTCGCCGCTGAAACAGCGCGGTTGATAAATAACATTAAGAAAAAAGTTGTTGACTTTATCTTGATAGAATGTTATATTAATAAAGTCGCCTCTGAGAGACGGCGGAGATGATCTTTGAAAACTAAACAAGACAAAACGTACCTGTTAATTCGAGTTTTTATAAAAATCCTATGATACTTCATAGGTAGTCAGTCAAACTGGCGAGGCAGGAARTGATCACATGCTAAGTTCGCTACATCGTGTAGCAACGCATGTGTGATATGCTCGGAGAGTTTGATCCTGGCTCAGGACGAACGCTGGCGGCGTGCCTAATACATGCAAGTCGAGCGGACAGAAGGGAGCTTGCTCCCGGATGTTAGCGGCGGACGGGTGAGTAACACGTGGGTAACCTGCCTGTAAGACTGGGATAACTCCGGGAAACCGGAGCTAATACCGGATAGTTCCTTGAACCGCATGGTTCAAGGATGAAAGACGGTTTCGGCTGTCACTTACAGATGGACCCGCGGCGCATTAGCTAGTTGGTGGGGTAATGGCTCACCAAGGCGACGATGCGTAGCCGACCTGAGAGGGTGATCGGCCACACTGGGACTGAGACACGGCCCAGACTCCTACGGGAGGCAGCAGTAGGGAATCTTCCGCAATGGACGAAAGTCTGACGGAGCAACGCCGCGTGAGTGATGAAGGTTTTCGGATCGTAAAGCTCTGTTGTTAGGGAAGAACAAGTGCGAGAGTAACTGCTCGCACCTTGACGGTACCTAACCAGAAAGCCACGGCTAACTACGTGCCAGCAGCCGCGGTAATACGTAGGTGGCAAGCGTTGTCCGGAATTATTGGGCGTAAAGGGCTCGCAGGCGGTTTCTTAAGTCTGATGTGAAAGCCCCCGGCTCAACCGGGGAGGGTCATTGGAAACTGGGAAACTTGAGTGCAGAAGAGGAGAGTGGAATTCCACGTGTAGCGGTGAAATGCGTAGAGATGTGGAGGAACACCAGTGGCGAAGGCGACTCTCTGGTCTGTAACTGACGCTGAGGAGCGAAAGCGTGGGGAGCGAACAGGATTAGATACCCTGGTAGTCCACGCCGTAAACGATGAGTGCTAAGTGTTAGGGGGTTTCCGCCCCTTAGTGCTGCAGCTAACGCATTAAGCACTCCGCCTGGGGAGTACGGTCGCAAGACTGAAACTCAAAGGAATTGACGGGGGCCCGCACAAGCGGTGGAGCATGTGGTTTAATTCGAAGCAACGCGAAGAACCTTACCAGGTCTTGACATCCTCTGACAACCCTAGAGATAGGGCTTTCCCTTCGGGGACAGAGTGACAGGTGGTGCATGGTTGTCGTCAGCTCGTGTCGTGAGATGTTGGGTTAAGTCCCGCAACGAGCGCAACCCTTGATCTTAGTTGCCAGCATTYAGTTGGGCACTCTAAGGTGACTGCCGGTGACAAACCGGAGGAAGGTGGGGATGACGTCAAATCATCATGCCCCTTATGACCTGGGCTACACACGTGCTACAATGGACAGAACAAAGGGCTGCAAGACCGCAAGGTTTAGCCAATCCCATAAATCTGTTCTCAGTTCGGATCGCAGTCTGCAACTCGACTGCGTGAAGCTGGAATCGCTAGTAATCGCGGATCAGCATGCCGCGGTGAATACGTTCCCGGGCCTTGTACACACCGCCCGTCACACCACGAGAGTTTGCAACACCCGAAGTCGGTGAGGTAACCTTTATGGAGCCAGCCGCCGAAGGTGGGGCAGATGATTGGGGTGAAGTCGTAACAAGGTAGCCGTATCGGAAGGTGCGGCTGGATCACCTCCTTTCTAAGGATATATGGACCGCCGAAGGTGGGGCAGATGATTGGGGTGAAGTCGTAACAAGGTAGCCGTATCGGAAGGTGCGGCTGGATCACCTCCTTTCTAAGGATATATGGAGCAGCGTRCGTTTTCGTCTTGTTTAGTTTTGAAGGATCATTCCTTCAAAACATGTCTCTAGMGAGACAGGATTGTTCTTTGAAAACTAGATAACAATAAGTAATACATTCACATTGAATGCAATGCAAAGTTCATCACACATAGTGATTCTTTCTAAAGTAAGAAATGGTTATGGGGCCTTAGCTCAGCTGGGAGAGCGCCTGCCTTGCACGCAGGAGGTCAGCGGTTCGATCCCGCTAGGCTCCACCAACGTGTTCTTTGAAAACTAGATAACAATAAGTAATACATTCACATTGAATGCAATGCAAAGTTCATCACACATAGTGATTCTTTCTAAAGTAAGAAATGGTCACTAGGAGCCGATGAAGGACGGGACGAACACCGATATGCTTCGGGGAGCTGTAAGCAAGCTTTGATCCGGAGATTTCCGAATGGGGAAACCCACTGCTCGTAATGGAGTAGTATCCATACTTGAATACATAGAGTATGAGAAGGCATACCCGGGGAACTGAAACATCTAAGTACCCGGAGGAAGAGAAAGCAAATGCGATTCCCTGAGTAGCGGCGAGCGAAACGGGAACAGCCCAAACCAAGAGGCTTGCCTCTTGGGGTTGTAGGACACTCTATACGGAGTTACAAAGGAATGATATAAGCGAAGAGGTCTGGAAAGGCCCGCCAAAGAAGGTAACAGCCCTGTAACTGAAATGTYRTTCTCTCCAGAGTGGATCCTGAGTACGGCGGAACACGTGAAATTCCGTCGGAATCCGGGAGGACCATCTCCCAAGGCTAAATACTCCCTAGTGACCGATAGTGAACCAGTACCGTGAGGGAAAGGTGAAAAGCACCCCGGAAGGGGAGTGAAATAGATCCTGAAACCGTGTGCCTACAAGTAGTCAGAGCCCGTTAACGGGTGATGGCGTGCCTTTTGTAGAATGAACCGGCGAGTTACGATCCCGTGCAAGGTTAAGCAGAAGATGCGGAGCCGCAGCGAAAGCGAGTCTGAATAGGGCGCATGAGTACGTGGTCGTAGACCCGAAACCAGGTGATCTACCCATGTCCAGGGTGAAGTTCAGGTAACACTGAATGGAGGCCCGAACCCACGCACGTTGAAAAGTGCGGGGATGAGGTGTGGGTAGGGGTGAAATGCCAATCGAACCTGGAGATAGCTGGTTCTCTCCGAAATAGCTTTAGGGCTAGCCTCAAGGTAAGAGTCTCGGAGG